>CALRTJ020000004.1:0-220791 GCA_943371055.1 Hydrogenophaga intermedia | reverse complement strand
GTGCATGCTGATGTAGTCAGCGGTGGCGAAGTAGGCTTCCGAGGTGAAGTTGCCCAGGCGGATCATGCCGAACGAGCCGGACAGGTTGATCTCGGACTGGCGGCCCCAGAAGGTGCCGGCGGCGGCGCCGGTGGCGGGGTTGAAGCCGGATTCGATCTGGAAGCCAGCCTTCAGGCCGCCACCCAGGTCTTCGGTGCCCTTGAAGCCGATGCGCGAGGCGTTGTTGAACACGCCCTTGTCGGTGGTGTCGCCGGTCTTGCGCGACTCCAGGGTCACGTTCAGGCGGCCGTAGGCGGTGACGGACGATTGGGCGAAAGCGGGCGCCACGCAGGCGGCAGCCAGGGCGGAGAGGACGAGAGTCTTCTTCATGGGGTACCTTGTGTCAGTAGGTTGCAGTGAGCCGTTTCGGAGCGGGTCAGCCCGGACGGCCAGGCGCTCTGATGGCGTCGTGGCGGCAGTTTACGGTGCGGGTTTGAACGGATGGCGTTTTCGGGCGGGCCAAGTGTCATTCGAGGACACCAAGCGTCGTTTTCCTGCAACTTTCGCGGCGCCGGCGGTGGGCGAAGGGGTGAGCGGTCGGGGCGATGGGGGCGATGCACAATCCACCGATGGACCATACCTTTGCCTCTGCGCTGGTGCTCTTGCTGCTGGTGCTGGACCCTTTCGGCAGCCTGCCGATCTTCATCTCGGTGATGCGGGGCGTGGCCCCCGAGCGCCGGCGTCTGGTGGCCCTGCGCGAGGCGGGCATCGCCTTTGGCGTGCTGCTGGCCTTCATGGTGGCCGGCGACGGCTTCCTCTCCATCATGCACCTGTCCGAGCGCTCGCTCGAGGTGGCCGGTGGCGTGATCCTGCTGATCATCGCGATCCGCATGATCTTCGCGTCCGGCGGCGAGATCTACGCGACCGACGGCAGCCGTGAGCCGATGATCTTTCCGCTGGCCGTGCCCCTGCTGGCCGGTCCCTCGGCCATGGCCACGGTGCTGCTGCTGGCCTCTCGTCAGCCCGAGAAGCTGTGGTCCTGGGTGGGGGCGCTGACGTTGGCGATGGCCGTCAGCACCGTGGTGATGGTCTCGGCCGAGCGCATCCGCAAGCTGATCGGCACGCCGATGGTGTCGGCGCTCGAGAAGCTGATGGGCCTGGTGCTGACCGCGATCGCCACCGAGATGGTGCTGGCCGGCCTGAAGCGCTACTTCTTCGATTCGCCCTGAATGAAAAACGGCAGCCCGAGGGCTGCCGTGCGAGGGGCGCGGTGCGGTTCAGCGACCGCGCAGGTGGGCGGGCGCCTCCAGGCGCTTGGCCAGCGTGGACAGCACCAGCGTGAGCACCAGGTACAGGGCCGAGATGGCCAGGTAGGGCTCCCAGTAGCGCGAGTAGGCGCCGGCCACGGTGCGAGCGGCCAGGGCCAGTTCGGCCAGACCGATCGCCGAGACCAGGGACGAATCCTTGATCAGGGTGACCCCCTCGTTGACCAGGGCCGGCACCATGCGGCGGAAGGCCTGCGGCAGGATCACGTGGCGCATCGCCTGGCCGTGGGTCAGGCCCAGGCTCCAGGCGGCCTGGGTCTGGCCGCGGTGGATGCTCTCGATGCCGGCGCGGAAGATCTCCGAGATGTAGGCCCCCGCGTTCAGCGACAGGGCCACGGCCCCCGAGAAGAACGCGCCGTATTCCTGGCGGAAGGTGCGCGCGGTCTCGCCGGCGAGCAGCAGGCCGCTCTCGGGGTGCACCAGCGCGGGCATGACCGCGAAGTGCACCAGCAGGATCTGCACGAACAGGGGCGTGCCGCGGAAGAAGGTGACATACGCCAGCGTGAGCCCGCGCAGTCCCTTCATTCCCCAATCCAGCAGCGCGGACTTGGGGCGGGGCGCGTCGCGCGAGCTGCTGATCAGCCCGAACACCGCCCCCAGCACCAGGCCCACCGCGATGGCGACCACGGTGATCTTCACCGTGGTCAGCAGGCCTTCCATGAACAAGGGCCAGTAGCCGGCCAGAATGCCCCAACGCAAGTCCATGGGTCAGATCCTCTTGACGGCGGCGATCAGTTCGACGCGGCCGAGGCGGGCGCCGCGGCGGCTGCCGGCTCGGTGCCGAAGGTCTTCTTGTAGATCGCGGCGTAGGTGCCGTCGGCCTTGATCGCGGCCAGGCCCTTGTTGACCATGGCCAGCAGCTCGGCGTTGCCCTTCTTGACGGCGATGCCGTACTGCTCGGGGGCGAAGGACTTGGTGTCGGCCACGGTCTTGAACTTGGCGCCCGGGTTGTTGGCCACGTAGTGGATCACCACGCCGTTGTCGGCGACCACGGCGTCGACGCCACCGGCCTCCAGCTCCTTCAGGGCCAGCGGGGTGGACTCGAAGCGCTTGGTGGTGGTGGCGGTCTTGCCCTGCAGCTTGGTCACGACCTCGTCGCCGGTGGTGCCGGTCTGCACGCCGACCTTGAGCTTCTTGAGGTCGTCGAACTTGGCGACCTTGGAGGCCTCCTTCACCGCGATCAGCTGGATCGCGTCGAAGTAGGCGTCGGAGAAGTCCATCGTCTGCTTGCGCTCGTCGGTGATCGTGATCGAGGAGATCAGCAGGTCACGGTCGCCCTGACCGAGGGCATTGAAGATGCCTTCCCAGGGGGTGTTGACGAACTTGACCTGGAAGCCGCCCTTTTCGGCGACGGCGGTCAGCAGGTCGACCGAGAAGCCGACGATCTCGCCCTTCTCGTTCTGGAACTCGAAGGGAGCATAGGCGGCGTCGGTGCCGACGGTGTAGACCTTGGGCGCCGGGGCGGCGGCCGAGGGGGCGGCGGCGGGGGCGCTGGCGGCGGTGGCCGGGGCTTCCTGCTTGCCGCAGGCGGCCAGCACCAGACCGGTCAGCAGGGCGCCGGCAACCTTCAGGAAACGACGGGTATCAGTGTGGGCCATGGGACTCCTTTGCGGCCGAAACGGGGGGCCGTATGTGCAAAACGGGCAGTTTATGACGACGCCGGGCGAATGATTCGCCAAACGCATCGGGGTTTGTTGCAAGTCGCATGCCGCTCAGGCGGCATCGGCCGCCAGGCGTTGCAGTTCGGCCTCGGAGAAACCGGCGCGGCGCCGGGCGTCCAGGTTCAGGGGCGGGCGCAGGCGGGGCGCCTCGTGGCGCCTGGCCAGTTCGGGGTACAGCGCCAGCGCGTCCAGACCGTCGCGCGTGCAGAGCCACTGGTACCAGTGGTTGCCGATCGCCACGTGGCCGACCTCGTCGCGCAGGATGGTGTCCAGGATGGCCACGGCGGCGTGGTCACCGGCCTTGGCCAGGCGGGCCTGCATCGGGGGCGTGGCGTCCAGGCCGCGTGCCTCGAGGGTACGCGGCACCAGGGCCATGCGCGCGACGATGTCGTCGGCGGTGCGCTCGCACATGGTCCACAGGCCGTCGTGGGCGTCGAAGTCGCCATAGTCGTGGCCCAGGGTGCGCAGGTGGTCGCGCAGCAGGCGGAAGTGCAGGGCCTCTTCGGCGGCCACCTGCAGCCAGTCGCGGTAGAAGTCGGGCGGCATGCCGGCAAAGCGCCAGCAGGCGTCCAGGCCCAGGTTGATGGCGTTGAACTCGATGTGGCAGACCGCATGCAGCAGGGCCGCGCGGCCTGCGGGCGTGAAGGGCGAGCGCCGCGGCACCTGCACCACCGGCACCAGACGCGGCAGTGGCGGACGCCCGGGCAGCGGCCGGTCGGTGTGCAGGGTGGCCAAGGGGTCGATCGTGGCCTGGCCGGCCTGCAGGGCCTGGTGCAGCGCGGTGGTGGCAGCGCATTTGGCCTCGGGGTCGGCGATCAGCAAGACCCTCAGCGCTTCGGTTCGGACGTCCATCCGTAAAATTATCCCCTTTGGCGCCCTGGCAATCCCGGGTGCCGTCCCCATCTGCACCCGCATGCCGCCGCTGCATCCAGGCAGTCGGCGGCTTTTTGTCATGAGCGAACTCCACAAATTCATCTTCGATGGCCTGCCCGTGCGCGGCATGCTGGTGCGGCTGACCGACAGCTGGAAGGAAGTCCTGACCCGGCGTCAGGAGGCTGGTGCCTTTCCGGCCGAGGTCCGATCGCTGCTGGGCGAGATGGCGGCCGCGTCCACGCTGATGCAGGCCAACATCAAGTTCAACGGGGCGCTGCTGCTGCAGGTCATGGGCGATGGCCCGGTCAAGCTGGCCGTGGCCGAGTCCACCTCGGACCTGGGGTTCCGGGTGACCGCCAAGGTGGTGGGCGAGGTCCCCGAAGGCGCCCGGCTTGAGGCCCTGTTGAACGTGCACGGCCAGGGCCGCTGCGCGATCACCCTGGACCCCAAGGACCGCATGCCCGGCCAGCAGCCCTACCAGGGCGTGGTGCCGCTGCACGGTGACCAGCGCGAGCCGCTGCAGCAGCTGTCGCAGGTGCTGGAGCATTACATGCTGCAGTCCGAGCAGCTCGACACCCGCCTGGTGCTGGCGGCCAACGACGAGATCGCCGCCGGCCTGCTGATCCAGCGCCTGCCGGTCGAGGGTGAAGGCAACCTGGGCGGTCGCAAGAACGAGGACGAGATCGGCCTGTCCGAGGCCTTCAACCGCATCGCCCACCTGGCCGCCACGCTGACCCGTGACGAGCTGCTGACGCTGGACGCCGACACCATCCTGCGCCGCCTGTTCTGGGAAGAGACGGTGACCCGCTTCGAGCCGCTGGCGCCGCGCTTCGCGTGCAGCTGCTCGGCCGAGCGGGTGCGGGGCATGCTCACGTCCCTGGGTCGTGAAGAGGCCGATTCGATCCTCGCCGAGCGTGGCGAGATCGAGGTGGGTTGCGAGTTCTGTGGCCGGCATTACCGCTACGACGCGGTGGACGTGGGCGAGATGTTCACGCCGGGCCACAACCAGCCGCCGGGCAGCGACACCCACCACTGAACCCGATCCGGGCGCCGAGGGCGGCGCTGGCGTTGCGCCGCGGGCCCTCAGCGGCGCAGCGACTGCAGCGCGTGTTCGCAGTCGGGCTGATCGCAGTTGTCGCAGCGCCAGGGCCAGGCCGGCTGGTCCGCCTCGCGCTCGGCCAGGCGGGTGAACAGGCCGCGGCCGGGTTGGGCGCGTCGTCGCAGGGTGGGCGCGACCGCGTCCAGGGCCGACTCCAGCCGGGCCGGGCCGCGCCCGCGCACCACCGCGAAGGGCAATCCCGCCTGCATCAGGAGCGCCCGCACCCGCGCATCGACGCGCGTCTGCACGGCGGGGCCGTCCCGCAGGTGGGCGTCGGCCTGCCAGGGCAGGTCCAGCGCGGTCAGCAGGGTGAAGGTGCAGCGCCGGTGCCAGGCCAGGGCCTGGGCGTCGAGCGTGTCGAGTCCGAAGACCTCCTGGTGGTAGACCGCGGTCATCAGTGGCGTGGTGTCGGCCACCACCACCCGGTGGGTCTGGCTGGCCAAGGCGATGCGTCGGGCCTGTTCCAGCGCGATGTCGGCCTGCTCGTCGGCGCGCGGGGTGCGGCCGGTGGCCTCGCACCAGTCGCGCAGGTGTTCGCCCACATGGGCGCAGGGCCAGCCGGTGTCTTCGGACAGGCGGCGCGCCAGCACTTCGGCCAAGGTGGTCTTGCCGGTGCACTCCGCGCCCAGCACGGCCAGCACCAGGGCGCCCGCGGCGGGCTCAGGCCAGGGCGTGGCCATGGTCCAGGCGTCGCCAGGCGTGCCAGCCGGCCACGGCCATCAGCGCGAACAGCGTGTACAGGCCGACGGTCAGCCACAGGCCCTTGACCGCGAACAGGGCGATCGACACCAGGTTGACCGCCACCCAGGCGGGCCAGTTCTCGAGCAGCTTGCGGCCCAGCAGCCAGGTGCCGGCGATGCTGCCCACGGTGGGCAGGGCGTCCAGCCAAGGGGTGCTGGAATCGGTGGCCCGCTGCAGCAGCAGGCCCAGCAGCGGCCAGGCCAGCAGGGTCAGCAGCAGCACGCGAGCGCGCGCGGCAGGGCCCAACCGGCGCACGCGCAGCGGCGAACCATCGGCCCCGGTGCCGCGCAGCCAGCTCCACCAGCCCCAGGCGGCCATGGCGATGAAGAACAGCTGCAGACCGGCCTCGCCGTAGAGCTTGACCTCGAGAAACAGCAGGGCATAGAGGGCCGAGCTGGTGATGGCCAGCGGCCAGGCCACCGGGTGCACGCGCATGTTGGCCACGACCATGGCCAGCGACAGGGCCACGCCCAGCAGTTCAGCGGGGGTGACCGGGCTGCCGCCCAGCGTGGCCAGCGGCACGAACAGCGGTGCCACCGCCTGCAGCAGCGAGTCGATCATCCGGGGGGGTCAGTGGCGGGGTCCGGAGACGACGATCAGGGTCTCGTCGGGCCGGACCATGCCCAGCTCGCGCCGGGCCTTTTCCTCGACCATCTCCAGGCCTTCCTTGAGGTCGGCGACCTCGGCGGCCATGCGGTCGTTGCGGGTGCGCAGGGCGTCGTTGGCGGCCTGCTGTTCGGCCAGTTCGGCCTGTTGCGCCATCACATGGGGCACGCCCCCCTTGCCGAACCACAGCTCCGCCTGCACGAGCAGGAGCAGGACCGCGATGACGATGGGGACGAGCCGCATGATGGCGTGATGGTACGCGAGCGCGGCCCGGGGGAGCGGGCCACCACTCACGGCATCACTTCAGGTTGTAGAACGCGGCACGGCCCGGGTACACGGCCACGTCGCCCAGGTCTTCCTCGATGCGCAGCAGCTGGTTGTACTTGGCCATGCGGTCCGAGCGCGAGAGCGAGCCGGTCTTGATCTGGCCGGCGTTCAGGCCCACCGCGATGTCGGCGATGGTGCTGTCTTCGGTCTCGCCCGAGCGGTGCGACACGACGGCGGTGTAGCCGGCGCGCTTGGCCATCTCGATGGCGGCGAAGGTCTCGCTCAGGGTGCCGATCTGGTTGATCTTGATGAGGATCGAGTTGGCGATGCCCTTCTCGATGCCTTCCTTCAGGATCTTGGTGTTGGTGACGAACAGGTCGTCGCCCACCAGCTGCACCTTCTTGCCCAGGCGGTCGGTCAGGATCTTCCAGCCTTCCCAGTCGCCCTCGTGCATGCCGTCCTCGATCGAGATGATCGGGTACTTGTCGCACCAGGTGGCCAGGATGTCGGTCCACTCGGTGGCGGTCAGGGTCAGGCCCTCGCCTTCGAGGTGGTACTTGCCGTCCTTGTAGAACTCGCTGGCGGCGCAGTCCAGGCCGATGGCGATCTGCTCACCGGCGGTGAAACCGGCCTTGTCGATGGCCTCGAGGATCAGCTGGATCGCGGCCTCGTGGCTGGGCAGGTTGGGGGCGAAGCCGCCCTCGTCGCCCACGGTGGTGCTCATGCCCTTGGCGTCGACCAGCTTCTTCAGCGCGTGGAAGACTTCGGCGCCGTAGCGCAGGGCTTCACGGAAGGTCGGGGCGCCCACCGGGATGATCATGAACTCCTGGAGGTCCAGGCTGTTGTTGGCGTGGGCGCCGCCGTTGATGACGTTCATCATCGGCACGGGCAGCTGCACCGCGCCCATGCCGCCGAAGTAGCGGTACAGGGGCAGGCCGGACTCCTCGGCGGCGGCGCGGGCCACGGCCATCGACACCGCCAGCATGGCGTTGGCGCCCAGGCGGCCCTTGTTGTCGGTGCCGTCCAGGTCGATCAGGGTCTTGTCCAGGAAGGACTGCTCGGTGGCGTCCAGGCCCAGCACCGCCTCGGAGATCTCGGTGTTGATGTTGTTGACGGCCTTGAGCACGCCCTTGCCCAGGTAGCGGCCCTTGTCGCCGTCGCGCAGCTCGATGGCCTCGCGCGAGCCGGTGGAGGCGCCCGAGGGCACGGCGGCGCGGCCCAGGGTGCCGCTTTCCAGCAGCACGTCGCACTCGACGGTGGGGTTGCCGCGGCTGTCCAGGACCTCGCGGCCGACGATGTCAACGATGGCACTCATGCTTCATCTCCGTTTTGCAAAAGATTGGAATCGCGTCGCGCAGCATGCCGGGGATCGGTTACCTGCGCGGATCAAGTGAAGGGTCTCAGTCCACCCCGTCGACGACGACCATGCGCATCACGCCGGCGCCCTCGCGCACGCGGCGGGCCTCGGTGTAGGTCTGGCTGTCGTAGAAGGCGCGCGCGGCCTGGCGGCCGGCGGCGAACTTCAGCACGACGATCCGGGTGGGGGCCCAGTCGCCCTCGAGCGGCGCGGCGTCACCGCCGCGCACGAGGACCTCGGCCCCGTGCTCGGCCATGGCGCGGCTGCTCCACTGCCGGTACTGCGCCATCTTGTCGGCATCCGTCACGGTGACGTCGGCGATGATGTACGCAGCGGGCATGGTCGGGCTCAGGCGTTGAAGTCGTTTTCCAGCAGCGGCTGGCTCTTGACCACGCGGTCGATCGCCACGAGCTGCTCGAGCAGGGCCCGCATGTGCCGCAGAGGCACCGCGTTCGGGCCGTCGCTCCAGGCCTTGGCGGGGTCGGGGTGGGTCTCCATGAAGAGACCGGCCACGCCCACGCCCACGCCGGCACGGGCCAGCACGGGCACCATCTCGCGGGCACCGCCGCTGGCACCGCCCAGGCCGCCGGGCTTCTGGACCGAGTGGGTCACGTCGAACACCACCGGGGCACCCGACTTGCGCATCTCGGCCAGGCTGGTCATGTCGGCGACCAGGTTGTTGTAGCCGAAGCTCACGCCGCGCTCGCAGGCCAGGAAGCGGTCTTCGGACAGGCCGGCCTCTTGCGCGGCGGCGCGGGCCTTGTCGATGACGTTCTTCATGTCCCAGGGCGCGAGGAACTGGCCCTTCTTGATGTTGACCGGCTTGCCCGACTTGGCCACCGCGCGGATGAAGTCGGTCTGGCGGCACAGGAAGGCCGGGGTCTGCAGCACGTCGACGACACTGGCCACCTCGGCCACCTGGGCCTCGTCATGGACGTCGGTCAGCACCGGCAGGCCGGTCTGGCGGCGCACCTCGTCCAGGATCTGCAGGCCCTTTTCCAGGCCCACGCCACGGGCGGTGGTGCCCGAGGAGCGGTTGGCCTTGTCGAAGGAGCCCTTGTAGATCAGCGGGATGCCCAGCGCACCGCAGGCCTCCTTCAGGCGGCCGGCCACCTCCAGCGAGAGCTCGAGGCCTTCGATGGAGCAGGTGCCGGCGATCAGGAAGAAGGGCCGGTCGAGGCCGGCTTCGAAACCGCAGAGCTGCATGGTGGTCAGGCCTTTCGGGCCGCCTGGTGATCCAGCGCGGCCTTGATGTAGCTCTTGAACAGCGGGTGGCCGTCCCAGGGCGTGGACTTGAACTCGGGGTGGAACTGCACGCCGACGTACCAGGGGTGGACGCTGGTGGGCAGCTCGACCATCTCGGTGAGCTTCTCGCGCTGGGTGATGGCCGAGATCACCAGGCCGGCCGCCTGCAGGCGGTCGAGGTAGTGCTCGTTGGCCTCGTAGCGGTGGCGGTGGCGCTCGGTGACGACCGGGCCGTAGATCTGGTGGGCCAGGGTGCCGGGCTTGACGTCGGAGCTCTGGGCGCCCAGGCGCATGGTGCCGCCCAGGTCCGAGCTGGCGTCGCGCTTCTGGATCGAGCCGTCGGCGTCCTGCCACTCGTCGATCAGGCCAATGACCTTGTGCGGGGCGTCGGGCTCGAACTCGGTGGAGTTGGCGCCGTCGAGGCCGGCCATGTGGCGGGCGTACTCGATGGTGGCGACCTGCATGCCCAGGCAGATGCCGAGATAGGGCACCTTGTGCTCGCGGGCGAAGCGGGCGGCGGCGATCTTGCCTTCGACGCCACGCTTGCCGAAGCCGCCAGGGACCAGCACCGCGTCGTACTTGCCCAGCTCGGCGGCGGCGTTGCCGTCGTTCAGGGTCTCGGAGTCGACGTACTCGATCTTGACGCGGGCATGGTTGTGCAGGCCGGCGTGGCGCAGCGCCTCGTTGAGCGACTTGTACGAGTCCGACAGGTCGGTGTACTTGCCGCACATGGCGATGGTGACCTCGCCCTTCGGGTGTTCGACCTCGTGGACCAGGTTGTCCCAGGTCTTCAGGTCAGCCGGCTTGGTGTGCAGCTGCAGCTTGCGGCAGATGAGGTCGTCCAGGCCCTGCTCGTGGAGCATGCGCGGCACCTTGTAGATGGTGTCCGCGTCCCAGACCGAGATCACGCCGTGCTGGGCGACGTTGGTGAACAGCGAGATCTTCTCGCGCTCGTCGGCCGGCACCTCGAAGTCGGCGCGGCACAGCAGCGCGTCGGGCTGGATGCCGATCTCGCGCAGCTTCTGCACGGTGTGCTGGGTGGGCTTGGTCTTGAGCTCGCCGGCGGCCTTGATGTAGGGCACGTAGGTGAGGTGGACGAAGGCCGAGTTGCCGGCGCCGAGCTTGAGGCTGAGCTGGCGCACGGCCTCGAGGAAAGGCAGGGACTCGATGTCGCCGACGGTGCCGCCGATCTCGCAGATGGCCACGTCGACCGCCTCGGGCGTCTCGAAGCCGGCGCCACGCTTGACGTATTCCTGGATCTCGTTGGTGACGTGCGGGATCACCTGCACCGTCTTGCCCAGGTAGTCGCCGCGGCGTTCCTTTTCGAGGACCGACTTGTAGATCTGGCCGCTCGTGAAGTTGTTGGCCTTGCGCATGCGCGTCGTGATGAAGCGCTCGTAGTGGCCCAGGTCGAGGTCGGTCTCGGCACCGTCGTCGGTGACGAAGACCTCGCCGTGCTGCATCGGGGACATCGTGCCCGGATCCACGTTGAGGTAGGGATCCAGCTTGATGAGGGTGACTTTGAGGCCGCGCGATTCGAGGATCGCGGCCAGCGACGCCGACGCGATGCCCTTGCCCAGCGAGGACACCACACCGCCGGTGACGAAGACGAACTTGGTCATGTCATGGGGCACCCGGCGACCCTCAGAACGGGGCCGGCGAACGAATGCCGTGGTGGTAAAGCGCGATTATACCGACCGGCGACGACTCGCCGTTTGGGGGCCTGCCCGAAGACCGTCAGGGCTTCACGCCCATGCCGTCCAGCAGTTGCAGGACCAGGCGAGCGGTCTCGTCGGGGCGCTCCATCGGGTAGAGGTGTGAGCCCTCGGTGGTGACGAAGCGCTCGCCGGCCAGGGCGCGCGAGCCCGCCAGGCCCGCCTGGCGCATCTCGGCCGATCGGGTGCCGGCCACGAAGGCCACCGGGCAGCGCGGCGGGTGCCGGCGCAACAGGGCCGGCATGTGGTGCGGCAGGGTGTTGTAGATGCGGGTCTCGACCTCGCGGGCGAAGCGCAGCCGCACCTGGCCCTCGTTCTCCTCGAAGCCGGCTTGCACGTAGTCGTGCAGCACCCGCTCGTCCCAGGCCGCGAAGGTGGGCTTGGACTTGAAGTGGGCGTGGACCGCCTCGCGGTCGGGCCAGTGCTGGCGCCGGCGCTGCGAGACCTTGCCTGGCGAGACGCGTCCGATCAGGCCGGTGTGCTTGGCCAGGCGGATGCTGTGGGCACGCCAGCCGGTGATCACCGGCGAGTCCAGCATCACCAGCGCCTGCACGCGCTGCGGCGCGCGGCACGCGGCCAGCAGGCTCAGGCCGCCGCCCAGCGAATGGCCCACCAGCACCACCGGCTCGTCGGGGCTGACCCGGTCGATGAAGGCCAGCAGTTCGTCGCGCAGCGCCCGCCAGTTGCTGGCCACCGGGAAATCCGGGTCGTGGCCGAAGCGGTCCACCGCGTGCACCGTGTAACCGGCGTCGCGCCACTGCTGGTGCAGCACGCGGTAGGTGCCGCCGGGAAAGCCGTTGCCGTGCGAGAAGACGAGGGTGGTCATGGGCGGGCGCGGGTGCTCAGATCACGCGGTCTTCGGGGCGGGTGATCTTGCGCATCGGCTCGTAGCGGTCGTCCGGGGTGCGCAGCGGGTGCTCGGTGGCGCCGCCGCTCCACATCGGGTCGTCGATGCCCTCGAAGACCTCGCGCAGGCGCTGGCCCCAGGTCTCGTGGATCATCTTGAAGTACGGGTTGTCCTGGTCGATGCAGACGATCTTCTCGCTCTGCAGCGAGCCTTCCTCGTAGACCAGCAGGTCGAGCGGCAGGCCCACCGACAGGTTGGACTTCAGGGTCGAGTCCATCGACACCAGGGCGCACTTGGCGGCCTCGTCCAGCGGCGTGGTGGGGGTGAGCACGCGGTCCAGGATGGGCTTGCCGTACTTGCTCTCGCCGATCTGGAAGAAGCAGGTCTCGCGGGTGGCTTCGATGAAGTTGCCGGCCGAATAGACCAGGAACATGCGCAGGCCCTCACCGGCGATCTGGCCGCCGAACACCATCGAGCAGTTGAAGTCGATGCCCGAGGCCTTCAGGGCCGGGCCGTCCTGCTCGTAGACCCGGCGCACCGCGCTGCCCAGCACCCGGGCGGCGTCGAACATGCTCTTGGCGTTCCAGATGGTGATCGGCTCGTTGTCACCATCGGGCAGCTTCTCGACCTGCAGGATCTCTCGCACCGACTGGCTGATGCTCAGGTTGCCGGCGGACAGCAGCACCATGAAGCGGTCGCCCGGCTTCTCGTAGACCATCATCTTGCGGAAGGTGCTGATCGCGTCCAGGCCCGCATTGGTGCGGGAGTCGGACAGGAACACGAGGCCGGCGTTGAGCCGGATGCCGACGCAGTAGGTCATGGGGTGGCCTTGGTCTGGGGGGTGAGTTTCTTGAGGCGGTAGAGCGCGTCCAGCGCCTCCCGCGGGGTGAGGGTGTCCGGGTCGATCGAGGCCAGGGCCTCTTCGAGCTCGGATGGGATGGCCGCCGGTGGTGTCGGCGGCGGGGCGAACAGGTCGACCTGCAGGTCGCCTGCGCGCGAGTGGGTCTCCAGCGCCTCGAGCGTGGCGCGGGCCTGGCGCACCAGGCTGGGCGGCATGCCGGCCAGGCGGGCCACCTGCACGCCGTAGCTGCGGCTGGCGGGGCCGGGCTCGATCGCGTGCAGGAAGACGATGTCCTCGCCGCTCTCGGCCGCGCTGACGTGCCAGTTCTGCGCCCGTTCGTGCTGGCGCGGGAACTCGGTCAGCTCGAAGTAGTGGGTGGCGAACAGGGTGAAGGCCTTGTTGCGGTCGTGCAGGTGGGCGGCGATCGCCGAGGCCAGCGCCAGGCCGTCGAAGGTGGAGGTGCCGCGGCCGATCTCGTCCATCAGCACCAGCGACTGGTCGGTGGCGCCGTGGATGATCTGGGCCGCCTCGGTCATCTCCAGCATGAAGGTGGACTGGGCGTTGGCCAGGTCGTCGGCGGCGCCGATGCGGGTGTGGATCGCGTCCATCGGGCCCAGGCGGCAGCGCCGCGCCGGCACGAAGGAGCCCATCGCCGCCAGCAGCGCGATCAGCGCCACCTGGCGCATGAAGGTGCTCTTGCCGCCCATGTTGGGGCCGGTGACGATCAGCAGCCGGGTGCGGGCGTCCAGGCGGCAGTCGTTGGCGATGAACTCGCCGCCGCCGGTCTCGGCCAGACGGGCCTCGACCACCGGGTGGCGGCCGGCCTCGATCTCGATCGCCGGGTGGCTGACGAACTCGGGCTGGCACCAGCCCAGGGTGGTGGCCCGCTCGGCCAGCGCCGCCAGGGCATCGAGCGTGGCCAGGGCGCGGGCCAGCGCGGCCAGTGGGCGCAGGTGGGCCTGCAACTGGTCGAGCAGCTGCTCGAACAGGAGCTTCTCGCGCGCCAGCGCGCGGTCCTGCGCCGACAGCGCCTTGTCTTCGAAGGTCTTGAGCTCGGGCGTGATGAAGCGCTCGGCGTTCTTCAGGGTCTGGCGGCGCTGGTAGTCGGCGGGCACCTTGTCCAGGCCGGAGCTGGTGACCTCGATGTAGAAGCCGTGCACCTTGTTGAACTGCACCCGCAGGTTGCCGATGCCGGTGCGGGCGCGCTCGCGCGCCTCGAGGTCGAGCAGGAAGGCGTCGCAGTTCTGGCCGATGGCGCGCAGCTCGTCGAGCTCGGGGTCGAAGCCGGTGGCGATCACGCCGCCGTCGCGCAGCAGCACGGCGGGCTCCTCGGCGATCGAGCGCAGCAGCAGCTCGGCGATCGTCGGGTCGGGTGACAGGTCGGCGTGGCAGGCGTCGAGCAGGGCGGTGCCGAAGGGCGCCACCGCGCGCAGCGCCGGCAGGCCGGCCAGGGTGGTGCGCAGACCGGACAGCTCGCGCGGGCGCACCTGGCGCAGCGCCACCCGCGAGGTGATGCGCTCGACGTCGCTGACGTGGCGCAGCGCGTCGCGCAGGGCGTCGGTGCCGCTGTCCTGCATCCGGGCGATGGCGGCGTGGCGCGCACTGGCGATGGCACGGTCGCGCAGCGGGTGGGTCAGCCAGTGGCGCAGCGCGCGGCTGCCCATGCCGGTGCGGCAGCTGTCCAGCAGCGAGAGCAGGGTGGGCGCGCGCTCGCCGCGCAGGGTCTCGGTGAGCTCGAGGTTGCGGTGGGTGGCGGGCGGCAGCTCGATCAGCTCGGAGCCGCGCTCGACCGTCAGGGTCTGCACATGCGACAGCGCACGGCCCTGGGTGTGCTCGGCAAAGGACAGCAGGGCGGCGGCGGCGCCGTGGGCGGTGGTCAGGTCCTGGGCGCTGAAGCCCGAGAGCGAGGCCACGCGCAGCTGCTCGCACAGCTTGCGCAGGCCCAGGCCGCTGTCGAACTGCCAGGTCGGGCGCTGGGTGCGGGCGGCGCGGCACTGCAGCACCGCGGCGGGGAGTTCGTCGCGGTCGACCAGCAGTTCCGCCGGGTTCAGGCGCGACAGCCAGCCGGCCAGCTCGCGCTCGCTGCACTCGGCCAGGCCGAGCTGGCCGCTGGCCAGGCCCAGCCAGGCCAGGCCCCAGGTGGCGCGCTGGCGGTACAGGGCCAGCAGCAGGGTGTCGCTGCGGTCGTCCAGCAGTTCGGCATCGGTGACGGTGCCGGGCGTGACCACCCGCACCACCTTGCGCTCGACCGGGCCCTTGGCGGTGGCGACATCGCCCACCTGCTCGGCCACGGCCACCGCCTCGCCCAGCTTGAGCAGGCGGGCCAGGTAGCCCTCGACCGAATGCACCGGCACGCCGGCCATGACCACCGGCTCGCCGGCGCTCTGGCCGCGGGTGGTCAGGGTGATGTCGAGCAGCCGGTGCGCCTTGCGGGCGTCGTCCCAGAACAGCTCGTAGAAGTCCCCCATGCGGTAGAAGAGCAGGGTCTCGGGGAACCCGGCCTTCAGCCGCAGGTACTGCTGCATCATCGGGGTGTGCCCCGCGAACTCGTCGGCGCCCACCGGCGCGGCGTCGTTCCTGCTCACCGGAGGCACTGCGCTCAGAAGGGCGCGTCTTCGTCCGGCGCGGCGGCCTCGGGCTTCTTGCGCAGGCGCAGCGGCTTGCGCTCGGCCGGGGCCTTGGGCGCCGGGGCGGCCGGCGGCGGCGCCATGTCTTCTTCGGTGATGACGCGGCTGAAGGGCGACAGCAGCTGGACCAGCTGGCCGTAGACCTTGGGGTTGCCGGCCACGACCTCGCGCTGGTGCAGGAAGTCGGGCTCGCCGGTGAAGTTGCCGATCAGGCCACCGGCCTCGGTGACCATCAGCGAGCCGGCGGCGATGTCCCAGGGCGACAGGCCGGTCTCGAAGAAGCCGTCGTAGTAGCCGGCGGCGACGTAGCACAGGTCCAGCGCGGCGGAGCCGGGGCGGCGCAGGCCGGCCACCTCGGGCATCACCGTTTCCATGATCTTCATGTAGCGCTGGAAGTTGTCGCCCTTGCGGAAGGGGAAGCCGGTGCCCACCAGCGAGTCGGACAGGCGGTTGCGCTTGGAGACGCGCAGGCGCTTGTCGTTCAGGTAAGCGCCACGGCCCTTGGAGGCCATGAACAGGTCGTTGCGCGAGGGGTCGTAGACGACGGCCTGCTCGATCTTGCCGCGGAACGACAGCGCGATCGACACGCAGTAGACCGGGAAGCCGTGGATGAAGTTGGTCGTGCCGTCGAGCGGATCGATGATCCAGACGAAGTCGCTGTGCTTGGCGCCGTGCTCGCGGCCGGATTCCTCGGCCAGGATGCCGTGGCCGGGGTAGGCGGTCAGCAGGGTCTCGATGATGGCCTGCTCGGCCTGGTGGTCGACCTCGGTGACGAAGTCGTTGGGTGCCTTGGTGTTGACCTTGACGGTCTCGACGTCCATCGATGCCCGGTTGATGATCGCCCCCGCGGTACGGGCCGCCTTGACGGCGATGTTGAGCATGGGATGAAGCGTCTGCGACATGGATCGATCAGTGGAGGCGGGTGGGCGGACGTTCCGGCCGCTGGCAGGGTCACTGCGGGCGGGCGGAGCCAAGGGGGCAACGAGGACCAAAGAGCGCGTCCGCAGCGACAATGTCAGGGGCCGGTGAGCCAGCGCCTGCGGACAAACCCTGCATTGTAGCGTTGGCACCACCGCCTTGTCGCCCACTTTCTGCTTCGCTTCCCCTTCACGATGTCACACCCCAGCGCCCCAGACGACACCCGATTCGTGCTCGTGGGCACCAGCCACGCCGGCAATGTCGGGGCCACCGCCCGGGCCATGAAGGTCATGGGCTTTCATGACCTGGTGCTGGTGCGTCCGCGCTGGCGCGACGTGCTGGGGCACGAGGAGACCCGTGCCCTGGCCAGCGGCGCCGACGACGTGCTGGACACCGCCCGTGTGGTGGACACGCTGGCCGAGGCCTTGGACGGCGTGTCCTGGGCCTGTGCCACCGCCATGACCCCACGCGACTTCGGTCCGCCCACCGAGGCGCCTCGGCCGCACCTGGCCGCGCTGGCCGGCCAGGGCCACCGCGTGGCCTTCGTCTTCGGCAGTGAGCGCTTTGGCCTGGGCAACGACGAGGTCTACCGCTGCCACGCCTGCCTGAGCATCCCCACCGCACCGGACTTCGGTTCGCTCAACCTGTCGCAGGCGGTGCAACTGCTGGCCTACGAATGGCGCCAGGCCCAGGGCGGCTTTCCGGTGCAGGCACGCACCGCACCGCCGCAGTGGGCCGATGGCGCCGCGGTCCAGGGCCTGCTGGCGCACTGGCGCGAGGCCCTGGTCGAGATCGGCTTCCTGGACCCGGTCGCGCCGAAGAAGCTGCTGCCCCGCCTGAACCAGCTGGCCAATCGGCTGCAGCCCACGACCGAGGAAGTGCACATCCTGCGCGGCATCGCCCGGGCGATGCAGAAGCGGGGCCGCGGCTAGGGCCGTGTCCGCCCGGTGCCGGCGCGATCGGCGGGGCGCCGCTACACTGATTCCCCGTTCCCTTTCCCGTCCGCACCATGTTTGCCCGCCTGCGCGAAGACATCGCCTGCATCCTCGAGCGTGACCCGGCTGCCCGCAGCACCTGGGAGGTGCTGACCTGTTACCCGGGCCTGCACGCGCTGGTGATGCACCGCCGCGCCAACTGGTGCTGGCGCCATGGCTTCAAATGGCTGGGGCGCTTCATCTCGCACCTGTCGCGCTGGGCCACCGGCATCGAGATCCACCCCGGCGCCACCATCGGCCACCGCGTCTTCATCGACCATGGCATGGGCGTGGTGATCGGCGAGATGGCCGAGATCGGCGACGGCTGCACGATCTACCAGGGGGTGACCCTGGGCGGCACCTCCCTGGTCAAGGGTGCCAAGCGCCACCCCACGCTGGAGGCGGGGGTGATCGTCGGGGCCAACGCCGCGGTGCTGGGCGGCTTCACCGTCGGGGCCGGCGCGCGCGTCGGCTCGGGGGCGGTGGTCACCAAGCCGGTGCCCGCAGGCGCCACCGCGGTGGGCAACCCGGCGCGCATCATCCAGGCCGTCGCCGACCAGGCGCGCGAGGCCGCGGCGGCCCGCATGGGCTTCTCGGCCTATGGCGTGACCGCCGGCGACGACCCGGTTGCCCAGGCCATGAAGGGCCTGATCGACAACGCCTCCACCCACGAGCACCAGATCGCGCTGCTGTGGCAGGCGATCGAGAAGCTGTCGGCCCAGGCCCGCGAGCTGCCCGCCGGTCCCTGCGTGCCGCAGGAGGCCCACACCACCGAACAGTTCGACGCCGAGCGCCTGAACCGACTGGTCAAGTGAGGGCGTCGGCCGGACGCCGGACATGAACACGGGCCCCGCGGGGCCCGTGTTCGTCGGGGCTGCGGCTCAGAGCCCCAGCAGCAGGGGCAGCAGCAGCCAGCCGGCGTCGCGCCAGTCGCGCGGGATCTCCAGCTTGAGCGTGCTGCTCCAGGGCGTGGTGAAGCCGTCGGGTTCGACCGAGCGGTAGCGGAAGTACACCGTGCCCGGTTGCGACGGTCGGGCGATCAGCCACGAGGGCTGGTTCAGCGTGGCCTCTGCCTCGGGCTGGCTGAAGGACGGGTCACGGGCCAGCTGCACCTGTTGGCGGTCGCCGGGGCGACCGCTCCAGGCCAGGCTCAGGCGCTCGGCGTCCATGCTGGCTTGCGGCGGGGTGGGTTGGGCGCGCAGCTCCAGGGTCTGCGGGTCGCCCCAGGGACCGGCGTCGCCATTGGCCCGCACGCTGGACAGGCGCCACCACAGCGGGCCGGGCTCGTCCAGGCGCAGCGCGGCTGCACCGCCACGCAGGCCGTCCTGGCGTTGCAGCACCTGGCGGAAATCGGCGTCGGACGCGACTTCCAGGCGGTAGGCCGCGGCCTCGGTGTTCTCGGCCCAGGCGAAGCGGACCTCGCCCACCATGGCCTTGCCGCGGTCGGTCGGTGCCATGGCGGCGGGGGGCTCGGGCCGGGCCTTGAGCACCACGGTGGCGCGGGCATCCCGGCCTTCGATGCCGGCGGGGTCGATGCGACGGGCCCGCAGCTGCCAGGTGCCGTCGTCCAGACCGGTCACGCGCAGCTCGCCACCCACGGGCACGCGCTCGTCGCGCACGATGCGGCTGAAGCCCTCGTCGGCCGCCAGCTGCACCCGCACCGGCTCGGTGCCGGGAAAACGCAGCCGGATCAGCGGTCGCTCGACCCGGGCGGGCAGGCCGGACAGATCGGGCGGCGGCAGCAGGGGCACGGCGCGGGGCGTCTGGCCGGGCTGCAGCGCGGCGCCGAAGCCGCCCGCCAGGGCCACGCCCAGCTCGCCCACGTCGGCCTGTACCCGGCCGTCCAGCACCTCGGTGCCGGAGCCGGCGTCGGCGTGCCGCACCCGGTACTCGGTGCCGCGCACGCCGATCACGGCGGTGGGCGTGGTCACCTCCAGGGGCTTGGCCCGCTGCAACTTGGTGGCCACCACCTCCAGCGAGCCGCGCAGCAGCCGCATGGTGCTGGCGAACAGGCCGTCCTGGCCGGTGCCGGCGCGCAGGTCGAAGCGGCGGTGCTCGGTCAGCTCCGCTTCGGTCAGCGGGGTCAGCTGGACCCGCGAGCCATCGCCCAGCTGCAGCACGGCCGAGCCGCTGGCCTCGGCCACCAGGCGCTGGCCCGGCTGCACCTCGTCACCGGAGCGGGCGGGTTTGCCTTCCAGCGTGACCGGGCCCTCGACGCTGACGATGCGCGCCGGCGCCTGGGCCGAGCGCAGCAGGCGCAGCGGCACCTGCAGGGTCTGGCCCGGCGCGATGCGGTTGGGGTCGGACAGGCGGTTCAGGCGGGCCACCTCGGGCCAGGCCTGCGGGCTGACCAGCAGGGTCTTGCCCAGGCCGATCAGGGTGTCTCGGGGCTGCACGGTGTAGGCGAGCGCGGCCTCGGCCGCGAGGGCCGGAGCCGCGGTCCCTGCCAGCAGGCAGGCCGCCAAGGCGAGGCGGGTGGTGGTCAGGCGGTAGGGCGACATGGCTCAGGCCTTGGGCGGACGGATCGCGGACTTGGGGCGGAACGCGGCGCAGACCTCGGGCACGGTCTCGAGGTAGGGGCCGCCGATCAGGTCGATGCAGTAGGGCACGGCGGCGAAGATGCCCGGGGCGGGCGGCTCGGCGCGGGGCAGGCCTTCAAGGGTCTCGGCGATGCTCTTGGGCTGACCGGGCAGGTTGATGACCAGGGCCTGGCCGCGGACCACCGCGACCTGGCGCGACAGGATGGCCGTGGGCACGAAGCGCAGGCTGATCGCGCGCATCTGCTCGCCGAAGCCGGGCATGACCTTGTCGGCCACGGCCAGCGTGGCCTCGGGGGTCACGTCGCGCGGGGCCGGGCCTGTGCCGCCGGTGGTCAGCACCAGGTCGCAGCGCGCGATGTCGACCAGCTCGCGCAGCGCGGCGCTGATGCCGTCCTGCTCGTCGGGGATCAGCCGGGTCTCCCAGGTGATCGGGTTGCGCAGCGCGCGGCCCAGCCATTCCTGCAGGGCGGGGATGCCCTTGTCCTCGTAGACGCCGCTGCTGGCGCGGTCGCTGACCGACACCAGGCCGATGCGCACCGGATCGAAATCACTCATCGCCGTCGTCCTCTTCGGGGGTGTCGTCGTTGGCCGCAGCCGCCAGTGCCGCCTTGACCAGCTGGAACAGCTCGCGGTAGGCGCGGCCGTGGCGGACCTCGCCGCCAGGCTCGGCGGGCTTGGCGTCCTTGCGGGCCGAGCGCACCAGGCTGCGCAGCTGCTGCGCGTCGGTCTCGGGGTGCTCGGCCATCCAGCGGGTCAGGGCCTCGTCGTCGGCCAGCAGCGACTCGCGCCAGCGCTCGGCCTCGTGCAGGGCCAGGGTGGCACGGGCGCCGCCGAGCTTGAAGTCGGCCACCGCCTCGCGCAGGGGCTCGGGGTCGACCTTGCGCATCAGCTTGCCGATGACCTGCAGCTGGCGCCGCTTGCCCTCGAAGGAGCGGATGCGCCGGTACTCGGCCAGCGCCTCGGCCAGGGGCTCGGGCAGGGCCAGGGCCTCGAGGCGGGAGACGGGCAGCTCACTGAGCTCCTGGCCCAGGGACTGCAGGTCGTGGCTCTCGCGCTTGAGCGCGGATTTGCTGGGGCGGCCGCCAAAGGCGTCGTCCTGGGCGGCTTCGGGGAAGGGGGGCGCGCGGCGCATGAAGATCGGGTGCCGTCGAGGGGTGGGTCGGGATGGCTATGATTGTCCCGCATATTCCAACGGCGCCCCCCGGCGCCTCCAGCCGACCCCGCCGATGACCACCTCCGCCGCCCAGGGCTTTGCCTACTCCCGCGAACAGTTCCAGCAGATCGTCGAGGACGTGCTCGCGATGGCCCGGGCCCAGGGGGCCAGCGACGCCGGGGTCGAGGTCTCCGAAGGCGCCGGTCTGTCGGTGTCGGTGCGCAAGGGCGAGGTCGAGAACGTCGAGCGCAACCGCGACAAGTCGGTGGGCGTGTCGGTCTACCTGGGCCAGCGCCGCGGCAACGCCAGCAGCTCCGACTTCTCCCGCGCCGCGCTGGAGCAGACCGTCAAGGCCGCCTTCGACATCGCGCGCTTCACCGCCGAGGACCCGGCCGCCGGCCTGCCCGAGGCCGAGGACCTGATCAGCCCCGAGGACGCCCGGCGCGACCTGGACCTGTTCCACCCCTGGGCCGTGGACGCCGACGAGGCCGCCTCGCTGGCGCGCCGGGCCGAGGACGCCGCGCTGTCGGTGGATGCGCGCATCGCCAACTCCGAGGGCGGTTCGGTCTCGGCCCAGCAGTCCCATTTCTGGGCCGGCAACAGCCGCGGGTTCCGGGGCGGCTACGCCAGCTCGCGCCACTCGCTGTCGGTCTCGCCCATCGCCGGCACCGGCGCCGAGATGGAGCGTGACTACTGGTACACCTCCGAGCGCGACGCGTTGCAGCTGGCCTCGCCCGAGGCCGTCGGCCGCTACGCCGCCGAGCGCGCGCTGGCCCGCCTTCATGCGCGCAAGATCCGCACCTGCGAGGTGCCGGTGCTGTTCGAGAACACCGCCGCGGCCGGCCTGCTCGGCTCCTTCGTGCAGGCCGTCAGTGGCGGCGCGCTCTACCGCAAGGCCACCTTCCTGGCCGACAGCCTGGGGCAGGCCGTGTGGGCGCCGCACATCGATGTCCTCGAAGACCCCTTCGTGGTGCGGGGCAAGGCCAGCGCACCCTTCGACGACGAGGGCGTGCGCACCCGGGCGCGCCAGGTCGTCGAGGCCGGCGTGGTGCAGGGCTACTTCCTGTCCAGCTACTCGGCCCGCAAGCTGGGCATGCGCACCACCGGGCATGCCGGCGGCTCGCAGAACCTGGTCCTGCGCAGCCGACTGACCCGGCCGGGCGACCACCTCGAGCAGATGCTGCGCAAGCTTGGTCGGGGGCTGTTCGTGACCGAGCTGATGGGGCAGGGCGTGAACCCGGTGACGGGTGACTACTCCCGCGGGGCGGCGGGCTACTGGGTCGAGAACGGGCGGATCGTGCACCCGGTGCACGAGGTGACCATCGCCGGCAACCTGCGTGACATGTTCCGAGGCGTGGTGGCGGTCGGTGCCGACGCCTACACGCTGGGTGGCAAGACCATCGGCTCGATGCTGCTCGAACGCATGAAGGTGGCGGGCAGCTGAGGCTGATTCCGGTCGGGCCGGAAAATTTATCCGGCCTTGGGGTGAACCTCGGGGGAAACCCCTCCGGCGCCGGTTGGCGACGCACTCCTAGAATCGTTCGACCGACACCTCTGTCGCGGTCCCCTTCTACAGGAGTTCACCCTCATGGAACGTCGTTCCTTTGTTCGTGGTGCCGGCTTGGCCGGCGTGCTGGCCGCCGGCACGGCGCCCGCCATCGTCCAGGCCCAGGCCAACATCCGCTGGCGCCTGGCTTCGAGCTTCCCGAAGTCTCTGGACACCATCTTCGGCGCCGCCGAGGAGTTCTCCAAGCAAGTGGCCGCGATGAGTGGCGGCAAGTTCCAGATCTCGATCCACGCCGGCGGTGAACTGATGCCCGCCTTCGGCGTCGTCGACGGCGTGCAGAACGGCACCGTCGAGATGGCGCACACCGCGCCTTACTACTTCTTCGGCAAGGACGAGACCTTCGCCCTGGGCTGCGCCATTCCCTTCGGCCTGAACAGCCGTCAGATGTCGGCCTGGATGTTCGAGGGCAACGGCCTGAAGCTGATGCGCGAGTTCTACAAGAACTTCAACATCGTCAACTTCCCCGGCGGCAACACCGGTGCCCAGATGGGCGGCTGGTACCGCAAGCCGGTCACCTCGCTGGCCGACATGAAGGGCCTGAAGTTCCGCGTCGGCGGCTTCGCCGGCAAGGTGGTGGAGCGCCTGGGCGGCGTGCCCCAGAACATCCCCGGCGGCGAGATCTACCAGTCGCTCGAGAAGGGCACCATCGACGCGGCCGAATGGATCGGCCCCTACGATGACCAGAAGCTGGGCTTCAACAAGGTCGCGCCCCACTACGCCTACCCGGGCTGGTGGGAAGGTGGTCCGCAGCTGGACTTCTTCATCAACGCCAAGGCCTTCGAAGGCCTGACGCCCGAGTACCAGGCCATCATCCGCGCCGCGGCCGCCTACGCCCACGTGGACATGCAGAGCAAGTACGACGCCCGCAACCCGGGTGCGCTGCGCCAGCTGGTGGCCGGTGGCACCAAGCTGTTCCGCTTCCCCAAGGAAGTGATGGAGGCCGCGTTCAAGGAGTCGATGGCGCTGTACAGCGAGCTGTCGGCCAAGAACCCGAACTGGAAGAAGGTCTACGACGATTACGCCAAGTTCCGTGCCGAGCAGAACCTGTGGTTCCGCTTTGCCGAAGCCGGCTTCGACGACTTCATGCAGCAACAGAAGTTCTGATGGCAGGGCCCCGAGGGGCCCGCTCCAGACCTGTTCAAGGGGCCTTGCGTTGCAGGGCCCCTTTTTCATTTGGGGGGAAGCGGCCGCGTCCCGCGTTCGCCTTTCACAAGGCAAACCGCCCGCGGCATCCGGGGATGCGCGCGGGCGGCGATGGGGCGGGGTACATGCGGAGGAGGCCTGCGCCCCCTCCCGCGGCGATCACTTCTTGGCGGCGTCGTCCTTGAAGGCGTCCATCGGATCGGCCTCCTTGCCTTCGGGGCCGCTGGCAGGCTTGCCGAACAGGGCGTCGGTGTCCATCTCCTTCTTGCCACCGTCCTCGTCGGGCTGGACCTCGATCACCACGTTGCTGGTGTCGAGCTCGGCCTTCTTGTCCAGTCCGCCGGACACCAGGTTGGGGAAGGCGATGATCAGGCCGACCATGATGATCTGGATGATCACGAAGGGGACCGAGCCCCAGTAGATCTGGCCGGTGGTGACCGGTGCAGTCTCCTTGCCGGTGACCTTGTCCTTGTACTTGTCGACCGGGGCCACGCTGCGCAGGTAGAACAACGCAAAGCCGAAGGGCGGGTGCATGAAGGAGGTCTGCATGTTGACCGCCAGCAGCACGCCGAACCAGACCAGGTCGATGCCCAGCTTCTCGGCCACCGGGCCCAGCAGCGGGACCACGATGAAGGACAGCTCGAAGAAGTCCAGGAAGAAGGCCAGGACGAAGATGAGGATGTTCACCACGATCAGGAACCCCATCTGGCCGCCCGGCAGGCTGGTCAGCAGGTGTTCCACCCAATGCGGGCCGTCCACGCCCTGGAAGGTCAGGCTGAAGACGGTCGAGCCCAGCAGGATGAACACCACGAAGCACGACAGCTTCATGGTCGAGTCCATCGCCTGCTTGAGCAGGTGCATCGACAGGCGCTGGCGGCTGATCGCCATGGCCAGCGCACCCACCGCACCCATCGCGCCGCCTTCGGTCGGGGTGGCGATGCCCAGGAAGATGGTGCCCAGGACCAGGAAGATCAGGCCCAGCGGCGGGATGAGCACGAAGGTGACCCGCTCGGCCATGCGCGAGAGCAGGCCCATCCCGGTGACCTTGTTCACCACGGCCAGCACGAAGGCCACGGCCACGCCCACGCACATCGACAGCACGATCAGCTCGTCGGTCGGCATGGTGTCGGGGCGGGTCTTGGCAAAGACCATCGCGGCACCCACCGACACCACCAGCAGCGCCAGCAGCGAGCGCAGGCCGGAGGTGCCATTGTCCTCACGGATCGTGCGCGCCTCAGGTGGCAGGGCAGGCACCCAGGTCGGGCGGAACATCGCGACCAGGACGATGAAGCCGACGTACAGGCCGGTCAGCACGAAGCCGGGCAGGAAGGCGCCCTTGTACAGGTCGCCCACCGAGCGGCCGAGCTGGTCGGCCATGATGATCAGCACCAGCGAGGGCGGGATGATCTGGGCCAGCGTGCCCGAGGCCGCGATCACGCCCGAGGCGATGCGCCGGTCGTAGCCGTAGCGCAGCATGATCGGCAGCGAGATCAGACCCATCGAGATCACCGAGGCCGCCACCACGCCGGTGGTGGCCGCCAGCATCGCGCCCACGAAGATCACCGCGAAGGCCAGGCCGCCACGGATCGGGCCGAACAGCTGGCCGATGGTGTCGAGCAGGTCCTCGGCCATCCCGGAGCGCTCCAGGATCAGGCCCATGAAGGTGAAGAACGGGATCGCCAGCAGCGTGTCGTTCTGGATGATGCCGAACACGCGCAGCGGCAGGGCCTGCATCAGCGAGGCGGGCAGGATGCCCAGCTCGATGCCGACGAAGCCGAAGAACAGGCCGCAAGCCGCCAGCGAGAAGGCGACCGAGAAGCCCATCAGCAGGAAGATGATCAACCCGCCGAACATGACGGGCGCCATGTTGGCGCTCAGGAATTCAATCACTTCTGGGCTCCTTCCTCACGGGCGCGGATGACTTCGGCCAGTTCCTCCTCGGCCGTCTTCTGCTGCTTGCGCTGGGTCGGGTCCTCGATCAGACCCTTCAGGAAGGCGACGCGCTTGATCAGTTCGGACAGGCCCTGCAGGCCCAACAGAGAGAAGCCCAGCGGCACCAGGGCGTACACCGGCCAGCGGATCAGGCCGCCGGCGTTGCTGGACATCTCGCCTGAGGTGTAGGCCTTGATGACCAGGGGCGTGACCAGGGCCACGACCGCGATCACGAAGGGCATCAGGAAGACCACGATGCCGAAGATCTCGACCTTGATCTGGGTGCGCTTGGAGAACTTGCCCAGGACCACGTCGATCTTGACGTGTTCCTGGCGCAGCATCGTGTAGCCGGCGCCCAGCAGCACGACGGCGGCGAACAGGTACCACTGGATTTCAAGGAAGGCGTTCGAGCCGACGCTGAAGGCCTTGCGCACGATGGCGTTGCCGGCACTGATGACCACCGCGGCCAGAACCAGCCAGGAGGTCCAGCGGCCGACACGCTCACTGAGCGCATCGATCATGCGGGAAAGATTGAGAAGTGCCGTCACGGGGGACTCCGGAGTGGGGCGGACAGAACAATGCGCCGGGGACCGGATTCGGTCCGCGGCGCGGGCTCGGGAAATGTAGCGGCAGCTTTCGTGACATGGTGTCGCGATTCATGCCGGCTCAGGGGAAACGCTAGTGGCTGGGCGCGAATATTTTTCCGCGGCGGCCGGAGCGTCGGGCGGGCTCAGCCCGCCGTGGCCTGCAGGTACAGCTTGGTCGAGCGGGCGCCCGAGCGGCAGAAGCAGAGCAAGGGGCGCGGCAACTCGGCCAGCAGCTGCGCGAAGGCGGCGATCTCCTCGGGCGACTGGTAGCCGCCGGCCACCGGCAGGTGGCGGTAGACCAGGCCGGCGGCTTCGGCCGCGGCCTGCACCTGGGCGCTGGTCGGCTGGTCCGGGCCGTGCTCGAAGTCGGGGCGGTTGTTGACGACCGCCTTGAAGCCCATGCGGGCGGCCTCGGCCATGGCCTCGGGGGTCAGCTGAGGCGCGACGCAGAGGTCGGCCGCGATCGGGTTGATGGGCAGGCTCATGCGGGGCTCCTCACTGGGTCAGCGCGGCCTTGACCGCGGCCGACACCAGGCCCATGTCGGCCTTGCCGGCCAGTTGGGCCTTGACGGCGCCCATCACCTTGCCCATGTCGCCGGGGCCTGTGGCACCCACCTCGGCCACGATGCGGGCGACCTCGGCGGCGATCTCGTCGGCGCCCAGGCGCGCGGGCAGGTAGGCCTGCAGCACGGTGATCTCGGCGGCCTCCTTGGCGGCCAGGTCGGTGCGGCCGGCCTGCTCGAAGGCGGTGACCGAGTCCTTGCGCTGCTTGATCAGCTTGTCGACCAGGCCGACGACCATCGCGTCGTCGAGCTCGACGCGCTCGTCCACTTCCTTCTGCTTGCAGGCCGCCAGCAGCAGGCGGATGGTGGACAGGCGCTCGGCGTCCTTGGCGCGCATCGCGGCCTTCATGTCTTCGGTGATGCGTTCTTTGAGGCTCATGGCAGGCGTTGTCTGGGACAGTCAGGATCAGCCGGCCATTGTCGCAAAGCCGGCGGGCCCCGCGGGGCCCGCCGGCGCTCACAGGGCCTCGAGGGCCAGCAGCTCGTCCACCGTCTGGCGGCGGCGGATCAGGCGGGACTGCTCGCCGTCGACCAGCACCTCCGCCGCCAGCGGGCGGCTGTTGTAGTTGCTGGACATCGAGGCGCCGTAGGCCCCGGCGTCATGCAGCACCAGCAGGTCGCCCACGCGGGCCTCGGGCAGGGCGCGGCTGAGCACCACCCCGCCGTCGGCCTGGGTGAAGACGTCGCCGGACTCGCACAGCGGGCCGGCGACCACCGTGTCCACGGTCGCGCGCGGGGCGTCGTCGGCCGGGATCAGGCTCATGCCGTGGAAGGCGCCGTACATGGACGGGCGCATCAGGTCCGAGAAACCGGCGTCCACCAGGGTGAAATGGTTGCGGCCGACCGGCTTGGTGGCGCGCACCTCGGTCAGCAGCACGCCGGCCTCGGCCACCAGGTAGCGGCCGGGTTCGATCTCGAGGTGCACCGGGTGGCCCAGGTGCGCGGCCACGGCCTGGCGCGCAGCATCCCAGAGGCTGAAGTAGTGGGCGGTGTCGATGCGGGCATCGCCCTCGCGGTAGGGAATCGACAGGCCACCGCCGGCCGAGATGGCCTGCAGGTCGCAGCCGGCGCGCTTGACCAGGTCGACCATGGCTTGGCAGACCTGCTGCAGGTGGCCGTAGTCCACCCCCGAGCCGATGTGCATGTGCAGACCGACCAGGCGCAGGCCGTGCTGGCGCACTGCGGCCAGCGCGGCGTCGAGCTGGTCGTGCCAGATGCCATGCTTGCTGTGCTCACCGCCGGTGTTGGTCTTGTTGCTGTGGCCGTGGCCGAAGCCGGGGTTGATGCGCAGCCACACGGCGTGGCCGGGCGAGGCGGCGCCCAGCTGGTGCAGCATGTCGATCGACCCGGCATTCACCGGCACGCGGTGCTCGACCACGGTGGCCAGCGTCGCCGCGTCGAACAGGTCGGCGGTGAAGACGATGCCGCTGGCGCCGCAGGCGGCGGTGTCGGCGGTGTAGCCGGCGGCCAGGGCGCGCAGGATCTCGCCGCGAGAGACCGCGTCGACCACCACGCCCTGTTCGCGCATCAGGCGCAGCAGGTGGGTGTTGGAGTTGGCCTTCTGGGCGAAGCGGATGGTGTCGAAGGCGCGCAGGTCGGCGATGCGCTGGCGGACCGTGGCCGCGTCGTAGACCCACAGCGGCGTGCCGTGCTGGGCCGCGAGGGCGCGGAGGGTGGTGTCGGAGAACGGGTTCATGGGCGCGATGATGCGCGCGCTGGTTCATATTGCAAAATATGATTTTGTCGGTCATCTATTCAAAGCTGATATGGAGTTGACCCACCGTCAGATCGAGGTCTTCCGCGCCGTGATGGCCACCGGCCACGTCACCCGCGCCGCCGAGCAGCTCCACACCTCCCAGCCCACCATCAGCCGCGAGCTGGCCCGGCTGGAGCAGGTCAGCGGCCTGCAGCTGTTCGACCGGGTCAAGGGGCGGCTGCGTCCCACCGCCCGGGCCCTGGCGCTGCTGGAGGAGGTGAACGCGTCCTACGTCGGGCTGGAGCGCATCGCGGCCACCGCGCAGGCCCTGCGGCACTTCGCCCAGGGCCGGGTGCAGCTGGCCTGCCTGCCCGCCCTGGCCCACGCGCTGCTGCCCGATGCGATCCGGCGTTTCGCCGTTCGCCAGCCGCAGGCCAGCGTGAGCCTGTTGCCGATCGAGTCGCCGCAGCTGGAGGCGGCACTCACCGAGCAGCGCTTCGACCTGGGCCTGGTCGAGCGCCACGAGGCGCCGGTGGCCTGCGCCCTGCAGACCCTGCTGGTCGCCGACGAGGTGGCGGTGCTGCCGGCGGGCCACCCGCTGGCGGCGCGCCCCGTGCTGACGCCGGCGGACTTCGCCGACCAGCCCTTCGTCAGCCTGGCCCCGACCGATCCCTATCGGCAGCAGATCGATGCGGTGTTCGCCCAGCACGGCGTGGCGCGGCAGCTGCGCCTGGACACGCCCAGCGCGGTGTCGGTCTGTGCGCTGGTGCGACAGGGCCTGGGCCTGGGCATCGTCAACCCCCTGACGGCCCTGGAGATGGCCGGGCCCGGGCTGCTGGTGCGGCCGCTGTCGGTGTCCATCCCCTTTCACGTGGCGCTGGTGCGGCCGCAGTGGCGGGCCCAGCACCCGCTGCGCGAAGACCTGGAGGCCGCGCTGACCGAGGCCGCGCAGGACCTCGCGGGGCGGCTGGGCGGCTGAGCCGCTGAGCCGCTGAGCCGCTCAGGGCAGCAGGTGCCGGACGAAGAAGGCGACTTCGCGCGCCTGCAGCTCCGGCACGATCCGGGCCCGGTCGAAGCCGGATGGATCGCCGATCAGCCGCAAGGCCAGGCCGTCCAGCGGCGGCATCGGCGACAAGCCGGCGCCGTGCCCACCCGTGTCGAGCAGGCCCAGGTCCTCACAGCCCAGGCAATCCCGGAGCACGCGCAGCCCATGCAGGCCCGGCTTCAGCCAGCGGTCGTGTGCGGCGTTGACCAGCGCCAGCGGCACCCGCGGCCGCTGCAGCGACTCGGGCTCGAAGTCGGCTGCCATCGGTACCACGGCGACGATGGCCTGCAGGCGCGGGTCCCGGTCGTCGCGCAGCCGATCGTCGCCGGCGAATCGCCCGCGCAGCACCAGACGGGCCACGCCGCGCTTGAGGCCATCGAGCGGGCCGCCATCGAGTTCGGCGTACAAACCCGCGCAGGCCGCGAAATCCTCGTCCAGGTGGGCCTGGCAGTGCGCCTCGAAGCGCGCCGGAGACCACCGCCCGCCGGCCAGGCTGAGGGCGGTGTGACCGCCCGCTGACAGGCCCCACAGGCCCACCCGCTGCGGGTCAAGGCCGGGCCAGCGTCCATCGGCGAGCACCGCGTCGATGGCCCGGCTGACCTCGCCCGGTCGACGCGTCCAGCTGTCCGGGCCGGGGCGGGAGGGGTCGCCGCTGTGGTCGCCCTGGTGCTGCGGCAGTGCCACCACGAAGCCGGCGGCGACGAGCCGCTGCGCCAGGTCCAGGTGCACCCAGGGGTTGCCGCCCGAGCCGTGTGACAGCACCACCAGGCGGCCGTTGCCGGCGCCGGGGACGCCGTCACGGGCCAGGGCGGTCTGCGTCCAGCCGGTGCGCTCGGGGCGCGGCGGACTGTCGCTCGGGTACAGGACGGTGACCGGTCCGTCGTCGCCGGCGGGCGGCAGTTGGCTCAGGCCGGTGCCGGCACGGGCCGCGGGGGTGGACAAGCCGATCAGGCCGAGCAGACCGGCAGCCGCCAGCAGGTGTCGGAGGGATTTCATCGGGGCGCTCCTGGTGCGGCGACGACCGCCGCGGACCGCAGCGTGGCCGCAGACGCCCACGGTGTCTGGCCGGCTTCATGAATCGGCCAGCCCGGAGGGGCTGATTTCAGGAATCGGCCAGGCGCCGGCGCCGGTACTCGGTCGGGGTCAGGCCGGTCTCGGCCTTGAAGGCCCGGTTGAAGGGGCCGATCGACTGGAAGCCCGCTGCCAGGGCGACGGACAGCACCGCCTCGGCCCGCCGCGCCGGATCGGCCAGCGCCTGGCAGGCATCGGCCACCCGGTGCGCGTTGATGAAGGCGTTGAAATGGCCGTGGCCCAGGTGGTCCCGGATGACCCGCCGCAGCCGGTATTCGGGGCAGTTCAACCGCTGGGCCAGCGCGCCCAGGCTGAGGTCGCCTTGGCGCCAGACCTGCTCCTCGGTCAAGGCCCGCCGCAGGCGTTGCGCGACGAGCGCGTCATCCGGGTCGGGTGCTGGCGCCTCGGTGGTGGCGGTGGGTGGCGCCGGCGGCGGGGTCGCCGGTGCGGACCAGTCGTCCAAGGCGCGGGTGGGCTGCAGCCACAGGGCGGCGATGGCCGCCAGCATGAGCAGCACCAGGACGCTGTCGGCCAGGGCCGGCAGCCCGGTCAGGCGGCCGCCGGGCTGTCCCAGGCGCAGGGCCAGTTGGGCCAGGGTGTAGACGCCGCCACCGGCCACCACCAGCAGGCGCAGGCGGCGCCGCGGCTCGATCAGGTCGCCGCGCCAGTCCCGCGCGGCCAGCGCCAGGGCCGCCACGCCGCACAGCAGGGGCAGCAGGCGTTGCGCGCCGATGGCCAGCACCGCCCAGGGCTCGTCGCGCCGGGCGCAGCCCAGGGCCACGTTGGCGGCCCCCAGGGCCCAGGCCGCGGTCCAGGCGGGGAGCAGGGCCGTCCACCGCGGCGGTCCGTCCCGAAACAGGGCCCAGGCCAGGGCGACGAAGAGCACCGCGTTGGCCACCGCCACGCCGACCAAGACCGCCACCAGCCAACGCGCCAGGCCCGACTCCAGCACGGGGTGCCCGCCGACGATCTGCAGCGCCAGTCCCAGCGCCAGCGCGACCGCCAGACGGCTGCTGCCGCGGCCTGTCGGCAGCCGGGCGACGGTGGCCGCCAGCAGCAGGGCCAGGGCGATGCCGGCGCCGCGCAGCAGCGTGTCAAGCAAGAGGGTGGGATCCATGGCGGGCATCGAGCGGCGCGGGACGGGCGTAAAAAAACCCGCAGTGGCGTCCCACAGCGGGTTTTTTCAGGCCGAAGCGACTGGGATCAGTACAGCTTCTTGGGCAGCTGCATGCTGCGCACGCGCTTGTAGTGGCGCTTGACGGCGGCGGCCTTCTTGCGCTTGCGCTCGGCGGTCGGCTTTTCGTAGAACTCGCGGGCGCGCAGTTCGGTCAGCAGACCCAGCTTTTCGATGGTGCGCTTGAAGCGACGCAGAGCGACGTCGAACGGCTCGTTTTCCTTGACGCGGATGGTGGTCATTGAGGGAAATTTCCTTGGGGTAGATGCGCTCGGTGTCCGGCGCCGGCCAGGGCAGCCATCCTGGCTTGCCGTGTTCTTCCGGAAGTTGCCGGGGCTGGATCGACACGCGGTTTTGCCAGCAAAGACGCAGATTCTACTCTGAAAACGCGAGCAGGCGCAAACCTCGCGATCGGGCGGCTCGCCGGCCTGCTTGTTGTCAGCCGGCCGAGGGGCTGGCGCCGCTAGACTGGTCCGGGACATTTTCACTTCCGCATCCCCTTGTAGGAGCAAGCAAGCATGGACATCCGAACCGTGGGCGTGGTGGGCGCCGGCACGATGGGCAATGGCATCGCGCAGGCCTGTGCCGTCAGCGGCATCGACGTCGTGATGGTCGACATCTCGGACGCGGCTGTCGCCAAGGGCGTGGCCACGATCGCCGCCAGCCTGGACCGCCTGATCAAGAAGGACAAGCTGACCGAGGCCGACAAGGCCGCGGCGATGGCCCGCATCCGCGGCACCACCGACTACGCCGCGCTGTCCGCCGCGCCGCTGGTGATCGAGGCCGCCACCGAGAACGAGGCGCTGAAGGTCAAGATCCTGCAGCAGCTCGACGCGCTGCTGCCGCCCGAGGCCATCGTCGCCACCAACACCAGCTCGATCAGCATCACCCAGCTGGCCGCGGCCACGAAGCGTCCCGACCGCTTCCTGGGCATGCACTTCTTCAACCCGGTGCCGATGATGGCCCTGGTCGAGCTGATCCGCGGCCTGCAGACCAGCGATGCGACCCACGACGCGGTCAAGGACCTGGCCGTGCGCCTGGGCAAGACCCCGATCACGGTCAAGAACGCACCGGGCTTCGTGGTCAACCGCATCCTGGTGCCGATGATCAACGAGGCCTTCTTCGTGCTGGCCGAGGGCACCGCCAGCGCCGAGGACATCGACGCCGGCATGAAGCTGGGCTGCAACCAGCCGATCGGCCCGCTGGCCCTGGCCGACATGATCGGCCTGGATGTCTGCCTGGCGGTGATGAACGTCTACCTCGAGGCCTTCGGCGACTCCAAGTACCGCCCGGCGCCGCTGCTCAAGGAAATGGTGGCTGCGGGCTGGCTGGGCCGCAAGAGCGGCCGCGGGGTGTACACCTACTGAGCGTTGTCGGGCCGCCCGTCGCGCGGCGCGACGGGTCTCTTGAACCTTGATCCCGGTGGGGTTTCAGGCCCCATGCCGGTGCGGTCAGCGGGTCATTTGGGGCCCTTTGTCCCGCCTGCGACAGGCTTTAGTGGTAGTCCCTGAAGCCCCTGCGTGATGCCATCCGCTACCGTTCGTGACGGTCGATTCCGACACACTCACGCGACACAGGAGACACGGATGAAGTTCACGCACCAGCTGACCGCCCTGGGCCTCGGCGCCACCTTGGCCTTGTCCTGCAGCACGGCCTTCGCCCAGAAGGGCGAGACCGTGAAGATCGCCTGGATCGACCCGCTCAGCGGCCTGATGGCGCCGGTGGGGCAGAACCAGGTCAAGACCTTCCAGTTCCTGGCCGAGCACTTCAACAAGAGCAACCCCGCCGGCGTGAAGTTCGAGATCATCGCGATCGACAACAAGCTCAGCCCGGCCGAAAGCCTGAACGCCCTGAAGTCGGCGATCGACCAGGGCGCGCGCTACATCACCCAGGGCAACGGCTCGTCGGTGGCGCTGGCCCTGGTGGACGCGGTCAACAAGCACAACGAGCGCAACCCCGGCAAGGAGGTGATCTACCTCAACCACGCCGCGGTGGACCCGGACCTGACCAACAGCAAGTGCAGCTACTGGCACTTCCGCTTCGACGCCGACACCTCCATGAAGATGGAGGCCATGACCACCTTCATGAAGGACCAGCCCGAGGTCAAGAAGGTCTACCTGATCAACCAGAACTACTCGCACGGCCAGCAGGTCAGCAAGTTCGCCAAGGAAATCCTGGCCCGCAAGCGCCCGGACGTGCAGATCGTCGGCGACGACCTGCACCCGCTGGCCCAGGTCAAGGACTTCGCGCCCTACGTGGCCAAGATCAAGGCCTCCGGCGCCGACACCGTGATCACCGGCAACTGGGGCTCCGACCTGACCCTGCTGGTCAAGGCGGCCAACGACGCCGGCCTGAACGTCAAGTTCCACACCTACTACGCCTCGGTCAGCGGCGCCCCCACCGCGCTGGGTGCCGGTGCCGCCGGCCGCGTCTACATGACCGCCTACGGCCACTCCAACCTCCCGGGCGAGATCGGCAAGCTGAGCGATCAGTTCAAGGCCAAGTTCAACGACGACATGTACACCCAGGCCGTCTACAACGAGCTGCTGGGCCTGTCCACGGCCATGGCCAAGGCCAAGTCGACCGACCCGGTCAAGGTGGCCGCCGCCTTCGAGGGCCTGAAGTTCAAGGGCTTCAACGGCGAGGTCGAGATGCGCAAGACCGACCACCAACTGCAGCAGGGCCTGTTCATCTCGGTGTGGCAGAAGACCGACGCCAAGAACCCGTACAACGTCGAGAACACCGGCTACACCTTCGCCTCGGCCAAGGCCTACGACCCCTACGTGGCCAGCACGCCCACCTCGTGCCAGATGAAGCGCCCCTGAGCGCCCATCCCGGCCGGCCCGGCACCGGGCCGGCCTGACATCCCACCCGCGGGCCCGGAGGAGCGTGCCTCCGCCGGGCCTTTCCATTCCTGCGCCTGCCCCCTGTCGTGGACCAGATCCTCATCAACCTGCTCAACGGCCTCAGCTCCGGGCTGCTGCTGTTCATGCTGAGCTCGGGCCTGACGCTGATCTTCAGCATGATGGGCGTGCTCAATTTCGCCCACGCCAGCTTCTACATGGTCGGGGCGTACATCGCCTACACCCTGACCGGGCTGATCGGTTTCACGGCGGCGCTGGTGGTCTCGCCGCTGCTGGTGGGGGTGCTGGGCGCGCTGTTCGAGCGCACCGCGCTGCGCCGGGTGCACAAGTTCGGCCACGTCCCCGAACTGCTGATCACCTTCGGCCTGACCTACGTGGTGGGCGAGGTGGTGGCGCTGGTCTGGGGCCGCTCGCCGCTCACCTTCGACCCGCCCGCCTGGCTGCAGGGGCCTGCCTTCACCGTCGTGCAAAGCGCCCAGACCGGCCTGTCGCTGGCCCTGGGGGCGGCCCCGGCCGAGGTCTGCAACGCGGTGGGGGCGGCCTGCTCGCGCTTTCCGCTCACCCGCGCCTTCATGGCGGTGGTGGCCCTGGGCATGCTGCTGTCGCTGTGGCTGCTGCTGACCCGCACCCGCATCGGCCTGGTGATCCAGGCAGCGCTGACCCACCCCGAGATGGCCGAGGCCCTGGGCCACAACGTGCCCCGGGTGTTCATGCTGGTCTTCGGCAGCGGCTGCGCGCTGGCCGGCCTGGCCGGCGTCATCGGCGGCGTCACCTTCGTCACCGAGCCCAACATGGCCAACATCGGCCCGATCATCTTCGCGGTCATCGTGATCGGGGGCATGGGCTCGCTGGCCGGGGCCTTCGTGGGCTCGCTGGTGGTGGGCCTGGTCCAGACCCTGCCGTTGACCGTGGACGCCAACGGCGTCGACGTGTTCCGGCACCTGGGCTGGGTCGTCGGCCCCGACAGCCCGCTCTACCCGCTGCTGCGCATCAAGCTGTCCGAGACCGCGCAGATCCTGCCTTACCTGCTGCTGGTGCTGATCCTGATCCTGCGCCCCAAGGGCCTGCTCGGGACCCGTGAGAGCTGACAAGCCCGACGCACCCACGCCAGCGAGAACCCTGACATGCACCACACCCGGGAATCCCGTCCCAATTTCCACTTCAAGCCCTGGAACGTCGGCCGCATCCTGATCTGGGGGCTGTACGCCCTGGCGCTGGGCGTGGCGCCGCTGCTGTGGAGCAGCAGCTTCGCCCAGACCATGCTCAGCCAGATCGGCATCGGCATCATCGTCTGCCTGGCCTACAACATCCTGCTGGGGCAGGGCGGCATGCTCAGCTTCGGGCATGCGGTCTACAGCGGCCTGGGCAGCTACCTGGCGATCCACACCCTCAACAAGGTGGGGGCGGGCGAGTTCGCGATCCCGGTCAGCCTGATTCCCCTGGTGGGCGGTCTGGCCGGCCTGGCGTTCGCCGCGCTGCTGGGTTGGGTCACGACCAAGAAGTCGGGCACCACCTTCGCGATGATCACGCTGGGCGTGAGCGAGCTGGTGTGGTCGATGTCGCTGATGATCCCCGAGTTCTTCGGCGGTGAGGGCGGCGTCTCGGCCAACCGGGTGGTGGGCGAGAAGGTGATGGGCATCAGCTTCGGCCCGCAGATCCAGGTCTATTACCTCATCGCGGTCTACTGCTTCGTCTGCACCGCCGCCATGTTCGCCCTGACCCGTACCCCGCTGGGCCGCATCCTGAACGCGGTGCGCGACAACCCGGAGCGGGTCGAGTTCATCGGCTACTCCACCCAGAACGTGCGCTTCCTGGCCTTCATGATCTCCGGCTTCTTCGCCGGCATCTCGGGCGGCCTGTCGGCGATCAACTTCGAGATCGTCACCGCCGAGGTGGTGGGCGCGGCCCGCTCGGGGGCCTACCTGCTGTTCGTGTTCCTGGGGGGCGCCACCTTCTTCTTCGGCCCCATCCTGGGTGCGGTGCTGATGGTGGTGGCCCTGGTGCTGCTGTCCGAGCTCACCAAGGCCTGGCTGCTCTACCTGGGCCTGGTCTTCCTGTTCATGGTGATGTACGCCCCGGGCGGCTTCGCCAGCCTGATCATGATGAACCTTCGGGTGGCAGCCTTCGGCAAGCTGCGCCAGCTCTGGACCGCCTACCTGGCCCTGGGCGGCGCCGGTGCCGCGGTGGTGCTGGGCATCGCCGCCATGATCGAGATGGTCTACCACCTGCAGCTCAACGCGGCCCTGGGCCCGCAACTGCCCTTCATGGGCGCCACCATCAATGCGCACGGCGCCGACGCCTGGACCGGCGCGGTGTTCGTCACGCTCACCGGCGTCGCCCTGTTCGAGCTGGCCCGCCGCCAGTTCGCCCGACAGTGGGGCGAGGTGCAGGAAGAGATCGAGAAGGAAATCAAGCGGAGGGAGACCCTGTGAGCGCCGCCGAATCGCCCTATGCCCTGGAGCTGCTCGACGCGCGCAAGCGCTTCGGCAAGACCGAGATCATCCGCGGCGCCACGCTGCAGGTGAAGCCCGGTGAGCGCGTGGCCATCATCGGCCCCAACGGCGCCGGCAAGTCCACCCTGTTCAACCTCATCTCGGGGCGCTTCGGCCTGAGCAGCGGCGAGATCCGCCTGCACGGCCAGCGCATCGACGGCCTGCCGCCCTACGAGATCAACCGCCGCGGCCTGTCGCGCAGCTTCCAGGTCAGCAACCTGTTCACCCGCCTGAGCGTGTTCGAGAACCTGCGCTGCGCGGTGCTGTGGTCCATGAAGCAGCGCTACAGCTTCTGGCGCTTCCTGGCCGACCTGCACGAGGTCAACGACCGCGCCGAGGAAGTGCTGGAGATGATCAAGCTGGACAAGCGGCGCGACCAGCTGGCCATGAACCTGACCTACGCCGAGCAGCGCGCGCTGGAGATCGGCATCACCATCGCCGGCGGCTCCAGCGTGATCCTGCTCGACGAGCCCACCGCCGGCATGAGCAAGAGCGAGACCAAGCGCTTCATCCAGCTCATCCGCGAGGTGACCGTGGGCAAGACCCTGCTGACCGTGGAGCACGACATGGGCGTGGTGTTCGGCCTGGCCGACCGCATCGCGGTGCTGGTCTATGGCGAGGTGATCGCCTTCGACACCCCCGAGGCCGTGCGGGCCAACGCCCGCGTGCAGGAGGCCTACCTCGGCAGCGTGCTGGCCGAGACCCAGGCGGCGGAGGCCTGACGACATGGCGGCAGAACTGCTGAAACTGAGCAACGTCCACGCCTACTATGGCAAGAGCCATGTGCTGCATGGCGTGTCCATGGCGGTGGGGCAGGGCGAGATCGTCAGCCTGCTGGGGCGCAACGGCTCCGGCCGCTCGACCACGGTCAAGGCCATCATGGGCCTGGTGGACGCCACCGGTGACATCCACTGGCGCGGCCAGCAGCTGGTGGGTCGCAAGGCCTTCGAGATCGCCCACCAGGGCATCGGCTACGTGCCCGAGAACCGCGACATCTTCCCCAAGCTCACGGTGCACCAGAACCTGCTGCTGGGCCAGAAGAGCGGCCAGAAGAAGGGGCGCTGGGACTTCGACGACATGTACCAGATGTTCCCGCGCCTGAAGGAGCGCCAGCACACCGAGGCCGGCGTGCTCTCGGGTGGCGAACAGCAGATGCTCACCCTGTGCCGCACGCTGATGGGCGACCCCGACCTGATCATGATCGACGAGCCCACCGAGGGCCTGGCGCCCAAGATCGTCGAACTGGTGGCCGAGTACCTGCGCGAGCTCAAGCGGCGCGGCATCAGCGTGCTGCTGGTCGAGCAGAAGCTGACCATCGCGCTCGAGGTCTCCGAGCGCTGCCTGGTGATGGGCCACGGCCGCATCGTCTTCGAGGGCACGCCTGCCGGGCTCAAGGCCGACAGCTATGTCCGGAAGGAATGGCTCGAGGTCTGAGCACCACGTGTCGGCCGTGTGTCTGCGCGGTCGGGGGTTTTCACGGGGGTCGCGCTGTCGCCACAGGGACAAGCTCGGCCCCCGTGCCGTTTCTAGAATCGAACGATCGTTCTATTTGATTCCGCCCGTCGCGGATCTCGCCTCTGAAAGGACCCGTTGAGATGACTGCCCGCTACGAAGTCCGCGGCCCGGTGGCCGTGATCACCCTGGACAACCCGCCGGTCAACGGCCTGGGCCATGCCACCCGCCTGGGCGTGGCCCAGGGCCTCGAGGCCGCGCAGGCCGATCCCCTGGTCACCGCCATCGTCATCACCGGCGCCGGCAAGGCCTTCTCGGGTGGTGCGGACATCAAGGAGTTCGGCAAGCCCTCGGCCATGGCCGCGCCCAACCTGCTGGACCTGATCCGCGCCTGCGAGCTGTGCACCAAGCCCATCGTGGCGGCCATCCACTCGGTGGCCATGGGCGGCGGTCTGGAGCTGGCCCTGGGCTGCCACTACCGCGTCACCGCGCCGGGCGCCAGCATCGCGCTGCCCGAGGTCAAGATCGGCCTGATCCCCGGCGCCGGCGGTACCCAGCGCCTGCCGCGCGTGCTGGGCGTGGAGACCGCGCTCAACATGATCGTCAGCGGCGAGCCGGTCAAGAGCGAGCTGCTGGCCAGCGCGCCGGGCCAGAAGCTGTTCGACCGCCTGGTCGAAGGCGACCTGCTCGAGGGCGCGATCGCCCTGGCCCAGGAGAAGGCCGCGGTGCGCCCGCTGCCCCTGGTGCGCGACCTGAAGGTGCGCCACGAGAACCCGGACGGCTACATCCAGTTCGCCCGCAACATGGTCAAGGGCATGGCGCGCCACTTCCCGGCACCGGGGGTCTGCGTGGACGCGGTCGAGGCTTCGCTGAAAAAGAAGTTCGACGACGGCATGGCCTATGAGCTGCAGCGCTTCATCGGCCTGATGACCACCCCCGAGTGCAAGGCCCTGCGCCACGCCTTCTTCGCCGAGCGCGCCGCCAGCAAGATCCCCGACGTGCCAGAGGACACCCCGCTGCGCGCGGTGGCCAAGGTGGCGGTGATCGGCGCCGGCACCATGGGCGGCGGCATCAGCATGAACTTCCTCAACGCCGGCATCCCGGTGGTCATCCTCGAGATGAAGCAGGAAGCGCTGGACCGCGGCGTGGCCACGATCCGCAAGAACTACGAGGCCCAGGTCAAGAAGGGCAAGCTGTCCGAAGAGAAGTTCGGTCAGCGCATGGGCCTGCTGAGCACCACGCTGAGCTACGACGCCATCGGCGACGCCGACCTGGTGATCGAGGCGGTGTTCGAGGACCTGGACGTCAAGAAGGCGGTGTTCGAGCAGCTCGACCGGGTGATGAAGCCCGGCGCGATCCTGGCCTCCAACACCTCCACCCTGGACCTGAACAAGATCGCCGCCTTCACCAAGCGCCCGCAGGACGTGATCGGCATGCACTTCTTCAGCCCGGCCAACGTCATGAAGCTGCTCGAGGTGGTGCGCGGCAGCGCCACCGCCAAGGACGTGCTCGCCACGGTCATGGCCCTGGGCAAGAAGATCCGCAAGACCTGCGTGGTCTCGGGCGTGTGCGACGGCTTCATCGGCAACCGCATGATCGAGCAGTACAGCCGCCAGGCCGGCTTTCTGCTGGACGAGGGCTGCACCCCGCAGCAGGTGGACAAGGCGGTCGAGAAGTTCGGCTTTGCCATGGGCCCGTTCCGCATGGGTGACCTGGCCGGCAACGACATCGGCTGGTACATCCGCAAGCGTCGCGCCGCCGAGCGCCCCGACCTGCGCTACTCCAAGACCGCCGACCTGCTGTGCGAGCTGGGCCGCTTCGGCCAGAAGACCGGCGCCGGCTGGTACGACTACCAGGCGGGCAAGCGCGACGCGATCCCCTCGCCGGTGGTGCTGGAGCTGATCGAGAAGCACCGCGCCGACCAGGGCATCACCCCGCGCGCCATCAGCGACGAGGAGATCGTCCAGCGCCTGGTGTTCTCGCTGGTCAACGAGGCCGCCCACCTGCTGGAAGAAGGCATCGCCAACCGGGCCTCGGACGTGGACATGGTCTACCTGACCGGCTACGGCTTCCCGCTGCACCGCGGCGGCCCGATGTGCTACGCCGACACCGTCGGCCTGTGGAACGTGGTGCAGGCGATGAAGCGCTTTGCCCAGAACCCGCACGACGACGCCAGCTTCTGGCAGCCGGCCCCGCTGCTGGCCCGCCTGGCCGCCGAAGGCAAGAGCTTCAGCTGAAGACCCGCCCACCCCCGAAGCGGCTGCGCCGCTCCCCCTCCAGGGGGGCGCAGCCAGTGGCCCGGCCCAGCCGGTTCCACGTCAGCCGCTGGATGAGTGGGCGCCCGGCCAACCGAAACACGCCACCGAAGGAAACCCCATGACCCAAGCCGTCATCGTCTCCACCGCCCGCACGCCCCTGGCCAAGAGCTGGAAGGGCGCCTTCAACATGACCCACGGCGCCACCTTGGGTGGCCTGGCCGTGCAGGCCGCCGTCCAGCGCGCCGGCATCGACCCCGGCGCCGTCGAGGACGTCATCATGGGCTGCGCCAACCCCGAGGGCGCCACCGGCGCCAACATCGCGCGCCAGATCGCGCTGCGCGCCGGCCTGCCGATCAGCGTCAGCGGCCTGACCGTCAACCGCTTCTGCTCCAGCGGTCTGCAGACCATCGCCCTGGCCGCCCAGCGCGTGATCGCCGGTGAAGGCGACGTCTACGTGGCCGGCGGCGTCGAGAGCATCTCCTGCGTGCAGCAGGAGATGAACCTGCACATGCTGCAGGACAGCTGGCTGCTCAAGCACAAGCCCGAGATCTACTGGAACATGCTGCAGACCGCCGAGAACGTGGCCAAGCGCTACGGCATCTCCAAGGACCGCATGGACGAGTACGGCGTGCGCAGCCAGACCCTGGCCTGCGCCGCGCAGGAGGCGGGCAAGTTCAACGACGAGATCGTCCCGGTGACCACCGTGATGGGCGTGGCCGACAAGGTCATGGGCCTGCGCAGCAAGGAAGTCACCGTCAGCGCCGACGAAGGCCTGCGCCCCGGCACCACCCTGGAGGCCGTGCGCGGCATCCGCAGCGCGGTGCCCGGTGGCGTGGTCACGGCCGGCAACGCCAGCCAGTTCAGCGATGGCGGCGGCGCCTGCGTGGTGGTCAGCGAGGCCTACGCCCAGCAGAAGGGCCTCAAGCCCCTGGGCCGCTTCCTGGGCTTCGCGGTGGCGGGTTGCGAGCCCGACGAGATGGGCATCGGCCCGGTCTTCGCGGTGCCCAAGGTCCTCAAGAAGCTCGGCCTGACCGTGGCCGACATCGACCTGTGGGAACTCAACGAGGCCTTCGCGGTGCAGGTGCTGTACTGCGCTGACACCCTGGGCATCCCGATGGACCGCCTGAACGTCAACGGCGGCGCGATCGCGGTGGGCCACCCCTACGGCGTCTCGGGCCAGCGCCTGACCGGCCATGCCCTGATCGAAGGCAAGCGCCGCGGCGCCAAGCGCGTCTGCGTGACCATGTGCATCGGCGGCGGCATGGGTGCCGCCGGGGTGTTCGAGGTCCTGTGATGGCGCAGCCGTCGGTCAGCGCCGAGGCCTTTCTGCAGATGGGCCGGGACATCCTGGCCCAGCAGCCCTTCAGCGGCCTGCTGGGGGCCGAGCTGACCGCGCTCTCGCCGGGCGTGGTCGAGCTGCAGCTGCCGATGCGAGACGAACTGCGCCAGCAGCACGGCTTCGCCCATGGTGGGGTGGTGAGCTACCTGGCCGACAACGCGCTGACCTACGCCGGCGGCACCGCGATGCAGGTGCCGGTGGTGACCTCGGAGTTCAAGATCAACTACGTGCGCCCGGCCGTGGGCGAGCGCCTGGTGGCGCGGGCGCGCGCCGAGGCCACCGGCCAGGCCCAGAGCGTGGCCCGCTGCGAGGTCTACGCGGTGGCTGACGGCACCGAGAAGCTGTGCGCCCTGGCCCAGGGCACCATCGTCCGGCTGGGCTCGCCCGCCAAGGACTGAAGGAGGCCCCGTGCAGCTGCACACCCTGCGCGAGTTCTACGCCCTGTCGCCCTTCATGAACGAGCTGGGCGCCGAGCCCACCGCGTGCTCGCCGGGCCGGGTCACCGCGGTGCTGCCGCTGGCCCCGCGCCACCGCCAGCACTCGGGCCATGTGCACGCCGGGGCGCAGACCACGCTGGCCGACCACACCATGGGCTCGGCCGCCCAGACCCTGGTGGCCGAGGGTTTCTGGGTGCTGACGGCCGAGCTCAAGGTCAGCCTGCTGCGCCCGGCCGACGGCGAGCGCCTGGTCTGCGAGGCCTGGGTGCTCAAGCCGGGCCGGACCTTGGTGTTCACCGAGGCCGAGGTCTGGGCCGAGCGTGGGTCCGAGCGCACCCTGGTGATGAAGGCTTCGGCCACGATGGCGGTGGTGCCGCGCGAGCGCGGCTGACCCGCCCCAACCCTGCAAGGAGGACCGATGCGTCCGATCGTCGATTTCCTGCTGCACGACTGGCTGCGGGTGGAGCGCCTGACCGCGCGTGACCGCTTCGCCGACCACAGCCCCGAGACCTTCGCCCAGGTGCTGGACACCTGCGAGCGCATCGCGCGTGAGAAGTACGCGCCCTTCAACCGTCTGGTGGACACCCAGGAGCCGCACTTCGACGGCGAGAAGGTCATCCTGCCACAGGCCACCCATGACGCCTGGGCCGCCTACGCCGAGAGCGGCATGCTGGCCGCGGCGCAGGACTACGACCTTGGCGGGATGCAGCTGCCCTACACCGTCGAGGCCGCGGCCAACGCCTTCTTCGGCAAGGCCTCGGTGAGCATCGGCGCGGGCATGCTGACCAGCGGCAACGCCAACCTGCTGATGGCCCACGGCAGCCCGCTGCAGCAGCAGGTCTTCGCCCACGCCGAGTTCGCCGGCCGCTGGGCCGGCACCATGTGCCTGTCCGAGCCGCAGGCCGGCTCCAGCCTGTCCGACATCGCCACCCGGGCCGAGCCCGACGGCGAGGGCTTCGAGGCCGACCCGCTGGGCCCGCGCTACCGCCTGCGCGGCCACAAGATGTGGATCTCGGCCGGCGAGCATGAACTGACCGAGAACATCGTCCACCTGGTGCTGGCCAAGATCCCGGGGCCGGACGGCAAGCTGATCCCCGGCGTCAAGGGCATCTCGCTGTTCATCGTGCCCAAGAAGCTGGTCGACACCGAGGGCGGGCTCACTGGTGAGCGCAACGACGTGGCCCTGGCCGGCCTCAACCACAAGTGCGGCTGGCGCGGCACCACCAACACCCTGCTGAACTTCGGCGAGGGCAAGTTCCCGGTGCGCGGTGGCTCGGGTGCGATCGGCTACCTCGTCGGCGCGCCCGGCGAGGGCCTGCGCTGCATGTTCCACATGATGAACGAGGCGCGCATCGCCATCGGCATGAGCGCCGCCATGCTGGGCATGGCCGGCTACGAGGCCGCCCTGGCCTACGCCCGCCAGCGGCCGCAGGGCCGGCCGGTGGGGGAGGGCGGCAAGGACGCGGCGAAGCCGCAGTCCCTGCTGATCGAGCACGCCGACATCAAGCGCATGCTGCTGGCCCAGAAGGCCTATGCCGAGGGCGCGCTGGCGCTGTGCCTGTACTGCGCCCGCCTGGTCGACGACAAGCACACCGGCGAGCCCGAGGCCGCCGCCGAGGCCGCGCTGCTGCTGGAGGTGCTCACCCCCATCGCCAAGAGCTGGCCCAGCGAGTGGTGCCTGGAGGGCAACTCCCTGGCCATCCAGGTGCACGGCGGCTACGGCTACACCCGCGACTTCCCGGTCGAGCAGTACTGGCGCGACCAGCGCCTGAACATGATCCACGAGGGCACCCACGGCATCCAGGCCCTGGACCTGCTGGGCCGCAAGGTGGTGATGCAGGGCGGTGCCGGCCTGAAGCTGCTGGCCGCGCGGGTCAGCGCCACCCTGGAGCGCGCCGGACAGGACGAGGCCCTGGCCCCCTTCGTGCCGGCGCTGGCGGGCGCACTGCAGCGCCTGGGCGCCACCACCAAGGCCGCCTGGGCCACCGGCGTGCCCGAGGATGCCCTGGCCAACGCCACGCCCTACCTGCAGGCCTTTGGCCATGTGGTGCTGGCCTGGGTGTGGCTGGAGCTGGGCCTGGCCGCCCGCACCGCCGCGCCCGCTGACGACGCCGAGCGCGACCGCGCCGCCGGCCTGCTGGCCGCGCTGCGCTTCTTCCACCTCTACGAGCTGCCCAAGATCGACGCCTGGCTGGGCGTCGTCGCCAGCCGCGAGGCGGTCTGCCGCGAGATGCAAGACCGCTGGTTCTGACCTTCCAACGAGGAGACCCCGAGATGAGCACCCCCGTGATGAAACTCTTCGACCTCAGCGGCCAGACCGCGGTGGTCACCGGCGGCTCGCGCGGCCTGGGCCTGCAGATCGCCGAGGCCCTGGGCGAAGCCGGCGCGAAGATCCTGCTGAGTTCCCGCAAGGCCGCCGACCTGGAGGAGGCCGCGGCCCACCTGCAGGCCAAGGGCATCGACGCCCGCTGGGTGGCCGCCGACGCGGCCCGCCCCGAGGAAGGCCGGCGCATCGTCACCGAGGCCATGGAGCGCCTGGGCCGCATCGACATCCTGGTCAACAACGCTGGCGCCACCTGGGGCGCCGCCGCCGAAGAGCACCCGCTCGAGGCCTGGGACAAGGTGATGGACCTGAACATCCGCAGCCTGTTCGTGATCAGCCAGGCCGCGGCGCAGGCCAGCATGATCCCGCGCCGCTCGGGCCGCATCATCAACGTGGCCTCCATCGCCGGCCTGGGCGGCAACCCGGCGGGCATGAAGACCATCGCCTACAACACCAGCAAGGGCGCGGCGGTCAATTTCACCCGCGCGCTGGCCGCCGAGTGGGGCCGCCACGGCATCACGGTCAACGCGCTGGCGCCGGGCTTCTTCCCCAGCAAGATGACCAAAGGCCTGCTCGACACCCTGGGCGCCGAGAACATGGCCGCCCATGCGCCGCTCAACCGACTGGGCGACGACGACGACCTCAAGGGCGCCACCCTGCTGTTCGCCAGCGCCGCCGGCAAGCACATCACCGGCCAGATCCTGCCGGTCGATGGCGGCGTCTCCGCCTTGATCGGCGGCTGATCGTGAGCCCCCACGCTCCCTGCCGGTCGCTGCCCCCCAAGGGGGCTCAGGCAGCGGACCGGCGAAGCCGGATCCGCGCCTGCGGCTTGATTTGGGTCGAGCGTGGCCACGCTTGTCCGCCTTGGGATGCATGGGTGCTGGGATGATGCAGAGATGAGCCATCGCAAGTCCCCCATCCCGTTCCCCGTCCGCATCCCCTTCGTCGAGCAGCTCGGCCTGGAGTTGCACAGCTGCGCCGACGGCGCCGCCGAGTTGCGCGTCGACCTGGCCGAGTCCCACCTCAATTCCTGGGAGGTGGCGCACGGCGGCGTGCTGATGACCATGCTGGACGTGGTCATGGCGCACGCGGCGCGCAGCCACGACCTGCTCGGCGGCCCCGGCGTGGCGACGGTCGAGATGAAGACCAGCTTCATGCGCCCCGGCGAGGGCGAGCTGCGTGCCCTGGGCACGCTGCTGCACCGCACCGCCACCATGGCCTTCTGCGAAGGCCGGGTGATCAACAGCGAAGGCCAGCTCTGTGCCCATGGCACGGCCACCTTCAAGTACCTGCGCGCGCTGCCCGGCAAGGGCCGCAGCGTCAAACCCCTGCAGCGCACCGACGACGACGGCGCTGCGCCCTGACAAGGAACCCTCCGATGACCACGATCAACCGCCAGATCCACCTCGTGTCGCGCCCGCAGGGCGAGCCCACCGTCGACAACTTCGCCCTGGTCGAGGCGCCGATCGCGCCGCTGGCCGAGGGCGAGGTCCTGGTGCGCAACCACTTCCTCAGCCTGGACCCGTACATGCGCGGCCGCATGAACGACAGCAGGAGCTACGCCCAGCCGCAGCCGCTCAACGAAGTGATGATCGGCGGCACCGTGGGTGAGGTGGTCGAGTCCCGCAACGACCACTTCAAGGTCGGCGAGAAGGTGGTCGGCATGGGCGGCTGGCAGGAGTACCAGCGCGTCAACGCCACCCAGCGCGGCGTGCTGCAGAAGGTGGACACCACCCACATCCCGCTGTCGGCCTACCTGGGCGCGGTGGGCATGCCCGGCGTCACCGGCTGGTACGGCCTGGTCAAGATCATCAACCCCCAGGCCGGCGAGACGGTGGTGGTCAGTGCCGCCAGCGGGGCGGTGGGCGGCGCGGTGGGCCAGCTGGCCAAGGCGCGCGGCTGCCGGGTGGTCGGTTTGGCCGGCGGCCCGGCCAAGTGCGAGGCGGTGGTCAAGGAACTGGGCTTCGATGCCTGCATCGACTACAAGGCCCACCCGGACCTGCGCTCGCTGTCCAAGGCCCTGAAGGACGCCTGCCCCAACGGCATCGACGGCTACTTCGAGAACGTGGGCGGCATGATCCTGGACGCGGTGATGCTGCGTGCCAACGCCTTCAGCCGCATCGCCTTCTGCGGGATGATCGCCGGCTACAACGGCGACCCGATCCCGATGGCCAACCCCTCGCTGATCCTGGTCAACCGCATGAAGCTCGAGGGCTTCATCGTCAGCGAGCACATGGAAGTCTGGCCCGAGGCGCTCAAGGAGCTGGGCACCATGGTGGCCACCGGCCAGTTCAAGTACCGCGAAACCGTGGCCCAGGGCCTGGCCAGCGCCCCCGAGGCCTTCCTGGGCCTGCTCAAGGGCAAGAACTTCGGCAAGCAGCTGGTCCAATTGGTCTGATGACCCCAGACCTGCCCTGTCCCCCGATCGAATGGCGCTGGCTGCGCTTTGACGAGCTCTCCCGCCAGGACCTGTACGACGCGCTGCAGCTGCGCTGCCGCGTCTTCATTCTGGAGCAGGGGCCCTACCTGGACCCCGACGGCCTGGATCAGCACAGCCACCACCTGATGGGGCGCCTGAGCGCGCCCCACCACGGCCTGCCCGCGGGCGAGCTGGTGCTGTACCTGCGCGCGGTGCATGCCGGGCACAAGTACGACGAGCCCTCGATCGGCCGCGTGGTGGGACATCCGGCCCTGCGCGGACAGGGCCTGGGCCGGGCCCTGATCGCCCAGGGCGTGCACGCCTGCGACCAGACCTGGCCCGGCCAGCCCAACCGCATCAGCGCGCAGGCCCATCTGCAAGGCTTCTACGGTGGTTTCGGCTACGCCCCGGTGGGCGAGCCCTACCTGGAAGACGACATACCCCACCTCGAGATGCTGCGCCCGCCGCAGCCCTGAAGGAGACCCCGATGAAACGACTGGCTGGCCGCACCGCGGTCATCACCGGCGCCGGCTCCGGCTTCGGCCTGGAGCTCTCGCGCCTGCTCGCCCGCGAGGGCATGTCCCTGGTCATGGCCGATGTGCAGGCCGCTGCCCTCGAGGCCGCCGCCGCCGAGGTCCGCGGCCTGGGCGTCGAGGTGCTGGCCCAGGTGGTGGACGTGTCCAAGGCCGAGCAGGTCGAGGCCCTGGGGGCGGCCACCCTGGCCCGCTTCGGCGCGCCGGGCGTGGTCTTCAACAACGCCGGCGTGGGCGCTGGCGGCCTGATCTGGGAACACACGCTCAAGGACTGGGAGTGGGTGGTGGGCGTCAACCTGATGGGCGTGGCCCACGGGGTGCGCGTGTTCACGCCGATGATGCTCGAGGCCGCCTCGCGCGACCAGTCCTTCGAGGGCCACATCGTCAACACCGCCTCGATGGCCGGCCTGCTCAACGCGCCCAACATGGGGGTCTACAACGTCACCAAGCACGCCGTGGTGTCGATGAGCGAGACGCTCTACCAGGACCTGCGCCTGGTCACCGAGCAGGTCAGCGCCAGCGTGCTGTGCCCGTACTTCGTGCCCACAGGCATCCACCAGAGCGAGCGCAACCGCCCGGCCGACATGGCCAATGGCGACAGCGGTCCGACCCGCAGCCAGCTGATCGGCGCCGCCATGGCCGAGAAGGCCGTGACCAGTGGCAAGGTCAGCGCCGCCCAGGTGGCCCAGTTCGTGGTGGACGCGATCAAGGACGATCGCTTCTACGTCTACAGCCACCCGCACGCCCTGGGCGGCGTGCAGGTGCGGCTGGAAGACGTGATGCTCCAGCGCAACCCGACCGATCCGTTCAAGGAGCGGCCGGAGCTGGGCGTCAAGCTGCGGGCGCAGCTGCGCGGCTGAGCCAGGGGCGGGCCAGCGACGGCGCCCGCCGTCGCTGGGGTCAGTCCTGTGGCAGGGCCTTGGCGCCCGAGAGGTGGGCGGCGCCCAGCAGGGCCTGCGTCACCACGCGGCTCGTTCCGCCGGCCGGGATCGTCGCCACGCGCTGCTGCATCACCGTCCGGTCGCCGGCGTAGTCGCTGATGCGGTCACCGTTGTCGTCTCCGGCGACCATGCCGTCCTCGGTGGGGTCGACGGGGGGGCGGTTGCAGCAGACCCGGACCACGCGCCGGGGCTCGTCGCCACCGGCGAGGTTGATGCCCACGAACTTGGTCAGCACGCCGACCTGCGGGGCCAGTTCGCTCATCAGGTAGGCCCAGCGCTTCTTGCGGGGCAGGTAGCCGGCGTCGGTGAAGACGCCGTTCTGGTCGATCAGGTCCGAGTCGTGGTAGCGGCTCAGCACCACGCTCAGATCGGAGGCTCCCGGGTTGTGCAGCCGGTACTGCTGGGTGAGCACGAAGGTGCCCGGCATCGGGCCGGCCTCCAGGCGTTGCAGCAGGTTCACCTCAAGCCCCGCCGCGGAAAAACGACTCTTGGCGGTGACCGCGTCCACCTGCTTGACCAGGTCCGGCAAGGGCATCTCGCCGTTGAACATCAGCGTGGAGCGGAAGGCCAGATCCCCCAGGTAGGTCCCGACCGCGTCTTCGAGCAAGGCATCGGTGTAGCCGCCGGCCCCGTCCACGGCCACGGTCAGCCGGGCCTGGGCGTCGGACAGCGTGAGCGTGGCCGTCGGGCCGGTGGGGACGGCGGCCGCTTTGACCGCGGGTTCGGCCCGGACCGGCAGGCCGGCGAGGGCCATCACCGCGACAAGGGCGGCGGTGCGCAGGGCGTGGAGGGGATGGGACATGGGATCTCCTGGTGGCGTGGGGACATGGTGCGGGTGCACCCTGGACCCGGACAGGCGGTCTCCGGTTGGGGTCAGCGGCCGGAAACTGCGGCGATTGGCTCCAGAACCGGGTCCCGGGCTGCACGCCGGGGCCTGAGGGGTCTGGCTGGAGTCTGTAGGGGCCGGCGGTGGCCCGCATCCTCTGCCTGGTGGAGGACCGGGTGTCGCGTCCCCGGGCGCCATCGCGTGCCCCCGCTTCTGGCAAACTCCCGCGCTTTCCTGACTCTTGTGACGTCTCCCTTGGACAAGATCCTGCTGCAGATCGCCGCCGAGCTGAAGGTTCGCCCGGCCCAGGTCAACACCGCTGTCGAGCTGCTGGACGGTGGCGCCACCGTCCCGTTCATCGCCCGCTACCGCAAGGAAGCCACCGACGGCCTGGACGACATCCAGCTGCGTGAGCTGGAGGCCCGGCTGGGCTACCTGCGCGAGCTGGAGGACCGCCGCGTGGCGGTGCTCAAGAGCATCGACGAGCAGGGCAAGCTCACGCCCGAGCTGCGCGCCGCCATCGAGGCCGCGCCGACCAAGCAGGAGCTGGAAGACCTGTACCTGCCGTACAAGGTCAAGCGCCGCACCAAGGGCCTGATCGCCCGCGAGGCCGGCCTGGAGCCGCTGGCCGACCGCCTGTTCGCCGACCCCTCGCTGGACCCGCTGACCGAGGCGCAGGCCTTCGTCGCCGCCTACGAGGGCGGCGCCGCCAAGCTGGCCGAGGCCGGCTTTGCCGACGCCTTCGCGGTGCTCGACGGCGTGCGTGACCTGCTGTCCGAGCGCTGGGCCGAAGATGCGGCGCTGGTGGGCAAGCTGCGCGAGTGGCTGTGGGACGAGGGCCTGTTCCAGTCCAAGCTGGCCGCCGGCAAGGACGAGAACCACCCCGACCACAGCAAGTTCCGCGACTACTTCGACTACGCCGAGCCGATCCGCACCGTGCCCAGCCACCGCGCGCTGGCGGTGTTCCGCGGCCGCACCCTGGAGATCCTGGATGCCAAGCTGGTGCTGGACGAAGAGGTGGTGCCCGGCCAGCCCACGCTGGCCGAGGGCCGCATCGCCCTGCACCTGGGCTGGCGCCACGGCAAGCGTGCCGGGGACGAGCTGATCCGCAAGACCGTGGCCTGGACCTGGAAGGTCAAGCTGGCCCTGAGCCTGGAGCGCGACCTGTTCTCGCGCCTGCGCGAGGCCGCCGAGGCCACCGCGATCAAGGTCTTCGCCGAGAACCTGCGCGACCTGCTGCTGGCCGCCCCGGCTGGCCAGCGCGTGGTGATGGGCCTGGACCCGGGCATCCGCACCGGCGTCAAGGTGGCGGTGGTCAGCGACACCGGCAAGGTGCTGGCCACTTCCACCGTCTACCCGCACGAGCCCAAGTGCGACTGGGAAGGCAGCCTGCACACCCTGGGCCGCCTGGTGGCCACGCACGGCGTCAACCTGATCGCCATCGGCAACGGCACCGCCAGCCGCGAGACCGACAAGCTGGCCGCCGACCTGATCAAGCGCATCACCGGCATGGCGCCGGAGATGAAGATCGAGAAGGTCGTGGTGAGCGAGGCGGGTGCCTCGGTCTACTCGGCCTCGGAGTTCGCCTCCAAGGAACTGCCCGACCTGGACGTCAGCCTGCGCGGCGCAGTGTCCATCGCCCGCCGCCTGCAGGACCCGCTGGCCGAGCTGGTCAAGATCGAGCCCAAGTCCATCGGCGTGGGCCAGTACCAGCACGACGTCAACCAGAGCGAGCTCGCCCGCACCCTGGACGCGGTGGTCGAGGACTGCGTGAACAAGGTGGGCGTGGACCTGAACACCGCGTCGGCGCCGCTGCTGGCCCAGGTCTCGGGCCTGTCCAGCGCGGTGGCCAACAGCATCGTGCGCTGGCGCGAGGCCAACGGCCGCTTCGCCAACCGCCAGCAACTGCTGCAGGTGGCCGGGCTGGGCGCCAAGACCTTCGAGCAGGCCGCGGGCTTTCTGCGCATCCGCGGTGGCGACAACCCGCTGGACCTGTCGGGCGTGCACCCCGAGACCTACCCGGTCGTCGAGAAGATCATCGCCGCCGCCGGCCGGCCGGTGCAGGAGCTGATCGGCAACAGCGACGTCATCCGCAAGCTGCGCCCCGAGGCCTTCGCCGACGAACGCTTCGGCGCGATCACCGTCAAGGACATCCTGACCGAACTCGAGAAGCCGGGCCGCGACCCGCGCCCGGACTTCAAGGTGGCCCGCTTCAACGACGGCGTCGAGGACCTGAAGGACCTGAAGGAGGGCATGGTGCTGGAGGGCACGGTGTCCAACGTGGCCCAGTTCGGTGCCTTCGTCGACCTGGGCGTGCACCAGGACGGCCTGGTCCACGTCAGCCAGCTGTCCAACAAGTTCGTCAACGACGCCCGCGAGGTGGTCAAGACCGGCGACATCGTCAAGGTCAAGGTGCTCGAGGTCGACCTGCCGCGCAAGCGCATCAGCCTGACCATGAAGCTCGACGCCAGCGCCCCGTCCCAGAAGGGGCGTGGCGGCGACAACAGCTACCGCCCGGCGCAGCGCCACGAGCGCGCCGGCGGCGGCGGTGGCCGCCAGGCCGAGGCCCCCAGCGCGATGGCCGCCGCCTTCGCCAAGCTCAAGCGCTGAGCATGGCCGCGCCGGCCTTGCGCGTGCTGGCCGGGCCTCGGGCCCGGCGCCTGCTGACGGCGCGCGGCTGGCGGCCCGAAGACGTGCGCGTCATCCCGGCCGCGGCCGGCGGGCCCAAAGGCCTGGTCCTGGGCCCGCTGGACCGCTTCCTCTTCGGGCAGTGGCTGCCGCGGTCCTCGCAGGTGGTGCACCTGCTGGGGGCCTCGATCGGCGCCTGGCGCATGGCGGCCGCCTGCCGCCAGGACCCGGTGGCGGCGCTGACCCGGTTGACCGACGACTACATCGCCCAGGACTACCCCCACGCGCCCGGCAAGTCCCCGACGGCCGAGACCGTCAGCCGTGTCTTCGGCGCCAAGCTGGCCGAGCACTTCGGTGGCGCCGAGGCCGAGCTGCTGTCGCACCCGCGCCTGCGCCTGCACCTGTTCACCAGCCGCGGCCGCCATGTGCTGGGCCGCGAGGGGCGGCTGCGCACGCCGCTGGGCTATGGCGGCGCGTTCTTCACCAACCTGGCCAGCCGCCGCGCGCTGGGCGGCTGGCTGGAGCGCGTCGTCTTCTCGGACCCGCGGGACCCGCTGCCCTTGCCGCTGCACGACTACCGCACCCGTCAGGTCGGCCTGGACGCGGCCAACCTGCAGCCCGCCGTGCTGGCCAGCTGCTCGATCCCGTTCTGGCTGCAGGCGGTCCACGACATCCCCGGCGCGCCGCGTGGCGCCTACTGGGATGGCGGCATCACCGACTACCACCTGCACCTGCGCTACGACCGCCTGGCGGGCGACGGCCTGGTGCTCTACCCGCACTTCCAGCCCAGCGTCGTGCCGGGCTGGCTGGACAAGCTGCTGCGCCACCGCCACCGCGCCACCTCGGCCCTGGACAACGTGGTGCTGCTGGTGCCGCACCCGGACTGGATCGCCCGCCTGCCGGGCGGCAAGCTGCCCGACCGCTCGGACTTCCAATCCTTCGGCGGCGACCTGGCCGGCCGCATGGCCCGCTGGCGCGCCGCGGTCCAGGCCAGCGAGGCCCTGGCCGAGGCCTTTGCCGAGGCCGTGGACGGCGGCCAACCCCTGGCGATCGAGCCGCTCGGTCCCTGACAACCGGCGACACCGCTGGCGCGTTGGGGTGGGGCGGGGCGTCGTCGTCCCTCGTCCCGTGTTGCCGGTCACTCCTCTCTTCGCCATCCGCCCATGAGCCTGTCCCGTCCTCTCCGCCTGATCCCGCTGCTGGCCGCCGCCGCGCTGCTGGGGACCTGCGTCCACCGCCAGGCGCCGATCCACGAAGAGCACGGCACCTGGTCCGGCCAGCGCGCCGGCATCCAGTACGGCGTCGTGCGCTCGATCGAGACCGTGGCCGCCCGCGAGAGCACCAGTGGCACCGGCGCGCTGATCGGCGGCCTGGTGGGCGCGGTCATCGGCCGCCAGTTCGGCAGCGGCGGCGACGGCAAGGCCGCCGGCACCGCGCTGGGCGCCTTGGGTGGTGCGGTGATCGGCAACGAGATCGAGCACCAGAACCATCCCGGCGCGGTGCGCTACCGGCTGCAGGTGCAGCTGGAGGGCGGCGAGCTGCGCCAGTTCAACCTGGCGTCGCCCGGTGATTGGCGCGTGGGCGACCGGGTGGTGGTCGACGGCACCCAGCTGCGCCGCTACTGAGCCGCAGCACCGGCGCCTGGGCAGGCTCGGGCGCACCCGGCTACAATCGCGCGATCCCCATCCACAAGAGCAGAGAAAGGCGCGACGGGTTATGACACCGCGAACTACGACCTTCATCTCTGAGGCACGCCCTCAGGATTGATCGGCCGCGGCTGGAAGAACCACGGGCACACGTCCTCTGTTTCCCCACGAAAGAAAGCGCGGCTGCACCAGCTGCGCTTTTTTCATTTCCGAAAGACACACGCCATGATCACGATCACGCTGCCCGACGGCTCGAAACGCGAATTCCCGGCCCCACTGACCGTGGCCGAGGTGGCCGCGTCGATCGGCACCGGTCTGGCCAAGGCCGCGCTGGGCGGCAAGGTGGGGCAGGGCGCCGACGCCCGCCTGGTCGACACCAGCCACCTGATCAGCGCCGACGAGTCGCTGGCCATCATCACCGACAAGCAGCCCGAGGGCCTGGAGCTGATCCGCCACTCCACCGCCCACCTGCTGGCCTATGCGGTCAAGGAGCTGTTCCCCGAGGCCCAGGTCACGATCGGCCCGGTCATCGACAACGGCTTCTATTACGACTTCGCCTACAAGCGCCCGTTCACGCCCGAAGACCTGGTCGCCATTGAGAAGAAGATGGCCGAGCTGGCCAAGAAGGACGAGCCCGTGGTGCGCCGCGTGCTGCCCCGCGACGAGGCGGTGGCCTATTTCAAGGGCCTGGGCGAGCACTACAAGGCCGAGATCATCGGCAGCATCCCGGCCGACCAGGACGTGTCGCTGTACCGCGAAGGCGCCTTCGAGGACCTGTGCCGCGGCCCCCACGTGCCCAGCACCGGCAAGCTCAAGCACTTCAAGCTGATGAAGGTGGCAGGCGCCTACTGGCGCGGCGACCACCGCAACGAGATGCTCCAGCGCGTCTACGGCACCGCCTGGGCCACCAAGGACGAGCTGCAGCAGTACCTGACCATGCTGGAGGAGGCCGAGAAACGCGACCACCGCCGCCTGGGGCGCGAGCTCGACCTGTTCCACCTCGACGAGCACAGCCCCGGCACCGTGTTCTGGCACCCCAAGGGCTGGACCGTGTGGCAGGAGGTGGAGCAGTACATGCGCCGCGTCTACCGCGACAACGGCTACCTCGAGGTCAAGGGTCCCCAGATCCTGGACAAGGCCTTGTGGGAGAAAACCGGCCACTGGGACAAGTACCGCGAGAACATGTTCACCACGGACTCGGAGAAGCGCGACTACGCGCTCAAGCCGATGAACTGTCCTGGTCACATCCTGATCTTCAAGCAGGGCATCAAGAGCTACCGTGACCTGCCGCTGCGCTATGGCGAGTTCGGTCAGTGCCACCGCAACGAGCCCACCGGCGGACTGCACGGCATCATGCGCGTGCGCGGCTTCACCCAGGACGACGGTCACATCTTCTGCACCGAGGACATGATCCAGACCGAGGTGCAGGCCTTCACCCGCTTGCTGCAGCAGGTCTACAAGGACTTCGGCTTCACCGAGATCCTCTACAAGCTCTCCACCCGCCCCGAGAAGCGCATCGGCTCCGAAGAGAGCTGGGACCGGGCCGAGGCGGCGCTGGCCGAGGGCCTGAAGGCCTCGGGTTGTGACTTCGAGTACCTGCCCGGCGAGGGCGCGTTCTACGGGCCGAAGATCGAATACACCCTGAAGGATGCGCTGGGGCGTCCCTGGCAGTGCGGCACGATCCAGGTGGATCCCAACCTGCCCGAGCGTCTGGACGCCGAGTTCGTGGGGGAGGATGGCAGTCGCCACCGCCCGGTGATGCTGCACCGCGCCATCGTCGGCAGCCTCGAGCGCTTCATCGGCATCTTGATCGAGCAGCACGCCGGCGCGCTGCCCGTCTGGCTGGCCCCGACCCAGGTGGTGGTGGCCAACATCACCGACGCCCAGGCTGATCACGTGCAGGAAGTGGTGAAAACGCTGCAAAAACAAGGAGTTAGGGCCCAGGCCGATTTGCGCAACGAAAAGATCACGTATAAAATCCGTGAGCATTCCATGCAAAAGGTCCCGTACATCCTCGTCGTGGGTGACAAGGAAAAGGCAAGCGGGGCCGTTGCGGTGCGCGCCCGAGGCAACCAAGACCTGGGCGTGATGTCCCTCGCCGACTTCCAATCGAAGCTCGCGGCGGACATCGCGGCCAAGCTCTGATCACGCCTCGGCTTTTCTGCGTTCCACGTTTTTCTGATGGGTCCCGCCCTTGCCTCGGGACCCGTGACAGGGGTTTGAACCATCGCTACCTTCCTCGACCGCCGCATGCCCAATGTCGAGCGCAAGCATCGACTCAACCGCGAGATCACTGCGGCCACGGTGCGCCTGAACGGCCCGGAAAACGAGCCGCTGGGCATCGTGAGCATCCAGGAGGCCCTGCGGCTGTCGGCTGAGCACGACGTCGATCTGGTCGAGATCGCGGCGCAGGCCGATCCGCCGGTCTGCCGTCTGATGGACTACGGCAAGTTCAAGTACCAGGAGCAGAAGCGCGCCGCCGAAGCCAAGTCGAAGCAGAAGGTCATCGAGGTCAAGGAAGTCAAGTTCCGCCCCGGTACCGACGAAGGCGACTACAACATCAAGATGCGCAACCTGCGCCGCTTCATCGCCGAAGATGGCGACAAGGGCAAGGTCACGCTGCGTTTCCGCGGCCGCGAGATCACGCACCAGGACATCGGCATGCGCCTGCTTGAGCGCATCCGCGATGAGCTGGCCGATGTCGCCGTCGTCGAACACATGCCCAAGCTCGAAGGTCGCCAGATGATCATGGTCCTGGCGCCCAAGAAGAAGTCTTGATTTCCGGGGCCCTCGGGCCCCGCACAGGTTCCCGCCCAGGTCTGGTCACCGGGGCGGTGAAGAAAAGCCGCTGCAGGCCAACAAGCGCTCCACGCCCGTGGGGCCGCCCAGCAGGGGTCATTTACAAGGAGCAGTCATGCCCAAGATGAAGACCAAGAGCAGCGCCAAGAAGCGCTTCCGCGTCCGCCCGGGTGGCACCGTCAAGCGCGGCCAAGCCTTCAAGCGTCACATCCTGACCAAGAAGACCACCAAGAACAAGCGCCAGCTGCGCGGCGCAGTGAATGTGCATGAGACCAACATGGGTCACATGGCGCAGATGCTGCCGTTCGCCGGCCTGTAATCACCACTAACGAAGGAGTCACAACATGCCTCGCGTCAAACGTGGTGTTACCGCCCGCGCCCGTCACAAGAAGATCCTCGCCCTGGCCAAGGGCTTCCGTGGTCGTCGCAAGAACGTCTTCCGCATCGCCAAGCAGGCGGTGATGAAGGCGGGCCAGTACGCCTACCGTGACCGCCGTGCCAAGAAGCGCGTCTTCCGCCAGCTGTGGATCGCCCGTATCAACGCCGCCACCCGCGGCCTGGGCCTGACCTACAGCAAGTTCATCGCCGGCCTGAAGAAGGCCCAGATCGACCTGGACCGCAAGGTTCTGTCGGACATGGCGATCCACGATCCGGCCGCTTTCGCCGCCATCGTCGACAAGGTGAAGGCCCAGCTCGCTTGATCCTCTTGAGGTCCTCGGCGGTGCCTTCGGGCGCCGTCGGTGGACCCCGGGAATTCGAAGGCCTCACCTGACGGTGCGGCCTTTTTTCATTCTTTTTCGATACCCATGAACGATCTCGAACAACTGGTGCAGGCTGCGCGCGCCGACTTCGAAGCCGCCGGCACGCCGGCCGAGCTGGAGAACGCCAAGGCGCGCTTCCTGGGCAAGTCCGGTCGCGTCACCGACCTGCTCAAGGGCATGGCCGCCCTGTCCCACGAGGAAAAGAAGACCCGTGGGGCCGAGATCAACCAGACCAAGCAGGCCGTCGAGGCCCTGCTGACCGAGCGCCGCGCCGCGCTGGCCGAGGCAGAATTGGCCGCCCAGCTGCGCGCCGAATCGCTGGACGTCACGCTGCCCGGCCGCCAGCCGCGCGGCCTGGGCGGCCTGCACCCGGTCTCGCGCAGCATGGAGCGCATCGAGGCCATCTTCGGCTCGATGGGCTTCGACGTGGCCGACGGCCCCGAGATCGAGGAAGACTGGTTCAACTTCACCGCACTGAACACGCCGGCGGACCACCCCGCGCGTTCGATGCACGACACCTTCTATGTCGACACCCAGGCCCCCGATGGCTCGGGCCACCTGCTGCGCACCCACACCAGCCCGATGCAGGTGCGCTATGCGGTGCAGCACGTCAAGCGCCACCAGGCCCTGATCGACGCCGGCCAGTCCATGCCCGAGATCCGCGTCATCGCGCCGGGCCGCACCTACCGGGTCGACAGCGACGCCACCCACTCGCCCATGTTCCACCAGTGCGAAGGCCTGTGGATCGGCGAGAACGTGTCCTTCAAGGACCTGAAGTCGGTCTTCGCCGACTTCTTCCGCACCTTCTTCGAGACCGACGACCTGGAGATCCGTTTCCGCCCGTCGTTCTTCCCCTTCACCGAGCCCTCGGCCGAGGTGGACATCGCCTTCGCCTCGGGCCCGCTCAAGGGCCGCTGGCTCGAAGTGGCCGGCTCCGGCCAGGTGCACCCGAACGTGGTGCGCAACTTCGGCCTGGACCCCGAGCGCTACATCGGCTTCGCCTTCGGCATGGGTCCGGACCGCCTGACCATGCTGCGCTACGGCGTCAACGACCTGCGGCTGTTCTTCGACGGCGACCTGCGCTTCCTGAGCCAGTTCCGCTGAGCGCCAAGCCCGTCGTCACCGCCCCCAAGAACACCTTCCGGATCTGAACCATGCAATTCCCCGAGTCCTGGTTGCGCGAGTTCTGCAACCCGCCGATCACCACCGCCGAGCTGGCCCACCTGCTGACCATGGCCGGCCTCGAGGTGGAAGAGCAGCGCCCGGTGGCGCCGGCCTTCCACGGCATCGTCGTGGCCGAGATCGTCGAGGCCGAGCAGCACCCCAACGCCGACCGCCTGCGCGTGTGCCGGGTCGATGCCGGCCCCCACAGCAAGGACGGCCTGCTGCAGATCGTCTGCGGCGCGCCCAACGCCCGTGCCGGCATCCGCATCCCGCTGGCACTGGTCGGCGCCGAGCTGCCGCCCTCGGAAGAGGGGGGGGCGCCCTTCGCGATCAAGGTCGGCAAGCTGCGCGGCGTGGAGAGCTTCGGCATGCTGTGCTCGGCCCGCGAGCTCAAGCTCAGCGAAGACCACGGCGGCCTGCTGGAGCTGCCCGCTGACGCGCCCATCGGTCAGGATATTCGCGAGTTCCTGAACCTCGACGACACCCTCTTCACCCTCAAGCTCACGCCCAACCTGGCGCACTGCCTGAGCGTGTACGGCATTGCCCGCGAGGTCAGCGCGCTCACCGGCACGCCGCTGAAGACCCCGGCCATCGCCCCGGTGGCCCCGGCCCTGGACGACACGGTGGCGGTGCACGTGCAGGCCACCGACCTGTGCGGCCGCTTCAGCGGCCGCGTGGTGCGGGGCGTGAACCCCAAGGCCGCCACGCCGGCCTGGATGGTCGAGCGCCTGGCGCGCTGCGGCCAGCGCAGCGTGAGCCCGCTGGTGGACATCTCCAACTACGTGATGTTCGAGTACGGCCGTCCCTCGCACATCTTCGACCTCGACAAGATCCACGGCGGCCTGCAGGTGCGCTGGGCGCGCGAGGGCGAGTCCCTCAAGCTGCTCAACGGCAACACCGTGGCGCTCGATGGCCAGGTCGGCATCATCGCCGACGACCAGGCGGTCGAATCGCTGGCCGGCATCATGGGCGGCGACGCCACCGCCGTGTCCGACGACACCGCGAACATCTACATCGAGGCCGCCTTCTGGTGGCCCGCCGCCGTGGCCGGCCGCTCGCGCCGCTACAACTTCTCCACCGACGCGGGCCACCGCTTCGAGCGGGGCGTCGACCCGCAAGGCACGGTCGAGCACATCGAACGCATCACCGCGCTCGTGCAGCAGATTTGCGGCGGCCAGGCCGGCCCGGTCACCGATGTGCAGCCGGCCCTGCCGCAACGCCCGCCCGTGGCGCTGCGCGTGGCCCGCGCGGCCAAGGTCATCGGCATGCCCGTCACGCAGGCGCAGTGCGCCGGCGTGTTGCAGCGCCTGGGCCTGCCCTTCACCGAAGCCGACGGCGTGCTCACCGTCAACCCGCCGAGCTGGCGCTTCGACCTCACCATCGAAGAGGACCTGATCGAGGAAGTGGCCCGGGTGCTCGGCTACAACAGCCTGCCCGACACCCCGCCGCAGGCCCCCGTCACCGCCCGCGTGCGCATCGAGGCGCGCCGCGGTGCGCACGCCGTGCGCCACGCCCTGGCCGCCCTGGACTACCAGGAGACGATCAACTTCAGCTTCGTCGAGGAACGCTGGGAGCACGAGCTCTCGGGCAACCCCGACCCGATCAAGGTGCTCAACCCGATCGCCGCGCCGCTGGCCGTGATGCGCTCCAGCCTGGTCGGCAGCCTGGTCGGCGTGCTGCGCTACAACCTGGCCCGCAAGGCCCCGCGCGTGCGCGTGTTCGAGCTGGGCCGCGTGTTCCGCCGCGACGGTTCGGTGGCGTCCACCGACCGCAGCGTGGCCGGCGTGCAGCAGCCCATGCGCGTGGCCGGCCTGGCCTGGGGCCCGGTGGCCGCCCAGCAATGGGGCCAGGCCGAGCGTGCGGTCGACTTCTTCGACGTCAAGGGCGATGTCGAGGTCCTGCTGGCCCCGCGGGCGGTGCAGTTCGTCGCCGCCGAACACCCGTCGCTGCACCCCGGCCGCTGCGCCGCGGTGGTGGTCGATGGCCAGGTGATCGGTCACCTGGGCGAGCTCCACCCCAAGTGGCGCCAGGCCTACGAGCTGCCCAGCGCCCCGGTGCTGTTCGAGCTGGACCTGGCCGCGGTGCAGCAGCAGCCCGTGCCCGTGGCGCAACCGGTGCCGCGTCAGCAGGCCGCCCTGCGCGACCTGGCCCTGGTGGTGGGTGACAAGGTGGCACACGACGCCCTGGTCGCCAGCCTGCAGGCCGACGAGCAGGGCCTGGTGCGCCGCGCCACGCTGTTCGACATCTACAAGCCCAAGGCCGCCACCGCCGACATCGGCGAGGGCGAACGCAGCCTGGCCGTGCGCCTGGAGCTGCTGGATGACGAGACCACGCTCACCGACGAGCGCATCGAGGCGGCCGTGGCCGCCGCGGTGGGCCGCGTGCAGGCCGCCCACGGTGCCCGCCTGCGCGGCTGATCCCGGACCCTCGCCGCGAGACCGCACATGAACGCCCCAGAAGACAAGCCCGCGTCGCCCCTGGTCCTGAGCCTGGAGACGCCCACGCTGACCAAGGCCGAGCTTTCCGAACTGCTGTTCGAGCGCCTGGGCCTGAACAAGCGCGAGTCCAAGGACATGGTCGAGGCCTTCTTCGAGATCGTCGGCGACGAGCTCGTCACCGGCGAGGACGTCAAGCTCTCGGGCTTCGGGAACTTCGCCATCCGGCGCAAGGCGCCGCGGCCCGGGCGCAACCCGCGCACCGGCGAGGCCATCCCCATCAAGGCCCGCAACGTGGTCACCTTCCATGCCAGCCAGAAGCTCAAGGCCCTGGTGCAGGGCGACATCCCGCCCGCGGACGACTTTGAGTAAAGTCTGAGCTTCCTGCCCAAGGCCCTTGATTTCCATGGACGACCGGGACCAACGACTGCCGGACATTCCTGCCAAGCGCTACTTCACCATCGGTGAGGTGAGCGAGCTCTGTGGCGTCAAGCCCTACGTGCTGCGCTACTGGGAGCAGGAGTTCACCCAGCTCAAGCCGGTCAAGCGCCGCGGCAACCGGCGCTACTACCAGCACCACGAGGTGCTGCTGATCCGCCGCATCCGCGACCTGCTCTATGAACAGGGCTTCACGATCAGCGGCGCCCGCAACCGCCTGTCCGACCACGCGGCCTTGTCCAGCGAGGCCGTCGCCGCCGAGCTGGCCGCGGCTGAGGTGCTGCACACCGGCGTGCCGGTGGTCAGCGAATCCGTCCCCGGGATCGAAGTGACCGAGTTCGGCGTGTCCGAACTCCCGCTGCATCCCACCGTCGAACAGATCCGCGAAGAATTATTGGCCATTCGTGAGCTGCTGATGGTCTAAACCGGATTTTCCGGTTATACTTCTAGCTTCAGTCGGGGTGTAGCGCAGCCTGGTAGCGCACTTGCATGGGGTGCAAGGGGTCGCGAGTTCGAATCCCGCCACCCCGACCAAAGAAAGCACAAGCCCGGTATCGAAAGATACCGGGCTTTTTGCTTTGTGGCCCTTGAGCACGGGTTGCCCTCTACACGGCCGCGCTGCGGCTTGTCCTGAGGCGATGCAAGTGTCCAGGCCGCCCCCGCAGTCCCCCCGACGGGGGAAGATCGGGGGGCTGCGCCGCTGGCCGACAATCGCGCCCCGGACCTTTGCCCCGATCCATGACCGAAGCCGTCTTCCAGCCCCAGGGCCTGCAGCCCACCGACGAGCAGCAGCGCATCATGCTGGCGCGGGTGCGCCACCTGCTGATCGAGGCCAACGCGGGGGCGGCCAAGACCACCACGCTGGCACTGCGCATCGGGCAGGCGCTGCTGCGTGGCGCCGATCCGCAGCGCATCCTGGTGCTGACCTACACGCGTCCGGCGGTGCAGGCGCTGCGCGAGCGCATGGCGGCGGTGGGGCTGGACCGTGAGGTGGTCGCGGCCCTGCCGGTGTTCACCTTTGACGAGTACGCGCGCCGGGCCTTGCGCCAGATCGAGGGCCAGGCGGTGCCGGTGCTGGAGACGCCGGAGCAGGCCGCGCCGCAGGTGTTGGCGGCCATTGACGCGGTGTTCGACCACGCCCAGGAGGATCCCTGGCGCGACGAGCTCTTCCAGGGGCACTCGCGGCAGGCGATGGTCGAGGGCTTGCTGGCCACCATGGCGTGGGCCAAGGGCCGCATGCTGCTTGAGCAGTTGCCTGAAGAGTGGCGGCCGTCGCCAGCGCAGGCCGACGCCCTGGGGCTGGACTACACCACGCTCAGGGTCTGGATGGCCTGCGAGCGCCGCCGCCTCGAAGCCCCGGGCCGCGATGGCGTGGCCGCCTGGCGTTTCCCCGGCGATGCCACGCACGACCTCGCGCGGTTGGTGGGTGTGGCCGGGGTGTCCTTGCACGAGCCGCCGCTGGCGCAGGGCCTGGGCCTGGTGCTGGTGGACGAGATGCACGACACCAACCGGGCGATGTTCGAGGTGCTCAAGGCGGTGCTGCGGGCCAATCCGCGGGCGAGCTTCGTGGGCGTGGGCGACCGCGACCAGGTCATCCACACCCAGGCGGGGGCCGAGGCCGGTTTCCTGGGGGCGGACTTTCGCCAGGAGATCGCGCCGCCGCAGCGCCTGCCGCTCACCACCAGCTTCCGGTTCGGCAGCGGGTTGGCCCGGGCCGCGGGCCTGCTGGCGCGCAAGGACTACGCGGCGGACGTCGCCCGCACCACCACCGTCGAGCTGTTGCCGGCAGAGACCGCTCAGGCCCAGGCCACCTGGGTGGCCCGGCTGGCGCAACAGGCGCGCGAGGCCGGTCAGGCCGGCCAGATGCGCATCCTGGTGCGGCAGGCGGCGCAGTCGGTGCGCATCGAGAAGGCCTTGATGGACCTGGGCGTGGCCTATGTCTGCATCGGCTTTTCCAGCTTCCTGCAGCGGCCCGAGGTGTCGCTGTTGCGCGGCTTGTGGGTGGCGGCGGGTGGGACGCTCGAGGGCCTGCCTTCCGTGGCCCAGCGCCAGCGCCTCTTGGAGGCGCTGCTGCTGTTCTCGGGCGCCCGCATCGACAGCCCCGAGCTGGCCGAACTGGACGACGACACCGCCCGCCGCCGCGCTGCGGCCGAGGCCGCGCGCGACCCGGACACCACCCGGGCCTTCATCGACGGCCACGTGTTGCGCAGCGCCGAGCCGGCGGCCCAGGCGCATCTGCAGGCCGCCATCGCGTGGCTGCGCGCCAGCGGGCCTGCGGTGCCGCTGCAGCGCTTGCTGGAGGTGTTGGCGCCGGGCGAGTTGGCGGCGCGGGTTCTGGTGCGCCAGGACGATCGCCGCCAGTGCGTGCAGAACCTGCAGGAGCTGGTGGCGATGGCCGAGACCGAGGACCTGGGCGCCGCGGCCTTCTTCGGGCTGCTCGACACCCTGGAGCAACGCCAGTCGGCCCGCGGTCGGCGGGGCGTGGTGGGGCTGTCCGACATCGAATCCGCCAAGGGCCTGGAGTTCGACCACGTGGTCTTGCCGGGCCTGAACAAGGGCGAGTTCCTGGCGGGCGACACGCCCCACGAGGCGCGCAACCTGCTGTACGTGGCGATGACCCGGGCCCGTGCTCGGCTGAGCGTGCTGTACGACCCGGCCCGGCCGTCGGCCTTCCTGTTCGACGCGGGTCTGCTGGCGCGGTCCTGAGCCTGACCGCGGTGCGCGCGCCGGCCGCTGCCGAGCGCGGCCTCGCGCAGGGGCTGGCGTGCGGCTCAGCCGCCGCAGGCGACGCGGATGTCCTCGGGCACCGGCAGGGCCTTGAGGCGGCCGGTGGCGGGGTCGCGGCCCACGAAGGCGCGCACCTCGCGGCCCTCGCAGATCAGGTCCGTGCCACGCAGGATGCGGTGGCGGTGCACGAAGACCTTGGCACGCCACTCCTCGACCGTGGTCTCGACCACCAGGGTCTCGCCGTAGGTGGCGCTTTGGTGGAAGCGGGTGTTGATCTCGAGCAGCGGGGTGCCGACGATGCCCCGGGTCTGCTCCAGCTCGCGCCAGGGCGGCACGCCGCAGGCCATGAAGAAGCCCAGCGAGGACTGGTCCATCCAGCGCGAGAAGTTGGGGAAGAACACGATGCCGGCCGGGTCGCAGTCGCCGAAATGGACCTGGACCGTGTGGTGGTGAACCTGGGACATGGGCGCGGAGCCGGCCGGGCCTCGGGGCTCAGCCGACCTGGGTGAGTTGGGGAATGTCGACGGTGCAGACGATGCCACGGGGCTGGCGTTCCTGCCACTCGACCGTGCCACCCATCAGCTTGACCCGTTTGCGGATGCCGCCCAGGCCCAGGCCATGGGACCAGGCCTCGGGCTGGCGGCCCTGGCCGTCGTCGCTCAGGCGCAGCTGCAGGTGGCCGTCGCGCAGGGTGCACTCGATGCGGACCTGATGCGCCTGGGCATGGGCGATGATGTTGCTGACCAGTTCGCGCAGGATGCGGGTGAGCGAGGACCACTGCACGATGCTGAGGGTGTGCTCCTGGTCGAATTCGGCGCTCCACTCCAGTTCGCAGCGGGCGGCCAGCAAGCGTTGGGTGATGTCGGTCTTCCACTCGGCGGCGGCCAGCGACAGCGGGTGTTCCTTGGCGGCCAGTCCCCGGGTCAGCGTCTTCAGGTCCTGCAGGGTGTGGCGGACATAGTCCTCCATCTCTTTGCTGGGGGCCTTGTACATCAGGGTCAGCAGGCGGGCGCCGATGTCATCGTGCAGGTCCTGCGCGATGCGGGTGCGTTCTTCGCTGCGGCCCCGCTCGACCGCGCGGTCGTGGGCCAGGGCGCGCATGAGCTGCTCGCCGATGCGGTCCGCCAGTCGGGCGTCCTCGGGGGTGAACAGGCGCTTGCCACGTTCGGCGAACCGAAGGGCCAGCAGGCCCTGCGGGCCCGCATGGTCGACCAGCCGGGGCACCGGCACCAGCAGCATCGCGCCGTTGCTGGCCACCCGGCTGTGCTTGCAGCAGCTGTTGACCTGGGCCACCTCGAGCGGCTCGAAGACCTTGCGCAGGAGATCGCTCATGCAGTCGCCGGCCCGCTCGGGGCGTGCCTCGACTTCGCGGGCGACGCGGTAGAGGTGCTGGAACATGCGCTCTGTGGTCAGGGCCCGCGCACCCATCATCTGGCTGATCAGCCACTGCCGGGCGGCGGCATAGATGCCCAGGGCCAGGAACAGCGACAGAGTCAGCGAGGTGAACTGGCTGAACGAGAAGACCGCGACGAACAGCAGGTCCACCGAGGTGGCCACGGTGCTGATGCCGGCCAGCATGGCGAACTCGCGCATCACCTGCTGCGAGCGCGACACGAAGGGCACCAGCAGCACCACCGAAGCCAGGAACACGCTCCAGATGACCGGTCCGGCCATCGCCATGGGCTGTACGTCCAGCGGCATGTCGCCGACGAAGGACACCGACAGGCCGAGCAGGGCCAGCGCGCCGACCGTGACCAGGCAGAAGCGGCGCATGACCAGCGCGAAGGGGTGGGGCTCGCGTTGGTAGGACCAGGTCAGCAGGGCTGCGCAGGTCAGGCCCTGGGTGATCAGCAGGGCCTGGCCCCAGTCGTGCATGGGCCAGGCCAAGCCGCCCAGATGGAAGGTCCAGGCGCCGTAATAGGCAGTGGCCAGCCAGGCGAGGCCGGCCACCACCTGTCGTCCGGGCAGGCGCAGCGGCTGCCAGGCCGCTCCAGTGACCACGGCGGCACCGGTGAGGGCGTCCAGCAAGGTGCGCAAGCAGGGCTCGGCGATGACCAGCGGCAGCGGCATGGCCAGCCCTGGCACCGAGGCCACGGCCGACAGCAGCAGTTGTGCCGCTTGGGACTGGGCCATCACGGCGTACAGCAGGTTGCCCACCCTGGGCTGCACCAGGGGCACGATCCAGCCCACCAGGAACAGCACCATGGCGAAGGCGCTGAGCAGCCAGAACATCGAGCCGAGTTCGGCGTAGCCGCGCGGTCTGGCGGGGACCTCGACCCGCGATCCGTCCTGGAAGACCAGCACCACCCGGCCGTCGTCCAGGGCCCGGGCAGCCACGCTGCGCGCCCGCATCAGGCGTTCGAGCAGCGGCGAATCGGCGACCCAGCGGGCCGAGTGGGAGACGGCGAGGCCGTCGAAAGGCACGGCCTCGCCCTGGGCACCGCCCACCGCCAGCAGTTCCTTGCCCAGGTGCTCCTTGAGCGCGGGCAGGGGCGAGAACACCAATTCAAGCCGGTCGGCCGTGCCCTGGCGCCACTCGGCGGCGACGTGCGGGTGGTTGGCCATCGCCCGGGCCAGCAGGAAGACCGTCAGGCAGCCGATGATGGCCGCCAGCAGCAGCACGCGCCGGCGCCAACCGATGCGCGGGGCCGAAGGGCCCAGGCCGGTGGCGAGCTCCACCTGGTGGGAGTCGGCGAAGTCGGAGGCGGGAAGGGAGGTCAGGCCCTGACCCAGGGTGGAGTCCAGCGGGATCTGGGCCATCGGTGCAGGGCTGCCCCGAGGGTCAGACCAGGCCCTGCTTGCTGGCCAGCACCGCGGCCTCGGCGCGGCTGGAGACGTTGAGCTTGCGGTAGATGGACTTGATGTGGTCGTTCACGGTGAACCACTTGATGCCCATCAGGTTCGCGATCTCCTTGATCGTGAAGCCCTTGCTCAGGTAGGTGAGGACCTCGATCTCGCGCGGGGTCAGGTGGGGCAGGTCGAGTTGCTTCTCGAGGTTGACCGGGGCCTTGGTGGTGCCGCCCGGGGCAGCGCCCAGCGACGGCGGGGTCGGCTCGGCGACGGCACCGTGGCGGAAGTGGGTCAGCAGGCGTCGCGCGATGGCAGGCGACAGGGGCGGCTGGCCCAGCACGATCTTGCGGAGTTCCTCGACCAGGACCTCGAAGCGGTCCTCCTTGAGCAGGTAGCCGTCGGCGCCGCACTGCAGGGCCGGGAACAGGTGCTCGTCGTCGGAATACAGCGTGGTCACGACCTTGGTGGCCGGGTACTGCCCCAATTCGGCGAGCAGCTCCAAGCCGTTGCCATCGGGCAGCTCCAGGTCGACCAGCATCAGCTTGAAGGGGTCGGCGCCATGCAGGCCACCCGGGCCGGTCAGGGCGACCTGGCGGCGGGCGGTCTCCAGGTCGCCGGCTTCGGTGATGGCGATGGGATCGCTGAAGGCCTCGCGCAGCACGCGGGAGAGGAAATCCCGGGCGACCGGGTTGTCTTCCAGGATCAGGACCTTGACGGACATGGGGAACCTCGACGGTGGCGCGGCCCCTGCCGGCGCCGCATGGATCTGCAATTCGCCGGCATGCTAGCAGTCGGTCATGGGCCCTTCACGCCCTGTATGGGGGACACCCCCCGACCGCACCCCTAGGTCAAGCGGGGTTCACCATCACCAGCTTGCCGCGGATGTCGCGTTCGGCCAGGCGGCGGTAGGCCGTGGCCAGTTCGGCCATGGGCAGCGCGGTGTCGATGACCGGCCGGACCTTGCCCTCGGCGTACCAGCGGGACAGCTCGGCCAGGCTGCGGGCATTGGCTTCGGGTTCGCGCCGCACGAAGTCTCCCCAGAACACGCCGACGACCGACGCGCCCTTGAGCAGCGGGAGGTTCCAGGGCAGCGCGGGGATGCCACCCGCGGCAAAGCCGATCACCAGGTAGCGGCCGCGCCAGGCGATCGAGCGGAAGGCGGCCTCGGCCAGGTCACCACCCACCGGGTCGTAGACGACGTCGGGGCCGCGGCCGCCGGTCAGGGCCTTGAGCCGTTCGCGCAGGTCTTCAGCGCTGTAGTTGATGGTGTCGTCGGCGCCGATGGCACGGCAGACCGCGCACTTCTCATCGGTGGACGCGGCCGCGATGACCCGGGCGCCCGCGGCCTTGGCGATCTGCACCGCCGCGGTGCCGACGCCGCCCGCGGCGCCCAGCACCAGCACGGTCTCGCCGGCCTGCAGGGCGCCGCGGTCGACGAGCGCATGGTGCGAGGTGCCGTAGGTGAATGCGAAGGCCGCCGCGTGCTCGAACGGAAAGCCCGCCGGCAGCGGCACCACGCGGGTGGCTTCCACGCAGGCATGGCTGCCGAAGCCGCCGGTGCCTGCCAGCGCCGCCACGGGCTGCCCCACGGTCAGCCCGGTCACGCCCTCGCCCAGCGCGTCGATGGTGCCGGCGAATTCCGCGCCCGGCACGAAGGGGTAGGGCGGCTTGAACTGGTACTTGCCCTGGGTGATCAGCAGGTCCGGAAAGTTCAGGCTGGCGGCGCGGATGGTGATGCGGACCTCACCCGCGCGCGGCTCCGGGGTGGGCTGTTCGGCCCAGCGCAGGGCGTCGGGGCCATCGGGGGATTCGCAAAGCCAAGCGTGCATCGGGTGTCTCCTGTGGATCTGGCGGCGATGATAGGCAGCGGGTGCGGACGCAGCCGTCGCGCAGGTGACGGCCCTGCCTACAATCGGCGCGATGCGCATCCTGATCGCCAACGACGACGGTTACCTCGCTCCCGGCATCGCCGCCCTGGTCCAGGCCTGCCAGGGCCTGGGTGAAGTCGACGTGATCGCCCCCGAGCAGAACGCCAGCGGGACCTCCAATTCGCTGACCCTGGGCCGGCCTCTGAGCGTGCACCAGGCGCGGGGTGCGCCGGTTCAGGGCTTTCGCTACGTCAACGGCACGCCGTCCGACAGCGTCCACATCGCCCTGACCGGTCTGCTGCCGCACCGGCCCGACCTGGTGGTGACCGGCATCAACCAGGGCGCCAACATGGGTGACGACACCCTGTACTCGGGCACCGTGGCCGCGGCCATGGAGGGCTACCTGTTCGGCATCCCGGCGATCGCCTTCAGCCAGGTCGAGAAGGGCTGGACCCACCTGGACGCGGCGGCCCGCACCGCGCGGCGGGTGATCGAGTCGGTGCTGCCCCTGATCCGGCCGGGCGAGCGCGTGCCAGCCTGGCTGCTCAACGTCAACATCCCCAACCGGCCCGATGCCGACGCCCTGCCTTGGGTCACCACCCGTCTGGGCCGACGCCACGCCAGCGAGCCGGTGATCCGTCAGACCAGCCCGCGCGGCGAAACCATCTACTGGATCGGCCCGGCCGGCGACGCCCGCGAGGCCGGCCAGGGCACCGATTTCCATGCCACCGCCAATGGCCAGGTGTCGATCACCCCGCTGCAGGTCGACCTGACCGACCATGCCGGCCTGGGAGGCTGGGCCGACCGCCTGGACCGCCCATGAGCGCCCCCAAGCCGCCAGCCCGACCGGCGCGGTTTCCGGCCTCGCTGGGCGTGTCGTCGCCGACACGCCCCGTGGCTCGCGAGGTCCTTCGTCCGCAGCGCCCGCTGGCCGAAGCCGCCCGTGACGCGGCGCGTCGGGCTCCGCCCACCGGGCTGGGGCTGGATGGTGCCGCCGTGCGGGCGCGGATGGTCGAGCGCCTGCGTGCCGACGGCGTGCGTTGCGAGCCGGTGCTGCAGGCCATGGGCCTGGTGCCGCGGCACCGCTTCGTCGACTCGGCGCTGGCCATCCAGGCCTACGAAGACACCAGCCTGCCGATCGGTCTGGGGCAGACCATCTCCAAACCCTCGGTCGTGGCCCGGATGATCGAGTGGCTGTTCCTCGGCGATGCCGCCCGCGAGCGTGGTCACCTGGGCCGGGTGCTCGAGATCGGCACCGGCTGCGGCTATCAGGCCGCGGTGCTGGCCCAACTGGCCCAGCACGTGGTGTCGATCGAGCGCCTCGGTCCGCTGCACCAGCTGGCCTGCACGCACCTGCGGGCGCTTGAGGTGCCACGCTGTCGCCTGATCCATGGCGACGGCATGCGGGGCCATGCGCCGGCCGCGCCCTACGACACCATCATCTCGGCCGCTGGCGGCGAGGACCTGCCTTCGGCCTGGCTGGAGCAGTTGTCGCCAGGTGGCCGCCTGGTCGCGCCTGCCTTGACTGCCGATGGCCGCGGCCAGGTGCTGGTGGTGGTGGACCGGCTGGCGGATGGCTGGCGCCGAACCGTGGGGGAGGCTGTCCAGTTCGTCCCTCTAAAATCCGGCATCGTCTGATTCAGGGAACAGCACACCAATGACCGACATGCATCGGCCGACCTCCCGCCTGTGGGCTGCCTGTGGCGCCTTGCTGGTGCTGGCCGGCTGCGCCACTTCGCGCGCCCCGGCCCCCGTCGAGGACCGCAGCGCGGCCAAGCCGGCCGCCACCCGTCCGGCCGAGGCCGCCAAGCCCGCACCGGCTGCGCCGGTCGAAGTCAAGCCCGGCAGCTACGTCGTCAAGCCTGGCGACACACTGATGCGCATTGCCCTCGAGAACGGCCAGGGCTGGCGCGACATCGCCCGCTGGAACAGCATCGAGAACCCCAACCTGATCGAGGTCGGTCAGGTGCTGCGCGTCGTGCCTCCGGAGGGGCCTGCGGTGGCGACCCGACCGGTCACCACGCCCAAGGTCGAGTCCAAGCCGCTGGCTGCCGGCGGCGCTGCCGCGGCCAGCGGGGCCAGTGCCGCGGCGTCGGCCGCCCCGGCCCCGGCCCCCGCTCCGGCACCCGCGCCCCCGCGCGAGGGCGATGACGACATCGCCTGGTCCTGGCCGGCCTCGGGGCCGGTGGTGTCCGGCTTCGACGATGCCCGAAGCAAGGGCCTGTCCATCGGCGGCCGCGCCGGGGACCCGGTGCTGGCCGCGGCCGACGGCCGCGTGGTGTACGCCGGCTCCGGCCTGCGCGGCTACGGCAACCTGGTGATCGTCAAGCACAACGCCACCTACCTGACCGCCTACGCCCACAACCAGACCTTGCTGGTCAAGGAAGACCAGTCGGTCAAGAAGGGCCAGAAGATCGCCGAGATGGGCAGCACCGACGCCGAGCGGGTGCAGCTGCACTTCGAGATCCGCCGCATGGGCAAGCCGGTCGATCCGGCCAAGCTGCTGCCCAGCCGCTGAGGCCGCCCCTTCGCTCCATCCCCTGGCCGCCTTCGGGCGGCCATTTTCTTGTCCGCCGATAATCACGACCATGACACTGAAGGACGAATGGCTGACCGTCGAGGCCCTCGACATCGAGGCGCAGGGCGTCGCCCGCAACAGCGAAGGCAAGGTGGTCTTCATCGAAGGCGCCCTGCCGGGTGAGCAGGCGCTGGTCGATGTCGGCCGCAAGAAGAACAACTGGGAGCAGGCGACCCTGCGCGAGCTGCGCCAGGAGAGCGCGCAGCGGGTGGCGCCGGGTTGCCCCCACTTCGGCCTGCACGCCGGGGCCTGCGGGGGCTGCAAGATGCAGCACCTGCACCCGGCCGCCCAGGTGGCGATCAAGCAGCGGGTGCTCGAGGACAACCTGGCCCACCTGGGCAAGGTCAAGCCCGAAAGGGTGCTGCGTCCCATCGAGGGCCCGGCCTGGGGTTACCGCCTGCGGGCGCGCCTGTCGGTGCGCTACGTGCCGCGCAAGGAAACGGTGCTGGTGGGCTTTCACGAGCGCAAGTCGCGCTACGTGGCCGACATGCGCGAGTGCCGCGTGCTGCCGCGCGCGGTCAGCGACCTGTTGCTGCCGCTGCGCGCGCTGGTGGGCTCGATGGACGCCCGCGACAAGCTGCCGCAGATCGAATTGGCGATGGGCGACGGCGTCACCGCGCTGGTGTTGCGCCACCTCGAACCGCTGTCGGCGTCCGATGCCCAGCGCCTGCGGGCCTTCGCCGCCGACCATGGGGTGCAGTGGTGGCTGCAGCCCAAGGGCCCGGACACGGTGCACCTGCTGGACGAAGGCGGACCCGAATTGGGCTACACGCTGCCCGAGTTCGGCGTGCGCATGCCCTTCAAGCCCACCGACTTCACCCAGGTCAACCACCAGATCAACACGGTGCTGGTGGGGCGGGCGCTGCGCCTGCTGGACGTGCAGCCGGGCGAGCGGGTGATCGACTGGTTCTGCGGCCTGGGCAACTTCACTTTGCCGCTGGCCACCCAGGCCCGAGAGGTGCTGGGCATCGAGGGCAGCGAGGCCCTGGTCGAGCGCTCGCGCCAGAACGCCGCGCGCAATGGCTTGAGCGCCAAGACCTCGTTCGAGGCCCGCAACCTGTTCGAGCTCACGCCGGACGACCTGGTGTCCTGGGGCGAGTCCGACCGCTGGCTGGTGGACCCGCCGCGCGAGGGCGCGTTCGCCCTGGCCAAGGCGCTGAGCGACCTGGCCCAGGCCCCGCGGCCGGGCTGGACGCCGCCGCGGCGCATCGTCTACGTCAGCTGCAACCCGGCCACCCTGGCGCGCGACGCGGGCTTGCTGGTGCATGTGGCGGGCTACCGCTGCACGGCGGCCGGGGCGGTGAACATGTTCCCGCACACCGCCCACGTCGAGTCGATCGCCGTCTTCGAGCGCGACCCGGCCTGAGCCAGCGTCCTCACCAGGGCGTCAGCATGCTGCGCAGTCCGCGCAGCGTCAGCAGGCTGCGCGGCAGCCGCTGCTCGTTGAGGATCTCGCCGAGCTTGGCGCGGATGCGCGGGCTCTGGCGGGCCCGCCAGACCATCACGTCAGCCAGCCAGGGGTGGCGGTTGAAGCTGGCCGCCTGGCGGTACATCGCGAATCGCGGGGCCAGCGCCTGCAGCCGGGCTCGGTACCGCTGCTGCACGGTGGCATCGTCGGCGCCCATCGTGGCCAGTGCCTCGGCCGCGGCGATGCCGGTCTCCATCGCCTTGCCGATCCCCTCGCCGGTGAACGAGTAGGTCGCGCCCACCGCATCCCCAACCACCAGCACCCCGGGCGCGCTCCAGGCCGCCCCGGCCAGGTCGCAGCGCAGCGGGGCGCCCTTGAAATCGCCCAGGCGCTCGCCTTCGCGCAGGAGGCGGCCCGCCACCGGGTCGGCCTCGCCGAAGAGCTCCAGCATGCGCCGCAGGTTCAGGGGTGGCTTGCCCCGTCGCGCGCCCTGGCCGTCGTCGAGCACCCCGGTGCCGATGTTGTAGACGTGATCGGGCCCCTCGAAGATCCAGCCGTAGCCACCGCGCAGCCGCCGGTGCCAGACGAAACGCAGGCCGCCGACCGCCTCGGACAGACCCGGGTGGCGGATGTGGCCGCGGATCGCCATGCCGCTGGGGTGTTCGCGCTCGCACAGCCCCAGGGCCCGCAGCGGCGCGGTGCCGGCCCCGGTGGCCAGCACCAGCCAGTCGCAACGGACCTCGTGGCGCTGCCCGGCGTGCTCCAGCACCGCGCCGTCCAGCCGGCCGTCGACCCGGCGCAGCGGGGCCACCAGGCGGGCGGGTGCGAAATGGCGGGCGCCGGCCTTGACGGCCGCCTGGCAGAGCAGGGCGTCGAGCTCGCGGCGTGGCAGCACGGCCAACTCGCCGTGGACGTCCACGTGGCGGCCGTTCGGGCTGACGCAGCGTGCGCTGGGCGTGGGTCTGGCCTGCGCCAGCACGGCATCGAGCACGCCCAGGTGGCGCAATGCGGCGTGGGTGTCCGGAACCAGGCCGTCGCCGCAGGTCTTGTCGCGCGGAAAGGTCTGGGCGTCCACCAGCACCACCTGGATGCCGGCCAGCGCCAAGGTGCGGGCGGCGGCGCTGCCGGCGGGGCCGCTGCCCACCACCAGCACCTGGGTGCGGGCGGGCAGGTAGAGCGGAGAGGCGTTCCAGGCGGTCATGGGCGTGGTGGGGCGCGAACAACCGCCCGATTGTGCGTCGGGCATGAAAAAAGGGACCCCGTGGGGTCCCTTGGTGAGGCGTCAGGTCGGGTCAGTCGTCGCTGCCGAAGATGCCCAGCAGGCTCAGCAGGCTCTGGAACACGTTGTAGATGTCCAGGTACAGGGCCAGCGTGGCCGTGATGTAGTTGGTTTCGCCGCCGTCGATGATGCGCTTGATGTCGTACAGCATGAAGGCCGAGAACAAGCCGATGCACAGGACCGACAGGGTCAGGAACATCGCGCTGGACTGCACGAACACGTTGATCAGGCCGGCGACGAAGATCACCAGGGCGCCCACCATCAGGAACTTGCCCATCCCCGACAGGTCGCGCTTGATCACGCTGGCCAGCGCGGCCATCACGAAGAACACGCCGGCGGTGCCGCCGAAGGCGGTCATGACCAGGGCGGCGCCATTGCCCTTGCTGAGCACCACGGCCAGCAGGCGCGACAGCATCAGGCCCATGAAGAAGGTGAAGGCCAGCAGCACGCCCACGCCGGCGGCGGAGTCCTTGGTCTTCTCGATGGCGAACATCAGGCCGAACGAGCCGACCAGGAAGATGACCAGGCTGAGCCCGGGGCCCATGGCGCTCATCAGGCCGGTGCTGACACCGATCCAGGCGCCCAGCACGGTGGGCACCAGGGACAGGGCAAGCAGCCAGTAGGTGTTGCGCAGCACTCGGTGGCGTTGCGCCGCCAGCGTGCCCGTGCCGGAGGCCAGGCCGCCAAAGGATTGCAGGCTTTCGTTCATGTGATCTCCTGGAGAGGTCGATGGAGGTCGGTCGCCGGGCGACCGGTCTGCACGGGAATCCGATGGATTCACTCGGGCGATTCTAGTTCCGCGTTGAGGCTGCCATCGGTCCCGGACGGGACTTTGTTCACTCCCGAGGCTGACAGGGGTCTGTCATCTGGCTATAATCAGCGGGTTTACCCCAAAAACAAGCCACCCAGCGAAACGACGTTTTCGGACAATTCCTGCCGGGCCCCCGGCGCCCCCACCCGAAGCGTCGGCATTGGCCGCGCCTCAGGCGGGCGAGACGGGGCGACGGGCTGGGTGCGCGAACACCGGAGTTCCCCCTTGCTGCCCGTCCTTGCTCCCGCCCTCCTCGCGCTCGCAGACGGCACGGTCTTTCGTGGCACCTCGATCGGCGCGGCCGGTCACACGGTCGGTGAAGTGGTGTTCAACACCTCGCTCACCGGCTACCAGGAGATCCTCACCGACCCGTCCTATTGCCGGCAGATCGTCACCCTGACGTATCCGCACATCGGCAACTACGGCGTCAATCCTGAGGATGTCGAGGCGTCGAAGGTCCATGCCGCCGGCCTGATCATCAAGGACCTGCCGGTCCGCACCTCCAACTTCCGCCAGTCGCAGACGCTCTCCGAGTACCTGCAGGCCGAAGGCACGGTGGCGATCGCCGACATCGACACCCGCCGCCTGACCCGCGTGCTGCGCACCACCGGCGCCCAGAACGGCTGCATCGCCACCTTCGCCGCCGGCCATGTGCTCTCCGACGCCGATGTGGCCGATGCCATCGCCAAGGCCCAGGCGGCGCCGAGCATGGCCGGTCTGGACCTGGCGCAGGTCGTCACCTCGGCCGCCGGCTACGAGTGGACCGAGACCGAGTGGCGGCTCTCCCGGGCCGACGGCACCCCCGGATACGGCACGCTGGCCTACCCGAAGTTCCACGTCGTGGCCTATGACTTCGGCGTCAAGCGCAACATCCTGCGCATGCTGGCCGAGCGCGGCTGCAAGGTCACCGTGGTGCCGGCCAAGACCGCGGCCGCCGAGGTGCTCCAGCACCAGCCGGACGGCATCTTCCTGTCCAACGGCCCTGGCGACCCCCAGCCCTGCGATTACGCGATCGCCGCCGCCAAGGAACTGATCGAGACCGGCATCCCGACCTTCGGCATCTGCCTGGGCCACCAGATCATGGCCCTGGCCTCGGGCGCCAAGACCTTCAAGATGAAGTTCGGCCACCATGGCGCGAACCACCCGGTGAAGGACCTGGACAACGGTCGCGTGTCGATCACCAGCCAGAACCACGGTTTCGCGGTCGATGCCGAGTCTTTGCCGGCCAATCTGCGTGCCACCCATGTCAGCCTGTTCGATGGCACGCTGCAGGGCCTGGCCCGCACCGACAAGCCGGCCTTCTGCTTCCAGGGCCACCCCGAGGCCTCGCCCGGTCCGCACGACATCGCGTACCTGTTCGACCGCTTCACCGACCTGATGGCGCAGGCCAAGGCCTGAGGCCCCGACGGAGACCACGATGCTGGGGATCACCGACGTCACCACCTACCTGCTGGGCACGGTCGCGATCGTGCTGCTGCCGGGCCCGAATTCGATGTTCGTGCTCTCGGTGGCCGCGCGCCGTGGCGTGCGTGCCGGCTATGCCGGGGCGGCGGGTGTGTTCGTCGGGGACGCGGTGCTGATGCTGCTGACCGCCCTGGGCGCCGCCTCGGTGCTCAAGGCGGTGCCTGCACTGTTCCTGGTGATCAAGATGGTCGGGGCCGCCTACCTGACCTGGATCGGCCTGCAGTTGATCCGCGGCGCCTGGCTGCGGTGGCAGGGGCGGGCGCCGGCGGCGACGCCGGAGTCGGTCACCGACCTGGCGCAGCCCTTTCGCAAGGCGCTCACCATCAGCCTGCTCAACCCCAAGGCGATCCTGTTCTACGTCTCCTTCTTCATCCAGTTCGTCGACCCCGCCTACGCCTGGCCGGGCCTGACTTTCCTGGCCCTGGGCGCCATCGCGCAAGTCTGCTCGATGGTCTACCTCACCGTGCTGATCTTCGCCGGCGCGCGCCTGGCGGCCGCCTTCACCGCGCGGCGCCGCACCGCCAGCGCGGCCAGCACCGGCGTGGGCGCCCTGTTCCTCGGATTTGGCGCCAAGCTCGCCACCGCCAGCCTCGGCTGATGCCCGACCGTTTCAGATAAAGACAAGACCATGCCCAAGCGTTCCGACCTCAAGAGCATCCTCATCATCGGCGCCGGTCCGATCATCATCGGCCAGGCCTGCGAGTTCGACTACTCGGGCGCCCAGGCCTGCAAGGCGCTGCGCGAGGAGGGCTACAAGGTCATCCTGGTCAACAGCAACCCGGCGACCATCATGACCGACCCGGACACGGCCGATGTGACCTACATCGAGCCGATCACCTGGCAGGTGGTCGAGAAGATCATCGCCAAGGAGCGTCCGGACGCGATCCTGCCGACCATGGGTGGCCAGACCGCGCTGAACTGCGCCCTCGACCTGCACAAGCACGGCGTGCTCGACAAGTACAAGGTCGAGATGATCGGCGCCAACGAGCACGCGATCGAGAAGGCCGAGGACCGCCTGAAGTTCAAGGACGCGATGACCAAGATCGGCCTGGGTTCGGCCAAGTCCGGCATCGCGCACAGCATGGAAGAGGCCTGGGGCGTGCAGAAGAGCATCCAGGCCGAGATCGGTGGTTCGGGCTTCCCGATGGTGATCCGCCCCAGCTTCACGCTGGGCGGCACCGGTGGCGGCATCGCCTACAACCCCGAAGAGTTCGAGGAGATCTGCAAGCGCGGTCTGGACCTGTCGCCGACCAACGAGCTGCTGATCGAGGAGTCGCTGATCGGCTGGAAAGAGTACGAAATGGAAGTGGTCCGCGACAAGGCGGACAACTGCATCATCGTCTGCTCGATCGAGAACCTGGACCCGATGGGCATCCACACTGGTGACTCGATCACCGTCGCCCCGGCCCAGACCCTGACCGACAAGGAATACCAGCTGCTGCGCAACGCCTCGATCGCCATCCTGCGCGAGATCGGCGTCGACACCGGCGGCTCCAACGTCCAGTTCTCGATCAACCCGCGCGACGGCCGCATGGTGGTCATCGAGATGAACCCGCGCGTGTCGCGTTCGTCGGCCCTGGCCTCCAAGGCCACCGGCTTCCCGATCGCCAAGATCGCCGCCAAGCTGGCGGTGGGCTACACCCTGGACGAGCTGAAGAACGACATCACCGGCGGCGTGACCCCGGCCTCGTTCGAGCCCAGCATCGACTACGTCGTCACCAAGATCCCGCGTTTCGCCTTCGAGAAGTTCCCGGCCGCCGACGCCCACCTGACCACCCAGATGAAGTCGGTGGGCGAGGTGATGGCCATGGGTCGCACCTTCCAGGAGTCGTTCCAGAAGGCCCTGCGCGGCCTGGAGACCGGCATCGACGGCCTGACCGAGCGCAGCACCGACCGCGAGGAGATCGTCGAGGAGATCGGCGAGCCGGGTCCCGAGCGCATCCTGTTCGTGGCCGACGCCTTCCGCATCGGCATGAGCCTGGACGAGATCTTCGAAGAGACCGCGATCGACCCCTGGTTCCTGGCCCAGATCGAGCAGATCATCCAGGCGGAGGCGGCCGTCAAGTCGCGCACCCTGGAAAGCCTGTCCAAGGACGAGCTGGTCTTCCTCAAGCGCAAGGGCTTCTCGGACCGCCGTCTGGCCAAGCTGCTGAACACCCACCAGCACGAGGTCCGCGCCAAGCGCCACGCGCTGAACGTGCGCCCGGTCTACAAGCGCGTGGACACCTGTGCGGCCGAGTTCGCCACGCAGACGGCCTACATGTACTCCACCTATGACGAGGAGTGCGAGGCCCAGCCCACCGACAAGAAGAAGATCATGGTGCTGGGCGGTGGCCCGAACCGCATCGGCCAGGGCATCGAGTTCGACTACTGCTGCGTCCACGCCGCCCTCGCCATGCGCGAAGACGGCTACGAGACCATCATGGTCAACTGCAACCCCGAGACCGTCTCCACCGACTACGACACCTCCGACCGCCTGTACTTCGAGCCGGTCACCCTGGAGGACGTGCTCGAGATCGTCGCCAAGGAGCAGCCGGTCGGCGTGATCGTGCAGTACGGCGGCCAGACCCCGCTCAAGCTCGCGCTGGACCTGGAGCGCGCCGGCGTGCCCATCATCGGCACCACCCCGGACAGCATCGACATCGCCGAGGACCGTGAGCGCTTCCAGCAGCTGCTGCACACCCTGGGCCTGAAGCAGCCGCCCAACCGCACCGCCCGCAACGAGGAAGACGCGGTGCGCCTGGCCAACGAGATCGGCTACCCGCTGGTGGTCCGCCCCTCGTACGTGCTGGGCGGCCGCGCGATGGAAATCGTGCACGGCGACAAGGACCTCGAGCGCTACATGCGCGAGGCCGTGCGCGTCTCCGAGAAGTCGCCGGTGCTGCTGGACCGCTTCCTCGACGACGCCATCGAGGTGGACGTCGACTGCATCGCCGACGCCTCGGGCGCGGTGATGATCGGCGGCATCATGGAACACATCGAACAGGCGGGTGTCCACTCGGGCGACTCGGCCTGCTCGCTGCCGCCGTACTCGCTGCCGGCCAAGCTGCAGGACGAGCTGCGCCGCCAGACCGCCGAGATGGCCAAGGCCCTGAAGGTGGTCGGCCTGATGAACGTGCAGTTCGCGATCCAGGGCGACGTCACCGGCGACGACGCGGTGGTCTATGTCCTCGAGGTGAACCCGCGCGCCTCGCGCACCGTGCCCTTCGTCTCCAAGGCCACCGGCCAGCCCCTGGCCAAGATCGCCGCGCGCTGCATGGCCGGCCAGATGCTGAAGGACCAGGTCGGCATGGGTGGCAAGGCGCCGCACGAGGTGGTGCCGCCGTACTACAGCGTCAAGGAAGCCGTCTTCCCGTTCAACAAGTTCCCCGGCGTGGACCCGATCCTCGGCCCGGAGATGCGCTCCACCGGCGAGGTGATGGGCGTGGCCTACAGCTTCGGCGAGGCCATGCTCAAGAGCCAGCTGGGCGCGGGCAGCCGCCTGCCCGGCAAGGGCACGGTGGTCATCACGGTGAAGAACAACGACAAGGACCGGGCGGTCAAGGTCGCCTCGGAGCTGGTCAACCTGGGCTTCCAGGTCGCGGCCACCAAGGGCACCGCAGCTGCCATCGCCGAGTCGGGCATCGCCGTCAAGGTGGTCAACAAGGTGAAGGACGGCCGTCCGCACATCGCCGACATGATCAAGGCCGGCGAGATCCAGCTGGTCTTCACCACCGTCGACGAGACCCGCACCGCGATCGCCGACAGCCGCTACATCCGCACCGCCGCCCTGGCAAACCGCGTGACCTACTACACCACGATGGCCGGCTGTGAAGCCGCCACCGAGGCGCTGAAGCACCAGGACGACATCGGCGTGCTGTCGCTGCAGGAACTGCACGCCTCGCTGGCCTGACCTCGCCGGACTGCTCTACACTCCCGGCCATCCGCAACCCGCCGCCCACCGCCCTTCGGGGCCGTGGCGGCGGTTTGCCTTTGTAGAGACCACCCATCACCTGACATGAGCACCATTCCCCTGACCAAGCGTGGCGCCGAGAAGCTCAAGGAAGAGCTGCACCGCCTGAAGACCGTCGAGCGCCACGCGGTGATCCAGGCCATCGCCGAGGCCCGCGCCCAGGGCGATCTCTCCGAGAACGCCGAGTACGACGCGGCCAAGGACAAGCAGGGCTTCATCGAAGGCCGCATCCTGGAGCTGGAAGGCAAGCTGGCGGCCGCCAAGGTCATTGATCCGACCGAGCTGGATGCCGGCGGCCGCGTGGTCTTCGGGGCCACCGTCGACCTGGAAGACGAGGACAGCGGCAAGGCCGTGACCTACCAGATCGTCGGTGACGACGAAGCCGACCTGAAGCTGGGCCTGATCTCGGTCAGCTCGCCCATCGCCCGTGCCTTGATCGGCAAGGAAGCCGGCGACGTGGCCGATGTGCAGGCCCCGGGCGGCGTGCGCTCCTACGAGATCGTCGCGGTCCGCTACGAGTGAGTGTGCGCCACGCGGCCGAATTCACCCGGCGCTTCGTGCCGGGCCTGTGGGCAGGGGTGTTGCTGTGCATCGCCCTGGTCGCGACGCCTGCACCCTTCGCCACGCTGGCCCAGGCGGATGCCGGCCGGGTGGTGGCACGCATCTTCGCCCAGGAGGCCTGGCTGAGCCTGGGTCTGGGCGGGCTGCTGCTGATGCTGGAGCGCCGGCGGGCCGCCGACGCGGCTGAGGCCGGTCAGGGCTCGCAGTTCTCGGTGGAGATGGGCCTGGCGCTGGCGGCGCTGGGCGCCACCGTGCTGGGCCATTACGGGCTGCAGCCGATGATGGCCGCGGCCAAGGCGGGTCAGCCGACGCCCCTGGGGTTCGGGGCGCTGCACGGCCTGAGCTTCGGGCTGTTCGGGCTCAAGGCCCTGGCCGTGCTGGCGCTAGCCTGGCGCGCGGTGCGCCAGGTGCGCTGATCACTGGCTCTGGGCCTTCTTCTTGGCGCTGGTGGTGCGCACCTTGGCGCGCTTGATCTGGCCGCCGGCGGTGACCCGCTGGTTGCCGTGCACCGTGACCGTCTTGACGACCGGGCGGGGGCTGCCCTTGCGGGCGAAGGTGACGAGCTTGACGGTGCGCGAGCCGCGCTTGCCTTCATCGGGCTCGGCCTTGGGCTTTTCAGGCACCGGCCGCCACAGCACCAGCAGCTTGCCGATGTGTTGCACCGGAGCGGCATCGAGTTGCTCGGCCAGCTGGCCGAGCATGGCCTCGCGGCCGGCACGGTCGTCGGAGAAGACCCGCACCTTGATCAGGCCGTGGGCCTTCAGGGCGGCGTCGGTCTCCTTGACGATGGCAGGGGTCAGGCCCTCGGCGCCGATCATGACGACCGGGTCGAGGTGGTGGGCGTCGCCGCGCAATTCCTTGCGTTGGGCGGGCGTGAGTTCAATCGCAGGCATCGTGGCATTATCCCCCGTGGGGCAGATTCAATGAAAGTCCAGACCAAAAGCAAGAAAGTCAACAAGGCGTGGCTGCACGACCATGTCACGGATCCGTACGTCCGGATGGCCCAGAAAGAGGGCTTCCGGGCCCGTGCCGCCTACAAGCTCAAGGAGATCGACGAGGCCTTCGGCCTGGTGCGCCCGGGGCAGGTGGTGGTGGATCTGGGCGCGGCCCCCGGGGCCTGGAGCCAGTACCTGCGGCGGCGCTTCGCCCCCAAGGTGGCGGGGCAGGGAGGGGCCGCCACCGGCGAGCTGGACGGCACCATCATCGCGCTGGACTTGCTCGAGTTCGAGCCGGTCGACGGGGTGCAGTTCATCCAGGGGGACTTCCGCGAGGACGCGGTGCTGACGCAACTCGAGACCGCGCTGGCCGGGCGCCCGGTCGACCTGGTGGTGTCGGACATGGCGCCCAACCTGTCGGGGGTCTCCAGCGCCGATGCGGCCCGGATCGAGCTGCTGGTCGAGCTGGCGGTGGATTTTTCACAGCGCCACCTCAAGCCCCAGGGCGCGCTGGTGGCCAAGGTCTTCCATGGCGGGGCCTACGACCCCTTGGTGGCGCTGTTCCGCGACACGTTTCGGGTGGTCAAGCCCTTCAAGCCCAAGTCTTCCCGTGACAAATCTTCGGAGACCTTTCTGGTCGGCATCGGCCTGAAACAGCCCTCGCGGACCTGAAAACGGGGCCACACCGCCGATAAGCGGGGCCGGAGGCAGGTCTTTTTGGGCTGCCCATGCCCGTGGGTGGGGAACTTGCGGGGCGTAGAATCGTCCCTATATGCGGTTGAGCGCCTGCATCCCCTTGGGGGCTGCAGCGAGCGCACAGTGAGCGAAAAGGAGCCGCGGTGAACAATCAGTGGGTGTCGAAAATTGCAGTGTGGCTGGTGATCGCCTTGGTGCTGTTCACCGTCTTCAAGCAGTTCGATCGCACCGCCATCCAGGGCAGCCAATTGAGCTACTCGGAATTCCTGGAAGAGGTCCGTGCCAAGCGCATCAAGACCGTGACCATCCAGGAAGGCCCGGGCAGCGTCGAGATCTCGGCAATGACCACCGATGACCGCCGCGTGCGGACCACCGGCACCTACCTGGACCGCGGCCTGACCGGTGACCTGCTCAACGCCGGCGTCAAGTTCGACGTTCGCCCGCGCGAGGAACCGTCGCTGCTGACCAGCCTGCTGCTGTCCTGGGGCCCGATGCTGCTGCTGATCGGCGTCTGGATCTATTTCATGCGCCAGATGCAGGGCGGTGGCAAGGGCGGGGCCTTCAGCTTCGGCAAGTCCAAGGCCCGCATGCTGGACGAGAACAACAACTCCACCACCTTCGCTGATGTGGCCGGCTGCGACGAGGCCAAGGAAGAGGTCAAGGAGCTGGTCGACTTCCTGAAGGACCCGCAGAAATTCCAGAAGCTTGGTGGTCGCATCCCGCGCGGCGTGCTGTTGGTCGGCCCCCCGGGCACCGGCAAGACCCTGCTGGCCAAGGCCATTGCCGGTGAGGCCAAGGTGCCGTTCTTCAGCATCTCGGGCTCCGACTTCGTCGAGATGTTCGTCGGCGTGGGCGCTGCCCGCGTGCGCGACATGTTCGAGCAGGCCAAGAAGAGCGCGCCCTGCATCATCTTCGTCGACGAAATCGACGCGGTCGGCCGCCACCGCGGTGCCGGCCTGGGCGGCGGCAACGATGAGCGCGAGCAGACCCTCAACCAGATGCTGGTCGAGATGGACGGCTTCGAGACCAATCTGGGCGTGATCGTGATGGCGGCCACCAACCGGCCCGACATCCTCGACCCGGCCCTGCTGCGTCCCGGCCGCTTTGATCGCCAGGTCTACGTCACGCTGCCCGACGTGCGTGGCCGCGAGCAGATCCTGAACGTGCACATGCGCAAGGTGCCGGTCGGCCAGGACATCAAGGCCGACATCCTGGCCCGCGGCACGCCCGGCTTCTCGGGTGCCGACCTGGCCAACCTGGTCAACGAGGCCGCCCTGTTCGCCGCCCGCCGCAACGCCCGCGTCGTCGAGATGATCGACTTCGAGCGTGCCAAGGACAAGATCATGATGGGCCCCGAGCGCAAGTCCATGGTCATGCCCGAGGAAGAGCGCAAGAACACCGCCTACCACGAGGCCGGCCACGCCCTGGTGGCGCGCCTGATGCCCAAGACCGACCCGGTCCACAAGGTCACCGTGATCCCGCGCGGCCGCGCGCTGGGCGTGACGATGCAACTGCCCGAAGGCGACCGCTACAGCATGGACAAGGAGCGCATGCTCTCGACCATCTCGGTGCTGTTCGGCGGCCGCATCGCCGAAGAGGTGTTCATGAACCAGATGACCACCGGTGCCAGCAACGACTTCGAGCGTGCCACGCAGATCGCCCGTGACATGGTCACCCGCTACGGCATGACCGACGAGCTGGGCCCGATGGTCTATGCCGAGAACGAGGGCGAGGTGTTCCTGGGACGCTCGGTCACCAAGACCACCAGCATGTCCGAAGAGACCATGCGCAAGGTCGATGCCGTGATCCGCAGGATCATTGACGAGCAGTATGCGATCGCCCGCCACCACATCGAGGAGCATCAGGACAAGATGCACGCGATGGCCAAGGCACTGCTGGATTGGGAGACCATCGACAGCGAGCAGATCGACGACATCATGGAAGGCAAGCCGCCCCGTCCGCCCAAGGACTGGTCGCCGTCGTCCAACCGCGGCGGCAACGGCCCGACCCCGCCGGCCCGACCGGACGGAGCACCGGCCGCCGCCTGACCTGACACCTTGCATCCACGCGACGGGGCCTCTGGCCCCGTTGTCCGTTGCAGAGGACTTCCCCTCATGTATTGGCAAACCGCACGGCACCGGATCGACCTCAGTCGTCCCAGGGTCATGGGCATCGTCAACGTCACCCCGGATTCGTTCTCGGATGGCGGCAGCCACGAGGCCGAGCGGGGGGCCCTGGCCCACTGCGAGCGTCTGCTGTCGCAAGGCGCTGACATCCTCGACATCGGCGGAGAGTCGACCCGGCCGGGCTCGAGGATGCCCCCAATCGAGGAGGAGCTGCGGCGCGTCCTGCCGGTCGTCCGCGGTGCCGTGCAGCTGGGTGTCCCCGTGTCGGTGGACACCAGCCGGACCGAGGTGATCGATGCGGTGCTGGACCTCGGAGCCGACATCATCAACGATGTGCGTGCGCTGACCTGGCCGGGTGCTCTTGAACGCGTGGCCGCGCACCCGAGCGCGGGCGTCTGTCTGATGCACATGCAGGGTGAGCCCGCCACGATGCAGCAGGACCCGCAGTACCGGGATGTCGTGGCAGAGGTGCGGTCCGCCTTGGCGCAGCGCCTGGCCGCGGTCCGTCAGGCGGGCATCGTCGATGCCCGGGTCACCGTGGATCCAGGCTACGGCTTCGGCAAGACGCTTGAGCACAACCTGGCCCTTTGGCAGGGGCAGTCCGCCTTGCTGGATCTGGGGCCGCCCCTGCTGGTGGGTTGGTCCCGCAAGGGCACGCTGGGTCAGATCACCGGCCGCCCCGTGGGCGAGCGCCTGGTGCCCAGCGTGGCCGCGGCGCTGGCGTCGGTCGTGAGGGGCGCGCGCATCGTGCGTGTGCATGATGTGGCGGCCACCGTGGATGCCCTGAAAATCTGGAGCGCTGCCGGCCTGGGGCAGGCCGATCCTGTTTGAACATGGCCGACCGGCCTCGCTGAACCTTTCAAGGACACATTCATGACCCGCCAGTATTTCGGCACCGACGGCATCCGCGGCACGGTGGGCCAGGCCCCGATCACGGCCGATTTCGCCCTCCGTCTGGGCCACGCCGTGGGGCGCGTGCTTCGCGTCGGCCGCTCCCGCGGGCCGCGCACCGTGCTGATCGGCAAGGACACCCGCATCTCGGGCTACATGCTCGAGTCGGCCCTGGAGGCGGGCTTCGCCTCGGCAGGTGTGGACGTGCTGCTGACCGGGCCCCTGCCCACGCCCGGTGTGGCCTACCTGACCCGGGCGCTGCGTCTGGACCTGGGCGTGGTGATCAGCGCCTCGCACAACGCCTACCCGGACAACGGCATCAAGTTCTTCTCTGCCCGTGGCGAGAAGCTGCCCGACCGTTGGGAGCAGCAGGTCGAGGCCGCCTTGGCCGAACCGCCGCAGTGGGTGGATTCCCAGGCGCTGGGCCGGGCGCGCCGCCTGACGGATGCGGCGGGTCGTTACATCGAGTTCTGCAAGGCAACCGTCAGTGGCGAGATGTCGCTGCGCGGCATGAAAGTGGTGGTGGATGCAGCCCACGGTGCCGCCTACCATGTCGCGCCGGCCGTCTTCCATGAGTTGGGGGCCGAGGTCAGCAGCATCGGCGTGGCGCCCAACGGCACCAACATCAACGACGGCGTCGGGGCGACGGCGCCGGCGGCGCTGCAGGCCGAAGTCCGCCAGCGCGGCGCCGACTACGGCGTGGCGCTCGACGGTGACGCCGACCGCCTGCAACTGGTCGACGCCACCGGCCGCCTGTTCAACGGCGACGAACTCCTCTATGTCATGGCGATGGACCGCCTGGCCCAGGGCGAGCGGGTGCCCGGCGTGGTGGGCACCCTGATGACCAACATGGCCATCGAGGTGGCGCTGCGCCGCCAGGGCATCGAGCTGGTGCGGGCCAAGGTGGGCGACCGCTACGTGCTGGAGGAACTGGGGTCCCGCGGCTGGTTGCTGGGCGGTGAGAGCTCGGGCCACCTGCTGGCGCTGGACCGCCACAGCACCGGAGACGGCATCGTCAGTGCCCTGCAGGTCCTGCAGGCCGTGCAGCGCGGCGGCCGCGGCCTGGCCGAGGTGCTGGCCGACGTGCCGCTGTTCCCCCAGACCATGATCAATGTCCGCCTGGCCGAGGGGCAGGATTGGCGTGCCAACGCCACGCTGGCGGCCGAGACCGAGGCCGTCAAGGCCGGTCTGGGGGAGCGCGGTCGCGTGCTGATCCGGGCCTCGGGCACCGAGCCGGTGCTGCGGGTGATGGTGGAAGCCGATGACGCGGCGCTGGCCCGCTCCAGCGCCGAGCGCCTCGCTGAAGCGGTTCGGGCGGGCTGATCGGCGTCTGAATGACGGCGACATGACAGTCATTTGACCGTCATTCGCCATGTGACAGCGGTGTCATACGGCCGTCACAGAGCCTTTCTACAGTGCAAGCCATGCCGGGAAACCGGATTGGCTGAATCCCACGAAAGGTGTCTGAGATGTTCACCCCGACCTTCCGAATCGTCGTCACCGCGGCCGCTCTGCTGGGCGCCACCTCCTTCGCCGTCGCCCAGGACGTCACCGGTGCCGGAGCCTCCTTCCCGGCGCCGATCTATGCCAAGTGGGCCGACGCCTACAACAAGGCCTCCGGCGCGCGCATCAACTACCAGTCGGTGGGTTCCGGTGCCGGCATCAAGCAGATCAAGGCCAAGACCGTCGACTTCGGCGCGTCCGACATGCCGCTCAAGGACGAAGAGCTGGCGGCCGACGGCCTGATGCAGTTCCCTACCGTCATCGGTGGCGTGGTGCCGGTGATCAACGTCAAGGGCATCCAGCCCGGCCAGCTGAAGCTGACCGGTCAGGTCCTGGGCGACATCTACCTGGGCAAGGTCACCAAGTGGAATGACGCCTCGATCGCCGCCCTGAACGCCGGCGTGGCCCTGCCGGACGCCGAGATCGCCGTGGTTCGCCGTGCCGATGGTTCGGGCACCAGCTTCATCTTCACCAACTACCTCTCCAAGGTGAACGCCGAGTGGAAGGCCAAGGTGGGTGAGGGCACCGCCGTCAACTGGCCGACCGGTGCGGGCGGCAAGGGCAACGAGGGCGTGTCGTCCTACGTGATGCGCCTGCCCAACTCGATCGGCTACGTCGAGTACGCCTACGCCAAGCAGAACAAGATGACCCATGTCCTGCTGAAGAACAAGGACGGCCAGTTCGTCGCCCCCGACGACCTGAACTTCAAGGCCGCCGCCGCCGGTGCCGACTGGTCCAAGACCTTCTACCAGGTGCTGACCGAGCAGCCGGGCAAGGAGAGCTGGCCGCTCACCGGCGCCACCTTCATCCTGATGCACAAGAGCCAGGCCAAGCCCGAGCAGGCCACCGCCGCGCTCAAGTTCTTCGACTGGGCCTACGCCAGCGGCGACAAGATGGCCGCCGACCTGGAGTTCGTGCCCCTGCCGGACGCCGTGAAGGCCCAGGTCCACAAGCAGTGGGCTCAGATCAAGGACACCGCCGGCAAGGCCCTGCTGGTCAAGTGACGGCCTGCGGGTGCTGGCCGGCAGCGGTCGGCGCCCCTGACCTACGGAGAACCCCGTGAGCGCTACACTGCCCGCGAGCCCCGACGCCGCCTACGGCACCCCCTCCATGGAACGCAGTACACCGACCGGTGGCCCGCGTGCACGATCGGTGCGCGCCCCCTGGGCTGACCGCCTCTTCGCCTTGGCCGCACACGCCAGCGCCTGGTTGACGCTGGCCTTGCTGGCCGGCATCTTGCTGTCCCTGCTGGCCGGTGCCATGCCGGCGATCCAGGAGTACGGGCTGTCTTTCCTGTGGCGATCCGAGTGGGATCCCGCCGCCGACCGCTACGGCGGCCTGGTGATGATCTACGGCACCCTGATGACCTCCGCCATCGCGCTGGTCATCGCCGTCCCGGTCAGCTTCGGCATCGCACTCTTCCTGACCGAGCTCTCGCCGCAATGGCTCAAGCGTCCGCTGGGCACCGCGGTGGAGCTGCTGGCCGCCGTGCCGTCGATCGTGTACGGCATGTGGGGCCTGATGGTCTTCGGCCCGCTGCTGGCGACCCATGTCCAGCAGCCGTTGCAGGCCTTGTTCAAGGGCGTGCCGGTGCTGGGGGCGCTGTTCGCCGGCCCGCCGGTGGGCATCGGCCTGCTGTCGGCCGGCATCATCCTGGCGATCATGATCATTCCGTACATCGCCGCGGTGATGCGTGACGTGTTCGAGGTGACGCCCCCGATGCTCAAGGAATCCGCCTACGGGTTGGGTTCGACCACCTGGGAGGTGGTCTGGAACGTGGTGCTCCCCTACACCAAGGCCGGCGTGATCGGTGGCGTGATGCTGGGCCTGGGCCGGGCGCTGGGCGAAACCATGGCCGTGACCTTCGTCATCGGCAACATGAACCAGTTGAACTCGATCTCGCTGTTCGAGGCCGCCAACAGCATCACTTCGGCCCTGGCCAATGAATTCGCCGAGGCGGGCGAGGGCCTGCACCAGGCCGCCCTGATCTACCTCGGCCTGGTCCTGTTCTTCATCACCTTCTGCGTGCTGGCGGCCTCCAAGCTGCTGCTGGCCCGACTCAAGAAGAACGAAGGGAGCCGCTCGTGAGCAGCCTGCGCACCCTCGAGCCCGGCCGTCTGGCCAAGCACCACCGCCGCCGCCGCGTCAACGCGGTGGCCCTGACCCTGTCCCTGGGCGCGATGGCCTTCGGCGTGTTCTGGCTGATGTGGATCCTCTTCGAGACGGTCCGCCTGGGCTGGGACGGCCTGAGCTGGAGCGTCTTCACCGAGATGACCCCGCCGCCCCAGGCAGAAGACGGCGGTCTGGCCAACGCGATCTACGGCTCGCTGATGATGGTCGGTCTGGCCACGCTGGTGGGCACGCCCGTCGGCGTGATGGCCGGCATCTACCTGGCCGAGTACGGCCAGCGCAGCTGGCTGGGTCGCGTGACCCAGTTCATCAACGACATCCTGCTGTCGGCCCCGTCCATCGTGATCGGCCTGTTCATCTACTCCACCGTGGTGGCGCGGATGAAGACCTTCTCGGGCTGGGCCGGCGTGCTGGCCCTGGCGCTGATCGTGATCCCGGTGGTGATCCGCCAGACCGAGAACATGCTCAACCTGGTGCCCCACGCCATGCGCGAGGCGGCCTACGCCCTGGGCACGCCCAAGTGGAAGGTGATCCTGTCGATCACCCTCAAGAGCGTGCGTGCGGGCGTGGTGACCGGCGTGCTGCTGGCCGTGGCCCGCATCTCGGGCGAGACCGCACCGCTGCTGTTCACCGCGCTGTCCAACCAGTTCTGGTCGGCCAACCTGGGCGAGCCCATGTCCAGCCTGCCGGTGACCATCTTCAAGTTCGCGATGAGCCCCTACGAGAACTGGCAGAAGCTGGCCTGGGCCGGCGTCTTCCTGATCACGCTGGGCGTGCTGGCGCTGAACATCCTGGCGCGGGTGCTTTTCCGCAACAAGCATTAATTCCTGGAGCCCATGACCATGGACGCCAAAGTCGACACCCCCGTCACCTCGAAGGCCAAGATCTCGGTGCGGGATCTGAACTTCTACTACGGGGCCTTCCACGCCCTCAAGCACATCAACCTCGACCTGCCCGAGAAGAAGGTCACCGCCTTCATCGGCCCGTCGGGCTGCGGCAAGTCCACGCTGCTGCGGACCTTCAACCGCATGTTCGAGCTCTACCCCGAGCAGCGCGCCACCGGCCAGATCCTGGTCGATGGCGAGGACGTGCTGGACAAGCGCCTGGACGTCTCCCTGATCCGCGCCAAGATCGGCATGGTCTTCCAGAAGCCCACGCCCTTCCCGATGTCGATCTACGACAACATCGCCTTCGGGGTGAAGCTGTTCGAGAACCTCTCGCGCATCGAGATGGATGAGCGCGTGGAGTGGGCGCTGAAGAAGGCCGCGCTGTGGAACGAGGTCAAGGACAAGCTGGGCCAGAGCGGCTCGGGCCTGTCGGGTGGTCAGCAGCAGCGCCTGTGCATCGCCCGCGGGATCGCGATCAAGCCCGAAGTGCTGCTGCTCGACGAGCCCTGCTCGGCGCTGGACCCGATCTCGACCGGCAAGGTCGAGGAGCTGATCCACGAACTGCGTGACGACTACACCGTGGTCATCGTCACCCACAACATGCAGCAGGCCGCCCGGGTCTCCGATTACACCGCCTACATGTACCTGGGCGACCTGATCGAGTTCGGGCCGACGCGCGACCTCTTCATGAAGCCCAAGAAGAAGGATACCGAGGACTACATCACCGGCCGCTTCGGCTGAGCCAGGGAGCCCCACGATGACCGAGAAGCATCTCTCCACCCAGTTCGACGCCGAACTCAGCGGCGTCTCCACCCGCGTGCTCGAGATGGGCGGCCTGGTCGAGGCCCAGGTGGCCCAGGCCATCTACGCCCTGGTGCACTACAGCGCCGAGACCGCCACCCAGGTGCTCAAGATGGAGGAGCGCGTGAACCAGCTGGAGATCGAGATCGATGCCGACCTGTCGGCCATCATCGCGCGCCGTCAGCCCACCGCCCGTGACCTGCGCCTGCTGATCGCCATCAGCAAGACCATCGGCAACCTCGAGCGCGTCGGCGACGAGGCGGCCCGCATCGCCCGCACGGTGCAGCGCCTGATCAACACCGGCGTTTTCAGCCGCATGAAGTTGCCGGTCAGCGACGTGTCCTTCGAGTCGGAGCTCGCCGTGGCCTCGCTGCGCAAGGCGCTGGATGCCTTTGCCCGCCTGGACACCGTGCAGGCCCTCGAGGTGATCAAGCACGACAACCAGATCGACCAGGAGTTCGACGGCCTGATGCGCAAGCTCATCACCTACATGATGGAAGACCCGCGCACCATCTCGGCCAGCATCGACCTGGTGTTCGTGGCCAAGGCGATCGAGCGCGTGGGCGACCACGCCAAGAACCTGGCCGAGCAGATCATCTACATCGTCAAGGGCACCGACGTCCGCCACAACTCGGTGGACGCCGTCGCATCGGTCGCCCTGCAGCGCAATTGAGGCCCGCCATGTCCAGCATCCTGGTGGTGGAAGACGAGACCGCGATCGCCGAGCTGATCGCCCTGAACCTGCGCCACGCCGGCTTCGAGGTCACGCTGGCCGAGACGGCCGAGCAGGCCCAGGCCGCCGTGGATGCGGTGCTGCCCGATCTGGTCCTGCTGGACTGGATGCTGCCGGGGCAGTCGGGCGTGTCGCTGGCGCGCCGTTGGCGCACCGACGAGCGCACCAAGGGCCTGCCGATCATCATGCTGACGGCCCGCGCCGAAGAGACCGACAAGGTCGCCGGCCTGGACGCCGGCGCGGACGATTACCTGACCAAGCCCTTCTCCACCCAGGAGCTGTTGGCCCGCATCCGCGCGCTGCTGCGCCGGCGCACGCCCGAGGCGCTGGACACCGCGGTGGAGCTGGCCGGCCTGGTGCTGGACCCGTCCACCCGACGGGTCAGCAAGTCGGGCATCGAACTCAAGCTCGGGCCGACCGAATTCCGCCTGCTGCATTTCTTCATGACGCACCCCGAGCGGGTGCACAGCCGCGCCCAGCTGCTGGACCGGGTCTGGGGTGACCACGTCTTCATCGAGGAACGCACGGTGGATGTGCATGTCAAGCGCCTGCGCGAGGCCCTGGCGCCGGCCCACTGTTCGCAGATGCTGGAGACCGTTCGCGGCGCCGGCTACCGCATGACCCGCCAGGTGGCGGCGTCGGCCGCCTGAGGTGCCGGAGGCGAACACCATGTTCTGGCTGGCGCCTCGCACCTTGATTGCCATGTTCTTGGTCGGCTCGGCTGGCTGGGTGGGCGGTCTGCTCGGTGCGCTGTGGGGCCGGCCCCAGGCCGGCACTCTGGTGGGGGCCGTGCTGGCCGCGGCGCTGGTGGCGTTGGTCGACGGCTGGCGCGGCGGCCGCCTGCTGCGGTGGCTCACTGGCGAAATGGCCCAGGCGGCGCCGGCGCTGGCAGGCTTCTGGGGCGAGACCGGTCTGCGTGTCGAGCGGGCCCTGCGCACGCGCGAGCGCACCATCCAGGCCGAGCGGGATCAGCATGCCCAGATGTTGGCGGCGATCGACGCCTCGCCCAACGGGGTGCTGCTGCTGGACGCGGCCGAACAGATCGAATGGATGAACCAGGTCGCGGCGGTGCACCTGGGTCTGGACCCGCGGCGCGATCTGCGGCAGCACATCACCCACCTGGTGCGTGCCCCGGCCTTCGTGGCCCATCTGCAGGCACGCCAGTTCGACCAGGCCGTGCAGATCCCCGGGGCGCTGGGCAAGGGGCTGATGTCGGTGGTGGTGCGGCCCTATGGTGACGGTCGCCGCTTGCTGCTGACCCAGGACATCACCGAGCGCGAGCGCACCGAGGCCACCCGGCGCGACTTCGTCGCCAACGTCTCCCACGAGATCCGCACCCCGCTGACGGTGCTGGCGGGTTTTGTCGAGACCATGTCCAACCTGCCGCTGACCGAGGTGGAGCGCCAGCGTGTGCTGAACCTGATGGGGCAGCAGACGCAGCGCATGCAGTCGCTGGTCGGTGACCTCCTGACCCTGGCGCGCCTGGAGGGCAGCCCGCGGCCCACCGGCGACAGCTGGGTGCCGATGGCCCGGCTGCAGGAGGCCGTCGAAGCCCCGGCGCGGCAGCTGTCCCAGGGTCGCCATGCGCTGGAGGTGCATGTCGAGGCGCTGGAGGCGATCGCCGGCAGCGAGCCGGAGCTGGTGAGCGCCCTGGGAAACCTGCTGGTCAATGCGGTGCGCTACACACCGGCGGGCGGAGAAGTCGTGCTGAACGCCCGCCTGCGCGCCGACGGTTCTGCCGAGCTGTCGGTACGGGACACCGGCCCGGGCATCGCCCCCGAGCACCTGCCCAGGCTGGCGGAGCGCTTCTACCGGGTCGACGGCAGCCGCTCGCGCGACACGGGCGGCACAGGGCTGGGGCTGGCGATCGTCAAGCACGTGGCGCAGCGCCACGGCGGCGAGCTGCTGATCGAGTCCGAGGTCGGGCGTGGTTCACGCTTCACGCTGCTGCTGCCGCCGTCGCGCGTGCGGCCGGCGACCACGGCGGCGGTTGCCGGCTGAGCCGGTCCGGGGCGTGGCCCCGGCTGCGAGGGTCAGGGCCGCACCGCGCGGCGAAACACCCAGGTGCGTTCCTGGCGCTCGGCGGGACGGCGCAGGGTGGCCGCCAGGGTCCAGCCTGGCACCACCGGCGGCTGGGCCTGCCGGCCCTGCAGCAGCAGCACGTTGCAGTCGCCGGGCACGTTGGCCTCCCCGTCGACGGCGTGGACCTGGTAGTGACCGAACACCTCCAGTGCGGCCACCATCGAGCGGTTCATGCCCGGGGCCCGCACGCAGCTGCCGGCGGGCACATGGGCGCCCAGCAGCTCGATCAGGGGCCGCGGGCTGCGGCCGTAGTCCAGTGCCGGCAGCCACAGCGTCATGGCCAGCAGCCAGGCCAACGTCACCCCGCTGGCCGGCAGCACCAGGCTCTTCCACAGGGCCTCTCGGTGGCGGGCGGTGCGCCAGCGCACCAGCCACAGCCAGGCCAGGGTGCCGGCCAGGGCCAGCAGCAGGGCGATCAGCTCGAACCGCGGCTCGAAGCCCGGGGCCAGGCGCCGGATGTTGAGCAGCGGTCGCGCCGGCAGGCCCCACTGCATCGAGGCATAGACCACCCAACCCGCGATCGCCGCCCCGGTGAAGAAGAAGACCGAGAACCAGTCGATCGCCGCACTGGTGCCGCGCTGCAGCGTGGGCAGGGCGAACGCGGCCAGCACCGCCACGCCGGGCAGGGCCAGCAGCAGGGCGCGGTCGCTGCCGTCCATCAGCAGCATGGCCGACAGGGCCACCAGGGCACTCCCCAGGGGCACCGCGATGTGGCGCGACTGCAAGTGGTCGCGCCAGCGCCACAGCGTCCACACCACCAGCGGCCAGGCCGGCCACAGGAACCACAGCGGCAGTCGCAGCAAACCCAGGGGCTCCTGGCTGTGACGGGCCCAACCCACCCGCCAGTGCCAGGCATCGGCCAGGGTGGTGCCCACCAGCACCAGGCCCAGGCCGGCGGCCACCCAGGGCAGCAGGGCCCGCACGCCCGGGTAGCGTGAGCGGCCACAGGCGGGCAGGGCGGCCAGGCCCATGGCGGTGGCCACGCTGGGCGCACCGCTGAGCGCCAGTGCCGCCAACGCGGCCATGGCGGTGAACTGGGCGAGCAGGCCGCGGAACGGCGCGGCCGCCAGGGCCCACAGCCACAGCGCCACCAGGCTCAGCTGGGCCAGCTCGGGCGTGGTCTCGTGGCCCAGCTGCAGCAGGCCCAGCGTGGCCACCAGGGCCAGCACCGCGCCGTCGGCCAGGGCGCGGGCGTAGTCCACCGGGTCGGCCTCGCCGCCGAAGGCGAAGGCTACCGGCTGGGCGGCTTCAGTGCGGGCCAGATGGAAGGTGGCGTACCAGACCAGGGCCAGCGTGGCCGCGAGCAGCGCCGCGAACGGCAGGCGCGCCGCCAGGGCGGGCTCCAGAAAGGGCAGGGCCTGGATCGCCCAGGCACCCAGCCAGTGGGGCAGCAGCGCGGTCTCGGCCGGCCAGCCACCCAGGGTGGGGGCCAGCCAGGGCGTGCGGCCCTCGGCCATGCCCAGCATCAGGCCGAAGGCGCTGAGGTCGGCGTTGCGCCAGGGGTCGCGGCCGAAGACCCCGGGCAGCACATAGGCCGCGCACAGCAGCAGCAGGGCGATGCGGGGCAGGCGCCGGGCGGCGCGCTGGGTGACGAGGGCGGGGGTGGGCGACGGGGTCACGAGGCGGGATGATGCCCCAGAAAGCCGGGGCCACGCAGGCAAGAAAAAAGGCAGCCGAGGCTGCCTTCGTGAGGTCGCGTGCCAGGGGCGCGCGGCGCCCGCATCACTTGTTGATGCCGAGACGGGCGAACTTGTTGCGGAACTTCTCGACGCGGCCGCCCAGGGTGTCCACGCTCTTTTGCTGGCCCGTGTAGAACGGGTGCGATTCGCTGGTGGTTTCCAGCTTGAACAGCGGCAGTTCGCGGCCGTCTTCCATCTTGATCGACTCCTTGGTCGGAGCGCAGGAGCGCGTCACGAACTTGAAGCCGTTGGACAGGTCGACGAAGCAGACGTCGCGGTAGTTCGGGTGGATGCCTTCTTTCATGGCTCTTTCTCGTCGCTGGTACGGCCGGGAGCCACGCCAGGCCCCATGCCCGGTGCACTTTCCGACAGCGGAAAAACAAGGATTATAGCGCAGCGTGGCCGCGCTGTGGCCCGGTCGTGCCGGGCCGTGGCCGGATGGCCGGCGGCATCAGCCGCCGCGGCGCATCATGTCGAAGAAATCGAGGTTGTTCTTCGAGGCCTTCATCTTGTCGAGGACGAACTCCATCGCCTCGATCTCGTCCATGTTGTAGAGGAGCTTTCGCAGGATCCAGGTCTTCTGCATGATCTCGGGCTTGAGCAGCAGCTCTTCGCGCCGGGTGCCGGTCTTGTTGATCTGGATCGAGGGGTAGACGCGCTTCTCGGCCATGCGACGGTCCAGGTGGATCTCGCAGTTGCCGGTGCCCTTGAACTCCTCGTAGATGACCTCGTCCATCTTCGAGCCGGTGTCGATCAGCGCGGTGCCGATGATGGTCAGCGAGCCACCTTCCTCGACGTTGCGCGCCGCACCGAAGAAGCGCTTGGGGCGCTGCAGGGCGTTGGCGTCCACGCCGCCGGTCAGCACCTTGCCGGAGCTGGGCAGCACGTTGTTGTAGGCGCGGGCCAGGCGGGTGATCGAGTCCAGCAGGATCACCACGTCCTTGCGCATCTCGACCAGGCGCTTGGCGCGCTCGATCACCATCTCGGCGACCTGCACGTGGCGGGCGGCCGGCTCGTCGAAGGTGGAGCTGATGACCTCGCCGCGCACCGTGCGCACCATCTCGGTCACTTCCTCGGGGCGCTCGTCGACGAGCAGCACGATGAGGTGGATCTCGGGATGGTTCGCCACCAGCGCGTGGGCGATGTTCTTCATCATGATCGTCTTGCCGGTCTTCGGCTGGGCGACCAGCAGCGCGCGCTGGCCTTTGCCGATGGGGGCGATCAGATCGATGATGCGGCCGGTGACGTTTTCCTCACCCTTGAAGTTGTCGCGCTCGAGCTTGAACGGCTCTTTCGGGAAGAGCGGCGTCAGGTTCTCGAACATGATCTTGTGCTTGCTCTGCTCGGGGGTCAGGCCGTTGACACGGTCGACCTTGACCAGGGCAAAGTAGCGCTCGCCGTCCTTGGGCACCCGAACCTCACCCTCGACCATGTCGCCGGTGTGCAGGTTGAAGCGGCGGATCTGGCTGGGCGACAGGTAGATGTCGTCGGTCGACGCCATGTAGCTGGTGTCGATCGAGCGCAGGAAGCCGAAGCCGTCGGGCAGGACCTCGAGGACGCCGTCGCCGAACACCTGCTCGCCGGCCTTGGCGCGCTTTTTCATGATCGCGAACATCAGCTCCTGCTTGCGCATGCGAGCGACGTTGTCGATCTCCAGCGCCTCGCCCATCTCGATCAGCGCCGAGACGTGGAGGGCTTTCAGTTCAGAAAGATGCATGGAATCACCCTGGAAGGGTTGGCCGTTGCCGAACCGCCGCCGGGCGGAGAGCATCTGGCCGATCGCCGCAATGGACGGACCTGTCGGGCCGGCGACTGCGGTGGGCGGGAAACCGTGAGGGGAGCGAGGGGCCGTGAATCGCGGCCACGCGAGCCGGGTGGGCTCGGGGCCGGCGGCCTTCAGTCGCCTGACTCGGGGCTGCGGGGGCGGGCGGGGGCAGGTCGACTGCCCGGAACCGCCGCACCCGGCAGCGTCAGGCGCTGATTATAGATGACCGTCGAGGAACTGGGCGAGTTGCGCCTTGGTCAGGGCACCCACCTTGGTGGCGGCCAGTTGGCCGCCCTTGAACAGCATCAGGGTCGGGATGCCGCGGATGCCGAACTTGGCGGGGACCTCGCGGTTCTCGTCCACGTTCATCTTGGTGATCTGCAGGCGCTCGCCGTATTCCTTGGCCGTTTCGTCCAGGATCGGGGCGATCATCTTGCAGGGGCCGCACCATTCGGCCCAGTAATCGACCAGCACCGGCTTGTCGGACTGCAGGACATCGGCCTCGAAGGAGGCGTCGGAAATATGCTTGATCAGTTCGCTGCTCATGGGGAGTCCTTGAGGGGGCAGGGCCGCGCAGGCGACCATGCAAAATCAATTCTGACACAAAGCCCGTGACCCCGATGCCCACCCCAGTACCCCTGCCCTCCGACGACCTTGCCCGGTTCCTGCCCCTGGACCCGCAGACCTGGCCCCGGCTGGCCTCGCGGGTGGGCGTGTGGGCCGAGCGCGGTGCGGTGGTCCTGCGGGATGCGGTGTGGCTGCTGCCGTTCTCGGCGCTGTTGCCGCAGGCGCGCAAGGCCTTCGCCCAGCGGGGTGGCTGGTCGCCGCGCATCGAGACCCCCGCCACGCTGGCGGTGCAACTGGGCCCCCGCGCCGCCGCGGCGGATGGGGCGCTCTCGACCGACCCGGTGACGCGCCGGCTGCAGGCCCAGGCCATGCTGCGGGCCCAGGCCGGCGGGCCCGAGTGGGCGCGCCAAGACCCCGGCGGCTTCGGCCACGCGGTCGCGGCCCTGGTGGAGGCGGCCACGACCTGGCACGACGCCCTGTGCGCGCGTGCCCCCGAGGTCCGCGGGGCCTGGCTGGAAGAGGCCCGCTCGCGCCTGGCGGCGGCCAGCGGTCCTGGCGAGCGCGAGCGGGTGCTGGCGCGGGTCGGACTGGAGTGGGCGGCCGATTCGGTGGCGCGCCAGCCGCCCGCCTCGGACCTGCTGTTCGAGGCCCGCCCCAGCGCCTGGATCGCGCTGCGCGCCGGCGGCGCCCAGCCCCTGGTCGAGGCGGTGCTGTCCCACGCCGCCGCCCAGGGCGTGCCGGTGTGCTGGCTGGACGAGGACCCGCCCGTCGAGTCCCTGTTCGACGCTGCCGCCACCCTGCCGCCCCCGCGCGAGCTGTGCGTGCCGGACGCCGAGGGCGAGGCCCGAGCCGCCGCCTCCGAGGTGCTGGCCGCCCTGGCCCGGCACCCCGAGGGCAGCGTGGCCCTGGTGGCACAGGACCGCGAGGCCGTGCGCCGCGTGCGCGCGCTGCTGGACCGCGCCGGCGCCCTGGTGGTCGACGACACCGGCTGGCGCCTCAGCACCACCCGCGCCGGCACCCGCGCGATGGCGTTGCTGCGGGCGGTCCGGGCGTTGGGGCGGCGCGGCGCCGGGGCCGAGGACCTGTGGCTGGCTTGGCTGAAGGACGACGCCTGGGCCGCCCGCCAGGCCGACGCGCTGCGCGCGCTCGAGGGCCTGTGGCGTGGCCGCCGCCTGGCGCCTTGGCAGCAAGAGGCGGCCGAGGCCCTGTGGGCCGCGGCCCGCCAGCGCCTGGAGCCCTTGCAAGGGCTGCGTCGCGCGCCCCTGGCCGATTGGCTGCAGGCGCTGGCCGCCTTGTGGCTGGAAGAGCCCGAAGACGCCGCGTTCTGGCGCGAGGACCCCGCAGGCCGCGCAGTGCTGAGCGCCTGGCGCCTGGAGGCGCCCTGGAACCAGGCCGCCGGCTGGCGCGCGCTGGCCGCCAGCACCCGAATGGACCTGGACGAGCTGATCGAGTGGGCCGACCAGGCTCTGAGCGACGAGAGCGTGGTGCCCGACCACCCGCCGCAGGCGCGGGTGGTCATCACCCCGCTGGCGCGGGCGATGCTGCGGCCCTTCGTGGCCGCGGTGCTGCCCGGCACGGACGAGCGTCGCCTGGGTGGCGCCGAGCCCGGCAACGACCTGCTCGGGCCGGCCCTGCGCCGCGCGCTGGGCATCCCGGGGGCGGACGAGGCCCGCGCCCGCGAGGCGCTGGCCTTCGTGCAGGCCCTGCGCCTGCCCGAACTCACCCTGGTGCGCCGGCTGGCCGATGGCGCCGAGCCCCTGGGCCCGAGCGCGCTGCTGCAGCGCCTGGTGCTGGCCCGTGCCCGCGCCGGCCAGGAGCCCGCCGCCTTGCCCGCCGCCCGGCTGCAGCTGCCGCAGCGCGACCTGGTGGCCGCGCCGGTGGCCGAGCCGGCCCCGGTGGCCCCCGCGGCCCGCTGGCCCAAGGCGCTCAGCGCCAGCGCGGTCGAAACCTGGCGCGACTGCCCCTACCGCTTCTTCGCCCAGCGCGTGCTGGGCCTGGGCAGCGACGACGAACTCGACCGCATGGCCGAGAAGCGCGACTACGGCGACTGGCTGCACGCGGTGCTGCACCACTTCCACCAGGCCCGCGGGGCCGAGCCGGTGCCGGCCGAGGACGCCGCGCGGCTGCGCGCCAGCGCCCAGGCGGTGGCGGCCGACCCGCGCCTGGGCGAGGGCGAGATGCTGCCCTTTCTGGCCAGCTTCGAGACCCTGGTCGAGCCCTACCTGGCCTGGCTGCACGGCCGCGAGGCCGCGGGCTGGCGCTTCGAGGCCGGCGAGGTCACCCGCGAGGTCAGCCCCGCGGTGCTGGGCGGGCTGCAGCTGCGCGGCCGGCTCGACCGCGTCGATGCCGGTCCGGGCGGCGCCCGCCAGGTGTTGGACTACAAGACCGGTCGCTCCGACGCGCTGAAGCAGAAGGTCAAGTCGCCGCTGGAGGACACCCAGCTCGCCTTCTACGCCCTGCTGATGGCGGGCGAGGACGGCCTGCCGCCCACCGACCTGGGCGCGGCCTACCTGGCGCTGGACGAGCGCGAGGCGCCGGTCGAGGTGCCGCACGCCGACGTGGCGGACCACGCCCAGGCCCTGCTGGCCGCCCTGGCCGACGAGTTCGACCGCGCCCGCGCCGGCGAGCCGCTGCGCGCCCTGGGCCGCGGCCCGGCCTGCGAACACTGCGACATGCGCGGCCTGTGCCGGCGCGACCACTGGGCGGCCCCGCCCGACCAGGCCGCCGAGGCCGCCACCGAAGGAGCCGGCCGATGAGCGCGCCGCACACCGCCGCCTACAGTGCCGACGGCCAGACCATCGACCGCCCCGGCTTCTACGCCATCGCCTGCGACCCGTCCCGCAGCGTCGTGGTCGAGGCCTGCGCCGGCGCTGGCAAGACCTGGATGCTGGTCTCGCGCATCCTGCGCGCCCTGCTCGAGGGTGCCGAGCCGCAGCAGGTGCTGGCCATCACCTTCACCCGCAAGGCCGCGGGCGAGATGCGCGCCCGCCTGGACGAGTGGCTGGCCGAGTTCGCCGAGCCCCGCGCCACCCATGCCCAGCGCGTCGAAGCCCTGCGCCAGCGCGGCCTGGACCCGGCGCGGGCCGAGGCCCTGGCCCCGGCGCTGGGCCAGCTGCACCGGCGCGTGCTCGAGGGCGGCCGCGGCATCCAGGTGCGCACCTTCCACGCCTGGTTCTCGCAGCTGCTGCGCATGGCGCCGCTGGACGTGCTGGCGGGCATGGGCCTGCAGCCCGGCATGGCCCTGATCGAGGACACCGAGTCGCTGCGCCCCGAGCTGATGCGCCGCTTCCTGCGCCGCGTCTCGGGCGACGAGGCCCTGCGTGGCGCCCAGCAGGCCCTGACCGCCCGCCACGGCCGCGGCCTGGTCCAGCGCTGGCTGGACGCCGCCTGGTCGCGCCGGGTCGAGATCGAGCGCGCCCACGCCGCCGGCACGCTGCTCGACGGCGTCGAGCCGGCGGCCGCCATCTACGACGATTGCGAGGGCCTGGAGCACCCGGTGGCCTTGATGGGCGAGGCGCCCTGGCGCGACGAGCTGGCCACCCTGGCCGCCGCGCTGGGGGCCGCCAGCGGCGCCAAGTGCCAGGCCGCGGCCGCCGGCCTGAACCAGGCCCTGGCCGCGCTGGACGCCGGCGAGCCTGAGCGCGCCCTGGCCATCGCCCGCAAGGCGGTCCTGACCGACAAGGGCGAGCCGCGCAAGCTGCCGGGCGACTGGCCGGCCCTGGGCCGGGTGGCCGACGGCCTGGACCAGATCGCGCTGCGCATCCGCCAGCACGAGGCCCACGAGGACCACCGCCGCATGGTGGCGTTGTCGCAGGCCCTGCTCGAGGAGTTCGCGGCGCTCAAGCGCGCCCGCGCCCTGGTGGACATGTCCGACCTCGAGACCGCCGCGCTCACCCTGCTGTCCGAGCCCGAGTGGGCGGGCTTCATCCAGGAACGCCTGGACGCGCAGCTGCGCCACCTGCTGATCGACGAGTTCCAGGACACCAGCCCGATGCAGTGGCACGCGCTGCAGCCCTGGCTGGCGTCCTATGCCGGTGCCGGGGGGGGCGCCAGCGGCCAGTCGCCCCTGTCGGTCTTCATCGTGGGCGACCCCAAGCAGAGCATCTACCGCTTCCGCCGCGCCGAGCCGCGCGTCTTCGCCGCCGCCGCCGAGTTCGTGCGCGACGCGCTGGACGGCCGCCTGCTGGCCTGCGACCACACCCGCCGCAACGCCCGTGGCGTGATCGACGCCCTCAACGCCGCCTTCGACCAGGCCCGGGCCGCCGGCCAGTACCCCGGCTACCGCGACCACACCACCGAGGTGGCCGAGGCCGGGCAGGGCGTGTGGCGCCTGCCGCGGGTGGAGCGGCCGCCGCGCGCCGCCCGCGGGGGCGACGGCCCCGCCGAGTGGCGCGACAGCCTGACCCAGCCCCGCCACTCCGAGCAGGAGCACCTGGGGGCGCTGGAGGCGCGCTGGGTGGCCCGGGCCATCGCCGAGCTGCTGGCCCAGGGCCACCGGCCGGGCGACATCCAGGTGCTGGCGCGCAAGCGCGGCACCCTGGCGCGGCTGTCGGATGCGCTGCGGGTGCTGCACATCCCGCACGTGCGGCCCGACGAGCTGCGCCTGGCCGACGAGCCCGAGGCGCGCGACCTGATCGCGCTGCTGGATGCGCTGGCCTCGCCGGTGCACGACCTGTCCCTGGCCCAGGCCCTGCGCAGCCCGGTCTTCGGTGCCAGTGACGAGGACCTGCTGCGCCTGTCGGCCGAGGCCGGCCGCGACGGCTGGTGGGGCGCGCTGCAGCGCCTGGGCGTCCAGGCCGACGCGCCGCCGACCCTGGCCCGCGCGGCCCGGCTGCTGGCGGCCTGGGAGCCGCTGGCGCGGGCCTGGCCGCCGCATGACCTGCTCGACCGCATCGTCCACGAAGGCGACGTGATGGGCCGCACCCTGCAGGCGGTGCCGCCGGAGCGCCGCGGCGCTGCCCGTGCGGTGATCGAGGGCCTGCTGGTCGCCGCCCTGCAGACCGACGGCGGCCGCTACGCCAGCCCTTACGGCCTGGTGCGCGCGCTGCGGCGCGACTCGCCCGGCGTGCCGGCGCTGGCGCAGGCCGATGCGGTGCAGCTGCTGACCGTGCACGGCGCCAAGGGCCTGGAGGCCGAGGCCGTGTTCCTGATGGACTGCGACCCCGAGTCCCGCCAGGCCGAGGCCGGCGGCCTGCTGGTGGACTGGCCGGTGCAGCTGGACCACCCGGCCCGGGTGGCCTTCGTGGCCAGCAGCGGCCGGCGTGCGCCGTCGCTGCAGGACCTGCAGGACGACGAGGCGTCCGAGAACGCCCGCGAGGAGCTCAATGCCCTCTACGTGGCCCTGACCCGGGCCCGCCAGCGCCTGGTCATCAGCTCGGTGGCCCCGTTCCGCAAGGCGGCGCCCACCGCCTGGTGGGACCGGCTGCAGCCGCTCGCCCAGCCCTGGGAGCCGGCCGCGGCCGCGCCGCCCGCCGCCGCCGCGGCCGCGGCCGCCCAGGTGGACGACTGGGCCGCCCTGGCGCCGCCGGTGGTCGAGAAGGGCGCCGGCATCGCCGCCGACTGGACCGCCCCGGTGCGCCAGGACAGCCTGCAGACCCGCCAGGGCGAGGCCTTCCACCGCCTGATGCAGTGGGCCTGCGGTCCGCGCGGGCCGGCGCCGGGCGGGCTCGAGGACTGGCTGGCGGCGGTGCAGGGCGCCGCTGCGGGCGAGTTCGAGCTGGCCCCCGACGAGATGGGTCTGCCCCTGACCGCCGCCCGTGCCGTGTTGGCCGGGCCGTCTTTCCAGCCCTGGTGGCGCGGGCCCGGCATCGACTGGGCCGGCGACGAGGTGCCGGTCACCGAGGGCGGCGAGGCCCTGCGCATCGACCGCCTGGTCTGCCGCGGCGGCACCTGGTGGGTGCTGGACTACAAGCTGGGCCACCACCCCGAGCGCCACCCCGAGTACCAGGCCCAGCTGGCGCATTATGTCGCAGCGGTGCGGGCGCTGCAGCCGGGTGAGCCGGTGCGGGCCGCCTTCGTCAGCGGCACCGGTCTGGTCATCGAGGCGGACGCGACCGTCGGCGCCGAATAGCGCCGTCAAGGCCGCGCTGTTCGCGGCCATGCGGGGCATCGGGGCGCGTTCCAATCGGGTCAAGCCGAGGCTGTCCAGATGTCACCTCCCGATTCCCTCTCCCCCGATGCACGGCCAGGCGCCGCGTCCGCGGCGTCCACCGGCGCGGTCAAGCGCTTTGGCCGCTTCCAGCTGCTGCGGCTGCTGGGCAAGAGCGCGCGCACCATGGCCTGGCTGGCCATGGACGGGCGCAGCCAGGCCGAGATGGTCCTGGTCATGCCGCGCCAGCAGCCCCAGGGCGAGGCGCTGGAGCGCTGGCGCCAGGGCGTGCGCCGCGCCGCCCGCCTGAGCCACCCGCAGCTCGCCCGTGCGCTGGAGATCGGCGAGCACGAGCGCTGGCCCTACGTGGCCTACGACCGCGCCGACACCGTGACCTGGGCCGAACGCTTCTCGCGCCAGGGCATCCCGCCGGAAGAGCTGGCCCAGTGGGCGATGCAGGCCGCCGGCGGCCTGGCCTACGCCCACGAGGCCGGCGTGGCCCACCACGACCTCCAGCCCTGGCTGGTGACGGTGGACGATGGCGGCCGGGTCCGCATCCTCGGTCTGGATGTCGGCTTCGCCCCGGGGGACGCCGGTCCGCCTGCCGCCATGGACGAGCTGCGCCGCGTGCGCGACGCAGCCGTCTCGGATGTGCTGGCCCTGGGCATCCTGATGCACCATGGCCTGGCCGGCGCACCGGCGCTGGAGCAGGCCGACGTGGCCCGCGTGATGGCCCTGATGCCGCCCTTGGGGCAGGACTTCGTGCGCCTGCCCTGGGCCGTGCCGCGCCCGGTGCCCGATGCCCTGCGCGCCATCGTCAACCGCGCCACCGACCGCCAGCCGCGCCAGCGCTACCGCAACGCCCGCACCCTGCAGCGCGCGCTCGAAGGCTGGATCGGCGCCCACGCCGGCCAGCACGGCCCGCTGGCGCTGCTGATGGACCGCATCCGCACCGCCGGGGTGCTGCCGGCGATGCCGGGCGCCGCCGAGCGCGTGGCCCACCTGGCCCTGATGGACCGTGGCCGCACCAGCGAGCTGGCCGAGGTGGTGCTCACCGACCTGGCCCTGTCCTTCGAGCTGCTGCGCCTGGTCAACAACGCCAGCGTCGGCGGCCGCACCATGTCCAGCGACGGCGCGGTGCTGATGCTGCGCCGCGCCATCGCCATGCTGGGGCTGGACGGCGTGCGCCGCGCGGCCCTGTCGCTGCGGCCCTGGCCCGGTCCGATGGACGAGTCGGCGGCGCAGGCCATGGCGGCCCTGATGGCCCATGTGCAACGCGCCGGCCAGATCGCCACCCGCCTGGTGCCCGCGGGCTACGACGGCGAGGTGGTGACCCTGATCACCCGCCTGCAGAACCTGGGCCGGCTGGTCGTGCAGTACCACCTGCCCGACGAGGCGGCACAGATCCGCCGCCTGACCCAACCCGCCGACGTCGGCCATGGCACGGCCGGCGAGCCCGGCATGGGCGCCGAGGCCGCCGCCTACGCGGTGCTGGGCGTGGACCTGGAGTCGCTGGGCCTGGCCGTGGCCCAGCACTGGGGCCTGGACGACAGCGTGCAGCAGATGATGTGCCGCATCGCCCCCGGCGCCCCGGTCCACCACCCCGAGGGCGACAACGACATCCTGCGCCTGAGCGCCAGCTGCGCCAACGACCTGGCCGACCTGGCGGGCACGCCGCCCAAGTCCATGGCCCAGGCGCTGGCCGTGGTGGTGCGCCGCTATGCCCGTCCCCTGGGCCTGGCGCACCAGGACTTCATCGACGCCCTGGGGTCGGCCCGTGCCCCGTCGCCGCCGCCGGCCGCCGGGCGCGACACGGCCGACCTCTCGGCCGCCACCCGCGCCTTCGCCAGCGCCAGCGCCCAGGCGCCCACCGCGCAGGCCTCGTGATGCCGCAGGCCGGGGCCGCGGTCGGCCGCTTCGTGCTGCGCGCTCCGCTGGGGCAGGGCGCGCAGGCCAGCGTCTGGCGCGCCCACGACCCGCAGCTCGACCGCGACGTCGCCCTCAAGCTGTTCCACGAGGGCGCCGAGGACGAACTCGGCAGCGACTGGCGCGACGAGGCCCGCCTGACCGGCGGCCTGCAGCACCCGGGCATCGTCTCGGTCCACGACCTGCTGGAGCAGGACGGCCGCCCGGTCATCGTCAGCGAGTGCGTGCCGGGCCAGACCCTGGCCGAGCGGCTGCGCGCCGGGGCGCTGCCGGCCCCCGAGGCGGTGCGGGTGCTGCGCGAGGTGCTGGATGCCCTGGCCCACGCCCACGCCCACGGCGTGGTGCACCGCGACCTCAAGCCCTCCAACATCATGCTCGAGCCCGACGGCCGCGCCCGGGTGATGGACTTCGGCATCGCCGCGCGGGTCTCCGATGCCCACGACGGCCGCATCGTCGGCTCGCCCGGCACGATCTCGCCCGAGGCCGCGGCCGGCGCCGCGCCGACGCCGGCCATGGACCTGTTCGCTGCCGGCATGGTGCTGGGCGAGGCCCTGCTGGGCCGCCCGCTGCGGCCCGCCGCCGGTCCGACCCAGGCCCTGCAGCATGCCCTGCACGCCCAGGTGGTGTGGCCGGACGATGCCGGCGCCGACATCGACGACAGCCTGCGCGGCATCGTCCTCAAGGCCACCGCGCGCGACCCCGCGCGCCGCTGGCCCGACGCGGTGGCCATGCGCGACGCGCTCGACACCTGGCTGCACCCGCGCGGCGGTGCCGACGCCACGGGCCACGCCACGCTGGCCTTCCTGCTGCGCCGCATGCGCCTGAACGGCGACTTCCCGGCGCTGTCGGACGCGGTGCTGCGCATCCAGCAGCTGACCTCGTCCGACCGCGAGAGCGTGCACACCCTGTCGGCCGAGATCCTGCGCGACGTGGCGCTCACCCACCGCCTGCTGCGGGTGGTCAACAGCGCCCGCTTCCACCACGCCGCCCAGGGCGAGGTCAGCACCGTGTCCCGGGCCGTGGCCCTGGTGGGCTTTGGCGCGATCCGCTCGATGGCGCTGTCGCTGCTGTTGCTCGAGCACATGGGCAACCAGGCCCACGCCGGCCGCATGAAGGGCCTGTTCCTCGAGTCGCTGCTGAGCGCGGCGCTGGTGGACCAGCTCACGCCGCCCTCGCGCGAGCGCGAGGAGGCCTTTCTGGCCGGCATGTTCAGCCACCTGGGTCGCCTGCTGGTGGCCTACTACCTGCCCGAGGAAGCCCAGCGCCTGCAGGGCCTGGAAGGGCCGGCGGCCGAGCGTGCCCAGGTCGACGTGCTGGGCATCAGCTGCGCGGAGCTGGGGCAGGGCGTGGCGGCCTCCTGGGGCCTGCCCGAGAGCCTGCGCCGCTCGATGTGCCCGCCGGCCGGCGAGCCGCCGCAGCGCCGCGCAGCCCCTGAAGAATCGATGCGCTGGCGCGTGCGCGCCGCCGCCGAGGTGGTGCAGCAGCTGATGGCCGGCAGCGCCGACACGCCCGAGGCCTTGCACGGCGTGGCCGCGCGCTTCGGCCCGGTGCTGGGCCTGGGCCGAGAGGCCCTGACCGATGCGGTGCAGGCCGCCCGCGGCCTGCTGGCCGAGCTGGCCGCCAGCCTGGGCCTGGACGCCGGCCCGAAGGTCCGCGCCAGCCGCCTGCTGCAGGCCGCACCGGCCGAACCGCCGGAGCTGGCCGCCACCGTGCGCGAGGCCCCCGCGGCCGCGAAGACCCAGCAGCTGCTGGCCGCCGGACTGGCCGATGTCACCAGCACCCTGGCCGCCGACACGGTGGAGCTGCACGCGGTGCTGCGGATGATCCTGGAGACCCTGTGGCGGGCGCTGGGCGCCGACCAGGTGGCGCTGGCCCTGAAGGACCCGCGCAGCGGTGCCCTGCAGGGACGCCTGGCCCTGGGCGAGGACGCCGACGGGTTGACCGCCCGCCTGCGGGTGGACCTGCGCGAAGGCGCCCCCGCCGACCTGTTCGCCATGGTCTGCCGCAAAGGCGCCGACACCCTGATCGACGACGCCGGTGCGGCCCGGCTGCAGGCCAGCCTGCCGGCCTGGTTCAAGGCGCGGCCGGCGCGCAGCTTCGTGCTGCTGCCCCTGCTGCAGAAGGGCCAGCCGGTCGGGCTGATCTACATCGCCCGCCGCCAGTCGCCGATCGTGCTGGACGAGGCCGAACTGAGCCTGCTGCGCTCGCTGCGCAACCAGGCCGTGCTGGCCTTCCGGGCCACTGGGGCAAGCGGTCCGGCGTAAGCTCGCCGCCAATGACCGTCTCGATCCCGGCCCCCGTCGAGGGGCGGCTGCGCGCGCAGCCCGCGTTCCTGCGCCTGCTGGTGGCCCGCGTCCTGGGCACCGGCGCCAACCAGATGCTGATGGTGGCCCTGGGCTGGCAGATGTACGACCTGACCTCCAGCGCCTGGCAGCTGGGGCTGGTGGGCCTGGTGCAGTTCGTGCCCGCGCTGCTGTTCACCCTGCCCGCCGGTCAGCTGGCCGACCGACACGATCGTCGCCGCCTGCTGGTGGCGGCCCTGCTGCTGCAGGCGGCGGTGGCCACCTGGCTGGGGCTGGGCAGCCACCAGGGTTGGGTCACGCCCGACGGGGTGTTGGCGGTGTCGGCCCTGCTGGGGGTGGCGCGGGCGCTGCAGATGCCGGCCCAGCAGGCCCTGTTGCCCTCGCTGGTGCCGGCGCCGATGCTGTCGCGCGCGGTGGCGGCGGGGGGCTCGGCCTTGCAGGTGGCGGTCATCGGCGGCCCGGCGCTGGGCGGCGCGCTCTACGCCTGGGCCTCGCACGCGCCGGCCGGCGTGCACGCCGGCGCTGCGGCGGTGCACGGCTGCGCGGCGGTGCTGTTGCTGGCCGCCGCGGTGGCGGTGCTGTCGATCCAGGCGCCGCAGCGCCCGGTGCCGCCGCGTGGCGGCTGGGACACCTTGCTGGCCGGCCTGCGCTTCGTCACCGGCCGGCCGGTGCTGCTGGGTGCGATCAGCCTGGACCTGTTCGCGGTGCTGCTGGGCGGCGCCACCGCGCTGCTGCCCATCTATGCCCGCGACCTGCTGCACACCGGCCCCGAGGGCCTGGGCCTGCTGCGTGCCGCGCCGGCGGTGGGCGCGCTGGTGACCGGGCTGTGGCTGGCGCGACACCCGGTGGAGCGCCACGCCGGCCGCTGGCTGCTGGCCGGGGTGGGGGTCTACGGCGTGGCGACGCTGGTGTTCGGCCTGTCCACCGTCTTCGGCCTCTCGCTGGCCGCGCTGGCGGTGTCGGGCGCGGCCGACATGCTCAGCGTGGTGATCCGCCAGTCCCTGGTGCAGCTGGAGACGCCCGACGACATGCGCGGCCGGGTGGCCGCGGTCAACTCGGTGTTCATCGGCGCCAGCAACCAGCTGGGCGAGTTCGAGTCCGGCGCCACCGCCGCCTGGCTGGGCCCGGTGGGCTCGGTGCTGCTGGGCGGGGCCGGCACCCTGCTGGTGGTGGCGCTGTGGCCGCGCCTGTTCCCGGCGCTGGCGCGGCGCGACCGGCTGCACGAGGCCTGAGTCGGGACGGGCGGCGCGCCATCGCCGGGGTGTATCGTCCGGGTCGACTCGGCTTCGCCTCCTGCGACCCATGCACATCGGCATCCTCACCGGCGGCGGCGACTGCCCCGGCCTGAACGCGGTGATCCGCGCCGTCACCCTGGCCCTGGTCAACGAATGCGGTGCCCGGGTGACCGGCATCGAGCGCGGCTTCCTGGGCCTGCTGACCCGCCAGGTGCGCCCGCTGGACGGCCGCGCGGTCGAGGGCATCCTGGCGCAGGGCGGCACCATCCTGGGCACGCACAACAAGTGCGACCCCTTCCACTACTTCGGCGCCGGTGGCGCCGACTGCTCGGCCCAGGCCGTGGCCTTCGCCCGCGAGCTGGGCCTGGACGGCCTGGTGGTGATCGGCGGCGACGGCACCATGAGCATCGCCCACCGCTTCGAGCCCCTGGGCCTGCCGGTGGTGGGCGTGCCCAAGACCATCGACAACGACCTCGAGCACACCGACCGCACCTTCGGCTTCGACAGCGCGGTGGCGGTGGTGGCCGAGGCGCTGGACCGCCTGGAGACCACCGCCCGCAGCCACGGCCGGGTGATGATCGCCGAGACCATGGGCCGCTACGCCGGCTGGATCGCCCTGGAAGGCGGCATGGCCGGCGGTGCCGACGTGGTGCTGCTGCCCGAGCTGCCCTTCTCGGTGGACGCGGTGGCCGAGGTCTGCCGCGCCCGCGAGGCCCGCGACGGCTACACCCTGGTCTGCATCGCCGAGGGTGCCCGCGCCATCGGCCACGACCTGACGGTGCAGGCCCGCCTGGCCGACAGCCCCGACCCGATCCGCCTGGGCGGGGTGGGCCAGTGGCTGCAGCAGCAGCTGCAGCCCCGGCTGTCCGGCGAGGTCCGCACCACGCTGCTGGGCCATGTGCAGCGGGGTGGCTCGCCCACCCCCTTCGACCGGGTGCTGGCCACCCGTTTCGGCTACCACGCGGCGCAGCTGGTCGAGCGCGGCGAGTGGGGCCGCATGGTGACCCTGGCCGGCAGCGACTGCGCCAGCGTGCCGCTGTCGGCGGTGGCCGGCCGAAACCGCTGCGTGCCGCTGGACCACCCGCTCCTGAGCGCCGCCCGCGGGCTGGGCGTCTCGCTGGGCGAGCCGCTTTCCTGATCCTGCTCAAAGGCCCGGGCCCGGTGGGGCTTCTTCCTTGAGGTGGCTCAACGCTGGCGGCGCGGTCGGGGTGTCTGATGAGGGCACTGATTGATGACCCCCTGAGGAGCCCCACCATGCACGCACTGCGCGACTTCTTCTCCACCGACTACGGCCTGCTGAGCGCCGCCGTCATCGCCATCACCCTGGGCATGGGCGCGTTCTACATCAACTACTTCGTCAAGCACATGCGCGAGGACGAAGCCCGCGCCCGCGCCGCCGGCCTGATCAAGTGAGCGTCTGAGCGCCGGGCGTCCTGCGCGCCCGGCCCGGATCTGTTGCCCTCGCGCATCAGCGCCGTGACACGCAGCGTCGGCCACCCCCTGGGTGGCCGTCGTCCGTCAGCCACTGTCCCTACACTGACCCCGTTGCAGCAGTCCCCGGTCCGCCCGTCCCCGGGGCTGGCCGCCACGGAGTCGTTTCATGCGGTGGTTTCGCAGCCTGAGCCTGCGGCAGCTCCTGACCGTGCCCTATGTGGCGCTGGTCGTGGTGCTGGCGGTCCTGATCGGTCTCTTGTCCTACCGTGCCGGCCGCTCGGCGGTCGACACGATGTCGGGGCAACTCCTGTCCGAAACCGTGGGGCGGATCGCCCAGGCGGTCGAGAAGCACGTCTTCGGCTCGGCCGCCGTGCTGGAGGTGGCCTTCCCCTCCGGCCTGACCGCGCCGCCGCGCCTGGCCGACGAGGTCGACACCCTGCGCACCCGCTTCTGGCAGGCCACCTCGGTCCACCGCGACCTGAACAATTACGCCTATTACGGCGACGAGCACGGGCATTTCTTCGGCCTGTGGCGCGACGCGGCGGACGAGGCCCAGGTGCGCCTGCGCACCGATGACCAGGGCCCGCGCATCCTCTACAAGGTCCGCGGCATCCGCGGACCGCTGACCGAGCCGCAGCGCGAGGCGCGGGTCTTCGAGCCCCGCGAGCGGCCCTGGTACCGCGCCAGCCGCGACCAGGGCCGCGAGGTCTGGACCTCGATCTACATCGACTTCCGCACCGAGGCGCTGGTGGCCACGCGCGCGCGCCGGGTGCCGGCCGCGGACGGCTCGCTGGGCGGGGTCGTGGCCACCGACGTGTCGCTGCAGTCGTTGACCGACTTCGTGCGCTCGCTGCCGCTGTCTCGTCACGGCCTGGCCTTCGTGGCCGAACCCGACGGGCAGCTGATCGCGACCTCGCGCGGGGCCTACCTGCGCCGCGGGACGGACGGCCGCAGCGAACGCCTGGGCGCCGAGGCCGCCGACGACCCGCTGCTGGTGGCCACCCACCATGCGGTGCGCGAGCGCATGGCCGCGGCGCCGGAGGGCGACGGCAGCACCCGCACCGCCAAGATCCAGGGCCCCGACGGCGCCGCGGTGCAGGTGGCCTGGGCCCGGATCCGCGACAGCGCCGGGCTGGACTGGGTGATCGCGGTGGCCGTGCCCCGCTCGGACTTCCTGCAGGAGATCCTGGACAACGCCTGGCAGACCGTGGGCCTGGCGGTGCTGGCGGTCGCCGGCACCGTGGCCATGGGCCTGTTCAGCCTGGGCCTGGTGTCACGCGACCTGCGGCAGCTCAGCCAGGCCGCGCGGCGGGTGGGTGAGGGGGACTTCGGGGCCCCGCTGGCGATCCGGCGCGCCGACGAGATCGGCGACCTGGCGCAGAGCTTCGCCACCATGACCCATCGCCTGAGCACCGACCGACTGACCGGCCTGGCCAACCGCGAGGCCGCGATTCGCCGTCTGGAGGACCGCATCGCCCGCCACCCGCGTGCCAACGACGGCCGAGGCTTCGCCCTGCTCTTCATGGATGTGGACCGTTTCAAGGCGGTCAACGACCGCCTGGGCCACGAGGCCGGCGACCGCGTGCTGGTGGAGCTGGGCCAGCGCCTGCAGGCCCAGGTCCGCGGCCATGACCTGCTGGCGCGCTGGGCCGGTGACGAGTTCGTCGTGCTGCTGGACGCGATCTCCCAGCGCGAGGACGCCGAACGCGTGGCCGACAAACTGCGCCAGGCCCTGCACACCCCGCTGGCCGCCGCGGGCGGGGTGAACCTGGGCCTGTCGGTGGGCATCGCCCTGTACCCGCAGGACGGCGAGGACGTGCAGACCCTGCTGCACCACGCCGACCAGGCGATGTACGACGCCAAGCCGGCGCCCTGAGCGCCGGTCCCGCACCGGGCGGGGTCAGGGCCGGACCTGCGTGGCGGCGCGGGCCTGGTTGTCGGCCGGGGCCGGGTCCTCGAGCGGGCCCACGGCGCTGGCGCGGTGCACCTGCCGGCCGCTGACCAGCGGGGTCAGCTGCAGGTCCACCGTGGCTCGGGTACCGGCGGCCATCGGGCCCAGGGTGCAGCGCAGGCGCTGTCCATCGGCCTGGCAGCTGCCCTGGCCGGGCCGGGCGGCGTCCAGGCGCCAGCCGGCGGGCACCCGGTAGTCCAGCGTGGCCTGCGGGCTGTCCATCGGGCCGGCCTGGCGCAGGCGCAGCCGGGCCGCCACGGCCTGGCCCAACCGGGCGCTGGCGGGGGCCTTCAGGGCCAGCTGCAGGTCGGCCAGCACCTGGCTGAAGCGGGCCGTCACCCCGCCGACCAGGTGCACCGCCAGGTCAGGCCCCAGGGCCATCCCCAAGGGTGTGCCGCCGGGGGCCAGGACGGTCCAGGCGGCGCTGCCGTCGGCGCGCACCTTGGCCACGCCCATCGACGACAGGTCGGTGCCGGGCAGGTAGGCCGCCCCGTACCGGTCGATGGACAGCGCACCCGGGGTGAGCAAGGCGGTGCCGGGGCCATCGCCATCGTCCTGTCGCCACCGCAGGTCGCCGTCGGCACCGAACTTGGCGAAGGCCGCGCCAAAGCCCGCGGGCGGCGTGCCGGCGACCACCGGCAGGTCGTCGGGGCCCACGGCCACCCGCACCGCCGTCAAGCCGGTGGGCACCGACCACAGGGGGCTGCCGTCGGGGGCCAGGCGGTGCAGGGTCTGGCCGGCGTCCACGACATAGGCATGGCCGCTGGCGTCCAACGCGGCGTCGCCGGCCACGAGCGTGGTGGTGCCACGCCAGGTCCACAGCAGCTGCCCCTGGGCGTCCAGGCGAACCACCGCGTTGGCGGTCTGGGCGCGCAGGGTGATCAGCAGGCCGCCATCGGCGGCGGGCTTGAGCTGCTCGGGGGCGCCCAGGCCCAGCGGGTCGAACCAATCCCACAGGCGCACGCCGTCGGCGTCCAGCCGGGTCACCTGGGTGACCAGGCCGCCAGGGGCTGCCCCCAGCCCCAGCACGCTGATCTGGTCCTGCGGTCCCATCAGCAGGCGGCGGGTGCGGGAGCCATCAAAGGCTTCGCTGAGTTCGTGGCGCCAGCGCAGCCTGCCCCTGGGGTCGAGCTGGGCGACGAAGCCGTGCACGCTGACCGGGTTCTGGGTGCCCGAGCGCAGGGTGCCGGCCACGACCGCGCGGCCCTGGCTGTCCACCGCCAGGGCCTGGGCCACCTCGTGCCGGTCGGCCGGGGGCTGGCCGGTGGCGCGCTCCCAGCGCAGCTGGCCGTCGCGGTGGCGCCGGGCCACCTGCAGGGCCGCGCCCGGGGCCTGGGCCCAGCGGGTGGTGTAGACCTCGCCGTGGCCATGCACCGCAACGGCGGCTCCACCGGGCTCCAACGCCCAGTCCAGCATGGCGCCCTGGGCGGTGACCAGGGGCGGCAGGGCCGCCAGCAAGGCGGCGATCAGGCCACGGGATGGCGACATCGGCGGGTCTCCTCAAATGGGCGTTTGACCCATTGTTCGGCAGACTCAGGCCGGATCGCGCACATCCCCCACGCTTGAGGCCCCGAAGTCCGGGCGCTCCAGCCAGGCCAGCACCCGGGCCGCGGCGGCCTCGGGGCTGAGCAGGGCGCCGGTGGCCTGCAGCTGCACGAAGGCGTCGCGGTCGGCGAACTCGGCGGGGTCGGCCCCGCGCAACTGGGCCTGCATGTCGGTGGCGATCACGCCCGGTGCCAGCGACACCGCGCGCACGCCGTGGGGGTGGCCCGCCTGCTCCAGCGCGATGCAGCGGGTCAGGTGGTCCAGTCCCGCCTTCGCGGCACAGTACGAGGCGCTGCCCGCCATCGCGCGCCGGCCCAGGCCGGACGAGATCTGCAGCAGCCGTCGCGGCACGGTCCAGCCCTCGGTGCCGGCGATGAAGGCCGCCGACAGCAGGGCCGGGGCCTCCAGCCCCACGCGCAGGGCGTTCAATGTGTCGGCCGCGGCGATGCCCTGCAGCGGGCGCAGCGGCGCGATCACCCCGGCGTTGTTGATCAGGGTCACGCCCGACAGGGCCGCCGGGTCCTGCGACCGCAGCCAGTCCTGCAGCCGGGCGGCCACCGGCGCGGCGTCGGCCAGGTCCACGGCCCATTGCTCGCAGGCCAGGTCGGGCACCGGGTGGCGCGACAGGCCCAGCACGCGGTGGCCCGCGGCCAGGCACTGGCGGGCCATCGCCAGGCCCATGCCGCGCGAGTGGCCGCTGAGGAGGTAGAGGTGGGGTCGGGTCATCGGGGGCGCTCCACGGGGCGGCGACAATGCCGCCATGAACACGGCATTGTCTTCCCCGATCACGCCCTGGTGGCGCCGCCCCATCGTGCTGTCCACGCTGGCGGTGCTGCTGATCGTCGCCGGCACCATCGGCTGGTCCATGTACGCCGGCCTGCGCGACGAGGCCAGCCAGGCCCGCACCAACGGCCTGCCCTGGCAGGTCCAGGTGCTGCCCGAGGGCCGCAGCGAGGTCTTCGGCCTGACCCTGGGTGCGGCCACGCTGGGCGACCTGCAGGCCCGCTTCGGCGACGAGCTGCACGTGGGCCTGATCGTGCCCAACGGCGGCGAGCCGGCGCTGGAGGCCTTCGTCGAGAGCCTGCGCGCGGGCTTCGTCACCGGTCGCCTGGTGGCGGCCTTCGAGGCCGATCCGGCCTGGCTGTCCCGGGCGCGCCAGCGCTCGCCGCGCAACGACGTGGGCGAGGGCGGCCGCAGCCGCCGCTACCACCTGGCCGCCGACGACCTGGCCCAGGTGCGCTCGGCCCGGCTGGTGGCGCTGGCCTACCTGCCGGCGGTCAAGCTGGACGCCGAGATGGTGCAGCAGCGCTTCGGCCACGCCACCGAGCGCGTCAGCGGCCCGGGGGGCGAGGCGCAGTGGCTGTACCCCGCGCTGGGCGTGGCGGTGGCGCTGCCGCCGGCCGAGGGCGAGAACGCCAAGGCGCGCGCGGTGATCCAGTACGTCGCCCCGGCGGATTTCGAGGCCCGCCTGCGGGCGCCGCTGCAGACCGCGCCCGCGGCCTCGGCGGCCTCGGCCAGAGGCGGCTGATCGGCCGCTGATCGGCGACTGACCAGCGGCCGCAGCGGATCAGGCGTCCAGGCCCTCGCCGATCACCAGGTAGTGGCCGCCGGCCACGTGGTGCAGGGTGCGCAGCGCCGCCGGCGCGAGGTCGAACTGCCACCGCCCGCCGTCGAACACCCGGGCGTCGGCCCAGGCGCCGGTGACCCGACCCAGGAACAGGTCGTGCCGGGCCTCCTGCTCGGGCTGGGCGATGCGCTCGCAGTCCAGCCAGGCCACGCAGCCGCCCACCAGCGGCGCGCCGGCCGCCGGCTCGTCCAGCAGGCTGACCTGGTAGTCGGCCAGCTTGTCGTGGCCGCGCCCGGTGTGGCTGCCCAGCGCGGTCACCAGCCGGGCCTGCCCGGCGCAGGGCACGCTGAGCGCGAAGCGGCCCGAGGCCTCGACCAGCTCGCGGGTGTAGGTGGCCTTGTCCAGCACCACCGCCACCTTGGGCGGGTCGAAATCCAGCGGCATCACCCAGGCCGCGGCCATCACGTTGGCGTGGTCGCCGTGGCGGGCCGACACCAGCACGGTGGGGCCGTGGTTGAGCAGGCGGTAGGCCTTGGGCAGGTCGACAGGGCGGCGCATCGGGACTCCCGGGGTCAGAAGGGCACCGGCGATTCCACCACGAGGGGCTCACCGGTGACGGGGTGGGGCAGTTCCAGCCGGGCGGCGTGCAACAGCAGGCGCGGCGCCTGGGCCACGCGGTCCGGCGGGGCATAGAGCTCGTCGCCCAGGATCGGGTGGCCCAGGGCCATCAGGTGCACGCGCAGCTGGTGCGAGCGGCCGGTCAGCGGGAACAGCGCGACGCGGCTGCGGTCGGCCAGCGGGTCCACCGACAGGCGCTGCCAGCGGGTGAGTGCCGGCTTGCCCAGCATCGGGTCGACCATCTGGCGCGGTCGGTTCGGCCAGTCGCAGCGCAGGGGAAGGTCCACCTGGCCGTCGTCGCGGTCCAGCTGGCCGGCCACCACCGCCTCGTAGCGCTTGTGCGCCAGCCGTTGTTCGAAGGCGCGCGAGAGCGCCCGCTGCGCCGCCAGCCCGCGGCCGAACACCAGGATGCCCGAGGTGCCCATGTCCAGCCGGTGAACCACCAGGGCGTCGGGGCACCACTGCAGCGCGCGGGCGATCGCGCAGTCGGCCTTGTCGGGCCCGCGGCCCGGCACCGACAGCAGGCCGGCGGGCTTGTCCACCGCCAGCACGGCCTCGTCCTGGAACAGGATGCGCATGTCCATCATCGGCGCGCATGCTACGTGAGTCGGTACCCCCACCGGTAAACTCGTGCCCATGAACGCGTTTTTTCCCCTGGGCTGGGCCCATTACCTGGCGGGCGGCCTGCTGATCGGGCTGGGTGTGGCCTGGCTGTTCCTGAGCACCGGCCGCATCGGCGGCATGAGCACCGTCTTCTCGTCCACCTGGTCCTGGGTGTCGCGGGCGTCCTTCTTCCAGCAGGCCCGCTTCGTCGACAGCCGGGCCTGGCGCCTGGTCTATGCCGCCGGTCTGGTGCTGGGGGCCGCGCTGTGGTGGTTCACCCTGGGTGAGCGGGCCCCGATGTCCACCGGTCTGCCCTGGTGGCAACTGCTGGTCGGCGGGGCCCTGGTCGGCTACGGCGCGCGACGGGGCAATGGCTGCACCTCGGGCCACGGCATCTGCGGTCTGGGCTCGCTGCAGGCGCCCTCGCTGGTGGCGGTGCTGACCTTCATGGCCACCGCCTTCGTCACCGCCAACGCGGTGCTGGCGCTGAAGGGGGCCTGAGCATGCGCGCCTCTCAAACCCTGTCGGTGCTGCTGGCCGGCGCGCTGTTCGGCTTCGGCCTGGCCCTGTCCACCATGGTCCAGCCCCAGGTGGTGCTGTCCTTCCTGCAGTTCCGCGACGGGGGGCTGATGCTGGTGATGGGCGGCGCGGTGGTGGTCACGCTGCTGGCCTACCGCCTGCTGCCGCGCCTGATGCGCCAGCCGCTGTTCGAGCGCAGCTTCGGCCACCATGTGGCCGCCCTGGACCGCGACACCCTGGTGGGCGCGGCGGTCTTCGGCATCGGCTGGGGCCTGTGCGGCGTCTGCCCGGGCCCGGCCATCGCCGGCCTGGGCACCGGCAACACCGACCTGCTCTGGGCGCTGGCCGGGATCTTCGCCGGCGCCTGGTGGCAAGGGGTGCGCGCCTCGCGCTGAGGCGCGCACGGGCCGGGGCTTCACGCCTTCAAGACGGCGCTCGGGCGTGGTCAGGAGGGCAGGAAGTCCAGCGGCCAGCTGACCACCATCTCCTCGACGTCCTTGGCGCCGAAGTCGAACTGCCGGATGCGCGCCAGCAGCTTGGCTTCGAGCTCGGGGGCCTTGAGCTCGCTGCTGACCAGGCGCACCGCCGCCACCGCGCCGGCCGGCGCGATGCGCAGCTCCACCACCACCTTGCCCTGCAGCGACGGGTCGTCGCGCAGCGCGCGGTTGTAGATCGCGTAGATCGCGCCCTTGTGGCGCTCGAAGACCAGGCGGATCTCTTCCAGCGAGCGGGCGGCCTTGGCGCTGCCGCCGCGTTGCACGCTGCCACCGGAACCGGCACCGGCGCCCTGGCCCTTCCCCCCGGTGGCGGAGCCCCCGCCACCGCCCGGGCCGCCACCGCCGCCGCCGCCGGCCACGCCGGCCACCAGGGTGGTGCTGCGGCCGGCCAGGCCACCGCCGCCGCTGTCGCGGCTGAAGCCGGCATTGGCCACGCCGCCGCTGCCGGTGCTGGCATTGGCGGTGATCAGGGCCCGGTCGGGCAGGCCGGCCTGGGTGCCCGCGCCCACGCCCGGGCCGGTGGCCACGCCGACGCCGGGACCGGTGGGCACCTTGTCCTGCAGCTGCACCGCGACCGGGGCGCCGTGGATCGCGGCGAGCTGGTCCTTCAGGGCCAGCAGGCCGACGCCGGCGGCGCGCTGGCGCGCCGCTCCGACCTCGCCGGGCGCTCGGCCCTCGACCGGACGCCGGGCTTCGGGCACCGGGGCCTGGTCGGGCACGGCGGCCACGTTCTTCGGCGCCGGCTCGGGTCTGGCCTTGGGCGGCACCGGCGCGTCGGCGGGCTTGTCGGCGGCCTTGGGCGTGGGCGTGGCGACCGCCGGTGGGGTGGGCGGCGGCGGCGCGGCTCGGCGCTCCTGCAGCAGCTGGGCCATCGGCGCGCTCAGGCCGGGACGCTGCTCGGCCACCCGCTCCGGCCGCGGCAGCAGGCCGGCGGCCAGGGCCAGCAGCAGGCAGGCCAGCAGCAGGCCGCGCCACAGGCGGCGAAAACGCGCCTCGTCGGCGGCCGACACCGACCAGGCCAGCACCGGCTGGCGAAAGCTCACCGGGGCCATCGCGGGCAGAGACAGGGCGGCGCTCACGAGGCCACCGCCTTCTGGCGCACCGCGAAGCGCACGTCTTCGAGCCCGGCGCGGGCGCAGGACACCATCACCTTGCGCAGCAGCTGGTAGGGCAGGTCCTGGTCGGCCATCAGGGTGACGCTGCGGCGGTCGTTCTCGGCGCGCACGGCCTGGCGGCTGGCCAGCTGCGCCGCCAGTTCGGCCTGCAGGGGCACGATCAGGTCGTCGGCCTGGGCCAGGGCCTCGGGCGTGGCGGCCACGCGGCGGCCCTCGACCAGGATGTCCTCGGCGCTGACCGTGACCACCAGGGTGGCCTCGGGCTGGGTCTCGGCCACGGATTCGGGCAGGCGCACCGCCTTGCTGGCGGGCAGCAGCTCGACCTCGGAGGCGTTGCTGAGCAGGAAGAAGATCAGGATGGTGAACACGTCGATCAGCGAGACGAGGTTCATGTCCAGCATCCCGTGGTCACGCGCCTTGCGGGCGGCGCGTTTCTGGAGCGGGGTCAGGCGCGGCATGGCCGTCAGCGTCCCTTCGGTGCGGGGCCGGGCGCATCGCCCAGCGAGATCTGCGGAAACAGCTCGGCGCGCACGACCTCGGTGCCGCGGCTGGTGCGGCCCTCGCGGGTGGCGTCCATCACCGCCACCAGCAGCTGGTACGGGGTGTCCGGGCGGGCCAGCACGGTGGCGGCGCGGGCGTCGGGGTAGCGGGCCTTGACCTGGTGCAGCAGCGCGTTGAGCGCCTTCAGGTCGGGGCCCTGGGCCGTGTCGGGCAGGCGTGCGATCAGGCCGCCCAGGCGGTCTCCGACCTCGATCGCGCCGTCGCGCAGCACCACCTCGAGTTGCAGGTGGTCCACCTTGAGCTGCTCCAGCCCGGCGCTGGCGGCGGGCAGGTTGAGCTCGAGCACGGACAGCCGGGTGAAGACCGCGGTGGACAGCAGAAAGGGCACCAGCACCACGATCAGGTTGATGAAGGCCGTGACCTCCAGCGCCGCCGGGGCCTTGCGCAGGCGTCGGGTTCTCATGGCGACGACCCGCTCAGTGCGCGCCGGGGACCAGGCGCTGCACCGTGTTCAGGAAGCTGATCTTGGCGGCTTCCAGGCCGTCGACGATCTCGCTGGTGCGGGCCTGCAGGAAGGCGTGCACCAGCAGGAAGGGGATGGCCACCATCAGCGCGAAGGCGGTGTTGTTCATCGCGATCGAGATCGAGGCCGACAGCAGCTCGGCCTTCTCGGCCGGGTTGACCTGGGCCACCGCGGTGAAGGCCTTGATCAGGCCCATGATCGTGCCCAGCAGGCCGACCAGGGTGATCACGTTGGCGAAGGTGGCGATGTAGTGGGTGCGCTTCTCCAGGCGCGGCACGATCTCCATCATGCCTTCCTCCATCGCGGCGTCGATGTCCTCGCGCTTCTTGGAGTGCTGCAGCCGGTCCAGGCCATTGGCCACCAGCTTGCCCAGCGCCGCGTCGGACGCGCCGGCCAGCGCCTGCACTTCCTTGAACTGTCCCTGCTGCAGCAGCGGCTGCACGCGCTCCCAGAGCGCGCGGTTGTCGCTGCGGGCGCGGCGCAGGAAGGTGAAGCGCTCGATCGCGATCGCCAGGCCGATCGACGTGATCAGCAGGCTGGGGTAGATGAACAGGCCACAGTCCTGGAAGAACTTGACGACGGTCTGGAAGGCATTCATCGGGAACTCTCTTGGGTCACGGGGGCGGAGGAAGGGGTGGGGGTGGCGGCCTGCTCGAAACGCAGGCGCCGGCGGTGAACATCGCGGTCCAGCGGCGCCAGCACCTCGTCGACCAGGCTGGTCGGCGGCTTGCCGTTCATCGCGTCGGGCAGCGGCTTCTTCCAGGGCACGATGTAGAGCACCTTGGGCAGCTCGCGGTTGCCGACGATGCGGCTGGGGTCGACCTCGGCGCGGTCCTGGGCCGCGACCGGGCCGGCCAGCAGCGCCGCGGCCAGGGCCAGGGCGGGGGGTGGGGATCGCAGGGTCATGAGGGCTCCTTGGGGGCCGTGGCGGCGGCACGGGCGGCGGCCTTGGCGGCGCGCGGCTTGACCTCGGCCAGCCACTTGGCGACCTGGGGATCGCCGGCCGGTGGGGTGTCCAGCAGGGCCTGGTAGCGGGCCTGGGCGGCCTGGGGCTCGTCGAGGTACAGGTCCAGCAGCACGCCCAGGTTGAGCGTGGCCACCGGATGGCCCGGCTCCGCGATCAGGGCCCGCTCCAGCGTGGCGCGGGCGGCGCCGAACTCGCCGCGCTGGCGCTGGGCCAGGGCCTCGCGCACCAGGGCGGACGCGGGGCCGTCGCCGGCGTCCTCGCGCTCGGCCTTGGCCCAGCGCGCCGGGCGCAGGCCGCGCAGCGCGGCCAGGCTCTGGCGGATGCCCTCGTCCAGCCCGACGCGGCGGGCACGGGCCACATTGCCCTCGTGCCACTCGATGGCCTTCTCCTCGAAGGGGTAGGCCTGCTCCTCGAGCAGCACGTCGTACTGCTCGCGCTCGAGCGCCGACAGCTTCTTCGGCCGTTGCGACTGCAGGAGTGCGCGGCCGAAGTCCTGGTAGAGCGTGCCGCTGGCGAAGGTGGCGGCGCTCACGGTGGCGGGGCTGCCGTCCTCGGCGGCGCGGGCGTAGGCCTGCAAGGCGGTGTCCAGGCGCTGCTTCTTCAACGCCAGGGACTTGGCCAGCGGCTCGACCAGGGCCACCGCGCGGAAGGCCTCGGCCTCGGGGGCGGCCAGGGCCAGCGCGGCGTCGGCCGCCAGGGCGCGGCTGCGCGGGGTGCGGGCTTCGCCGCCGGCGCGCTCGGCGGCCAGCAGCTCGCGCTGCCAGGCCAGGGCGGCGCGGGCGTCGCCGCGCTCGCGGGCCAGCGCGGCCAGCCGGGCGCGGGCCTCGGTGGCCTCGGGCAGGGGCTGGGCAAAGGCCTGCAGGTAGCGCTCCCAGGCCGCGGCAGCGCCGTCGCGGGCGCTGTCTCGGCGCTGGGCGGCCAGCCACAGCGCGGTGCGGCGGGTGTCGCCGCTGGCGGTGGCGGCCACGCGCTCGTACTCGGCGGCGGCCGCGCCGGGGCGCTGCAGCTCGTCGTAGGCCAGGGCCAGGCGCGCCGGCACCTGGGCCTGCAGCGGGTGCTGCGGGTGCTGGCGGCGGAAGGCCTCGAGGGCGGCGGCGGCGCGCGGCCAGTCCTGCAGCGCGATCCACTGGGCGGCGGCGTCGAAGTCGGCGCTGGCGCGGATCGGCGCCTCGGGGGCGGCCTCGGCCACGCGGGCGAACTGGGCGGCCGCGGTGGCGCCGTCGCCGCGGTCGCGGGCGGCCTCGGCCTGGCGGTAGATCGCGGTGGCCAGGCGCTCGCGCAGGGCCGCGCCGCGCTCGGGCGGGGCCAGGGCCAGCACGGCGCGGGTGTGGGCCTCGGCCTCGTCGAAGCGGCCGGCCTCGAAGGCGGTCTGGGCCAGCACGCCCAGCGCGCTGCGGCGCGGCGCGGCCTCGGCCGGCGGTTGCCAATCCAGCACGCGGCGGGCGGCCCGGGCCGCGGCCTCGGGCTGCTCGGCACGCAGCAGGCGCTCGGCGGCGTCGGCCAGCACGCCGGGCGCGCGCGGGTCGGCCGGCTGGCGCTCGGCGAAGCGCTGGGCGCGCTGCAGGCGGGCCGCCTGCAGCGCCGCGTCCTGCGGCGCGGCGGCCAGGCGCTGGTCCAGGGCCAGCAGCGCGCTGTAGCCGGCGTCGGCCTGGCGCGGGTGCGGCGGGTCGCGGTCGGCCGAGTGCTCGTACTCGGCCCCGGCGGCGGCCCACTGGCGGTCCTCGAACAGCAGCTCGGCCAGCAAGAAGCGCTGGGCCGGCGCGTCGGCGTCGTCGGGGGCCAGGGCCAGCAGGGCGCGGTACCAGCGCACCGCGGCGGCCACGTCCTCGGGGCGGCGCTCGCGCTGGGCCCGGGCATGGTGCTGGCGGGCCAGGCCGGCGAGCTGCTCACGCAGCATCGGCCGGGCGCGCTCGAAGGCCTCGGGCTGGGCCTGGCGGAAGGCCGGGTCGATCGCGTAGCGGCTGGCCAGGGCCTCGCGCGCGGCCTGGGCGGGTTGGGCGAAGCCGGCCTCGGCGTGGATGGTGGCGATGCGGGCCTGCAGCCAGGGCGCCTGGGCGTCCAGCGGGTGGCGGGCCAGGAAGGCGGCCAGCGCATCGGCGGCGTCCTTGGGGCGGTCCTGCTGCAGGTACATCGCGCTCAGGCGCTGGTACAGGCGCAGCTCGTAGCCGGCGCGCAGCGGACGGTCGATCAGCGCCGGGATCGAGGCGGCGCCCTGCAGGTTCTCCAGGGTCAGGCCCAGCACCCGCAGCACGTCGTCGACCAGTTCACGGTCGGCGCGCGACAGGCCGGGCAGCTGCTCCAGCGGCAGCGCCGGGTCGCGCCCGCCCAGGTGCGGGTCCAGCACCGCCATGAAGCTGGCCAGCGCGGGCTCGAGCCGGGCCTGCTTGAACTGGCTCCAGCCCTGCATGTAGCGGGCGCGCTCGGTGAAGGGCTGCGGGCGCGGGCTGTCGACCACGGCGGCGAAGGCGGCCTCGGCATCGGCCCAGCGGCGGGCGCTGAACAGCAGCTCGCCGCGGCGGAACTGGGCCTCGTCGCGCAGCGCGGTGTCGGGGTGCTGGCGCACCAGGCGGTCCAGCGTGGCCAGCGCGGCGGCGGGCTGGGTGCCCAGGTCCTGGGCCCGCGCCAGCTGGTAGAGCACGCGGTCGGTGTCGGGCGCTTGCGGGTAGTCCTGCAGGCGGCGCTGGTAGTGGGCGATGGCCTCGGCGGTGTCGGCGGGGGCGGCGGGGTCGCCGGCCAGGCGGGCCTCGGTGGCGTCGAGCGACAGGTCGCCCAGGCGGCGCAGGGCCTGGGCGCGCTGGCGCGGGTCGGGCTCGGCCTGCAGCACGGCCTGCCAGGCGCGCAGGGCGCGGGCCTCGTCGCGGGCCAGGCGGCCGCGCTCGACGGTGGGCAGCGGGCGCTGGGCCAGCGCGGCCAGCGTGGGCTGGTCGTCGCCGGGCAGGGGGCCGCTGGCGCAGCCGGCCAGGGCCAGCAGGCTGGCGGCCAGGATCGGGCGGTCAGCGCGCATCGGGGGCCTCCTGGGGCGCGCGGGCGCGGTCGTGCAGCTGGGCCAGGCCGTGGCGGGCCTGGGTGGCGTAGGTGCGCAGGCGCTCGTGCTGGGCCTGCAGGCCGTCGACGGCCAGGCCTTGCAAGGCGCGGGCCTGGGCGTCGGCCTGGGCCTGCAGCGGGGGCAGCAGGGCGGCCAGGCGGCGCTCCAGCGCGTCCAGGCGCTGGCCGAAGGCCTCGAAGCGGGCGGCTTCGTCGCGTGGGCGCTGTTGCAGGGCGCGGTGCAGGGCGCTGGCCTGTTCGAGGGCCGTGGCGCTCTGGCGCAGGTCGCGGGCGGTCAGGCGGGCGGCCTCGGGGGCGGCGTCGGCCAGCTCCCAGGCCAGGCGGCCGCGCAGCAGGCGCAGCCGCTCGGCGGTGGCGTCGCGCTCGGCGGCGGGCAGCGCGGGCAGGACCGCATCCACGCGGGACAGGCGCTGCCGGGCGTCGCGCTGCGGTGCGCGGGCGAAGGCCAGGCCGTCGGCGTCGCGGCCGGCCTGGTCCAGCCGGGCCTGCAGCTCGGCCTGGGTGGCCTGCAGCGGGTCGGGCGAGAGGCGGCCGCGGCCGTCGGCCAGCGCGGGCAGGCGGCGCTCGAAGACGGCGCGGCGCTGGGCCAGCAGGTCGCGCCAGGCGGCCAGGTCGTCCTGCCAGGCGCGCAGCCGGGCCTGCAGGAACTGCAGGTCGCGCAGGGTCTTGTAGCCCTCCTGGAAGTCGTGGCCGGCCAGCACCGGCGCCAGCTGCGCGGCGTGGGGCAGCGGCGGCAGGGTGTCGGCGGCCTGCGACCAGGCCATCGGGGCGCCGGGGTTCAGACCGATCAGGGCCTGCAGCCAGGGGCCGCGGCGGAGTTCGTCGCGGGTGCTGACCAGGGCGGCGGCCTCGGTGTCGTAGTGGGCCAGGGCCTGCTCGTAGGCCTGGGCCGCGGCGGCCTCGGCGCCGAGTTCGGCCAGGGCATGGGGCACGGCGATGCGGGCCTCGAGCACGGCGGCGTCGGCCGGGTCGCGGCCCAGCAGCTCCTGCCAGGGCCGCAGCGCGCGGCGGGGTTGCTCCAGCGCCAGGTCGGCCCAGCCGAAGGCCAGCAGGGCCTTGGCGGCGGCCGGGCCTTGCAGGCGCACGCGCTGCAGCGCGGTGCGGGCGGTCTCGGCCTGGTCGTCCTGCAGCGCGGCGTAGCCCAGGGCCAGGTTGGCCTGGTCGCGCAGCGCGCGTTGCGGCTCGGTGGCGGCGGGCAGCTGGCCCAGCGCGTCCAGCCAGCGGCGGCCTTCGTCGCCGCGTCCAGCGCGCACCAGGGCCACGCCCAGGTTGTAGCGGGCGTACAGCGGGGCGTCGTCCAGCGGTTGCAGCGTGGGGTCCGGGGCCTGGGCGGACAGGCCCAGGCGGGCGCGCAGTCGGCGCCACCAGCCGCCGGTGGCGCGCGGCTCCCAGGCTTGGGTGGCCAGGGACTGCAGCGCGGCGGCGGCGTCGTCGGGCGCGCCGCGGCCGAGGGCCACCTGCGCGGCCAGCAGGGCGCGCTCGGCGGACAGGCTGGCGGGCAGGGCGTCGCCGACGCGGTCCAGAGCGGCTTGCGCGGCATCGTCCAGGCCGCGGGCGTGGCGCACCCGGGCCAGGAAGTACCAGGCGCGGTCGCGCACCTCGGGCTCGGGCTGGCCGGCCAGCAGGCGTTCGAACAGCGCGCCGGCCTCGGCGTGCAGGCCCCAGGACAGCAACAGACCGCCGCGCAGCAGCTCGGCGTCCTCGCCGTGCGGCGCCAGGCGGCCGAAGTGCTCGGACACCATCAGCGCCGCCAGGGCGTCGAAGTGGCGGTCCTGGTAGAACTGGAACAGGCCGTCGCCCCAGTGGGGCGCCTGCACCGGCGTGGCCGCGGGGGCAGCCCCGGCGCCCAGGGCCAGCGCGGCGGCCAGGGTCAGTGCACGGATCACGGCCAGACCTTGACGTCGAACTCGGGCTGCAGCTTGCCCAGGCGGTCGACCACGCGCAGCTCCAGGTAGCGCGGCTCGGCGCCCTTGTCGAAGCGCACCGTGGCGGCGCGGCGGTAGTCGCGCTCGTGCGGGCCCTGGCCGGTGAAGAAGGCGGTCAGTTCGTGGGGGCCGGACTTGAGGTTGCCCAGCCAGAGGCGCTGCACGCCGCCGCGGTGCAGGGCCGCCACCTCGCGTTCGGTGTACAGGTACTGGGCCACCGGCTGGTCGTCCAACTTCACCTGCACCGACTCGAGCGAGAACAGCTTGCCCACGTCCATCGACACGAACACCGCCACCTGGGTGCCGGCGGGGAACAGCAGCTCCTCCTCGAGCACCAGCAGGTCGCGGTGCAGCTGCAGCACCTGGGCCTTCAGGGCCTGGGCGCGCTCGTCCAGGGCGGCGGGGCTGTCGGCGGGGGCGGGGGCGCTGGCGGCCGCCGGTGCGGCCACGGCCTGGGCCGTGGCGGGCAGCGGGGCGGCCCACAGGGCCAGGGCGGCGACCAGCGGCGCGGTGAGGGAGAACAGTCGTGCGAAGGGGCTCATCAGAAGGTCCCGGTGGCTTGGAGCTGCAGCAGCAGCCCGTCGAAGGCGTAGGGGCGGCCGGTGCGGAGGTCGGTGAAGTCGGCGTAGGCGAAGTGCACCCACTCCAGCGAGCCGCCCAGGCGCAGGTTCCAGCGCTGGCCGGCGCCGGGCACCGCGTGGCTGGCCTTGGCGCCCAGCGAGGTGCTGGTGAAGCTGGCGAGCTGGCGGTTGCGGCTGACGTAGCGGGTCTCGGCGCTGGCGTCGTCGGCGTAGAACAGGGCTGCGCTCTGGTGGTTGGCCCGCACGAAGGCGTCGGCCAGCCAGCGCTCGCCGAAGTAGCGGCTGTAGCCCAGCTCCAGGGTGTTGGCCTGGATCGCCCAGTTGTCGCGGTACAGGCGCCATTCGGCGCGCACCGCGTCGCGCACGCCTTCGCGGCCCAGGTCGCCCTGCACGCGCAGCTTCAGGGCCTGGCCGCTGCGGCTGCGCGGCACCCGCTCGGGCACCGCGGCGCCGAAGACCCGCGCCACCCGGTAGGGGTTGGCCAGGTAGCCGTCGTCGGCCAGGGACTCGGCGTTGACGCTGGCCAGCCAGCGCGGGCTCAGCACCTGGGTCCAGCCCAGGCGGTATTGCCAGTGGCGGGCCTGGTCGCTGAAGCCGGCGTCGCCGTGCTTGCGCACCTCATCCGCGCCGCGGCTGAAGCCCAGGCTGAGGGTGCCCATGCCGCTCCACAGCTCCTGGCTCACGTCCACCGACAGGGTGCGGGCGGTGTAGTCGGGCTCGCTGCTGTGGGTCAGGCCCACGCGCAGCAGGGTGTCGCGCACCGCGTGCTCCAGGCCCACGCCGAGCTCGGTGCGGCTCTCGCGGAAGGGGCTGGCGGTGGTGACCACGTCGATCGAGGCGTTGCTGACCATGTCCACGTAGAGCTGGCCGGTCAGCGACACCCGGTCGGCGACGCTCTTGCGCACCAGCACCGCGGGGCCGCTGGCGCGCACGCCACCGCCGTCGTAGATGTGGACCAGGGCCTCGGCGCCGTCCGGGGGCAGGTCGACCGCGCGGGCGGCCGGCGCCAGCAGGGCGGCCAGGCCGCCCAGGCCCAGGGCCCGCAGCAGGGCGCCGGCGCTGCGGCGCAGGTGCTCGGTGGCGGCCACGGGCCGGCGGTGCTCAGTTGCAGCCACAGCCGCCTCCTTGGACGCCGGTGGCGCCGCGGGCGCCTTCGCGCACGGTGTAGACGTGGTCGCGGTGGCGCGCGGCCAGCGCGTCGCGGCCGGGGTTCATCATCGGGTCGGCCAGGCGTTCGCGCTCGTAGGGCGCGACCCAGGGCTCGGGCAGGGCGCAGCCGCCCAGCCCGCACAGCAGCGCCAGTGGCGGCGCGATCAGGCGCAGGGCTCGCATCTCAGGCCTCCTTGAGCAGCGCGCGCAGCGCCGGCTCGTAGGTGGACTCGACCACGCCGTCCTGGTAACCGCGCCAGCTGGCGCGCAGGCGCCCGTCGCGGTCGATCAGCAGGCTGCTGGGCATGGCCTTGACCTCGTACAGGCGGCTGACCGCCTTGTCGGTGTCCAGCAGGATGGGAAAGGCCACGCGCAGCTTGTCGAGCGCGGCGGCGGCGTTGCGCGGCTCGTCGTCGACGTTGACGCCCAGCAGCTGGAAGCCCGAGGCGCGGTAGCGCTCGTGCAGGCGGGCCAGGCGGGGCATTTCCTCGCGGCAGGGACCGCACCAGCTGGCCCAGAAGTTGATCATCACCACCTGGCCGCGCTGCTCCCTCAGGCGCAGCGGCGCACCGCCGGCCTGGCGCAGCGTGAAGTCGGGCGCCTCGGTGCCGGGGGCCGCGGCGCGGGCCGCCCAGGGCAGGGCCAGCGCGGCGGCCAGCCAGGCGCGGCGTCCGCGATCAGAAGAGGAAGGACAGGCCACCGCTCAGCTCCAGGTTCTGGGTGTTGTCGCGCTTGCCGAGCAGGTCGAGCGGGAACAGGTGGTCGCGCAGGTCCACGCGCAGGGCCCAGCGGTCCTGCAGGTAGACCTTCCAGCCCAGGCCGAAGTGGAAGGTCTGGGCGCGCTGGCCGTTGAAGCGGGTGGTGCCGGTGCCGCCCAGCAGGTAGAGCTGGGTGGGCAGGGCGCGTTCGCGACCGATGAAGACCTCGCCCGGCAGCACGTTGTAGCCGGCCGACAGGCTCAGGTACTGCAGCTGCTCGTCGCCCGGGTTGAGCACGCCGCCGGGCAGCACGCGGCGGAAGGCCTCGTCGCTGACGGTGGCGCGGCCCATCGAGGCCTCGACGAACCAGTCTTCGGTGAGGTGGTAGCCCAGGCGCAGGCCACCGACGAACTGGGTGCCGAAGTTCTGCACCGCGTAGCTGCCGCCGAACAGGCCGATCTCGAGGTCGGACGAGGGGAAGCGCGGCAGGCGCAGCGCGCGGCGCTCGACCTGGGGCTGCACCGGCTGTTCGGCCGGCGGGACATCGGCCGCGGCGGCGGCCAGCGACAGGCCGGCCAGCAGGGCGGCGGCGAGGGGTCGGAAGTGCAAGGGCATGGCGGGCCTCGACGGCATCAGAAGAAGAAGGACAGGCCGGCCGACAGCGCGCGGTACTCGCCGTAGCCGCTATCGCCCAGCAGGGCGTTGTAGAGCGTCCAGTCGACGCGGGCGACGAAGCGCTGGCCCAGGTGCCAGCGCAGGCCCAGGGCCAGCAGGCCCATGTTCACGTCGGTGGTCCGGGCGTCGACCAGGCTGCGGTTGGGCAGGTTGTGGAAGCGGCCCAGGCCCACGGCCAGGAAGGGTGAGAGGCGCTGGTCGGACCAGGGCTCGGAGACCACCGAGAGCTGGCTCAGCGAGGTGCCCGAGTACACGCCCTGGACCTGGCCGATCGCGCCTTCCAGGGCCACGGTGTCGGCCAGGCGCCAGGCGCCCCACAGCCGCACCAGCGGCTCGGACTGGAAACGGCCCAGCATCGCGCCGGCCTCGAAGCGGCGGCGCAGGTAGTCGTCCAGCACCACCTCGGGGAAGGTCTGGCGGCCGCCGCCCTCGGCCAGGGTGGTGGCGAGCTGCTCGCGCCGCACCCAGCCGCTCTGGCCGCCGGCGGCGCGCAGCTTGTACCAGTCGGTGCGGCGCAGCTCGATGGTGACCCACTCGCCGCGGCCGGCCACGAAATGCACCGGGTAGCCGCGGCCGGGGCCGGTGTGGAATTCGAGGAAGGGGTCGTTCACCTGCACCCGCTCGGTGGCCTCGGCGCGCAGGCCGGGGCCGCTGACAGCGGGGGACTCGGGGGTCTGGGCCCGCAGCGGCGGGCTGGCCAGAGCGCACAGGGCCAGCGCGGCGGCGGCCAGGGCGCGCCATGTCGGGAGGGACCGGCTCACAGCTTGCACTCCCCGGCGGCGACGTCGCCGCCCTCGAACATCGCCGCTGCGGCGGCGGTGCTGAACTCGTCCTGCTCGGCCGGGGCGGGGTGCGTCACCCAGTAGCTGATGCGGCGCGCCAGCAGGTCTTCGGTGCTGGCCAGCACCTGGCCGCCGCCGTGCAGCACGCCCAGCACCAGCGGCTTGGTCAGCAGCCGGCTGGCCAGGGCGTCGCCGGGCACGGTCACGCCCTGGGCCGAGTAGAAGTTGCGGTACATCTCGCTGGCGCGCAGGGTGGCCGGGTCCTGGCCCAGGTCCTGCACCGTGGCGCTGCCGACCAGGCGCAGCGCGCCGCCGGTGCCGGTGACGCTGTCGTGGCAGCCGCCCGACGAGCAGGTGTTGCTGCCGCCGCCGTGCGGGGCCGGCAGCGGCGTGGTCAGCAGCGGCTCGATGCAGCGCTGGTAGTAGGCGAAGACCAGCTTCTGGCCGGTGGCACCGGCCGGGTTGTCGATCTCGGCGGCGCCGCCGCAGCCGCCCAGCAGCGCGGTGAAGGCCAGTGCGGGCCAGAGGGGCCGAATGGGCCGAATGGGCCGAAAGGGCCGAAAGGGCAGAGGGGCTCGGGTCATGGCGTGGGGCAGCCGCTGGAGATCCAGCTCAGGAGGGCGCGGTAGCCGGCGCTGGCCACCGGCAGCACCGCGGTGCGCTGGGCGGTGGCGCCGGCCGGGTGCGGCACGGTGGACGGGCGCGCCAGCAGCGGGTTGCTGGCCGCGGCGCAGGTGTTGCTGATCATGGCCAGCGAGGCGTTGAAGTCGCCCTCGGCGTCGCCGGTCAGTACGAAGCGGTTGTTCCGGAAATCGCCGCCGCGGTTGCTGCCCACCGCCATGTGGCAGTTGCTGGCGCAGGTGCTGCGCAGCACCGGCAGCACCTGGGCCTCGAAGGTGCTCTGGTTCAGGGTGTTGACCTGGCGGACCAGGGCGTTGGCGTCGAAGGGGTCGTTGTAGTACTTGCCGCCCAGGTCGATCCACTCGGCCAGCAGGCGCTTCTCGGCGGCGCCCAGCAAGGCGGTGTGGTCGGGCGCGGTGGCGGGCGGCGCGGGGTACAGGGTGCGCAGCGCGGTGCCGGCCGACAGGGTCTGGCCGCTGAGGATCTCCATCAGGCGGCTGCGGCGGGCCAGGCCACCGGCCTCGCCCTCGCTGGCGCCGTTTTCCACCCGGGCGGGCTGGCGCATCACCTCGGGCACGCCTTCGCGCAGCCGGGTCCGCGGCAGTCCGGTGGCCGGGTCGATCACCGGGTCGCCCACCATCAGCGCCTCGTAGCTCTGCAGGCGACCGCTGCCGGCCACGGTGGCGCGCAGGTCCAGCGTGGCGCCAGCCCCGTGGCAGCTGATGCAGGTGTTGGCGCCGCGGTCGCGGGTCCACAGCGGCTGGATGTGCTCGGGGTAGTTGATGATGCCCTGGGTGGGCACCAGGGTGGCCAGGTCGTCGGCGGCGCGGGCGTTGCCGGTGTAGCGCAGGGCCACCGCGCTGCGGGCGCGCACGCCGGTGCGGCTGGTGTCGGCCCAATGGTCGGTGGACAGCAGGTCGGCCACCAGTTCCAGCGCCGCCGGATCCAGCCGCGTGCGGGTGCTGGCCATGGTCTCGCCCGAGAGGCGGGCGGCGGCCATCGCGGGCTTCCAGGCCTCGGGCACGGTGTTGACCACCGCGCCGGAGTTGAGCGAGGCCCCGCGGCGCGGGCTGTGGCAGCCATCACAGGTGCGGCGCTCGCCGGCCCGCACCTGGATCCAGTTGGTGTGGGTCTGGAAGGCACGGCCCTGGGCGTCGACCACCGCCAGGCCGATCGGCACGTCGGCCGGCACCCGCAGCTTGAAGGAGCCGTCGGGCTCGATCGGGGCGTAGCCCAGGATCTGCTGCGGCTCGAAGTCGGTCTCGCCGATGGCGCGGCGCAGGCCCATCGCGCCCGAGGGCGGCGCCACCGCCCGGAAGGCGCGGATGAAGCGCGCCGGCGTGCAGTGGTAGGCGGCGTCCGCCGGGTCCTTCATGCGGGTCAGGTGCGCGACCTGGGCCCGGGTGTCGTTGGCGTCGGTGGGGGCGGTCTTGGGGATGGGCTGGGTGCAGCCGCCTTCCAGGTCGGCGTCGGCCAGCACCGCGTCGCCCATGCGGCCCAGGCCGTCGGTGTCGTAGACGCTGCGCACCTCGAGCAGGCCCAGGCCCTGGGCCACCAGGTCGGCGTCCAGGTTGGTGGGGTCGACGATGCGGGGCTCGGTGCGCGGCAGCAGGGCGATCGGGTCGGTGTACATGAAGCCCGCCGGCGGCGAGGCCACGTTCAGCCAGGTCTGCGCCTTGGGGTCGAACATGTAGATCGCGTAGTGCGGCGGCACCGCGTCCTGCAGCTCGTCGGACTCGATCTGCTCGACGGTGCGCTCGCCATCCGACAGGCGCGCCACCTCGGCCTCGGTCAGGTTGGCGCAGGGGATGACGTCGGTGCCGCGCAGGACCTCGCAGGGCTTCCAGGCCACCAGCAGGCGGTCGGTGCCGTCCCACAGCGGGTAGGGCGTGGTGGCGCGGCCATAGCGCGAGAAGCCGCGCTCGGCGTTCAGCGTGCGCTGGGTCAGGGCCACCTGGCCCCCCTGGGCGGGCACGCCGGCGGCGGCCGGGGTGTTCTGCTCGGAGTAGTTCGCCAGGTCCACCCGCACCAGCGCGCCGCCCTCGTGGGTGCGCGACAGCGGCATCAGGTCGGAGGTGACCTGGCCAGCCCAGGCGCCCTTGGGGTCCAGGTCGCGCGGGTTCAGGAAGGTGTTGCCTTCGGAGTGCGCGCCGTACAGCACGAACAGGTCGGTGCCGTCGGGCTTGACCCGGAAGATCTTGAAGTGGTTGCGCCCGCCCACATGGTCCCAGCGCGAGAACATGATGTCCCCGTTGGGCCGGATCACCGGGTTGCGGTCGTGGCTCTGGTTGACCGAGACCTGGGTGATGGCGCCGCCGTCGGCGTCCATGGTGTGCAGGTTGAACACGCGCTGGCGCTCGTACTCGTCGAGCGCGTGGTACGTGCGGCCCAGGGCCTGGCGGCTGGCCGAGGTGGTCTGGCGGTTGGACGAGAACACGACCCCGCGGCCGCCGGGCAGGTACACCGGGTCGACGTCGTCGTGTTCGGTGGAGGCGGTCAGGCGGCGCAGCGTGCCGCCGGTCAGGCCGCCGCTGGACATGTCGTATTCCCACAGGTTCCAGCGGCCGGTGCAGGCCTTCTGGCCGCCCACGGTGGAGGTGTTGCTGGTGGGGCAGCGCAGCGCGAACACCACCTTCTTGGCGTCGTACGAGACCTCGGGGTCCGAGGCGTCGCCGTTGCCCTGGGTGATGGCCGCGGTCAGGTTGTGCTCGGGGGCGCTGGGCGAGGCGGTCTCGCGCAGCATCAGGTCGCCGCCGGGGGCGAAGCCGGCGCCGTCGGTGGGGTTCAGGCCCACGCTGTCGGCGCGCTTGACGTAGACCAGCGGCACGTCGCCCGAGACGATCACCGAATCGGTGCCGCCCTTGCCGGAGCAGCCCGCCAGCCAGGCCGTGGCCAGCAGGGCCAGCCAACCGGCGCGTCGGCGCAGGGGGTGATGAAGGTTCATACGAGGCTCCCTTGGAATCCGTCGCTGGCGTGCAGCCGGCCGTCGGCGTCGATGACCACCGCGTCGGTGCCAGGCAACCGGCGCAGCAGTGACAGGCCCTGTGCCGGGCCCTGGATGAAGATCGTCTTGGACAGCGCCTCGGCGGTCAGGCCGTCGGGCGCCAGCACGGTGACGCTGTGCACCGCGCTCGGCGAGGTGCCGGTGCGCGGGTCGAGCAGGTGGTGGTGGCGCCGGCCGTCGCGCTCGAAGAAGCGCTCGTAGTCGCCCGAGGTGGACACCGCCGTGTCCTGTAGCGGCAGCACCGCGGCCTGCGCGCCGGCCTGGCGCGGGTGGGCGATGGCGACGTTCCAGGGCCGGCCGCGGCGGTCGCCCAGCAGGTGGCTGTCGCCCCCGGCGGCGACCATCGCGTGGGCGATGCCGCGTTCGCGCAGGATGCGCACCGCGTTGTCCACCGCATGGCCCTTGGCGAAGCCGCCCAGGTCGATGCGCATGCCGTCGCGGGCGAAGCGCAGGGTGCCGGCGCGCTCGTCGAGCGCCAGCGCCCGCCAGTCGACCAGGCCGCGGCTGGCGGCCAGGGTGGCGGCGTCGGGCGCCACGCCGGCGCGGTAGTCGTAGTGCTGGCCGACCGCGGCAAAGCTGATGTCGAAGGCGCCATCGGACAGGCGCGAGAACTGCAGCGCCTTGGCCAGCAGGCGGGTCATCTCGCCCGACAGCGACACCGCCCGGTGGGCGGCCTCGCGGTTGATGCGCGAGAGCTCGGAATCCTCGCGGTGCGGGCTCATGGTGCGCTCGATGCGGGCCATCTCGGCCATCACCGCGTCCAGCGCGGCCTCGCCCTCGGCGGCGGAGCCGGCCCACAGCTCGGCCGACAGCGCGGTGCCCATGCCGGTGGCCTCGCGGCGGAACCAGCCGGGCACGCGCACCGCCGGGGCCGGCGCCGATGGGGCCGGGCGGCGCAGCCGGGGCAGGGCGGCGAGCCAGCTCAAGGCAGGCTCCCCATGGCCCGCTCGGCGGGGCTGGCGATGTCCAGGCAAAGGCGCGGCCTGGCCGTGTGTGCACGCGGCTTCATCAGAGAGGGACTTCCTCGGAGAAGCTGCACCGTGGGCCGGCGCAGGGGGTGGGTTCAACGACGCCCCTTGGCGGCTTGGGCCTCGGGTGCGGCGCAAATGTAACAACGGGGGGTGACCAAGGTGGTAACGACTCGTACACCAATGCAAGCAATGGCGCATCCACGCCACGCCGGTGCGCCAGGGCACACAGGGCCGGCTTCTATAATCAAAAGTTCGTCTGCCCCCGGCATGACACAGGGCGCACCCCTGTGCCGGGCCCCGATCCGCACACCGAAAGTCACGGATGAAAGCCTCCGAGATCCGTCACACCTTCCTGAAGTTCTTCGAGTCCAAGGGCCACCAGATCGTGGCCTCCAGCCCGGTCATCCCGGGCGACGACCCGACCCTGCTGTTCACCAACGCGGGCATGAACCAGTTCAAGGACGTGTTCCTGGGCTTTGACAAGCGCGCCTACAGCCGCGCCACCACCAGCCAGAAGTGCATCCGCGCCGGCGGCAAGCACAACGACCTGGACAACGTCGGCTACACCGCGCGCCACCACACCTTCTTCGAGATGCTGGGCAACTTCAGCTTCGGCGACTACTTCAAGAAGGACGCCATCAGCTACGCCTGGGAGCTGCTGACCGAGCACTTCAAGCTGCCCAAGGACAAGCTCTGGGTCACCGTCTACTCCGAGGACGACGAGGCCTACGAGATCTGGAACCGGGTGGTGGGCGTGCCCGCCGAGCGCATCGTGCGCATCGGCGACAACAAGGGCGGCCGCTACATGTCCGACAACTTCTGGATGATGGGCGACACGGGTCCCTGCGGCCCCTGCACCGAGATCTTCTACGACCACGGCCCCGACGTGGCCGGCGGCCCCCCGGGCAGCCCGGATGAAGACGGTGACCGCTACATCGAGATCTGGAACAACGTCTTCATGCAGTTCAACCGCACCGAAGACGGCGTGATGCACCCGCTGCCCAAGCCCTCGGTGGACACCGGCATGGGCCTGGAGCGCATCACCGCGGTGCTGCAGCACGTGCACTCCAACTACGAGATCGACCTGTTCCAGCACCTGTTGGCCGCGGCCAAGAACGCGGTGGACTTCGCCACCCCGGACCGTGCCGAAGGCGGCTGCGACGCCAACAGCCCCAGCCTGAAGGTCATCGCCGACCACATCCGCGCCTGCACCTTCACCGTCACCGACGGCGTGATCCCGGGCAACGCCGGCCGCGGCTTCGTGCTGCGCCGCATCGCCCGCCGCGCCATCCGCCATGGCTACAAGCTGGGCGCCCGCGCGCCCTTCTTCCACACCCTGGTGCACCCGCTGGCCGCCGAGATGGGCGAAGCCTATCCCGAGCTGCGCGCCAGCGCCGACCGCGTCTTCGCGGTGCTCAAGCAGGAAGAAGAGCGCTTCTTCCAGACCATCGACCGCGGCATGGAAATCCTCGACGCCGCCCTCGAGGCGATGTCGGTGGCCGGCGGCAAGCTGCTCGACGGCGAGACCGCCTTCAAGCTGCACGACACCTTCGGCTTCCCGGTCGACCTGACCGGCGACGTCTGCCGCGAGCGCGGCGTCACGGTGGACCAGGACGGCTTCGAGGCGGCGATGAACCGCCAGCGCGAGCAGGCCCGCGCCGCCGGCAAGTTCAAGATGGCCCAGGGCCTGGAGTACAGCGGTGTCGCCACCGCCTTCCACGGCTACGAGCACCTGGTCTGCGAGACCTCCAAGGTGGTCGCCGTCTACGTGGACGGCAGCCCGGTCGACAGCGCCAAGGCCGGTGACGACGCCGTCATCGTGCTCGACCACACCCCGTTCTACGCCGAAAGCGGCGGCCAGTGCGGCGACGCCGGCGAGCTGCGCAACGCCAGCACCAAGGTCGAGGTGGCCGACACCTTCAAGATCCAGGCCGACGTCTTCGGCCACCACGGCCACATCGCCGAGGGCGAGGTCCGCGTGGGCGACGTCTTCACCGCCCGGGTCAACGCCGAGCTGCGCGCCCGCACCGTGCGCAACCACAGCGCCACCCACCTGATGCACAAGGCCCTGCGCGAAGTCCTGGGCGCCCACGTGCAGCAGAAGGGCTCGCTGGTCACCCCCGAGCGCACCCGCTTCGACTTCGCCCACAGCGCCCCGATGAGCGCCGACGAGGTCCGCCGCGTCGAGGCCATCGTCAACGCCGAGGTCCTGGCCAACGCCCAGGCCGCCGCCCAGGTGATGGCCCTGGACGACGCCCAGAAGAGCGGCGCGATGATGCTGTTCGGCGAGAAGTACGGCGAGACCGTGCGCGTGCTCTCCATCGGCTCCTCCAAGGAGCTGTGCGGCGGCACCCACGTCAAGGCCACCGGCGACATCGGCCTGTTCAAGATCGTGGCCGAGTCCGGCGTGGCCGCCGGCATCCGCCGCGTCGAGGCGGTCACCGGCGACAACGCGCTGGCCTACCTGCAAGGCCTGGAGTCCACCGTCAACACCGTGGCCGGCGCCCTCAAGGCCGCCCCGGCCGAGGTGCCCGCGCGCATCAGCAGCCTGCAGGACCAGGTCAAGGCCCTCGAGAAGGACCTGGCCGCGCTCAAGGGCAAGCTGGCCTCCAGCCAGGGCGACTCGCTGCTGGCCCAGGCGGTGGACGTCAAGGGCCTGAAGGTTCTGGCCGCCACCCTGGAAGGCGCCGACGCCGCCACGCTGCGCACCACCATGGACCAGCTCAAGAACAAGCTCAAGACCGCGGCCATCGTGCTGGCCAGCGTCGACGGCGGCAAGGTCCAGCTGGCCGCCGGCGTCACCGCCGACAGCACCGCCAAGGTCAAGGCCGGCGAACTGGTCAACTTCGTCGCCCAGCAGGTGGGTGGCAAGGGCGGCGGCAAGCCCGACCTGGCCATGGCCGGCGGCACCGACCCCAGCCAGCTCGGCGCGGCCCTGGCCGGCGTGCAGGCCTGGGTGGCCGAGCGCGTCTGAGCCCGCGGCACCGGTGAACGCACTGGAACCCCTGGGCCGCGCCCTGGCCGGCCTGGGTGAGCTGTCCTTCCTGGGCTGGCTGTTCCTGGGCTTCGCGCTGCTCTGGCTGAACGCCCGGGCCGGCATGCCCCGCGCCGCGCGCGACCTGCGCTGGCGCGGCCTGGGCTTCGTGCTCTTCCTGGGCGCCGCGGTGCTCGACCTGGGCCGCGGCCTGGTCGGCGCCTGGCCCTGGCCGCCGCAGGGCGCGCTGCTGGGCGCGGCCCTGGCGCCGCTGCTGGCCGGCGCGCTGCTGCGCCGCGGCCGCCTGGGCTGGGCGGTGCTGGTGGGCCTGAGCGTGCCGCTCTTCCTGCTGATCGCGCTGACCGCCTTCTTCGGCCTGTGGCTGAACCTGGCGATGTGCGTGGGCGGCGTGCTGGCGCTGGCCCTGGGCCTGAGCGTGGCCGGTGCCGTCCTGACCTGGCGCACGCCCAAGCCGGCCCAGCCGGCCTTCGGCGGCTTTGCCGGCGGCTTTGCCGGCGGCTTCCCGGGCGGCTTCGGCGGCCGCTTCCCTTTCGGCGCCGGCCGCCCCGGTGCCGCGGCCCCGGCCGACGACGTGGTCGACGTCGAGGCCCGCACCGTGGACGAGCCCCCGCCGCCCGCGCTGCCCCGGCGCGACGAGCCGCCGCGCGGCTGATCCCCCACGCCCGCCGCGCGGCCCCGGCTTGACGGGGCCGCCGGTCGGCCCCTATGCTGGGCCGATGTCCCGATGCGGCACCACCCCCACCACCGCCCAGACCACCCCCGTGGTCGGTCGCGTCGTGGGTTTCATGGGCCTGCCGCACCTGCCGCCCTGACGGGCCTTGCGCGACACTCCGCAGCCACCGCTGCACCGCCCAAGGCCCGCGCACCCCGCGGGCCTTGTCGTTTCCAGCCCCCGACCCCGGAGAACGACGATGCCCCCTGCGAACCGCCCCCCGCCCGCTGATCTGCTGATCCGCCGCGCCCGCGCCGACGATGCCCGCGACGTGGCCGCGCTGATGGACGACCCCAGCGTGCAGGCCCAGACCCTGCAGATGCCCCACGCCAGCGAGACCTTCTGGCGCGAGCGCCTGGCCGCGATGGACCGCCCCGGCGTCGAGCTGCAGCTGGCTGCCGTGGTCGCCGGTCGCGTCATCGGCCTGGCCGGCCTGCACCAGTCCCAGCCCTCACCCCGCCGCCGCCACGCCGCCGGCCTGGGCATCACCATCGCCGCCCAGGCCCAAGGCCAGGGCGTGGGCCACGCGCTGATGCGCGCGCTGCTGGCCCACGCCGACGACTGGGCCGGCCTGCTGCGCATCGAGCTGACCGTCTACGCGGACAACGCCCGGGCCATCGCGCTGTACGAGCGGCATGGCTTCGTGCGCGAGGGGCTGCTCAAGGGTTACGGGCTGCGCGCGGGGCGGTATGAGGACTGCTTGAGCATGGCGAGGTGGCGGCCGGGTGCCATCGCATGAAGCGGCAAACCCCCGTGCCGGCAGCCGCCGGCACGGCGTCGTAGCATGGCCGCGCCACGACTTCCACACACACCAGGAGACCCCATGTCGATCACCCTCGGCGCCATCGCGCTGCCCACCTTCAGCACCGCGCTGACCAACCTGGCCCACCTGCTGGACAAGGCCGAGGCCAATGCGGCCGAGCGCAAGTTCAGCCCCGACGTGTTCTGCGGCCTGCGCTTCGCGCCGGACATGCTGCCGTTCACCGCGCAGATCCGCATCGCCTGTGACGCCGCCAAGAACGGCACCGCGCGGCTGGCCGGGGTCGAGGCGCCCAAGTTCGCCGACGACGAGACCACCTTTGCCCAGCTGCGCGAGCGCGTGGCCAAGACCCTGGCCTGGCTGGCCACGGTGAACCCGTCCCAGCTGGACGGGCGCGAGACCGCCGAGATCACCTTCCCGGTGGGCCGCGAGGCCACCCGCACCATGGCCGGCCAGGCCTACCTGCTGCACTGGGCCATCCCCAACGTGTTCTTCCACGTGACCACCGCCTACGACCTGCTGCGCCAGGCCGGCGTGCCGCTGGGCAAGGGCGATTACCTGGTCGGCCCCAACGTCTGACGCGTCACCGGCGATGGTCGACACCCCGCTGCTGCGCCTGCGCGGCCTGCACAAGGCCTACGGCGCCCAGCCGGTCTTTGCCGGCGTGGACCTGGACCTGGCGGCGGGCGAGTTCGTCGCCCTGGTGGGCGAGTCGGGGGTGGGCAAGTCCACCCTGCTCAACGTGATCGCCGGCCTGGACGAGTCCGACGGCGGCGTGGTGCTGCTGCAGGGCCAGGCCGTGCGAAGCCTGCCCGAGCCCGAGCGCGCCCGGCTGCGCCGCGAGCGCCTGGGCTTCGTGTTCCAGGCCTTCCATGTGCTGCCGCACCTGCGCGTGGCCGACAACGTGGCGCTGCCCCTGCTGCTGCAGGGCCGCCCCGACCCGGCCCGGGTGGACTCGGTGCTGGCCGCGGTGGGCCTGGGCGCGTTGGCCGGGCGCTGGCCGGCGCAGCTCTCGGGCGGCCAGTTGCAGCGGGTGGCGATCGCCCGCGCCCTGGTGCACCGGCCGCCGCTGATCCTGGCCGACGAGCCCACCGGCAACCTGGACCCGGACACCGCGCACCAGGTGCTGGACCTGCTGCAGGCCCAGGTGCGCCACGAGGGCGCGGCCTGCCTGCTGGTCACCCACTCGGCCGCCGCGGCCGCGCGCGCCGACCGGGTGCTGCGCCTGACCGCCCGCGGCGTGCAGACCGCGTCCGCCGACCGGCTGCATGCCGACTGAAGGCCTGCCCCTGCCGCGCGCCGCACGGCCGCGCCTGGCCCGGCTGAGCTGGGCCGAGTGGCGCGCCCACCCCTGGCGCCAGCTGGCCGCGCTGCTCAGCGTGGCGCTGGGCGTGGCGCTGGCGCTGGGGGTGCACCTGATCAACGAGTCGGCGCTGGCCGAGTTCTCGGCCGCGGTGCGCAGCGCCAACGGCGAGCCCGACCTGCGCCTGGTCGGCGGCGCCCAGGGCCTGCCGGAGGACTGGGCCGACCGCCTGGCCGTGACCGCCGGCGTGGCCGTGGCCCACCCCCGCATCGAGCGCGAGGCCCTGTGGCTGCCGCCCGACGGCAGCCGCCCGCGCGCGGTGCAGGTGCTGGGCGTGGACGGCCTGAGTGTGGCCGCGGTGGCGCCCGAGCTGTTCCCCCGCCCCGCCGAGGGCCATGGCCGGCTGGCGATGCTGGACCCGGACCTGGTCTTCCTGAACCCGGCGCTGCAGCAGGCCCTGGGCGCGGCCCCCGAGCTGCGCCTGCTGGCCGGCAGCGCGCCGCACGCCTGGCGCGTGGCCGGCCATGTGTCGGCCCCGGGCGCCCCGTTGGCGGTGATGGACATCGCCGCGGCCCAGGCCCTGTTCGGGCTGGGGCCGGTGATCAGCGCGGTGGACCTGCGGCTGGCGCCCGGCGCCACCGCGGCGCAGCTCCAGGCCGCGCTGGCCGGCCAGCTGCCGCCCGGCGCGCGCTGGGCCGCGCCCGACGACGAGGCGCAGAAGGTCAGCAACCTCTCGCGCGCCTACCGCGTCAACCTCACGGTGCTGGCCCTGGTGGCGCTGGTGGTGGGCGGCTTTCTGGTGTTCTCGGTGGTGTCGCTGGCGGTGGCCCAGCGCACCCCGGCCCTGGCCCTGCTGGGCGTGCTGGGCCTGGACGCGGCCGGCCGGCGCCGCCTGGTCTGGGGCGAGTGCGCGCTGATGGGCGCGGTGGCTGGCGCGCTGGGCGTGGCCCTGGGCGCCGGGCTGGCCGCGCTGGCGCTGCGTTTTCTGGCGGGCGACCTGGGTAGCGGCTTTTTTGGCGGCGGCGCCCCGGCGCTGCGCTGGAGCTGGCCGGCCGCCGCGCTGTGCTGGGCCCTGGGTGTGGTCGCGGCCCTGCTGGGCGGCGCCTGGCCGGCGGCGCGCGCCGCGCGGCTGGCCCCGGCGCAGGCACTCAAGGGCCTGGGCGGCCAGGACGAGGCGCCGCCGCCGCGCTGGCCCGGCCTGGCCCTGCTGGCCGCCGCCCTGGGCCTGGCGGCGCTGCCGCCGCTGGGCGAGCTGCCGCTGGCGGCCTACGCGGCGGTGGCCTGCGCGCTGGTGGGGGGCATCGCGCTGTTGCCGGCCCTGGTGGGCACGCTGCTGGGCCGCCGGGGCGATCGGCCGCCGCGCCACCCGCTGTGGTTGCTGGGCCTGCAGCGCGCCCGCCATGCGCGCGCCACCGCCACTGCCGCGCTGGCGGGCATCGTCGCCAGCCTGGCGCTGTGCGTGGCCCTGACGGTGATGGTGGCCAGCTTCCGGCAGTCGGTCAGCCAGTGGCTGGACGCGGTGCTGCCGGCCGACCTGTACCTGCGCCTGGGGCAGGGCGGGGCGGCGTCGGCGCAGTCGCTGTGGCCCGAGGGCTTTGACGACACGGTGGCGGCGCTGCCCGGCGTGGCCCGCGCGGTGGCCACCCGCTCGCAGCCGCTGGCCTGGTCGCCGGGCCAGCCCGAGGTCTGGCTGCTGGCCCGCCCGCTGGGCGAGCGGCCCGAGCAGGCGCTGCCCCTGGTGGGCCAGGCCCGCCCCGCGGCCGAGGCCGCGGCGGGCGAGCAGCCGGTGTTCGTCAGCGAGGCCATGGTGGCCCTCCACGGCCTGGCGCCCGGCCGCCACGCGGCGCTGCCCCTGGCGGGCGCGGACGGCCAGCCGATCCGCGTCTTCGTGCGCGGGGTCTGGCGGGATTACGCGCGGCAGTTCGGCAGCGTGGTGATGGAGCGCGCCGACTACCGCCGCCTGACCGGCGACCCCCGGGTCAACGAGCTGGCGCTGTGGCTGGCGCCGGGCCAGTCCCCCGCCGGGGCCGAGGCGGCGGTCAAGGACGCGCTGGCCCGCGCCGGCGGCGTGCCCGAGGCGGTGTCCGCGGCCAGCGTCGCGCAGTTGAAATCGGTCTCCTTGCAGATCTTCGACCGCAGCTTCGCGGTCACCCGCTACCTGCAGGGCGTGGCCATCGCCATCGGCCTGGCGGGGGTGGCGGCGTCCCTGAGCGCGCAGGTGCTGGCGCGCCGGCGCGAGTTCGGCCTGCTGGCCCACCTGGGCCTGGCGCGCGGCCAGGTGCTGCGCCTGGTGCTGCTGGAGATGGCGGGCTGGCTGGGCGCGGGGCTGCTGATGGGTCTGCTGCTGGGGTTGGCGATCAGCGCCGTGCTGGTCTTCGTGGTCAACCCGCAGAGCTTTCACTGGACCATGGACCTGGTGCTGCCGCCAGGCCCGCTGGCGGCGCTGCTGGGCGCGGTGGCGCTGGCCGGCCTGGGCACCAGCGCCTGGGTGGCGCGGCGCGCCGTCAATGCCGACGCGGTGCGCGCGGTGCGGGAGGATTGGTGATGCCCGGCTTCTGCCACCGCCGCGCCTGGCTGGCCGCTGCCCTGGCCGGCGCCGGCGCGCCCGCCCTGGCCACCGCGGCCGATGCGCCGCCCGAGGCCGACGAGGACCGCGTGCGGCGCGGCCGGGTGCTGCGCTTTCCGCGCGACCACGGCGCCCACCCCGGCAGCGCGATCGAGTGGTGGTACCTGACCGGCGCCCTCTGGCCCGCCCGCACCGACACCACCGCTCAGCCGCCGCGCTGGGGCTTCCAGCTCACCTTCTTCCGCTCGGCCACCGGCCTGGCGGCCACGCTGCCCGGGCGGCTGGCGCCGCGGCAGCTGCTCTTCGCCCACGTGGCGGTGACCGACCTGGCCACGCGGCGCCATGTGCACGCGCAGGCGCTGTCGCGCTGGAACGGGCAGCTGGACGGCGGTCACGCCTGGGCCGCCCGCCGCGACACCGGCGTGCGGCTGGGGCGCTGGGTGCTGCTGCGCAACGGGCCGCTGCTGCAGGGGCAGCCGCTGCCGATGTACAGCGTGTCGGTGCCTGCGGACGCGCTGGCGCTGTCGCTGAGCGTGGCGCCCCGCCACAACGGGCCGGCGCTGCTGCTGCAGGGCGAGCAGGGCTTCTCGCGCAAGGGCCCGGCCGAGGCCCAGGCCAGCCACTACTACAGCGTGCCGCAGCTGCATGCGTCGGGCGAACTGCAGGTGGGCGGCGAGCGCTTTGCCGACGTGCAGGGTGTGGCCTGGCTGGACCACGAGTGGAGCGACCACCTGCTGGCCCCCGAGGCCCAGGGCTGGGACTGGATCGGCATGAACCTGGACGACGGCAGCGCGCTGACCGCCTTCCAGCTGCGCCGCCGCGACGGCGGCGTGCTGTGGGCCGGCGGCAGCTGGCGCGACCCCCAGGGCCGGCTGCGGGTCTTCACCCCGCAGGAGCTGCGCTTCGAGCCCGGCCGGGTCTGGTCCAGCCCCGGCAGCGGCGGCCGCTACCCGGTGGCCTGGACGGTGCACACCCCCGTGGGCCGCTTCGCGGTGCGCGCGCTGCTGGACGCCCAGGAGATGGACAGCCGCGCCAGCACCGGCACCGTCTACTGGGAAGGCCTGTCCGCGCTGGACGACCCCCAGGGCCGCCGCCTGGGATGGGGCTACCTGGAGATGACCGGGTACGTGGGGCGGCTGGCCTTGTAGCGGTCCGGCCCCGACCCCGGCCCTCACGCCCGGGGCCGGGAGGGGCGGGGCGCGCTCAGCGGCCGCGAACCTCGAACGCGCCAGGCTGGCTGTCGGCGAGGTGCCAGCCGTCCATGTCGCGGTAGGCGGTCAGGCCGATGGCTCCGGTGCTGTTGAGGTTCCAGGCGGCCCAGGTGTCGGAGCCCTTGGTCGTCTGGGCGACCAGCCAGTAGACGCGGCCGGCCTCCACCGGCACGCCGCCGAAGCCGGCGCTCATCGTGACGCAGCATTCGCCGAAGGGCGGCATGCCGTCCAGGCTCAGCCGCTTCAGGCGCTTGCCCGGCAGGCCGCCCTTGTCCTCGTGAAGGCCGACCGTCACCGCGTTCAGGCCGGTGATGTGGCCCAGGGCGATGATGACCTTGCCCACGCGGGCCGGGAGTGCCGGGGTGAAGGGCATGGCGCTGACCTGCCCACTGTCCACCGACCAGCCGATGGAGTCCAGGTAGCGGTCCTCGGCGCCACCCAGGTTGGTGTGGATGACCGTGCCCAGGGCCGGGTCGTGCCGCGAGAGGGGCAGGGCGGGCCGCGGCGCCGCGGTCCGGGTGCGAAGGGTCCATCGGTGGTCGGCCGAGCGGGTGGCGCCGACGTCGGGCGCGGCGTCGGTCTGGGCCAGGGCCGGAAGGGCCAGCGCGGCCAGGGCAGCGGCCCCGATCAGGGTCTTGAGCATGGGAGTCCTCTCCTGCGGTGTGGATGACGGGCCGGGACCGCTGGCCCGCCAACATTCTCTGGAGCCGACCCCCCCGCCTCGTCTCCCACGAAGCGCTTGTCATCCCCTGTTCGACGGGCGTTGCCGACCCCGTGGCGGCGAGGGGCTGGGCGTGCCGGGGCCGGTATAGAGTTGCACCATGGAGCTGCAGACCCTGAAGTTGCGCCGCGTCGGCATCGACACCTGGCGCGAGAACGTGGCCTACCTGCACCGCGACTGCGCGGTGGTGCGGGCGGCGGGCTTCCAGGCCCTGTCCAAGGTGACGGTGCGGGCCAATGGCTGCACCATCCAGGCGGTGCTCAACGTGGTGGACGACGGCTGCATCGTGCAGCCGGGCGAGCTGGGCGTGTCCGAGGACGCGTTCCGCCGGCTGGCGGTGCCCGAGGGCCACGAGGCCCGGGTGGCGCCGGCCGAGCCGCCGGCCTCGCTGCCGGCGCTGCACCGCAAGATCGGTGGCGAGCGCCTGAGCCGCGACGACCTGCGGGCCATCATCCGCGACATCGCCGCGGCGCGTTATTCCAAGATCGAGCTGGCGGCCTTCGTGGTGGCCACCAACGGCCACGAGCTCGAGCGCGACGAGGTGCTCTACCTGACCGAGGCCATGATCGATGCCGGCCGGCGCCTGGACTGGCAGCAGGCGGTGCGCGGCGGCCCGGTGGTGGACAAGCACTGCATCGGCGGCCTGCCGGGCAACCGCACGTCCATGCTGGTGGTGCCCATCGTCACCGCCCACGGCATGCTGTGCCCCAAGACCAGCTCGCGCGCGATCACCTCGCCGGCCGGCACCGCCGACACCATGGAGGTGCTGGCCGAGGTCGAGCTGCCGCTGGAGCGCCTGCAGCAGATCGTGCGCGCCACCAACGGCTGCCTGGCCTGGGGCGGCACGGCCGAGCTCTCGCCGGCCGACGACATCCTGATCTCGGTCGAGCGCCCGCTGGGCATCGACTCGTCGGGGCAGATGGTGGCCTCCATCCTGAGCAAGAAGATCGCCGCCGGCTCCACCCACCTGGTGCTGGACATCCCGGTGGGCCCCAGCGCCAAGGTGCGCTCCATGCCCGAGGCCCAACGCCTGCGCAAGCTCTTCGAGTTCGTTGCCGGCAGCCTGAACCTGCAGCTCGACGTGATGGTCACCGACGGCAGCCAGCCGATCGGCCGCGGCATCGGCCCGGTGCTGGAGGCGCGCGACGTGATGGCGGTGCTGCGCAACGAACCCGGTGCCCCGGCCGACCTGCGCGACAAGGCGCTGCGCCTGGCCGGCCGCATGATCGAGTTCGACCCCGACGTGCGCGGCGGCGACGGCTGGCGCATCGCCCGCGACATCCTGGACAGCGGCCGCGCCCTGGCCCAGATGGAGGCCCTGATCCAGGCCCAGGGCCGGCGGGCCCGGCCGCCCGCGCTGGGCGAGCTGACCCACGAGGTGCTGGCCGCGGCCAGCGGCCGCGTGGGCGCGATCGACAACCTGCGCCTGGCCCGCATCGCCCGCCTGGCCGGGGCGCCGCAGGTGCCCGGCGCCGGCGTGGACCTGCTGAAGAAGGTGGGCGATGCGGTGCGGGCCGGCGAGCCGCTGTACCGCCTGCACGCCCAGTACCCGGCCGACCTGGGCTTTGCCCGCGAGCTGGCCGAGGCCGATGGCGGCTATCGCCTGGACCCGGCCTGACCACCGCCCACCGCGGCCCCTGAACCTTCTCTTGTCCCGATGAACCCCTTGCCCCCGATCACCGCCGTGCTGGCCTTCGACGACGAGGCCGACGCCGCCGGCGCGCTGGCCACCGCCCTGGGCGTGCCGCTGCGCCCGGTGGCCCGCCACCGCTTCCCGGATGGCGAGCTGCGCCTGACCCTGCCCACCGGCCTGTCGGGCAGCGTGGTGTTGCACCGCAGCCTGCACCAGCCCAACGAGAAGCTGGTCGAGCTGCTGATCGCCGCGCCCACCGCGCGGGCCCAGGGCGCGCAGGCCGTGCTGCTGTGCGCGCCCTACCTGGCCTACATGCGCCAGGACATCGAGTTCACCCCCGGCGAGGCGGTCAGCCAGCGCCACCTGGGGGCGCTGCTGGCGCGCACCGTGGACGGGCTGGTGACGGTCGATCCGCACCTGCACCGCATCGCCTCGCTGGACGAGGTGATGCCCGGCTGCCGCCCCGTGGCCCGCTCGGCCGCGCCGGCGATCGGCACCTTCGTCGCGGCCCGGCGCCCGGGCGCGCTGCTGCTGGGACCCGATGGCGAGAGCGAGCAATGGGTGCGCGCCGCCGCGGCCGGTGCGCCGGAGCCGCTGGACCACGCCTGGTGCCTGAAGCAGCGCCACGGCGACCACGAGGTGGCGGTGACGCTGCCGCCGGGCCTGGACCTGCGGGGCCGCGCGGTGGTGCTGGTGGACGACATGGCCAGCACCGGCCGCACCCTGGTGGCCGCGGCACGGCTGGCCCTGGCCGCCGGCGCGGCGCGGGTGGACGTGGCGGTCACCCACGCGCTGTTCGTGGGCGATGCGCTGGAGCAGCTGCGGGCCGCCGGCATCGGCGAGGTCTGGAGCACCGGCTGCGTGCCGCACCCGAGCAACGCCATCGAGGTGACGCCGCTACTGGCCGAAGCGCTGCAGCACCTGGTAGGGTGAGCCGGGCCGCGAGGCCACCAGCACATGGCCCTGGCTGTGCCAGGGCAGCGGGGTGGGCGGGGCCACCGCGGCCAGCGCCCGGGCGTGCCGCGCCAGCGTCACGTGCGGGCGCCAGCGGCGCGCCTCCAGCGGCAGGCCCAGCGCGCGCAGGCGTTCGTCCAGCGCCTGCTGCAGCTCGGTCAGGCCGGCGGGCACGGCCCGGGGTTCCAGCACCAGGGCACCGCCGTCCAGCCGCGCGCAGCGGTCCAGCGCCAACGCCACCCGCGGTGACGGGGCCTGCAGCGCCGCCTGAACCGCCGGCAGCCGATCGGCCGGCACCGCGCCCAGGAAGTGCAGCGTCAGGTGCAGGTCGGCCGCGCGCACCCGGCGCGCCGGGGCGGCCCAGGGCAGGGCGTCGGCCCAGGCCGACAGGGCCCGGCGCGTGACCGGGCCCGGCCACAGCGCGGTGAACAGGCGCAGCGGCGGGTCGTCGGGGGCCGCCCCGCCGCGGCTCATGCGGGCGGGCCGTCGGGGATCAGGCGCTTGCCCAGGCTGACGGTGCGGTCGTTGCCATAACCCAGGCGCTCGTAGAAGGCGATCACCGCGTCGTTGCCTTCGCGCACCTGCAGGTTGAGCTTGGGGCAGCCGCGCGCGGTGAGCTCGGCCTCGAGGTGGCGCATCAGCGCGGCGCCGAAGCCGCGCCGCTGGCAATCGGGCGCCACCGCCAGGTAGTTGACCCAGCCGCGGTGGCCCTCGTAGCCGCCCATGGCGCTGGCCACCAGGCGACCGTCGGCCTCGCCGACCAGGAAGAGCTCGGGGTGGACGGCCTGCTTGCGGGCGATGTCCTTGACCGGGTCGTTCCAGGGCCGGGTCAGGCCGCAGGCCTGCCACAGCGCGATCACGGGGTCCTGGTCCTCGGGGCGGAAGGGGCGGATGTGCAGCATGGGCTCAGAGGGTGATGCGCCAGCGCAGGCCGGGGTGTCCCCCGTGGGCCGCGGGCTTGGTGAAACGCTCGACCAGCACGCCGCCGTTGTGGGTGATCACGCGCTGCGAGGCGAGGTTGTCCTCGTCGGTGGTCAGCTCGACCCAGGGCAGGCCGCGGGCGCGCGCCGGCGCCAGCATCGCCGCCAGCGCCGCGCGGGCCAGACCGCGGCCGCGCTTCCAGGGCACGACCGCGTAGCCGATGTGGCCGAGCACGTGCGGGGGCAGCTCGGGCGTGCCGGGCTGCCAGCGCAGGTTGATCGAACCGCAGAAGCCGCCATCCCAGATCCAGCGCCGCATCCAGGGCAGGCGCCGGGCCTGGCTGCCGTCGGGCAGGGTGACGGTGCCCACGCCCACCGGGTCGTCGCTGCAGGCCATCCAGGCCTCGGGGTCGCGGCGCAGGGCCGCGGCCTCCTCGCGGGCGGCGTCGGCACCGCGCTGGGTGTCGGCCGACCAGCCGGCGTCCAGCGCTGCCAGACCGGCTTCCAGGTGCTCGGGGCCGGGGCGCACCAGCCAGGCGCCGGCGAGGCTCAGGGGCAGCACGGTGTCTTGCATGCGGGCCAGCCTAGCACGCGGCGGCGGCGGGTTTCAGTCGGGCCAGACCGCCAGCACCAGCTCGGCCACGTCCAGCTTGCCCTCGTGGCGGCGGGCCTCGTCGCGCCAGGCCTGGGGTGCGGGGGCGGCGCGCGGCGGTACCCGGCCGCCCCACAGGCTCCCCTTGATCGCGAAGACGATCGGGCCGCCCTGCACCTCGGGCGGCGGCACGGCTTCGAGGGCGCGGCGCAGCGTCTGCTGGAGCGGCTCGGGCCAGGGGCTGTCCAGGTCCAGCCAGGCACGGCTGCGGCGGCCGGGCTTGACGGCCATCACCAGGAAGGCCCCGGTGGGACGGCGGCTGAACTGGGTCTCGAGTGCGCGGACCGCGGCCTGCTGCAGCGCCTGGACATAGCGGGCCAGGGCCTCGGTGGAGCCGGTGCGCTCGCGCAGCAGGGCCTCGGGCTGCAGCAGCACCAGGTCGGTGTGGGCGAGCACGGCCGGAGCGGGCGGGGCGGGGGCATCCTGGGCCGTGGCGGGGCGGACGCTGCCCAGGCACAACGCCATCAGCCAGGCGCGTCGGGTCGAGAAAAAAGAAACGGGGCGCATGGCCCCGGATTGTCGGTGGATCGGCGCGGGTGTCAGCCGCCGGCGCCCCGGCTGGCGGCGCGCATGCGGTCCTGGTCGGTGCGCATGCGGTCCAGGGCTTCGCGGGCGGCCTGCCGCTCTTCGTCGGTGGGGGGCAGGCAGTCCTTGGGGTCGTGCTTGCGGATGTGCGAGCCGATCGGGGTGCTGCCGGTGCCGCAGGTGGCCACGGTGCGCTCGGCGGCGGGGTCGGCGGGGGCTGCGGCGCAACCGGCCAGCAAGGCCACGGCCGCGGTGACGGCGCTCAGGCTCAGGAGATGGGGCATGGTGTGTCCCTGGGTCAGGAAAATGGATGAAAGCGCAAGGGTAACCGGAGGTGAGCCCGCCTGCAGTCCCTATCTGGCGCGTCCGGGCCGGCTCAGGGCAGGGCGGCGCCAAAACGCTCCAGCCGCGGCATCCAGTGGCCCAGGATGTCGGCCGAGGCCAGGGTGCGGGTGGCACGGCCGATCAGCAGGTGGCGGGGCACCGGGCCGATGAAGCGGGAATCGGCGCTGTTGTCGCGGTTGTCGCCCAGCATGAAGTAGTGGCCGGCCGGGACGGTGACGGGGCCGAAGGAGCGTTGGGCCTGGGCCAGGCCCAGCCACTGCACCGGGTGCGGGCGGCCGCCGCTGTCCTCGGTGCTGCGCAGGGCGGGCACTTCCAGACCGGGGGCGACGGGTTCCTGCAGGGCCTGCGGGGGCTCATAGCGGGCCGGCTGTCCGTTGAGCCACAGCGCGCCGTCGCGCAGTTCGACCACATCGCCCGGCAGCGCCACCAGGCGCTTGATCAGTCGGGTGCCGTCCTGCGGCGAGGAGAAGGTGACGACGTCGCCGCGGCGGGGTTCGTCCAGGTGCGCCAGCACGTGGTCGGTCAGGGGGAACTTGAGGTCGTAGGCCAGCCGGTTGACCAGCACCACGTCGCCCTCGAGCAGGGTGGGGCGCATCGATCCGCTGGGGATCGGGTTCCAGTCGGCGACCGCGGTGCGAAACACGCCGAAGCACAGCAGGAACAGCAGGAAGCCGCGCTGGGCGCGCAGGGCTTGGAGGGCGGTGTGCAGGCGGGGCGGCATCGGGTCTCCGGAGGCGCAAAGACCCTGGGAGGCGCAGGGGTGGCGAAAGTTCCGCGTTCAGCGCCTGAGCAGGTGGGGGCAGGCGCGGGGCGGGGGCTCGTAGGGGGCGGGCCAGTGGTCGATGACCTGGGCGATGCGGCCCTGCGCGTCCAGGGTGAACCAGCCGATGCCGGTCTCGGTGTCGGCCTCGGGCTGCCCGGCCACGCGGAAGGCGATGCGGGCGACCGCCTGCGGGCCGTCGCAGACCAGGGCCTGCAACTCGGCCTGCCAGTCGCCGGGCCAGGTGCGGAAGAGGTCGAGGTAGGCGGGGCCGCCCTGCAGCCACTCGCGGGTCTGCGGCACCTCGTAACGCAGGTCGGGGGCGAGCAGGGTGGCGAAGTCGTCCCAGCGGCGGGCGTTGGCCCAGTCCCAGTGCTGCTGGAGCACGCGGCGGGTGCGGGCGGTGACGGGGTCGTCGGACATGGCGGGCCTCGGGCTGGCGTGAACGGCTGGATGAATATACAGTATTCACCCCCATGCTGTCCGCCTACGCCGAGCTGCACTGCCGCAGCAACTTCAGCTTCCTGACGGGCGCCTCGCGCCCCGAGGAGCTGGTGCAGCGCGCCCATGCGCTGGGTTACAGCGCGCTGGCGATCACCGACGAGTGCTCGCTGGCCGGCGTGGTGCGGGCCCACACCGAGGCCCGGCGCCTGGGCCTGCACCTGGTGATCGGCGCCGAGATGCAGCTGCACCTGCCCGCGGCCCAGGGCGAGGCTTCTCAGCCACACGCCCGTTTGCTGCTGCACGCCCAGGGCCGGCGCGGCTACGGCAACCTGTCGCAGTGGATCACCGCCTGCCGCCGCCGCGCCGGCAAGGGCCGGTACCTGGCGCACCCGACCGATCTGGAGGGGCGCCTGCCCCACCTGCCGCACCTGGCCGGCCTGCCCGATTGCCTGGCCCTGCTGCTGCCGCCGGTGGGGCTGGACGAGCCGCCCCGTTTCGAGCCCCTGTTCGCCCAGGCCCAGTGGCTGCAGGCCTGGTTCGGTGCCGACCGCTGCGGCCTGGCGCTGCCGCTGCTGCACCGCCGCCACGACGATGAGCTGATCGACGTGGTGCAGGCGGTGGCGGCGGCCACCGGCCTGCCCATCGTCGCCACCGGCGAGGTGCTCATGCACAGCCGTGCCCGCAAGCCGCTGCAGGACGTGCTGACCGCCACCCGGCTGGCGCAGCCGGTGGCGGCCTGCGGCACGGCGCTCGAGGGCAACGCCGAGGCCCACCTGCGCAGTCGCCAGCGCCTGCAGGGCCTGTACCCGCCGGCCTGGCTGGCCGCCAGCGTGGCCTGGGCCGGGCGCTGCACCTTCTCGCTGGCCGAGCTGCGCTACGAATACCCGAAAGAGGTCGTGCCCGAGGGCCACACGCCCAGCAGCTGGCTGGCCGAGCGCACCCGCCAGGGCGCGGCCCGCCGCTACCCCGAGGGGGTGCCGCCGCGCATCGCCGATCAGCTGCGGCACGAACTGTCGCTGATCGCCCAGCTGGCCTACGAACCCTATTTCCTGACCGTGGCCGATGTGGTGCAGTGGGCCCGCGGGCGCGGCATCCTGTGCCAGGGCCGGGGCAGTGCGGCCAACTCGGCGGTGTGCTTCTGCCTGGGCATCACCGAGGTCGACCCCAGCCGCCACACCCTGCTGTTCGAGCGCTTCATCAGCGCCGAGCGCCACGAGCCGCCGGACATCGACGTCGACTTCGAGCACCAGCGCCGCGAAGAGGTCATCCAGCACCTCTACCGCACCTACGGTCGCCAGCGGGCCGCGCTGACCGGGGTGGTGATCAGCTACCGCAGCCGCTCGGCGCTGCGCGACGTCGGCCGCGCCCTGGGCCTGGACCTGGAGCGCATCGAGGCGGTGTCGCGCCAGCAGTCCTGGGCCGATGGCGGCGGCCTCTCGCCCGAGGTGCTGCGCGGCCAGGGCTTCGACCCCGACGCGCCCCTGACCCGGCTGTGGGTGGAGCTCACCACCCAGCTGCGCGGCTTTCCGCGCCACCTCAGCCAGCACCCGGGCGGCTTCGTGATCGCCGCCGACGACGTCTCCCGCCTGGTGCCGGTCGAGAACGCGGCCATGGACGGCCGCACCGTCATCCAGTGGGACAAGGACGACCTGGACGCGCTGGGCCTGATCAAGGTGGACGTGCTGGCGCTGGGCATGCTCAGCGCGATCCGCCGCGCACTGGCCTGGCTGGCCCTGAAGGAGCCGGGCCGCTGGCCGCTGCAGCGCTGGGGCGATGACGAGGCCCATACGTCGATCCCGATGAGCGCCCTGCCGGGCCACGACCCGGCGGTGTTCGACATGCTGTGCGCCGCCGACTCGGTGGGCGTGTTCCAGGTCGAGAGCCGGGCCCAGATGAGCATGCTGCCGCGCCTGCGGCCGCGGTGCTTCTACGACCTGGTGATCGAGGTGGCCATCGTCCGCCCCGGCCCGATCCAGGGCGGCATGGTCCACCCCTACCTGAAGCGCCGCAGCGGTGAGGAGCCGGTCAGCTACCCCAGCGAAGAGGCCCGCGCCGCGCTGGAGCGCACCATGGGCGTGCCGATCTTCCAGGAACAGGTGATGCAGCTGGCCATCCTGGCGGCCGACTTCACCCCTGGCGAGGCCGATCAGCTGCGCCGCGCCATGGCGGCCTGGAAGCGCAAGGGCGGGCTGGGACCCTTCCACGAGCGCCTGGTCGGGCGCATGGTGGCCAAGGGCTACGAGCCCGACTACGCCGAGTCGGTGTTCCGCCAGATCCAGGGCTTTGGCGAGTACGGCTTTCCCGAGAGCCACGCCGCCAGCTTCGCCCTGCTGGTGTGGGTCAGCGCCTGGCTCAAGCACCACCACCCCGACGCCTTTCTGGCCGCGCTGCTGGACAGCCAGCCCATGGGCTTCTACGCCCCGGCGCAACTGGTGCGTGACGCGCGCGAGCATGGGGTCGAGGTGCGCCCGGTCTGCGTGCAGGCCAGCGACGCGGGCTGCACGCTGGAGCCGCCCGGGCCCGGCCAGCGCCTGTGGCCGGTGCGCCTGGGCCTGAACCGCATCGGCGGGCTGGGCGCGGCCGCGGCGCGGCGCATCGTCGCGGCGCGGGCCGAACGCCCCTTCGACAGCGTGGAGGACCTGGCCCGCCGGGCCGAGCTGGACGGCCGTGCGCTGCAGGCGCTGGCCGAGGCCGACGCGCTGGTGCACCTGGCCGGCCACCGGCGTCAGGCGGCCTGGGCGGTGGCCGGCATCGACACCCGCGCTGGGACCCTGCTGGCGCCTGCCCGCACCGCCGAGCCCGAGCCCGCACGACTGCCGGTGCCCAGCGCCGGCGAGTCCCTGCTGGCCGACTACCGCCGCACCGGCCTGTCCCTGGCCGCGCACCCGTTGGCCCTGCTGCGTCCGGCGCTGGCGCCCTTCCGGGTGCTGACCGCCGCCGAGCTGCTCCGCTGCCGCCCGGGCCAGCTGGCGCGTGCCAGCGGCCTGGTCACCCACCGCCAGCGACCCGAAACCGCCAAGGGAGTGGTCTTCGTCTCGCTCGAGGACGAGACCGGCGGCATCAACGTGATCGTCTGGCCACAGGTGGCGCAGGCCCAGCGCCAGCCGCTGCTGTCGGCACGGCTGCTGACGGTCTATGGCGTCTGGCAGCACGAGGCCGGCGTGGGGCACCTGATCGCCCGCCGGCTGGTCGACCACAGCGAGCTTCTGCAGGGCCTGAGCACCCGCAGCCGGGACTTTCGATGAGGGGGGGGGGCCCGGATCCCCCACAGAGGGGCGAATGACAGGTCCGACGGAAAGTCGCAGCATGGCGGCGCGGTTGAAGGCCGGGCCGCGCACACCAAGCACAGGGGAGACTGATGAACCCGAACCCGCAGGCCCTCTGGGCCACTCCGAGCCGCGTGGCCCCGGTGGCCTCGGCCCCGCCACCGCCTTGGTGGACGGCCAGCGCCCGGCCGCCGCTGCGGCCCCGCCCCTGGCATGCCCTCTCGCCCGAGGACCGCTCGCGGGTGCAGGACCTGTCGATCGACGCCCAGCAAACCGCCTGGGCCGGAGCGCTGGAGCGGGCCCTCGCCAGCTGCGAACTCGCCAACCCCGACGAGCAGACGGGCCTGAGCCTGTGGCTGGGCGATACCCCGGTCGGCTTCCTGGTGCTCAGCCGCGGCGCCCTGGCGCCGGCCTGGGCAGCACAGGGCAGCGTGGGGATCGGCGCGCTGCGCATCGATGCCCGCTTCCAGGGGCACGGGCTGGGTCAGACCGCCCTGCGGGTGGCCGAAGCCTGGCTCGCCCAGCACTGGCCGGACAGCACGCAAATGGTCCTGAGCGTGGACGAGTCCAACACGGTGGCCCGCCGGGCCTGCGCGCGGGCGGGCTTCGTGTCCTGCGAGGCCGCATGGGCTGGCCGCGGGGGCGCGGTGCATGAGCTGTGCAAACGCATCGGTCCGGTCGCGCCACTGGATGCCGGTTGAGTCGCACGGCGGGGCGGTGCGGTCTCGGATGGACTGACCCGGAAACAGGACAGGACCTGCGGCCCTGTCCGGTGCTTCAGGTCCGCGGCCGGGAGCCCGGTTCGCGGCCCCGCCGCACCGTCCATGCAGCCCGCTGTGGCGGTGCAGCCCGCTGTGGCGGTGCTGGCGGTGCTGGTGGCGCTGGTGGCGCTGGTGGCGCTGGTGGCGCTGGTTGCGCCGCTCCGGACGATCAGCCCGAGCCCGCCCCGCGGTGCCCGGTCGCCGTCCGGCACCAGGTCCGCGCAGGATGCGCGGCAACGGCCAGTCCATCGGCCAGCCCACGGCCCGGCGGCGCTGTGCGGTGGCTGAAAGAGCCGGTTCAGGCGCAGCCGCCCTGTGCGGCGGCCCATTGCTGCGGCCCCGTGCGACGACCGAGCGCGGTCAAGCGTTGTGTCAACCCCGCCGGGGGCGATTCCAGCGCGACAAGCTCCGCTGGGCGGCCGCGCTGCCGGTGTGGGCCCGCAGGGCGTGCGCCGTCAAACCCGGGGCGGGTCCTCGGGCGGGTGGAGTTCGCCGAAGTCCCGCTTGCGTTGGGCGGTGTAGGACCACCAGGGGCGCGCCGGGGCACCGTTCATGAAGTCGACCACGGCCAGGAAGGTGTCGAGCACGCAGGGGTCCTGGCGCCGGCCGCTGTGGCGCTCAAGGGCGCGGAAGAGGGCGTAGGCATCCTGCCCCGCGAGCTGGCCAGGGTGGTGCAGCCCCAGGGCGCGCAGGTCGCCGGCCATGGCCGGTCCCACGTTGGGGAGCTGCTCCAAGGTCTGGCAATCCTGGGCGCCTTGGGCCTTGGGGCTCTTGATGAGGCGGCGTGGGGCGCGGCGGGCCGGCGGTGGCGCGCCAAGGTCCCGCCCATCGGAGGGCGTGGCCGAGCCGGGCGACCACAGGCCGTCTGGCGACACGGGGACCTGCCTCGGCGTGCCCATCACATCAGCATGTGTTGCCGCACCAGGCCGACGGCGATGCCCTCGATCGAGAAATCCTCGCGCTCGGGGCCGACGACGATGGGTTGGAAGTCGGGGTTCTCGGGCAGCAACTCGATGCCGTGGCGGGCCCGGTGGAAGCGCTTGACCGTGACCTCGTTGTCCAGGCGGGCGACGACGATCTGGCCGTTGCGGACCTCGGCGGTCTGGCGCACCGCGAGCAGGTCGCCGTCGACGATGCCGGCGTCGCGCATGCTCATGCCCTTGACCTTCAGCAGGTAGTCGGGCTTTTGCGGGAACAGGCTGGCCTCGAGGACATAGGTCTGGTCGATGTGCTCCTGGGCCAGGATGGGGTGGCCTGCCGCCACCCGGCCGACCAGGGGCAGGGTGAGCTGCGCCAGGCTGGGCAGGGGCAGCGAGAACTGCTTGCCGCGCGACTCGTTCAGGGCGCGCAGCGTGGCAGACTGCAGCCGGATGCCGCGCGAGGTGCCCCCCACCAGCTCGATCACGCCCTTGCGGGCGAGGGCCTGGAGGTGTTCCTCGGCGGCGTTGGGCGACTTGAAGCCCAGTTCCGCGGCGATCTCGGCGCGGGTGGGCGGAGCGCCGGTGCGCTCGATGGTGCTTTGCACCAGATCGAGGATCTGCTGCTGGCGGGCGGTGAGCTTGGGGCTTTCGGGCATGTCAGGCGCCTGTGCAGTGTGTGAAACTGGACTTGCATCCAGTATCTGTATTTTTATCCAGACCTCTCGAAATGCCAAGTGATTCCGCACATTCGCCACGCATCGTGATCCTGGGCACCGGCGGCACCATCGCCGGGTCGGGTGACAACGTGGGCTATGCCGCCGGGCAACTGTCGGTCGATGACCTCTTGCGGGCGGTGCCGTCCCTGTCCGGCCGCGCGCTCGAGGCCGAGCAGGTGGCCCAGCTCGACAGCAAGGACATGGACCATGCCACCTGGCAGCAGCTGGCGCGCCGCGCCGCCCACCACCTGGCACGTCCCGAGGTGGCCGGGGTGGTGGTCACCCACGGCACCGACACGCTCGAGGAGACCGCCTGGTTCCTGCAGCGCGTGCTGGCGCCCAGCAAGCCGCTGGTGCTGACGGCGTCGATGCGCCCCGCCACTTCGCTGCAGCCCGACGGCCCGCAGAACCTGCTGGACGCCGTCACGCTGGCCGCCGAGCCGCAGGCCCGTGGGGTGCTGGTGGCGGTGGCCGGTGAGGTGCACTCGGCGGCGGATGTGCGCAAGACGCAGCCCTTCCGCATCGACGCGTTCAGCTCGGGCGATGCCCCGGTGCTGGCCAGCGTGCGAGAGGGGCGCGTGCTGCCCTGGCGCCCCTGGCCGGCCGGCGAGGCGCTGGGCCTGGCCCGCGTCGACGGACCGGTGCAGGACTGGCCGCGCGTGGGGGTGGTGTGCAGCCATGCCGGCGTGGAGCCGGTGGTGGTCGAGGCGCTGGTGGCGGCGGGCTACCGCGGCCTGGTGGTCGAGGGCACCGGCAATGGCACGTTGCACCGGGCGCTGGACGCGGCGCTGCGCGCGGCCGCCGCCCGGGGCGTGAGGGTCTGGCGTGCCTCCCGCTGCCAGGGGGGCGCCATCGTGGGCCAGCCGGAGGGGGCCTGGCCGTCGGCGGCGGGACTCACCCCGGCCAAGGCCCGGGTGGAGCTGCTGCTGCAGCTGCTGGCCGCCTGAACGGACCGAGGCCCCGGCACCGCCGGGGCCTCGGTCGGGTCATCCTCAGACCACCGTCAGGGTGACGTCGATGTTGCCGCGGGTGGCGTTGGAGTACGGGCACACCTGGTGGGCCGCGGCCACCAGGGCCTCGGCGGCGGCACGTTCCATGCCGGGCAGGCTGATGGCCATCGCCACCTGGATGCCGAAGCCTTGCGGGATCGGGCCGATGCCGACCTCGGCGGTGATGCTCACGTCGGCGGGCAGCTTGAACTTCTGCGCTGCGGCCACCGCGCCCATCGCGCCGATGAAGCAGGCCGAGTAGCCGGCCGCGAACATCTGCTCGGGGTTGGTGCCGTTGCCGCCGGCGCCGCCCAGCTCGCGCGGGGTGGACAGCGAGACGTCGAGCTTGCCGTCGTCGGACTTGGCCGAGCCGGTGCGGCCGCCGGTGGCGGTGGCGGTGGCGGTGTAGAGGACTTTCTGCAGAGCCATGGAAATCTCCTGAGTGGCGGGGGCGGGAAGGGTGGATCAGGCGGCGGCCTGGTCCAGTCGGTGGCGCAGCGCCTGCAGGCGATGCGTCAGTTCGGTGAGTTCGTCGAGGTCGCAGCCGGTGGCGCAGGCCAGGGCCTGGGGCACGGCCACGGCCTGTTCGCGCAGGGCGCGGCCGGCCGGGGTGAGCAGCAGCCGGACCCGGCGTTCGTCGGCGGCGTCGCGCAGGCGCTGCACCAGACCGGCCGATTCGAGGCGCTTGAGCAGCGGGGTCAGGGTGCCCGAGTCCAGGCCCAGGCGCTCGCCCAGCGCGGCCACGCCCAGGTCGTCGGCCTCCCACAGCACCAGCATCACCAGGTACTGCGGGTAGGTCAGGCCCAGGGGTTCGAGCAGAGGCTTGTAGAGCCGGGTCATGGACAGCGAGGCGGCGTAGACCGCATGGCACAGCTGGCGGTCCAGCCGCAGCCAGTCGGCGTCGGGGAGGGGGCGGCGGCGTGTGTCCATGGCCTGAATTATCGCGAGCAATTAAATTGCACACAATTGATATGGTCATTGTTCCCGGCGCCCTGCGGAGGGCCTGGCCGCCCGGCAACGCCCGGAAGCCCGCGGCGGGCAGGTAAACTGGAAGGTTGCGAGCACTCCCTCTCCAAGAACACGCCATGTCCAACATCCTCCAGCAACTGCCCGTCGGCGAGCGCGTCGGCATCGCCTTCTCCGGTGGCCTCGACACCTCGGCCGCGGTGCACTGGATGCGCGCCAAGGGCGCCACGCCCTGCGCCTACACCGCCAACCTGGGCCAGCCCGACGAGTCGGACTACGAGGAGATCCCGCGGAAGGCCAAGGCCTATGGCGCCGACATCGCCCGCCTGATCGACTGCCGCCCGCAGCTGGTGGCCGAAGGCATCGCCGCCATCCAGTGCAGCGCCTTCCACATCTCCACCGGCGGCGCCACCTACTTCAACACCACGCCGCTGGGCCGGGCCGTGACCGGCACCGCGCTGGTCGTGGCCATGCGTGACGACGGCGTCAACATCTGGGGCGATGGCTCGACCTACAAGGGCAACGACATCGAGCGCTTCTACCGCTACGGTCTGCTGGCCAACCCGTCGCTGAAGATCTACAAGCCCTGGCTGGACCAGACCTTCATCGACGAGCTGGGCGGCCGCAAGGAGATGAGCGAATACCTCATCGCCAACGGCTTCGACTACAAGATGAGCGTCGAGAAGGCCTACTCCACCGACTCCAACCTGCTGGGCGCCACCCACGAGGCCAAGGACCTGGAATACCTGAACGCCGGCATCAACATCGTCAAGCCCATCATGGGCGTGGCTTTCTGGCGCGACGACGTCGAGGTCAAGCGTGAAGAGGTCTCGGTGCGCTTCGAGGAAGGCGTGCCGGTGGCCCTGAACGGCCAGACCTTCCCCGACCTGCTGAGCCTGTTCTACAAGGCCAACGAGATCGGCGGTCGCCACGGCCTGGGCATGTGCGACCAGATCGAGAACCGCATCATCGAGGCCAAGAGCCGCGGCATCTACGAGGCCCCGGGCATGGCGCTGCTGCACATCGCCTACGAGCGCCTGGTCACCGGCATCCACAACGAGGACACCATCGAGCAGTACCGCATGAACGGCCGCAAGCTCGGCCGCCTGCTGTACCAGGGCCGCTGGTTCGATCCGCAGTGCATGATGCTGCGCGAGACCGCCCAGCGCTGGGTGGCCTCGGCCATCACCGGCGAGGTCACGCTGGAGCTTCGCCGCGGCAACGACTACACCATCCTCAACACCGAGAGCCCCAACCTGACCTACGCCCCCGAGCGTCTGTCGATGGAGAAGGTGGAGGGCGCGTTCACCCCGGCCGACCGCATCGGTCAGCTGACCATGCGCAACCTCGACATCCAGGACACCCGCCACAAGCTGGGCATCTACTCGGGCACCGGCCTGCTGGGCAACAGCGGCAGCGGCCTGATGCCCCTGCTGACCGGCGGCACCGCGGCCGAGTGAGGCCACGGGATCGGCGCGCCCCGGCGGCGGCGTCGATCCTCGGCCTCGGGCCGGTGAAGAGGGCCTGATCGAGCTCGGGATCCGGGTCGGTTGCCCGTGCGCGGGACGCCCAGGGCGCCGGGATGGCGGTCGGGGCGGGAGCCTAGTCGGCGAACGGTGCGTCGCCTGCACGGGCCACGGCGGCCCGGTAGGCGTGCCAGGTGCCATGACCCACCACCGGGCCGGCGACCAGCAGGCCGGCAAAACCCGGCAGCAGGGCCAGCGTCACCACGCCGGTGATCAGTGCGCCCCACCACAGCAGCACCGGGGTCTGGGTGAGCACCAGCCGGAAGCTGGTCAGACCGGCGGTGATGGCGTCGACGGGGCGGTCCAGGATCATCGGGATGCTGACCACGCTGACGCAGTAGATCAGCCCTGCGAAGAGGGCGCCCACCGCCACGTAGGTGACGATGAAGCCCAGGTTCTCGGGGTCGAGCAGGGCCAGCAGCGAGCCCTTGAAGTCGGGCATGCCGTCAAAGCTGACCGCGAACACCACCAGGCTGGCCCGGCCCCACAGCATCTCCAGCACCAGCAGCACGAAGCCGAAGATCGCCAGCGTGCCGCTGCGGGTGCGCCAGGACACCAGCGAAGCCCTCAGGCTGGGGCGCTCGCCGCGCTCCAGGGCGCGGCTGGCGTCGTACAGGCCCAGGCACAGGAAGGGCCCCATCAGCAGGAATCCGGCCGACAGCGCCAGGGTGTAGGCCGGCTGGTGCTGGAACACCGCCAACAGGGCCCAGCCCATCGCCATGAAGCAGGCGCCATAGAACAGGCCGATGCGCGGGGCCGCCCGGAAATCGCGCCAGCCCAGGGCCAGCCAGCGTGGCGGGTCGGCCAGGGTCAGGGGCAGCAGCAACGGCATCTGGCTGCTCTCAGGGGCCGCCGGGGCCGGGTGCTGGGGGGCGTCGACGGACATGCGGTCCTCCTCGTGGCACCAGGGTAGGGGCCGCGCTCGGGCGCCGTCCAGCGGGCAGACCCTGAGCCGTCTTGTATGTTCAGACCAGGCCAGAACGGTAGAGTCTGATCGCCGATGAGGCGGCCAGACCGGCCCGTGTAGCTTGGTACCCGCTGGGGTGATCGAGCCCGTGACTGAGTAAAGAGCGCACGGCCGCCGTGCTGGTCTTCCTGAAGCCCGAACGGTTACGCGCGCCGGCTCGTCCGAGAGCGCTTTCACAAGCAAGGGATCTGAAGACCATGTCTGCTTGCTCAGTGGTGGTGGGCATCGACGTGGGCAAGGCGCACGTTGATGTCGCGGCGCTGGGCACCAAGTTTGATGCCCAGCGTTTTGACAACGAAACCGAGGCCCATTCGGGGCTGGCAGCGGCCCTGCTGCCGCTGGGCGTGACGCTGGTGGTGATGGAAGCCACCGGCGGCCATGAGGCGGCGCTGGCCTGCGCGCTGCAGGCTGTAGGCATACCCGTGGCGGTGGTCAATCCGCGTCAGGCGCGTGACTTCGCCAAGTCGATGGGACGCTTGGCCAAGACCGACCGCATCGATGCACGCATGCTCGCCGAGTTCGCCGAGTTCGCCGAGTTCGCCGAGTTCGCCGCCGTGCTGGTACGCCGGGACGACCTGGCCAGCTTGATCCGGCCGCTGGCCGATGCGCAGCAGCAGGCGTTGGCGGCGATGGTCACGCGCAGGCGCCAACTCGTGACGATGATGCTGTCCGAGCGTCAGAGGCTGCAGTTGGCCATTGCTGTGGTTCGGCCGAGCATCGAGGCCATGATCGAGGCGATCCGCAAGCAACTCGATGACGTGGAAGCCCAGATGGTCAGCCACGTCCAGGCGCACTACGCCGAACTGGACAAGCTGCTGCGCTCGGCCAGCGGCGTCGGCCCCGTGGCCAGCGCCACCTTGATCGCCGAACTGCCCGAGCTGGGCAAGCTCAACCGCCGCGAGATCGCGGCTCTGGTCGGTGTGGCTCCGATGGCCAATGACTCAGGCAATTCCAAGGGACGAAGACGTGTGCAGGGCGGACGCTTCGAGATACGCCGTGTGCTCTACATGGCCACGCTGACTGCTGCACGCCACAACCCTGCGATCAAGACCTTCTACGACCGCCTCAAGGCCACCGGCAAGTTGCCCAAGGTCGCGCTGGTGGCCTGCATGCGCAAGCTCCTGACCACGCTCAATGCCATGGTCAAAACCAACAAACCTTGGGACAAATCGCTTCACGGCGCTTGACTCGAAAGACGGTTACTCAGTCCTCGCGTCGGCGTGAGCGGATGGTGCTGCGCACCAGCCACACCCCGCCCAGCACCGCGCCCACGAAGCCCATCAGACCGAAGGCGGGCAGCCCGAAGAGCTGCGGGCCGCCGCCCACCGTCATCACGATCGACGAGCCGATGATGAGCGCCGCCAGCACCAGCGCCACCGACAGCCGGCTGGCCGCGCGGTCCAGCTGGTTGCCCACGTGTTGCAGGTGGACCAGGTCGATCTGGATGTTGAGCTGACCGCGGCGGGCGCTGCGCAGCAGGCGGGACAGGTCATGCGGCAGCTGTTCGGCCACCTGCAGCAGGCGCTGCAGGGAGCCCCAGCCGCGCAGGGCGAGCGCCTTGGGCTGGTAGCGCTGGCGCACCACCGCACGCAGCAGCGGCAACGCCTCGGTGGCCATGTGGAAGCCCGGGTCCAGCCCGCGGCCCATGCCCTCCAGCGAGATGAACGCCTTGATCAGCAGCGCCAGGTCCGAGGGCAGGGCCAGCTGGTGGCTGCGCAGGATGGCGGTGGTGTCGGCCAGCATCTGGGCCAGGTGGAGCTGGGCCAGCGGCGTGCCGTGGTACTGGTCGACGAAGTCCTCGATCTCGGTCTCGAGCAGGGCCAGGTTGACATGGTCCAGACCCGCCCCCTGCTGGCTGGCCCAGTCCATCAGCACGTCGGCCACCTGCTGCGGCTTGCGCTGCACCAGGCCCAGCAGCAGCTGCAGCAGCTCGTCGCGGCGGCGCTGCGACAGCCGGCCCACCATGCCGAAGTCGATGAAGGCGATGCCGTTGCCGGGCAGGTAGAAGACGTTGCCGGGGTGAGGGTCGGCGTGGAAGAAGCCGTCCTCGACGATCATCTTCATGACCGCCTGGGCACCGCGCCGGGCCAGCAGGGTGCGGTCGAAGCCCTCGGTGTCGAGCCGGGCGGGCTGGTCGCCCGGCACGCCGCCGATGAAGTGCTGCACGTTGATGCGCGAGCTCGTGTGGGCCCAGACCACCTGGGGGATCGTGACGAAGCCCAGGGGGGTCAGGTTCGCGGCGATGCGTTCGGCGTTGTGGCATTCGCCGGCCAGGTCCAGTTCTCGGCGCAGCGAGCGGCCGAACTCGCGCACCAGGCCCTGGGGTCGGTAGGGCTTGAGCGCCGGCATGCGCGCCTCGGCGATGCCGGCCAGGCGTTCGAGCAGGCGCAGGTCGGCGTCGATCACCTCGCTGATGCCGGGGCGGCGGACCTTGACCACCACTTCGGTGCCGTCGTGCAGGCGGGCGCGGTGCACCTGGGCGATCGAGGCGGCGGCCAGGGGCTCGGGGTCGAAGTGGGCGAAGACCGCCTCGGGTTCGTCGCCCAGGTCCTCGCGCATCTGCGGGCGCAGGGCCTCGAGTGGCAGCGCCGGCACGCGGCTGTGCAGCTTCTCGAGCTCGGCGATGGTGTCCGGGCCGATCAGGTCGGCTCGGCCGGCCAGGATCTGGCCGAGCTTGACGAAGGTGGGGCCCAGCTCCTCGAGGGCCATGCGCAGCTGCACCGGCCGGGGCAGTCGGGCCAGGTCGGCCGCGTGTTCCCAGCGCAGGCGCTGGCCGGCCTTCTCCAGGGCCTCGGTCCAGCCCATGCGCTGCACCAGGTCGCCCAGGCCATGGCGGGTGAGCACGCCGACGATGTCGACGAAGCGGCCAAGGTCACGGGTGGAGAACAGGGCATCGAGCAGCATCCGATGAGTCTAATCCCGCTACCATGGCCGGCGCCTCCAACACCCGCCCGAGCCCCACTCGTGACCCTTGCCGCAAGACCCCACCTGATCTGGCTCGGCCTGTGCCGGCTGTCGTGGGCGCTGTGTCTGGTCCTGCTGGCCGCGGTGCCGGTGCGGGCTGACGAGGTCATCGAGTTCGGCCGCGCCTGGGCCGTGCTCGAGCCGCAAGGCCTGCCGGTGCGCGAGGGCGAAGTCGACCTGGGCCGGCGCTGGGACCTGGACTACCCGGGCCGCGACGGCATGGCGCACTACCGGCTCACGCTGCCTCCGCGCACCCGGGACGACATGGCGATGCTCTTCACCCGGCTGGGCAACCAGGCCGAGGTTCGGCTCAACGGCGTGCTGCTTCGACGCATGGGCCGTCTGGGTGATCCGCGCCATGACAGTGGCAAGGAACCGGTGCTGCTGCAACTGCCCGCGGCGCTGTTGCGCGCGGACGCTCCCAACGAGTTGTGGATCGATGCCAGTGTCCAGGCCCTGCGCTGGGGCGGTCTGTCGGTCGTGCACTACGGCCCCGAGCCGCTGGTGCGTCCGCTCTACGAGCAACTGTTCAGCTGGCGCCAGACGGCCTCCACCGTGTTCGCCGCCTGCCTGGCGATCATGGGCGGATTGGCGGCGGTGCTGTGGTGGCGCCAGCGCGAACCGATCTACGGCGTCTTCACCCTGGCCGCCTGGCTGGGCATGGTCCGCAACCTGGACCAGATCTGGCCCGAGCCACCGCTGCCCTGGCCGCTGTGGGGCGCGCTGGTGGCGGCCAGCTATGCCGCGCACCTGGCCCTGATCTGCCAGTTCACCCTGGTGGCCCTGGGTCGGATGACCCCGCGGCTCACCGCCATGGTCTGGGCGGTGCTGTTGACCGCCAGCGGGCTGGCCGCCGCTTCGTTCGCCACCGGACAGCCGCTGTGGTGGACCCTCGGCCTGGCGGCCCTGGTGCCGCTGGGCGTCGTGACGGTGGCCATCGTGGCCCACGAGGCCTGGACCACCCGCCGAACCATCGCGATGGTGCTGGCCGTGGCCGGCCTGGCCGCGGTGGTGGCCGGGCTGCACGACCTGCTGTGGGTGCGCAGCATCCACTCCAGCGGCCTGCGCCTGACCTGGATGACCCACGCCGTGTTCTGCTTCGCGCTGATCATGGCCGGCATGGTGGCCGACCGTTTCAGCCGTTCCGTGGCGGCCTACCGGCGGCTCAGCGCCGAGTTGGCGCAGCGGGTGGGGGACCGCGAGGCCGAGCTCCGGCAGGCCTTCGAGCGGCTGGAGACCCAGCAGCGCGCCCAGGCCGTGACCGAGGAGCGCCAACGCATCATGCGCGAGTTGCACGACGGCGTCGGCGCCCACCTGGTGGGCCTGATGCACCTGGTGCAGCGGCCCGACAGCGACCCGCGTGCAGTGGAGGACCTGGCCCGCACCGCACTCGACGACATGCGGGTGGCGGTGGACTCGCTGCAGCACGTCGAGGACGACCTGACCATGGTGCTGGCCATGCTGCGGCATCGCCTGGAGCCGCGGCTGCGCGCCGCCGGGCTGGCCTTGGTCTGGGAGATGGGCGACCTGCCGCCGCTGGCCGGGCTGTCGCCCCAGGCGGTGCTGCATGTGCAGCGCATCGTGCTCGAGGCCGTGACCAACGCCATCAAGCATGCCCACGCCGCCACCCTGGTGCTGTCCGCGCGCCTGGTCGAGGACGCCGCGATGCGTCCGGCGATCGAGCTCTCGATCCGCGACGACGGCGTCGGCCCGGGCACGGCCAGTGGCGGTCTGGGCGTGCGCAACATGCGGGCGCGCGCCCAGAGCCTGGGCGCACGGCTCGACATCGAGCGGGCCGAGCCGCATGGCACCGTGGTGCGGTTGCGCTGGCCGCTGTCGGCCACCGGCGGGGCGACGGGGGGCTCCTGAGTCCCCGCCCCGTGGCGGGCGGCGGCTCAGCCGCGCCGAACGCGGCGCAACTCGTCCAGGATCAGGCCCACCGCGCCCACGGTGATGGCGCTGTCGGCCAGGTTGAAGGCCGGGAAGTAGCCACCCGGGAACACCGGCGCCATCCAGCTCCAGTGGAACTGCAGGAAGTCGATCACGTGGCCATGCCACAGGCGGTCGATCACGTTGCCCACCGCGCCGCCCAGGATCATCGAGATCGCGAAACAGAACAGCTTCTGGCCGGCGTGCTGGCGCAGCATCCAGACGATGACGGTGGCGGCCACCGTGCCCAGGCCGACGAAGAACCAGCGCTGCCAGCCCGAGGCGCCCGCCAGGAAGCTGAACGCCGCGCCCGGGTTGTGCGCCCGCACGACATCGAAGAAGGTGGTGACAGTGTGCGACTCACCGAGCTGGAAGTTGCCGACGATCAGCACCTTGGTGAACTGGTCGAGCAGCAGCACCACCGCGGCCAGGCCCAGCCAGATGGCCAGGCCCGGACCGGCCGCGCGGCCCCGCACCAGCGAGGCACCGCCGGATCGCCGCGCCATCAGGCCACCGTGCGGGTGTCGCCCGCGCCGTGGAGGTTGCTGACGCAGCGGCCGCAGACCGTCGGGTGGGCCGTGTCGGCGCCGACGTCGTCGCGGTAGTGCCAGCAGCGCTCGCACTTGGCCGCGGTCGACGGGGTGACGGTGATCTTCAGCTCGTCACCGTCGACGACGGCGACCGCCGAGGTGATGGTGACGAACTTCAGGTCCTCGCCCAGCGAGCGCAGCAGGGCCGCGTCGTCGGCACCGGCGGTGATGGTCAGCGTGGCCTGCAGCGAGGCGCCGACCTGGCCCGCGGTGCGCACCGCCTCGATCTCCTTGTTGGCCGCGTCGCGGATCGCGCGGATGCGCGCCCACTTGGCCAGCAGGGCCTCGTTGGGGGTGCTGAACTTCCAGAAGGTCTCGAAGAAGATCGAGCCCTGGTTGCGGGCACCGGCGAACACCGGCCAGGCTTCTTCGGCGGTGAAGCTGAGGAACGGGGCCATCCACCGCAGCATCGCGTTCGTGATCCGCCACAGCGCGGTCTGGGCCGAGCGGCGGGCCAGGCTCTTGGGCGCGCTGGTGTACAGGCGGTCCTTCAGCACGTCCAGGTAGAACGCGCCCAGGTCCTCGGAGCAGAAGACCTGCAGCTTGGACACCACCGGGTGGAACTCGTAGACGTCGAAGTGGCGCAGCACCTCGGCCTGCAGTTCGGCCGCGCGGTCGATCGCCCAGCGGTCGATCTCGAGCAGCTGCTCGTCGGGCACGGCGTCGGTGGCGGCGTCGAAGTCCGAGGTGTTGGCCATCAGGAAGCGCAGGGTGTTGCGCACCCGGCGGTAGCCGTCCACCACGCGGGCCAGGATCTTGTCGTCGATGTTCAGGTCGCCCGAGTAGTCGGTGCTGGCCACCCACAGGCGCAGGATCTCGCCGCCGAGCTTGTCGGTCACTTCCTGGGGCACCACGGTGTTGCCCAGGCTCTTGCTCATCTTGCGGCCCTGGCCGTCGGTGGCGAAGCCGTGGGTCAGCAGGCCCTTGTAGGGTGCCCGGTCGAAGATCGCGCAACCCAGCAGCAGCGAGCTGTGGAACCAGCCGCGGTGCTGGTCGTGGCCTTCGAGGTACAGGTCCGCCTCGGGGCCCTGGGCGTGGAAGGCGCCGTTGGGGTAGGCCTGGGCGTGGCTGCCGCGCAGCACGTGCCAGAAGGTCGAGCCCGAGTCGAACCAGACCTCGAGGATGTCGGTGCTCTTGGTGTAGTGCTCGGCGTCGGCCGCGCCGAGGATGTCCTCGGTCGTCACGCGGCTCCAGGCCTCGATGCCGCCGCGCTCGACGATGTCGGCGGCCTGGTCGAGGATCTCCATGGTGCGCGGGTGCAGCTCGCCGGAGTCCTTGTGCAGGAAGAAGGGCACCGGCACGCCCCAGCTGCGCTGGCGCGAGATGCACCAGTCGGGCCGGTTGGCGATCATGTCGCGCAGGCGGGCCTTGCCGTTCTCGGGGTAGAAGGCGGTGTGGTCGATCGCGTCCAGGGCCAGCTGGCGCAGGGTCTTGGGCGCCTTGTCCTTCGTGAAGACGCCGTCGCCCTCGTCCATGCGCACGAACCACTGGGCGGCCGCGCGGTAGATCACCGGCGTCTTGTGGCGCCAGCAGTGCGGGTAGCTGTGGGTGATGCGCTGGGTGGCCATCAGGCGGTCGCTCTGGCCCAGCACCTCGAGGATGCGGGGCACGGCCTTCCAGATGTGCTCGCCACCGAAGAAGGGCAGCTCGGCCGCGTAGACGCCGTTGCCCTGCACCGGGTTGAGGATGTCGTCGTACTTCAGGCCGTGGGCGACGCAGGAGTTGAAGTCGTCCACGCCATAGGCCGGGGCCGAGTGGACGATGCCGGTGCCGTCGCTGGCGGTGACGTAGTCGGCCAGGTACAGCGGGCTCTTGCGGTGGTAGCTGTAGACGCCGCCCTCGTCGGCGCTGACGGTGTCGTGCAGCGGGTGGCGGAAGACCAGGCCCTTGAGCGCCTCGCCCTTGGCGGTGGCGATGACCTGGCCGGTCTGGCCGTAGCGCTCCAGGCACTTCTCGACCAGGCTCTCGGCCAGCAGCAGGATGCCTCGCGGGGTGTCGACCAGGGCGTAATCCAGCTCGGGGTGGGCGTTGAGCGCCTGGTTGGCGGGGATGGTCCAGGCGGTGGTGGTCCAGATGACCGCGAAGGCCTTCTTGCCGCCATCGCCCGGCAGCGCAGCCAGGCCGAAGGCACGGGCCAGGGCGGCGGCGTCGTCGGCTTCAAACGCCACGTCCAGGGTGTCGCTCTGCTTGTCGGCGTACTCGATCTCGAACTCGGCCAGGCTGGAGCCGCAATCGAAGCACCAGTAGACCGGCTTGAGGCCGCGGTAGACGAAGCCGCGCTCGATCACGCGCTTGAAGGCGCGGATCTGACCGGCCTCGTTGGCCGGGTCCATGGTGCGGTAGGGCCGCTCCCAATCGCCCAGCACGCCCAGGCGCTTGAAGTCGGCGCGCTGCTGCTCGATCTGCTCGGTGGCGTAGGCGCGGCTCTTGGCCTGCATGTCGTCACGGCTGAGCTTGCGGCCGTGCAGTTTCTCGATCGCGTTCTCGATCGGCAGGCCGTGGCAGTCCCAGCCGGGGATGTACTGCGCGTCGAAGCCGGCCAGCTGGCGCGACTTGACGATCATGTCCTTGAGCACCTTGTTCAGCGCGTGGCCGATGTGCAGCTTGCCGTTGGCGTAAGGCGGGCCGTCGTGCAGCACGAACAGCGGCGCACCCTGGCGGGCGTCGCGCAGGCGCTTGTAAAGGCCGCCTTCGTTCCATTCCTGGACCCAGCCGGGCTCGCGCTTGGGCAGGTCGCCCCGCATCGGGAAGCGGGTGTCGGGCATGTTCAGCGTGGCGCGGTAGGCGCCGCCTTCGGCGTCACGCTTGGCGTTGGTCTTGTCGTTCATGGCATCGGGGCGCCGGGCTCAGGGCGCGCGCAGCAGGAGAGGGGGCCGGCACCGCCGGCAGGAGGTCGTCGGACAGGCCGACGCGGGCTTGAGGGGTCAGCCGCCCCGCCGAATTCGGTCGCGGGTGGTCTGCCGGCGCGTGCACGCCGCCTCCAGCGTGCCGCCAGGCACGCGGTTCAGGCAGGGGCGGGCCGAAGCGCAAGACATCGGTGGATTCTACCGGGCGCCCGAGGCCCGGGGCCGAGGCGGGCGGCCGCCAAACGACACGAGGCGCCCTGGGGCGCCTCGTCAGCGGGCGCCGCGGTGGGCGCCCGTGGGGTGAGCCGGGTCAGCCGCGGCGGCGGCGCGAGAGCCCGGCCAGACCCAGGCCGGCCAGCATCATCAGCGCGGTGGCGGGCTCGGGCACGGCGGCAGCGCGCTCGAGGAAATAGCCGTTGACCTGCGACGGGTTGCCCGGGCCGCCGTGGTCGTTCCAGCCGCCCACGGCCGCCCAGTTGATCTGCAGGTAGTCCTCGCCATTGCAGCAGTTGTTCGGCTCGCCGGAGTTCCAGTTGCTGTAGCTCCAGGTCTCGCCGGTGACCCAGGTCCAGACGCCTTCGTGGCCGTGGTCGGTACCGCCCAGCCAGGCCAGGCTGGTGCTGATCGAGGTCAGGAAGCTGTTCTCGGCGGCCGAGGTGACGGTGGCCAGGTAGCCCCCACGGGACTGGGCGTCGGCGTTGGCCTGGTCCCATGTGTAGCTGCCGGCGATGAACTCGTACGTGTGGCCGTTGGCGCTCCACTGCACGGGGGCCGCCTGTGCGGCGCAGGCCATGCCCAGGCCGGCCCACAGGGCGAGCAGCGACTTCTTGAACGAAACACCCTTCATCTCGACCTCCTCCTCCACTTGAAGACATTCGCCGCCGAACCCAAGACCCGGTCGGTGCGGCATTGCCTAAAATGTAAGCAGATCGATCCGGTGCGCCAATGGCGGGCCTAGGGGGTGGGGCGGGCGCTGAACCACGCCCGGGCGTCCACCACGTCCTGGGCGATGCCGGCGCGCAGGGCGTCCAGCCCGTCGTAGCGGCGTTCGTCGTGCAGCTTGTGCAGCAGGTCGACCCGCAGGATGCGGGCGTAGCCGCCCTCGATGGCCACGCCCTCGGGCCACTCCAGGCAATGGACCTCGAGCAGCACGCGGCCGGCGTCCTCCACCGTGGGGCGCACGCCCAGGCTGGCCACGCCGGGCAGCGGCCGGTCGGCCAGGCCGTGGACCTGGACCACGAAGATGCCCTGCGCCGCCGGGCGGTGCGAGGGAAAGCGCAGGTTCAGGGTGCGAAAACCCAGGTCGCGGCCCAGCTTGCGACCGTGCACCACGTGGCCGCTGATTGCGTAGGGGCGGCCCAGCAGGCGGGTGGCACCGGCCATGTCGCCGGCCGCCAGGGCTTCGCGCACGGCCGAGCTGGACACGCGCAGGCCGTGGACCTCGTAGCTCATCATCCGGGCCACGTCGAAGCCCAGGCGGCTGCCCTCGGCGTCGAGCAGGGCGTAGTCGCCAGCGCGCTTGGCGCCGAAACGGAAGTCGTCGCCCACCAGCACGTAGCGGGTGTTCAGGCGCCGCACCAGCACCTGCTCGATGAAGTCCAGCGGCGGCATGCCGGCCAGTGCCTGGTCGAAGCGCAGCAGCACCACCTCGTCGACGCCGCAGGCCTCGAGCTCCTGCAGCTTGTCGCGAAGGGTGGCGATGCGGCGGGGCGCGAGCTCGGGCTTGCCGGCCTGGGTGGCGAACCAGTCGCGGGGGTGGGGCTCGAAGGTCATCACCACGCTGCGCAGGCCGCGGTGGCGGGCCTCGCTGCGCAGCAGGGCCAGCATGGCCTGGTGGCCACGGTGGACGCCGTCGAAGTTGCCGATGGTCAGGGCGCAGCCGGCGCCGGCGGGGTCTGGGATGTGGCCGCGGTGGACAAGCATGGGGCGATTATCGGGGGCGGGTCCGCCGGCCTCAGCGGACCGGCAGCACGAGTGCGGGGTCGTCCACCCAGCACCACTGGCCGGGGTGCAGGTCGGGCGGCAACGACAGGCGGCCGATCGAGCTGCGGTGCAGCGTCTCGACCCGATTGCCCACCGCCGCCACCATGCGCTTGACCTGGTGGTACTTGCCTTCGGTCAGAGTCAGCCGCAGGCCGCGATCGCCCACGCGCTCGCAGGCCGCCGCCAGCACCGGGGCCGGGTCGTCGTCCAGCACCACCCCGGCCAGCAGGCGCTCCACCGCGGCGTCATCCACCGGGTGCTTGCAGCCGACCTCGTAGACCTTGGGCACGTGGTGCTTGGGCGAGGTGAGCTTGTGGATCAGCGGACCGTCGTCCGTCAGCAGCAGGGCGCCGGTGGTGTCCTCGTCCAGGCGGCCCACCGGTTGCAGGCCGCGTTGGCGCAGCGGCGCGGGCAGCAGGGTCATCACGCTGGGGTGGTGCTTGGGCTTTTGCGAGCACTCGTAGCCGGCGGGCTTGTGCAGCAGCACCAGGGCCTTGGCGTGGTAGGGCCAGGGCTTGCCCTCGACCTCGAGCACCAGGCCCGCGGTCGGCAGGTCCTCGTCGGGGTCTTCGAGCAGGCGGCCCTGGTGGCGCACCAGGTCGGCATAGACCAGGCCCTCGCACGCGCGGCGCGTGCCGAAGCCCTGGCTGAACAGGATCTGGGACAGCTTCATGGGCCGGATTGTCGCTGCCCCGCCAGGCAGCGGGCGCTGGGCAGGCCGACCAGGGGCTCGGCCATCCACACGGCGTTGTGCACGGCGCGGGCCAGCACCTCGGCCCCCAGGGTGCCCAGCACCGCGCCGTCCACCCGCTGGCCGCTGCGCCCGGTGCCCAAGGCAAACACCACGTCGCCGTCGAAGGGGGTGTGCAAGGGGGCGATGGTGCGGGCCAGGCCGTCGTGGCCCATGGTGGCCAGGCGGCGGGCCAGCGGCTTGTCCAGCACGGCATCGGTGGCCACCACCGCCAGCGTGGTGTGGCTGCCGGCGATCAGGGCGGGCGGCCAGTCGCCGGCGCCCAGGCGCGCCACGCTGTCACACGGGTGGCCATCGGCGCCGCGGGCGCCGGCCAGCAGTGCGCCGCCGACCGGGTGGCGCACGTCGCCCACCGGGTTCAGCGCCACCAGGGCCGCCACGGTCACGCCGCGCACGGTGATCGAGGCGCTGCCCAGGCCGCCCTTCATGGCATGGGCCGGGCCGAACAGCTTGCCGACGGTGGCGCCGGTGCCGGCGCCGACATTGCCCTGGGCCACCGGGCCACGGTGGGCGCGGTCGCAGGCGGCCTCGCCGGCGGCGGCATCGGGGCGCAGGCGGGCGTCGCCCAGCCACAGGTCGAACAGCACGGCCGCCGGCACGATGGGCACCCTCACGGGGCCCACGGCCAAGCCGTGGCCACGGGCCTCGAGCCAGCGCACCACGCCGGTGGCGGCGTCCAGACCGAAGGCGCTGCCGCCCGACAACAGCAGCGCGTGCACCTGTTGCACCGTGTTCTCGGGGCTCAGCAGGTCGCATTCGCGGGTACCCGGGGCAGCCCCCCGGACGTCCACGCCGGCCACCGCCCCTTCGGGGCAGAGCACGACGGTGCAGCCGGTGGGGCGGCGGGTGTCGGTGTGGTGGCCGACGGCCAGGCCCGCGACGTCGGTCAGCGAGCCCGGCCAGGGTGGGGTGGGCTGGTCCATGCGCCGATCCTGGCGGCGCATGGGCGCGCCACGGGGACTCAGGCGAAGACGCCGGCCGTGTCCTGCATGCGGAACGAGACCTCGCCCAGGTGGTGCAGGGTGTCGCCGAACTGCATCTCCAGCATGGTCAGGCGCTTGAAGTAGTGGCTGCCCACGTATTCATCGGTCACCCCGATGCCGCCGTGCAGCTGCACGCACTGCTGGCCGACGAAGCGCGCCGACTGGCCGATCTGCACCTTGGCCTGGCTGATCGCGCGGCGGCGCGGGGCCTCGGGCTCGCCCAGCTTCAGGCTGGCGTAGTAGCTCATCGAGCGGGCCAGCTCCAGCTGCATCTTCACGTCGGCGATGCGGTGTCGCAGGGCCTGGAAGGTGGACAGCGTGACACCGAACTGCTTGCGGGTGTTGAGGTACTCGACCGTCGTGCGGGTGAGCTGGTCCATCAGACCCACGCCCTCGGCGCTGATGGCGGCGATGCCGATGTCCACCGCGCGCTGCAGCGGGCCGAAGCCGTCCGCGGTCAGCAGCACCGCCGGGGCGGCGCTCAGGGCCAGCTCGGCGGCCCGGGCGCCGTCCTGGGTCGGGTAGCCGCGCACGGCCACGCCGGCCCCGCCGGCCTGGACCAGGAACAGGCCGATGCCGGTCGCGTCGTCGTCGGCGCCGCCGATGCGGGCGGGCACGACGAAGGCGTCGGCCTCGTCACCGGCGGGCACGGCGCTTTTGGCACCCGACAGCGTCCAGCCGTCGCCGCTGCGCGTGGCGCGGGTGACCACGTGGTGCAGGCGGTAGCGGGCGGCACGCTCCTGGTGGGCCAGCACGACCAGGGCCGAGCCGTCGGCCACGCGGGGCAGCCAGTCGGCCTGGACCGCTTCGGGGGCCGCGGCCAGCAGGGCCGGGGCCACCAGGGCGCCGTGGGCAAAGGGGGCGTTGACCAGGCCGCGGCCCAGCTCCTCCATCACCACCATCGCCTCGACCGGGCCAAAGCCCATGCCGCCGTGGTCCTCGGACACGGCCAGGCCGGTCATGCCCAGCTCGGCCAGTTCGGCGTAGACGGCACGGGTGGCGCCACCGGCCTTGGCCAGCGCATGACGGCGCTCGAAGCCGAAGCCCTTGTCCACCCAGCGGGCCACGGCCTCGCGCAGGGCGTTCTGGTCATCAGAGAAATCGAAATCCATGAAACTCTCCTCGGGCATGGAACCCATTCAGGAATTGGCGCGGGACCGGCTCCGCCGGCCCGCTGCCAAAGCCCCCTTGGGGGGGGGGCAGCGACCGGCAGGGAGCGCGGGGCTCACCCCAACACGGTCTGAGAGACGATGTTGCGCTGCACCTCGTTGCTGCCGCCGTAGATGGTCGTCTTGCGCATGTTGAAGTACACGCTGGCCAGCGGCGCGCAGTGGGCGGCGCCCACATGGTCGCCTTGCCAGCCGGCCTCCATGGCCTCGTGGATGAAGGGCAGGCTGAAGGGGCCGGCGGCCTGCATCATCAGCTCGGCGTAGCGCTGCTGGATCTCGCTGCCGCGGATCTTCAACAGGCCGGCGATGTCCAGGCTTTGCTTGCCGCTCTTCTCGGCCGACAGGACCCGCAGCACCAGCATCTCCAGGGCCACGATGTCCACCTCGAGCTGCGCGATCTGGTCGCGGAAGCGGGTGTCGTCGTAGACCCCTTCGGCCTTGGCGATGCGCTTGACCCGCTCAAGCTCGCGCTTGGCGCGGTTGACGTCGGCGATGTTGGTGCGCTCGTGGGCCAACAGGTGCTTGGCGTAGGTCCAGCCCTTGTTCTCCTCGCCGATCAGGTTCTCGGCCGGGACCTTGACGTTGTCGAAGAAGACTTCGTTGACCTCGTGCTCGCCGTCGAGGGTGATGATCGGGCGCACGGTGATCCCGGGGCTCTTCATGTCGACCAGCAGGAAGCTGATGCCGGTCTGGGGCTTGCCCTCGGTGCTGGTGCGCACCAGGCAGAAGATCCAGTCGCCGTACTGCCCCAGGGTGGTCCAGGTCTTCTGGCCGTTGACCAGGTAGTGGTCGCCCTGGCGCTCGGCGCGGGTCTTGACCGAGGCCAGGTCCGAGCCCGAGCCCGGCTCGGAGTAGCCCTGGCTCCACCAGACCTCGCCGCTGGCGATGCCCGGCAGGAAGCGCTGCTGTTGCTCGGGAGAGCCGAAGGCCATGATCACCGGTGCCACCATCACCGGACCGAAGGGCACGATGCGCGGCGCGCCGGCCAGCGCGCACTCTTCCTCGAACAGGTGCTTCTGCACCGCGGTCCAGCCCGGACCGCCGAAGGCCTTCGGCCAGCCGTAGCCCAACCAGCCCTTGGCGCCCAGGATGCGGGCCCAGCGCTGCATGTCGTCTCGGCTCAGGCGCAGGGCATTGAGCACCTTGTGCTGGAGGTCGGCCGGCAGGTTGGCCGCCACCCAGTCGCGCACTTCCTGGCGGAAGGCGAGTTCCTCGGGGGTGAAATTCAGGTCCATCGCGTGTCTCCAGTGCGGTCGAGATTTTTAGCACGACCGTTCTAAAGCATCTTGTCTCCGCTGTGACAAAGGCGGCCGGGGGTTTCCCCGGAGCGTCCGCCCCTCAAGCGCCGCCGGCGGCGGCCGACGTTACGTCAGGCGGGTCCGTGCCGAGTGGCGGTGCGGGGGCCGCTGCCACCGTGTCCCGTGTCCGACTGGAGTTGCCCGATGCCGATGACCGACAAGTATTTCGCCAACCCGGCGGCGCTGCCGTCCATGCCCGAGGTGGCCCACCGACTGCTGAAGTCCTTCGATGACGACGGCATGGGCATGCACGAGCTGTCATCGCTGATCGCCCAGGACCAGGGCCTGTCGGTCAAGCTGTTGCGTCTGGCGAACTCGGCGCGCTACAGCCCACGTCACGTCATCGGCACGATCCAGGACGCCGCCACCATGATCGGCATGGGCAGCCTTCGGGACCTGGCGCTGGCGGCCTGCGTGGCCGGGGCCTTCCCGGCCGTCGGGGGCTTCGACCGCCTGCGCTTCTGGCGGGCCTGCCTGGCCACGGCCGGCCATGCCCGAACCCTGGCCACGGCCTGCGACCTGGACCCGGACATGGCGTATCTGGCCGGTCTGGTGCTGCGCACCGGCGAGCTGCTGATGCTGATGCAGGACCCCGAAGCCATCGCCCTGGCCGAGTCGCGCGCCCACCTGCCCGACAGCCTGCTGGACCACGAGCGGCAGCTGTTGCAGTGCACCCATGTCGAGGTGACGGCCGAACTGGCGCGGCGCTGGCAATTCCCCGTCGAGATGGTCGCCGCCCTGCGTGCGGTCGAGGACCCGCTGGCCGTCAAGCCCTTCTCGCGCCTGGGCGCGGTGCTGCGGCTGTCCAGCGTGATGGCGGATGCCGGCCTGATGGGGTTGCCGCCGCTGACGACCCTGCTCGAGACGCAGGGCGAGCTGGTCGAGCGTCTGCACCTGGACCTGGACTGGCTGGGCGCCCATCTGGCGCCGTTTGACGCGTTGACCAGCGGCGTGGACCAGCTGGTCCACTGAGCGGGCGTCAGGCCAGCCGGGCGTCGATCGCCGCCAACTGCGCGGCGGCGTAGGCGGCAAAGCCCGGGTCGGTGACCTCGGCCTGTCGGGCGGCCATCGCCTCGCGGGCCTGGCGGGCCAGCTCGGGCTGGCCGGCGGCCAGGGCCGCTTCGGCCAGGGCCTGCCAGGCGAAGCAGAACTCGAAGCCGTCGGCGCCGTGGGCCTCGCAGGCCGCCAGCGTGGCCCGGGCATGGAACAGCGCGTCCTCGCCCTGACCGGCCGCGGCATGGCACATCGCCAGGTGCCAGTCGGCGCGCTCGATCTCGAGCCAGCCGCCGACCGACGTCCAGGCGGTACGGGACCGGGTTGCCGCCTCGATCATCAGGTCGGTGGCCTGGGCGTCACGGTTGGGGCCTTCGCGCAGATGGGCGGCCAGGTTGTGGGCCAGGGCCGCCAGGGCCCGGCCGGCCTGGGGGTCGCCATCGTGGCGGCCGGTGCAGTCGGTGGCCTGCTCCAGCAGGGCCCGCGCCCCGGCGCAGTCGCCCTGGACGGCCCGGCCGATGGCGGCGTTGGCGTGGGCCCGCACCTGCTCAGCTGGCACCAGATCCGACCACTCGGGCGTGCGGCCTTGCGCCAGCGCGATGGCCGCCTGCACCCGCTTCAGGGGCGCCGCCAGCGACGCCCAGGTGGCGGCCGCGGCCTGCAACGGGGGCAGCCAGTCGAGCAGGCCGGCCGGATCGGCCCGATGGGCCAGGGCCAGGTGTTCGGCCACGCGCAGCAGCGCGTCCAGGTCCGCGGCCTGGGCCCCGGCACACAGGGCCGGGGTGTCGGCGGCCAGTTGCCGCCAGTGGCCTTCGGGGTCCGCCGCGTGCCCGGCCCAGGCCGCGTCGATGCGCGTGGACAGGGGCGTGGCGGCGGTCATCAGCGGCTCACTTGCGGAAGTTGTCCATGGTCAGGGGCTGGTCCGGGAACTCTTTGCGCAGGTAGGCGATGGCCACCTGCAGGTCGTCGATGTTCTTGCCGGTGACGCGGACTTCGTCGCCCTGGATGCTGGCCTGCACCTTGATCTTGCTGTTCTTGATCGCCGTGGTGATCTTCTTGGCCAGGTCGGACTCGATGCCGTCCTTGATCTTGTCGGTGCGGCGCACCTTGTCGCCGCCCATCTTCTCGAGCTTCTCGCCCTTGGCGAAGAAGTCGATGGTCACGCCTTGCTTGGTCAGCTTGCTGACCACCACTTCGTAGATCTGATCGATCTGGAAATCGCTGTCACCGATGAGGTGGATTTCCTTTTCCTTCTCCTTGAGCTCCACGCTGGCGCTGGTGCCCTTGAAGTCGAAGCGGGTCTCGATCTCCTTGATGGCGGTGTTGATGCCATTGCCGATCTTGACCATGTCGGGCTTGAGGGAGACGTCGAAACTGGGCATGGCAGAACCTTGGTGTGCAAGAGAACAGGGGGAAATCGCCGAAAATTCTCGCATGCAAATCGAGACCGGCGTTCCGCTCAAGCCCTACAACACCTTTGGCCTGCCCGCCACGGCCGGCCGGCTGGTGCGCATCCGCTCCGAGGCGGACGTGCGTGCCGTGGTCGACGGACCCGACACCGGCCGTGCGCCCAAGTTCGTGCTGGGCGGCGGCTCCAACGTCATCCTGACCCGCGACATGCCCGAGCTGGTGCTCAAGGTGGAGGTGCCCGGCCTGCGCCTGGCGGGCGAGGACGCCGACGCCTGGATCGTCGAGGCCGGCGCCGGCGTGTCCTGGCACACCCTGGTGGCCTGGACCCTGGACCAGGGCTGGCCCGGCCTGGAGAACATGGCCCTGATCCCCGGCACCGTCGGCGCCGCCCCAGTCCAGAACATCGGCGCCTACGGGCTGGAGCTGCAGGACCGGTTCGAGTCCCTGGACGTGGTGGGCCTGGCCACCGGCCAGACCGCCACGCTCAACGCGGCCCAGTGCCGCTTCGGCTACCGCGACAGCGTGTTCAAGCAGGAGTTGGCGGGCAAGGGCGTGATCACCCGGGTGCGCCTGCGCCTGCCCAAGGCCTGGCGGCCGTCGCTGGACTACCTGGACCTGGCCCGCAAGGCCGAGGAGACCGGGGTGCGTGCGCCCGACGCCCGCACCATCTTCCAGTGGGTCTGCGACATCCGCCGCGCCAAGCTGCCGGACCCGGCGCAGATCGGCAACGTCGGCAGCTTCTTCAAGAACCCGGTGGTCACGCCCGAGCAGTGCCGCGACATCATCGCCCGCGACCCGCACGTGGTGCACTACCCGATGGACGACGGCAGCTTCAAGCTGGCGGCGGGCTGGCTGATCGACGCCTGTGGCTGGAAGGGCAAGACCATCGGGCACGCCGGTGTCTACGAGAAGCAGGCGTTGGTGCTGGTCAACCGGGGCGGCGCGGTGGGCTCCGAGGTCCAGACCCTGGCGCGGGCGATCCAGGAGAGCGTCTATGGCCGCTTCGGCATCCGACTGGAGCCCGAGCCCGTCATGGTGTGAGCAGGCCCAGGCGGTCGGCCAGGGCGGCGCTGTCGGCGCGCAACCGTCGCAGCTCGCGCAGGGCCTCGGCACTGCCGCGTTCGGCCAGTGCCTCGGCATCGGCCTCGAGTCGGCCGGCCAGGTCGGCCAGGTCGCGCAGCCCCAGCAGGTAGGCGGCGCCCTTGTAGTGGTGGGCCTGCGCGCCCAGGGCGGCGGCATCGCCCGCCAGCAGCGCCTGCTCCAGCGGTGGCTGGCTGGTGCCGGCCTCGTCGAGGAACTCGCGCAGCAGCGGTCCGTAGGTGGCCGCCCCCAGCAGTTGCAGCAGCTCCTGCATCGCCGCCAGCGCCGGCCCGCCGTCGGCAGGCGGGCCGGCCGGCGGCGCGTCCGGCCACGCGACCACGGCGTCGGTGTGTCGCAGCAGCAGCTGGCGCAGGTCCTCCCAGCTGAAGGGCTTGGCCAGAAAATCGTCCATGCCGGCGGCCAGGGCCTGCTCGCGCGAGGCGTTCTGGGCCCCGGCGCTCAGCCCGATCACCTTGACCCGGCCCAAGCGGCCGGCCCGGCGCCGCAGCGCCCGGGTGGCGCTCAGACCGTCCATGCCCGGCATCTGCAAGTCCATCAGCACCAGGTCGGGGGACTGGCGCTCGGCCTCGGCGACCGCCTCGTGGCCGTTCTCGGCGAAGCGGGGGCGGTGGCCCAGGCGTTCCAGCACCGCGGCCAGGTAACTGCGGTTGATCGCGTGGTCCTCGGCCACCAGGATGTCCAGCGCCCGGTGTGGCGTGCTCGAGGGGTCGGGGGTGCGGGGCAGGGGGGCGGGTTGCTGCGGCGGCGCGGCCAGGGGCAGGGGCAGCCGGACGTCGAAGCGGCTGCCCTGGCCCAGTCGGCTGCTGGCCGTGATGTCGCCCCCCATGCGCCGCGCCAGGGTGCGCGAGATCTCCAGGCCCAGGCCGGTGCCGCCGTAGCGCCGCGCCACGCTGGCGTCGCCCTGGGTGAAGCGGCGGAACAGCCGCGACAGGGTGGCCGCGTCCATGCCGATGCCGGTGTCGCTGACGCTGATGCACAGCACACCTGGGGCCTGCGGATCGGGCTGGGCGCTCAGCGTGACCCGGCCTTGGGGGGTGAACTTGATCGCGTTGGAGAGCAGGTTGAAGAGGATCTGCTTGACGCGCCGACCGTCGGCCTCGCGCCACTGGCCCACGGCGGGGTCCAGCTGCACCTCCAGCAGCAGGCCGCGGGCACGGGCCGGAGCGGTCATCACGGTGCGCACCTCGTCGATCAGCCGGGGCAGGTGGACCGGCTCGGTGTGGATGTCGAGCTTGCCGGCCTCGAGCTGCGACAGGTCGAGGATGTCGTCCAGGATGGCCAGCAGGTGCAGGGCGGACTCTCGCGCGGTGCGGACGAAGCCGGTCTGCTCGGCATCCAGCCGGGTGCCGTCGAGCAGCGAGAGCATGCCCAACAGGCCGTTGAAGGGGGTGCGCAGCTCGTGGCTCATGGTGGCCAGGAAGGCGCTCTTGGCCTGGTCGGCCCGCTCGGCCGCTTCGCGGGCGACCTGCAGGCGGCGGGCCGACTGCTCCAGCTCGGCCTCGCGCCGGGCGGCCGAGCGCCATTGATGGACCACGATCGCGGCGAAGCTCATCGTGAGCAGGATCAGGAAGGTGGTCAGCCCGATGCCCAGGTGCAGCCGGCCCATGATGGACGCGTCGTGCTCGCTGCCGCGCTCCAGGGCCAGGCGGCTGGCGTGCTGGGTCAGGCTGCGCAGGGGCGCGGCGATGTCATCGAGCTCGCGTGAGAGCGCGGCCAGCGCGGCGGGGTCGGTGGCCGGTCCCGCGGTGGCCTGCAGGCGCCGGACCGCGTCCTGCAGCCGTGACCAGGCCTCGGCCTGGTCCGCGTCCAGGGTGGCGGCAGGGCTGCCCGCTGGCGGGACCACGGCGGCCAGCCGCCCCAGGAATTGCACCCGCAACTCATGGACCTGCCGCAGCGGCAGGGACTCGGGCCGTTGCAGCGCCAGGCGCAGTGCCTCGCGCAGTTGCCGGTGCTCGGTCTCGAGCTGCAGCAAGGTCCAGCTGGGGCTCTCGCCGCGCAGCTGCATGTCGTGGCCGATCTCGTCGAACTGGCGCCACTGGACCCAGGCCACCGCGGCAAAGGTGGCCACCAGCACCGCGCCCAGCACCGCCACCCAGCGGTCGCGCGCCGTGCGCTTCATCGCCCGGGCCGGGCCAGGGGCAGGCCGGCGGGTTCAGGGGGGATGGCGGGCAGGAACATGGGGCGTGGCCGGGACGTCACCGATTCTAGGGGCGAGGCCCGTGCCCACCGGGGCCGCGGCTGTCGCCCGGGGGACAAGTCCTGCGGGTGACAACGGATCGCGGCGCCGGCGGCCGGCGGATAGGCTGCAAGCCAGTCCCGAGCCTGTCATTCGCAAGAGGTCCTCCATGGTTCCTGCCGACCGCCCGCACCTGGCCCATTGGCCGCGCCGCCTGCCGCGCCAGCTGGTGATCCCCGAGACCACGCTGTGGTTCAACCTCGAGGTCTCGGCCGCGCGCTACCCCGACAAGCCCGCCTGCCTGTTCTTCGGCCGCGCCCTGACCTACCGCGGCCTGAAGGCCCAGGCCGAGGCCCTGGCTGGCTGGCTGGCGGCCCAGGGCGTGGGGCCGGGTGACCGGGTGGCGCTGTTCCTGCAGAACTGCCCGCAATTCGTCAGCGCCTTCTATGCGGTGATGCGACTGGGCGCGGTGGTGGTGCCGGTCAACCCGATGAACCGGGCCGAGGAGTTCGGCCACTACATCAGCGACCCGGACACCAAGGTCGTGGTCTGCGGTGCCGACGGCGCCGAGATCGTGGCCGGCGCCAACGCCGCGCTGCCCGAGGCCCAGCGCCTGCGCGCCATCCTGGTCACCCGCTACGCCGACGCGTTGCCCGAGATCATCGACCCCGACCTGGTCCCGGCCCCGGCGGTCGAGGCCTGGCTGCGCGCCGACCCGGCGCTGCCCGACAGCGCCACCCCTGTCACCCGCTGGACCGACGCCCTGGCCGCCGGTCTGCAGCCGCCCGGCCCGCCGGCGGGCAGCCCCGACGACCTGGCCCTGCTGCCCTACACCTCGGGCACCACCGGCCTGCCCAAGGGCTGCATGCACACCCACCGCACGCTGATGCCCAACGTGATCGGCGGCGGCCTGTGGGGCCATACCAGCGCCGAGACCATCAGCCTGGGCGTGGTGCCGATGTTCCACATCACCGGCATGCTCTACAACGTGCTGGGACCGGTGTACGGGGGCACCACGGTCGTCATCCTGCCGCGCTGGGACCGGGAGCTGGCCGGGCGCCTGATCTCGCGCTACCGGATCACGCACTGGACCTGCATCCCGACGATGATCATCGACCTGTTCGCCAGCCCGAACTACAAGACCTTCGACCTGTCCTCGTTGAGTTTCCTGAGTGGCGGCGGGGCGGCGATGCCGCAGGCGGTGGCCGAGCGGCTGCAGGCCGAGTTCGGCATCACCTTCGCCGAGGGCTACGGCCTGACCGAGACCGCGGCCCCCAGCCACGCCAACCCGCCCGAGCGCGCCAAGCTGCAGTGCCTGGGCATGCCCATCTACGGCGTGGACAGCCGGGTGGTGGACCCCGAGACCCTGCAGGAGATGCCGCCCGGCGAGACCGGCGAGATCGTCACCCACGGCCCGATGGTGTTCAAGGGCTACTGGAAGCACCCCGAGGCCAGCCGCGCCGCCTTCATCGAGATCGAGGGCAAGCCCTTCTTCCGCACCGGCGACCTGGGCCGGATGGACGAGGACGGCTACTTCTTCATCACCGACCGCCTCAAGCGCATGATCAATGCCAGCGGCTACAAGGTCTGGCCCAGCGAGGTCGAGCTGCTGCTGTACCGCCACCCCGCGGTGGCCGAGGCCTGCGTGATCTCGGCCAAGGACGCCTACCGCGGCGAGACGGTGAAGGCGGTCATCGTGCTGCGGCCCGACGCCGTGGGCAAGACCACCGAGCAGGACATCATCGGCTGGGCCCACGAGCACATGGCGGCCTACAAGGCGCCGCGCCTCGTCGAGTTCGCCCAGGCCCTGCCCAAGTCGGGCTCGGGCAAGGTGATGTGGCGTCTGCTGCAGGAGAAGGAGCGCGCCTGATCAGGGCAGGGTGCTGCCGGGACGGTCCCGCGGCACCCGCTCCAGATAAGGGCCCAGGTCACCGTCCAGCGGCTTGAGCATCGTCCACAGGGTGTTGACGCGGCCGCCGGTGTCCACGCCCTCGCGCACCCGCAGGCGCTCATAGCCCTGGCGCTGCCAGAAGTCCACGGCGCGGGCGTTGGCCTCGACCACGCCCAGGCGCAGCCAGCGGGCGCCGCGTGACCGCGCCCAGGCCTCATAGGCGGCGTGCCAGCGCTGGCCGATGCCCTGGCCGTGCAGCGCGTCGGGCAGCCAGAGCAGGCCCAGGTGGGTGCAGCCGGGGGTGCACAGGTCTTCGGTGAGCACCGCCGTGCCCTGCAACTGGCCGTGGCGGTCCAGCAGGGCCAGTGGGTGGTGCTCGCGCCAGGTCAGGTGGGGTGGCGGGCGCTCGTCAAACTCCTGCTGCGCCTCGTCCGGCAGTGCGTCGCGCCCGTTGACGGTACGGAAGTAGGCGGGGTGGGCGTTGAACAGGGCCTGCAGCGCCGGCACCTGCTCGGCGCGCAGGGGGTGCGCCGCCAGGTCGACCGACGCGAAGACGGGGTCAGGCACCGCCCGCCTCGGCCGTCAGGGCCTCGATCTGCTCGGTCAGCTCCAGCCAGCGCTCTTCCAGCACCGCCACTTCGGCACCGATGTGGTTGAGCTGTCGGCCCGCCTCGGCGATGTCGGCCCCGGCGATGCGGCCGTCGACGATGCCGGCTTCGAGCTTGGCGCGCTCGGCGCCCAGCTTTTCCATGCGGCTGTCGATCTGGGCGAGTTCGTTGCGCAGCGGCCGGGTCTTGGCGGCCAGGGCCTGGCGGGCCTGGCCGGCGACCTTGCGGTCCTCGCGCGGGGCGACCGGCTTGGGTGCGGCGGGGGCGGCCGCCACCGGGGCCGGCGCCGGGGCCTTGGCGGCCTTCTCCGCCTTGTCCGCCTTGTCCGCCTTGCCGCTCAGGGCGCGCTGGGCTTCGCGGCTGCGCTCGAGCAGCCAGCGCTGGTAGTCGTCCAGGTCGCCGTCAAAGGGCTTGACCGCGCCGTCGGCCACCATCCAGAACTCGTCGCAGACCTCGCGCAGCAGCGCGCGGTCGTGGCTGACCAGCATCACGGTGCCCTCGAACTCGTTGAGCGCCATCGACAGCGCCTCGCGGGTCTGCAGGTCCAGGTGGTTGGTCGGCTCGTCGAGCAGCAGCAGGTTGGGGCGCTGCCAGACCAGGCTGCCCAGCACCAGGCGGGCCTTCTCGCCGCCGCTGAGCGTGCCGATGGGCTGGTGCACCATCGTGTCGACGAAGCGGAACTGGCCGAGGAAGTTGCGCAGGTCCTGCTCGGTGCCGGCGGGGCCGGTGGTGCGGGCCAGCCGCACCATGTGCTGCAGCGGCGAGTCGTCGGCGTGCAGCACGTCCATCTCCTGCTGCGCGAAGTAGCCGATCGCCAGGCCCTTGCCCTCGACCATCTGGCCCGCCAGCGCCGGGTGGGCGTGGGCGATGGTCTTGACCACGGTGGACTTGCCCTGGCCGTTGGCGCCCAGCACGCCGATGCGCTGGCCGGCCAGCACGGTGCGGTTGATGCCGTGGACGATGGGCTTGGCCCGCAGTGCGCCGGCCGCGGCGAATCCGGCGCCGGGCCGCCCCAAGGCGGATCCGCCAGTCCCCTCGGGGGGCGCGTCGCCGTACTCGGCGACGGAGGGCACCATGTAACCGCAGACCACGTCAGTCATGGCCAGCATCGGGTCCGGCAGGCTCAGGGGCTCGCGGAACTCGAAGCTGAAGTCGGCCGAGGTGAGCACCGGGGCCAGTTTCTCCATGCGCTCCAGCGCCTTGACGCGGCTTTGCGCCTGCTTGGCCTTGCTGGCCTTGGCCTTGAAGCGGTCGATGAACTTCTGCAGGTGCGCCATGCGCTCCTGCTGCTTGCTGTAGGCCGCGGCCTGCTGGGTCATGCGCTCGGCGCGCATTTCCTCGAAGGTGGTGTAGTTGCCGCCGTAGCGGGTCAGCTTGGCGTCTTCGAGGTGCAGGGTGACGGTGGTGATCGCGTCCAGGAACTCGCGGTCGTGGCTGATCATCAGCAGCGTGCCGGTGTAGCGCTTGAGCCAGCCCTCCAGCCAGACCAGGGCGTCCAGGTCCAGGTGGTTGGTGGGCTCGTCGAGCAGCATCAGGTCGCTGGGGCACATCAGCGCACGGGCCAGCTGCAGGCGCATGCGCCAGCCGCCCGAGAAGCTGTTGACCGGGTCGTCGAGCTGGTCGGTGCGGAAGCCCAGGCCCATCAGCAGGGTCTGGGCGCGGGACTTGGCGTCAAACGCGTTGGCCTCTTCCAGTGCCATGTAGGCATGCGCCATGGCCTCGCCGTCATCGGCGGCCTCGGCTGCGGCCAGGGCGGCCTGGGCTTCCATCAGCGGGGTGTCGCCCTGCAGCACGAAGTCGGTGGCCGAGTCCTCGGTCTCGGGCATGTGCTGGGCGACCTCGCCCATGCGCCAGCGCGGCGGGATCTCGAAATCACCGGCATCGGCGCCCAGGCGGCCGGCCAGCAGCGCGAACAGGCTGGACTTGCCGGCGCCGTTGCGGCCGACCAGGCCGATCTTCTCGCCGGGGTTCAGGGTGACGGTGGCGTTGTCGAGCACCACCTTGACGCCTCGGCGAAGCGTCAGGTTGCGAAGCGTGATCATGGGGAAGCCTTCAGGGCGAGCAGCGCCTCGCGGGTCAGCAGCAGCACCTGGTCGTCCCCGGCGCTGGTCGGCAGCCACACCACGTCTAGCGTGGGGAAGGCGGCCTCGAAGAAGTCCCGCTCGTGGCCGATCTCCAGCACCAGCACGGCGTCGTCGGCCATGTGGTCGGGGGCCTGCTCGAGCAGGGGGCGGATGAAGTCCATGCCGTCGGTGCCGCCGGCCAGGTTGCCGCTCAGGGCCATCTCGGGCTCGGCGCGGTACTCGGGCGGCAGCGCCGCCATCGAGGCGGCGTTGACGTAGGGCGGGTTGCACAGGATCAGGTCGAAGCGCTGGCCGGCCACGGCCGCCAGGCCGTCGCCGCGGGCCAGGGTGATGCGCTCGCCCAGGCCATGGCGCTGCACGTTCAGCGCGGCCACTGCCAGCGCGTCCGCGCTCAGGTCGGCGCCGGTGACTTGCACCTCGGGCCAGGCCATGGCCGCCAGCACGGCCAGGCTGCCGTTGCCGGTGCACAGGTCCAGCACGCGTTGGGTGCGGTCGGAGAGCCAGAAATCGATGGTGCCGTCGGCCAGGCATTCGGCGATCAGCGAGCGCGGCACGATGACCCGCTCGTCGACGGTGAAGGGCACCCCCTGCAACCAGGCCTCGCCGGTCAGGTAGGCGGCCGGGCGGCGGGTGTCGATGCGCCGGGTGACCAGGGCGTCGGCGCGCGCGGCATCGGCCTCGGGCACGGGCTGCTCCGCCACCTCGTCCAGGGCGTCCAGCGGATGGCCCAGGGCCCACAGCACCAGCCAGGCCGCCTCGTCGAAGGCGTTGGTGGTGCCGTGCCCAAACGAAACGCCCGCCTCGGAGAGGCGGGCGCTGGAGCGCTCGATCAGTTCGATGACGGTCATGCCTGCCCTTCGTTCGACGTGGACGGCGACCGGTCCCCCAAGGGGATGCGGGCCGGCTGGGGCGCGGCCCGGCGCTGGGCCCGCCGCGTCAACAGGTGGGGGGTGCGGATCATGCGAGGAGGGCTTCCAGCGTGCGGCGGTAGATGTTCTTCAGCGGCTCGACCGCGTCCACCGCGACATGCTCGTCGATCTTGTGGATCGTGGCGTTGACCGGGCCGAACTCGACCACCTGCTCGCAGGCGCGGGCGATGAAGCGGCCGTCGGAGGTGCCGCCGGTGGTGGAAAGCTCGGTGGCCAGGCCGGTCTCGGCCAGGATGGCGTCGGACAGGGCGTTGACCAGGCTGCCCACCGGGGTCAGGAAGGGCGAGCCGCCCAGGGTCCAGTCGATGCGCCAGGCCAGTTCGTGGCGGTCGAGGATGCGGGCCACCCGGGCCTTGAGTTCTTCAGGGGTGGACGCGGTGGAGAAGCGGAAGTTGAAGTCCACCACCAGCTCGCCCGGGATCACGTTGGTGGCCCCGGTGCCGGCGTGCAGGTTGGAGATCTGGAAGGTGGTGGGCGGGAAGTACTCGTTGCCCTGGTCCCACACGGCCGCGGCCAGCTCGGCCAGGGCGGGCGCGGCCAGGTGCACCGGGTTCCTGGCCAGCTGCGGGTAGGCCACATGCCCTTGCACGCCGGTCACGGTGAGCTTGCCCGAGAGCGAGCCGCGGCGGCCGTTCTTGATCATGTCGCCCAGGCTGCGCACCGAGGTGGGCTCGCCGACGATGCAGCAGTCCAGGCGCTCGCCGCGGGCCTGCAGCCACTCGACGACCTTGACGGTGCCGTCCACCGACGGGCCTTCCTCGTCGCTGGTCAGCAGGAAAGCCAGCCGGCCGCCGTGCTCGGGGCGGGCGCGCACGAACTCCTCGGCGGCGACCACCATGGCGGCCAGCGAGGTCTTCATGTCGGCGGCGCCGCGGGCGTAGAGCCTGCCGTCGCGGTAGCTGGGCACGAAGGGGTCGCTGCCCCACTGGGCCAGCGGGCCGGTGGGCACGACGTCGGTGTGCCCGGCGAAGACCACCGTGGGGCCGGGACGGCCGCTGTCGTGCACGCACCAGAGGTTGTCCACCCGGAAGTGCTCGGGGCCGAAGGGCAGGTGGTGGCTGTCGAAGCCCAGCGGCTCCAGGCGGCTGGCGATCAGCGCCTGGCAGCCGGCGTCCTCGGGGGTGACGGAGGCACGGGCAAGCAGGTCCTCGAGCAGGCGCAGCGTGTCGGACATCGTGGGCAGGAAAAGGTCAGCGGGTGCGCGCCGAGATCAGCGGCTTGGGAGGGGCGGAGTCCTCGGGCACGACGTCGAAGGTGATCTCGGTGAACGAGGGGCTCTCGGGCTCGGGCTTGGAGGGCGGGGTGCGCGACACCGGCGCGGTGTCGTTCTGCAGGCGCCACAGCAGGTTGGTGGGCGAGTCGGCGTGGACCAGGCCTTCTTCCTTGCTGACGATGCCTTCGCCGATCAGGCGGGCGATGTCCTGCTCGAAGGTCTGGGAGCCCTCGGCCAGCGAGCGTTCCATGGCCTCTCGAACACCGGCGAAGTCACCGGACTCGATCATCTCGGAGACCAGCTTGGAGTTCAGCAGCACCTCGACCGTGGGCACGCGGCCGCCCGCGTTGGCGCGCAGCAGGCGCTGCGAGACGATGGCCTTGGTGGCGGCGGCCAGGTCGGCCAGCAGGGCCGGACGGGCCTCGGGGGTGTAGAACGAGATCACGCGGTTGAGCGCGTGGTAGCTGTTGTTGGCGTGCAGCGTGGCCAGCACCAGGTGGCCCGACAAGGCATAGGACAGCGTCTGCGACATGGTCTCGCGGTCGCGGATTTCGCCGATCATGATGCAGTCGGGGGCCTGGCGCAGCGCGTTCTTCAGGCCGATCTGCAGGCTGGCCGTGTCACGGCCGACCTCGCGCTGGTTGACCACCGAGCGCTTGTTGCTGAACAGGAACTCGATCGGGTCCTCGATCGTGAGGATGTGGCCGGTCAGGTGCTGGTTGCGCCACTCCAGCATCGAGGCCATGGTGGTGCTCTTGCCGGTGCCGGTGGCGCCCACCATCAGGATCAGGCCGCGCTTTTCCAGCGCCAGGGTGGACAGCACCGGCGGCAGGTTGAGCGTGTCGATCGAGGGGATCTTGACCGGGATGCAGCGAATCACCGCGGCCAGCGTGTTGCGCTGCTTGAAGGCCGACAGCCGGAAGCTGCCGACCTTGGGCAGGCTCAGGCCGACGTTCAGCTCGCCTTGCTGCTCAAGCTCTTCCATCTGCAGGGGCGTGAGCACCTGCATCAGCATCGCCCGCGGATCCCCCGGCGCCAGCACGTGGTCGGTCACGGGCAGCATCTGCCCGTTGACCTTCAGCAGCACCGGCGCGTTGGCCGAGACGAAGACGTCGGAGGCGGACTTCTGTGCCATCAGGTGCAGCACGCGTTCCATCGAGATCATCGTCAAGGCCTTTCAGGGGTGGCGGGGCAGGGCGGGCAACGCTCAGTCGCGCAGCAGCTCGTTGATGCTGGTCTTCGAGCGGGTCTGGGCGTCCACGCGCTTGACGATGATCGCGGCGTACATGCTGTAGTCGGCGCCGTTGGCGGCCTTCTTGGGCAGGTTGCCGCTGACCACCACCGAGCCCGAGGGCACGCGGCCATAGGAGATCTCGCCGGTGGCGCGGTCGAAGATCGGGGTGGACTGGCCGATGTACACGCCCATGCCCAGCACCGAGTTCTCCTCGATGATCACGCCTTCGACGACCTCGGAGCGGGCGCCGATGAAGCAGTTGTCCTCGATGATGGTCGGGTTGGCCTGCAGGGGCTCGAGCACGCCGCCGATGCCGACGCCGCCCGACAGGTGCACGTGCTTGCCGATCTGGGCGCAGGAGCCCACGGTGGCCCAGGTGTCGACCATGGTGCCTTCGTCGACGTAGGCGCCGATGTTGACGTAGCTGGGCATCAGGACCGCGCCCTTGCCGATGAAGCTGCCGCGGCGGGCCACGGCCGGCGGCACCACGCGCACGCCGGCGGCGGCGACGTCGGATTCCTTCATGTGCGAGAACTTGGTGTCGACCTTGTCGAAGAAGGTCAGGTCGCCCGAGCGCATGACCTTGTTGTCGTTCAGGCGGAAGGACAGCAGCACCGCCTTCTTGATCCACTGGTGCACGGTCCACTGGCCCACGCCTTCGCGGGTGGCCACGCGGATGCGGCCGGCGTTCAGGTCGGCGATGACCTGGTTGACGGCCTCGCGGACCTCGCCGTGGGTGCTGGCGTTGATGGTGGTGCGCTGTTCCCAGGCGGCGTCGATGAGGGCTTGGAGTTGAGTGCTCATGGCGGGGTCTCGGGTTCGGGGGGAATCAGGGGCGGTAGCCGCGGGTGAAGGCGACGATGCGCTCGGCGGCGTCGACGCATTCGTCGACGCCGGCCACCAGGGCCATGCGGATGCGGCCGGTGCCGGGGTTGAGGCCGTGCGCGTCGCGCGCCAGCAGGCTGCCGGGCAGGACCGCGACATTGTATTGAGCCAGCAGTTCCTGGGTGAAGCGGATGTCGTCCCCGCCCGGCACGCCGGCCCACAGGTAGAACGCGGCGTCGGGCAGCCGGACGTCCAGCACCTCGGCCAGCAGCGGCGTGACGCGCTCGAACTTGGCGCGGTACTGGGCGCGGTTCTCGACCACATGGGCCTCGTCGTTCCAGGCGGCGATGCTGGCCGACTGCATCACCTTGCCCATGGCACTGCCGTGGTAGGTGCGGTAGAGCAGGAAGGACTTCATCAGCGCCGCGTCGCCGGCGACGAAGCCTGAGCGCAGGCCGGGCACGTTGCTGCGCTTGGACAGGCTCGAGAGCATCACCAGGTTCCTGAAGTCCCGCCCCAGGGCCTTGGCGGCCTGCAGCCCGCCCAGCGGCGGCTCGCCACGGAAATAGATCTCGGAGTAGCACTCATCGCTGGCGATCACGAAGCCGTGGCGGTCGCTGAGCTCGAACAGGCGCTTCCACTCGTCCAGCGGCATCACCGCGCCGGTGGGGTTGCCGGGCGAACAGGCGAACACCAGCCGGGTGCGGGCCCAGGTGGCGTCGTCGATCCGGCCCCAGTCGCAGGCGAAGTTGCGCGCCGGGTCGGAGTTGGCGAACACCGGGCTGGCGCCGCCCAGGATCGCGGCACCCTCGTAGATCTGGTAGAACGGGTTGGGGCAGACCACCACCGCGTCGCGCTCGGCTGGATCCAGCACCACCTGGGCCAGTGAGAACAGCGCCTCGCGCGAGCCCAGCACCGGCAGGATCTCGGTGGCCGGGTTCAGGGCCACGTCGTAGCGGCGCTGCACCCAGCCGGCGATGGCCTCGCGCAGGGCCGGCTCGCCCAGGGTGGGCGGGTAATTGGACAAGCCGTCCAGGCCCTTGCAGATCGCCTGCTCCACCAGCGCCGGCGCCGGGTGCTTGGGCTCGCCGATGCCCAGGCTGATCGGCCGCAGGGCCGGGTTGGGGACGATGCCGCGCGTGAGTTCGCGCAGTCGTTCGAAGGGGTAGGGGTTGAGCTTGCCGAGCAGCGGGTTCATGGGGCGGGATTATCGGTGAGGCGGTGGAGGGCCCGGGCGGCCACCGCCGAGGCCGGCGGCCGCCGCAGCGCCTGGTGCCGGTCGCCGGCGTCGGGCCCGCTGCGGGGAGGGCGCGGTGCGCCTGGCGTCAGAGCTTGCCGACGCAGCCCGGTGCGCCGCAGCGGCAGGTCAGGCGGCCTTCGTGGTGGGTCTCGCCGTAGTCCACCGTGATCTCCTCGCCTGGCGCGATGTCGCGCAGGGCGTAGATCTCGATGCGGCCGTCGCGGATGCTCAGGCGGCTGTTCGGCTGGCAGCTGTGGTTGGTGAAGCGCATCGGGTCGGTGGAGGGCGCCAGGTCCACCGCCGCCTTGGGGCTGATCTCGACGATCATGATGCGCTCGAGCGTGGCGGCGCGGCGGCGGGCCTCGGCCACCGAGATGGTCTCGCCGCGGATCTCGCCGATCTTGTGGAACTTGCGCGCCGGCTCCAGGGCGAACACGCCGAAGCCGTCGATCGGGCTGCGGCGGACCGTCACGTCCACCTTCTGGTACGGCGGTCGGATGTAGAGGGCGCCCATCGGCGGCTCGGCCCGGGCTTACAGGCCGGTGGCGTGGGGCAGGTGCGGGGCGGGGATGATCGAGTCGCCCTTCCAGCCCTTCTTGCGGTGCTCGGCCACCACGTTGGTGTAGATGCCGCCGCGCACGTACCAGCGGCCGGTGATGCGGGCGTAGCGCGGGTTGGTGACCTCGACGATCTTGCTCAGGATGTCGTTGGTGACCTTCTCGTGGAAGGCGCCCTCGTTGCGGAAGCTCCACATGTACATCTTCAGGCTCTTGAGCTCGACGCAGAGCTTGTCGCAGACCATGTCGATGGTGAAGTGCGCGAAGTCGGGCTGGCCGGTCAGCGGGCAGTGGCAGGTGAACTCGGGGACCTGGAACTGGATCAGAAAGTCCCGCTCGGGCGTCGGATTCGGGAAGACGTGCAGTTCCTTGCTCGGCGCGCTCGGCGGGTTGACGGGGGCGGGGCGCTGCTTCGGGGCGGAGGTGCGGGCCATGGGGCGGTTCTGCGGGAATGTCCTTGGGGGGCGCGATGGTATCATCCTGGCCCGTCCAGGGTTTGGCAGAGCGCCGGATTCTGTAGAAAAATCAACGACTTAGCTGTGTGCCAGGAGAGCATCCCGGGCACGCGGCGGCGCCCCGCCAGATGCGGCTCAACCAGATCAAGCTCTCCGGGTTCAAGTCCTTCGCCGAGCCGACCACCTTCCAGCTGCCCGGGCAGCGGGTGGGTGTCGTCGGCCCCAACGGCTGCGGCAAGTCCAACATCATGGACGCCGTGCGCTGGGTGCTGGGCGAGAGCAAGGCCAGCGAGCTGCGCGGCGAGTCCATGCAGGACGTGATCTTCAACGGCTCGGGCAACCGCAGGCCGGCGGGGCGCGCCAGCGTGGAGCTGGTCTTCAGCAACGAGGACGGCCGCGCCGGCGGCAGCTGGAACCAGTACAGTGAGATCGCTGTCAAGCGCGTGCTGACCCGCGACGGCACCAGCAGCTACTACATCAACAACCAGCCGGTCCGCCGCCGCGACGTCCAGGACGTGTTCCTGGGCACCGGCCTGGGCCCGCGCGCCTACGCCATCATCGGCCAGGGCACGATCAGCCGCATCATCGAGTCCAAGCCCGAGGAACTGCGCCTGTTCCTCGAGGAAGCCGCGGGCGTCTCCAAGTACAAGGAGCGCCGCCGCGAGACCGAGCTGCGCCTGCGCGACACGCGCGACAACCTCAACCGGGTGGAAGACATCCTGCGCGAGCTGGGCACCAACCTGGAGAAGCTCGAGCGCCAGGCCGAGGTGGCGGCCCAGTACCGCACCCTGCAGGACGCCGGCACGCTCAAGCTGCACCAGCTGTGGTTCCTCAAGCACCGCGACGCCGCGGCCGAGGCCGAGCGGGTCAAGCTGGCCGCGCTCGAGGCCACCAACGCGCTCGAGTCGCGCCTGGCCGAGCTGCGCCACGTCGAGGCCGAACTCGAGACCATCCGCCAGGCCCACTACGCCGCCTCCGACACCCTGCACGCCCGCCAGGGCGAGCTGGCCCAGGCCGCGACCGAGGTCAGCCGGCTCGAGGAACGCATCCGCTTCGTGGTCGAGGGCCGCCAGCGCGCCGAGTCGCGCCTGGCCGAGCTGACCGCCCAGAACGACCAGTGGATGGAACGCCGCGCCGAGGCCGAGGCCGAGCTCGAGGACATCGCCGGCCAGATCGCCGCCGCCGAGGAACAGGCCGAGCTGCTGGCCGCCCAGGCCGAGGAAGAGGCGATGAACGCGCCCAACCAGGAGGACGGCGTGCGCGCCGCCCAGGGCCGGGCCAACGAGCAGCGTGGCCGGGTGGCCCAGGTGCAGCAGCAGATCCAGCTGCTGGCCGCCGAGAGCCGCAACATCGACGACCAGAACAAGGCCCTGCGCCAGCGCCGCGAGCGCCTGGCCGCCGAGCGCCAGAACCTGGCCAGCCCCGACCTGGACCGCCTGTCGGCCCTGCGCGAGGACAGCGCGATGGCCGACGAGGCCCAGGCCGAGGCCGAGGCCCGCACCCAGGAGCTGGGCGAGCAGGTGCCGCTGCTCGACGAGCAGCGCAGAACCCAGCAGGCCACGGTCAACCGCGAGGCCGCCCGCCACGCCGACCTCAGCGCCCGCCTCGAGGCCCTGCGCACCCTGCAGGAGAAGGTGCAGACCGAGGGCAAGCTCAAGCCCTGGCTGGCCAAGCACGGCCTGGACGGCCTGCCGGGCCTGTGGACCAAGATCCACATCGAGTCCGGCTGGGAAGTGGCGCTGGAGTCCGCGCTGCGCGAGCGCATGAACGCGCTGGCCGTGGGGCGTCTGGACATCGTCCGCGCCTTTGCCGCTGACGCGCCCCCGGCCAAGCTGGCCTTCTACACCCCGCCCGCCGCCGGCGCACCCAGCGAGGGCCTGGCGCTGCCCCGCCTGTCCGACCTGCTGCGCCTGGGCGATGCCGGCCTGAAGGCCCTGCTGGGCGACTGGCTGGAAGGCGTCTACACCGCCGCCCACCTCGAAGAGGCCCTGGCCCAACGCGAGCAGCTGCGCCACGGCGAGGTCATCATGACCCGCGAGGGCCATGCGGTCTCGCGCTATGCCGTGGGCTTCTACGCCCCCGACTCCGAACAGGCCGGCCTGCTGGCCCGCGCCCAGGAGATCGAGCACCTGGACCGCGAGGTCCGCGCCCAGTCGCTGCTGGCCGATGACGCCCGCGCCAGCCTGGTGCGCATGGAAGCCGCCTACACCGAGGCCGCCCAGCGCCTGGCCCAGGCCCGCCGCGAGGCCACCGAGGCCCAAAGCCGGGCCCACCAGCTGCAGGTCGAGCTGCTGCGCCTGTCGCAACAGGCCGAGGCCTCGGCCGCGCGTCGCGGTCAGCTCGACGACGAGCTCGCCGAGATCGACGGCCAGATGGAAGAGCTGGCCGAGCGCCGCATGACCGGCGAGGCCCGTTTCGAGGAGCTGGACCTGCAGCTGGCCGACACCCAGGAGCGCCACGCCCAGCTCGAGGAAGACGTGATCACCGCCGAGCGCAAGCTCGCCGGGGCCCGCGAGCAGCTGCGCGCCCTGGAGCGCCAGGCCCAGGAGGCCCAGTTCCAGGCCCGCTCGCTGGCCGCACGCCGCGGTGAGCTGCAGCGCGGCATCGAGACCGCCGGCCAGCAGATCCGCGCCAACGAGCAAGCCGCCCAGCAGCTGCAGTCCGAGCTGGCCAGCTTCAATGACCAGGCTGCCCAGGCCGGGCTGCAGGAGGCGCTGGCGCTCAAGCTCGAGCGCGAACAGGCCCTGGGCGCGGCGCGCAGCGAATACGACGACCTGAGCGCCCGCCTGCGCGCCGCCGACGAGCAGCGCCTGCAGTTCGAGCGCAGCCTCGAGCCCCTGCGTGAGCAGATCACCAAACTGCAGCTCGAGCAGCAGGCCGCCAGCCTGGGCGGCGCCCAGTACATGGAGCAGCTGCAGGCCGCCGAGGTCGACCTCGAGGCCCTGGCCCGCAACATCGCCGAGCACCAGGTCAAGCTGTGGGGCCTGCAGGGCGAGATCGACCGCATCAACCGCGACATCGCGGCGCTGGGCGCGGTCAACCTGGCGGCGCTGGACGAGCTGGGCGCGGCGCGCGAGCGCAAGACCTTCCTGGACGCGCAGAACGCCGACCTGATCGACGCCATCACCACGCTCGAGGACGCGATCCACAAGATCGACCTGGAGACCCGCGACCTGCTGATGACCACCTTCCACCAGGTCAACGAGGGCTTCGGGCGCATGTTCCCCAGCCTGTTCGGCGGTGGCCAGGCCAAGCTCATCATGACAGGCGACGAGGTGCTCGACGCCGGCGTGCAGGTGATGGCCCAGCCCCCGGGCAAGAAGAACAGCACCATCCACCTGCTCTCGGGTGGCGAGAAGGCGCTGACCGCGATCGCGCTCGTGTTCGCGATCTTCCTGCTCAACCCTGCGCCGTTCTGCCTGCTTGACGAGGTGGACGCGCCGCTGGACGACGCCAACACCGAGCGCTACGCCAACCTGGTGGCCGAGATGTCCAAGGGCACGCAGTTCCTGTTCATCTCGCACAACAAGATCGCGATGGAGATGGCCGAGCAGCTGATCGGCGTGACCATGCAGGAGCAGGGCGTCTCGCGCATCGTGGCGGTGGACATGGAAGCCGCGGTCGGCATGGTCGAGGGCGGCTGAGGCCGCATCACAGGGCATAGGTAGGAAGCAGGGCATGAATCTCACGGTGACGCTGGCGATCGTGGCCGGTGTGGTGTTGCTGGCGGTGGTGGTCCACGGGGCCTGGACGACCCGGCGCTCGGGGCCTCGGCTGCCGCAGCCGCCCGACAGCGGCGACCCCGGCCGCCTGGAGCCCACTCTCGGCGGCCTCGACCCGGGCGCCGGTGGCGCGGCCGACCCCGAGGTCGGCCTTCCCGAGCCGGCCCGGACCCAGCAGCTCGCCCGCCGGGCGGCCCGCATCGACGCCTTGATCGACGCCATCGCCACCGTGATGCCCGAGTCCCCGGTCAGCGGCGAGCAGGCCCTGGCCCATCTGCCGACCACCCGGCGCGCCGGTTCCAAGCCCTTCCACATCGAGGGCCTGGACAGCGAGACCGGTGACTGGGAGCTGCCCCGTGCCGGCCACCGCTACACCGAATTCCAGGCCGCGGTGCAGCTGGCCAACCGCCACGGCGCGCTCAACGAGATCGAGTACTCCGAGTTCGTCCAGAAGGTGCAGGCTTTCGCCGACGCGATCAGCGCCATGCCCGACTTCCCGGACATGCTCGACGCCGTGGCACGCGCCCGCGAGCTCGACGCCTTCTCCGGCGCCCACGATGCCCAGCTGACCGCGGTGCTGCGGGCCAACTCGGTGGCCTGGAGCGTGGGCTACCTGCAGCAGATGGCGGGTCGCCACGGCTTTGTGCCGGGCGTGGTGCCGGGCCGCCTGGTGCTGCCCTCGGCGGAGGAGGGCGCCCCGCCGGTGCTGGTGCTGGGCTTTGACCACCAGGCCGCGCTGGCCGAGGACCCGGGCGAGGCCGCGCTGCGCGAGCTGACCCTGAGCCTGGACGTGCCGCAGACCCCCGAGTCGGCCGAGCCCTTCGCCGCCTGGCAGGAGTGTGCCCGCCGCCTGGCCGACGACCTGGACGCCACCCTGGTGGACGACCAGGGCCAGCCGATCACCCTGCACGCCTTCGCGGCCATCGGCACCGAGCTTGAGCGCCTCTACCGTGCGCTCGGGTCGCGCGACCTGGCCGCCGGCACCCTGGCCGCCCGCCGCCTGTTCAGTTGACCTTGGTCAGGTCCGCGTCCGGCGGGCCTCGACACAATTCCCCGCGACGAGGACGCCCACAGAAGGCGTCCCGTTTTCGTTTTGCCTGCCCATCTGGAGGCCCGAATGAGTCGTTGGGAACGTCGTCCGACCCGCTGGTGGGTCGCCTTTGCCGTCTGCCTGCTGGCCATGCCGGCGTGGGCGCAGCCTGGCAGCGCGCTGCAGCGCGGTGAGCGTCTGGTCGGCTTCTGCGCCAACTGCCATGGCGCCAATGGCAACTCCAGCGCCCCCGAGATCCCCCACCTGGCGGGTCAGAACGCCGACTACCTGCACGAGCAGATGCGCCGCTTCGTCGATGGGCGGCGCAAGGACCTGTTCATGGCCGGCCTGATCAAGGCGATGAGCGAGGCCGAGCGCAGCGACGCGGTGGCCTACCTGTCGGCGCAGGCCGTCACGCCACGGCCGGTCAGCGCCAGTGCCGCGCAACTGGCCGAAGGCAAGGCCTACTACGACAAGGTCTGCTTCCGCTGCCATGGTGACACGGCCATGGGGCAGGGCACGGTGCCCCGCCTGGCCGGACAACAGCCGGGCTACCTGCTCAAGAGCCTGCGCCGTTACCGCGACGGCACGGGCGAGCGGCTGGAGCCCACCATGGCCGCCAACACCCGGTTGATGACCGACGCGCAACTGCAGGCGGTGTCGCTCTACCTGGCCTCGCTGCGCTGAAGGCCCGTGCCCCAGGCGTGGCGGCCCGGCTGCGTACACTGGCGCCCATGTCCGACACCGACCTCTTCGGCCCCGACCCGGCCGAGCGGGCGGCCGCGCTTCGTGCGCAGCTGCACCGCCATGCACACCAGTACTACGTGCTCGACGCCCCCGAGATCCCGGACGCCGAGTACGACCGCCTGTTCCGCGAACTCCAGGCCCTGGAAGCGCTCCACCCTGCGCTGCGGACCGCCGACTCGCCCACCCAGCGGGTGCTGGGCCAGGTGCTGGACGGTTTCGCCCCGGTGCGCCATGCGGTCCCCATGCTCAGCATCCGCACCGAGACCGACACCACCGCCGCCGGCGCCGAGGCCTTTGATGCGCGGGTGCGGCGCGAGCTGGCCTTGCCCGAGGACGCGCCCGCCATCGACTACGCCGCCGAGCTGAAGTTCGACGGCCTGGCCATGAACCTGCGCTACGAGCATGGCGTGCTGGTGCAGGCCGCCACCCGTGGCGACGGCGAGACCGGTGAGGATGTGACCCAGAACATCCGCACCATCGGCCAGATCCCGCTGCGACTGCATGGCTGCTCAGCCGAGGTGCTGGAGGTGCGGGGCGAGGTCTACATGCGCCGCGACGATTTCGAGGCCCTCAACGAGCGCCAGCGCGCCCTGATCGCGGCGGGCGCGAAGAACGAGAAGACCTTCGTCAACCCGCGCAACGCCGCCGCCGGCGCCGTGCGCCAGCTGGACCCGTCCATCGCTGCGCGCCGGCCGTTGAGCTTCTACGCCTATGGCCTGGGCGAGGTGCGCGGCTGGGAGGTGCCCGCCACCCACGCCGGCCTGCTCGACGCGCTGGCCACCCTGGGCCTGCCGGTGTGCGGCCACCGCGACCTGGTGGCCGGCGGCGCCGGCCTGGCGGCCTTTCATGGCCGGGTGGCGGCGCTGCGCGACACGCTGCCCTTCGACATCGACGGCGTGGTCTACAAGGTCAACGACCGCGCGCTGCAGGAGCGCCTGGGCTTCGTCACCCGCGAGCCGCGCTGGGCCGTGGCCCACAAGTACCCTGCGCAGGAGCAGCTGACCCGCTTGCTGGACATCGACATCCAGGTCGGCCGCACCGGCAAACTGACCCCGGTGGCCAAGCTCGAGCCGGTGTTCGTGGGCGGCACCACGGTCAGCAACGCCACCCTGCACAACGAGGACGAGGCCCGGCGCAAGGACGTGCGCGTGGGCGACACCGTGATCGTGCGCCGCGCCGGTGACGTGATCCCCGAGGTGGTGGGCGTGGTGGCCGAGCGCCGCCCCGCCGACGCCGGCGAGCCCTTCGACCTCTACAAACGACTGGGCGGACAATGCCCGGTGTGCGCCAGCCCGATCGAGCGCGAGGAAGGCGAGGCCGACTGGCGCTGCACCGGTGGCCTGACCTGCCCGGCGCAGCGCAAGCAGGCCCTGCTGCACTTCGCCGGCCGCCGGGCGATGGACATCGAGGGCCTGGGCGACAAGCTGGTCGACCAATTGGTGGACGCGGGCATCGTGCGCGCCGTGCCCGACCTCTACAAGCTGGGCTTCACGGCCCTGGCCACGCTGGAGCGCATGGGCGAGAAATCGGCCCAGAACCTGCTGGCGGCGATCGAGAAGAGCAAGCGCACGACCCTGGGCCGATTCCTCTACAGCCTGGGCATCCGGCAGGTGGGCGAAGCCACCGCCAAGGACCTGGCCCGGCACTTCGGCAACATCGACCGGCTGATGGACGCCCGGGTCGAGGAACTGCTGGAAGTCAACGACGTGGGCCCGATCGTGGCCCAGAGCATCCGCCACTTCTTCGACCAGCCGCACCACCGCGAGGTGGTCGAGCAGCTGAGCGCCGCCGGCGTGTCGTGGCCCGACGAGGCCGGCCTGGCCAGCGACGCCCCGCGTCCTCTGCTGGGCAAGGTGCTGGTGCTGACCGGCACCCTGCCCACGCTGGGCCGCGAGGAGGCCAAGGCCCTGGTGGAGGCGGCCGGCGGCAAGGTCACCGGTTCGGTCTCGAAGAAGACGAACTGGGTGGTGGCCGGCGAGGAGGCCGGCAGCAAGCTGGACAAGGCCCGCGAACTGGGCATCGAGGTGCTGGACGAGGCCGGGCTGCGCGCGCTGCTGCAGCCGGCCGCCCCCGACGCCACGTCTGACGCCACCCCGGAGGTCTGAGCCATGGCCGTGCGTGAACTGCTGAAGATGGGCGACCCGCGGCTGCTGCGCGTGGCCCCGCCCGTCACCGCCTTCGACACCCCCGAGCTGCACGCCCTGATCGCCGACATGGAAGACACCATGCGCGCGGCCGGCGGCGTGGGCCTGGCGGCGCCGCAGATCGGCGTGGACCTGCAGCTGGTGCTGTTCGGCTTCGAGCGCAGCGAGCGCTACCCCGACGCCCCGCCGGTGCCGCGCACCGTGTTGCTCAACCCGGTCATCACCCCGCTGCCGGTGGTCGAAGGCGGGCCCGAGCAGGAGGACGGCTGGGAAGGCTGCCTGAGCGTGCCCGGCCTTCGCGGCGAGGTGCCGCGCTGGCGGCGCATCCGCTACACCGGCGTGGACGAACGCGGCCGGCCGATCGACCGCATCGCCGAAGGCTTCCACGCCCGGGTGGTGCAGCACGAGTGCGACCACCTGATCGGGCGCCTCTACCCCACCCGCATGACCGACCTGACCCGGCTCGGTTTCACCAGCGTGCTGTTCCCCGGGCTGGACCCGGCGGCGGACGACTGACACATCTTCTCAAGCTCTGCCTGTCGGCGCGGTGGCGCCGTGCTGCGTTGTGGAGCCTGGAGGTTCACCCGATGAACATGCATTTTCCGGCGCCCTGGCGGCGCCTGACGCGCTGGAGCCTGGTGCTGGCGCTGGGCCTGTCCAGCCTGGCCGCGGTGGCCATGGACGACCCGCCCGGTCGCGTGGGCCGCGTGGCGGACGCCCAGGGCAAGGCCTGGATGATGGACGGCGGCCAGGGCGAGTGGCGTGAGCAGTTGCTCAACCACCCGGTCACCACCGGCGACCGCTTCAGCACCGAGCGGGGGGCGCGGATCGAGCTGCAGGTCGGCTCGACCCGGGTGCAGCTGGGCGGTGGCAGCGAGCTGCTGGTCCAGCGCCTGGACGACGACCGCATCGAGCTGCTGCTGGTCGACGGCAGCCTGGGCCTGCGCGTGCGCGAACCGGAGGTGGCGCGCGAGGTCGAGGTTCGCGCCGGTGAGCACCGCTTCATGGCGCGTGGCCCGGGCATCTTCCGCATCGACGCCGACGGCCGCCGCAGCTGGGCCGAGGCCCTGCAGGGCGAGCTGGGCTTCGAGTCGCCCGACAGCGCCCTGTCCCTGCGCCCGGGCCAGCGCGCCGAGTTCTGGCGCGACAGCGCCGACGGCCGCACCCATTACAGCTGGGCTGCGCCGGCCAACGACGACTTCCAGCCCTGGCTGACCCGCTCGGAGTGGCGCGAGGACCGCCGACCCGAGCAGCGCCACATCTCCCGCGAGATGACCGGGGCCGACGACCTGGACCACTACGGCCGCTGGAGCAGCCACCCCGAGTACGGCCAGGTGTGGCGACCGGTGGCGGTGGCGCCGGACTGGGCCCCGTACCGCTATGGCCGCTGGGCCTGGGTGTCGCCCTGGGGCTGGACCTGGGTCGACGACGCGCCGTGGGGCTTCGCGCCCTTCCACTACGGTCGTTGGGTCTTCTGGAGTGGGGCCTGGGCCTGGGTGCCCGGCCGCTACGTGCCGCGCCCGGTGTACGCCCCGGCCATGGTGGCCTGGGTGGGCAGCCCGGGCGTGAGCGTGTCGGTCAGCATGGGCAGCCCGGTGGGTTGGGTGCCGCTGGCCCCGCGCGAGCCCTACTACCCCGCCTACCGCTACACGCCGCGCTACCTGGAGCACGTCAACAGCCCCTACGGCCGCGTGCCGCCGGCCCAGCCGCCGCGCGAGCCGGTGATGTACACCAACCGCGGCGTGCCCGGTGGCGTGACCATGGTGGGCGCGCAGGCCCTGCAGCAGCGTGCCGTGGTGCCGGTGGCCCAGCAGCGCCTGGACGACGAGCAGGTGCACCGCGTGCTGGGTGGCGCCCGCCCGCAAGTTCCGGCCATCGTGCCGCCGGCGCCGCAGGGCCAGCAACTGCAGCCGCGCGTGGTGCCGGTGCCCGGGGCGGCGGTGCCGGCCCGGCCGGTGGCCCGCACGCAGCAGTCCTTCCGCGGCGACGACGACGCGCCCGCCCCGCGCAGCCCGGCGGCCCCGGTGGGCGTGGCGCCGACCGCGCCCGCCGGGGTGTCGCGCGTGCCGGAGTCGGCGCGGGCACCGGAGCCGAGCCGGGCCGTCGAGGCGCCGGTGCGGCGCCTGCCGCAGGTCGAGCGGGACGAGCGCCTTGAGCGACCGAACCCCGTGCCGGTGCCGGCCCCGCGGGCCTTGCCGGCCGAGCGGCCGGAGCGTGTGGAGCGGCCTCAGGCCGTGCCACAGGCGCCCCCATCCAGCCGAGCCCTGCCCGAGCGGGTGCAAGCGGCGCCCTCGGAGCGGCCCGCACCCGCCGCTGCGCGCCGTGAGCGCGACGACGAGCGCAAGGTCCCCCAGGGCTGGAAGCGCAACGGCAGCGAGTGAGCAAGGTGGCGGCCCGCCGGGTCGCCACCCGCCGCCTCAGCGCGGCAGCAGGGGCTTGAGCCCCGCCCAGACGTTGTCCAGCATCTGCGGGTGCGCCTTGGCCAGTGGGTGGATGCGGTCGGCCTGGAACCAGGCCTCGGCGTCGGGCCGGTCGGCCACGCCGGCCAGCAGGAACGGCACCAGGGGCAGGCGCTGCGATTGCGCCACCTCGCGGAAGGTGCGCTCGAAATCCTGGGTGTACTGGCGCCCGTAGTTGGGCGGCACCTGCATGCCCACCAGCAGGCCCTTGGCGCCGGCCTCGCGGCTGGCCTGGGCCATGGCCTCGAGGTTCTGGCGGGTGCTGGCCAGGGGCAGGCCGCGCAGCGCGTCGTTGCCGCCCAGCTCGATCACCACCACCGCCGGGCGGTGCTGCTGCAGCAGCGCCGGCAGGCGGCTGCGGCCACCGGCGGTGGTCTCGCCGCTGATGCTGGCGTTGACCACCTTGAGCGGGGACTTCTGCGCCGCCAGGCGCTGGGCCAGCAGCGCCACCCAGCCGCTGTCGCGGGCGATGCCGTATTCGGCCGACAGGCTGTCGCCCAGCACCAGCAAGACCGCGGGCGCCGCGGGGGTGGCCGCAGCCGCGCTACAGTGGGTCCCTACCAGGGCCGCAGCGCCCCACACCAGCCAGGCGCGTCGCGCCGTCCATCGCATCGTCATGTCCGATCCCATCATCGCCGTGGAACACGTCAGCAAGCGCGTCACCGACGCCACCGGCACGCTGACGATTCTCCACGACATCGATTTCTCCCTGGCGCCGCAGGAATCCGCGGCGATCGTCGGGGCCTCGGGCTCGGGCAAGAGCACGCTGCTGGCGCTGATGGCCGGGCTGGACGTGCCCAGCGAGGGCACGGTGCGGGTGACCGGCACCGACTTGTTCGCGCTGGACGAGGACGACCGGGCCGCGCTGCGCGCACGCGCCCTGGGCTTCGTCTTCCAGAGCTTCCAGCTGCTGGCCAACCGCACCGCGCTCGAGAACGTGATGCTGCCGCTGGAGCTGGCCGGCGTGCCGGGCGCCCGCGCCCAGGCCACCGAGATGCTGGGCCGGGTGGGCTTGTCGCAGCGTCTGGGCCACTACCCGAGGCTGCTGTCGGGCGGCGAGCAGCAGCGCGTGGCGCTGGCCCGCGCCTTCGTCGTGCGGCCGCGGCTGCTGCTGGCCGACGAGCCCACCGGCAGCCTGGACTTCGCCACCGGCGAGACGGTGATGGACCTGATGTTCGAGCTCAACCGCGAGGCCGGCACGACCCTGGTCCTGGTCACCCACGACCGGGCGATCGCCGCGCGCTGCGGCCGCCAGCTGCACATCGAGGCCGGCCGGCTGCGCTGAGCCCGCCGGCCGCTCAGGCCGGCGTGGCCGCCGCCATCGCCTCGGCGCAGGCCATGCCACTGGCCCAGGCCCACTGGAAGTTGTAGCCGCCCAGCCAGCCGGTCACGTCCACCACCTCGCCGATGAAGTACAGGCCAGGGTGCAGGCGGCTCTCCATCGTCTGCGAGCCCAGGTCGCGGGTGTCCACGCCGCCGGCCATCACCTCGGCCTTGGCCCAGCCCTCGGTGCCGCTGGGCACCAGGCTCCAGCGCTGCAGGCTGTCGGCCAGGCGGCGCAGCACGGCGTCCGGCACCTGGGGCATCGGGGTGTCGGCGGCGATGCCCTGGACGGCCAGCCAAGTGTCGGCCAGGCGCTGCGTCAGCAGGGCGCCCAGCTCGTTGCCCAGTTGGCGGCGCGACACGCGCTTGGCCTGCGACAGGGTCTCGAACAGGTCGACCCCGGGCAGCAGGTCCAGCGTGATCGCCTGGCCGGTCCGCCAGAAGCTGGAGATCTGAAGCACCGCCGGGCCACTGAGGCCGCGGTGGGTGAACAGCAGGTCCTCGTGGAAGCTGACGGTCTGTCCGCGCTTGCCCTTGCCCGGCACCGTGGTGGCGATCAGCACCGGGCGCGCGATGCCGGCCAGCGGCACGAACGGGGCCCAGGCTGCGGCGTCGAAGGTCAGCGGCACCAGGGCCTCGCGCGGGGCGACCACCCGGTGGCCGAGGCGCCCGGCCAGGCGCAGGCCCCAGTCGCTGGCGCCGATCTTGGGCACCGGCAGGCCGCCGGTGGCCACCACCACCTGGCGGGCGTAGACCTCGCCGCGGGCGGTCCGGGCGCGCCAGCCGCCTTCGGCGGGTTCCACGTCCTGCACGGTGCAGGGCTGCCAGCGTTCGACGCCGCCGGCCTCGCACTCGCGCAACAGCAGGTCGATCAGGTCCTGCGCCGAGCGGTCGCAGAAGAGCTGGCCCTTGTGCTTTTCGTGGAAGGCGATGCCGTGGCGCTGCACCAGCGCGATGAACTCGGCGGCCGGGTAACGCGCCAGCGCCGAGCGGCAGTAGTGCGGGTTGTCCGACAGGTACTGGGCGGGGCTGGCGTCGCGGTTGGTGAAGTTGCTGCGGCCGCCACCGGAGATGCGGATCTTCTCGGCCAGCTTGGGCGCGTGGTCGACCAGCAGCACCTTCAGGCCGCGCTGGCCGGCCTGGCCGGCACAGAACAGGCCGGCGGCGCCCGCGCCGATGACCAGGGCGTCGACAGTGGTGACGGCGCTCACGCCGTCAGGCCCTTCCAGAGCATGTAGGCGGCCAGCGCATAGAGCAGGAAGGCGAAGGCCCGCTTGAGTTGGGCCACGTTCATCGCGTGGGCCGCACGGGCGCCCAGCGGGGCCATGGTGACGCTGGCGCAGGCGATCAGGGCCAGGGCCGGCAGGTACAGGTAGCCCAGGCTGCCGGGCAGCGCACTGGGCAGGTTCCAGCCACCGACCACGTAGCCCACGGTGTTGGCCACCGCGATCGGAAAGCCCAGGGCGGCGCTGGTGGCCACCGCGTGGTGGATGGGCACGTTGCACCAGGTCATGAAGGGCACGCTGACGAAGCCGCCGCCGGCCCCGACCAGGCCCGACAGGAACCCGATGCCGGTCCCGGCCGCCGCCTGACCGCCGAGGCCGGGCATCTGGCGGCTGGGCTTGGGCTGGCGGTTGCGCAGCATCTGCGTGGCGGAGAAGCCGACGAACAGGGCGAAGAAGAGGGCCAGGGCCTGCCCCTTGACCAGGGCGAAGACGCCGGCTCCGGCCAGCAGGCCACCGGCCAGGATGCCGGGCGCCATGCCGCGCACCAGGTCCCAGCGCACCGCCCCCTTCTTGTGGTGGGCCCGCACGCTGGACAGCGAGGTGGCCATGATGGTGGCCATCGAGGTGGCGATCGCCATCTTCACCGCCAGGTCGGCGGCGACGCCGCGCTGGCCCAGGATGAAGGTCAGGAAGGGCACCATCAGCATGCCGCCGCCGATGCCCAGCAGCCCGGCCAGGAAGCCGGCGCCCAGGCCGAGGGCCAGCAGTTCGAGGATCAGGGACAGGGGCAGGTCCATCAGCGGTCCAGCAGTTCTTGGATGACCGCCCACTCGGCGGCGGAAACGGGGGTGATCGACAGCCGGCTGCCCTTGCGCAGCAGCTCCATCGTGGCCAGGCGCGGTTCCGCCCGCAGCGCGGCCAGGCTCAGCAGGCGGGTCTTGCGGCGCAGCCGCACGTCCACGTGCACCCAGCGCGGCGCCTCGGGCGTGGCCTTGGGGTCGTGCCAGGGGCTGGCCGGGTCGAACTGGGTGGCGTCGGGGTAGGGCGCGCAGGCCACCTCGGCCAGTCCGGCGATGCCGGGCTCGGCGCAGGAGGAGTGGTAGTACAGCACGCCATCGCCGACCTGCATGGCGTCGCGCATGAAGTTGCGCGCCTGGTAGTTGCGCACGCCGGTCCAGGGCACCTGCTGGCCGGGGCGGCGCGCGAGGTCATCGATCGAGCACTCGTCGGGCTCGATCTTCATCAGCCAGTACTGGGGCATGGGCAGGGGGAAAGAGGGTGTCTGCCACCGACCGTGGGCCGCATTCCTGAACCCAGGGGATTCAGGTGGGCGAGGTCAGCACGGCTTCGGGTTCATCTGACGCGAGACGATCACACCAGCCAAGCGATGTTCCAAGCCCGGGCTCGCGAGAGCATCGGTTCAAGGAAATATAAAACCCACGCGGGGGTGGCAGACGCCTCCATTCTAGGCGCCTTGCGGCGGGTGGGGCGTGAAAGATGGGCGGAAAAACCGCGCGGCGGCCAGGGCTGGCGGCGGACCTCAGAGCAGGTGCCCGTCGCCGTCCAGGGCGGCGTCGATGCGGTCGATCAGGCGCTGCAGGTCTTCGTCGGTCGGGCCGGCGGCCGTGGGCGTCGGCGAGGGCAGGCTGTCAGTGGACATGTCGGCTGCCGGCGCCGGCTTCTCGGCCAGGCGGTAGGCCAGGTTGAGTGCGGCCAGCACGGCCATGCGCTCGCGGGCCTTGACGCGGCCGGCGTCGCGGATGGCGCTCATTTCCTGGTCGACGGTGCTGACGGCCTGCAGCAGCAGGGCTTCGCCGCCCTCGGGGCAGCCCAGCAGGTAGCTCTGGCCCAGGATGGTGACTTCGATCTGCTTCACGGGGTGTCTCCGGGCGCCTCGGTGGCGGGCGTGTCGGCCGGCAGGCGCTCGAGCAGGACGTCGATGCGCGCGCGGGCGGCGGCCAACCGGGACTTCAGGCTGTCGCGCTCGGCCGAGGTGGCCCGCAACTGCTCGTCGAGCAGGGTGTTGGTGCGCTGGAGCTCTTCGTGGCGCAGCACGAGGCGCTCGATGCGCTCTGCGAGGTCGGGCAGTCGGGTCATGGGCCGTGCAAGCTGGGGGAAGCTGTCCGAAGCGGCAACGCCGGTCATTGTAGGGGCGCCGCCGATCCGCTGGCCTCGGGGCGGGGTGGCCGCTGGCGGCGCATCTCGCGGGCCAGGTCGATCACCGCCATCGCGTAGTAGCTGGACCAGTTGTAGCGCGTGACGACATAGAAGTTGCGCGTGCCGGCGACGTGGCTGGGGGCGGCGTCACCGTTCTGGAGCTCGACCAGCGCCAGAGGCCCGGGGTGGGCGCGGCCGGCGTCGTCGAGCACCGCGCCGAGCTCGGCCATGCGGGCGGCGCTGAACGTGGGCAGGATGTCCGGGCCCAGCAAGGTGGCGCGCGCGGCGGTGTCGGTGGGCGGGATCACCCCGAAATGCGTGGGCTGGCCGCGCTCCCAGCCGAAACGGGCGAAGTAGTGGGCGACGCTGCCGATCACGTCGGGGACGCTGTGCTCGAGGTCGATGTGGCCGTTGCCGTCCCCGTCGACCGCGTACTGGCGGATGCTGCTGGGCATGAACTGCGGCAGGCCGATGGCCCCGGCGTAGCTGCCCTTGACGGTGAGCGGGTCGCGGCCCTCGGCCGAGCACCATGCCAGGAAGGCGGTGAGTTCAGCACGGTAGAAGGGGGTGCGGTCGGAGCGGCCGGAGGGAAAGTCGAAGCTCAGGGTGGCCAGCGCATCGAGCACGCGGAAGTCGCCACGGATGCGACCGTAGTAGGTCTCGACGCCGACGATGGCGGTGACGATCTCGGGCGGCACGCCCCAGCGGGCTTCGGCCTGGTCGAGCCAGCGTTCGTGCTCGGCCCAGAAGCGCAGCCCCTCTCGCACGCGCTGGGTGTCGACCATGCGGGCGCGGTAGGCGGTCCAGTTCTTGGCGGTGCCGGCGGGCGGCGGCATCACCAGGCGTGCCACGCGGGGCTGGTAGCGGGCGCGGGCCAGGGCTGACTGCACCCACTCCGGGTCCAGCGACTCGGCCTGGGCGAGTTGGCGACCGAAGGCGACCACGTCATCGCGGCGGCCGTAGGTGACCACGTCGGGGGCGTCGTCGGACTGCACGGCGCGAGCGCCCGCCGGCGCCGCGGCCGCGGTGGCGGTGGCGGCGCTGCGCGCCTTGCGGGGTTTGGACGCGTCGGCCGTGGTGGCCAGCAGGGCAAGGGCACCGCACAACAGCAGCGACCAGGGCTGCGGCACGCGGTGGGCGCGGTGAGGGGGGCAAGGCATGGGCGGATTATCGAGGGGGGCGGCCCAGTCCCTGACAGGCCCGGCGGAAGCGTCCGCTCCAGCCAGGGGGGGCTGCCGTGTCGTTCGACCCGGGACCGTAGCGCCAGCGCTGCAGCGCCATCAGTGCCTCGGCGGCGTCGCTGGCCGCGGTGCCGTGGCGTTGGGCCAGTCGCCGCGCCAGCACCCCCGGGTCGTCCTGGGGGGTGGCCGCGACGTCCAGATCGGCGAGCCGCCGCAGCAGGCCCCGCTGCAGGCGCTGCCAGGGCGTGCGGCGACGGGATTCCCAGGCGGCCCAGGCCGCGCCGGCCAGCGCCGCGCCCCCCAGCACCAGGGCCAGCGCCTGCCCGACCTGTTGCAGGTCAGGCTCGTGCCAGCCCAGGCGCGAGAGCAGGCCCAGTTGCTCGCGGCTGCCGTAGCCCAGCACCCATTGGTTCCAACGGTTGTCCAGCGCCTCGGCCCAGGCCCTCAGGGTGTCGCGCAGGGCGGGGTTGACGGCGTCCAGGGCGCCGCCGACCAGCCCGCCTGGCGCCCTCAGCGGTCTGCCGCGCTCGATGCGGTCAGGGGCCACCGCGGCGGTGGGGTCCACACGCTGCCATCCCTGCGCCTCGACCCATACCTCGGCCCAGGCGTGGGCCTGGCTCTGGCGCACCACCAGGTAGCCGTCCACCGGCAGTCCGTCGCTGCCCTGGTAGCCGGTCACGATGCGCGCCGGCACGCCAAGGCTGCGCATGATGACCACGAAGGCCGCGGCGTAGTGTTCGCAGAATCCGGCCTGGCGCTCCAGCCAGAACTCGTCCACCGTGTCCGCCTCGTAGGGGCCGGGGGCCAGGGTGTAGCGATAGCCGCCTGCGCGGATGTGGCCCAGCACCGCCTGCACCAGCGCCGGGGTGTCGGCCTGTGGCAGGCCACCGCGCAGGGCCTGGGCCCAGGCGCGGGTGGCCGGGTGGCGCTGTGGAGGCAGGGACAGGGTCTCGCGGCGGGTGGCAGGGGACAACTGCGGCTCCCGTGCCGCGCCCAGCCAGGCCCGCGCCTGCAGCCGCACCCGCTCGGCCAGCGGGCCGGGCAGATGCCACTGGCCCGCGCGGTCCTGGACCAGGGCAGCGGCCAGTGGGCCGGGCAGGCCCTGAGGCGGGCGTGGAGTGGCGTCCAGCAGGGGCAACCAGGCCGTGCGGGTGGGCTCCAGCGTCATCTCGTAAGCCACCCCCGTGCCGCTGACGGCTGGCCAGGCGCGGTCTTCGGGCACGGCCGGCGACACCTGGGCCCGCCACTCGCGGCCGTCGTAGCGGCTGAGGACCGGGCCACGCAGGTAGAGGTCGCGCGCGGCAGGCGCGGCGCCGTCGAAACGCAGGCGCAGGGCGATCGAGTCATCGAGCGCGAGCTCCGCCACGTCACCCAGCGACAGCCGGTCGGACAGGCCGGTCCGGGCGCTGTCTCCAGGGATTGCCCAGAGCGGGGGCAGCCGCGGGAAGAACAGGAACAGCGCCACCATCAGCGGCGCCCCCAGCAGCGCCGCGCGCCCCGACAGGCGGGCGGCCTGGGCCAACGGGGGCCGACCGGCGGGCATGTGGGCCAGGGTCAGGGCCGTCAGCCAGCCCCACACCGTCAGGCCCATCGCCACGGCGGTGGCCAGCGACTGGGAGAACAGGAAATGGGTGAGCACGAGGAAGAAGCCCAGGAAGAACAACACCATCGCGTCGCGTCGTGCGCGCAGCTCCAGCGTCTTCAGGCTCATCATCGCCACCAGCATCAACACCCCGGCCTCACGGCCGAGCAGGGTGCGTTGCCCCTGCCAGACCAGGGCCGCCACCAGCACCAGCAACGCGGTCAGGGTCCAGCGGCCGGGCAGGGCGCCGCTGGTGACCGCCAGCCGCCCTCGCCACAGCAGCGCAGCTCCGCAAAGCAGGGCCAGCCAAGCCGGCTGGCGCCACAGGTGCGGGGCGATGGTCCAGCCGATCAGGGTCAGCAGGAAGAGGGTGTCGCGGGTGTCGCGCGGCCAGCGGGCGGCCCAGGTGCCCACGCTCATGCCGGGCACTCGGCCAGCGCCCGCAGCGCATCCAGGCGGTGCGCGGGGCCCAGGTCCATCGGCAGGTCGCGGCCGGGCAGGCGCAGGCCCCAGGGGCGACCGGCGGCCTCGGCCTGCTCGACCCACGACGCCAGGCGAGACAGGCGGGCCTCGGGATCGGCCAGCCAGGTGTCGCGGTAGTCCAGCCAGGCGGGGTCGCCGCCAGGGCGTTGGCCTTCACGGCTGACCAACTCGCCACTGCGGGCCAGCTTCTTCCACAGGACCTGGCGCGGGCGGTCACCGCGCCGCCAGGGGCGGACACCATCGAACTCGCCGTCCCCCGGTCGGCCGGCCCGGGAGGTGTCCGTCGCCAGCGGAGGCTGCGGCAGCGGCGGCGCCGGATGCTCGGCGGCCGGGTAGACCCAGACCTGCTGATCCGGACGCCACAGCGACCAGGCCCGGAACAGCCCGAAGGGAAAACGTGACTCCAGCCGCAGCAGCGGCAGCGGGTGTCGGCCACGCCGAGGGCAGGGCCAGCTGAGCGTCACCGTGGTCTGTACCGCTGCGGGCAACTCGGCCCAGGCAGGCGGCAGAGGGCCTTGCGGTCCATCGATCGAGAAGCCCACGCCATGGCGGTCCCCGCCCGGGTTGTCCACCACCACCTCCAGCCGGGCACTGCCACCGGCCTCGACCGGCGCCAGCGGGCGCAGGTGCAAGCGCAGGCCGCGCAGGCTGGCATGGGTCAGGTGCATGGACACCAGCGCGGCGCCGGTGAGCAGGAAGGTCAGGGCATAGCCCAGGCTGAGCTGGTAGTTGATCGAACCCAGCAGCAGGAGCAGCAGCACCCCACCGAAGGCCAGGCCGGCGCCGGTGGGCACGATGTAGACGTTGCGCTGACCCAGGCGCCACTGGGCGCTGGGGCGCAGGCGCGAGTGGAGAAACGCGCGCAGGCGTTGCCGCAGCGCCATCGTCAGGGCAGGGGGACGGCCTGCAGCAGCGCCCGCACCTGCTCGCGCGGGCCGCGGCCGGCGCCGGCCACCGGGTGCAGGCGGTGGCCCAGGGCCTGCGGCAGCAGGGCCTGCAGGTCTTCGGGGGCGACGAAATCCCGGCCCTGGAGCAGGGCGCGGGCGCGGGCCAGACGCAGCACGCCGATGCCTGCTCGGGGTGACAGGCCCTCGACGAACCATTGGCCATCGCGGGTGGCCGCGATCAGCGCCTGCAGGTAGTCCAGCAGCGCGGCCGACACGTGCACCTGGCGGACCTGGGCCATCAGGCCCTGCAACTCCTCCGGGCCAAGCACCGGCTGGAGCCGGGCCAGCAGCTCGCGCCGGTCTTCGCCGGCCAGCAGCGCGCGCTCGGCGGCCGCGTCCGGGTACCCCAGGCTGATGCACATCAGGAAGCGGTCGAGCTGGCTTTCGGGCAGCGGATGGGTGCCCAACTGTTCGGCGGGGTTCTGGGTGGCGATGACGAAGAAAGGTCGAGGCAAGGCTCGGGTGGCACCATCGATGGTGACCTGCTGCTCTTCCATGGCCTCCAGCAGGGCGCTCTGGGTCTTCGGCCCCGCACGGTTGATCTCGTCGGCCAACAGGACCTGGGCAAACACCGGGCCCGGGTGAAAGACGAACCGCTCACCGCTGCGCTCGAAGACGCTGACGCCGACGAGGTCGCTGGGCATCAGGTCGGCGGTGAACTGCACGCGGGAGAACTGCAGGCCCAGCGAGATCGCCAGCGCATGCGCCAGCGTGGTCTTGCCGACGCCCGGCACGTCTTCCACGAGCAGGTGGCCGCCTGCCAACAGGCAGGCCAGGCAGTCCTCGACCTGCTGCGGTTTGCCCACGACGATCGTGCTAATCTGACCCTTGAGATGGGTCAATCGCTGTGCCCACGGTGCGCTCATCATGGGGCCACGATAGCTCACAAACAGAGGACGACAAATGCCCGCGCGACAGCCTGGGCATCCAGCCATGACCACGGCCTACTTCACCCACCAAGACTGCCGACGCCATGACATGGGCGCGGGCCACCCCGAGTGCCCCCAACGCCTGGACGCGATCGAGGACCACCTGCTGGCCACCGGGCTGGACATCGCGCTGACGCGCATGGACCCGCCCCTGGCCGAGCACGGCGACCTGATGCTGGCCCACTCCGAGGGCTACCTGCTGGAGCTCGACGAGTTCATGCGGCAGGCCACCGAAACCGGCGAGCACCGTGCGCTGGATCCGGACACCCTGGTCTGCCCGCACACCTGGCAGGCGGCCTTGCGGGCCGCCGGGGCCGCGGTGGCGGCCACCGACACCGTGATCGACGGCGGCGCCGAGAACGCCTTCTGCGCGATCCGCCCCCCCGGCCACCACGCCACCCGTGCCCAGTCCATGGGCTTCTGCTTCTTCAACAACATCGCGATCGCCGCCCGGCACGCGGTGGATGTGCGCGGGCTCCAGCGCGTGGCGATCATCGATTTCGATGTGCACCACGGCAATGGCACCGAGGACATCATCGCGGGCGACGACCGCATCCTGATGGTGTCCTTCTTCCAGGACCAGCTCTACCCGTTCAGCGGCGGCGTACCCCTGGGTGAAAACATGCTGAACGTGCCGATCCCGGCCTACACGCGAGGGGGCGAGATCCGCGAGATCATCGAGGCCAACTGGATGCCCCGCCTGGAGGCCTTCAAGCCCGAGATGATCTTCATCTCGGCCGGCTTCGATGCCCACCGCGAGGACGAACTGGGCCAGCTCGGACTGGTCGAGGCCGACTACGAGTGGATCACCCGGCGCCTGAAGGACGTGGCCCAGCGCCACGCCAAGGGTCGCATCGTGTCCTGCCTCGAAGGCGGGTACAGCCTGAGCTCGCTGGCCCGCAGCGTGGCCGCCCACCTGCGCGCGCTGGCCGACGTCTGAGCCTGCTCCGGTCCGGGAGAGAATCGGGGGCATGACCGCTCCCGTTTCGCAGCCGCCCTCTCTCGACGCATTCGTCGCCACCCTGACCCACCCCAACGCGGCGCTGGAGTTGCTGGTGGTGGCGGCCTGCCTGCTGACCGCCTGGACGCTGGTGCGTCTGATGAAGGGGGCGGTGGCCAATCCGCAGCCTTCGGTGCTGTTCGGCCGCCGCCTGATCGATGGGCTGCTCTTTCCCTTGCTGGCACTCGGCCTGGCCCTGGCGGCGCGCCGGGCGCTGATCGCCTGGGGCCTGCAGACCGCGGTCTTCAAGATCGTGGTGCCGGTGCTGGTGTCCTTTGCGCTGATCCGGCTGTCGGTGCGGGTGCTGGAGCTGGCCTTTCCGCAGTCGCGTCTGGTCCGGCTGGTGGAGCGGACCATCTCCTGGATGGTCTGGCTGGGCATGGTGGGCTGGGTCACCGGCCTGCTGCCGGAGTTGCTGTCGGCGATGGAGGAGATCCACTGGAAGATGGGCGCCTCCACCGTGTCCCTGCGCACGATGGTGGAGGGCACGGTCACCGCGGGTGTGGTGCTGATCGTGTCCTTGTGGATCTCGGCGGCCATCGAGGCGCGTCTGCTGCGTGGCGCGACCGGCGAGCTGCTGTCACTGCGCAAGGTGGCCGCCAACGGCGTGCGGGCGCTGCTGGTCTTCGTGGGCCTGATCGTCGCCCTGACCGCGGTGGGCATCGACCTGACCGCCCTGTCGGTGCTGGGCGGCGCGATCGGCGTGGGCGTGGGCCTGGGCCTGCAGAAGCTGGCGGCCAACTACGTCTCGGGCTTCGTCATCCTGGCCGAACGCTCGCTGCGCATCGGCGACACGGTGCGGGTGGACAACTTCGAGGGCCGCGTCACCGACATCGCGATGCGCTACACCGTGATCCGCGCCCTCAACGGCCGCGAGGCCATCGTGCCCAACGAGATGCTGATCACCCAGCGGGTCGAGAACTCGTCCCTGGCCGACCCGCGCGTGCTGCTGCAGTCGGTGGTGCAGGTGGCCTATGGCACCGACCTCGAGGCGCTGTTTCCGCAGCTGGTGGAAGCGGTGAAGGCGGCGCCCCGCGTGCTGGCCGACCCGGCGCCCTCGGTGCAGCTGTCGGCGTTCGGCGCCGACGGTCTGGAGCTGACGGTGAACTTCTGGATCGTCGACCCCGAGAACGGCGCGGGCGGGGTTCGCTCCGAGGTCAACCTGGCGATCCTGCGCCTGCTGAACCGGCTGGGGGTCGAGATTCCCTTCCCGCAGCGGGTGGTGCGCCAGGGCTGAACGGTCGGCCCCGAAACGCCGACGCCCCGCAGGGCGGGGCGTCGTCGGTGCCGGCGGCCGCCAGGGCCGCACGGACGGGGCGTCAGGCCACGCTGACCGGGATCTTGCCGATCTTGGCCTGCCAGGTCTTCGGGCCCTCGATGTGGGCGCTGGTGCCGCCGGCGTCCACCGCCACGGTGACCGGCATGTCGACCACGTCGAACTCGTAGATGGCTTCCATGCCCAGGTCGGCGAAGCCCACCACCTTGGCCTGCTTGATCGCCTTGGACACCAGGTAGGCGCTGCCGCCCACGGCCATCAGGTAGGCCGACTTGTGGTTCTTGATGGCTTCGATGGCGACCGGGCCGCGCTCGGCCTTGCCCACCATGGCGATCAGGCCGGTCTTGGCCAGCATCATCTCGGTGAACTTGTCCATGCGGGTGGCGGTGGTGGGGCCGGCCGGGCCGACCACCTCGTCACGCACCGGGTCGACCGGACCGACGTAGTAGATGACGCGGTTGGTGAAGTCCACCGGCAGCGGCTCGCCCTTGGCCAGCATGTCCTGGATGCGCTTGTGGGCGGCGTCGCGGCCGGTCAGCATCTTGCCGTTGAGCAGCAGGGTGTCGCCGGGCTTCCAGCTGGCCACCTCGGCGGGGGTCAGGGTGTTGAGGTCGACGCGCTTGGACTTGTTGTAGTCAGGCGCCCAGTTGACGTTGGGCCACAGGTCCAGGCTGGGCGGCTCCATGTAGGCCGGGCCCGAGCCGTCGAGCACGAAGTGGCCGTGGCGGGTGGCGGCGCAGTTCGGGATCATGGCGATGGGCTTGGAGGCCGCGTGCGTCGGGTAGGTCTTGATCTTGACGTCGAGCACCGTGGTCAGGCCACCCAGGCCCTGGGCACCGATGCCCAGCGCGTTGACCTTCTCGTAGAGCTCGATGCGCAGCTCCTCGAGCTTGTTCTGCGGGCCGCGCTCCAGCAGCTCGTACATGTCGATGTCGTCCATCAGCGACTCCTTGGCCAGGAGTGCGGCCTTCTCGGCCGTGCCGCCGACGCCGATGCCCAGGATGCCCGGCGGGCACCAGCCGGCGCCCATGGTCGGGACGGTCTTGAGCACCCAGTCGACGATGTTGTCGCTGGGGTTGAGCATGTAGACCTTGGACTTGTTCTCGGAGCCGCCGCCCTTGGCGGCGACGATCACGTCGACGGTGTTGCCGGGCACGACTTCCATGAAGACCACGGCGGGGGTGTTGTCGCGGGTGTTCTTGCGCTCGAAGATCGGGTCGCTGAGCACCGAGGCGCGCAGCTTGTTGTCCGGGTTGTTGTAGCCCCGGCGCACGCCTTCGTCGACCGCGTCCTGGATGGAGCCGGTGAAACCTTCCCACTTCACGTCCATGCCGATCTTCATGAACACGTTGACGATGCCGGTGTCCTGGCAGATCGGCCGCTTGCCCTCGGCGCACATGCGCGAGTTGGTCAGGATCTGGGCGATCGCGTCCTTGGCCGCCGGGGATTCCTCGCGCTCGTAGGCGCGGGCGAGGTGGGCGATGTAGTCGGCCGGGTGGTAGTAGCTGATGTACTGCAGCGCGGCGGCGACCGACTCGATCAGGTCGTCCTGGCGGATGATGGTCATGGCGTTGTCTCGTGTTCGCGGTGGGAGTGGATCGGGCCGGATGCTGCCTTGTCTGCCTTGCGCCACGCTGGCATTCGGGGGCGGACAGGGCTGCGCCAGAATCGGCCAGACTTCACAGTGTACCCAAGGGGTAACCCGCATGATCACCACATGGTGGCGCCGCTTCCTGGCGCTGGATTCTGCGGCCGGGATCGTCCTGGCCCTGTCCGCTCTGGCGGCGCTGCTCATCAGCAATTCGCCACTGCAGGGGCATTACGAAGCCGTGCTGCGCACCGTGGGCGAGGTGCGGGTGGGTGACTTCTCGCTGGCCAAACCGGTGGTGGTCTGGGTCAACGACCTCTGGATGGCGGTGTTCTTCTTCCTGGTCGGGCTCGAGATCAAGCGCGAGTTCGTCGAGGGCCAGTTGTCCACCCCGGCGCAGGCCCTGACACCCGCGCTGGCGGCGGTGGGCGGCATGGCGCTTCCGGCCGGTCTCTACGCCCTGTTCACCCACGCCGACCCGGTGGCGTTGCGGGGCTGGGCCATCCCGTCGGCCACCGACATCGCCTTCGCGTTGGGCGTGGTGCTGCTGCTCGGAAGCCGGGTGCCTGCATCGCTCAAGGTCTTCCTGACCGCGGTGGCGATCATCGACGACCTCGGTGCGATCGTGGTCATCGCCCTGTTCTACACCGCCGATCTGTCGGTGGTCATGCTGTCCGGTGCCGCCGCCTGCGGCGTGGTACTGGCCTTGCTGCACCGGGCCCGCGTGGGGCGGCTGGCCGCCTACGTGCTGGTCGGGGGCTTGATGTGGCTGTTCGTGCTCAAGTCCGGCGTGCACGCCACCCTGGCCGGGGTGGTCACCGCGCTGGCGGTGCCGCTGACCACCCGTGACGGCCAGCGCCTGGCCGCCCGCACCGAGCACGCGCTGCACCCCTGGGTGTCGTTCGGCGTGCTGCCGGTGTTCGCTTTCATGAACGCTGGCGTCTCCCTGCAGGGGGTGTCCTGGGCCACCCTGGCCCAGCCGGTGCCCCTGGGGATCGTGGCGGGCCTGGTGCTGGGCAAGACGGTGGGCGTGTTCGCCTGCCTGTGGGGGCCGGTGGCCGCCGGCTGGATGCCGGCGCCGGTCGGCGCCCACTGGCGTCAAGGCCTGGGCGTGTCGGCCCTGTGCGGCATCGGGTTCACGATGAGTCTGTTCATCGGCGGCCTGGCCTTCGAGGGCCTGGACTCGGCGCGGGATGCCCAGGTCAAGCTGGGCGTGCTGGGTGGCTCGCTGGTCGCCGGCCTGCTCGGCACGGCGATCCTGTGGCGCGCGCCTCGGGCGGCGGCCTGAGCCGCCCTCGGGGCCTTCAGTGGTCGCCGTGCGCGGTGGGCGGATGCAGGATCCGGTCCGCGGCGGCGATCGCGATCGCCGACAGCAGGAAGGCGATGTGGATGACCGTCTGCCACAGCAGGGTCTTCTCGTCGTAGTTGGCCGCGTTGATGAAGGTCTTGAGCAGGTGGATCGAGCTGATGCCGATGATCGCCGTGCCCAGCTTGACCTTCAGGACCGAGGCGTTGACATGGTCCAGCCACTCGGGCTGATCGGGGTGGCCTTCCAGGTCCAGGCGCGAGACGAAGGTCTCGTAGCCGCCGACGATGACCATGATCAGCAGGTTGGAGATCATCACCACGTCGATCAGACCGAGCACCACCAGCATGATGATGGTCTCGTTGAGCGCACTGACGGTCACGCCCGCCTCCGGCTTGTAGCCGATGCTCTTGATCAGGATTTCCAGGGCGTGCTGGTTGCCGAAGGCGGCCTCGATCAGGTGGACCAGTTCGACCCAGAAATGGAACACGTAGACCGCCTGCGCCAGGATCAGGCCCAGGTACAGCGGCAGTTGCAGCCAGCGGCTGGCGAAGATCACGTTGGGAAGGGGGCGCAGGCGCGGGCCGCGGGGGCTGGGCTTTTGTTGCATTGCATCAATGGCGAAAGGGATTGCGCTGGATTCTAGGGCTGGCACAAGGCGTGCAGGTGAAAGCCCGGAGCCCGGGAGTAAGCCGTTCGTCAGACGCCCGGACGACAGTTCAAATCCGTCAGCACCCGCTGGTGCGCATCGAGCAATGAGGAGACATCCCATGAGTGAAGAGCTCAAGATCTACGCCCCCGATCCCGCCTTCTCGGCCCAGGCCCATGTCAACGGCATGGCCGCCTACGAGGCCCTGTGCAAGGAAGCCGAGGCCGATTACGAGGGCTACTGGGGTCGCCTGGCCAAGGAGCTGCTCTCCTGGAAGAAGCCCTTCACCAAGGTGCTCAACGAGGCCGAGGCGCCGTTCTTCAAGTGGTTCGAGGACGGCCTGCTCAACGCCTCCTACAACTGCCTGGACCGCAACGTCGAGAAGGGCCTGGGCGACAAGACCGCCATCATCTTCGAAGCCGACGGCGGCGAGGTCACCAAGGTCAGCTACAGCGAACTGCTGGCCAAGACCTGCCAGATCGCCAACGGCCTGAAGAGCCTGGGCATCCAGAAGGGCGACCGGGTGATGATCTACATCGCCATGTCGATCGACGGCGTCGCCGCCATGCAGGCCTGCGCCCGCATCGGCGCCACCCACTCGGTGGTGTTCGGCGGCTTCTCGGCCCAGTCGCTGCGTGACCGCATCGAGGACACCGGCGCCAAGGCCATCATCACCGCCGACTGCCAGGTTCGCGGTGGCAAGCAACTGCCCCTGAAGGCCATCGTCGACGAGGCCCTGACCCTGGGCGGCTGCGACTCGATCCGGAACGTGCTGGTGGTCAAGCGCGGCGACGTCGCCGTCACCATGGCCGAGGGCCGTGACCGCTGGATGGCCGATGTCGTCAATGGTCTGCCGACGACCTGCGAGCCCGAGTGGGTCGAGGCCGAGCACCCGCTGTTCCTGCTCTACACCTCGGGCTCCACCGGCAAGCCCAAGGGCGTCCAGCACAGCACCGGCGGCTACCTGCTGCACGCCGCGCTGACCACCAAGTGGACCTTCGACCTCAAGGCCGACGACGTCTTCTGGTGCACCGCCGACATCGGCTGGGTCACGGGCCACACCTACATCACCTATGGCCCGCTGGCCCTGGGTGGCACCGAGATCGTCTTCGAAGGCGTGCCCACCTACCCGGACGCCGGCCGCTTCTGGAAGATGATCCAGGACCACAAGGTCTCGATCTTCTACACCGCGCCCACCGCCATCCGTTCGCTGATCAAGGCCGCCGAGGCCAACGACGCGGTCCACCCGAAGAGCTACGACCTGTCGTCCCTGCGCCTGCTGGGCTCGGTCGGCGAGCCGATCAACCCGGCCGCCTGGGAGTGGTACCACCAGCACGTCGGTGGCGGTCGCTGCCCGATCGTCGATACCTTCTGGCAGACCGAGACCGGTGGCCACATGATCACCCCGCTGCCGGGCGCCACGCCGCTCGTGCCGGGCTCGTGCACGCTGCCCTTCCCGGGCATCCAGTTCGCGGTGGTCGATGAAGTGGGCAACGACCTGCCCTGGGGCAAGGGCGGCATCCTGGTCTGCAAGAAGCCCTGGCCGTCGATGATCCGCACCATCTGGGGCGACCCGGAGCGCTTCAAGAAGTCCTACTACCCGGAAGACTTCAAGGGCAAGTACTACCTGGCGGGCGACGGCGCGATCCGCGACGAGAAGACCGGCTACTTCACCATCACCGGTCGCATCGACGATGTGCTGAACGTCTCGGGCCACCGCATGGGCACGATGGAGATCGAGTCGGCCCTGGTCAGCTGCACCGAGCTGGTGGCCGAGGCCGCCGTGGTGGGCCGCCCGGACGACACCACCGGCGAGGCCATCTGCGCCTTCGTCGTGCTCAAGCGTCCCCGCCCGACCGGCGAGGAAGCCAAGGCCATCGCCAAGCAGCTGCGCGACCACGTGGGCAAGGAGATCGGCCCGATCGCCAAGCCCAAGGACATCCGCTTCGGCGACAACCTGCCCAAGACCCGCTCGGGCAAGATCATGCGCCGCCTGCTGCGCTCGCTGGCCAAGGGCGAAGCCATCACCCAGGACACCAGCACGCTGGAGAACCCGGCCATCCTGGACCAGCTCGGCGAGAACAACTGAGCGTTCCCGCTCGGGTCGTCAACAGGGGCGCTGCGGCGCCCCTTTTCCATGCCGGCTCAGGACGGCAGCAGCCGCCCCAGCGCCCACTGCAGCGCCAGCGCGTCGCTGCTGGCGCGGTGGCGATGGATGCCCAGTGCCTCGAAGGCCTGCAGGCGCAGCGGGGGCAGGGCATCGCGCCGGGGTTCATCAAGCAGGGCCGTCACCGCCTCGATGCGGTAGGCGGGCGGCAGGCCGGCCTCGTCGTGCAGTTGGTGCAGCCATGGCCAGTCATTGCCCCAGGCATCGCTGTAGACCGTCTGGCCGGCCAGCGCCGCGTTCAGGGCCTTGGCCACCTCCAGCGCGGGGCGGCCGTGGCGCAGCAGCTGCTCGCGGGTGATGCCGTGCACCCGTTCCGCTTGCGGGTCCCAGTGGCGCCAGTGCTCGGGGGGGCGCACCAGGCTGCACCAGCTCAGTCCGTCGGAGCGGACGAAGCCGACCTCGATCGGGTAGCTGCCGCGGCCCAGGCCGGAGGCTTCCAGGTCGATGGTGGCGGGCAAGGCGCGTAGCGGTGCGTGCGGCATGTCGCCGACTCCGCAAGAACCGGGCCCGCCATGAAAAAGGCTCTTTGCCCGTTAGGTGGTGACGGTCGCACGCCATGAGCCAGTGGCAGGGCATCGTGACAGGCGTACGGCGACAAGCCGGAAGGCCTGGAGAGCGCGATGCAGGAGAAGGACTGGAAGCGGTGGCTGGAACGTC
>CALRTJ020000003.1:0-260137 GCA_943371055.1 Hydrogenophaga intermedia | reverse complement strand
GTCCTGATCGCCGGCCTGGGCGAGGTCAAGGCCGACCTGGCCGCCAAGCGTCTGGTGCCGCTGGGCGTGTCGGCGCGCCGCGCGCTGCGCGGCATCCCGGCCCTGTCGTCCGCCGGCGTGCCGCTGGAGCTGGCCAACTGGCGCGGCGTGTTCGGGCCGGCCAACGCCCCGGCGCCGGCCAAGGCCGTGCTCCAGGACCTGGTGCAGCGCACCGCCGAATCGGCGCTCTGGAACGACACCCTCAAGGAACACGACTGGTTCCCGGCACTGGCGGTAGGCGATGCCTTCCGCCAGGCCCTGGAGATCGACCAGAGCATCGCCACCGTGGTGGCCCACATGCTCAAACTGCGGACTTGAGGTCGGTCAAGGCCCGTGCCCCCGACCGCATTAGCCTGAAGCCATGTCCCGCTGGAGCCTCGACACCCACACCTATGTCCGCCGCAGCGGCCGCTGGGGCCTGAGCCTGGCCCCGCGCGAGAGCGTGGCGGCCGCCCGGGCCGAGCGGCGCTGGCGCTGGCCGGTGTTGCTGGCGCAGGCCCTCACCATCCCGGCCTTCTATGCCGAGATGCTGCATGGCAGCATCGGGTGGCTGGCCGACGGGGCCTACCTGGTGGCTGCCGCGGTGCTGTTGACCAGCCTGGTGCACGTTGCCCGCCTGACCCGCGAGCCGGTCCACCACCTGCGCGCCAACCCCACCGACCTGATCCTGGTCCTGGGACTCCTGGCCTCGGTGGTGGCGCCCACCAGCGTGGGCTCGACCGGCGCCCTGGCGCTGCGGATGGTGGTGGCCCTGGGGTCCCTGTTGCGCATGGTCTGGTCCATCCAGCACCTGATCACCCGCGGCGGACTGGTCTACCTGCTGATCAGCGCGGTGCCGGTGCTGCTGGCCTGCGGCGCCGGCTACTGGGTGCTGGAGCCGACCACCCCCACCCTGGCCGATGGCCTGTGGCTGGCCTTCACCACCGCCGCCACCGTGGGCTATGGCGACATCGTGCCCACCACCACCGCCTCGCGGATCTTCTCGGTGTTCGTGGTGCTGCTGGGCTTCGGGGTGCTGTCCCTGGTCACGGCGGCGCTGGCCGCGGCCTGGGTCGAGACCGAAGAGCGCCGGATCGAGCGCGAGATCCTGCACGACATGCGCCGCGAGATGGCCACCGTGCGCGAACAGGTCCAGTCCCTGCGGGAGGAACTGGCCCGCTGCCGCTTGCAGTCCCCGCCCGCCGACGCGCCACCGGGTACGCCGCCGCCCGCATGAGATCGCCGGGCCGCCGCTCAGGCGGCGACCGCGCTCAGAGCGCCAGCCGGTGCGACTGGATGCGCAGCAGGCCGTCGAAGATCAGCGACTCGAGCAGCTCGTGCGGCATGTCCAGGTAGGGGGCCACCTTCCAGCCGGCGCCGCCGGTGATCAGCACCACCGGGTCCTCGCCGCCGCTGCGCTCGCGCAGGTGGCGGCGCATGCGCTCGATCGCGCCGGTGATCGCGTAGGTGCCGCCGCTGGTGAGGGCATCCGAGGTGTTGGCCGGAAAGGGCATGACCTCGCCGGTGGGCACCCGCAGACCGGCGGTGCCGCTTTCCAGGGCGCGCAGCATGATGCCGTGGCCCGGCAGGATCAGCCCCCCCAGGAAATGGCCGTCGCGGTCCACCGCGTCCACCGTCACCGCGGTGCCGATCATCACCACCAGCGCCGGGCGCGCCGGCCCGCGCGCCAGCACGTGGCCGCGCGCGCCGATCATCGCCACCCAGCGGTCGGTGCCCAGGCGGGTCGGGTGGTCGTAGCCGTTGGTCACGCCGCCCTCGTTCGGGCCGGAGACCACCCAGCGCGGGGTCAGGTCCCACAGCTCCAGCTGTTCCTCGACGCGGCGGCGCACCGCCTCACCGGCCACCACGCAGCCCAGCATCGACGAGGGCGGTGCCAGGTGTTGCCACTCCTTCTCGGCCAGCCCGTCGATGGTCTCCAGAAAGGCCGCGCCGTGCGCCAGCACCGCCGCCCCGGCCTGGGGCGAGGCGTACAGCGCCCACTTCAGGCGGGTGTTGCCGATGTCGATGGCCAGAAACGTCATGTGCCCGAGGGTAACAGCGGCCCCGTTGCGCAGGATTGACTACGGGAAAACACCAGCGGCGCGGCCGTCGCGGCGTCAGCCACGCGCGGGGACGCCATGGCATCATCTTCAGTTGACGTTGACGTAAACGTCAACCAAACCCGCCCGCCGCCACCCGCCGACCGAGCCCGCCATGACCGACCTCTCCGCCGAATTCCAGGCCCTGGCCCAGTACCGCCCGCAGCACAAGGTGCGTTTCGTCACCGCGGCCAGCCTGTTCGATGGCCACGACGCCGCCATCAACATCATGCGGCGCATCCTGCAGAACATGGGCGCCGAGGTGATCCACCTGGGCCACAACCGCAGCGTGGACGAGGTCGTCACCGCCGCGCTGCAGGAAGACGTGCAGGGCATCGCGGTCAGCTCCTACCAGGGAGGCCACACCGAATACTTCAGCTACATGGTCGAGCTGCTGCGCGAGCGTGGCGGCGAGCACATCCAGGTCTTCGGCGGCGGCGGCGGCGTGATCGTCCCCGAGGAGATCCGCCACCTGGCCGCGCAAGGCGTGCGCATCTACAGCCCCGAAGACGGCCAGCGCATGGGCCTGCAGGGCATGATCGGCGAGATGGTCATGCGCTGCGACCGCAGCCTGTCGGCCCACGCGCCCACCTCCGTGGCCGCCCTCCAGGGCCAGACCGAACCCGCCTGGCGCGCCCTGGCCCAGCTGATCACCGCGCTGGACAACGGCGACGCCGACCCCGCCCTGCGGGCCGCCGTGCGCGAGGCCGCCGCGGCCTCCACCGCCCCGGTGGTGGGCATCACCGGCACCGGCGGCGCCGGCAAGTCCAGCCTGACCGACGAGCTGATCCGCCGCTTCCGCCTGGACCAGGACGACCGCCTGCGCATCGCCGTCATCAGCATCGACCCCTCGCGCCGCAAGAGCGGTGGCGCCCTGCTGGGCGACCGCATCCGCATGAACGCGACAGGAGAATGGTCGGCCCCCACGCTCGCCGCTGCGCGGACTTCGCTGCCCCCCGAGGGGGCGCACGCCGCCTTGGGGCGGCCCGGCGGCGGCGTGGGCAGCAACCGCCACCGCGTCTTCATGCGCAGCCTGGCGACGCGCGACACCGGCAGCGAGGTGTCGGCCGCCCTGCCCGACACCATCGCCGCCTGCAAGGCCGCCGGCTTCGACCTGGTGATCGTCGAGACCTCGGGCATCGGCCAGGGCGACGCCGCCATCGTGCCGATGGTCGACGTGCCGATGTACGTGATGACGCCCGAGTTCGGGGCCGCCAGCCAGCTCGAGAAGATCGACATGCTGGACTTCGCCGAGCTGGTGGCGATCAACAAGTTCGACCGCAAGGGCGCCGCCGACGCGCTGCGCGACGTGGCCAAGCAGGTGCAGCGCAACCGCGAGGCCTTCAACCAGTCGCCCGACCAGATGCCGGTCTTCGGCACCCAGGCTGCGCGCTTCAACGACGACGGCGTCACCGCGCTCTACCAGGCCCTGAAGACCCGCCTGCAGGCCAAGGGCCTGGCCCTGCCCGACGGCCGCCTGCCCCGCGTGGACACCCGCCACAGCACCCACCAGACACCCGTCGTACCGCCGGCCCGCACCCGCTACCTGGCCGAGATCAGCGACACCGTGCGCGGCTACAAGGCCCGCGCCCGCGCCCAGGCCCGCCTGGCGCGCGAGGTGCAGCAGCTCACCGAATCGGCCCGCATGCTGGCCGAGGACAGCACCGAGAAGAACGGTGCCCGCAACACCGTGCTGGCCCTGGCCGAGCAGCGCGCCGCCCGCCTGCACCCCGACGCCCGCCAGCTGCTGGCCCAGTGGCCCGACATGGTCAAGGCCTACGCCGGCCGCGAGTACGTGGTGAAGATCCGCGACAAGGAGATCCGCACCGCGCTGACCCACACCACCCTCAGCGGCAACACCATCCGCAAGGTGGCCCTGCCGGCCTACGAGGACCACGGCGAGATCCTGAAGTGGCTGATGCTGGACAACGTGCCCGGCAGCTACCCCTACACCGCCGGCACCTTCGCCTTCAAGCGCGAGGGCGAAGACCCCACCCGCATGTTCGCCGGCGAGGGCGACGCCTTCCGCACCAACCGCCGCTTCAAGCTGGTCTCCGAGGGCATGCCCGCCAAGCGCCTGTCGACCGCCTTCGACTCGGTCACCCTGTACGGCAACGACCCCGACGCCCGGCCCGACATCTACGGCAAGGTCGGCAACTCCGGCGTCAGCATCGCCACGCTGGACGACATGAAGGTGCTGTACGACGGCTTCGACCTGTGCAACCCCAGCACCTCGGTGAGCATGACCATCAACGGCCCGGCGCCGTCGATCCTGGCCATGTTCATGAACACGGCCATCGACCAGCAGCTGGGCAAGTTCAAGGCCGACAACGGCCGCGAGCCCACCCCCACCGAGGCCGAGAAGATCCGCGAGTGGGTGCTGGCCAATGTGCGCGGCACGGTGCAGGCCGACATCCTGAAAGAGGACCAGGGCCAGAACACCTGCATCTTCTCGACCGAGTTCAGCCTCAAGGTCATGGGCGACATCGCCGAGTACTTCGTGCACCACGACGTGCGCAACTTCTATTCAGTCTCGATCAGCGGGTACCACATCGCCGAGGCCGGCGCCAACCCGATCAGCCAGCTCGCCTTCACGCTCAGCAACGGCTTCACCTTCGTCGAAGCCTATCTGGCGCGGGGCATGCACATCGACGACTTCGCGCCCAACCTGAGCTTCTTCTTCAGCAACGGCATGGACCCGGAATACACCGTGCTGGGCCGCGTGGCGCGCCGCATCTGGGCGGTGGCCATGAAGGAGAAGTACGGCGCCAACGAGCGCAGCCAGAAGCTGAAGTACCACATCCAGACCAGCGGCCGCAGCCTGCACGCGCAGGAGATCCAGTTCAACGACATCCGCACCACGCTGCAGGCGCTGATCGCGATCTACGACAACTGCAACTCGCTGCACACCAACGCCTTCGATGAGGCGATCACCACGCCCACCGAGGACAGCGTGCGCCGCGCGATGGCGATCCAGCTGATCATCAACCGCGAGTGGGGCCTGGCCAAGAACGAGAACCCCAACCAGGGCGCCTTCATCATCGACGAGCTGACCGAGCTGGTCGAAGAGGCGGTGCTGGCCGAGTTCGAGAAGATCGCCGAGCGCGGCGGCGTGCTGGGCGCGATGGAGACCGGCTACCAGCGCAGCAAGATCCAGGAAGAGAGCATGCACTACGAGATGCTCAAGCACACCGGCGAGTACCCGATCATCGGCGTCAACACCTTCCGCAACCCGAAGGGCGACCCGGTGCCCGAGCACATCGAGCTGGCCCGCTCGACCGACGACGAGAAGCAGAGCCAGCTCAAGCGCTTGGCCGATTTCCACCGACGCCACGCGGCCGAGGCCCCGGTGCAGCTGGCCCGCCTGCAGCAGGCCGTGATCGAGAACGGCAACGTGTTCGCGGTGCTGATGGACGCGGTGCGCTGCTGCAGCCTGGGCCAGATCACCAGCGCCCTGTTCGAGGTGGGCGGGCAGTATCGGCGCAGCATGTGAGGCGTCGGCCAGCGGGCGCGGTGAATGCCGCCCCCGCAGGCTTCCCCTGTGACGCCGGGGCCACACCCCCCCTAATTCATCAACCGACACGAATCGGACACGCTCCAGAGAATCGACCGCGGTCGCCGATCCGGCTCACCCACAGCCGAGACAGGCACCTTCGTCCATACCCCTGGAGGATCCATGTTCGTGCGCAACCCCTTGGCGGCCAGCCTGATCCTGGCCATTGGCAGCGGTCTTTTCGCCTCATCGGCGCTGGCCCAGTCCGGCGGAGAGACCCAACGGGTCGAGGTCACCGGTTCCTCGATCAAGCGGCTGGCGGCCGAGACCGCGCTGCCGGTCACGGTGATCAGCCGCGAGCAGATCGAGCAGAGCGGCGCGGTCAACGTCGAGGACGTGCTGCGGCGCGTCGCCGCCATCTCGGGCATGGTGTCCGACGGCACCCAGGGTGCCGGCTACGCCACCTCCAACGCCAACATGCGCGGCCTGGGCCCCAACTCCACCCTGGTGCTGCTCAACGGCCGCCGCCTGGCGGGCCACCCCTTCGGCTCGATCGGCGGCTCGGTCGCGGTCGACCTCAACAGCATCCCCTTTGCCGCGCTGGAGCGCATCGAGGTGCTGCGCGACGGCGCCTCGGCCATCTACGGCAGTGACGCGGTGGCCGGCGTGATCAACTTCATCACCCGCCGCGACTACGAGAAGGGCGAGATCACCCTGCGCTACGGCGACACCGAGGCCGGCGTCGGCGGCCGCGAAGCCGGCGTGTCGATGGCCTGGGGCACCGGCAACCTGGGCACCGACCGCTACAACCTGCTGGTCACCGCCAACCTGAAGGACCAGACCCGCATCCGCGCGGTGGACCAGGGCCTGTACCTGCGCCACGCCACCGAGGTGCCCGGCTCGGCGCCCCCCACCTCGTACCGGGCCTTCCCGGGCCGCCTGATGGACCTGGGCATCAGCCCGGGCGCCTATGACAACCCGGGCGCCAACATGGCCGCCTGCGACCCGGTCAACTCCGTGGTCCAGACCGCCCACAACGACGACGGCAGCGTCGCCCTCACGCCCAGCGGCGACCCGATCAAGCGCTGCCGCGCGATCTACGCGGCCATGCTGGACAACCTGCCCGACAGCACCAAGACCGACGTCTTCAGCCGCGCCACCTTCGCGCTCAATGCCGACACCATGGCCTTCGTCGAGGCCTCCTTCGCGCGCAACCACACCATCGGCCGGGTCGCCCCCACGCCGATCAGCGGCGACGCCATGAAGGTCAAGGCCGACGGCAGCTACCCCAATGTGCTGATGCCCACCAGCAGCGCCTACTTCCCGCTGGCCTTGCTCACCCGACTGGGCTACACCGCCGCCGACTGGGACCCTGACGGCGACGGCTACGCCGAGATCGCCACCCGCTCGCTCGACATGGGCAACCGGATCAACAACAACACCAACGACCAGTACCGCCTGGTGGGGGGCGTGACCGGCACCTGGGGCGCCTGGGACTACGACCTGGGCCTGAGCGTGGCCCAGGCCGCCGGCAAGCTGCGCTACAACGGCTACCTGCTGCAGGAACCCTACCTGGCGGCCCTGCGCAGCGGCCACATCAACCCCTTCGGCCCGAACGACGCCGCCGGGCAGGCGCTGCTGGACGCCGCCTCGCTGACCGGCGTGGTGCGCAAGTCCACCAACACCGTGGTCGGCCTGGACGCCAAGGCCAGCCGCGAGATCGGCCGCCTGGACGGTGGCGCGATGGCCCTGGCCATCGGCACCGACGTGCGCGAGGAATCCGCCCGCGACAAGCCGGTCAACGCCGAGTACTCGGCCGGCTCGCACATCGGCGGCGAGGGCTCGGTGCCCACCACCTCGGCCAGCCGCAAGGTGGTCGCGCTGTTCACCGAACTGGCGATGCCCTTCATGAAGGGCCTCGAAGTCAGCGCCGCGGCCCGCTACGACCACTACAGCGACTTCGGCAGCAGCTTCAACCCCAGCCTGAAGCTGCGCTTCCAGCCCAGCAAGGCGCTGATGTTCCGCGCCAGCGCGGGCACCGGCTTCCGCGCCCCGACGCTGTGGGACGTCAACAGCCCGGTGTCCAACACCAACACCGCCGACGTGCAGGTCGACCCGAACTGCCCCGCCGGCCATGCCGACGACCCGCGCTGCGAGACCCAGTTCAACGTGCGCCTGAGCAGCGACAAGAACCTCAAGCCCGAGAAGAGCAAGCAGTTCGCCCTGGGCGTGGTGGCCGAGCCGATGCGCAACGTCAGCGTCGCGCTGGACTACTGGGTGATCCGCAAGTCCGACCAGATCGGCGTGATCTCGGGCGACCAGCTGATGAGCTCGACCGAGCTGTACGACAAGTACAAGGGCCGCATCACCCGCACCCCGGACGGCTTCATCTCGTTCATCGACACCCCGGTCGAGAACCTGGGCGGCCTGCGCACCTCGGGCTGGGACCTGGACCTGCGTGCCGGCTTCGGCCTGGACGACTGGGGCAAGCTGGGCGTCGGCCTGGCCGGCACCTACATCAGCGTCTGGGAGCAGCAGAACGGCAAGGGCACGGCCTACACCAGCTACCTGGGCCAGTCGGCCGGGGGCGTGCAGCCCATCCCGCGCTGGCAGCACACCCTGGCCTTCGACTGGTCCAAGGGCGTGTGGGCGGCGTCGCTGGAGAACACCTTCGTGCAGGGCTGGACCGAGTCCGCCGCGGTGGTGGACGCCAACCTGGGCGTGGCCACCGCCTACGACGTCAAGGACACCAGCCGCTGGAACCTGGCCGTGACCTACAAAGGCTTCAAGGACACCCGCGTCACCGTCGGCGCCCGCAACCTGTTCGACACCGCGCCGCCCTTCACCGCCTCGTCGAGCCACGGCTCGCACGCGGCGGGCTTCGCCGGCTCCTTCGCCGACCCGCGCGGCCGCTTCTGGTACGCCACGCTGAACCACCAGTTCAAGTGACGCCCCGGGCGGGCCCGGCGCCCGCCCCGGAGGCGAAACGGCCGCCCTCGGGCGGCCGTTTTCATGGGGCCGACGGCCTGAGGAACGTCAGCCGGCGGCGGTGGCGCGCTGCAGGGCGGCCTGCAGGTCCGCCACGCGTTCGCGCAGGCGGGTGTTCTCGGCGGTCAGCTCGGCCACCTTGGCGCGCAGGCCTTCGGTGTCCAGGTCGGCGGCTTCGGGCGGTAGCTCGGGCGCGGCCTTGTCCTTCTTGGGCTTGGACAGCTCGCGGGCGCGCTTGGCGGCCTGCTTGAGCTCGTCCTTGCCGGCGGTGGCGGCGGCCTTCTGCTCCTCGGCGGGCAGGCTGGCCACGGCGGCGGCGGCGTTGATCGTGATCTCGCCCGAGCGCACCGCGGCCACCACCTCGGGTGCGGCCTGCTGGGTGATCTTCTCGATCGCCTGCACCTGGGCCGGCGTCAGGCGCGCGGCCCGGGCCACCGCGGCGCGGTTGTTCAGCGGCTGCGGTGGGGGCAGGTTGGCCGCGGCCGGGGCGGCCGCCGGGGCAGCGCCCTCGTCCCAGGGCGCGTCACCCGCGGGCGCGGCGGCGGCCGGGGCGGCCGGGGCCGCGCTGGCCAGCACGCGCTCCTTGCGGGTGCCCAGGATCTCGCGCTTGCGCAGCGCCAGCACGCCGCGCTGGAAATCCGACAGGCTGCGGCGGCCCAGGTGCTGGTCGATCATCCACAGGTGCACGTCCTCCATCGACTTCAGGTGCGGGTGCTGCACCGTCTTGAAGGGCAGGCCGTGCTTCTGGCAGATGCCGTAGCGGTTGTGGCCGTCGACCAGGATGTGGTCCCACAGCACGAGCGCGTCGCGGCAGCCCTCGGCCAGCAGGCTGCGCTCCAGCGCCTCGTGCTCGTCGGGGGTCAGCGGTTCGATGTAGGCCTTGAGTTCTTCGAGAACGACGATGTCCATGGGGCGGGCGCGGTGGGGATCGGGAAACACGGCGCCGGCGGCGCTGCGCCACCGGCAAAGGGGGCGGGATTCTAGGGGAGCGGGCAGATCCCGACCAGCGCGCTGCGGCTCCCGGGACAGAATCGACACCCTGGCCCCACCCGCTCACCCGCGGGCGATCCGCGCCGGCCACCCCACCCGGGCGGCCGGTTCCACCCCCTGCCGTTGTACCCCGATGCCCCTGCTCTCCCTGCGCCCGCTGGCGCTGGCCGTCCTGCTGGCCTGCGCCCTGCCCTCCACCGCGTCCACCCTGCGCTCCGGTCTGGACCTCAGCGGTGCCGACCCCGCCGTGCGCCCCCAGGACGACCTGTTCCGCGCCGCCAACGGCGGCTGGCTCCAGCGCACCGTGATCCCGGCCGACAAGGCCGAGACCGGCACCTTCACCCTGCTGGCCGACGAATCCGACCGCCAGGTCCGCGCCATCGTCGAGGAACTGGCCGCCCACCGCGAGCACCTGCAGGGCCTGGAGGCCCAGATCGGCCACGCCTACGCCGCCTTCCTGGACACCGCCGCCATCGACCGCCGGGGCCTGGCCCCGGTGCGGCCGCTGCTGGCCGAGGTCGCCGCGCTGCCCGACCGCAGCGCCCTGGCCGCCTGGTTCGGTCGCTCGATGGGCGGCTCGGTGAGCCCCCTGGCGCTGGAAGTCGACGCCGACCCCAAGGAACCCCTGGTCAACCGCGTGATGACCTGGCAGTCCGGCCTGGGCCTGCCCGAGCGCGATTACTACCTGAAGACCGACGACGCCCGCCTGGCCAAGGCCCGCGCCGCCTACCTGCGCTACCTGGGCGTGCTGGCCCGCCACGCCGGCGAGCGCCGGCCCGAGGCCGCGGCCCGCCGCGTGCTGGACCTGGAAACCCGCCTGGCCGCGCTGCACTGGCCCGCTGCCGAGCTGCGCGACCCGGTCAAGATGCACAACCCGATGACGGTGGCGCAGCTGGCCGAGCGTGCCCCGGGCCTGGACTGGACCGCCTTCCTGGGTGGCGCCGGCGTGGGCCGCAGCCAGCAGCTGGTGGTCTCGCAGCCCGACGTGGCGGTCGGCGTGGCCCGCCTGTTCGCCGAGCGGCCGCTGGAGGACTGGAAGCTCTATGCCCGCCTGCACCTGCTGGACGACCTGGCTCCGGTGCTGCCCAAGGCCCTGCGCGACGCCCACTTCGCCTTGCGCGGCACCGCGCTGCATGGCACCCGCTCACCCAAGCCGCGTTGGCAGCAGGCGGTGGCACACGTCAACGGCATGCTGGGTGAAGGCGTGGGCCAGGTCTACGTGGCCCGCCACTTCCCGCCCGAGCACAAGGCCCGCATGCTGGCCCTGGTCGACCAGCTGATGGCGGCCTACGGGGCCTCGATCGAGCAGGCCGGCTGGATGTCGGCCGAGACCCGCGCCCAGGCCCGGGCCAAGCTGGCCAAGTACACCGTCAAGATCGGCTACCCCGACCAGTGGCGCGACTACCGCGCGCTGCAGATCCGCCCCGGCGACGCCCTGGGCAACGCGCTGCGCGCCAGCGCCTTCGAGTGGCAGCGCCGGGCCGCCAAGGCCGACCAGCCGGTGGACCGCAAGGAATGGGGCATGACGCCGCAGACCGTCAACGCCTACTACAACCCCAGCGCCAACGAGATCGTCTTCCCGGCCGCCATCCTGCGCCCGCCCTTCTTCGACCCCAGCGCCGACGACGCGGCCAACTACGGCGCCATCGGCGCGGTGATCGGCCACGAGATCAGCCACGGCTTCGACGACAGCGGCAGCCAGTTCGACGGCGACGGCGCGCTGCGCAGCTGGTGGACCGACACCGACCGCGCCGCCTTCGAGGCCCTGGGCGCCAAGCTGGTGGCGCAGTACGGGGCCTACGAGCCCCTGCCCGGCCGCAAGCTCGACGGCCAGCTGACGCTGGGCGAGAACATCGCCGACCTCTCCGGCCTGCAGATCGCCTACCAGGCCTATGTGCGCTCGCTCAAGGGCCAGCCGGCCCCGGTGATCGACGGCCGCAGCGGCGCCCAGCGCTTCTTCCTGGGCTGGGCGCAGGCCTGGCGCGAGAAGATGCGCGAGGAGCGCTCGCTGCAGCTGCTCAAGATGGACCCGCACTCGCCCTCGGCCTTCCGAGCCAACGGCGCCGCGGTCAACACCGACGGCTTCCACGACGCCTTCGGCACCCGCGAGGGTGACCGCATGTGGAAGCCCGCCACCGACCGCATCCGGATCTGGTGACATGGAGCCCCCGGAGCCGGCTGCGCCCGCTCCGCCCCCCACGGGGGCTCCACGCCGCCTTGGGAGCGGCCCGGCGTCGGCGTGGATGACTGGAGCCCCCGGAGCCGGCTGCGCCTGCTCAGGGGCTTCTGCTCAACGGCTGGCGGCCGGTTCGGCGGGCAGCAGGACCACGTTGGCCTGGCCGCCGACGCAGCCCTGGGTCTGACCGGGCTTGCAGGGCGTGGGCGTCACGCCCGGGATCGGGCGCGGGTGGGCACCGGGGCGCAGCAGCAGCAGCATCCACAGCGCCACCACCACCGCCACCGTCAGGGCGATGATCTTCAGGCGCTGGCGGCGGTTGGTCGGCCGGAAGCGGTCGACGGGCGGCAGCGGCAGGGCCGCCGGGTCGGCGGCGGGGTCGGCGGGCTTCTCGGTGCGCATCGCGTGATTGTCGCCGCCACCGCCCGGGCGCCGCGCCGTCCGCAGGCTCATGCCTGCGCGCGATAGCTGCTAGTGGGCAGCCATGCCTTGCACTGCGGGTGAGCCCTAGGCGAAAGCGGAGGGCGCGCTGCCCACAATCCCGCCCACTGACCCACCCGAGCCGGAGCCCCGCCATGCCCCAACGCCGCCACCTGATCGCCCTGGCCTGCGCCAGCGCCCTCGCCGCCCCCTTCGCCGCCCAGGCCCAGGCCGACACCGTGAAGATCGGCGTGATCCTGCCGATGACCGGCCAGAGCGCGTCCACCGGCAAGCAGATCGCCGCCGCGATCGCGCTGTTCCAGGCGCAGAACGGCAAGAAGGCCGGTGGCAAGACGGTCGAGGTGCTGATCAAGGACGACGCCGGCGTGGCCGACAACACCCGCCGCCTGGCCCAGGAGCTGGTGGTCAACGACAAGGTGGTGGCGCTGGCCGGCTTCGGCCTGACCCCGCTGGCCCTGGCCACCGCACCGATCGCCACGCAAAGCAAGACCCCGATGGTGGTGATGGCCGCGGCCACCTCCAGCATCACCGAGGCCTCGCCCTACATCACCCGCACCAGCTTCACCCTGCCCCAGGCCGCCGTGGCCATGGGCGACTGGGCACCCAAGAACGGCATCAAGAAGGTCGTGACCCTGGTCACCGACTACGGCCCGGGCAACGACGCCGAGAAGTACTTCGCCGATCGCATCCTGCTCAACAGCGGCCAGGTGCTCGAGAAGCTGCGCACCCCGCTGCGCAGCCCCGACTTCGCGCCGGCGCTGCAGAAGGTGCGCGACGCCAAGCCCGACGCGCTGTTCGTGTTCCTGCCCTCGGGCCAGGGCGCGCAGTTCATGAAGCAGTTCGCCGAGCGCGGCCTGGACAAGGCCGGCATCAAGCTGATCGGCACCGGCGACATCACCGACGACGACCAGCTGGGCGACATGGGCGATGTCGCCCTGGGCGTGGTCACCACCCAGCACTACTCGGCGGCCCACCCGAGCCCGATGAACAAGAAGTTCGTCGCCGACTTCCAGGCCATGCACAAGTTCCGCCCCAACTTCATGGCGGTGGGCGGCTGGGACGGCATGCGCGCGCTCTACAACGGCCTGAACGCCAGCAAGGGCGCCGGCAACGACGCGCTGATGGCCGCGCTCAAGGGCCAGGTCTTCGAGAGCCCGCGCGGCCAGATCCTGATCGACGCCCAGACCCGCGAGATCGTGCAGGACATCTACACCCGCAAGGTCGAAAAGAAGGACGGGCAGCTGTGGAACGTCGAGTTCGACGTGCAGAAGTCGGTCAAGGATCCGGGCAAGCAGAAATAACGCCCCCACGCTCCTTGCCAGTCGCTGCCCCCCGAGGGGGCGCATGCAGCGGACCGGCAGAGCCGGATCCGCGCATGGGACTTGAGGCCCCCACGCTCCTTGCCAGTCGCTGCCCCCCGAGGGGGCGCATGCAGCGGACCGGCAGAGCCGGATCCGCGCATGGACCTTGACCAAACCCTGCGCGGCGGGGTGCAGTGGCAAGCCGTGGTGCATGGCCTGGTGCTGCGCACGGAGGGGCACTCGCAGCGGACCGGCATGGCCGGATCCACGAATGGACCTTGGATGAAACGGGCGCCGCAAGGCGCGATGGGCAGTCATGCTGACTTTGCTGTTTGACGGCGCGGCCTACGGGATGCTGCTGTTCGTGCTGGCGCTGGGGCTGGCGGTGACGATGGGCTTGATGAACTTCATCAACCTCGCGCACGGCGCCTTCGCGATGGCCGGGGGCTATGTGCTGGTGCTGCTGATGCAGCGCCACGGCTGGCCCTTCCTGTGGTGCCTGCCGGCCGCGTTCGCGGTGACGGCGGTGATCGGCGCGGTGCTCGAGCGCACGCTCTACCGCCACCTGTATGGCAAACCGCACCTGGACCAGGTGCTGTTCTCGATCGGCCTGACCTTCATGGCGGTGGCCGCGGTGGACTGGGCGGCGGGCTCGTCGCCGGTGACGGTGCAGACGCCCGAGTGGCTGCGCGGCCGCTTCGAGTGGGGCGAGGGCGCCTGGCAGCTGGGCATGGGCCACTACCGCCTGTTCGTCATCGGCGTGTGCCTGGCGCTGGCCGTGTCGCTGCAGGCGGTGCTCACCCGCACCCGCTTCGGCAGCCGGCTGCGCGCCGCGGTGGACGACCCGCGGGTGGCCGCCGGCCTGGGCATCCCGGTGGACCGGGTGTTCCTGCTGACCTTCGCCATGGGCTCGGGCCTGGCCGGCCTGGGCGGCGCGCTGGGTGCCGACCTGCTGGGCATGGAGCCCAGCTTCCCGCTCAAGTACATGGTGTACTTCCTGATCGTCTGCGCGGTGGGGGGCACCAGCTCCATCACCGGCCCGCTGCTGGCCGCCCTGCTGCTGGGCTGCGCCGACGTGATGGGCAAGTACTACGTGCCCAAACTGGGCGCCTTCATCGTCTACGTGCTGATGATCGTCATCCTGCTGTGGCGCCCCCAAGGCCTCTTCACGCGGGAGAAGCGCTGAGATGGACACTCTCTCCACCCGACTGCTGGCCCCGGCCCGCTGGAAGCCCTGGGAGCTGGCCCTGTGGCTGGCGATCTGGGCCGTGCCGGTGGCCCTGCCCCAGCACGCCGCCCTGGTCAACGACATCGCCATCACCGCGCTGTTCGCGCTGTCGCTGGACATCGTGCTGGGCTATGCGGGCATCGTGTCGTTGGGCCACGCGGCCTTCTTCGGCCTGGGGGCCTACGGCGCCGCGCTGTTCGCCAAGCACCTGAACCCCGACCCGCTGCTGGGCCTGGCCGTGGGCACCGCGCTGGGCGCGGTGCTGGGTGCGCTGACCAGCCCGATGATCGTGCGCGGCACCGACCTGACCCGCCTGATGGTGACCATGGGCGTGGCTGGCGTGCTGTATGAGCTGGCCAACAAGTTCGACGGCCTGACCGGCGGCGCCGACGGCCTGCAAGGCGTGCTGATGGGCCCGCTGCTGGGCACCTGGGCGTTCGACCTGGGCGCGCGCGTGGCCTCGTTCTACTCGCTGGCGGTGCTGTTCCTGGCCTTCGTGGTGATGCGCCGGGTGCTGCACTCGCCCTTCGGCGTCTCGCTCGAGGCGCTGCGCGACAACCGGCTGCGCCTGGCCAGCGCGGGCATGAGCGTGCAGGGCCGCCTGGCCGTGGCCTACACCCTGGGCGCGGCCCTGGCCGGCACCGCCGGCGCGCTGCTGGCCCAGACCACCGGTTTCGCCTCGCTGGACGTGCTGGACTTCCACCGCAGCGCCGACATCATGCTGGCCCTGGTCATCGGCGGGGCCGGCTGGCTGTGGGGCGGCCTGGCCGGCGCCATCGCCTTCAAGCTGATGCACGACGTGCTGAGCGCCTGGACCGCGCAGTACTGGACCTTCTGGGTCGGCCTGTTCCTGGTGCTGCTGATGCTGGTCGGCCGCGACCGCCTGCTGCGCCCCTGGCGCTGGTTCAAGAAGGGGGCGAAATGAGGCGGGCCGTGCACCGGGCCGCGCCCATGCAGGCCGGCATCCTCTCGGGGGAGCGGGCGCAGGCATTCGCGAACGAGGGGCTCCATTCATGAACGACGTCGTGCTGCAGACCCACGGCCTGGTCAAGCGCTTCGGCGGCATCACCGCCACCAACCAGGTCTCGATGACGCTGCGCCGCGGCGCGCGCCACGCCCTGATCGGCCCCAACGGCGCCGGCAAGACCACGCTGATCAACCAGCTCACCGGCGTGCTGCCACCCACCGAGGGCCGCGTGGAGCTGGCCGGGCAGGACATCACCACCATGCCGCCGCACCAGCGCGTGGCCCTGGGCCTGGTGCGCACCTTCCAGATCAACCAGCTCTGGCCGTCCCTCAGCCCGGCGCAAAGCCTGGCCCTGGTGGTCAGCCAGCGCCGCGGCGCCTCGCGCCGCTGGTGGCAGCCCCTGGGCGCCGACGCCGCCGTGGTCGACGAGGTGCAGGCCCTGCTGACCCGGTTCCACCTGGACCACCACGCCCACCAGGCCACCCGCGAGCTGCCCTACGGCAAGCGCCGCCTGCTGGAGATCGCGCTGGCCGTGGCCCTGCAGCCGCGCGTGCTGCTGCTGGACGAACCCGCCGCCGGCGTGCCCGCCGCCGACCGCGGCGAGATCCTGGCCACCGTGGCCGCCCTGCCCGACGACGTCAGCGTGCTGCTGATCGAGCACGACATGGACCTGGTGTTCAGCTTCGCCAAGTCCATGACCGTGCTGGTGAACGGCACCGTGCTGACCGAAGGCACGCCCGAGGCCATCGCCGCCGACCCGCAGGTCAAGGCGGTGTACCTGGGCGACTCCATGGCCGGCATCCGGCCGGGCCACTGAGCATTCCCCGATGAGCACCACCCCACTCCTTGAGGTGCAGGGCCTGAGCTGCGGCCACGGCGAGGCCGTGGTCCTGCAGGAGGTGTCCTTCACCATTCCCCAGGGCCGGTCCCTGGCCCTGCTGGGCCGCAACGGCACCGGCAAGACCACCCTGATCGACACCCTGGCCGGCGCCGCCCGCCGCCACGCCGGCAGCATCCACCTGGCCGGCACCGCGCTGCACGCCCTGCCCTCGCACCGCCGCGCCGGCGCCGGCATCGGCTGGGTGCCGCAGGAGCGCAACATCTTCAAGTCGCTCACGGTGCACGAGAACCTGACCGCCGTGATGCGCCCCGGCCCCTGGACGCCGCAACGCGTCTACCAGCTCTTCCCGCGGCTGGACGAGCGCCGCCAGAACCTGGGCACCCAGCTCTCGGGCGGCGAGCAGCAGATGCTGGCCTTCGCCCGCGCCCTGGTGCTCAACCCCAAGCTGCTGCTGCTCGACGAGCCCCTGGAAGGCCTGGCCCCGATCATCGTCGAGGAACTGCTGCGCGCCATCCGCCGCGTCGGCCGCGAGGAAGGCCTGTCCTCCATCGTGGTCGAGCAGCACCCGCAGATGGTGCTGGGCGTGACCGACGACGCCATCGTGCTGGACCGCGGCGGCATCGCTTTCCGCGGCGACAGCGAGGCCCTGTTGGACGACCCGACGCCGCTGGACGCGTGGCTGGGGGTGGGGCAGCACTGAGGGGCGCGGTGCCGGCCTGTCCACCACTCAGTCATCCACTCCGGGCAGCGACCATGATCAGAGCCCGTCTCGAGCGGCGGCATCAGGTCCGACACGGCCGGATCGGGGTGGCACAGCCCACGGGCGGGTATCGCCTGTCGGCGCGCCCCGGAGCCGACGAGCCCTGAAGCCAACTCACACCACCAAGGCTTCAGGTCGACCGACCCGTGGCGCCTGAGGCTCAGGCCGGCCACTCCACCACCACGCGGAGCCCGCGGCCGCCCACGCCTGCCGACAGGTTGGCGGTGCCGCCCAGTTGGCGGGCGGCCTCGCGCACGATGGTCAGGCCCAGGCCGGACCCGGGGCCGGCGCCCGCCCCGCGGAAGAAGCGCTCAAAGGCGCGCTCGCGTTCATCGGGCGGCAGGCCGGGGCCGTCGTCCAGCACCTCCAGGCGGTGGCCGTTGGGCCCGGTGGCCAGGCGCAGTTCCACCTGGGCGCCGGGCGGGCAGTGCTGCAGCGCGTTGCGCAGCAGGTTGTCCAGGACCGAGTGCAGCGCTGCGGGTGGCAGCGTCGCCATGGCACGGGGCGGCGCGCTCAGCGACAACTCGATGCCGCGCGCCTGCGCCAGGGGGTCCAGGTCGATCAGGTGGCGCTGGCAGGCCTGCACCAGGTCCACCGGCTCGGCCACCGGGGCCGCGGCGGGCGACTCCAGGCGCGCCAGGGAAAGCAGCTGCTCCACCAGGTGCGAGCTGCGCTGCACCCCGCGCTGCAGGCCCTGCAGGGCCGCCTCGCGGGCCTCCGGGTCGGGGGCGTGGACCAGCGCATGGGCCTGGGCCGCCACCACGGCCAGCGGCGTGCGCAGCTCGTGCGCGGTGTCGTGCATCAGGGTGCGCTCGTGCGCCAGCTGCCGCCGCACGCGGTCGAGCAGGCCGTCGATCGCGTCGGCCAGCGGCTGCAACTCGGCGTGGCGCAGCGCCAGGCCCAGTGGCTGCACCGACGTCGGCGGGCGTTGCGCCACGGCCTGGGCCAGCCGGCGCAGCGGGGCCAGGCCGGTTCGCACCGCCCACCACAGCGGCAGCATCAGCAAGGGCACCGCCAGCAGCACCGAGGGCAGCAGGCCACCGCCCAGCCAGCGCAGCGCCAGGCCGTCCTCGACCACGGGCTCGAGCAGCAGCACGCGCCAAAGCGGGCCCTCGTGCAAGCCCGGCCAATAGGCCCGCCCGTCCAGGCGCAGCACCGGGGGATGGACCTCGGCGGCCAGCACCGCCGGTCGCCCGGCGAGGGCCGGCGAGGCATAGGCCACCCGCCCGTCACGGGTCTGCAGCTGGAACTGCAGGTCCTGGATGCCCTGCAGGCCGGCGTTCTGGCGGCTGCGGTTGAATTGGCGCTCGGTGGCCTGCACGATGCGCACCGCCACCGCCTCGTCGGCGCCGTCCAAGGACTCGCCCAGGGACTGCGCTGCAACCCGCTGGGTCTCGCCCTCGGCCACCGAACGCCGGTACGACAGGAAGTCGACCGCCAGCAGCACCGCGACCACCCCACCCAGCGCCGCCAGCAGCACCCACAGCAGGCGGCCTTGCAGGGAGGGCAGGCGGCGCGGTGCCGGCGTCTTCCGGAGGGCCGCGTGAGGGATGGGCACGGGACTCATGGCCGCAGCTGGTAGCCCACGCCGCGCACCGTGCGGATGCGCTCCGCCCCGATCTTTCGGCGCAGGTTGGACAGGTGCACCTCGACGGTGGCGGCATCCACCGGGTCGCCCAACGGCTCCAGCAACTGGCCCAGCAGGGGCTTGGACACCACCGCACCGGGGTCCCGGGCCAGGGCCAGCAGCAGTTGGAACTCGCGCGCCGACAGCGGCAGCGGCTCACCGTCCAGCCAGGCCTGGTGCGACCGCGGCGCCACCACCAGGGCGCCCAGCTGCCAGCGGTCGCTGGCCTGCTGACGGTGGCGGCGGTGCACCGCCCGCACCCGCGACAGCAGCTCGGTCACCTCGAAGGGCTTGACCAGGTAGTCGTCGGCCCCCTCGTCCAGGCCTTGCAGCCGGTCGGCCAAAGCCGCGCGCGCGGTGATGACCACCACCGGCACCGCCAGCTGCCGCGCGCGCCAGCGCCGCAGCAGGGCCAGGCCGTCCTGGCCGGGCAGGCCGCGGTCCAGCAGGACCAGGTCGACCTCGGGGCCCAGCGCCGCGTCGGCCTGCTCGGCGGAACGCACCCACTGGACACTGGCGCCCTCGGCGCGCAGCGCGGCCAGCAGGGCGGCGCCCAGGTCCAGATCGTCCTCAACCAGCAGAAGGTGCATGGCGGCGACTGTAGCGGCACCACCTTTGGCCAAGCCAAAGGCGGCATGGCTACCATCGCACCGGTCAATGCCCCACCACCACCCGATGCGCCTCCATTCCCCATCCGTCCGACACACCCCACCGGCCGCGCCGCCTCGGGCAGCCGCAGCCCTGTCCATGGCCTTGTCCGTGGCCCTGCTGGCCGGCTGCGCGTCCGCTCCGCTGCCCGTCACCGGGCCAGGGGCCGACGCGCCACTGGCCCACAGCCTGGCCGGCCCGGACACCCGGCCGGTGGTGGTGCTGCAAAGCGGCCTGGGCGATGACCGCTCGGCCTGGAGCACCTGGTGGCCCCGACTGTCGGCGCGCCACCGCGTCTTCGCCGCCGACCGGCCCGGCTACGGCGCCACGCCCGCCTCGGCCGGTCCGCACGACCCCTGCACCGCGGCGCGGCAGCTGCACCAGGCACTGAGCGACGCCCACGTGCCGCCGCCCTACCTGCTGGTGGGCCACTCGCTGGGCGGGCTCTACCAGGTGGCCTTTGCGCGGATGTACCCGCAGGACACCGCGGGCCTGCTGCTGCTGGACCCCACCCACCCCGCCCACTGGACCACGCTGCAGCGCGACGCCCGCCCGGCGGCAGCGGTGCTGGCCGGCATGCGCGCCACCGTGTTCTCGGCCACCATGCGCGCCGAGTTCGACGCCCAGTCCCGGTGCCTGGACACCCTGCCGCCCCTGCCTGCGGGCCTGCCGGCGCGCCTGCTGTTCTCGGGCCGCTTCGGGCCGCTGGACGGCCCCGACTACCAGCGCACCCTGCAGGCCCTGCGCCACGACTGGCAGCGCCAGCTGGCCGCCCCGGCCGACACCGTCCCGGACTCGGGCCACTACCTGCAGCGCGAGGCCACCGCCGAGGTCAGCCAAGCGCTCGAGCAGCTGCTGCGCACCCTGCCTGTGCGCCCCTGAGCCGACGCCGGTCTTTGGCTGGCCTTTGGCCGGCCTTTGGGGGCGCCGGGGGTGGCGCGGCGGACAGTGGGCACGTCCCCACTGCGGAGCTCCCGATGCCCCACCGCCGCCCCCTTCCGGCCTCCCTCTCCTGCGCGCGGCCCCCGCTGTCGCGTCGCGGCTGCCTGCGCCTGCTGCTGGCCGCCCCTGCGGCCGCCGCGCTGTCCGCCTGCGGCGGCAGCGGCGATCCCTCCCCGGTCGCCGAGGCGCTGGACGCCGAATCGGCCGCCGCCGTGGCAGACGGCCTGGTGGCCCTGGCCTTGGGCCATGTGGGCTTGACGGGCGGCACCGTGTCCGTGGCCGGCCGCCGGCGCCAGGGCCGATCCGACCCCGCCACGGCGGCCGACCGCTTCCCCGTGGGTTCGTGCACCAAGGCCATGACCTGCGCCACCGTGCTGGCGCTGGCCGCGCAAGGCGGGCCGTCGGTCGACACCCCGCTGTCCCAGGCGTTCGCGGCCTGGGCCGACGACCTCCACCCGGCCCTGGCCGACGTGACCTTGGGTGAACTGCTGCACCACCGCGGCGCCCTGCCCGACTTCTCCGGCGGGAGTGACGCAGAAGCGGCGCTGTGGGACGCGTTGCAAAGCAACCAGGACCCGCTGCCCACCACCTTGATCGGACGGCGGCAATGGTTCAGCCACTGGCTGCTGAGCCAGCCGCCGGTGGCCGGGCTGGCTCCGGGCCGCGATTACAGCTACTCCAACGCCGGCTACATCGTGGTCGCCGCCGCGCTGGAGGCCCTGAGCGGCGAGTCCTTCGAGGCCCTGTTCCAGCGCCTGTTGCTGCAGCCGCTGGGGCTGTCCGGCGCGTGGCGCTCCTTCGTACCCCGTGGCGACGAGCCTCTGTGGGGCCACGAAGGCCCTGCGGGGCAGCTGGTCGAGGTCGTGGCCACCGAAGACAGCCTGGCCACCCAGCCGTGGCTGGACCTGCTGGGCCCCGCCGGCCTGTGGTCCTGTCCCGCCAGCGCCCACGCCCGCTGGCTGCACTGGCACCTGAGGGCCTTGACCGGTCAGAACACGCCCCTTCCCCCCGCCTACGTGGCCGGCCTGCGCGCCGCCAGCGGCTCCGAGGACTACAGCTGGGGCTGGGTGCCCCTGGCCACCCCGCATCGGCTGATGCTGACCCACGACGGACACACCCCCGGCTTCCAGGCCGAGACGGTGCTGGACCGCGGCGGTGACTTCGCTGCCTTCGCCCTGAGCAACACCGCCTACCGGGCCGCGGACGGCAGCAGCTGGGTGGCAGCCCGGATGGACCAGGCCGTGATGGGCTCGCTCAGCCGCCTGGGCGTGGCGCTCTGAGGGCGAAGCGACCCGGCCTGCCCCCCAGCTGCACCGGGGTCCGCGCGGCCGCCAGCCGCCACAGCGGGTGCGCGGCGTGGGCGGTGGTCGGCGGCGCCGTAGCCGCCGGCGGCCAGGCGCGGCCGCCGCCGTCCGCCCTCAGTGGCTGATCATCCAGGGCCGCTTGCTCGGGAAGGCCTTGGCCCCGTTCGCGGCGGTCACGGTGGACTTGCTGCGGCCGGTGCTGCAGCAGCCGCAGCCGGCGGGGTGGCGCAGGCGCTGGTAGTCGCGGCTGCTGCCGGGCTCGTGGCGGGCGCGCTCGTTGGTGGCGATGGCGCTGCGCACGCCGCCGTCGAGCAGGGCCAGGCGCGGGGCGCTGGCGAACACGCGGGGCGAGGCGGCCCCGCAGTCGGGGCAGGTGGCCGGGTCGTTGCGCTGGGCCAGGGTGCGGAAGGCGTCGAAGCCGCCGCAGTCGGCACAGGCGTAGTCGTAGGTGGGCATGCGGCGGGCTCCTTCGGGGGCGTTCGGGCCGTGGCTCAAAGGTCAGGCGACAAGGGCATCTGGATGCTGCCGTCCAGGTGCTTCACCGGGCCGGCGGCCGTGGGGTTGATGTCGAAGTCGAAGATCTGCGTGGGCAGCCACAGCGTGGCGCAGGCGTTGGGCACGTCGACCACGCCGCTGATGTGCCCCTGCACCGGCGCCGTGCCCAGGATGCTGTAGGCCTGGGCACCCGAATAGCCGAACTTCTTCAGGTACTCGATGGCGTTCAGGCAGGCCTGGCGGTAGGCCACGTTGACGTCCAGGTAGAGCTGCTTGCCCTGCTCGTCCACCGAGACGCCCTCGAAGATCAGGTAGTCGTTGTAGGTGGGCGTGATCGGGCTGGGCTTGAAGATCGGGTTCTTGATGCCGTACTTGGCCATGCCGCCCTTGATCAGCGTGACCTTCATGTGCACCCAGCCGGCCATCTCGATGGCGCCGCAGAAGGTGATCTCGCCGTCGCCCTGGCTGAAGTGCAGGTCGCCCACGCTCAGGCCGGCCCCCTCCACGTAGACCGGGAAGAACACCTTGGCGCCACGCGACAGGTCCTTGATGTCGCAGTTGCCCCCGTGCTCGCGCGGCGGCACGGTGCGCGCGCCCTCGGCGGCGGCCTTGGCCTTGGCGTCGCCGGTCAGGCGGCCCATGTGGGCGGTGCCGGCGAAGGGCGGGTTGGCCAGGCCGCCGGCGGGGTTGGTGTCGATCAGGGCCTGCTCGCGGGTGTTCCACATCTCGAGCATGCTGCGGTCGGGCAGGCAGCCGATCAGGCCCGGGTGGATCAGGCCGGCATAGCGCACCCCCGGCACGTGGCGGCTCTTGGTGAACATGCCCTCGATGTCCCAGATGGACTTCTGGGCCTGCGGGAAGTGCTCGGTCAGGAAGCCGCCGCCGTTCTTCTTGCTGAAGAAGCCGTTGAAGCCCCACAGGCTGTCGTCCTTGGCGCCGATGTCCAGCAGCTCCACCACCAGCAGGTCACCCGGCTCCGCCCCCTTCACGCCCACCGGGCCGGTCAGGTAGTGGACCGTGGTCAGGTCGATGTCGCGCACGTCGTCGGCGCTGTCGTTGTTCTGGATGAAGCCGCCGGTCCAGTCGTAGGTCTCCAGGATGAAGTCATCGCCGGGGTTGACCCAGGCCGCCATCGGGATGTCCGGGTGCCAGCGGTTGTGGACGTTCTCGTTGGTGGTGGGCGACTGGTTCAGGTCGACGGAAATCAGGGTCTCGGCCATGGTGCGGCTCCTCGCTGAGGTTGGGGGTCAAACGGACAGGTATTGCTTGATGCGCGCGACGTCGGTGTCGGCGCGGGCGGTCTCGTGCACCAGTCGGCCGCCCTCGATGACGAACAGGCGGTCGGCGACATCCATCGCGAAGCTCAGCACCTGCTCGCTCACCACGATCGTGATCTCGCGCATCTTGCGGATCTCGTTGAGCGCCTTGGCGATGTCCTTGATGATGGACGGCTGGATGCCCTCGGTGGGCTCGTCGAGCAGCAGCACCTTGGGCTCGGTGACCAGGGCGCGCGCGATGGCCAGCTGCTGCTGCTGGCCGCCCGAGAGGTTGCCGCCCTTGCGCCGGCGCATGTCCCACAGCACCGGGAACAGCGCGTAGACCTCGTCGGGGATGCGGCGGGTCTTGCTGTTCTCCAGGCCGGTCTGGATGTTCTCCTCCACGCTCAGGGTCGGGAAGATCATGCGGCCCTGCGGCACGTAGGCGATGCCCTTGGCCACGCGCCGGAAGCTTTCGTCCTGGCTGATCTCGTGCCCCGCCACCGTGACCGAGCCGCTGCGCGTGGGCAGCACGCCCATCAGGCTCTTGAACAGCGTGGTCTTGCCCATGCCGTTGCGGCCCATGATGGCCACGGTTTCCTTGGGCGCGGCGTCGAACGAGATGCCGTGCAGCGCCTCGCTCTGGCCGTAGGCGACGAACAGGTCCTTCACACTCAACATCACGAACTCCTTGTGGTGCATTCACCCGGCGGCCGCCGCGGATCCGGCTTGGCCAGGCCGCTGGCGGCGCCCCCTTGAGGGGAAGCGGCCTCGGCCGCTTCGGGGGTGGGGCCTCAATGGCCGAGGTAGACGTCGATGACTTTGGGGTCGTTCTGGACCTTGTCCATCGAGCCCTCGGCGAGGATCTTTCCCTGGTGCATCACGGTCACCTTGTGGGCGATCTGCTTGACGAACTCCATGTCGTGCTCGATGACGATCACGGCGCGGTTGGTGCAGATGCGCTGCAGCAGCTCGGCGGTCATCTCGCGCTCGCGCGCGCTCATGCCGGCGATGGGCTCGTCCAGCAGCAGCAGCTCGGGGTCCTGCATCAGCAGCATGCCGATCTCCAGCCACTGCTTCTGGCCGTGGCTGAGCAGGCCGGCCTCGGTGTCCAGCCGGTCGGCCAGGTGGATCTCCTCGGCCACCACCTGCACCCGCGCCTTGACCTCGTCGGTGCACTTGAAGCCCAGCGCCCCGAACACCGAGCGGCCCTTGGGGTACGAGACCTCGAGGTTCTGGAACACGCTCAGGTTCTCGTAGATCGACGGCGTCTGGAACTTGCGGCCGATCCCCAGGCGCACGCGCTGGAACTCGGCCATCTGGGTCAGCTCGGCGTTCTTGAACTTGATGCTGCCGCCGCTGGCCTTGGTCTTGCCGCAGATCAGGTCCAGCAGCGTGGTCTTGCCGGCGCCGTTGGGGCCGATGATCACGCGCAGCTCGTTCTTGTCGATGTACAGCGTGAGTGCATCGATGGCCTTGAAGCCGTCGAAGGACACGGTGAGGTCTTCCACCGCGAGGGCGAAGTCGGTGTTGCTCATGGCGCTCTCCTGGGGCGTGGGCGGGGATCAGGCCTGCTGGGCGGCGGTGCCGGGGGGCAGTGCGGGCGGCGTGGCGGCACTGACCGGGGCACTGGCCGGTGCACCGGCGGCCGGGCCGGCCACCGCGGTGGAAGTGCCGGCCACCGGCCGGGCGGCGCGGGCCTGGCGGCGCTGCCACCAGGGCTTGACCTGGCTCTCCCACAGCCCGGCCAGCCCCATCGGGAAAGCCATGGTCACCCCGATGAACAGCGCGGCCATCAGGAACAGCCACAGGTCCGGGAAGCTTTCCGAGAAGAAGGTCTTGCCGGCGTTGACCAGCAGCGTGCCGTACACCGCGCCCACCAGGCTCATGCGCCCGCCCACCGCGGCGAAGATCACCATCTCGATGCTGGGCACGATGCCCACGAAGCTGGGCGACATGAAGCCCACCTGCAGCGTGAACAGCGCGCCGCCGATGCCCGACAGCGCCGCCGCCAGGCAGAAGGTGAAGACCCGGAAATGGGCCACGTCGTAGCCCGAGAAGCGCACCCGGTCTTCCTTGTCGCGCATGGCCAGCAGCAGGGTGCCGGCCTTGCCGGTCTGGATCCAGCGGCACAGCACGATCGCGCCCACCAGCAGGGCCACGCACAGGTAGTACAGGATGTACTTGGCGCTGTCGGTGCGGGTGTCCCAGCCGGCCAGGGTCTTCAGGTCGGTCATGCCGTTGACGCCGCCGGTGTAGCCCTGCTGGCCGATGATCAGCACGGTCAGGATCAGCGCCACCGCCTGGGTGATGATGGCGAAGTACACGCCGCCCACGCGGCGCTTGAACATCGCGAAGCTGACGATCCAGGCCAGCAGCGTGGGCACCACCACCACCGCGGCCAGCGCGAAGGGCAGGCTCTTGAACGGCACCCAGAAGGCGGGCAGCTCGGTGAGCTGGTTCCAGTCCATGAAGTCGGGGATGCCTGGCGTGCTCTGGATCTTGGTGGTGATCGGGTCGCTGGCCTCGAGCTTCAGGAACATGGCCATGGCGTAGCCGCCCAGGCCGAAGAACACGCCCTGGCCCAGGCTGAGCACGCCGCCGTAGCCCCACACCATCACCAGCCCGATGGCCACGAAGGCATAGCTCAGGTACTTGCCCACCAGGTTCAGTCGGAAGATGGGCAGCAGCGTGGGCAGCACCACCGCCAGCAGCAGCACCAGGACCAGCAGGCTGGCGAGCTGGTAGCGCTTGATGAAATCCTTCAATGCAGTCATGGGGTCAGGCTCCGGCAGGCTGGGGAATCGGGACTCAACGGCGGACCTTGGAGGCGAACAGGCCCTGCGGCCGGACCATCAGGATCAGCACGATCAGCGACAGGGTCAGCACCTTGGCCATCGAGCCGGCCATGAAGAACTCGCTGATCGACTGGGTCTGCGCGATGCCGAAGGCCGACACCACCGTGCCCAGCAGGCTGGCGGCGCCGCCGAAGGTCACCACCAGGAAGGAGTCGACGATGTAGAGCGAGCCCGAGGTGGGGCCGGTCGAGCCGATGGTGGTGAAGGCCGCGCCCGCCATGCCGGCGATGCCGCAGCCGATGGCGAAGGTCAGGCGGTCGGTCTTCCTGGTGTCGATGCCGATGGCGTTGGCCATCTGGCGGTTGCTCACGGTGGCACGCACCCGCAGGCCCCAGCGGCTGCGCGCCAGCGCCAGCAGCACGCCCACCGTGGTGAAGGCGGTCAGGCCCAGCACGAACAGGCCGTTGATCGGGATGTCCAGCCCCGGCGCCGGGGCCCAGGAACCCAGCAGCCAGTCGGGCAGCGTGGGGCTGACCTCCTTGGGGCCGATGAAGCTGCGGAAGCACTGCTGGATCGCCAGGCTCACGCCCCAGGTGGCCAGCAGGGTGTCGAGCGGGCGCTTGTAGAGGTGGCGGATCAGCGACCACTCCACCAGCCAGCCGGCGGCGAAGGCGAAGGCGAAGGCGCAGGCGATCGCCAGCGGGAAGTAGTAGGGCAGCCACTGTGGCGCGTACTGGCTGGCCAGGTGCGAGCCCAGGTAGATGGTGTAGCCGCCGATGGTCATGAACTCGCCATGCGCCATGTTGATCACGCCCATCTGGCCGAAGATGATGGCCAGGCCCAGGCCCATCAGCAGCAGCACCGCGAACAGGCTCAGCCCCGCGAAGCCCTGCATCAGGCCGATGTTCAACATTTCCGAAAAGCTCATACAGACCTCGGCAAGTGGCGACACAACCCAGCGCACGCCGTGGATCCGGCTTGGCCGGTCCACTGGCGTGGCCCCCTGGGGGGAGGCGGCCGCTAGGCCGCTTCGGGGGGGGGTTACTGATATCCCTTGGGGAAGGGATCGGGCTTGATCAGCTCGGGCGACTCGGCCACCACCTTGAAAGTGGCGTCGGGCATGCCCATCGCGATGCGCGACTTGCTCCACAGGTGGTGGTTCTTGTCGAGCTTGACGTAGCCCTCGGGGGCGGTCTTGAGCTCGATGCCGGTCTCGCTGGAGGCCACCACCTTGTCGATGTCGAAGGTGCCCGCCTTCTCCACCGCGGCCTTCCACAGCCAGGGGCCCAGGTAGGCGGCCTGGGTCACGTCGCCGATCACCGCGTCCTTGCCGTACTTGCCCTTGAAGGCCTCGACGAACTTCTTGTTGTTGTCGTTGGCCAGGCTCTGGAAGTACTTCATCGACGAGTAGAAGCCCTGGAAGTTCTCGCCGCCCACGCCGGTCATCTCGTCCTCGGTCACCGACAGCGTCAGCAGCAGCTGCTTGTCGCCGGTGATGCCCGCGGCCTTGAGCGCCTTGTAGAAGGCCACGTTGGAGCCGCCCACCACGGCGGTGAAGATGCAGTCGGGCTTCTGCAGCTTGATCTTGTTCATCAGGCTGCCGAAGTTGGTGCTGCCCAGCGGGTAGTACTCCTCGCCGACGACCTTGCCCTTCTGGAAGTTCTCGATGTGCTTGCGCGCGATCTTCATCGAGGTGCGCGGCCAGATGTAGTCGCTGCCGATCAGGAAGAAGGTCTTGGCCTTCTTCTCCTTCTGCGCCCAGTCCAGGCCGTACAGGATCTGCTGCGTGGCCTCCTGGCCGGTGTAGATCACGTTCTTGCTCTGCTCCAGGCCCTCGTAAAAGGTGGGGTAGTACAGCAGGCCGTTCTCCTTCTCGAACACCGGCAGCACCGCCTTGCGCGAGGCGCTGGTCCAGCAGCCGAAGACCGCCGCCACGCGGTCGTTGACCAGCAGCTTCTTGCTCTTCTCGGCGAAGGTGGGCCAGTCGCTGGCGCCGTCCTCCTTGATGACCTTGATCTTGCGGCCCAGGATGCCGCCCATGGCGTTGATCTGGTCGATGGCCAGCTGCTCGGCCTGGATCGAGCCGGTCTCGCTGATGGCCATGGTGCCGGTGGCCGAGTGCAGCTGGCCGACGATCACCTCGGTGTCGGTGACGGCCAGCTTGGTGGTGTTCACCTGGGCGGTGGGCGGGGTGGCGGCGCGCGCCATCAGCGGCAGACCCGCCAGGGGCAGGGCGGCGGCGCCCTGCAGCAGCTTGCGGCGCTGGGCCGACTTCAGATCTTCATCACGTTGCGACACGAGCATCTCCTGACGGTGGACAAACAGGGGCACCGGGCACCATCACGGGGCGTGGGGGTGGGGTCGGCGGCATGGGTGCAACGGTCGGTTCGGACCCGCGCATCCCGAATACGTCATTCGACGCAGACGCCGGGCTGGGACTGCTTCTTGCAACAGTCGCCAGGCCCTCTCCCCGTCACCCGAAGGCCCGGACGTGTCCATCGCCCAGCAGAAGATCTTCCGCATCCGCCGCGACTACAACAGCTGGGTCGCCGACGAGACGCTCGAGGACTACGCCTTGCGCTACACCCCGCGGCACTTCCGCAAGTGGAGCGAGGCGCGGGTGGGCAACACCGCCTTCGGCGCCACCAGCTTCCTGGCGCTGGAGGCCATCGGCGGCGCGATCGCGCTGGGCTACGGCTTCACCAACGCGCTGTGCGCGATCCTGGTGGTGGGCCTGATCACCTTCCTGACCGGCCTGCCGATCAGCGTGTATGCCGCGCGCCACGGGCTGGACATGGACCTGCTCACGCGGGGGGCCGGCTTCGGCTACCTGGGCAGCACGCTGACCTCGCTGGTGTACGCCAGCTTCACCTTCATCTTCTTCGCGCTCGAGTCGGCCATCCTGGGCCTGGCGGTGCAGATGGGCACCGGCTGGCCGCTGCCGCTGTGCTACCTGGTGGCCTCGCTGGGCATCGTGCCCCTGGTGATGCACGGCATCACGCTGATCAGCCGGCTGCAGCTCTGGACCCAGCCGCTGTGGGCCCTGCTGCTGGTGCTGCCCTACGCCTTCGTGGCCTGGAAGGAGCCGGAGCGCTTTGCCGAGTTCGGCAGCCTGGCCGGCCGGGTCTCGGGCAGTGCCGACTTCGACCCCGTGATGTTCGGCGCCGCCGCCACCGTGGCCTTCTCGCTGGTGGTGCAGATCGGCGAGCAGGTGGACTACCTGCGCTTCCTGCCCGAGAAGACCCCCGAGAGCCGCCACCGCTGGTGGGCTGCGGTGCTGCTGGCCGGCCCGGGCTGGATCATCCCCGGCATGCTCAAGATGCTGGGCGGCGCCTTCCTGGCCTTCCTGGCGCTGCAGCAGCAGTGGCCGGTGGAGCAGGCGATCGAGCCCACCCACATGTACCTGGCGGGCTTCGCCTACGTGTTTCCCTCGCCGGCCTGGGTGCTGGCCGCCACGGTGGTGTTCGTCATCGTCTCGCAGGTCAAGATCAACCTGACCAACGCCTACGCCGGCTCGCTGGCCTGGAGCAACTTCTTCGCCCGGCTCACCCACAGCCACCCGGGCCGGGTGGTGTGGCTGGTGTTCAACGTCGCCATCGCCGTGCTGCTGATGACGCTGGGGGTCTTCCAGGCCCTGGAGCATGTGCTGGGTCTGTACAGCAACGTCGCCATCGCCTGGGTCGGGGCCCTGGTGGCCGACCTGGTCATCAACAAGCCGATGGGCTGGAGCCCGCGCCACATCGAGTTCCGGCGCGCCTACCTCTACGACATCAACCCGGTGGGCCTGGGCGCCATGCTGGTGGCCGCCACGCTGGCGGTGGTGGCGTACTCCGGCGTGTTCGGCGCGCTGGCCCAGGCCTGGGCCCCGTTCATCGCCCTGGGCGTGGCCCTGCTGGTGTCGCCCCTGCTGGCCTGGTGGACCGGGGGCCGCTACTACCTGGCCCGCCACGAGGCCCCGCGCTGGCAGCCCGGCGAGACCGTGGTCTGCTCGGTGTGCGAGAACCCGTTCGAGTCCGAGGACATGGCCTGGTGCCCGGCCTACGGCGCGGCCATCTGCTCGCTGTGCTGCACCCTCGAATCGCGCTGCCACGACCGCTGCAAGAGCGAGGCGCGCACCGCCGAGCAGGTGCACGCCGCGCTGGTGGCGCTGCTGCCGCCGGCGCTGGCGCGGCGCATCAACTTCCGCGTCGCCCACTACCTGGTGGCCACGGTGTCGCTGCTGGCCCTGATGGCCGTGATCCTGGGCGTGGTGTGGGCCCAGCAATCGGGGCTGGACCCGGCGCTGGCCGAGTCCCTGCGCACGCCCTTCCTGAAGGCCTTCGCGCTGCTGAGCCTGGCCGGGGTGGTGGGCGCCTGGTGGATGGTGCTGGGCAGCGAGAGCCGCCACATGGCCGAGGACGAATCGAACCGCCAGAACCAGCTGCTGCTGCGCGAGATCGAGGCCCACCGCCGCACCGACGCCGCGCTGCAGGCCGCCAAGGAACAGGCCGACTCGGCCAACCAGGCCAAGACCCGCTATGTGGCCGGCATCACCCACGAGCTGCGCACGCCGCTCAACAGCATCCTGGGCTATGCCCAGATCCTGCTGAAGGACGCCCGCGTGGCGGACGAGCCGCGCCGCGCGGTGGCCACCATCCACCGCAGCGGCGAGCACCTGCACGCCCTGATCGACGGCCTGCTGGACCTGGCCCGCATCGAGGCCGGCCGGCTGCGGCTGGACCCGGCGCCCCTGCCCGTGCACGAGTTCCTGGACGACCTGGTGCGCATGGTCGAGCCGCAGGCGGCCGCCAAGCGCCTGCAGTTCACGCTCGAGACCGAGGGCCGCGTGCCCGCCTACATCCGCGCCGACGCCAAGCGCCTGCGGCAGATCCTGATCAACCTGCTGGGCAACGCGGTGCGCTTCACCGACCAGGGCCGCGTCACGCTGCGCCTGGACCACAGCCGCGAGGTGGCCCGCATCCAGGTCATCGACACCGGCATCGGCATCGCGGCGCAGGACCTGGAGCGCATCTTCATGCCCTTCGAGCGCGCCGGCGCCGGCCGCCGCAGCGGCGACCCCGGCACCGGCCTGGGCCTGACCATCACCCACCTGCTGACCCAGCTCATGGGCGGCGACCTGAGCGTGGAAAGCACCCCCGGCGTGGGCAGCACCTTCACCGTGCGGCTGTACCTCAGCGAGATCGCCGCGCCGCCGCCGCGCGACCCGGCCGCACCCACCCCGCACCGCCCCGTCACCGGCTACCTGGGCCCGCGCCGCACCCTGCTGGTGGTGGACGACCACCCCACCCAGCGCCAGATGCTGGCCGGCATGCTGCTGCCCCTGGGCTTCCAGGTGCGCGAGGCCGGCACCGGCCACGAGTGCCTGGAGAGCGTGCTGCACCAGGTGCCCGACGCCGTGCTGATGGACATCACCATGGACGACATGGACGGCTGGGACACCGCCCGCCGCCTGCGCGCCGGCAGCCTGTCGGCCCGGCCCGACGTGCCCATCATCATGGTCTCGGCCAACGCCTTCGAGAACCGGCCCGACAAGCTGGCCGAGGCCGGCGCCCAGGCCTTCGTCGACAAGCCGGTGATCGAGAGCGAGCTGCTGGCCGCGCTGCAGAAGCACCTGCAGCTCGAGTGGCTGGCCGAGCTGCGCGTGCCCGGCTGGGCCCCGCCCGAGCCCCCGGCGCCGACGCCGGGCGCCTTGCCGGCGGACTTCGTCTCCACCCTCACCCGCCTGGCCCGGCTGGGCCACGCGCAGGGGCTGCGCCAGGCCCTGGAACGCCTGGCCACCGAGCACCCCGACTGCGCCGACCAGGCCCGCGCCCTGGGCGCACGGGTCGAGGCCTTCGACTTCCAGGCCGTGCTGGACGCCCTGGCCGCCACCCCGGAGCGGCCATGAGCGGCGCCATCATCCTGCTGGTGGACGACCAGCCGCAGACCCTGGGCGCGCTGGCCCAGGCCCTGGAGGCCGACGGCACCACCGTGCTGGTGGCCCACAGCGGCGAGGCCGCGCTGCAACGCCTGGACCTGGTCACGCCCGACGCCATCCTGATGGACGCCCTGATGCCCGGCCTGTCCGGCTTCGAGACCTGCCGCGCGGTCAAGGCCCACCCGGCCTGGCAACACATCCCGGTGATCTTCATGACCGGCCTGTCCGAGACCGAGCACATCGTCGAGGGCTTCGAGGCCGGCGGCGTGGACTACGTGGTCAAGCCGGTGCGCGCCGCCGAAGTGCAGGTGCGCCTGGCCACCCACATGCGCAACGCCCGCGCGGTGCGGCTGGCCCGCGAGGCGGTGGACGTGGGCGGCCACGGCGTGGCCGTGGTGGACGACCGCGGCCGCCTGGCCTGGCAATCGCCCCAGGCCCAGCGCTGGCTGGGCGAGGCCTTCATGGGCGGCCCGTCCCCCGACGACGCCCCCGCGCGCGCCGCGGCCTGGCTGGCCGCCGCCACGCCCGAGCCCGCCCCGCCGCCCCCGGTGCTGAGCCGCCCCCTGCCCGACGGCCGCCTGCTGCTGGCCCGCCACCTGGGCCGCATCGGCCTGGGCGAATCGATGTGGCTGCTCAGCCCCCAGGCCGCCGGCGAGGCCACCCCCTCACGCCTGAGCAGCGCCGCCCTCACCCCGCGCGAAACCGAGGTGCTGTCCTGGGTGGCCAAAGGCAAGACCAACCGCGACGTCGCCGAGATCCTGGGCATGAGCCCCCGCACGGTGAACAAGCACCTGGAGCACGTGTTCGAGAAGCTGGGGGTCGAAACCCGCGCCGCCGCTGCGGCGCTGGCGAGTCGGGAGTTGGGGTGAGTGCTCCGGAGCGCGAAAAGACAAGTGCGGGGTTCATGAAGCCACAGGCTGAGGTCGAGCCACTGACCGCAGAAGGGGGGACGACAGCCAACTGCTGCCGCCCAGATGAGTTGGCTCATCGCGCAGCGCCTCATCGGGATCAATGGCAAGGGGTGCCGTGCAGCGGACCACGACACAAGGGCTTTGCGGCATAATCCAACTTAACGAATTAAACAAGATATCCAATCATGGATCGACCGGTTCACCCAGACTTGGTTTCGGAAGGAAATGCCATGCTGGTATTCGTTCGCAGGGAAGCCGAGCGGCACGAGGAAGCGCTACGCCATCGCCACAGGGTGACGCGTGAGGTTGCGGTTTCTTCGTCGCGACCGAACTGTGCCGATGAGACGCTGTACGAGGCGTTCGTGCAGGCCGTCCGTGCGCGGCTCGCACTTTTCAGGGGCCCGGTGATGGAGCCCTTGAAGGTTCTCAGTCCTGACTACCGAGCTCAGGTCCGCAAGGACACGGCGCAGCGCGAGCAACAGGCGAGTGCGGATCGCCCGGCGGTCGCGCCGGTGAACCCGTTGCGCCGAGTGAAGGCCTTCTTCGTGACGTTTAAGGTCAACGCCCGCAACGCGCCGTAAGGCGGCTGCCACAGCCCTCCGGGGCACGCAAGCCTAGAAAGGCTGGAGATGAAAGAAGCTGTACACACGAACTCCCTCGCAACCCGCCCCCGTGCCGCTGCGAGAGCCCGTCCAGCGCCCCAGGAGCCGAGCAGCTATGTGCCTGCTTCTGCGGTTCGCGCCTTGATTGCCAACAGCCTGACCGCTCGACAAGAGCGACTTGGTGCCGCCGACATGATGTCGACCGACGAAGCGGCTCTGCTCGTCCAGACGACGCGCGTGACGATCAACGCTTGGATTTCCAAGGGCCGAGCCATCGGCCTGACGCAGACCAAGCGGGGTTTCCGCATGCCACGCTGGCAGTTTGAGCCGTCGATGTGGAGCGTGCTCCCCGGCCTTTCGGCTGCACTCGGAACCACGGAAGGCTGGGCGCTGTTGTCGTTCCTGGAGTCGCCGCACGGCGCCCTGAACGGCGGTACGCCGCGCCAGGCGATCGAACAAGGCCAATCGGACAAGGTGCTCACGATCGCGAAGCACGAGGGGAACTGAATCCCCGCTGATGAAGCTGCAAGACCTTGAACATCTTCAGACCTATACCCTGCCGGTAACGCAGGCGATCCACCGCGTACAGCGCATCAGAGCCTGCCCCGAAACCACCGTGATCGGCCCGTTGAAGATGGCGCCTGTGGGCAGCATGCTCGGCCGATTCGATGTGGAGAACATTGCGGTCGGCTACTTCGCAGAGAGCGCGACGACGGCTTGCTACGAATCGGCCGTGCGCCGTGAAGCCACCTTTCTGTCGCTCAAGCTGCTGAGGTCCCGACAGCTTCTGACCTTGCGAACGAAGCGCTCCCTGGCGCTCCTCGACCTGCGGCCGTTGGCCAGCGAGTTTCCGGGGCTGCAGGCCAACCGCATCGAGGTCACGCAGGAGCTCGCGGCCGAGGCCTATGACCAGGGATACGACGGACTGACCTATCGCTCTGCACAGCACTACGGCAAAGACTGCTACGCGGTCTTCGGTCCGGCGCTCAAGAGCCTGAGGCTGGAGTCCCGCGCCCGGCTCGTGATGCCGGACGGCTCGATGCACAAGGCGCTGTTTGATGCGATCCGTGGCGGCCAGATCAGTGTGACGGACTAGCTGCGAATCTCACTTGCCTGCGGTGACCGACCGGCCCGATCCCGGTCCACCTTGGGGCCGGGCCTTGTCCAGCTCGGGGTCGCCTTGACGGCGACGCGGTCCAGAGGTCAGGTGACGCACACGCTGGCCTCTTGTCCAGCGCCTCAAAGATCCACCACCAACCGCGCCGTGCGCGAGCGCGACACGCAAGGCGTGAAGCAGTCGCCGGCGGCGAGTTCCTCGTCGGTGAGGTAGCTGTCGCGGTGGTCCGGGGTGCCGGAGAGCACCTTGGTGATGCAGGCGCCGCAGATGCCCTGCTCGCACGAGGTGCTGACGCCGACGCCGGCGGCATCCAGGGCCTGGGCGACGGTCTGGTCGGCGGCGACCACGATGACGCGGCCGCTGCGGGCCAGTTCCAGCTCGAAGGGGCCGTCGGCGCTGTGGCGCACCACCACCGGGGTGAAGGACTCGCTGTGCCAGCGGGCATCGGCCCAGCCGGCGGCCTGCACGGCGCCGCGGGCGTAGGCGATGAAGCCGGCCGGGCCGCAGCAGAAGGCGTGGGTGTCGGGGGCGGCGGCGGCCAGCACGGCGGGCAGGTCCAGGGCGGTGGCGGGCTCGTCGTCGGCGTGCACCTGGACCTGGGCGGCCCAGGGCACCGCGGCCAGGTGGGCGGCCAGGGGCAGGCGCTGGCGGCTGCGCACGCACAGGTGCAGCGCGAACGGGCGGCCCTGCGCGTGCAGCGCGTCGGCCATGGACAGCAGGGGCGTCAGGCCGATGCCGCCACCCAGCAGCAGCGCGGGGCCGCTGGCGGTGAGCGGGAAGGCGTTGCGCGGGGCCGAGACGGTCAGCGCCTGGCCGGCCTGCAGGGCGTGCACCGCGGCGGAGCCCCCGCGCGAGGCCGGCTCGCGCAGGACGGCCAGGCGGTAGCGGCGGCGGTCGGCCGGGTCGCCGTAGAGCGAGTACTGGCGGATCAGGCCGCCGCCCAGGTGCAGGTCGAGGTGCGCACCGGCGGTGAAGGCGGGCAGCTCGGCGCCATCGGGGGCGACCAGGTCCAGGGCGCAGACGTCGGCGGTCTCGTCGGTCTTGCGGTCGATGCGCAGGGTCAGGGTGTTCATGCGGTGGGTGTGGTGCGGTGGGTGGACCGTGGCGGGTGACGGCCCGGGGTTGTATCAGAGGACGGTGGCGTAGCGCACGCCGATCCAGGCGTGTTCGCGCATCAGGGCCTCGACGCGGGCGCCCTCGCCGCGGCGCAGGGCGTCCAGCACCAGTTCGTGGTGCACCTGGGCCAGGCGCAGCTTGTCGTGCTCGCGGTCCAGGGCGCCGGTGTCCAGGGTGATGGAGTCGGCCGAGGCGAAGGGCAGGTGGTTGTTGCGGGCGATGGCGTCGGCGATCACCGGGCTGCCGGCGGCGCCGACCAGGGCGCCGTGGAAGTCGCGGTTGAGCGCGCCCCAGGCCTCGACGTCCTCGGGCACCAGGTGGCCCTTGGCCAGCAGTTCGCGGCCGCGCCGCACCGCGTGCTCGAGCGTGGCCAGCAGCTCGGGCGTGGCGCCGCGCTCGACCACGCGGCGGGCCGCCAGGCCTTCCAGGGCGCCGCGCACCTCGACCGCGCAGTGCACGTCGTCGGTGGAGAAGGCCCGCACCACCAGGCCGCGTTTGCCGGTGCGCTGCAGCAGGCCCTCTTGCTCCAGGCTGCGCAGGGCCAGGCGCACGGGGGTGCGGGACACGCCCAGGGCCTCGGCCACGCCGTCCTCGGTGACGCGGGTGCCGGGAACCAGCTGGCCGCCGATGATGCGGGCGCGCAGCCGGGCCAGCACGCTGCCACCGGCGGGGCCATCAGGCTGAATTGGATCCGATTGATCGGTCATGTTTGACTTTGATGGGTCGCAAAGCGCAGAATTGGATCCAATCATAAACTTTCCGGCCCGCCATGGCGATGCCGGCTCACCCTCAGGAGACCCCGATGTTCCCGCTCAACGCCTGGTACGTGGCCGCCATGCCCGACGAGATCGGCACCGAAAAGCCGCTGGGCCGCCGCATCTGCGGCCGGCCGATGGCCTTCTACCGACAGGCCGATGGCACGGTGGCGGCGGTCGAGGACTTCTGCCCGCACCGTGGTGCCCCGCTGTCGCTGGGCTTCGTGCGCGACGGCCACCTGGTCTGCGGCTACCACGGCCTGGCCATGGGCTGCGACGGCCGCACCGTCAGCATGCCGGGGCAACGGGTGCGCGGCTTTCCGGCGGTGGCCAGCCACCCGGTGGCCGAGCGCTACGGCTTCGTCTGGGTGTGGCCGGGCGACGCCGCCCTGGCCCGGGTCGAGGACATCCCGGTGCCGATCTGGCACGACCAGCCCGACTGGGCCTACGGCGGCGGTCTGTACCACATGAAGTGCGATTACCGCCTGCTGGTCGACAACCTGATGGACCTGACGCACGAGACCTACGTGCACGCCACCAGCATCGGCCAGAAGGAGATCGACGAAGCGCCGGTGGCCACGCGGGTGGAGGACGGCATCGTCATCACCGAGCGCTACATGGAGAAGATCTATGCCCCGCCGTTCTGGCAGGCGGCGATGGAGGCCAACGGCCTGGACAAGACCGCCGCGGTGGACCGCTGGCAGATCTGCCGCTTCGTGCCGCCCAGCAACGTGCTGATCGACGTGGGCGTGGCGCTGCAGGGCCACGGCGGTTTCCATGCGCCGGCCGAGCGCAAGGTGCACTCGGTGGTGGTGGACTACATCACCCCCGAGACCGAGACCAGCTGCTGGTACTTCTGGGGCATGGCGCGCCACTTCAAGGCCGACGACGCCGCGCTGACCGACACCATCCGCACCGGCCAGGGCAAGATCTTCGCCGAGGACCTGGAGGTGCTGGAGCTGCAGCAGCGCAACCTGAACGAGTTCCCGGAGCGCACCCTGCTCAAGCTCAACATCGACAGCGGCGGCGTGCAGGCGCGCAAGATCATCGACAAGCTGGTGGCGGCCGAGCGCGGCGAGGCCCAGCCCGCGGCCTGAGGCTCATGGACTGAGCCCGGGCTGGGCCGTGGACCGGTCCGCCCGGCGCCCGTCGGCCGCCGGTCTCAGGCGGCCGGGGCCAGCCAGACCCCGCCGTCCTGCTCGCGCACCGCGTAGACCGGCACGCGCTGCGCGTCGTCCTCCACGCAGACGCCGGTCTGCAGATCGAAGTGCTGCTTGTACAGCGGCGAGGCCACCACCAGCTGCTCGCCCAGGTTGCCCACCAGGCCGCGGGCCAGCACGCTGGCGCCCGAGCGCGGGTCCACGTTGCCGAGGGCGAACAGGCGGCCGTCCTGCAGCCGGAACACCGCCACGTGGGCGGCGCCCAGGCGGGCGCAGACGCCGGTGTCGGGCAGGATGTCGGACAGCGCGCACACGCGCGTCCAGGGAGAGGTGTCCAAAGGCATGTCGGCTCCTTCTTGCACGGGGATCAGGACTGGGCCAGGGGCTCGCGTTCCTCGGCGCGGGCGGGCCGGATCTGGCCGCGCTCCTCGACGAAGACGATGTGCTCGTCCGGCGCGTCGCTGTTGACGAAGCTGCGGAAGCGCGCGCGCACCGCGGGGGTGGTGACGGCGGTCTTCCACTCGCACTGGTAGGTGTCGACCACGTGCTGCATCTGGGCCTCGAGCTCGGCGGCCAGGCCCAGCTTGTCGGCGATCAGCACGTCCTTCAGGTAGTCCAGGCCGCCTTCCAGGTTGTCGCGCCAGGTGCTGGTGCGCTGCAGGCGGTCGGCGGTGCGCACGTAGAACATCAGGAAGCGGTCGATCAGGCGCACCAGCTCGTCGCGCGAGAGGTCGCTGGCGATCAGCTCGGCGTGGCGGGGCTTCATGCCGCCGTTGCCGCACACGTACAGGTTCCAGCCCTTGTCGGTGGCGATCACGCCCACGTCCTTGCCCTGGGCCTCGGCGCACTCGCGGGTGCAACCGGAGACGCCGAACTTGATCTTGTGCGGCGCGCGCAGGCCCTTGTAGCGGTTCTCCAGTGCCACCGCCAGGCCGACCGAGTCGTCCACGCCGTAGCGGCACCAGGTGCTGCCGACGCAGCTCTTCACGGTGCGCAGGCTCTTGCCGTAGGCGTGGCCGGATTCGAAGCCGGCGGCGATCAGCTCTTCCCAGATCAGGGGCAGCTGCTCCAGGCGGGCGCCGAACATGTCCACCCGCGCGCCGCCGGTGACCTTGGTGTAGAGGCCGTACTTCTTGGCCACCTGGCCCACGGCGATCAGGCCGTCGGGCGTGACCTCGCCACCGGGCATGCGGGGCACCACGCTGTAGCTGCCGTCCTTCTGGATGTTGCCCAGGTAGTAGTCGTTGCTGTCCTGCAGCTTGGCCAGCTCGGGCTCCAGCACGAAGCCGTTCCAGCAGCTGGCCAGCACGCTGGCCGCCGCGGGCTTGCAGATGTCGCAGCCCAGGCCGCGGCCGTGGCGGGCCAGCAGCTCGTCGAAGGACTTGATCTGGCCCACGCGCACCAGGTGGTAGAGCTCCTGGCGCGAGTGCGGGAAGTGCTCGCACAGGTGGTTGTTCACCGCCAGGCCGCGCTTGCCCATCTCGCTCTTCATGATCTGGGTGACCAGGGGCACGCAGCCACCGCAGGTGGCGCCGGCCTTGGTGCAGGCCTTCATCGCGCCGATGGTGGTGCAGCCCTCGCCCACGGCGGCGGCGATCATGCCCTTGGTGACGCTGTTGCACGAGCAGATCTGCGCGCTGTCGGGCAGCGCGTCGGGGCCCAGGCCGGGCTTGGCCTGGCCGTCGCTGCTGGGCAGGATCAGGAACTCGGGGTTGGCGGGCAGCGCGATCGCGTTGAGCGCCATCTGCAGCAGGGTGCCGTACTCGGTGGCGTCGCCCACCAGCACCGCGCCCAGCAGGGTCTTGCCGTCGGCGCTGGTGACGATCTTCTTGTAGACCTGCTTGAGCTCGTCCACGTACTGGAAGCTGCGGCAGCCCGGGGTCTTGCCGTGGGCGTCGCCGATGCTGGCCACGTCCACGCCCATCAGCTTGAGCTTGGTGCTCATGTCGGCGCCTGCAAAGGCGGCGCCGGCCTCGCCCGCCAGGTGGCGCGCGGCCACGCGGGCCATGTCGTAGCCGGGGGCGACCAGGCCGAAGGTCTGCTCGTTCCAGCTGGCGCACTCGCCGATGGCGTAGACGTCGGGGTCGCTGCTGCGGCAGTGGTCGTCGATGGCGACGCCGCCACGCGCCCCCAGGGCCAGCAGGCTCTGGCGGGCCAGCTCGTCGCGCGGGCGGATGCCGGCCGAGAAGACGATCATGTCGGTCTCGAGGTGGCTGCCGTCGGCGAAGACCATGCGGTGGCGCGCGGTGGCGCCGTCGGTGATCTCGGTGGTGTTGCGCCCGGTGTGCACCTGCACGCCCAGGGCCTCGATCTTCTCGCGCAGCACGCGGCCGCCGGCCTCGTCCACCTGCACCGCCATCAGGCGCGGCGCGAACTCGACCACATGGGTCTGCAGGCCCAGGTCGCGCAGCGCCTTGGCGCACTCCAGGCCCAGCAGGCCGCCGCCCACCACCACGCCGCTGCGCGAGCGGGTGCCGGCGGCGGTCATGGCCTCGAGGTCCTCGATGGTGCGGTAGACGAAGCAGGCGTCGCGGTCACGCCCCGGCACGCCGGGCACGAAGGGGTAGGAGCCGGTGGCGATCACCAGCTTGTCGTAGGGCAGGACCTGGCCGTCGGCGGTGGTCACCGTCTTGTCGCGGCGCTCGATCTTCACCGCGCGGGTGTTCAGGTGCAGGGCGAAGCCGGTCCGGTCGAAGAAGCCTTCGGGCACCAGGGACAGGTCCTGCGCGGTCTTGCCGGCGAAGAACTCGGACAGGTGCACCCGGTCGTAGGCGGGGCGCGGTTCCTCGCACAGCACGGTCACCTGGGCCTGCGAGAGCCCGCGCTCGGCGAGGGCCTCGAGGAACTGCTGACCGACCATGCCATGACCAATGACGACGACTTTCATAGGGTGTCCATGCGGGATGCGACCGCCCGGCGGCCAGGGCCGGGGCGGTGCGGGACCAGGGGGGAGCGGACGCCAGCCCGGGGGCAGGCGCCTGACGCGACGAGGGCGACGGCGGAGCGCGCAGCGGGCGCTCCGGCCGACGGATCACCACCGTCGTTGGTGGCGGCCCGGTCGTCGCGGGCGGGAGGACCGCCGTGCGGAGACGGCGGCTTGCGGGAGGTGTTGCAAATTGCGGGCCAGCTGCGGACCGGGCCCACGCCCCCGGTGCGCGGCCCCGGCGGGCCCGGCGCACGCCCCAAGACAAGGCATGGCGCGCACCGGCACCGGGCCGCGCACCAGGGGTGAGCACCACGGCGGCGCAGCGGCCGGCGCGGCTCAGGACAGGACCATCTGCAGGCTGTGCTCGTAGTCGGCGGTCAGGCGGTCGAACAGCTCGAGCAGCGCGTCGCTGGCCACCGCCAGGGCCTGGCGGCCTTCGTGGCTGGCGCTCAGGCGCAGGCCGCGCAGCAGGTGCAACCACTGTTCACGCGCGGCGCTCAGCACCTCGCGGGCCGCGTGGCCGCCCAGGGGCGCGCGCTCCAGCTCCAGCAGCGTGGCCTCGAAGTCGTCCATCAGCGGCGTCAGCAGGGCCTCGCGAGACGGCTGATTCAGCAAGGCGGCCAGCATCGCCTCCTTGGCCAGGCGCTGCACCCGCATGCGCTGGCGGCCGCACAGGTTGACCAGGCGCAGGGCGCGGCGGGCGCCGCCGGCCTCCAGCGCCTCGGTCAGGGTCTCGGCGCCTTGCAGCAGGCGCTCGGCCGCGGCGTCGGCCTGCTGCAGCGCGGCGGCCGACAGCCGCGCCGACAGCAGCGGCTTGAGCGGCGCCCAGGCCTGCTCCACCGCCTGCAGCGCCGCCTGGGCCGGGGCGTCGGGTCCGCCCAGCAGGGGCAGCGCGCGCAGCAGCGACAGGTGGTCATCGACCAGGCCGATGGCCATGCCCTGGGCCTGGCGCGCACGGCGCGGGTCGATCCCGTCCAGGCGCTGCGCGGCCAGCTTGACCACCCGCTGCGACAGCATGCGCAGGCGCCCGGCGCGGTTGACCGCCTCGGCCCACTGCGCGGCCTCGGTGACCCCGCGCGAGACCTCGCCCACCCGCAGACCGGCGCTCATGGCCGCGCCGCGCAGCAGGCGAAAAGCCTCTTCCTCGGACAGGTCGCGCGACTGCATCAGCACGCCCTTGGCGCGGTCCACCCAGCGCCGCTCGTCGAGCTGGGCGCGGGCCTTGAGCAGCTCGGCCCGCAGTTGGTGCTCGCGCAGCCAGCGGGCCTGGTCGGCGTCCAGGCAGGCCTGCAGCTGCGGCGCCGGCTGTTCGGGCTGCAGCGGCCACCAGCCGCTCAGGCCCTGCTGGCTCAGCTCGCCCAGCAGCTCGGGTGCCGGCAGCGGGCCCAGCGCGGTGACCGGGCCGGCCGGCACCTGCTGACAGCCCTGCAGGCGCTCGCGCAGGACCTCGGCCAGCCACTCGGGCGGACCGGCGTAGACCAGGTGCGGACCGGCGGGGTCGCCCGACAGCGGCCGCGGCAGCGCCGCCAGGGCCTCGCGCCAGGCCAGGCCCTGCGCGCCCTGGGTGCGCAGGTGGATCGGCAGTGGCAGCGTGAGGGAACCCATGACCTCACCTTGCAGGGACCGTGCCGGGGGCCCCGGCCGGGCTCAGGACATGATGACCTGCAGGCTGTGCTCGTAGGCCGCCGTCAGGCGCTCGAACAGGGCCAGCAGCTGGTCCGCGGCCTGCACCAGCGCCTGGCGGCCGCTGGCCTGGTCCAGCGTGTGCAGCCCGCGCAGCAGGCGCAGCCACTCGTCGCGCGAGGCCGCCAGGTCGGCACGGATCTGCGGCGTGCTCAGGGGCGCCTGCTCCAGCTCGCGCAGCGCGGTCTCGAAGTCGTCCAGCAGGGCCGGCAGCGACTGGCGGCGCGCGGCGTCGTCCAGGCGCTGCGCCAGCAGGGCCTGCTTGGCCACCCGCTGCACCCGCATGCGCTGGCGGCCGCACTGGTTGACGATGTGCAGGGCGCGGCGTCCGCTGGCGGCCTCGAGCGCGGCGATCAGCGCCTCGGCGCAGTCCAGCAGCGCGTCGGCCGCGGCGTCGGCGCGCTGCAGCATGGCCGGGCCCAGGCGCACGGCCAGGGCCTCGCGCAGGGCCTGGCTGGCGGTCTCCACCGCCTGCAGCGCGGGCCACCAGGCGGCCACGCTGGGGCCGTTGACGGCCAGCGCCCGCAGCTGGGCCAGGTTGTCGGTCAGACGGGCCAGGGCCTCGTCCTGGGCGCTGCGGGCGCGGCGCGCCTCGGCCTCGTCGCCACGCTGCGCGGCCAGGCGCACCAGGCGCTGCGACAGCATGCGCAGCTGGCCGGCGCGGTTCAGGGCGTCGGCCCACTGCGCCGCCTCGGCGACCCCGCGCGAGACCTCACCCACGCGCAGGTTGGCCTGCATGGCGGCGCCGCGCAGCAGGGCGAAGGCCTCGCCCTCGGGCATGCCGCGGGCGTTCATCAGCACGCCCTTGGCGCGGTCCACCCACTTGCGCTCGTCGAGCTGGGTCTGCAGGCGCAGGGCCTCGCGCCGGGCCTGGGCGGTGGCCTGCCAGCGCGCCCGGTCGATCGCCACGGCGGCGGCCAGCCAGCCCGGCGGCAGCGCCTCGGGCACGGGCCAGCAGCCGCTGACGCCGGCGGCCAGCAGGGCCTCGGCCTGGGCCGCGTCGGGCGCGGGCCCGAACAGGCTCAGCGGGCCGTGCGACCAGGGGCCCTGCGCGGCCAGCCAGGCCCGCAGCGCGGCCGGCGTGGCAGCCACCAGGACCGACGCTGGTGCATCTTCAGCACCAGGCTGGTGCACCCAGACCTCGGGCCGCACGGGCGCGAAGGCCTGGGCGGCGGCATGGGCGAGGGCCTGATCGGCCGGCGACGGGGCGGGCGCCAGGCACAGCAGGCGGCAGGGGGCATCGGACATGGCGGCGAGCATAGGCGATGCGGCTGGCACGGCGATTGCACCGGGGTGGACATCGCGGTGTAACGACGCACCGTTCCGGCCCACCGGTCCTCCCGGTCACGCCCGCCCGCGCCCCCGGCGCCGGCCCCGCCGTGTCCCTGCCGCCGGCCCGCCCCGCCCGGCCCCCGCCGGGGGCGAGGCCCTTCCCGTTTCCTTCCCCCTCCGAGCCCTGCCATGTCCGACTTCCGCCAGTTCCTGCGGGCCGGCCACAGCCCCACGCTGTTCGCCGCCTTCTTCTACCTGATGTTCTCCTTCGTCATCTGGGTGCTCAACGGCGCCATGGCGCCGTTCATCAGCGAGCAGTTCCAGCTGACGCCGGCCCAGAAGGGCACGCTGCTGGCCATCCCCATCGTGGCCGGCGCGCTGATGCGCTTTCCGCTGGGCCTGCTGGCGCAGTACGTGGGCCGCAAGACGGCGACGATGGTCGAGCTGAGCCTGATCACGCTGACCATGTCCTATGGCTACTTCTTCGTGCACAGCTACGACGACATGCTGAAGATGGCCCTGCTGCTGGGCGTGGCCGGCGCCAGCTTCGGCGTGGCGATGTCGCTGGGCTCGGGCTGGTACCCGCCGCAGTACAAGGGCCTGGCGATGGGCCTGGTGGGCGCGGGCAACGGCGGCACCGCGATCGCCGCGCTGATCGCCCCGCCGCTGGCCCAGGCCTACGGCTGGCAGGCGGTGTACGGCTTCGCCGCGCTCAGCTCGCTGCTGCCCTTCGCGGTCGTGGCCCTGCTGGCCAAGGAGCCGCCCGACCGCGACGAGCACGCCAGCCTGCGCGAGCACCTGGCCTGCCTGCTCGAGCGCGACGGCTGGGTCTTCAGCCTGATCTACGTGGTCACCTTCGGCGGCTTCATCGGCATCACCACCTTCCTGCCCACCTACTACCACGACCAGTTCGGGGTCTCGAAGGTGCAGGCCGGCCAGCTGACCATGCTGGCGGCGCTGATGGGCTCGGTGGTGCGCATCTTCGGCGGCTGGATCTCGGACCGCTGGGGCGGCGTCAACACGCTGACCGTGGTGCTGGTGGTGGTCTCGGTGGCGCTGGTGGGCGTGGGCCTGTCGGCGGCCTCGCTGACCCTGACCACGCTGCTGCTGATCGTCTGCTTCGCCGCGCTGGGCGCGGGCAACGGCGCGGTGTTCCAGCTGGTGCCGCTGCGCTGGCCGATGTCCACCGCGGTGGCCGGCTCGATGATCGGCGAGATCGGCGCCCTGGGCGGCGGCACGGTGCCGGCGCTGATGGGCCAGGCCAAGCAGCACACCGGCAGCTTCCTGCCCGGCTTCATCGTGCTGGCGGTGTTCTCGGTGCTGATGCTGCTGGTGATGCGCCGCATGCAGCTGCGCTGGACCCGCACCTGGGCCGAGAAGGGCGGCCGCGCGCGGGTCAGCCCCGCCGCCACCGCCCCGCTCAGCGGCGTGCGCCGCGTGGGCTGAGGCCCCGCCCCCACGGGGACGCCGCGCTCACTGCAAGGTCAGCGTGGCGCCACCAGCAGCCACAGCAGCAGCACCGCGTTCAGGGCCAGCGACAGGCCCAGCGCCAGCTGCAGCGCGGCGCGCGGGTCGCGCCGCAGCAGCGGCGTGGCGGGCAGCGCCGACAGCGGCCGGGAGGCCCCGCGCTCAAGCGCCAGCAGCAGCTCCTCGGCGGTCTCGAAGCGCTGGCCCGGCTCCCGCGCGATGGCCTTGGCCAGCAGGTGCTCCAGCCAGATCGGCAGGTCGGGGCGCAGGCGCGAGGCCGGCACCGGGTCGCGCCGGAAGCGGCCGGTCTGGTAGGGCTCGACCTGGCCGTAGGGCAGGCGCCCGGTCAGCCACTGGTAGAGGGTGACGCCCAGCGCGAACAGGTCGGAGCCGGCATCGGCCTGGCCGCCCTCGGCCCATTGCTCGGGGTTCATGTAGCTGGGCGTGCCGGCGTGCAGCTCGCGCTGGGCCGCGGGCTCGCGGCCGCTGAGCGCCACGCCCAGGTCCAGCAGCCGCCACAGGCCGTCGTCGCCCAGGTGCAGGTTGCCGGGCTTGAGGTCGCGGTGCACGATGCCCTGGCGGTGCAGCCGGCCCAGCGCCCGCGCCCACTCGATGGCGGCGGCCACCGCCTCGGCCACTGCGGGCGGCGGGCCGCCGGCGTCGATCACCTGCTCCAGGGTGCGGCCGTGGTGCCACTCGAACACCACGTAGAAGGCGGTCTGGGCCGCGCTGTGCGGCAACACCCGCACGAAGCCGCGCTCGCCCCCGGCGCCCAGGCGCTGGCCCAGCCAGGCCTCGTGCGCCAGCATCGCGCGCTCTTCGGGGTCGGCGGCGCGGGCGGGGTGCAGGGTCTTGACCGCCACCAGCCGGCCCTGCGGGTCGCGGGCCTGGTACAGCAGGTGAACGCCGTTGTCGGCCACCCGGGCGGTGACCGTCAGGCCGTCCAGCGCATCGCCCACCTTGAGCAGCGGCGGCACCGGCAGGCGCCGGCCCAGGGCCAGCTCGTCGTGCAGCTGGCGGGTGTCCAGGCCGGTGACGCGCAGCACCAGGGCGCTGGCGTTGTCGCGCCCGCCGGCGTCCAGCGCGGCCTGCACCAGGGCCTGCGCGGCCAGCTCGGCGCTGTGCCACACCGCCAGCTCGGCCAGCCGGGCCGGCTTGAGCGCGCCGTGCACGCCGTCGCTGGTCAGCACGAAGGTGTCGCCCACCTGCACCTCGCCCTGCAGGAAGTCCAGGCGCAGGCCGTCGTCCAGGCCGATGGCGCGGGTCAGGCGGCTGCGCTGGTCGGGGTGGTCGAAGGCATGGTCCTGGCTGAGCTGCGACAGCTCCAGACCCTGCGGGCCCTGGCGCACCAGCCAGGCGCGGGTGTCGCCGACATGGGCCAGGGTCCAGGTCTGGCCCTGCAGCGCCAGCGCGGTCAGGGTGGTGAGCGCCTGCGCGCCATGGCGGCGGCGGTTGTGGTCCACCAGCCAGCCGTTCTGGGCCCGCACCAGGCGGTCCAGGGCCACCGTGGGCTCCCAGTGCGCGGGCGTGGCGAAGAAGTCGCCCAGCAGGCCCATCACCGTGGTCTGCGCGGCCTCCAGGCCCAGGCCGCCGCTGGAGACGCCGTCGGCCACCGCGGCGATCAGGCCGCGCGGCGCATCGGCCCCGCTGGCGCGCACCGCGCCCGCGAAGTCCTCGTTCAGGTCCCGCGGGCCGCGCTGGCTGGCGTGGCCGATCTCGACGTCAAAGCTCATGCGGCATTGTGGCCCGCCCCTGGGCGACCCCCGCGTGCACGCGACAGTGGCACGGCGCACCAGCGCTGTGCGCCGCGGCCCTGGAAAGCCACCCGGCAGGCAGGCACGCGGATTGCATCCTGCGGTGCAGACGACGGGCCCGCGCGCCCGCCCCGCACCAGCTGGAACGCCAACGACGGCGCCGACCGGCTTCCACCGACGGGCCCTGACGCCCTCCCCTCCCCCGCCTCCTTCGCGGTGCCGGCCCCTGCCGGCCCGCCCGCCCACGCGTTCCCGTCGACCGAAGCCCTCCTCCCGCTGCCCGGAGCGCGCCGCGCCACCCGTCCCGATGGACCCCCTGAGCAGCCCCGACGGACCTTTCGCGATGACCCCCACCCGCCTCGTGATGATCGGCAACGGCATGGCCGGCGTGCGCACGCTCGAAGAGCTGCTCAAGATCGCCCCGGACGCGCACCGGATCACGGTGTTCGGCGCCGAGCCGCACCCCAACTACAACCGCATCGCGCTGTCGCCGGTGCTGGCCGGCGAGCAGGCCTTCGACGAGATCGTGCTGCACCCGCTGGACTGGTACGCGCGCCATGGCATCACCCTGCGCACCGGCTGCCGCGTCACCGCGATCGACCGCGCCCGCCGCGAGGTGGTGGCCGAGGACGGCAGCCGCACGCCCTATGACCGGCTGCTGATCGCCACCGGCTCGGTGCCCTTCATCCCGCCGGTGCCCGGCCGCGACCTGCAGGGCGTGCTGGGCTACCGCGACATCGCCGACACCCAGGCCATGATCGACGCCGCGCGCACCCACCGCCACGCGGTGGTGGTGGGCGGCGGCCTGCTGGGCCTGGAGGCCGCCAACGGCCTGCGCCTGCGCGGCATGGACTTGACCGTGGTGCACCTGGGCGAGTGGCTGCTCGAGCGCCAGCTCGACCGCCAGGCCGCGGCCCTGCTGCAGCAGGCCTTGCAGGCCCGCGGCCTGCGCTTCGAGCTCTCGGCCCAGACCGCCGCGCTGCTGGACGACGGCCAGGGCCGGGTGCGCGCGCTGCGCCTGGCCGATGGCCGCGAGCTGCCGGCCGACCTGGTGGTGATGGCCGCCGGCATCCGCCCGGCCACCGCGCTGGCCGAGGCCGCCGGCCTGCGGGTGGAGCGCGGCATCGTGGTGCACGACACCCTGCAGACCGTGACCGACCCGCGCATCTGGGCGGTGGGTGAATGCGCCGCGCACCGCGGCGTGGCCTACGGCCTGGTCGCGCCGCTGTACGAGCAGGCCCGGGTCTGCGCCACCCACCTGTCGGGCGCCGGCACCGGCCGCTACACCGGCAGCCAGGTCAGCACCCGGCTCAAGGTGACCGGCATCGAGCTGTTCTCGGCCGGCGACTTCATGGGCGGCGAGGGCACCGAGACCCTGGCCCTGCACGACCCGCTGGACGGCGTCTACAAGAAGCTGGTGCTGCGCGAGGGCCGCCTGGTCGGCGCCTGCCTGTACGGCGACACCGCCGACGGCCCCTGGTACTTCCGCCTGATCCGCGACGGCGCCCGCGTGGCCCCGCAGCGCGACGCCCTGCTCTTCGGCGAGGCCGCCGCCGGCGCCCTGGCCGCCTGATCCTTTCCCCTCCACCACCTTCTTCCGGAACCCCGCCATGAGCGTCCGTACGAGCTCCACCCGCCGCCACTGCCTGCACCTGATCGCCGCGCTGCCGCTGGCCGCCGCCCTGCCCGCCCGCGCCCAGGTGCACGACCTGGCCGATGCCGTGAACAAGGCCGGCCGCCAACGCATGCTCAGCCAGCGACTGGTCAAGGCCTGGCTGGCCCTGGGCCAGGGCGTGGAGACCGAGCGCGCCCAGCGCGTGCTGGACGAGTCGATGGCCCAGTTCGACCGCCAGCTGGTCGAGCTGCGCGCCTTCGCCCCCACCCCTGCGGTGCAGGCCACCTACCGCGAGCTCGACGGCGTCTGGGGGCCCTTCAAGGACCAGCTGGTGGGTCGCCGACCCGAGCTGTCGGCCGCGCCCGCGCTGCTGGCCCAGGACGCCCGCGTGCTGGCCCTGGCGCACCAGGGCACCCAGCAGCTCGAGGCCCTGAGCGACAAGCCCACCGGGCGCCTGATCAACCTGGCCGGTCGCCAGCGCATGCTCAGCCAGCGCATGGCCAAGTACCGCCTGGCCAGCACCAGCCCGGCCCTGACGACCGAGGCGCGCGAGCAGATCCCGCAGGCCCGGCGCGAGTTCCTCAGCGCGCTCGACACGCTGGAATCCGCGCCCCAGGCCACCCGCGCGATCCGCGACGAGGTCGCGCTGGCACGCGGCCAGTGGGTGTTCTTCGACCAGGCCCTGGCGCGCCCGCAGCTGGGCGCCGGCCGCGAATCCGCCGACCTGTTCATCAGCAGCGAGAACCTGCTGCTGGTGATGGACCGCATCACCGGCCAGTACGCCCGCCTGGGCGCCTGAGCCCCGACCCGCCACCACCCGAGACCCGCCATGGCCGAGACCCGTTCCACCTGTCCCTACTGCGGCGTCGGCTGCGGCGTCGTCATCGAGCACGACGGCGCCCACATCACCGGCGTGCGGGGCGACGAGCAGCACCCGGCCAATTTCGGCCGCCTGTGCACCAAGGGCTCGACCCTGCACCTGACGGCCTCGCCCATGCTGATGCCGCAGACCCGCCTGCTGCGGCCGATGCGCCGCGCCGCGCGCGGCCCGGCGCCGGTGGCGGTGTCCTGGGACGCGGCGCTGGACGAGGCCGCCACCCGCCGGGCCGACCTCCCCGCGGCGCACGGCGCGGACGCGATCGGGGTGTACGTCTCGGGCCAGCTGCTGACCGAGGACTACTACGTCTTCAACAAGCTGGTGAAGGGCCTGCTGGGCACCAACCACATCGACACCAACTCGCGCCTGTGCATGTCCAGCGCGGTGGCCGGCTACAAGGCCACGCTGGGCGCCGACGCCCCGCCCTGCAGCTACGAGGACCTGGACCACGCCGACACGGTGTTCATCGCCGGCTCCAACATGGCCTGGGCGCACCCCATCCTGTTCCGCCGCCTGGAGGACGCGCGCCGCGCCCGGCCGCAGCAGCGCTGGATCGTGGTCGACCCGCGCCGCACCGAGACCGCCGAGGCCGCCGACCTGCACCTGGCCCTGCGCCCCGGCAGCGACGTGGCGCTGTACCACGGCCTGCTGCACCTGATGGGGCGCGAGGGCTGGACCCGCCCGGACTGGATCGCCGCCCACACCCAGGGCTTTGACGCGCTGCAGGCCCGCGTGGCCGAGTTCACCCCGGCCCGCACCGCCGAGCTGACCGGCCTGCGCGAGGAAGACCTGTTGGCCGCCGCCCGCACCTTCGCCACCGCCGGCAACACCCTGAGCCTGTACTGCCAGGGCCTGAACCAGAGCAGCCATGGCACCGCCAACAACGCCGCCCTGGTCAACCTGCACCTGGCCACCGCGCAGATCGGCCGCGCCGGCGCCGGCCCCTTCAGCCTGACCGGCCAGCCCAACGCCATGGGCGGGCGCGAGGTGGGCGGCCTGGCCAACCTGCTGTCGGCCCACCGCGACCTGGCCAACCCCGCCCACCGCGCCGAGGTCGCCGCCTTCTGGGGCGTGCCCGAGGTGCCCGCCACCCCGGGCCGCACCGCGCTGGAGCTGTTCGAGGCCGCCGCCGACGGCGAGGTCAAGGCGCTGTGGATCGCCTGCACCAACCCCGCCCAGTCCCTGCCCGACCAGGCCCTGGTGCAGCGCGCGCTGGAGCGCGCCGAGCTGGTGATCGTGCAGGAGGCCTTCGCCACCACCGCCACCGCCGGACACGCCGACCTGCTGCTGCCGGCCACCACCTGGGGCGAGAAGGACGGCACCGTCACCAACAGCGAGCGCCGCATCAGCCGCGTGCGCGCCGCGGTGCCACCGGCCGGCGAGGCCCGCCACGACTGGGCCATCGCCACCGACCTGGCGCGCCGCCTGGCCGCCCGCATCGCGCCCGATCGCGCCCGCCTGTTCGGCTGGACGACCCAGGAACAGATCTGGCTAGAGCACCGCGACAGCACCCGCGGCCGGGACCTGGACATCACCGGCCTGACCTACGCCATGCTCGATGAACTCGGCCCCCAGCAGTGGCCCTTGCCCGAAGGCGCCCCCACGGGCCGCGCCCGCCTCTATGAGGACGGCCGCTTCGCCACGCCCGACGGCCGCGCCCGCTTCGCCGACGTGGCCGCCACCGCCCCCGGCGGCGCCCTGGTGGCCGAGCCCGCCGACGCCGAATTCCCCTTCGCCCTGAACACCGGCCGACTGCGCGACCAGTGGCACGGCATGAGCCGCACCGGCCAGCTCGGCCGCCTGTACGGCCACGAAGGCCTGCCCGCCGCCGAGGTCCATCCGCAGGACCTGGCCGACCTGGGCCTGCGCGACGGCGAACTGCTGCGCCTGCGCTCGCGCCGCGGCCAGGTGGTGCTGAGCGCCCGCGCCACCGACCGCCAGCAGCGCGGCCAGGTCTACGTGCCGATGCACTGGGGCGGCGAGGTGCTGGGTGGCGACGGCATCAACGGCCTGACCAGCCCGGCGCGCTGCCCCGCCTCCAAGCAGCCCGAACTCAAGCACGCCGCGGTGGCGCTGGAACCGGTGGACCTGCCCTGGCGCCTGACCGCGATGGCCTGGCTGGACGGCGCCGATGCGCTGGCCCTGCGCGAGCGCCTGCGCCCGGCGCTGGAGCGCTTCGGCTACGCCTGCCTGCTGCCCTTCGGTCGCGAGCCCGACGCCCGCGGCCGCGCCGGCCTGGTGCTGCGCGCCGGCGCCACCACCGAGCCCGACGCCGCCCTGCTGCACACGCTGCGCGCCGCCCTGGACCTGGACGGCCCCGAGGTGCTGCGCTACGAGGACGCCCAGCGCGGCCAGCAGCGCGCGCTGCGGGTGCGCCGCGACGCCGACGGCCACGACCACCTGGCCGCCTTCTGGCTGGCGGGCGACGCCGGCGGCGAGGCCTGGCTGCGCGGCCTGCTCGAGGCCGACACCCAGCTGCCCGCGCCGGCCCGCCAGCTGCTGGCCCCGGCCGCGCTGCTGGGCCGCGACGCCCCGGCCGCCAGCCCGCAGGTGTGCAGCTGCCTGGACGTGCGCGAGGACCGCATCTGCGCCACCCTGGCCACCCTGAAGGGCGATCCGGCGCAGCGCCTGGCCGGCCTGCAGTCGGCCCTGCGCTGCGGCACCCAGTGCGGATCCTGCCTGCCCACGCTGCGCCGCCTGGTGGCCACGCCCACGCCGGCCTGACCTGGCGCAGCCCGTGGCCCCGGGCGGGGCCACGTTCGCCGCCACAATCGGCCCATGACCGAACTGCCCCCCACCATCGCCCCCTACCTGAAGGAGATCGGCCGCGGCAAGGACGGCGCCCGCTCGCTGCGCCGCGAGCAGGCCGCCGACCTGATGGCCCGGCTGCTGGATGGCCGCCTGAGCGACCTGGAAAAGGGCGCTTTCGCGCTGGCCATGCGGATCAAGGGGGAGACCCCCGAGGAACTCGCCGGCTTCATGGACGCGGTGGTGCCGCGCACCCTGGCCCTGAGCGCACCCTCGCCCGCGGTGGTGCTGCCCAGCTACAACGGCGCCCGCAAGCTGCCCAACCTGACCCCGCTGCTGGCCGCCCTGCTGGCGCGCGAGGGCGTGCCGGTGCTGGTGCACGGCTTTCCCGAAGACCCCACCCGCGTGACCAGCGCCGAGGTCTTCGAGGCCCTGGGCTGGGGCGCCGCCCACGACGCCGCCCAGGCCCAGGCCCTGTGGGCCGCCGGCCTGCCGGTGTTCATGCCGCTGCAGGTGCTGCACCCCTCGCTGGCCGCCCTGCTGCAGCTGCGCGCGGTGCTGGGCCTGCGCAACCCCGGCCACACCCTGGCCAAGCTGCTGCCGGCGGTGCCGGGCGCGCTGCGCGTGGTCAACCACACCCACCCCGAGTACGCCGTCAGCCTGTCCGAGTTCCTGACCCTGACCGGCGCCACCGCCCTGCTGCTGCGCGGCACCGAGGGCGAGCCCGTGGCCGACGCCCGCCGCCTGCCGGCGCTGCGCGCCTTCGTCCGCGGCACCGAGGACGAGGCCCTGTCCGTCCCCCTGCAGGCCGGCCCCCTGGCCACCCTGCCCGAGCTGCCCCCGGCCATCGACCCGGCCAGCACCGCCCGCACCATCCGCGCGATGCTCGACGGGCAGCTGCCGGTACCAGCCCCCATCGCCCGGCAATGCCAGGCGCTGGGGGCACTGCGCGCGCGGCTCTGAGGGCGGTTCGGTTCAGCGGATGGCCGCCCGTTGAGCGGCCCTGGCGTTCAGCCGCGCCAGGCCGCCACCGTCGGCAGCCACAGCGTGGCGGTGGTGCCCTCGCCCAAGGCGCTGTCGACCACCGCCTCGCCCTGGTGCAGGGTAGCGATTTCCTGCACGATGCTCATGCCCAGGCCGGTGCCCGGGATGTTGCCCGAGGTGTCGGCGCGGTAGAAGCGCTCGAAGACCCGGGCCACCTGCTCGGGGCCCATGCCCAGGCCGTGGTCGCGCACCTGCAGACCCAGGCGACCGTCGCCGCCGTCGAGCAGGCGGACCTCGACTGCGCCGCCCCCGGGCGAATATTTGTAGGCGTTGGACAGCAGGTTGCGCATCGCCTGCTCCAGCTTGGACGCGTCGGCGCGCAGCGGCGGCAGGCCGTCGGGCAGGTCCAGCAACGGGGCGTCACGGCCCGCGGGGGGCTTGAAGCCGGCGACGGCGTCGCGCAGCAGGCCGGCCGCATCGACCGGGGCGAACACGAAGTCCTTGCCACGCCGGTCGTCGATGCGGGCCAGATCCAGCAGTTCGTCGATGATGGCCGTCATCGCCTCGGCCTGGCGGTGGATGATGTCCAGCAGTTCCTGGCGCTTCTCGTCGGGCATGCGCCGCGTGCGCAGCAGCTCGGCAAAGCCGTAGATGCTGGCCATGGGCGTGCGCAGCTCGTGCGCGGCGTGTGAGAGGAACTCGCTCTTCATGCGGTCCACCTCGGTCTCGTGGGTGACGTCGCGGAAGAACAGCAGCCGCTGCACCTCGCCGCCCACCGACTCGCGCAGGCCCACCTCCAGCACCCGCTGGGCGCCACCGGCCAGGCGGATCAGCTGGCGCGGCGGCCGGCCATCGCCGGCGGCCAGCCACTGGGCGCGCAGGGTGTCGAGGCCGGGGAAGGCCGCGTCGTCGGCGCACACCGCGGCCAGCCGGCGAGAGAAGGAGGCCTCGTCGGCGCCCAGGACCTCGGGCTCGGTCAGGCCGGTCATGCGCAGAAAGGCCGGGCTGGCGAAGGCCACGGTGCCGTCCGGCCCCAGCGAGACGAAGCCATCGGGGCTGAGCTCGAAGACGGCGTCGAGCTGCAGGGTCCGCTCGTGCAACGAGGCCGCCATCGACGCGGTCTGGCCATGGGCGCGGGTGAGCTGATCGACGCGCTCGCCGATGGCGCGCGACATGGCGTTGAAGGCCGCACCCAGGCGGCCGACGTCGTCGCGGCCCTCGGGCACCGGATCGAGCGTGAACTCGCCGGCGGCGACGCGGCGGCTGGCCTCGGTCAGCAGCGACAACTGGCGGGTGATCAGCAGGCCCAGCAGGCCCAGCAGCGCGGCCGACAGCAGCAGCTCGCCGCCGGCGATGGCCAGGCCCTGCTGCAGCAGGTTGTCGCGGGCCTGGACGATGCGGGAGAGGTCGAGGCCGAAGCGCAGCGTGCCCAGGCGCTGGCCGGACTGCACGATGGCGCGCTGGACGTCGTAGCGCGGCGGGGCCTCGCCGAGGTTGAAGGCCTCGTCGGCGGGTGGCAGCGCGCGGCCGGCGGCCCAGCCGCTGACCGCCACCACGGTGCCGCCGTTGTCCTGGACCGCGATGTAGTCGAGCCCGCGGATCGCGTGGCTCTCGTCCAGCACCGCCTGCACCGTGGCGTAGTCGTACTGGGCCAGCGGCGCCACCAGCGCGGCGCTCAGGATGGGGCCGATCTGCGCGGCCTGGACCCGGGCCTGCTCGCCCATGGCCCCGCGCAGCAGGCGCAGGCTGTTGCCCACCAGCAGGCCCAGCATCAGCAGCTCGACCAGCAGCGCCGCCATCAGCAGGCGGCCGCGCACCGTGCGCCAGGGGGCCTGGAGCATCAGGGCCATCAGCGGGCCTGGCGCAGTTCCTGGCGCACTTCGGCGGCGTAGGGCTCCATGGCCAGCAGCTCGCGCGGCTCCAGCGCCCGGTAGCCCTCGAGCTTGTAGCGGCTGAAGTAGGCCTTGGCCTCGGGCGTCTCGGCAAAGGCCCACAGCGCGCTCATCAGGCGATCGCGCAGCGCGGCGTGGCGACCGTTGAGCAGGTAGGTGCGGCCGGTCATGGCCACGCTTTCGGCGAGCACCCGCACCTGTGCGCGCACCGCTGGCGGCAGGCTCTGGTGGTTGGCCAGCGACATGAAGCCGGCCGCGCCCTCGCCCTTGAGGATCAGTTGCCCCACGCTGTCCGAAGCGCTGACGTAGCGCATGGTGGTGCCCGGAATCCCGTTGCGGAACACCCAGTGCTCGCCCCACAGCGTGACCAGCGAGGAGCGCGACAGGCCGATGATGGTGGCGCCGGCCAGGTCGCGCGGCTCGCGGTAGCGGCTGTCGGCGGCCACCACGGTGACGGCCTTGAAGTCGGCCTTGTAGGTCAACAGCGGCAGGTAGCCGCCGTCGGACTGGAACAGCCGGGCCTGGTGGCCGGTGGTGATCGCCACGTCGTACTGCTGGGCCAGCGCACGGCGGGCGAACTCGGTGAAGTCCGGTGCGGTGACGACTTCGATCGGGCGCTGCAGCGCGGCCTCGAGGTGCTGGCGCAGCGGCTGGTACATCTCAAGGATGACCCGCGCGCTGGAATGCGGGGCCACGCCGATGCGCAGCGGCGCGTTGACCGGGTCGGCGGGGGCGGCCCAGGACAGCAGGGGCAGCAGGAGGACGGAGACAGCGGTTCGACGCAGCATGGCCGGGTCCCGGGACGAGGAATTCCTGTCGGGATCGTACCCCCGTGCGCCAACCGTCAAGCCATGAAAAAGGCGCCCGCAGGCGCCTGTTTGCCGTGTGAGGCGGTGGGCTCAGTGGCCGTGGGCGATCTTCTCGCCGGCCTTCAGGCGGTAGACGGTCCCGCAGTACGGGCACTTGCCTTCACCGCCGTGACTCAGGTCCACGTAGACCTTGGGGTGGGTGCTCCACTGGGCCATCTTGGGGTTGGGGCAGAAGACCACGCCCGGGCCCTGCAGGTCCGAGGCGCTGACTTCGACGACGGCGGCTTGTGGTTCGCTCATGGTGGGGGGCTCCGGTGAATCAGACCAGGGTCAGCCAGTGGGCGTACTTCTCGTTGCGCCCGTTGACGATGTCGAAGAACGCGGCCTGGATCTTCTCGGTGATCGGGCCGCGGCTGCCGCAGCCGATCTCGATGCGGTCGAGTTCGCGGATCGGGGTCACTTCAGCCGCGGTGCCGGTGAAGAAGGCCTCGTCGGCGATGTAGACCTCGTCGCGGGTGATGCGCTTTTCGACCAGCTTCAGGCCCAGGTCCTGGCAGATGTGGAAGATGGTGTTGCGGGTGATGCCGTTGAGGGCACCGGCCGACAGGTCGGGGGTGTAGACCACGCCGTTCTTGATCACGAACAGGTTCTCGCCCGCGCCCTCGGAGACGAAGCCGGACGCGTCCAGCAGCATCGCCTCGTCGTAGCCGTCGTCGGTGGCTTCCATGTTGGCCAGGATCGAGTTGGTGTAGTTGGACACCGTCTTCGCCTGGGTCATGGTGATGTTGACGTGGTGGCGGGTGTAGCTGCTGATCTTCACGCGGATGCCGCGCTTCAGACCTTCTTCACCCAGGTAGGCGCCCCAGGCCCAGGCCGCGACCATGGCGTGGATCTGGTTGCCCTTGGGGCTGACGCCCAGCTTCTCGGAGCCGATCCAGACCAGCGGACGCAGGTAGCAGCTCTCGAGGGCGTTCTCGCGCACCACGGCCTTCTGGGCCTCTTCGAGCTGCTCGACGCTGAAGGGGACCTTCATGCGCAGGATCTTGGCGGAGTTCAGCAGGCGCTCGGTGTGCTCGCGCAGGCGGAAGATCGCGGTGCCCTTGGGCGTCTTGTAGGCCCGCACGCCCTCGAAGGCGCCGCAGCCGTAGTGCAGCGTGTGGGTCAGCACATGGATCTTCGCGTCACGCCAATCCACCAGCTGGCCGTCCATCCAGATCTTGCCGTCGCGGTCTTCCATGCCCATCGCGGGTTCCTCTTGTGGTTGCAAGCAAAACGCGCATTTTAGGCCGAGGCCGGGCCCCGTGCGGGGCCGGTCTCAGGCCGGGGGCAGGCCCAGCAGGGCGCGGGCGCGCAGGCGCTCGCCCCCGGGGGCGAAGCGCTCGTCCAGCAGGCGGTCGATGGCCTCGTCGCGCTGGGGTTCGCTGAGCTCGGGGGCCTGGCGCAGGCGCTGCAGCTCGGCGCGGGCCTGGGCCAGGCGTCGGGTCCAGCGGGCCTGCTCGGCCTCGGCGTCGGCCAGGCGCTGGGCGGCTTCGGGCGACAGGCGGCTGCGGTCGATCAGGGGCTCGGCGGGTGCCGGTCCCTGCGCCTGGCGCTGGCGCCAGGCGGCCTCGTCTTCGCCGAAGAAGGCCTCGGCCCAGGCCAGGCCCAGCCAGGCGCGCCGGCGCTGGGCCTCGGTGTCCAGGGCCGCGGCCAGTGCCGGGCCGTCGCCGGGGCGCGGCACCGGGCCGGCGCTGGCCAGCAGGCCCAGGTAGGCCTGCCAGACGCTCATCACCTGCTGCACGTCGGCCTCGGACAGTTCCTGCCGGGCCTGCTGCGCCAGCCAGGCGCTGAGCTTGGGCAGCGGCGCCTGGCCCTGCAACTGCAGCAGGTGGTCGAAGCGGCGCCGCAGCGCCAGCGACGGCCGCACCTGGCCCTGGGCGTCCAGGCCCCAGCCGCCGTCCAGCGCGGTGCCGCGCAGCGCGCTGTGCTCGGCCATCCAGCGCCCGAAGGCCTGGAGCTCCTCGGTCGGGGTGGCGGCGACCGCCTCGAGCACATGGTGCTCGGCGGCGGCGCCGGCACGGGCCGGCCCGGCGGCGGCCGGGGCCACCGCGGGGGCCGGCGCAGGGGTGGCCTGCGCCGGCTCGGCGCCCGGCGCCAGCCAGGCGGCCAGGCTGCCCACCAGCAGCAGCCCCAGCACCGCCAGCGTGCGGTCGGCGGTGCGCGGGCTCACAGGCCGAGTTGCTTCAGGCGGTTGGCCTGCCCGCGGTAGAAGGCCACCGGGTCGGCCGAGAACCAGCTGCGCAGGCCGAAGGCCTGGTTGACCTCGTCCAGGTGGTTCCAGGCGTGGTCGTCGCGGATCACCGTGCCCCAATGGGCGCTGCAGCGGCCGACCAGGCCGTCGTTGGCCTCGCCCTTGAAGTACAGCGCCGTCAGTCCCAGGAAGGCGTCGGACGGGTCCAGCAGGTTCGTGACCACGCCGGTGCCGCCCACCGAGTAGTAGCGCACGCCGTTGACCACCTCGGCGCCCTGGCCGCAGGGGGTGGTGGGGGCGCCCTGCGGAAAGCGGGCATTGAAGGCCGCGGCGCCGCGGGTGTTGAGCGAGGTCAGCGTGGCCAGCGCGTTCTGCGGCAGGCCGGGCGAGCCCGAGATCCACGAGATCACCGTGCCCAGGGCATTGACCACCTGGGCCACGACACCGGTCAGGCCCACCGCGCCGGCCTGGGCCTCGATCCCGTCGGCCACCGGCGAGCCGGCGTGCGGCGCGCCCACGGTGGTCACCGAGGCCACCAGCTCGGGCGCCACCGCCGCGACGTAGCGGATGGTGGGGCCGCCGTGGCTGTGGCCGATCAGGTTGAAGCGGGTGTGGCCGTGGGCGGCCTGGAGCTGGCGCAGCTGCGCCAGCAGCTGTTCGCCGCGCGCCTCCGAACTGTTGAGGGCCGACACCGCCGGGGTGTAGACGGTGGCACCGCCGGCACGCAGCGCGGCCGGGATGCCGTAGAAGTAGTCGACCGGGCCGATCGCGTCAAAGCCCAGCATGCCGTGCACCAGCACCACCGGGTGGCGGGTCTGGGTGTAGGTGTCGGCCAGCGCGGCGGCGGGGGCGGCTGCGGCGGCCAAGGCCACGGCGAGAGCGGCGCAACCCCTGCGCCATTTCAGGTGAATAGCCATCAGATCCTCGAAGTTGTGGGTGGGTTGCCACCAGCGGCGCCGGTGCGCCGCGGATTTACGCACGACCGTTCGTGCGCCGAGGATCGGGGAAAGCCCCCGAGGCAGGGTCAATCAGGAGGGGTTTTGGAGAGCCCTCTCCAGACGGGACTCGAGCAGCTTGCCGCTGCGCAGCACCACCACCACGCGGTCACCGCCGTCGTCGGCCCAGGCGAAGGCCTCGTCGCCGCCTTCGGCGGGCTGCGGCTCGCCCAGGCTGCCGGTCATGGGCAGGAGTTGCATCAGGGTCAGGCCCGGGCGCAGCCGGCTGTGCAGCATCACCGCGTTGGGCACGCGCCCCTTGGGCGCACCGCCGGCCTGGCGCAGCACGCGCAGGCTGCGGCTGAACTGCAGCAGCAGCCAGAACACCACCACCGACAGCGCCAGCACGGCGCCGCGCCAGCCCCATTCCCAGCTGGCCAGTCCCAGCAGCGCTGCCGCCAGCGCCCAACCCCAACGCGCATCCATCGTGTGTCCACCTCGTGTGTGCTGATGCCGAGGCCGGCCGGCCTCGGGGGCGCGATTGTCGCGGATGCATCTGCACACACTTGTTCCAGGGTCGTCACTTGAGCCAGGCCCTCCCAGGCCGATGGATCGGTTCATCCACCGCCACACAAGAGGAGCCCGAGATGCTGGTGATGCGCAACCCCGACGACTGGCTGGACCTCGACGACCCCTGGGGGCCATCCGAGGCGGCCGACCTGCTGCAGGCCCTGCGCGGAACGGGTGCCTGCGGCGCCTATGAGCGCCTGGACGCCGGCGACGGGCGGCAGTTCCTGCGGTCCACCCACGCCGAGGCCGTTCTGCTGCTGTCGCCGGCCACGGTGGAGCGGCTGACCGAGCGGGTGCGGCTGCACCACGGGCTGCAGGAGCGCCAGCGCGCCGCGGTCTGGTGGGGACTGCCGCCGGCCGGGGTCGCCGGGCGCTGAGACCGACCGATCAGTCGGCGGGCCGCTCGAAGGCGTAGGCCCGCTCGACCTTGGCCACGCGCAGCTCGAACTGCGCGTACCACTGCTCGCGGCCGCGGCGGCGGGCGTCGGAGTGCTCGGCGTTCAGGCGCCAGTTGGCGATGTCCTCGGGCGAGCGCCAATAGGACACGGTGATGCCGAAGCCCTCGGCGTCGCGGGTGCTCTCCATGCCCAGGAAGCCGCGCTGCTGGCGGGCCATCTCGACCATGTGCTCGGCGGTGCGCTCGTAGCCGGCGTCACCACCCTGGCGCTGGTTGGCGAAGATCACCGCCCAGTACGGCGGCTTGAGCCCGGTGGCGAAACGGCTGTCCCCGGCGGACATGGATCAGGCCACCCGTTTGAAGGTGGCCAGGAAGGCGCCGGCGGCGATGAACAGGCCGCCGAAGCCGCGGTTCATCCAGCGGATCTGCGACGGCTTGCGCAGCAGGCGCAGCACCCGCGCGGCCACGCCGGCGTAGCCGGTCATGACGCAGAACTCGACCACGCCGAAGGTGGCGGCGATCGTCAGGTACTGGGCCAGCATCGGGCGCGCGGGGTCGAGGAACTGCGGCATCACCGCCAGCAGAAAGACCGTGCCCTTGGGGTTGAGCGCGTTGACGCCCCAGCCGCGCAGCAGCAGCTGGCGGCGGCTGGCGGACGGCGCGTCGGCGGTGTCGGCGCTGATCGGCGCGGCGGGCGAGCGCCACTGCTGCACCCCCAACCAGACCAGGTAGGCCACGCCCAGCCATTTCAGGACCGAGAAGGCGGTGGCCGAGGTGGCCAGCAGCGCGCCCAGGCCCACGCCCACCACCAGCAGCTGGGTCCACACCCCCAGCGCCAGGCCGAAGGCGATGGCCTGGCCGCGGCGGAAACCGTGGTTGAGCCCTGCGCCCATGGCCGCGATCGCGCCCGGACCGGGCGACAGGCTGATCAGCACGGTGGCGCCGAAGAAGGTGAGCCAGGTCGAGAATTCCATGGAGGTGGCGGCGATGGAAGGGGCGGCCCGCCAGTGTAGACCCAGCCCCCCTGCACCGGGGCGTTCAGGGTCTCCCGGCCCCCCGCCCGGGCGAGGCGACCGGCCCGCCCACCCCGGCGACAATGCCGCATGGCCAAGCCCAAGACGATCTACACCTGCACCGAATGCGGCGGCACCGCCCCGCGCTGGCTGGGCCAATGCCCGAGTTGCAAGGCCTGGAACACCCTGGAAGAGACCGTGGCCGAGCCGGCCGCCGCCGCGGGCAAGAACCGCTTCCAGGCCCTGGCCACCTCGCAGCCGGTGACCACCCTGTCCGAGGTCGAGGCCGCCGACGTCGAGCGCACCCCCACCGGCCTGGACGAGCTCGACCGCGTGCTCGGCGGCGGCGTGGTCGAGGGCGGCGTGGTGCTGATCGGCGGCGACCCCGGCATCGGCAAGTCCACCCTGCTGCTGCAGGCCCTGGACGCGCTGTCGGGCCGCCTGAAGGTGCTGTACGTGACCGGCGAGGAATCCACCGCCCAGGTCGCGCTGCGCGCGCGCCGCCTGGGCCTGCCCGGCACCCAGGTGCGGGTGCTGGCCGAGATCCACCTCGAGAAGATCCTGGCCACGCTGCAGCACGAGCGGCCGGCCTTCTGCGTGATCGACTCGATCCAGACCCTCTACTCCGACCAGCTCAGCAGCGCCCCGGGCTCGGTGGCCCAGGTGCGCGAGTGCGCGGCCCAGCTCACCCGCACCGCCAAGTCCGGCGGCTGCGCCATCGTGCTGGTGGGCCATGTCACCAAGGAAGGCGCGCTGGCCGGCCCGCGCGTGCTCGAGCACATCGTCGACACGGTGCTGTACTTCGAGGGCGACACCCACAGCAGCTTCCGCCTGGTGCGCGCGATCAAGAACCGCTTCGGCGCGGTCAACGAGATCGGCGTCTTCGCCATGACCGAGAAGGGCCTGAAGGGCGTGGCCAACCCCAGCGCCATCTTCCTGTCCACCCACCCGCAGCCGGTGCCGGGCAGCTGCGTGCTGGTCACGCTCGAGGGCACCCGCCCGTTGCTGGTCGAGGTCCAGGCCCTGGTCGATGCCGGCGGTCCCAGCCCGCGCCGCCTGAGCGTCGGCCTGGAGCGCGACCGCCTGGCCATGTTGCTGGCCGTGCTGCACCGCCATGCCGGCGTGGCCTGCATGGACCAGGACGTGTTCGTCAACGCGGTGGGCGGGGTGCGCATCACCGAGCCCGCGGCCGACCTGGCGGTGCTGCTGGCGATCCAGAGCTCGCTGCGTGGCCGCGCGCTGCCCCGCGGCTTCATCGCCTTCGGCGAGGTGGGCCTGGCCGGCGAGGTGCGCCCCGCACCGCGCGGCCAGGAGCGCCTGAAGGAGGCCGCCAAGCTGGGCTTCAGCGTGGCGGTGGTGCCCAAGGCCAACGCGCCCAAGAAGCCGATCGAGGGCCTGCGCATCGTCGCCATCGAGCGCATCGAAGAGGCGATCGACGCGCTGCGCGAGCTGACCGACTGAGTCGCCCCGGCCACCGCGGGGCAGGGGCCCCAGGGCGGGGGATCTGGCCCGGCCGTGGCGGGGCATTTGCCCCAGCCCCGCGCCATGACGGCATGCAAGTCCTTGATTCGCCAAGAACTGTGCAATTGGCACATCTCATGCGGTCTTCAGGACACGGGCGCCACGGTGGCGTCCGCCCCACAGGAGTTCCCCATGCGACCGATGTCCGCCCTCGCCCTGCTCGCCGCCGCAGCCGCCCTGGCCCTGAGCCTGCTGGCCCCCTCCGTCGCCCAGGCCCGCGAGGGCAACAGCGCCGGCCACGGCATCAAGTGCTACTGGGTGCTGGGCGCCGACGGCGTGTACCACCAGGTCTGCCGCAAGGGCATCTGAGGCCCGCCGGCCGCCCACCGTTCAGGCTGGCGGCGCCTTGACCAGGGCGCTGGCCGGCGGCAGCGGGGCCGCCAGCAGCGCGGCCAGGTCCAGGATGCCGGCCCCGAAGGCCCCCGGCTGCCACACCGCCGGCACCCGAGCGGTCTGGCGCGCCACCTGGCGGAAGGCCTCGACCCGCTGCCAGGGCTGCGGGTAGGCCGCCGCCAGCGCGCCGCGGTGCCGCGCCAGCCACAGCGCCGCCGCCCCCGAGCTGATCGCGGCGGCGTACGAGGTGCCGTCACCGCCCTCGGCATAGCCGAAGCGCGGCCCGGGCGACACGTTGGCGCGGCGCAGCCCCGCCGCGGGCGCCGACCAGTCGGTCTGCGGGCCATAGGCGCTGCCGGACCAGGGCCGGTCCTCGCGGGTGGTGCCGCCCACCGCCAGGGTGCGGGCCAGCGAGGCCGGCGGCACCACGTCGGCCACGATGTTGCCGGCGGCGCAGCACAGGATCACGCCGGCCTCGTAGGCCTGGTTGACCGCCGCGCGCAGCTCCGGCCGCACCGCGCTGGCGAAGGCGCCGAGGCTGCAGTTGATCACCGACACCCCCGCCACCCGCACCAGGTGGTCCACCGCCTGCGCCCACTCGCGCTGGGCGTGGTTGATCCAGACGCTGTCGGTCATGCGCACCGGCACCAGCGGCACCCGCGGGGCCACGCCCCAGAAGCCGTCCCGGGGCGCGTGGCCGCTGATCGTCGTGCCCACCCGGGTGCCATGGCTGGCCGACAGGCCCGACAGCGGGTCCCGCCCGCCGCCCGGCTCGACCACCGGCACGCCGGTGTCGCTGGGGGTGATCAGGGTGCGGGCCATGGCGGTGTCCACCCAGGGGCCGGCGGGCCGGCCGAAGCCGAAGGCCGGGTGCTCGGTGAAACCGGTGTCCGGGTGACCGACCCGCACCCCCGTCCAGTCGATCGCGTCGGGCCCGCCCAGCAGGGCCCAGGCCTGGGGCGCGCGCAGGGTCTGCAGGTGCCAGTCCACCGTGCCGGTCGACGGCCGCGGGGCGGCCGGGCGGCCGGGCAGCAGGGTCGGGTCGCGCAGGGCGACCAGGCGGGCCGCGGTCTCGTCGTCCAGCGGGTCGCTGCGCCGCACGCCCAGCACCTGCAGCATCGGCCCCAGGCCGACCGAGGGGTACTCCACCGCCAGGGCGTGGACCAGGGGCGCGCGCAGCACCGCCTGGGTCGGGCCGGTGGGCCACAGCTGGCAATCCAGGCCGGGCAGGTAGTGGGCCAGGCGGGCCTGGACCTCGGCGGTCGAGCGGCCATCGGTGGTCAGCAGCAGGTGGGGGCTCATGGCGCGGGGCATCCGGGGGACAGGCCCGGATTCTTGTGCCGGAACAAGGACGGCGGCATCCCACGGCGGCACATTGCGCCCACCCCCAGGAGACCCCGATGACCGACCCGCACCCGATCCAGGATTTCTCGCGCTGCCACGAGGGCATCCTCGCGCGGCTGGCCCCGCTGGCCGAACTGCCGGCCCTGCTGGAGGGCGCGCGCCGCGCCCGCAGCCTGTCCGAGGGGCTGCTGGCCTTCTTCGAACAGGTGGTCCTGGCCCACCACGCCGACGAGGAACGCGACCTGTTCCCGGCCGTGCTGCGGCATGCCACCCCGGGCGACGAGCGCACCGAGGTCGCCGGCCTGGTGGCCCGGCTCGAGGGCGAGCACCGCGCCCTCGAGCGGCGCTGGCACGGGCTGGAGCCGGCGCTGCGCGCCGCCGCCCGGGGCCTGCTCTCGGCCCCAGACCCCGAATCGCTGGAGCGCCTGCTGCACGACTACCGCGCCCACGCCGAGTTCGAGGAATCGGCCTTCCTGCCGCTCGCTGGCGCCATCCTGGGCCGCCAGGGCGACCACCTGGCTGCGCTGGCGCTGTCGCTGCACACCCGCCACGAAGCCCAGGCGCTGGCCGAGCGGATCGGTTTCCACGTTTGAGGGCCTGGTCCGGGACAACCCCCGGCAGGCGGCGCCCGTCCGGTCGGACAATCGGGGCATGGATTTCGAGAAGCTCAGCCACGCCCCGGCCTACAAGAAGCTCAGCGACGGGCTGCGCCGGCGCATCGTCGACGGCAGCCTGGCCCAGGGCGCGGCCCTGCCCACCGAGGCCGAGCTCTCCGAGCGCTTCGGCGTGCACCGCTCCACCGTGCGCGAGGGCCTGCGCCAGCTCGAGCAAGAAGGCCTGCTGCGGCGCGACGGCAAGAAGCTGCTGGTCTCGATGCCGCGCCAGGCCGAGCTGAGCCAGGCCGCCGAGCGCGCCCTGCGCCTGCGCCAGGTCAGCTTCCTGGACGTCTGGCAGGTGGCCTCGGCGCTGGAGCCGCTGTGCGCCTCGCTGGCGGCGGCGCGCATCACCGAGGACGAGCTCGAGGGCCTGGAGGCCCAGGTGCGCCACACCGAGGGCGTGGTGGCCGCGGGCGGCTCGCCGGTGGACACCGACATCGCCTTCCTCGACCAGGTGGCCGCCGCCACCCACAACCCGGCCCTGCTGCTGGCGCGCGGACCGGTCAGCGCGCTGATGCGGGCCGGTTACGCCGCCATCGCGCCGCAGCTGCCGCAGTCGGGCGCGCGCCTGCTCGAGGTCCACCGCCAGCTGCTGTCGGCCCTGCGCCGGCGCGACCCGGCGGCCACCGAGGCGGTGATGCGCCGCCACCTCAGCGACTACCGCCGCGGCTGCGAAGTCGCCGGCATGGACATGTCGCAACCCATCCCTCCGGACCGCTGAGCGGCGCCCCGGCGCGCCGGGCGGCAACGGGTTTGTCCCGAGCCCCCAGGGCCTTGCCTTCTGGTTTTTTTCGGTCGGACAATCCGACCCACAACAGCGTGATCCCCACGCCCACCGGAGACAAGCCATGGCCCGCACCCCGATCACCCGCCGCTCCTTCCACCATTGGCTGCTGGGCAGCGGCCTGGCCGCCGCCGGCGCCACGCCGGCCGTCGCGCAGGGCACGCCGGCGCGCATCCTGGTGGGCTTTGCGGCCGGCGGCAGCTTTGACGCCCTGGCCCGCCTGCTGGCCGAGAAGATGAAGGACGAGCTCAAGCGCCCGGTGGTGGTCGAGAACAAGCCCGGCGCCGGCGGCCGCCTGGCGGTGGACGCGCTCAAGGCCTCGGCCAACGACGGCTCCACCGTGATGCTGGGCCCGGACGCGCTGGTGGCGCTCTACCCCTTCACCATGCGCAAGCTCAGCTACGACCCGCAGCGCGACCTGGTGCCGGTGGGCACCGCCTGCGAGTTCCCGTTCGCGATGGCCGCCGGCAGCGAGCCGCCGGTCAAGACCCTGGCCGAGTACGTGGCCTGGGCCCGCAAGAACCCGCAGCTGGCCAACTACGGCATTCCCGCCCGCGGCGCCCCGCACCACTTCTTCGGCATGGTGATGGGCCAGGCCATCGGCGTGCCCATGCAGGACGTGCCCTTCCAGGGCAGCGCGCCCGGCATCATGGCCCTGATGGGCGGCCAGGTCAGCGCGGTGATCGACGTGATGAGCAGCCTGACCGAGCAGCACAAGGCCGGCAAGCTGCGGGTGCTGGCGGTGTCTTCCGAGAAGCGCTCGCCCCAGCTGCCCGACGTGCCCACCTTCGCCGAGCAGGGCTTCCCCGGCATCACCGGCATGGGCTTCAACGGCCTGTACGCCCCGGCCGGCACCCCGGCCGCCGCGGTCGGCGCCTGGAACCAGGCCCTGGCCAAGGCCCTGGCGCTGCCCGAGGTGCGCGAGAAGGTCGCCGCCTGGGGCTACGCGCCGGTGGGCGCCTCGCCCGAGGAGCTGGCCCAGCGCGGCGCCGCCGCCGCCAAGCGCTGGGAGCCGGTGATCAAGGCCTCGGGCTTCATCGCCGACTGAGCCGTGCGCCGCACCCCTGCGCCACTGGGGGCCCTGGCATGAGCCCCGCGGCCGCCCTCCCCACCCAGGCCCTGCACGACTGGCTGGCCCCCCGCCTGCCCGACTGGCCCGCGGCCGGCCGCTGGCAGGCCCAGCGCCTGGCCGGCGGCCAGTCCAATCCCACCTGGCGCCTGCAGGCCGACGACGGCCGCGCCTGGGCCCTGCGCGCGCGGCCCGGCCCGGCCGCCTCGCTGCCCCCCTCGGCCCACGCGATCGAGCGCGAGTGGCGGGTGCTGCGCGCCCTGCGCGGCCACGCGGTGCCGGTGCCCGACGCCCTGCTGCTGTGCGAGGACGAGTCGGTCATCGGGGCGGCCTTCTACCTGATGCGCTGGGTCGACGGCCGCATCTTCCGCGACGCCCGCCTGCCCGAGGTGGTGCCCACGCAGCGCGGCGCGCTGCACGCCGAAGCCGCCCGCGTGCTGGCTGCCCTGCACCGGGTGGACTGGCGCGCCGCCGGGCTGGAAGGCTTCGGCCGCACCGAGGACTTCGCCCAGCGCCAGATCGCCCGCTGGGGCCGCCAGTACCAGGCCAGCCTGGGTGCCGGCATGACTCCGCTGCCCGCGATGGACGCCCTGCTGGACTGGCTGCCGGCCCATGTGCCGGCCTCGGCCGCCGAGGTGCCGGCCACCCTGGTGCACGGCGACTACCGGATCGAGAACATGGTGTTCGACGCCAGCCGGCCGCAGGTGCGCGCGGTGCTGGACTGGGAGCTCTGCACCCTGGGCCATCCCTGGAGCGACCTGGCCTACCACGCGATGGCCTGGCACGTGCCCGCGGGCGTGCTGCAGGGCCTGGGCGGGTTGGACCTGGCCGCGCTGGGCCTGCCCACCCAGGCGCGCCAGATCGACGCCTGGCTGGCCCACGCCCATCCGGACGACGCCGCCGCGGTGCGCCCGCGCCTGCTGGCCGACTGGCCCTTCTACCTGGCGCTCAACCTGTTCCGCCTGGCCGCCATCCTGCAGGGCATCGGCCAGCGCGTGCGCGCGGGCACCGCCGCCCACCCGCAGGCCCGCGCCACCGCCGAGATGGCCGCCCCGGTGGCCGCGATCGGCCTGGCCATCGCCCGCGGCGAACGACCCGCCCTCTGATCCCCCGGTGACCGCATGACCCACCCGATCGACGACCCCGTCCACGGCCAGCCCCACGAGGCGGTCTGGCCCGCCGGCGTGCCCCACGTGCTGGCGGTGCCCGACGAGTCCCTGTGGTGCCCGCTGGCGCGCAACGCACAAGAGGCGCCCGGCGCCCCGGCGCTGCACTTCATGGGCCGGCGCTGGACCTGGGCCGAGCTGCACGCCGAGGCCCTGGCCCTGGCCGGCGGCCTGCACCGCCTGGGCGTGGGCGCGGGCGACCGGGTGCTGCTGTTCATGCAGAACTGCCCGCAGTACGTGCTGGCCTGTCACGCGCTGTGGCGGCTGGGCGCGGTGGCGCTGCCGGTCAACCCGATGAACAAGGCCGACGAGCTGGGCCATTACGTGCAGGACAGCGGGGCCCGCGTGGCCCTGGCCAGCGCCGACATCGCCCCCGAACTGCAGCGCGCCAGCGCCGCCCTGCCCGCCGACGCGCGGCTGCGGCACCTGGTCTGGCTGGACCTGGCCGATGCCCTGCCGCCGGCCCTGCGCACGCCCGAGGCCGCCCGTGCCGCCGGCTGGCCCGCCGCCTGGTGCGACTGGCTCACCCGCCGCGCCCCGCGCGTGACCGCCCCCACCCTGCAGGCCCATGAGTGGGCCGACCTGCTGGCCCCCGCCGGGCCGCTGCCGCCCTTTGCCGGCCGCGCCGACGACCTGGCCCTGCTGCCCTACACCAGCGGCACCACCGGCGCACCCAAGGGCTGCCGCCACACCCACGCCAGTCTGGGCCACAACGCCCTGAGCACCGGCCCCTGGCTGGGCCTGGGCCAACGCCCGGGCGACGCGCAGCTGGTGGTGGTGCCCATGTTCCACATCACCGGCCTGGTCATGGGCCTGCTGGGCGCCGTGCGCCAACGCGCCACCGTGGTGGTGCTGCCGCGCTGGGACCGCGACATGGCGGCCCGCACCATCGCCAGCGAGCGCGTGACCCACTGGCCCAACATCCCGACCATGGTGATCGACCTGCTGGCGGCGCCAGGCCTGGACGGCGTCGACCTCTCCAGCCTGCGCTACATCGGCGGCGGCGGCACCGCCATGCCGCAGGCGGTGGCCGACCGGCTGCGCGAGCGCTTCGGCCTGGACTACGTCGAGGGCTACGGCCTGACCGAGACCGCCGCGCCCACCCACACCAACCCGCCGGCCGCGGTGCGCCGCGGCAGCCTGGGCATTCCCTACCCGTCCACCCGCGCCCGCGTGGTCGACCCCGAGACCCTGCAGGACCTGCCCGCCGGCGAGGTGGGCGAGGTGCTGGTCAGCGGCCCGCAGGTCTTCGGGGGCTACTGGCAGCGGCCCGAGGCCGACGCCCTGGCCTTCGTCCAGCGCGACGGCCGGCGCTGGTTGCGCACCGGCGACCTGGCCCGGGTGGACGCGCAGGGCTACTTCCACCTGGCCGACCGGCTCAAGCGCATGATCAACGCCAGCGGCTTCAAGGTCTGGCCGGCCGAAGTCGAGGGCCTGCTGCACCACCACCCCGGGGTGCAGGAGGTCTGCGTGGTGCGCCAGCGCGACGACTACCGCGGCGAAAGCGTGAAGGCGGTGGTGGTGCGCCGCGCCGGCCACGAGGCCCTGACGCCCGAGGCCCTGATCGCCTGGTGCCGCGAGCACATGGCCGCCTACAAGGTGCCGCGCCACGTCGACTTCGTGGACGCCCTGCCCCGCAACGCCACCGGCAAGCTGATGTGGCGCCTGGTGCAGGAGCAGGAAGACCGCCGGGCGGGGGCCTGAGCGCGGCAGCGCTCAGCCGCTCACTGATAGACCGCGGGGTCCGGCGTGTCGGTGGGCTGGCGGATGACCTTGCGCAGCGCGTCGCTCATCGGCATCTTGAGCTGGATGCCGTGGGGCTCGATCGCGCGGTCGAACCAGCGGTCATAGACCTGCTCGATCTCGCCGCTGCGGTAGAGCCCGGCGAGCACCCCGTCGACCAGGGCCTTGAACTCGGGGTCGCCGCGGCGCATGACCAGCGCGTAGGGCTCGGTGGTCAGGGCCAGCGGGGCGATGCGCAGGCGCTCGGACTCGGGGTGGGTGGCCTTCATGCTGTGCAGCAGCACGTCGTCCATCGCGTAGGCCACCGCGCGGCCGGTCAGCACCATGCGCAGGCCCTCGACATCGTCCAGGCCGGCCAGGATCTTCATCTCCAGCCCGCGGCTGCGGTTGAGGCTGTGCAGGAACTGGATGCTGGTGGTGGCGAGGGTGGAGGCCACCGGCTGGCCGCGCAGGTCCTCGACCGTGGCGATCGGCGAGTCCACCCGCACCAGCAGGCGGCTGGAGGCGACGAAGGTGGTGTACGAGAAGGCCACCTGCTTCTGCCGCTCGGCGGTGTTGGTGGTGACGCCGCACTCCAGGTCCACCGTGCCGTTGGCGATCAGCGGAAAGCGGGTGGCCGAGCTGACCAGCATCTGCCGCACCTCGAGGTCGGGCAGGCGCAGGCGCTGGCGCACCGCGTCGACCACGCGGCGGCACAGGTCCATCGAGTAGCCCACCGGGCGGCGCTTGGCGTCCAGGTACGAGAAGGGCACCGAGCCGTCGCGGTAGCCCAGGGTGATCAGGCCGGTGTCGCGGATCTTGCGCAGCGTGGGCGAGGCGGTGTCCGCCGCCGGCTGGGCGCAGGCCAGCCCCGCCGCCAGCAGCAGCGGACCGGTCAGTGCGCGCGGGAGTCGGCAGGGGAACAGCATGGGCCGCGATTGTCGCAGGCCGCCCGCCAGGCCCCGCCCGGGGTCAACCCGCCCGGCGTGCCAGCAGCGCCCGCGCCACGCGCGAGCCGTTGGGCTGGCCCAGGGCGTCGCGGATGAACTGGCCGGCGTCGATCAGGGCGTCCAGGTCGATGCCGGTGGCGATGCCCATGCCGTGCAGCAGCCAGACCACGTCCTCGGTGGCCACGTTGCCGGTGGCGCCCTTGGCGTAGGGGCAGCCGCCCAGGCCGCTGACGCTGGTGTCGAAGGTGGCGATGCCCAGCTCCAGGCTGGCCAGCACGTTGGCCAGGGCCATGCCGTAGGTGTCGTGGAAGTGGCCGCTGACCTCTTCGAGCGGGTAGTGCCGCAGCGCGGCCTCCAGGGCGCGCTGCACCTTCAGCGGCGTGCCGACGCCGATGGTGTCGGCCACGCCCACGTGCTGCACGCCGATCTGCGCCATCAGGCCCGCCACCCGCTCGACCCGCTCGGGCGCGACCTCGCCCTCGTAGGGGCAGCCCACCGCGCAGGAGATCGCGCCGCGCACCTTGACGCCGGCGGCGCGCGCCGCCTCGACCACCGGGGCGAAGCGCTCGATCGACTCGGCGACCGAGCAGTTGATGTTCTTCTGGCTGAAGGCCTCGGAGGCGGCGCCGAAGACGACGATCTCGTCCGGGCGGGTGGCGGCGGCCGCCTCCCAGCCCTTGAGGTTGGGCGTCAGCACCGAGTAGCGCACGCCGGGCTGGCGGCGCACCGCGGCCATCACGGCGGCGTTGTCGGCCATCTGCGGCACCCACTTGGGGCTGACGAAGCTGGTGACCTCGAGCTCGGTCAGGCCTGCGGCCTGCAGGCGGTGGACCAGCTCGACCTTCACGGCGGTGTCGACCGCCTGCTTCTCGTTCTGCAGGCCGTCGCGGGGGCCGACCTCGACGAGCTTGACGCGTGTGGGCAGGGTCATGGGGTTCACTCCTCGGCCAGTTTCAGCAGCTCGGCGCCCTCGCCCACCTGTTCGCCCACGGCGCACAGCAGCTCGGCCACCACGCCGTCGCGCGGGGCGGCCAGCGTGTGCTCCATTTTCATCGCTTCCATCACCGCCAGCGCCTGGCCGGCCGTCACCGCCTCGCCGGCCTTGACGTGCAGCGCGATGACCTTGCCGGGCATGGGCGCGGTCAGGCGGCCGGCGTGGGCGCCGGCGTCACCGGCGTGGGCGATCGGGTCGATGTCCAGCAACTCCAGGTGGCCGGCCTGGCCGAACACGGTGGCGCGCTCGCCCTGGCGGTAGACGCTCAGCAGGTGGCGCTGGCCGTCGAGCAGCAGCTCGAAGCGGTCACCGCCCAGCACACGACTGGAGAAGGCCAGGCGCTGGCCGGCCACGCCCAGCCACTGCGCGCCGTCGTGGCTGCGCTCCAGCGTGGCGACCTGGTGCTCGCCGCCGACCCGCAGGTCGAAGCGGCGGCGCGCGCCGCCGTGCAGGCGCCAGCCATCGCGCCGGCTCCAGGGGTCGGCGCCTTCCAGGGCCTGCTCGGCGGCCAGGGCCTGGGCGGCCACGCCGGCGGCGGCCAGCGGCAGCGGCAGGCCGGGCTGGTTCAGCACCTGGGCACGCTCGCGCTCGATCAGGGCGGTGTCCAGGTCGGCGGTGCTGAAGGCGCGGCTGTTGACCACCCGGCGCAGGAAGGCCACGTTGGTGGCCGGGCCGACGATGTGGGTGGCCTGCAGCGCCGCGTCCAGGCGGGCCAGGGCCTGGGCCCGGTCCTCGCCCCAGACGATCAGCTTGGCGATCATCGAGTCGTAGTGCGGGCTGATCGCGTCGCCCTCGCGCACGCCGGCGTCCACCCGCACCGCGGCGGGGGTGCCACCGTCCTGGGCCGGGTTGCGGCGGAAGCCCACGTGGGCGGGCCAGCGCAGCACGTCGAGGCGGCCGGTGGCGGGCAGGAAGCCGGCGTCCGGGTTCTCGGCGCAGATGCGGGCCTCGATCGCGTGGCCGCGGATCTGCAGCTGCTCCTGCCGCACCGGCAGCGGCTCGCCGCTGGCCACGCGCAGCTGCCACTCGACCAGGTCGTGGCCGGTGATGGCCTCGGACACCGGGTGCTCGACCTGCAGCCGGGTGTTCATCTCCATGAAGTAGAAGCGCAGGTCGCCGTCATCGAGTTCCTCGGCGATGAACTCGACCGTGCCGGCACCCACATAGCCCACCGCCTGCGCGGCGGCCACGGCGGCGGCGCCCATCTCGGCGCGGCGCACCGCGCTCATGCCCGGCGCCGGAGCCTCCTCCAGCACCTTCTGGTGGCGGCGCTGCACCGAGCAGTCGCGCTCGAACAGGTGCACGCAGTGGCCCTGGCTGTCGGCGAAGAGCTGGATCTCGATGTGGCGCGGCCGGGTGACGTAGCGCTCGACCAGCACATGGTCGTCCCCGAAGCTGGCCTTGGCCTCGCGCTGGCAGCTGGCCAGGGACTCGGCGAAGTCCTCGGCCCGGTCCACCCGGCGCATGCCGCGGCCGCCGCCACCGGCGCTGGCCTTGATCAGCACCGGGTAGCCGATGCGGTCGGCCTCGCGCGCCAGCAGTGCCGGGTCGTTGTCGCGGCCGTGGTAGCCCGGCACCAGGGGCACGCCGGCCCGCTCCATCAGCGCCTTGGCGGCAGACTTGGAGCCCATCGCGGCAATGGCCTCGGGCGGCGGGCCGATGAAGACCAGGCCGGCGGCGGCGCAGGCGCGGGCGAAGTCCTCGTTCTCGGACAGGAAGCCGTAGCCGGGGTGCACCGCCTGCGCGCCGGTGGCCTGGGCGGCCTCCAGGATGCGCTGCCACTGCAGGTAGCTGTCCCGCGCGGCCAGGCCGCCGATGGGCACCGCCTCGTCGCAGGCCTGCACATGCGCGGCGCCGGCGTCGGCGTCGGAATACACGGCCACGGTGCGCACGCCCAGGCGGCGCGCGGTCTCGGCCACCCGGCAAGCGATTTCGCCTCGGTTGGCGATCAGGATCTTCTGGAACATCTCGGTCTCCTCAGACCCGGCCGTCGACCGGGCTCAGCATCTGGCGCAGGCGTTGAAGCGCCCCGCGCAGGAATCGGAACAGCACGGCCGCCAGCAGCACCATCGCCACCAGCAGCACCGTCAGCACGACGAAGAAGGTCAGCGGGTACTGGGTCGACAACCACAGCATCGCCGGCACAGCGGCATCGCCCAGCAGCGACAACGCGAGGTTGGAGAAGGGCTCCGGAGAGGTGTTGACCGCCACCCGGGTGGTGGCCTTGGCCACATGGGCGGTGGCGGCCAGGGTGCCGCCCATCAGGGCCGCGACCATGCCCCATTCGCCCGGGGCCGCGCCCATCGCCGCCGCCGCCAGCGCCGCCCCGGCCGGGATGCGGACCAGGGTGTGCACCGCGTCCCAGGCCGAGTCCACCCAGGGGATCTTGTCGGCCAGGAACTCGACCACCAGCATCACCCCGGCGGCCCCCAGCACCAGCGGCTGCTGCAGTGGCTGCAGGCCTTCGGGCAGCGGCCACCAGCCCAGGCGGCCGGCCAGGCCGGTCAGGAACACCACCGCGTACAGGCGCAGACCGCTGGCCCAGCCCAGCGCCGCGGCCAGGGCCAGCAGCTGGGTCGTGTCCCAGCCGACCGTGGCCTGGCCCAGGCCCTGGGCGGCAGCCGAGGCCGCGGCACTGACCGGGCTCAGGTCCATGCGGGTGGCCGGCGTTGCAGAAAGGACGACACGCCTTCCTTGCCCTCGGGGCTGGAGCGGATGTCGGCGATGCGGCGGGCGGTGTCCGCGCGCAGGGCGTCGGTGATCGGCTGGCCGGCCAGGTCCTGCACCAGGCGCTTGCAGGCCTTCACCGCGGCCGGACCGTTGGCGACCAGCGCCGCCACCAGGGCGGCCACGCGCTCGTCGAGCGACCCCGGCGGGCACAGCTCGTGCACGAAGCCCAGTCGCTGGGCCTCGGTGGCGCTGAAGCGCTCGGCCGTCGTGAAGTAGCGGCGGGCCGCCTGCTCGCCGAGGGCCTTGACGACGTAGGGCCCGATCGTGGCGGGCAGCAGGCCGAGCTTGGCCTCGGACAGGCAGAAGCCCGCGGCCTCGGAGGCGACCACCACGTCGCACACCGCCGCCAGGCCGACGCCGCCGGCATAGCAGTCGCCGTGGATGCGGCCGATCACCGGCACCGGGCAGCGGTAGAGCGTCCACAGCATGTCGGCCAGCGCCTGCGCGTCGGCGCGGTTCTGCTCCCAGCTGTAGTCGGCCATGGCCCGCATCCAGTTCAGGTCGGCGCCGGCGCAGAAGGCCTTGCCATGGCCGCCCAGCACCACCACGCGCAGCTCGGCCTCGTCGGCAAAGCCCGCGAACGCCGCCGTCAGCTCGGCGATGACGCCGTCATTGAAGGCGTTGCGCACGTCCGGCCGGTTGAGCCAGACCTCGGCCACGTGGGGAGAGGGCCGCCGAATCTCCAAGGTGTTCATGTGCACAAGCTCCGCAGAGGACATCAAGGAATTGGCGCGGATCCGGCTCCGCCGGTCCGCTGCCAACGCCCCCTCGGGGGGGCAGCGACCGGCAGGGAGCGCGGGGGCTCCATCACATTCTGAAGACGCCGAACTTCGCGTCGGGGATCGGTGCGTTCAGGCTGGCCGACAGGCCCAGGGCCAGCACGCGCCGGGTGTCCTGCGGGTCGATCACGCCGTCGTCCCACAGGCGGGCGCTGGCGTAGTAGGGGTGGCCCTGGACCTCGTACTGCTCGCGGATCGGGGCCTTGAAGGCGGCCTCCTCGTCGGCGCTCCAGCTGCCGCCCCTGGCCTCCAGGCCGTCGCGCTTGACGGTGGCCAGCACGCTGGCGGCCTGCTCGCCGCCCATCACGCTGATGCGGGCGTTCGGCCACATCCAGAGGAAGCGCGGGCTGTAGGCCCGGCCGCACATGCCGTAGTTGCCGGCGCCGAAGCTGCCGCCGATGATGACGGTGAACTTGGGCACGTTGGCGCAGGCCACCGCGGTCACCATCTTGGCGCCGGCGCGGGCGATGCCTTCGTTCTCGTACTTGCGGCCGACCATGAAGCCGGTGATGTTCTGCAGGAACACCAGGGGCACCTTGCGCTGGCAGCACAGTTCGATGAAGTGCGCGCCCTTGTTGGCGCTCTCGGCGAACAGGATGCCGTTGTTGGCGACGATGCCCACCGGCATGCCCTCGATGTGGGCAAAGCCGCAGACCAGGGTGGTGCCGTAGCGGGACTTGAACTCGTCGAAGTCCGAGCCGTCGACGATGCGGGCGATGATCTCGCGCACGTCGAAGGGCTTGCGGGTGTCGGTGGGGATCACCGACAGCAGTTCCTCGGCCGGGTACTTGGGCGGCTGGGCCGGCTGCAGTTTGACGGGGACGTCCTTGCGCCAGTTCAGCGTGCCCACCACCTGGCGCGCCAGGGCCAGCGCGTGCAGGTCGTTGTCGGCCAGGTGGTCGGCCACGCCGGACAGGCGGGTGTGGACATCGCCGCCGCCCAGGTCCTCGGCGCTGACCACCTCGCCGGTGGCCGCCTTCACCAGCGGCGGGCCGCCCAGGAAGATGGTGCCCTGGTTCTTGACGATGATGGTCTCGTCGCTCATGGCCGGCACGTAGGCGCCGCCGGCGGTGCACGAGCCCATGACCACCGCCACCTGCGGAATGCCGGCGGCGCTCAGGTTGGCCTGGTTGTAGAAGATGCGGCCGAAGTGGTCGCGGTCGGGGAAGACCTCGTCCTGGTTGGGCAGGTTGGCGCCGCCGGAGTCCACCAGGTAGACGCAGGGCAGGCGGTTCTGCTGCGCGATCTCCTGCGCCCGCAGGTGCTTCTTGACCGTCATCGGGTAGTAGGTGCCGCCCTTGACGGTGGCGTCGTTGCAGACGATCACGCACTCCACCCCACCGACCCGGCCGATGCCGGCGATCATGCCGGCACAGGGCGCCGCGTCGCTGCCGTCGCGCTCGGGGTACATGCCCAGCGCGGCCAGCGGCGCGATCTCGAGGAAGGGGGTGTCGGGGTCGAGCAGCATCTCGACGCGCTCGCGCGGCAGCAGCTTGCCGCGCGCCAGGTGCTTGGCGCGGGCGGCCTCGCCACCGCCCTCGGCGATCCGGGCCAGCTTGGCGTTCAGGTCGTCGACCAGGGCGCGCATCGCGGCGGCATTGGCCTGCGCGTCGGCGCTGCGCACATTCAGCGTGGAGTGGAGTTGAGCCATGGGTCGATCGGACGGTCAGGGTAGGCGCCTACCGGCGCGGAGACCCCTGTCGGGCGGCACCCGCGGAACTGGCTTGGCCAGGCCGCTGGGTGCGCCCCCTTGAGGGGGAGGCGGCGCAGCCGCTTCGGGGGTGGGCCCATCAGCAGGTCTCCGAGAACAGCTCGCGGCCGATCAGCATGCGGCGGATCTCGGAGGTGCCGGCGCCGATCTCGTAGAGCTTGGCGTCGCGCCACAGGCGCCCGGTGGGGAACTCGTTGGTGTAGCCCACGCCGCCCAGGGCCTGGATCGCCTCGCCGGCCATCCAGGTGGCCTTCTCGGCGGTGTACAGGATCACGCCGGCAGCGTCCTTGCGCAGGGTGCGGCTGTGGTCGCCGCGGTCGCAGGCCTGGGCCACCGCGTAGCCGTAGGCGCGGCAGGCCTGGAAGGTGGAGTACATGTCGGCCAGCTTGCCCTGCATCAGCTGGAACTCGCCGATCGACTGGCCGAACTGCTTGCGGTCGTGCAGGTAGGGCACGACCACGTCCAGGCAGGCGGCCATGATGCCCAGCGGGCCGCCCGAGAGCACGATGCGCTCGTAGTCCAGGCCGCTCATCAGCACCTTGGCGCCGTTGCCCTCGCCGCCCAGCACGTTCTCCTCGGGCACCTCGCAGTCGTCGAAGAACAGCGGGTAGGTGTTGGAGCCGCGCATGCCCAGCTTGTCCAGGTGCTCGCCCTTGCTGAAGCCCTTGAAGCCCTTCTCGATGATGAAGGCGGTCATGCCGCGCGCGCCCATCTGCGGCTCGGTCTTGGCGTAGACCACCAGGGTGTCGGCATCGCCGCCGTTGGTGATCCACATCTTGCTGCCGTTGAGGACGTAGTGGTCGCCCCGCTTCTCGGCGCGCAGCTTCATGCTGACGACGTCGGAGCCGGCGCCCGGCTCGCTCATGGCCAGCGCGCCCACGTGCTCGCCGCTGATCAGCCGGGGCAGGTACTTGGCCTTCTGGGCCTCGGAGCCGTTGCGCTTGATCTGGTTGATGCACAGGTTGCTGTGCGCGCCGTAGCTCAGGCCGACCGAGGCGCTGGCGCGGGAGATCTCTTCCATCGCGACCATGTGGGCCACGTAGCCCATCGCGGTGCCGCCGTATTCCTCCGATACGGTCAGGCCGTGCACGCCCAGCTCACCGAGCTTGCGCCACAGGTCGGCCGGGAACAGGTTGTCGCGGTCGATCTGCGCGGCGCGCGGCGCGATCTGCTCCTGCGCGAAGGTGCGCACCGCGTCGCGCAGCGCGGCGATGTCATCGCCCAGGGGGAACTGGAAGGTCGATTCGAACATGGCGGTCTCCGTGGCGGCGGCTCTGTTGAGCCTTGCTCAAGATATTGGGGCAACACTGCCATCAAATGATCCGCAGCGTCGATTTGCCGGAATCTACCAGCCGAACGATGGCCGCGCAATCGGTATTTGAGTAATACTCAAGTCATGAGCAAAGCCAGCCCCAGCACCCGCCGCCCGGCCGCCAGCGCCCGCAGCGGGCAGCGCATCCAGGACCTGCTGCGCGTCGGCCGCGAGGTCTTCGCCGAGAAGGGCTATGAGCGGGCCACCACCGCCGAGATCGCCCAGCGCCTGGGCATCTCCGAAGCCACCGTGTTCACCTACTTCAGCGGCAAGCGCGAGCTGTGCGTGCGGGTGCTGGGCGACTGGTACGACGAGATCATCGCGGCGATGGAGGCGGCGCTGCCGCGCGAGCCGGGCGTGCGCGCCCAGCTGGGGGTCTTCATCGAGACCCACCTGCGCCTGTTCCTGATCCACGGCACCGGTCTGTGCGCCCTGGTGCTCAGCGAGGGCCGCAGCCGAGGCCAGGAACTGGGCGAGAGCTTCCTGCCCCTGCAGCGCCGCTACACCGCGCCGCTGATGGACCTGCTGGCCCGCGGCCAGGCCAGTGGCGAGGTCCGCGCCGACCTCCCGTTGCGCCTGCTGCGCCCGATGGTGCTGGGGCCGATGGAGCACATCCTCTGGGAGGCCGTGGGCCAGCCCGACAAGCCGCTGGACCTGCCCGCCACCGCCCGCGCCGTGGGCGACATGGTCTGGGGCGCGATCGCCGCCCCCGAGGCCGAGCTGGCGGCCCTGCGCGCGCTGCGCGCCGAGTTGGGGGCCGCGCTGGCCCGCCACGGCGGCTGAACGCCCCACCGGGCCCTGGGGACGGCGCCCGTCAGACGGCCGTGCTAGGGTGCGGCCATGGAGCCCACCCTGTCACGCGCGCTTGACCACCCTGGCACCTTCGATGCTGAGGCCTACCTGGAACGGCTGGGCATCGAAGCGCCGCTGGACAGCTCGCTGGCGGCCCTCAGCACCCTGCTCGAGGCCCACATGCGGGCCATTCCCTTCGAGAACCTGGACGTGCTGCTGGGCCGCACCCCGCGGCTGGACCTGGCCTCGCTGCAGGACAAGCTGGTGCGGCGCCGCCGCGGGGGCTACTGCTTCGAGCACGCGGCGCTGATGGGCGCGGCGCTGCGGCGCTTCGGTTTCGTGGTGCGCGACCAGCTGGCCCGGGTGGTGATGGAGCGCCCGCGCGAGCGCGCCGGCCGCACCCACCACTTCCTGCTGGTGTCGCTGCCCAGCGGCCCGGTGGTGGTCGACCCCGGCTTCGGCGGCCTGGCGCCACAGCTGCCCCTGCCCCTGGTCGACGGCCAGCGGGTGCGCGCCGGCGGCGTGGTGCACCGGATGCGCCAGCAGGGCCCGCTGTGGACCCTGCAGGCCGAACTGCCCGGCGAGCCCGAGCCCCGGGCCCTGTGGACCACCGCCCTGGACGAGGCCCTGCCGCCGGACTTCGAGATGGGCAACCACTTCACCGCCACCCACCCCGAGTCGCACTTCCGCCAGCGCCTGGCGCTGCGGGCCCTGACCCCCACCGGCCGCATCTCGGTGGCGGGGCGAGAGGTCACGCTGCGCGAGGGCCGGGTGGTGCAGCACTGGACGCTGCGCCACCGCCCGGCCCTGCGCGCGCTGCTGCAGCGCCACTTCGGCTTCGACCTGCCCGAGGTGCTGACGATGCGCGTGCCCTCGGTGCCGGCCTGGGACTGAAGGCCCGGGTCGCGGGCACGCCTCAGTAGCGCTCGGGCACCAGCATCCGCTCGGGCACCGGCTGGCGGATGTAGTCCTCGTGGCGCTCGCGCGGGGGCAGCTGCACCGGCGGGTGCTGCACATCGGTGACCGGGAACTGCCGCAGCAGGTGGTCCATGCAGTTCAGGCGGGCGCGCTTCTTGTCCACCGCCTGCACCACCCACCAGGGCGCCTCGTCGATGTGGGTGCGCTCGAGCATCGCTTCCTTGGCCTTGGTGTAGTCCTCCCAGCGGCGGCGGCTTTCCAGGTCCATCGGGCTGAGCTTCCACTGCTTGAGCGGGTCGTGGATGCGGCTGAGGAAGCGGAGGTGCTGCTCGTCGTCGGTGATCGAGAACCAGTACTTGATCAGCCGGATACCCGAGCGCACCAGCATGCGCTCGAACTCGGGCACCGAGCGGAAGAACTCCTCGACCTCGTCCTCGGTGCAGAAGCCCATCACCCGCTCGACGCCGGCGCGGTTGTACCAGCTGCGGTCGAACAGCACCATCTCGCCGGCGGCCGGCAGGTGCGGCACGTAGCGCTGGAAGTACCACTGGGTGCGCTCGCGGTCGTTGGGCGCCGGCAGCGCGACCGTGCGGCACACGCGCGGGTTCAGCCGCTGGGTGATGCGCTTGATCGCGCCCCCCTTGCCGGCGGCGTCGCGGCCCTCGAACAGGATCACCACCTTCTGGCCGGTGTGCTGGATCCAGTCCTGCAGCCGCACCAGCTCGCGCTGCAGGCGGAACAGCTCGCGGAAGTAGAGCAGGCGCTCGGCGCGGCGCGGGTCGTCGCCGGCCTCGGCGGCCAGCACGTCCTCGGCGCTGCGGTCCTCGATCTCGAGTTCCAGCTCCTCGTCGTAGCCGTCGATCAGTTCGTCGCTGATGCGGCGCATCAGGGCCTGGCGTTCGGGGGTGTCCATCGTCGGTCTCTCGTCGGAAAGGGGCGGGGTGTCAGGGGGACTCCGGCAGGCGCATCAGCGCCTCGCCGGCGCGCAGCAGCCGGCCCGGGACGATCCCCGGCGCCAGCATGACGCCCTTCGGTGCAAAGACGATGACGGTCGAGCCATGCTCGAACCAGCCCATCTCCTGGCCCCTGGCGTGGGGGGCCTCGCAGTCGAAGGCGTGCGGGCCCGGGTGGTCGATGTTCAGGGTCAGGTCCAGGCAGTGCAGGCGCAGGCTGGCCACCAGGATCGCCGCCACCGGCACGATGGCCAGCGGCAGGCCGCTGCCGCCCAGCTCGGCGTGCAGGGCCGCGCGCTCGTTGCGGCAGAACAGGCGCTCCACCCGGCGCAGCGCGATCGGGTTGACGTTCCAGGTGTCGCCCGACAGGTGGGTGACCTGGCGCACCACCAGGTCGGCCGGCGCATGGAAGCGGTGGTACATGCCGGCGGTCAGCCGCAGCGTGGCGAAACAGCCGTCGCGGAAGGGCGCCGCGCGGGCGGCGTCGCCGAACAGCTCCTCCACCCGGTACGGATAGCCCTTGGCCTGCCAGACCTCCAGCCCCGCCACCGGCCCGCAGGCCCCCACCTGGGCATCGCAGGGGCTGGCCAGGAGCTGCGGGTCGTCCACGAAGGGCCGCGCGCCGGGGCGCAGCTCGCGGATGAAGGCGTCGTGCAGACTGTCGAAGCGCGGCTTGCGCGCGTCGGACAGGTCGACGTCGCAGCAGGCCCGCCACAGCGCGATCGAGGCATCGCGCACCCAGGGCTGCTCGATCTTGCTGAAGCGCCGCATGAAGCGCGTGGCCGCCAGCCGCGGGATGCGGTTGGTCAGCAGGAAATTCAGGTCTTCCTGCAACAGCAGGCGGTCGCGCCAGGCGCGCCAATCGAGGGTGTTCATCAGGGTGTCAAGGGCGCATGGCCCAGTGCGACAGGTCCAACACGGAACCCGTCATGGAAGAAACCATTCCGCTTCTGCTGGGCGTCGCCGCCCTGGCCGGCCTGGCGCCGGCCCTGCGCCGCCGCTGGTTGCTCTCGCGCGCCAAGCACCCCTCGCTGACCGGCCACTCGCGCATGGCCAAGCGCCTGGCGCGCTGGCTGCCGGGCTATGCCTACGACGAGGCCACCTTCTTCGCCTGCGACGGCGCGCCGCCCGCGCTGGCCGAGCGCCGCCGCGCCGCCTTCATGGCCCTGGGCGAGCGGCTGCAGCAGCGCCACCCGCGCACCCTGGCCCTGACCCGCGAGGCGCGCGAGGGCATCGCCGACCTGCAGTTCACCGGCCGCTACCGCGTGCCCTACCAGTTCAGCCCCCTGGTGCAGCAGCACCTGCCGGTGGGCGCCTTCTGGGCCAGCAGCGACGGCGTCACGCTGACCGACCTGGACGGCCAGCGCTTCCTGGACCTGGGCGGCAGCTACGGCGTCAACGTCTTCGGTCTGGACCTGTACAAGGGCCTGATGGCCGAGGGCCTGCGCCGCACCGAGGCCCTGGGCCCGCTGCTGGGCGGCTACCACCCGGTGGTGGCCGACAACGTGCGCCGGCTGCGCCGGCTCAGCGGCCAGGACGAGGTGTCTTTCCACATGTCCGGCACCGAGGCGGTGATGCAGGCGGTGCGCCTGGCGCGCTACCACACCGGTCGGCGCCACCTGGTGCGCTTCTGCGGCGCGTACCACGGCTGGTGGGAGGATGTGCAGCCCGGCCCCGGCAACCCGCTGCCCCCGCGCGAGACCTACACCCTGGCCGAGATGAGCGAGCGCAGCCTGGACGCGCTGCGCAGCCGCCGCGACGTGGCCTGCGTGCTGGTCAACCCGCTGCAGGCGCTGCACCCCAACGCGGCAGCACCGGCGGACTCGTCGCTGGTGGACAGCTCGCGCCGGGCCGGCTTCGACCGCGCCGCCTACACCGCCTGGCTGCAGGCGCTGCGCCAGGTCTGCACCGAGCGCGGCATCGTGCTGATCTTCGACGAGGTGTTCCTGGGCTTTCGCCTGGCCCCCGGCGGCGCGCAGGAGTACTTCGGCGTGAAGGCCGACCTGGTGACCTACGGCAAGACCCTGGGCGGCGGCTGGCCGATCGGCGTGGTCTGCGGGCCGCACCGGCTGATGCGCCGCTTCCGCGAGGAGCGGCCGGCGGACATCTGCTTCGCCCGCGGCACCTTCAACGCCCACCCGGGCGTGATGGGCTCGATGTCGGCCTTCCTGGACTTCATCGAGACCCCGCAGGCCCTGGCCCTGTACGCCTCGCAGGACCGGGTGCAGTCGGATCGCGTGCAGCGGCTGAACGCGGCGATGGAGGCGGCGGACCTGCCGGTGCGGGCCCACGCCATGGGCAGCATCTGGACCCTCACCTACACCCGACCGTCGCGCTACAACTGGATGCTGCAGTACTGCCTGCGCGACCAGGGGCTGGCGCTGTCGTGGGTGGGCACCGGCCGGCTGATCTTCAGCCTGAACTGGCGCGACGAGGACTTCGAGGATTTCTTGCACCGCTTCACCCGCGCCGCGCAGGCCATGGCCGACGACGGCTGGTGGTGGAAGGAGGCGCCGCACAGCGACCGCGGGATCCGCCGCGGGATCTTCCGGGAGATGCTGTCGCGGCGCTGAGGGGTGCGTCCGGCGGCGGCGCTCAGCCGTGCCGGACGTGGGCCATCGGGTCCAGCCGCTCGCCGCGCAGCAGCGCGGCGGGGGCGCGCCAGTACAGGCGGACGTCGTTCAGCGGGTCGCTGAGGATCTTGCACATCCAGGCCAGCGCCGGCAGCGGGCCGCGCAGAAAGACCAGGTGCACCGTGCGCCAGGCCAGACCGGCGGCGCCCAGCACCAGCCAGACCCAGCCCACCTGGTGCCAGTAGCCGGCGGCGTCGGCGGCGGGCGGCCACAGCTCCAGGCTCCACACCTGGGGCAGGACCCAGACCAGGGCCGGCACGCCGGCCCAGATCGCCAGCAGCACCACCTTGCGGTCCAGGTTGTAGCCCACCTTGACCGCTTCCTTGTACTCGTTGGTGACCTGGTTGACCTCGTCGAAGCCCTGGGGCTCGAAGAAGAAGTGGCCCGACTGGCGGGTCACCATCGACCAGCCCCAGCCGATCAGCGCGGCCACCGGCGGATCGATGAAGAGCATGGCGTAGGCGCACAGAAAGCCCAGGGCGCTGAGGAAGTGCAGCGTCTGGTTGATGCGGCTCTGGTGGTAGTAGCGGTGGTCGTCCCAGCGCTGGGTGGCGAGTTCGGCGAGGAAAGGCTTGAGCATCGTCGGTCCGCAAAGATGGAAGGTCACCGGGCCGGCGGCCCGATGACCGGATGGTGACGAGCCCGGATGAACGCGGCGTGACGGCCGCGTGGCAAGAGCGGACATGGGGCCGTCATCGCCCTGTTGCACGCCGAGCCCAGCATCGGCGCGATGGACGCCTCTCACGACCCGGACGACCTCGTCATCGATGAACTGCCGGCACTGCGGCCGTCGATGCGGCTGTGCTTCGTCACCGAGACCTACCCGCCCGAGGTCAACGGCGTGGCCCGCACGGTGGCCAGCGTCGTCGAGGGACTGCGCGCGCGCAACCACGACCTGCAGCTGATCCGGCCGCAGCAGGCCCAGGACGCCGCGCAGGACCAGCCGCGCTTCCACGAGGTGCTGATGCGCGGCCTGCCGATCCCGCGCTACCCGCACCTGCGCGTCGGGCTGGTGTCCTCGCGGCGGCTCAAGAGCCTGTGGGCGCGGCGACGCCCCGACCTGGTCCACATCGCCACCGAGGGCCCGATGGGCTGGTCGGCGCTGCAGGCGGCGCGGCAGATGCGCATCCCGGTGAGCTCGGACTTCCGCACCAATTTCCACGCCTACAGCAAGCACTACGGCATCGGCTGGCTGCACAAGCCGATCATGGGTTACCTGCGCAAGTTCCACAACCAGACCGCCTGCACCATGGTGCCGGACGACGGCCTGCGCCAGCAGCTGACCGGCTACGGTTTCCAGAACGTGGTGACCGTGGCGCGCGGCGTCGACGCGGCGCTGTTCCAGCCGGCCCGGCGCGACGAGGCCCTGCGCGCGTCCTGGGGCCTGGCCCCGGGCGACCTGGCGGTGCTGCACGTGGGCCGCCTGGCGCCGGAGAAGAACCTGGCCACCCTGCTGGACGCCTTCACGGCGCTGCGCCGCGTGCAGCCCCGCGCCCGACTGGTGCTGGTGGGTGACGGCCCGGCGGCGCGCGAGCTGCAGCGGCAATGGCCCGACGCGGTGTTCGCCGGCATGCGCCACGGCGAGGACCTGGCGGCCCACTACGCCTGCGGTGACCTGTTCCTGTTCCCCAGCGTCACCGAGACCTACGGCAACGTCACCGCCGAGGCCATGGCCAGCGGCCTGCCGGTGCTGGCCTTCGGCTACGCGGCGGCGGCCCGGCTGGTGCGCGACGGCGTCAACGGCGCCACCGTGCCCTTCGGCGACCAGGCCGCCTTCGTGCGGCGGGCCGCGGCACTGGCCCAGGACCGCGCCGGCCTGGCCCGCATGGGCCTGGCCGCGCGCGAGACCGCGGCCACGCTGCACTGGGACCGGATCATCGACACGGTCGAAACCCTGTTCAGCGCCGTCATCGCGGCCCGCCCGGTGACGGTGGCGGGCAGCCGACGCCTGCCGGGCTGGATGGGCGCCTGAGGCGCCGGCCCTCAGCGCCGAAGGCGTACCCTCCCCGCACGCCACCACAGCAGGCCCATGGCCAGCGCCACCAGCGCCCCGAAGCCGGACAGGACCCCGCGGATGCCCAGCGGCAAGGCCCAGGACGCGGCGTAGGCCGCCAGCATCACCAGCACGCTCAGGTTCTCGGCGAAGCCCTGCACCGCGATCGAGCGGCCGGCGCTGAGCAGCGCATGCCCGCGGTGCTGCAGCAGGGCGTTCATCGGCACCACCAGGGCGCCGCCGACCGCGCCGGACAAGGCCAGCAGGGGCAGGGCCCAGGCCGGCGAGGGACACCACGCCACCGCCGCGATCAGGCCGCCCAGCAAGAGGCCTGCAGGCAGCATGGACGGCGCGTGCCGCAGCGGCACCCAGCGCCCCGCCGCTGCCGCGCCCGCCACCACGCCCAAGGCCACCGCCGCCTGCAGGGCCGCGCCACGGTCCAGCCCCAGGCCCAGCGCCTCTTGTGCCCAGCGCAGCACCGCCACCTGCAGCGTGGCCCCCACGCCCCAGAACAGGGTGGTCACGGTGAGCGACAGCCGGCCCTGCGGATCGGCCCACAGGGTGCGCCGGGCGGCGTCGAAATCACGCCACAGCGCCCCCCAGCGGCGAGGCTGCGGCGGGTAATGCGCGCCGGTGTCGCGCAGGCCGGCCTGCAGCAGCGCGGCGGCGCCATACAGCAGCAGCATCGCCCCGGTGGCCAGGTCCAGCGCCGCCGGCCCGGCGCGCTCGGCAAAGCCCGGCCCGGCCAACCAGCCGCCCAGGCCCAGGCCCAGCAGGGCGGCCATCACCACCGAGACCTCGATCCAGCCGTTGGCCGCCACCAGCCGGGCCGGCGGCACCAGTTCGGTGACGATGCCGTACTTGGCCGGCGCGTAGGCGGCCGCGCCCAGGCCCACCAGTGCATAGGCCGCCACCGGGTGGACGCCGGCCAGCAGGCCCACGGTGCCCAGCACCTTGACCCCGTTCATCCACGCCATCACCCGGGCCTTGGGCCAGGCGTCGGCCAGCGGACCCGCCACCGGCGCGAGCAGCACGTAGCTGGCATTGAAGCCCAGCTTGAGCACCGGCGCCCACCAGCCTGGCAGGCCCAGGGCCTGGAGCCGGCCGATGGCCACGATCAGCAGGGCCTGGTCGGCCAGGGCGGAGAGGAACTGCGCGGACATCAGCCGGGCAAAGCCGGGCGGCCAGGGGCGGTCGGACATGGCCCCGATGGGAGCAGGCCGGGATGCCCGGCCGATGACAGCGCGGCGACGCGGGCGTGACGCCGCGTCGGGGCCGCTCAGGCCGGCAGCGGCGTGCCGCTGAAGCTGGCCGGGATGCGGTAGCCCGCGGGCTTCAGGGACGGGTCGGGGGCGCCATGGGCGAAGAAGCGCACCTGCACGCCGGTCTGGTCGATCTCCAGCAGGCCGAAGCGCCCGGTGTAGGCCAGCAGCCCGTCATGGCCTGGCGCGGGCTGGCCGAAGGGGTTGAAGTTGACCCCGGCCCCGGAGGACGTGGCCTCCCACAGCGAACGCGGCCCCCAACCCGGTGCGGTGTCGGGCGGACGCGGCGGCGGGTTGTCGTTGCGGTGGATGTCCCCGCTGAGCACCAGCACCCGGTGCCGCGAGGCCAGGCGGCGCAGCCAGCGCAGCTCGTCCGGCCGGTCGTCCCAGGCGCTGGAGCCGCCGCGGGCCAGGGCCGAGCCGCTGGCCAGCAGGTGCACCGCCGACGGCCCGGCCTGCGCCATCTGCTGCTCGATGGCCAGGCGCTGCGCCGGGCCCAGGATCTGCTTGCCGGTGCGCCAGCTGCGACCATCGGTCAGGTGCAGCCAGACCGTGGTGCCCGCGGCATCGACCAGGCGCACCGGGCGGTAGCCGGGCTGCAGGCGGCGGTAGTCGGCCTCGCGCGCGGGGCTGGCGTAGCCGTCCTGCACGGCGGGGCTGTTCACCTCGGGCCAGGGGCTGCCGTCGGCCAGGGCCCGGGTCCAGCAGCGGAACAGGTTGGCCGAGTAGAGGGCGCGGCCGATGTTCGGCGACCTCAAGGCCTCCACGCTGTCGGCGTCGTTCCAGAGGAAATCGTGGTCGTCCCAGATGGCGTGCACGCCCAGCTTGCCCGGGCCCCGCAGCGTCTGCAGCAGGGACGCGAAGCCGGGCACCAGGAGCTGGTCGCGGTAGAGGCCGTGCAGGTGGCGGCAGAAGGCGTCGTCGCCCTCGGGCGCCTGGCCCGGCACATCGATGTAGACCGAGTCCCCGAGCAGCACCAGGGCGTCGGGTTGGCGGTCGGCGATCTGGCTCCACACCGGCTGCTGTTTCAGGCAGCGGGTGGACATGCAGGAGGTGAACGCGATCTTCATGGGCCGGATCTTGCCCCGCCCGGCGGCGCGGCGTCATCCGGCGTTGTGGGGACGCGGGCCGTGCTCAGAGGTCGCGCAGCGCGGCCTCGATCTGGCGTTCGACGCAGGCGCGGTCGCCCAGCTCGCGCGCCAGCAGCAGGGCCAGCTTGGCCAGCATGCGCTCGCGGCGGTCTTCGGGGGCGGCGTCGATCGCCTCGGCCAGGCGGTCGTAGACCTGTTCCAGGTCGTCCAGGCTCAGGGTGCTCATCGGGGGGTCTCCTCGGGGTTCAGGGCCAGGGCCTGCTGCAGCGCGGCGCGCAGGCGGGCGGCGTCCAGGCCCAGCCAGCGGGCGCAGACATGCTGGTCGGGGCGCACCAGCAGGCTGGCGCCGGCGCGGCGCAGGCCCAGGCGGGCGGCGATGCGCCCGTCGGGGTCGTGCAGGGTGCGGTCGGCGCCCTCGGCCGGGCCGGCGGCGCTGCGCAGGGCGATGGCCTGGACGGCCACCCCGCGGGCGCGCCAGGCGGCCAGCTCCCGGGCCAGTGGCGGCGGCAACGGGCCGTCGGCGGCGAAGTGCAGCAGCCAGAAGGCGGTGCCGAAGTGGTCGAGCAGGAACTCGTCCGGCCCCAGCCGCACATTGGGCAGGGGCGCGCCGGGGGACGGGCCGTCCGTGAACAGCGCGCGGTCGTCGCCCGGGCTGTTGAGCGGCGAGTGCTCGTGCACGTGCGGGCGCGAGGTGCGCCAGTGGAACAGCGGCGCGACGAAGGGCTCGGTCAGCGACAGGCTCAGCACCGCGTCGCGCAGGACCCGGAAGCCATGGCTGGGCGGGGTCATGAAGCGGGTGCTCTTGCCGGCCTCGGCGATGATCTCGCGAGCGGCGCCGACGCGCTCGGCGCTGTAGCTGTGCAGCAGGGCCTCGGGCGCCAGGCCGCGCGCCACCAGGGCCAGTTTCCAGCCCAGGTTGTGGGCGTCCTGGAAGCCGGTGTTGGCGCCGCGCACGCCGAAGATCGGCAGCAGGTGCGCGGCATCACCGGCGAACACGGTGCGACCGACCACGTAGTCGGGCAGGGTCATGGCGCGGGCCGAGTAGACCGAGCACCAGTCCATCTCCCACGGCGTGCCGCCGTGGCCGATCATGGCCAGCTGGGCGTCGATGCGCGCCTTCAGCGATTCGGGGGCCAGGGCCTGCTCGGGCGTCTCGCCCGGCGGCAGCTGGTAGTCGATGCGCCAGAGGCCGTGCGGCTCACGGTGCATCAGCACCGTGTTGCCCGGGTTCCAGGCCGGGTCGAAGAAGGCCAGGCGCTCGGTGGGCAGGGGCAGGTCGATGCGGATGTCGGCGATGACGAAGCGGCCCTCGTAGGAGGCGCCCTCCAGGCGCAGGCCCAGCAGGCCGCGCAGGGCCGAGCGGGCACCGTCACAGGCCACCACCCAGCCGGCGGCCTGGCGGTAGGGGCCCCAGGGGGTGTCCACCTCCAGGGTGGCGCCGTCCGCGCCCTGGGCCAGGCCGGTGACCTTCTGGCCCCAGCGCATCTCGACCAGGGGCTGCGCCGCCACCTGGTCCAGCAGCGCCTCTTCCAGGTACTGCTGCTGCAGGTTGATCATCGGGTGGAAGCGGTCGTCGTCGTCCTGCGGCGCCTCCATGCGGAACACGCGCTGGCCGCGGAAGCAGGAGTTGCCGTGGCGCCAGGGCAGGCCGGCGGCGCTGACCGCGCGGTCGGCGCCCACCTGCTGCAGGATCTCCATCGAGCGGCGGGTGAAGACGATGGCGCGGCTGCCCTCGCTGACCTGCCGCTCGGATTCGAGCACGACCACGCGCACGCCGTGGCGCGCCAGGTCGAGCGCCAGGGTCAGGCCGATCGGGCCGGCGCCGACCACCACCACCGGCACCGCCGGCGGGGCGGCATCGACCGGGGGCCGCCACGCGGGGTAGACCCGGTAGTCGTAATACAGGGAGGGACGGGGCTGGCTGTCGGGCTGGTGCATGGCGGCGGGACGGCTAATTGGTTGCGAGCGCAACCATTGTTGCCAGCACCCGGCCCCAGGCGCCATGGGGTTTTCGATAGTTGAGCGCACAACCATTGATCTCTATCGTTGACAGCACAACCGAAAGCACACTGATGTTTTCGCTCATCCACGATTTCTCTCTCGCTGGAGTTCCCGCATGAAGGCACGCCTCGCTTCCCTCGCCCTGCTGCCCCTGGCCCTGGCCACCGGCGCTGCCCAGGCCCAGGTCACGACGATCAAGTTCTCGCACTTCCTGGCGCCGAACTCCAACTTCCACAAGTTCGTCGCCGAGCCCTGGTGCGCGGCCATCGAGAAGGACTCGGGCGGCAAGCTCAAGTGCCAGCTCTACCCGGCGCTGCAGCTGGGCGGCACCCCGCCGCAACTGGTCGACCAGGTCAAGAACGGCGTCGCCGACGTGGTCTGGACCTCGCCCTCGTACTCCACCGGCCGCTTCCCGCGCACCGAGGCGCTGGAGCTGCCCTTCACCCTGCCCCCGGGCGGCCTGAACGGCTCCAAGGCCATGTGGGAGTACTACCAGAAGAACGCCCAGGAAGACTTCAAGGACTTCAAGGTGCTGGCCATCTTCAGCGCCTCCAACGTGGTGATGAGCACCGCCAGCAAGCCGATCCTGACCGTGGACGGCTTCAAGGGCATCAAGCTGCGCAGCCCCTCGCGCTTCTCCTCGCTGTTCCTGAGCGCCCTGGGCGGCACGCCGGTCAACATGCCGATCGCCCAGGTCACCGAATCGGTCAGCAAGGGCGTGATCGACGGCGCCATGGCCCCCTGGGAGGTGCTGCCGGCGACCAAGATCGACGAGGTCACCAAGTACCACATGGAAGGCCAGCCCGGCCAGCCCGGCTTCACCCAGACCCCGATGGCGGTGCTGATGAACAAGGCCAAGTTCGAAGGCCTGCCGGCGGACCTGAAGGCGGTGATCGACAAGCACAGCGGCACCGCGCTGGTGGAGATGACCGGCAAGGTCTGGGACCAGGGCAACGAGGACGCCCGCAAGAAGATGAGCGGCCAGGGCAACAAGGTCCTGGTCATCAAGAACGAGGACTACGCCGCCATGAAGAAGGCGGTCGCCTCGGTCGAGGAAGACTGGATCAAGCAGGCCACCGCCAAGGGCCTGGACGGCAAGAAGCTGGCCGCCGACGTGCACGCCATCGGCGCCAAGCACCTGAACGCCAAGTAAGCCCTGCCGCACCGACCGCCCCTTGACGCGTGGCCCGCACGGGCTGCCGCGAGGGGCTTTTCATTCTCCGGACCGCAAACGCCCGCCATGACTTCTCTGCGCCATCTCGCCGCCCTGCCCCTGGCTCTCGCCGCCGCCACCGCCGGCGCCCAGGTCACCACGATCAAGTTCTCGCACTTCCTGCCGTCCACCGGCAACTTCCAGCGCTTCATCGCCGAGCCGTGGTGCGCCAACATCGAGAAGGACTCGGGCGGCAAGCTCAAGTGCCAGATCTACCCCTCGCTGCAGATGGGCGGCACGCCCGCGCAGCTGGTCGACCAGGTCAAGAACGGCGTGGCCGACGTGGTCTGGACCTCGCCGTCCTTCGCCACCGGCCGCTTCCCGCGCACCGAGGCCCTGGAGCTGCCCTTCACCATGCCGCCGCAGGGCCTGGCCGGCTCCAAGGCCATGTGGGAGTACTACCAGAAGAACGGCCAGGACGACTTCAAGGACTTCAAGGTGCTGGCGATCTTCAGCGCCTCCAACGTGGTGATCAGCACCGCCAGCAAGCCGGTGCTGACGGTGGACGGCTTCAAGGGCCTGAAGCTGCGCAGCCCCTCGCGCTTCTCGTCGCTGTTCCTGCAGTCGCTGGGCGCCACGCCGGTGAACCTGCCGGTGGCCGCGATCACCGAGTCGATCAGCAAGGGCGTGATCGACGGCGCGATGGCACCCTGGGAAATCCTGCCGACCACCAAGGTCGACGAGGTCACCAAGTACCACATGGAAGGCCTGGCCAACGCGCCCGGCTTCACCCAGACGCCCATGGCCATCCTGATGAACAAGGCCAAGTACGAGTCCCTGCCCGCCGACCTGAAGGCCGCGATCGACAAGCACAGCGGCAAGGTGCTGTCCGAGCTGGCCGGCTCGGTCTGGGACCAGGGCAACGAAGCCGCCAGGAAGAAGATGACCGCCCAGGGCAACAAGATCCTGGTGATCAAGCCCGAGGACTACGCCGCGATGCAGAAGGCCAGCGCCGGCGTCGAGGCCGAGTGGATCCAGCAGGCCACCGCCAAGGGCCTGGACGCCAAGCGCCTGGCGGCCGACGCCCGCGCCATCGGGGCCAAGTACCTGAGCAAGTGAGCGCGCGGCCTCTCTTTCCGTTTTTCCGATTCCAGAGGTGATCCATGGCCGAACTCGTGCCAGATGACGTGCAGATCGAGACGCCGCCCCAGGGCGGCCTGCTCGGCCTGCTCAACCACGTGGTGACCTGGTGGGCCATGGCCGGCGGCGCGGTGTTCTGCGCCCTGGTGGCCATGTCCATCGTCTCCATCGTCGGCCGCAAGCTCTTCTCCGCCCCGATCCAGGGCGACATGGAGATCCTGATGATGGGCGCGGCCGTCGGCTCGGCCGCCTTCCTGCCGGTGTGCGAGCTGCACGACCACCACATCAAGGTGGACGCGCTGACCACCTGGATGAGCGCGCGCGCCCGCGCCGCCCTCGATGTGCTGGGCCACGGCCTGCTGCTGGGTGCGGCGGTGCTGCTGACCTGGCGCACCGGGCTGTACGTGCACGAGACCCAGGAGAGCATGGAGGTCTCGCCCCTGCTGCTGATCCCGATCTGGTGGCCGGTGCTGGCCATCGTCCCCAGCTTCGTGCTGCTGGCGCTGGCCGCCCTGCACCGCACGATGCATTCGCTGAACGTCGCACTCGGAGTCAAGGCATGAGCGGCATGGCCATTGGTCTGTGGATCTTCGCGGGGCTGCTGGCCCTGCTGGCGATCCGGGTGCATGTCGGCGTCGGCATGCTGATCGGCGGGGCCGCCGGCTTCCTGGCGATGAACGACGGCGACCCCAACGCGCTGCTGTTCACGATGAACCACCTGGCCTACGCCCGGTTCTCGAACTACGACCTGGCGGTGATCCCGCTGTTCATGCTGATGGGCCAGTTCGCCACGCACGGCGGCCTGAGCAAGTCGCTGTTCCGTTTCGCCGCCGCCTTCCTGGGCCACTGGCGCGGCGGCCTGGCGATGGCCGCCACAGGCGCCTGCGCCGGCTTCGGCGCGATCTGCGGCTCCTCGCTGGCCACCGCGGCCACGATGGCCCAGGTGGCCCTGCCCGAGCTGCGCCGGCACGGCTACTCCGGCCGCCTGGCCACCGGCACGCTGGCCGCCGCCGGCACGCTGGGCATCATGATCCCGCCCTCGGTGCCGCTGGTCATCTACGCGGTGCTGACCCAGGAGTCGATCGGCAAGCTGTTCGTCGCGGCGATGGTCCCCGGCCTGATCGCCATGCTCGGTTACATGGTGGTGATCCGCATCCTGGTCACGCTCAACCCGAACGCCGGTCCGGCCGGCGACAAGGCCCCCTGGTCCGAGCGACTGGCGGCCACCGTGGCGGTGCTGCCGGTGATGTTCGTCTTCGTCGTCGTGATCGTCGGCATCTACGGCGGCTGGGCCAACCCCACCGAGGCCGCCTCGATCGGCGCGGCCGCCTGCGGCGCCCTGGCCATCCTCAAGGGCGGCATGCGCTGGCAAGGCATCAAGGCCAGCCTGATCGGCACCGCCCACGCCACCGCCATGATCTTCCTGGTGCTGCTGGGCGCCGACCTGCTCAACTCGGGCCTGGCCATCACCCAGCTGCCCACCGAGCTCGCCGCCTGGGTCAAGGACAGCGGCCTGCCGCCGCTGATGGTGCTGGTCGCGATCCTGCTGTGCTACGTGCTGCTGGGCTGCGTGATGGACTCGCTGGCGATGATCCTGCTGACCATCCCCATCTTCTACCCGATGGTGATGGGCCTGGACTTCTGGGGCATGTCGGTGCCCGACAAGTCGGTCTGGTTCGGCATCCTGGCGCTGATGGTGGTCGAGATCGGCCTGGTGCACCCGCCGGTGGGCATGAACCTGTTCATCATCCAGAAGATGGCCAAGGACGTGCCCTACATGGAGACCGCCAAGGGGGTGATGCCCTTCCTGGCCTCGGACTTCATCCGCATCGGCTTCCTGGTGGCCTTCCCCGCCCTCTCGCTGTGGCTGGTCCACACGATGGCGGCCTGACCCGGACACGGAGCCGGCCATGGCCTCCAGCCGCTTCAAGCGCGCCCACGGGAACCTGCCCACCCTGGACCGGTTCCTGACCTACCGGCTGCACATGCTGCACAAGCTGAGCGACCGGGAAAGCCACGACCTGTACCTGCGCGCCAGCGGCCTGGGGCTGGGCGAGGCCCGCTGCCTGGCCTCGATCGGCTCCTTCGACGCGCTGTCGGTCAACCGCCTGGCCTTCGAGGCCAACCTGGACAAAGGCCAGGCCAGCCGCGCCGCCCAGTCCCTGGTCGACCAGGGACTGGTCAGCAAGAGCCCGTCCGAGGCCGACGCCCGCAGCGTCGACCTCAAGCTGACCGAGGCCGGCCGCCAGCGCTGGACCCAGGTGATGGCGCTGATCGACCAGCGCAACCACGAGATCTTCGGCTGCCTGAGCCCGGACGAGCGGCGCCAGCTGGGCGATTTCTTCGACCGCCTGATCGCCCACGCCCAGGGGGAGGACGGCGGACCCGGCGCCGGCTGATCCGGGCGCGGCATCGGCGACAATCCGCCGGTGATGTATGCCCTGTTCGATGACGCCGGCAAGTTCCTCGCCGGCCGCGTGATGTCCGAGGCCGACAGCTCGATGCAGATCGAGCTGGATTCGGGCAAGCGCGTCAAGGTGAAGGCCGCCAACGTCCTGCTGCGCTTCGACAAGCCGCAGCCGGCCGAGCTGGTCTCGTCCGCCCAAGCCCATGCCGCCGGGATCGACCTGGACCTGGCCTGGGAATTCGCCCCCGAGGGCGAGTTCGGCTTCGGCGACCTGGCGCGCGACTATTTCTCCGCTTCCGCCGGCCCCGAGCTGCAGGCGGCCATGCTGTTCAAGCTCTTCGAGGCGCCGCACTATTTCCGCCGCGCCGGCAAGGGCCAGTTCAAGAAGGCCCCCGAGGAGACCGTCAAGGCCGCCCTGCTGGCGATCGAGCGCAAGGCCCAGCAGGCCGCGCAGATCGAGGCCTGGGCCACCGAACTGGCCGCGGGCACCTGCCCGGCCCCGGTCACCGAGCAGCTCTACAAGATCCTGTTCCGCCCCGACAAGAACGCGCCCGAGTACAAGGCCGTGGTCGAGGCCGCCAAGCGCAGCCAGCGCGCGCCGCTGGACCTGCTCAAGGACGCCGGCGCGATCAGCAGCCCCTACCAGTTCCACTGGCGCCGCTTCCTGTTCGAGCAGTTCCCCAAGGGCCACGGCTTCCCGCCGCTGCAGGCCCCGCTGATCGCCGACGAACTCCCGCTGGCGGCGGTGCAGGCCTTCTCGATCGACGACTCCCAGACCACCGAGATCGACGACGCCCTGTCGGTCACCGGCCTGGGCAGCGGCCGCGTGGTGATGGGCATCCACATCGCCGCACCGGGCCTGGCCATCGCACCGGACTCGCCGGTCGACAAGGTCGCCCGCGAACGCCTGTCCACCGTCTACATGCCGGGCTGGAAGATCACCATGCTGCCCGACGCGGTGGTGCAGGCCTACACGCTGGACGAGGGCCGCGACTGTCCGGCCGTCAGCCTCTACGTCACCTTCGACGAGGCCTCGCTCGAGGTCGTCGCCACCGAAACCCGCCTGGAGCGGGTGCCGATCGCGGCCAACCTGCGCCACGACCAGCTCGACGAGGTCATCACCGAAGCCAGCCTGACCGGCGAAGCGGTGGCCGAGTACCCCTTCGCCCATGAACTGGCCTTCTGCTTCCGCCTGGCGCGGGTGCTCAAGGCCCGGCGCGAGGTGGTGCGCGGCAAGCCCGAGCTGTTCAATCGCCCGGACTACAACTTCCGCCTCGACAACACCGAGGGCGAGCCGCAGGGCCACGAAGCCGTGCGCATCACCGAGCGCCGCCGCGGCGCCCCGCTGGACCTGGTGGTCTCCGAGGCCATGATCCTGGCCAACAGCACCTGGGGCGGCTGGCTGGCCGAGCTCGGCGTGCCCGGCATCTACCGCAGCCAGGCCAGCCTGGCGCCGGGCGTCAAGGTGCGCATGGGCGTCAAGCCCGCGCCGCACGCCGGCATGGGCGTGGCCCAGTACACCTGGGCCACCTCGCCGCTGCGCCGCTACACCGACCTGGTCAACCAGTGGCAGATCATCGCCTGCGCCCGCCACGGCCGCACCGCCGCGCTGGCCGCCCCGTTCAAGCCCAAGGACGCCACGCTGTTCTCGGTCATCTCGGCCTTTGACGGCGCCTACTCGGCCTACAACGGCTTCCAGCAGTCGGTCGAGCGCTTCTGGACCCTGCGCTGGGTCGAGCAACAAGGCGTCACCGAACTCGACGCCGCGGTCATGAAGGACGGCCTGGTCCGCGCCGAGACCCTGCCCCTGGTGTTCAAGGCCCTGGGCTGCGAGCCCCTGGCCCGCGGCACCCGGGTGCGGGTGCGCATCACCGGCCTGGACCTGCTGACCCTGGACGTGCACGCCAGCCTGCTGGCCCGCCTGGACGACGACCAGCCCGCGGCCGGCACCGACGACGGCGGCGAGGACGACGACGAGGACGCCCCGGCCGCCACCGGCCTGGCCTTGGCCATCGACGTGTCCGACGCCGAGGCGCCGCCGGCCGCGCCTCAGGCCTGACCGAGCCCGCCGCCGCCCGTGAGCCCCCGCCTGCGCCCCCTGCTCCAGCGCCTGCGCCGCGTCTCGGTGATGCAGGCCGCCGTCGGCCTGTCGCTGCTGGTGCATGCGGCGCTGCTGTCGGTGCGCTTCGTCGACCCCGAGGGCTTCAACCGCCTGTTCGAGGACACGCCCCTTGAAGTGGTGCTGGTCAACGCCCGCTCGGACGACAAGCCGCAAAAGGCCCAGGCCATCGCCCAGGCCACGCTGGCCGGCGGCGGCGAGGCCGAGTCCGGCCGCGCCGCCTCGCCGCTGCCGCCCTCGGCCCTGAACCAGTCCGGCGACGACATCGACCAGGCCTACCGCCAAGTGCGGCAGATGCAGGACCTGCAGCAACAGCTGCTGGCCCAGATCCGGCGCGAGCTGGCGATGCTGCCGCCGCCCGACCCCAGCAAGCCGCTGATGAGCGCCGAGGAGGCCCAGCGCGAGGAGCGCCGGCGCCAGATGCTGCGCATGCTCGCCGAGATCGAGAAGCGCATCAACGCCGAGAACGCCCGGCCCAAGAAGCGCTACATCAGCCCGGCCACCCGCGAAGAGGTCTACGCGGTCTACTACGACCACCTGCGCCGGCGCATCGAGGAGCGAGGCACCCGCGACTTTCCAGAGCTGGCGGGCAAGAAGCTCTATGGCGAGCTGACCATGAACATCACGATCGACGCCCGCGGCAAGGTGATCGAGGCCGAGATCGTGCGCCCCGCCAAGTCCGCGGTGCTGAACCGCCGCGCCGTGGCCATCGTCCACGCCGCCGGCCCCTTCGGTCCGTTCACCGACGCGATGCGACGCCAGGCCGACCAGATCGTGGTCACCTCGCGCTTCCGCTTCACCCGCACCGATGGCCTCGAGACCAGCCTGAGCAACGCGCCCTGAGCGCCGCCCGCCCCCATGTCGTCCCCTGACCGCTACGCCGTCATCGGCCACCCCGTGGCCCACAGCCGCTCGCCAGCCATCCACGCCGCCTTCGCCGCCGAGACCGGCCAGTCCCTGGACTATGGCCGCGTGCTGGCCCCGCTCGACGGCTTTGCCGCCACCGTGCAGGCCTTCGCCGCCGCCGGCGCGCGCGGCTGCAACGTCACCGTGCCCTTCAAGTTCGAGGCCCTGGCCCTGGCGCCGCGCCGCTCCGATCGCGCCACCCTGGCCGGTGCCGCCAACACCCTGCGCTTTGACGCCGAGGGCTGGTGGGCCGACAACACCGACGGCATCGGCCTGATGCGCGACCTTGAGCAGGGCGCCGGCCGCGCCATGGCCGGCCAGCGCGTGCTGCTGGTGGGGGCAGGCGGTGCCGGCGCCGGCGTGCTGGGCCCGCTGATCGAGCGCCACCCGGTCGAGGTGGTGGTGGCCAACCGCACCGTCGCCCGCGCCCAGGACCTGGTCGATCGCCACGCAGCCCTGGCGGAACGCCACGGCGTGCGCCTGCGCGCCTGCGGCCTCGAGGCCCCCGGCCAGGCCTTCGACGTGGTCATCAACGCCAGCGCCAGCAGCCTGGGCGGCCAGGCCGCGCCGGTGCCCGCGGCGGTGCTGCGCCCCGGCTGTCTGGCGGTCGACCTGATGTATGGCGACGCCGCCCGCCCCTTCCTGGCCTGGGCCGAGGCCCACGGCGCCACCGGTCGCGACGGCCTGGGCATGTTGGTCGAACAGGCCGCCGAGGCCTTCGCGCTGTGGCGCGGGGTGCGGCCGTCCACCGCGCCGGTGCTGGCCGCGATCCGCGCCGAACTCGCCGCCGCCACATGAAGCGCCTGGCCCTGGGCAAGCTGCTGGGCCTGCTGCTGCTGTCCGCGCTGGCGCTGCAGGGCTTCTTCGCCGCCCGCATCGCGCTGATGGCGGTGGTCGATCCGCAGTCCACCACCTTCCAGCGCTCCGAAGCCTGGCGCCTGCTGACCGAGCAGCACCGGATCGACTGGGCCCAGGACTGGCGCGACGACATCTCGCCGCAGCTGGCCCGCGCCGTGATCGCCAGCGAGGACGCCGGCTTCGTCGACCACAGCGGGGTCGAGTGGGACGCCCTGGAGAAGGCCTGGAGCCGCAACCAACAGGCCGAGGCCCGGGCCGAGCGCCAGAACGACGCCGCCGAGCGCCGCGCCGCCGCCAAGGGCGCCGCCCCGGCCCGCAAGGTCGAGGCCAAGGTGGTCGGCGGCTCCACCATCAGCCAGCAGCTGGCCAAGAACCTGTTCCTCTCGGGTGAGCGCACCGCAGCTCGCAAGGCTCAGGAGTTCGTGATCACTTACATGCTGGAAGTCCTGCTGGGCAAGCGGCGACTGCTGCACCTGTACCTGAACAGCGTCGAGTGGGGCGAAGGCGTCTTCGGCGCCCAGGCGGCCGCCAGGCACTACTTCAGGGTCGACGCGCGCCAGCTGTCCGCGGCCCAGGCCGCCCGGCTGGCGGTGATGCTGCCGGCACCCAAGCGCTTCGAGAAGAACCCAGGCTCCGCATATGTGAGTGGTCGCTCCGCCACCATCGTCGCGCGCATGTCGGCGGTGCAGCTGCCCTGACCCCCATCAGGGCCGCCGGCTTGCGGCACACTCCGCCCATGGTCAGCCCCTCCGAGGAAATCGCCCACGCCGCCGCCCGACTGGTGGTGGACGAGGGCATGGATTACGCCAGCGCCAAGCGCCGCGCCGCCCAGGACCTGCAGCGCCACGGCGGCGTGCGGGCGGAACTGCCCAGCCACGAGGTGCTGGAGGACGCGGTGCGCGAGCACCTGGCGATCTTTCATGCCGACACCCAGCCCGCCGAACTGCAGGCCCTGCGCCAGCAGGCGGCGCAGTGGCTGGAGCGCCTGGCCGAGTTCCGCCCGCACCTGGGCGGCGCGGTCTGGCGCGGCACCGCCACCCGGCTGTCGCCCATCATCATCGACCTCTACGCCGACGATTCCAAGGCGCCCGAGCTGGCCCTGCTCAACCGGGGCCTTGACTACGACAGCGGCGGCGACGAGGACGCCCAGGTCCTGAGCCTGGTCGAGCGCAACCGCGCACTGCAGGACTGGGTCACGGTGCACCTGGTGGTGCACGACCACGACGGCCTGCGCGGTGCGCTCAAGCCCGACGCCCGCGGCCGCAGCTGGCGCGGCGACCTGCGCGCCCTGCGCGCCCTGATGGAGGAGCCGGCATGAAGCGCCGCACCGCACTGGCGCTCGCGGGCGCCGGGGCCTTGGCCAGCGCCGGCACCGCCTGGTGGGCCCTGGGACGCCGCCCCGACCCCGCCGAAGCGGCCCTGGCCGACCTGCTGGGGCAGCGCTACGAGGCCCCCGATGGGGCGCCGCTGGCCCTGTCGCGCTGGCAAGGCCGCCCCCTGCTGCTGAACTTCTGGGCCACCTGGTGCCCGCCCTGCGTGCGCGAGATGCCCGAACTCGACCGCTTCGCCCGTGAGCAGGGCGAGGCCGGGGTGCAGGTGCTGGCGGTGGCGCTGGACCGGCGCGAGGCGGTGCAGGGCTTTCTTGCCCGCACCCCGGTGGGCTTTCCGGTGGCGGTGGCCGGCATGGACCAGCTGTCTCGTCTGGCCGCCCTGGGCAACCCGGGGGGCGCGCTGCCCTTCAGCTTGCTGGCCACGGCCGAGGGCCGGATCCGGCGCCGCAAGCTGGGCGCCACCCAGCTCGAGGAGTTGCGCGGCTGGCTGAGCTGAGCCCGGCCCGCCCCCCCAACACCGGGCCGAGGCCCGCCCCCGCGCTGAGGCGGCCTTTCGTTCTTTTTCCGCCAGAAAGTAGGCATCCACCCCTAATTCGTCGTAAAGTCCGGGCCGGTCGCGCCATGCCGTGAACCAGCCGTTGCCGCCACCCGCAGGGTCGGCGCCCCTCAAACAACGGCCCCAACAGCCCAACACCGCTGAGATTTCGCAAGCTTTGTGCGGAATTGATGAAAGTTGGCTGCAAATGTTGGAAAATGCACCCCATTGCAACCCGGTCAGCCTTCACCCCCTGGTGAACGCCCCTCGGCTCCCTCCGGAGCCCCTCGGCGCGACGCGCTGACCCGCCAGACAAGGAGCCCCCATGGACCTGCGCAAGCTCAAGACCCTGATCGACCTCGTGTCCGAGTCGAACATCTCCGAGCTGGAGATCACCGAGAACGAAGGCAAGGTGCGCATCGTCAAGTCCACCGGCGTCGCCATGGCCGCCGCCCCGCTGATGCAGATGGCCCCGGTGGCCACCGCGATGCCGGCCGCCCCGGTCGCCGCCGCGCCGGCCGACGCCGCCCCGGCCGTCGCCGAGGTCTCGGGCCATGTGGTCAAGTCGCCGATGGTCGGCACCTACTACGCCTCGTCCACGCCTGGCGGCAAGCCTTTCGTTGAAGTGGGCACCGCCGTCAAGGAAGGCGAGACCATCTGCATCATCGAAGCGATGAAGATCATGAACGAGATCGAGGCCGACAAGACCGGCACGATCACCAAGGTCATGGCCGAGAACGGCCAGCCGGTCGAGTTCGGCCAAGCGCTGTTCATCATCGAATAAGGCGGCGACCGCCATGTTCAAGAAGATCCTGATCGCCAACCGGGGCGAGATCGCGCTGCGCATCCAGCGCGCCTGCCGGGAAATGGGCATCAAGGCCGTGGTCGTCTACTCCGAGGCCGACCGCGACGCCAAGTACGTCAAGCTGGCCGACGAGGCCGTGTGCATCGGCCCGGCCGCGTCGGCACAGAGCTACCTGTCGATGCCCGCCATCATCTCGACCGCCGAGGTCACCGATGCCGAGGCCATCCACCCGGGCTACGGCTTCCTGAGCGAGAACGCCGACTTCGCCGAGCGCGTCGAGCAGAGCGGCTTCAAGTTCATCGGCCCGACCCCCGAGTCGATCCGCATCATGGGCGACAAGGTCTCGGCCAAGCAGGCCATGATCAAGTCGGGCGTGCCCTGCGTGCCGGGCTCCGAAGGCGCCCTGCCGGACGACCCCAAGGAGATCGTGCGGATCGCCCGCTCGATCGGCTACCCGGTCATCATCAAGGCCGCCGGCGGCGGCGGTGGCCGCGGCATGCGCGTGGTCCACACCGAAGCCGCCCTGGTCAACGCGGTGCAGATGACCAAGGCCGAGGCCGGTGCCGCCTTCGGCAACCCGGCCGTCTACATGGAGAAGTTCCTCGAGAACCCGCGCCACGTCGAGATCCAGATCCTGGCCGACGAGCACCGCAACGCGGTCTGGCTGGGCGAGCGCGACTGCTCCATGCAGCGCCGCCACCAGAAGGTCATCGAGGAAGCGCCGGCACCGGGCATCCCCCGCCGGGTGATCGAGAAGATCGGTGACCGCTGCGCCGCCGCCTGCAAGAAGATCGGCTACCGCGGTGCGGGCACCTTCGAGTTCCTGTTCGAGAACGGCGAGTTCTACTTCATCGAGATGAACACCCGCGTGCAGGTGGAGCATCCGGTGACCGAACTGGTGACCGGCATCGACATCGTGCAGCAGCAGATCCGCATCGCCTTCGGCGAGAAGCTGCCGTTCACGCAGCGCCAGATCGAGCTGCGCGGCCACGCCATCGAATGCCGGGTCAACGCCGAGGACCCCTGGAAGTTCATCCCCTCGCCGGGCCGCATCAGCATGTGGCACCCGCCGGGCGGCCCTGGCGTGCGCGTGGACAGCCACGCCTACACCAACTACTTCGTCCCGCCCAACTACGACTCGATGATCGGCAAGATCATCGTCCATGGCGACACCCGTGAGCAGGCCCTGGCCCGCATGCGCAGCGCCCTGGCCGAGACCGTGGTCGAAGGCATCCAGACCAACATCCCGCTGCACCGCGAGCTGATGGTGGACAAGGGCTTCTGCCAGGGCGGCACCAGCATCCACTACCTGGAATCCTGGCTGGAAACGCACCGCCGCTGAGCGGGCACCCGGGCGGCCGCGCCGCCCGGGCGATCAAGGAGCCGAGATGGCCATGTATGAACTGGTGCTGACCGCACCGCAGGCGCTGGTGGAGCCGGTCTCCGAGGCGCTGATGGACGAGCTCGAGGCCCTGTCCGTCTCCGTCGAGGACGCCGACGCCGACACCGAAGCCGAGCACGCCATGTTCGGCGAGCCGGGCATGCCGGCCCCGCGCGCCGGCTGGGACCGCTCGGTCGTCAAGGCCCTGTTCGCCTCCGAGCAGGAGGCCCAGGAAGCCCTGACCCTGCTGCTGGCCCAGGACTGGACCGAGGGCCTGCACCCGCAGGGCCTGAGCGCCGTCGACGAGCAGGACTGGGTCCGCCTGACCCAATCCCAGTTCGCCCCGGTGCCGGTCACCGACGATTTCTGGATCGTGCCGTCCTGGCACGAGGTGCCGCCGCAGGCGCGCCGGGTGATCCGCCTGGACCCGGGCCTGGCCTTCGGCACCGGCACCCACCCCACCACCCGCATGTGCCTGCGCTGGATCGCCACCCACGCCGCCCCCTGGTCGCGCGTGCTGGACTACGGCTGCGGCTCGGGCATCCTGGCCATCGGGGCCGCGCTGCACGGCGGCCAGGGCATCGACGCGGTGGACATCGACGAGGCGGCGGTGGTCTCGACCACCCACAACGCCCAGGCCAACGGCGTGACGCTGCAGGCGGGACTGCCCGAACTGGCCCAGGGCGAATACCCGCTGGTGCTGGCCAACATCCTGGCGACGCCGCTCAAGCTGCTGGCCCCGCTGCTGGCGGGCCACCTGGCACCGGGTGCCCACTTGGTGCTGGCAGGGATCCTGTCGCGCCAGGCCGACGAGCTCAAGGCCGCCTACGCCCCCTGGCTGGCGCTGGACGTGGCCGATGAGGACGACGGCTGGATCCTCATGACAGGCCAACGCCGCGCCTGAACCCGCCCTGGGGGCCCGCCCCCCTGTGGCATCATCCCCGCCATGAGCCTGGCCACCCGTTGCCCGGCCTGCGGCACGGCTTTCCGCGTGGTGCAGGACCAGCTGAAAGTCTCGGGCGGGTGGGTCCGTTGCGGCCAGTGCCACCAGGTCTTCAACGGCCTCGAGTCCCTGCACGAGCTGTCGCCGGCCCCATCCGTTTCCCCGCCCGCCGCCCCGCCGCGGCCGGCGGCGCCGCCGCCGCGCCCTGCGCCCGGCGCCCCCCCGGGCACCGCGGCGCCCTCCCCGACCCCCATCGCCACGGCCGGGCCCGCCGCAGAGCCCCCCGCCGACCTGGACCTGTCCGACCCCGAGTGGCGCGTGGCAGACGACGCCCCCGCCATCGCGCCCGCCGCCGTCCCAGCCACGCCCGCAGACACCGCCCCGATCCCCACCGGCTTCGCCCTGGAGAGCGACACCGGCTGGTCGGCATTCGACCGCGCCGACGCCGCACCGCCCGGCGCGCCCGAGGCTGCCTACGACCCGGTGCTCCGGGGCGTGCGCTTGCCACCGGGCGAGCGGGGCGGGCTGAGCACCTTCGGCGCGATCACCCGCGCCAGCCGCCACCCCGGCGGCCCCACCGACCCGGGCCCCAGCACCCTGCCGTCGGCACTCGAGGCCCTGCCCAGCCCCTCCGCCCTGGAGGAGCCTCCCTCGGCACCGGCCCCGGGTTTCATGCGGCGGGCCGAACGCGCGGCGATTTGGCGCCGCCCGGCGGTGCGGGCGTCGCTGGGCCTGTGCGCGCTGGGCCTGGCCGTGGGGTTGGCGCTGCAGGTCACGCACCAGCAGCGCGACCTGCTGGCGGCACGCTGGCCCGCGTTGGCGCCAATGTTGCAGACCTGGTGCGACGCCGCCGGCTGCACGCTCGAGCCCCCGCGCCTGCTGGCCCAGTTGGCCATCGACAGCAGCAGCCTGCAGCGCACCGACCTGCCTCAGGTGCTGCGCTTCGAGGCCGAGGTCCGCAATGCCGCCAGCCACCCGGTGCGTGCGCCGGCGCTTGAGGTCACCCTGACCGACCCGCAGGGCCGGCTGGTGGCGCGCAAGGTGCTGCTGCCCCAGGAGCTGGGCGCCCCCGGCCAGGGGATCGCCGCCGAGGGCAGCTGGCATGCGAACGCACGGCTGCGCGTGGGCGAGTTGCCCGTCACCGGCTTCTCGGCCGAAGTCTTCTACCCCTGAGCGCGCCCGCCCACCGGGCCGCCTTCATTTCCCCTCACCGGACCCCACCATCATGGCCAGTCTCGTCTGCGGCTCCCTTGCCTTCGACACCATCACCAACTTCCCCGGCCGCTTCGCGGAGCAGATCCTGCCGGAGCAGGTCCACATCCTGAACGTGTCCTTCCTGGTGCCCACGCTGCGCCGCGAATGGGGCGGCTGCGCCGGCAACATCGCCTACACCCTCAAGGCCCTCGGCGGCGAGCCGGTCGTGATGGCCACCCTGGGCAACGACGGCGCGGGCTACCTGGCCCGCATGCAGGCCCTGGGCATCGACACCTCCAGCGTGCTGCAGGTCGAGGACACGTACACCGCGCAGGCGATCATCATCACCGACGCGGACAACAACCAGATCACCGCCTTCCACCCGGGCGCGATGATGCAGGCCCACCGCATCGACCTGCCGCAGCGCGACGACATCCGCCTGGCGCTGATCGGCCCGGACGGCCGCGACGCCATGATGAAGCGCGCCCGCGACCTGTCCGCGGCCGGCATCCCCTTCGTGTTCGATCCGGGCCAGGGCCTGCCGATGTTCAACGGCGACGAGCTGCGCGACTTCATCGCGCAGGCCCGCTGGGTGGCCGTGAACGACTACGAAGCCCGCATGCTGTGCGAGCGCACCGGCGAGTCGCTCGAGTCGCTGTCGCGCTCGCACCTGGCCGGGGTGATCGTCACCCTGGGCCACGAGGGCTGCGAGGTCTGGGTGCAGGGCCAACGCACCCACGTGCCCGGCGTGGCAGCCACCGAGGTGGTCGACCCCACCGGCTGCGGCGACGCCTTCCGCGGCGGCCTGCTGCACGGCCTGGAGTCGGGCTGGGACCTGGTGCGCTGCGTCGAGCTGGGCAACCGCCTGGGCGCACTCAAGATCGCCCAGCGCGGCGGCCAGAACCACGTCATCGACCGCGCGGCCCTGGGCCTTTGAGCCCACCGCCAGGGCCGTCCTCGGCAGCGGCCAGGACGGCCTGCAGCCACCGGGCCACCTCGGCCTCGGGCGCGTCGATCTCCAACTGCTTCTGACGCGAGGCCGTGCCGCGCGCCAGCTGCACCGCACGGCGCGGCAGGTCGAGCTGCGCGGCCACCCAGGCCACCAGAGCGTCGTTGGCCTTGCCGTCGACCGGCGGCGCCGCCAGGCGCACCCGCAACGCCCCGTCGTGCAGGCCCACCGCCTCGGTGCGGCTGGCATTGGGCACCACCGACACCGACAGGCGGCATTCCTGCGGCCCATGGCCCCGCAGGCAGGGCCAGGTCGGCGCCTGTGCAGGCGGATCGGAGGGACGCGGTCGGGCCATGGCCAAGCGGTGAAGAAGCGCAATGAAAAAGCCCGGCCAGGGCCGGGCTGCAGAGGCGCAAGGGCCGCCCACGGGCGGCCCTGCAGGCTCAGGGCTTGTTGCCGGTCGGGAACGGCCAGGCGGCGGCCGGGCTCAGCGCGGTCTTGGCGGCCGGTGCGGGGGCAGCAGCGGCCTTCTTGGGCGCGGCAGCCTTCTTGGGCGCGGCAGCCTTCTTGGCCGGGGCGGCAGCCTTCTTCGGGGCGGCAGCCTTCTTGGCCGGAGCAGCCTTCGCCGGGGCGGCGGCCTTCTTCGGGGCCGCAGCCTTCTTGGCCGGAGCGGCGGCCTTCTTCGGGGCGGCAGCCTTCTTGGCCGGAGCGGCCTTCGCCGGGGCGGCGGCCTTCTTCGGGGCCGCAGCCTTCTTGGCCGGAGCAGCCTTCGCCGGGGCGGCGGCCTTCTTCGGGGCGGCGGCCTTCTTGGCCGGAGCGGCCTTCTTCGGGGCGGCAGCCTTCTTGGCCGGGGCAGCGGCCTTCGCCGGGGCGGCGGCCTTCTTCGGGGCCGCAGCCTTCTTGGCCGGGGCGGCCTTCTTCGCAGTTGCCATGACGGACTCCTTGATCAAGTTGCAAGTACGCCAGGCCGCTCGATACAGCCCGGCGATCCACCGCCCACGGGTGTTGAACCCCCCCGGTGCAGTGAATGGGGATCGGCCGGTCGGGCCGCTTCAGCGTCGGCCTCGCCCCAAGCCGGGGATCTCGATCTCATGTGCCGGGGTCACGCCAGGGCCGCCACGACAGGGCCGCCCGAAGCGTTCAATCCCAGCTCAGCGCGCCACCGGACTGGTACTCGATGACGCGGGTTTCAAAGAAGTTGCGCTCCTTCTTCAGGTCGATCATTTCGCTCATCCAGGGGAACGGGTTTTCCTCGTTCGGGAAGAGCGGGTCCAGGCCGATCTGCGTCGCGCGCCGGTTGGCGATGTAGCGCAGGTAGCCCTTGAACATGGACGCGTTCAGGCCCAGCACGCCACGCGGCATGGTGTCCTCGGCGTAGCGGTACTCGAGCTCGACGGCCTTCTCGAACAGGCCCCGGATCTCGGCCTTGAACGCCGGCGTCCACAGCTGCGGGTTCTCGAGCTTGATCTGGTTGATCAGGTCGATGCCGAAGTTGCAGTGCATGGACTCGTCGCGCAGGATGTACTGGTACTGCTCGGCGGCACCGGTCATCTTGTTCTGGCGGCCCAGCGCCAGGATCTGCGTGAAGCCGACGTAGAAGAACAGGCCTTCCATCAGGCAGGCGAAGACGATGATCGAGCGCAGCAGCGTCTGGTCGGCCTCGAGGGTGCCCGTCTTGAACTCGGGGTCCATGATCGCGTCGATGAACGGGATCAGGAACTCGTCCTTCTCGCGGATCGAGGAGACCTCGTGGTACGCATTGAAGATCTCGCCCTCGTCCAGTCCGAGGGACTCGACGATGTACTGGTAGGCGTGGGTGTGGATCGCCTCTTCGAAGGCTTGGCGCAGCAGGAACTGGCGCGCCTCGGGGGCCGTGATGTGGCGGTAGGTGCCCAGCACGATGTTGTTGGCCGCCAGCGAGTCGGCGGTGACGAAGAAGCCGAGGTTGCGCTTGATGATGCGGCGCTCGTCTTCGGACAGGCCGTTGGGGTCCTTCCAGGTCGCGATGTCACGCGACATGTTCACCTCTTGCGGCATCCAGTGGTTGGCGCAGGTGGCGAGGTACTTTTCCCAGGCCCACTTGTACTTGAACGGCACCAGCTGGTTGACGTCGGTCTGGCCGTTGATGATGCGCTTCTCGGCGACGTTGACGCGGCGCTCGTTGCGCGCCACGACCGAGCTGGCGGCGCCGGCCACATGGGCTGCGGCGGTCTGCAGGGTGTGCGCGCGGACGGCTTGCGAGGGCACTGCGGAAGCCAGCGAAGGCTGCCCGGCCGAGGCCATCACGGAAGCGGGGGAGGCGGGTGTCCGCACGCTGCCGAGGGCTTGTTCGGGCGCGGTGCGTGGGACGTTCGTCGAGACGGGGCGGGGATCGTCTTCCCAGACCAACATGGGCTTGATTCCTGTGCGTGGAATTATCAGAGTGTTGTGTCCAAACACCAAGCGATTCTTGACATCGTGACGACAACGGCGTGGCCCCTGAACATCGGGGCGCGAGTGGCGTGGCGAAGCGGTGCGGGACGAGAGACCGCCGTGTGCGCGGCGGTCTCTCAAGGCCTCACTGGCAGGCTTCGCAGGTGGGGTCGTCGACGCCGCAGAACTTGATGTCCGTGGCGGGTGTCGAGGCCTCGGCGGCGGCCATCATGGCCTGGGCCTGGGCGGCCACCGCATCAAGCGCCGACAGTCCTCCACCCATGCCGCCGCTGCTGGGCACCGCGTTGAGCGCGCCGGGGTGCACGGTCGACTTCTCGGCGTGCGTGGCGGCCATGGTGCGCAGGTAGTAGGTGGTCTTCAGGCCACGCACCCACGCCAGCTTGTAGGTGTCATCGAGTCGCTTGCCCGAGGCCCCGGCGATGTAGATGTTGAGCGACTGCGCCTGGTCGATCCACTTCTGGCGGCGCGAGGCGGCCTCGACCAGCCAGGTCGCGTCAACCTCGAAGGCGGTGGCGTACAGGGCCTTGAGTTCCTCGGGCACGCGGTCGATGCGGCGCAGCGAGCCGTCGTAGTGCTTGAGGTCCATCACCATCACCGAGTCCCACAGGCCCAGGGCCTTCAGGTCGCGCACCAGGTACTCGTTGACCACGGTGAACTCGCCCGACAGGTTGGACTTGACCGACAGGTTGCCGAAGGCCGGCTCGATCGATGCATCCACCCCGATGATGTTGGAGATGGTCGCGGTCGGGGCGATGGCCACGCAGTTGCTGTTGCGCATGCCGTGGGTGGCGATGCGCTGGCGCAGCGCGTCCCAGTCCAGGCTCATGCTGCGGTCGACCTCGACGTAGCCGCCGCGCTGCTGCGCCAGCAGCTCGAGCGAATCGATCGGCAGGATGCCGCGGTCCCACAGCGAGCCGCGGTAGCTGCTGTAGCGGCCGCGCTCCTCGGCCAGCTGGCTCGAGGCCCAGTAGGCGTGGTAGCAGACGGCTTCCATCGAGCGGTCGGCGAACTCGACCGCGGCCTGGCTGGCGTAGGGCAGGCGCAGCTGGTAGAGCGCGTCCTGGAAGCCCATGATGCCCAGGCCCACCGGACGGTGGCGCAGGTTGCTGTCGCGGGCCTTCTTGACGGCGTAGTAGTTGATGTCGATGACGTTGTCGAGCATGCGCATCGCCACGCTCACCGTGCGCTGCAGCTTGTCGAGGTCGATCTCCTTGCCGGCCGGGCCGTCCTTCAGGTGCTGGGCCAGGTTGACCGAGCCCAGGTTGCACACCGCGATCTCGTCATCGCTGGTGTTGAGCGTGATCTCGGTGCACAGGTTGGACGAGTGCACCACGCCCACGTGCTGCTGCGGCGAGCGCACGTTGCAGGCGTCCTTGAAGGTGATCCAGGGGTGGCCGGTCTCGAACAGCATCGAGAGCATCTTGCGCCACAGGTCCTTGGCGGGCATGCGCTTGAACAGCTTGATCTCGCCGCGGTCGGCCTTGGCCTCGTAGGCCACGTAGGCCTTCTCGAAGGCGGCGCCGACCAGGTCGTGCAGGTCCGGGCAGGTGCTGGGGCTGAACAGGGTCCAGTCGGCCCCTTCCATCACGCGGCGCATGAACAGGTCCGGAATCCAGTTCGCGGTGTTCATGTCGTGGGTGCGGCGGCGGTCGTCACCGGTGTTCTTGCGCAGCTCCAGGAACTCCTCGATGTCGAGGTGCCAGGTCTCGAGGTAGGCGCAGACCGCGCCCTTGCGCTTGCCGCCCTGGTTGACCGCCACCGCGGTGTCGTTGACCACCTTCAGGAAGGGCACGACGCCCTGGCTCTTGCCGTTGGTGCCCTTGATGTAGGAGCCCAGCGCACGCACGTTGGTCCAGTCGTTGCCCAGGCCGCCGGCGAACTTGCTCAGCAGCGCGTTCTCCTTCAGGGCCTCGTAGATGCCATCCAGGTCATCGGCCACGGTGGTCAGGTAGCAGCTACTGAGCTGCGAGCGGCGGGTACCCGAGTTGAACAGCGTGGGCGTGCTCGACATGAAATCGAAGCTCGACAGCACGTTGTAGAACTCGATGGCGCGGGCCTCGCGGTCGATCTCGTTGAGGGCCAGGCCCATCGCGACGCGCATGAAGAAGGCCTGCGGCATCTCGATGCGCTGCTCGTCGATGTGCAGGAAGTAGCGGTCGAACAGGGTCTGCAGGCCCAGGTAGTCGAACTGCAGGTCGCGGCCGGCGTCCAGTGCGGCCCCCAGCTTGGCCAGGTCGAACTGCAGCAGCTTGTCGTCCAGCAGCTCGGCCTGCACGCCGCGCTTGATGAACTTGGGGAAGTACTCGGCGTAGCGGCCGGCCATCTCGGCCTGGGTCACTTCCTCGCCCAGGATCTCCTTGCGGATCGTGTGCAGCAGCAGGCGGGCGGTGGCGCGGGTGTAGGCCGGCTCCTGCTCGATCAGGGTGCGGGCGGCCAGGATCGCGGCCTTGTAGACCTCGTCGATCGGCACGCCGTCGTACAGGTTGCGGCGGGTCTCGGCCAGGATGGGCTCGGGGCGCACGTCGGCGCCCAGGCCGGCACAGGCCGACTCGACCAGGCCTTGCAGGCGGGCCTCGTCCAGGGGCACGCGCTGGCCCTTGTCGGTGACGGTCAGCTGGTGCGAGATCGCGGCCTCGGCGGTCTGGCCCTGCTTGACGCGCTCCTGCGCACGGCGCTCGCGGTACAGCACGTAGGCTCGGGCGATCTCGTGGTGGCCACCGCGCATCAGGCCCAGCTCGACCTGGTCCTGCACATCCTCGATGTGGAAGGTGCCGCCGCCCGGACGTGAACGCACCAGGCCGCGCACCACCTGCTCGGTCAGGCCGTCGACGGTCTCGCGAACGCTGGCCGAGGCCGCGCCCTGGGTGCCGTGCACCGCGAGGAAGGCCTTCATCAGGGCGATGGCGATCTTGTTGGGCTCGAAGGAGACCACCGCGCCGTTGCGGCGGATGATCTGGAAGCCGGCGTAGGCGTTGGCGGACACGGCATCGGCGGACGGCGTGGCGACGCGGGCGGCCAGGCCGACGTCGGCGGCGCTGGAGTGGACAGCTTGCATGGATTCCCCTCGGTAGGTTGTCTGTGGTGTCAGGTGCAGTGGGCGGCCATGGGGCCGCGCTCCATCCCGGAGCGGGGTGGGCCGGCTCGGGCCACCCCTGTCGAGCCGCTCACGCGAACGCGTGGTGGCGGCTCATCGTCGTCGCGATCCGGCGCTCGGTGCGACGGCCGCCTGCCCTGCCGGCCCCGGTCGCGCAAGGGCCATGACGGGCACGGCGCAGGCGGTGGGGCGAAGGGGGTTCAGGTGGCTCATGGGTTTGTGTCTGCAGGGCGCAGCTTAACACGAGCAGCCACTATATCTAGGGTTCCCGGACATCTCAAGCACTACCGGTAGTGTGAGAAACCCGAGTCCCTGGAAGAGGAACAGAGGCTGAAAACCCAGCATTGGCGCGGCCTGGCGGTCGATTTCGTGCCGCTCGGGCGCGCCGGCGTTGGGCACGCAGGACGCCGCATCAGCATTGGCGCGCCGGGCAAGGGCGCGGTGGCGCGGCGGCCCGCGCGGGCGCGACTCAGGTGGGCGGCAGGGCCGCGCCAGGCCGCAATTCCGGCGCGATGCGCTCGCCCAGCGGGCCCAGCGACGCGTGCAGACGCGACCAGGAAAACCCGGCCCCCGGATCGCGCTTTCGGCCTGGCGCGACGTGCTCGTGTCCCACGATCTCGGCGATCGGGTGCCGCTGGCACACGGCCCGCAGCAGCCGGGTCAGGCTGTCGTATTGCACCGCCTCGAAGGGGCCGCCTTCGAGCCCTTCGAGCTCGATGCCGATCGACCAGTCGTTGCACCGCTCGCGGCCGCGCCAGCACGACACGCCGGCGTGCCAGGCGCGGTCATCGGTGGAGACGAACTGCAACACCCCGCCGTCGCGGCGCACCAGGAAATGCGCCGAGACCTCAAGGCCGCGGATCTGGTCGAAGTACGGGTGCGCGTTCCAGTCCAGGGTGTTGGTGAACAGCCGCTCGATCTCGGGGCCGCCGTACTCGCCCGGCGGCAGGCTGATCGAGTGCAGCACGACCAGCGTGGGTCCCACCCCTTCAGGGCGGGGGCCGAAGTTCGGCGAGCTCAGCGCCCGCGCGCCGGCCCACCAGCCGGAGCTCCAGCCGCTGTCAGTGCCAGGGCCGCTCACGCCGCGTCCGGGCCCTGCCCGCCTTCGGAAATGCCCAGGCGGGCCATGCGGTAGCGGATCTGGCGCAGCGACAGGCCCAGGCGTGCCCCCGCGGCCGTGCGGTTGAAGCCGTGCTGGTGCAGCGCCCGCTCGAGGATGCGGCGCTCGACCTCGTCGAGGTACTCGGCCAGGTCGGCGGGCAGGGGCTCGCCGGCCGGCGCCGCCGCAGCGGCCACCGGCTCGAGCGGAGCGGCGCGGCTGTCGGCCTCGAGCATCGGGTGCTCGAGCAGTTCGTCAGGCAGCCCCAGGTCGGCGGCCGTGATCACGTCCTCGGTGGCCATCGCCAGCGCGCGGTGCAGCAGGTTCTCGAGCTCGCGCACGTTGCCAGGGAAGGCATAGACGGCCAGACGGGCCCGGGCCTCGCCGTCGAGCACCGGCGCGGGCACCACGCCGGCCTCGTGGGCGATGCGGGCCAGCAGCGTGTCGCAGATCTCCTGCAGATCCTCCATGCGCTCGCGCAGCGGTGGCACGACGATGCGGATGACGTTGAGGCGGTAGAACAGGTCCTGGCGGAAGCGGCCTTCGGCCACCTCGCGGGCCAGGTCCTTGTGGGTCGCGCTGACCAGACGGACATTGGTGGGCAGCTCGGCGGTGGCGCCCACGGGGCGCACCGCGCGCTCCTGGATCACGCGCAGCAGCTTGCTCTGCATGACCAGGGGCAGGTCGCCGATCTCGTCGAGGAACAGGGTGCCGCCGCCCGCCGCCTGAAAGAAGCCCTCGCGGTCTTCGGCCGCGCCGGTGAAGGCGCCCTTGCGGTAGCCGAAGAATTCGGCCTCGAGCAGGTTCTCGGGGATGGCCCCGCAGTTGACGGCGATGAAGGGGCCACCATTGCGGGTGCTGGCCTCGTGGATGCCGCGGGCGACCAGTTCCTTGCCGGTGCCGGACTCGCCGTGCACCAGCACCGGCGCCATGCTGCGGGCCACGCGCTCGACCAGTTCTCGCACCTGGCGCATGGGCTCGGAGCGCCCGGCCAGGCGCTTGAGCGAGGCGGCAGGGGATCGTGCCACCTCGGCCGCGCTGGGCCGGCGCCCCATGGCCGAGGCGACGACGTTGCGGAACTGGCGCAGGTCGACCGGCTTGGTCAGGTAGTCGAAGGCCCCCACCTTCAGGGCCTCGACCGCGTTCTCGGCCGAGCCATAGGCGGTGACCACGATGGCGCGCTCGCTGCGCTGCTGGCGCTCGAGCCAGCGCAACAGGTCCATGCCCGTGCCATCCGGCAGGCGCATGTCGGTGATGACCAGGCGGTAGGAAGACTCGCCCAGGGCCTGCAGAGCCTCGGCCACGGTGCCGGCGGTGTCCACCTCGTGCCCCTCGCGCAGCAAGGTCAGCTCGTAGAGCGTGAGCAGGTCGGGCTCGTCGTCGACCACGAGCACGCGGCCTTGGGCAGGGGAGTCGGTCATAGGTGCAGTCTTCCGCCGCCGTCGACCGGGGCGCTGCGCATCACGACCTGGAACAGGTTGGCGTGGCGCTCGCCCGGCCGGCGCAGGTAATCGATGCTGGCGCCGTGGCGCTCGCAGAGCTCGCGGCAAATATACAGGCCCAGGCCGGTGCCTCGGCTGCGGGTGCTGTGGAAGGGCTCGAAGAGGTGGGCCTCGACCTCGGCCGCGATCGGCTCGCCGTCGCTGGCCACGCACAGACGCGCCAGGGTCGGGCCCAAGGACTCGATCGACACCTGCACCGCCCCGGCGGCCGGACCGGCGTGGCGCAAGCCGTTCTCGAGCAGGTTGACCAGCACCCGGCGCAGGTGATCGGGGTCGAACAGGCCACCGACCGGCTCGGTCGGCAGGCGCACCTGCAGGCGGCTGTCGCCCCCCAGGGCCACGCCGGCGGTGCGGGCCCACTCGCTGCAGATCCCCGAGACCTCGCCGGCCAGGTCCAGCGGACGCGAGGGCACCGGGGCGCCGGGCGCGGCCTCCATCACGTCGTCGACGATGCGCTTGAGGCGCTCGACGTTGTCGCCGATGATGCGGGCCAGGCGCTGCTGGTCGGGTCGCAGGCTGTCCTCCTGAAGCAGCGCATTGGCCTGCGAGATCGCCGCCAGCGGGTTGCGGATCTCGTGCGCGATGCCGGCCGAGATCCGGCCCATGGCCACCAGCCGCTCCTGGCGTTGGCGCGCCAGCACCGAGCGCAGTTCCTCGACGAACAGCACCGCCAGCACCTCGTCGGCGCCGCGGCCGGCCCCGGCGCGGCGGGTGAAGCGGGCGCGCACCCGGACCGAGCGAGGCGCCTCGCGGTCAAAGGCCACGGTCAGGTCGTTGCCACCCGCCGGCCAGTGACCGGCCTCGTAGGCCGACTCGATCGCGCCGAGCAGCGGCAACCAGCCGCGCTGGCCATGCAGCGAGAACGGCGCCCTGGGACAGCGGTCGTTCTCGGCCAGCAGCGCCCGCGCGGCGGGGTTGGCCGCCCGCACGCCGCCGCGCCGGTCCACCACCAGCACGCCATCGCCCATTTCGTCGATCACCAGGCGGTTCAGCTCGGCCTGCTGAAGCGCCAGGGCCAGGTTGTGGCGCGCCTTGACCTCCTGGCGCGCCAGGCGATTGGCCATCTCGCCGGCCACCAGCACGATCATGAACAGGCCGATGCCCACCAGGCCGGCCTGCGACAGCAGCCCCGGCAATTCGCCGGCCTGGCCGCGCAGCACCGCCATGGCCAGCATGCCCAGGGCCGCCACCGCGGCGGTGGCCAGGCCGGTGGTGCGGCTGCTGAGCACACCTGCCATCAGCACGGGCAGGACCAGCAGCGCGGCATGGCTCAGGCTGCCCACCGGATCGAGCCAGTGCATGGCGCCAAAGGACAGCAGGTCCCAGCCGATGGTGGTCCACCACAGCCAGCGACCGGCCCGCGCCAGGATGGGCTGGCCACCTTGTCGCCGGAACCACACCCACAGCAGCACCGCCTCGGTCAGGTAACTGCCCATCAGGGCCAGCGGCATCCAGCCCCGGAGCAGCGCCGCATCGAGCACCAGCGCCTGCGCGAGCAGCAGGGCCACACCGACCACCACGCGCGCCGCCGCGTAGATGCGCAGCACGCGGGCACGGGTGCCGGTGACCGGCAGGGTCGGGCTGCGCGCGGGTCGCGGGGTGCCGAGCTCCGCGTCGAGCTGGCTGCTGTCGCCGAAGCCCGGGCCGAACTCGGTCAGGGCCTCGTCGCCCTCCTGGCCATCGAGGCCCAGCGCGCCCAGGCGGGAGTCGTCACGGGGGGGCGCCGCGGCCGCCCGGCGGCGCCGCTCGGCGCTCATCGGGCTGCGCCCAGGCGGCGGTGCTCGGCACCGCAGTAGGGCTGGCCGGCGTCGTCCAGATAGGCCTCGTGGCGCGGCAGGTGCAGACCGCAGCGGGCGCAGGCCAGCATCGGCTGCGGCGTGGTCGGAGGCGGGGGCGCCGGCGGCGTGGCGGGTCGCCTCGGGGCGGACGGGCGCAGCTTGCCCAGGAGCAGCAGCAGGCCCAGGCCGACCACCAGGACCGTGAGCAGGAACTTCATCATGCGACGCCGCGGTGCAGCAGCACCTGCAGGACGAAGCGCGAGCCGACGTAGGCCAGCAACAGCAGCAAGGTGCCGGCGTAGAGCCAGCGGGTGGCCTGGCGGCCGCGCCAGCCGCGCCACAGGCGCCCGACGATCAGGGCCGCGAAGGTGGCCCAGCCCAGCAGCGACAGCACGGTCTTGTGGTCACGCCACTGCCAGTTGGGCGAGACCAGCCCGAACAGCAGGGCCACGGTCAGCACCACGAAGCCGGCCTCGACGAAGCGGAAGGTCAGGCGCTCGAGCTTGAGCAAGGGCATGCCCAGCGCCCCGACCGACCCCGGGCCCTTGCGGCGCAACTGCAGGTCGGCCTGGTCGAGCATGAGCGCGTGCAGGACCGCGGCACCGAACAGGCCGTACGAGGTCAGGCCCAGCACCCAATGCAGCGGCGCCCAGCGCGAGTGGGCCACGGCCCGCACCTCGCCCGGGAACAGCCAGGCCAGCAGCACCGCGGCGGCGGCGCACCAGGCCAACACGCGGCGCACCGGGGCCAGGGGCATCAGCCGGCTCTCCAGGCCGTGCACCAGCAGCACCAGCCACAGGGTGAAGGACAGCACCGGCGCGAATCCCAGGCGCAGGCCGCCTTCGGCCAGCAGGCCGACGCCCGTCAGCAGCACCATCCCGTGCAGCATCCAGGCCCCGGCCAGGGCCTGCGCCGGCCAGCGCCGCTCGGGCGTCGCTGGCAGACCGGCCACGAGGTACGCGGCCAGGGTCAGCAGGGCCAGGAACGACGCGGGGTCGGCGGATAAAATCATCTCCACAGTGTACCGGCGCCCTGTCCGCCGCGCCGCGGCCCCACCCCTCAGGAGCGCACCCCTCGATGGCCTCGAACCTCACCGAACGCCTGTCACGCCTGGTCAAGACCATGCGCGGCCAGGCCCGCATCACCGACACCAACGTCCAGGACATGCTGCGCGAGGTGCGCATGGCCCTGCTGGAGGCCGACGTGGCCCTGCCCGTGGTGCGCGACTTCATCGCCCGCGTCAAGGACAAGGCCCTGGGACAGGAGGTCGTCGGCTCCCTGAACCCGGGCCAGGTGCTGGTGTCGATCGTCCAGAAGGAACTCGCCGCGACCATGGGCGAGGGCGTCTCGGACATCAACCTCGCCGCCCAGCCGCCGGCGATCATCCTGATGGCCGGTCTGCAAGGCGCGGGCAAGACCACCACCACCGCCAAGCTGGCCAAGCACCTGATCGAGCGCCGCAAGAAGAAGGTGCTGACCGTCTCGGCCGACGTCTACCGCCCCGCCGCGATCGAGCAGCTCAAGACGGTCACGAAGCAGGCCGGGGCCGAGTGGTTCCCGTCCGCCCCCGACCAGAAGCCGCGCGACATCGCCCTGGCCGCGCTGGACTACGCCAAGAAGCACTACTTCGACGTGCTGCTGGTGGACACCGCCGGCCGCCTGGCGATCGACGAGGCCCTGATGGCCGAGATCCGCGAGCTGCACGCCACGCTGAACCCGGTCGAGACCCTGTTCGTGGTCGATGCGATGCAGGGCCAGGACGCGATCAACACCGCCCGCGCCTTCAAGGAGGCGCTGCCGCTGACCGGCGTGGTGCTGACCAAGCTTGACGGGGATTCGCGCGGCGGTGCGGCGCTGTCGGTGCGGCAGATCACCGGCGCCCCGATCAAGTTCGCCGGCGTGTCCGAGAAGATCGACGGCCTGGAGGTCTTCGACGCCGAGCGCCACGCCGGCCGGGTGCTGGGCATGGGCGACATCGTCGCGCTGGTCGAGGAGGTCACCAAGGGCGTGGACCTGGCCGCGGCCCAGAAGCTGGCCGAGAAGGTCAAGTCGGGCGACGGCTTCGACCTGAACGACTTCCTGGCCCAGCTCAGCCAGATGAAGAAGATGGGCGGCCTGGGCAACCTGATGGACAAGCTGCCCACGCAGCTCGCCGCCAAGGCCGGTCAGGCCGACCTGGACAAGGCCGAGAAGGACATGCGCCGCATGGAGGGCATCCTGAACGCGATGAGCGCCAAGGAGCGTCGCCAACCCTCGCTGCTGCTCGACGGCAAGACCAAGGCCAGCCGCAAGCGCCGCATCGCCGCCGGTGCCGGCGTGCAGATCCAGGAGGTCAACCGCCTGCTCAACCAGTTCGAGCAGATGCAGGGCATGATGAAGAAGATGAAGGGCGGCGGCCTCATGAAGATGATGAAGCGCCTGGGCGGCATGAAGGGCATGATGCCGCCGGGCTTCCCGGGGGCCTGAGCGCCGCACTCACCTTCCGGCCACCGCCGCACGGGGCGCCTTCGGGCGCCCTGTTTGCTTTTGACGTGCTGGCCCCATGGGCCCCCGACTTGCGGAAGTGGGTGGCGCGGCGCCGACCGCGGGGCAACGGGCCGGACGCACGAGGGGCGGTCGGCACTGCGTGCCGACTGCCCTGCGGTGCGCGCCGCCTGGGGTGGGCTCGGAACTCCCGCCGCTCGCCTGCGGCTCGCTGTGGTCGAACAGCCGAGCCCAAGCATGTTCACGACGCCTGACCTGCGGTCAGGCCCCCAGGCGGCTGTGCTCCTCGGCGCCCCTCGAATCGCGCCCGGCCCGTTGCCCCGCGGTCGGCGCCGATTCAACCGTTGTGCACTGCTCGCGAATGCAGGCCACGCACGATGGCTGGCGCGGAGGGGGGATTTGGCCCGGAGCGAAGTGAAGGAGGAGCCCGAAGGGCGGGGGACATGAGCGAAGGGCCGAAGCCCCCCTCCGCGTCTCGCGCCAGCCTCCACAAGCCCAACGACTCGACGGCCGCCCAACCCTCCCGGGACAGGCGGCCGTCAACGCTCAGCGCTTCTTCAGCAGCGCATACAGCAGGATCGCGCCGAAGGTGGCGGTGCCGATGCCGCCCAGGGCGAACTTGCCGAAGGTCAGGGTGTAGTCGCCGGTGCCCAGCACCAGGGTGACGGCGGCGACGATCAGGTTGGTGTTGTCGCTGAAGTCCACCTTGTTGTCGACCCAGATCTTGGCGCCGGCCACCGCGATCAGGCCGAAGACCACGATCGAGACGCCCCCCATCACCGCCAGCGGGATGGCCTGGATCAGCGCGCCGAACTTGGGGCTGAAGCCCAGCACCAGCGCGATCAGCGCGGCGACGACGAAGATGGCGGTCGAGTAGATCTTGGTCGCGGCCATCACCCCGATGTTCTCGGCGTAGGTGGTCACGCCGGTGCCGCCCGAGGCGCCCGAGACCATGGTGGCGATGCCGTCACCCAGGAAGGCGCGGCCCATGTAGCGGTCCAGGTCCTGGCCGGTCATGGCCGAGACGGCCTTGACGTGGCCCAGGTTCTCGGCCACCAGGATGATGGCCACCGGGGCGATCAGCAGCATGGCGTTGACGTCGAACACCGGTGCGGCGAAGGCCGGGGCGCCGAACCAGGCGGCGCTGGCCACACCCGAGAGGTCGATCGGCTTGCCCAGGCCCAGGCCGTTGGTCAGCACCGCGTAGATCACGCTGGCGACGATCAGGCCGACCAGGATCAGCAGGCGCTGCAGCATGCCGCTGGTGCGCACGGCCACCAGGCCCACGCTCAGGAAGGTGATGGCCTGCATCCACTTGTCGAAGTCGGTGGGCGCCATGTTCTTGATCGGCACGCCGGCCAGGTTCAGGCCGATCACCGCCACCACGGCGCCGGTGACCACCGGCGGCATCAGCGACTCGATCCACTTCGTGCCCACCGCCTGCACCAGCAGGCCGATCGCCGCGTACACCGCACCGCAGGCGATGATGCCGCCCAGGGCCAGTCCGATGTTGGCGTTGGGGCCGCTGCCGGCGTAGCCGGTGGCCGCGATCACCACGCCGATGAAGGCGAAGCTCGAGCCCAGGTAGCTCGGCACCCGCCCGCCCACCAGCAGGAAGAAGATCAGGGTGCCGATGCCCGACATCAGGATCGCCACGTTCGGGTTGAAACCCATCAGGATCGGGGCCAGCACCGTGGCGCCGAACATCGCGATCACGTGCTGCACGCCCATCGCCGCGGTGGCGGGCCAGGGCAGGCGCTCATCGGGGGCGACGATCCGGCCGGGGTCGGCGGGCACCTCGCGCCAGGAGGGGAAAAGACTCATGAACACTCCTCGTATGACGTTCTAGGGATCGACGCCAACGGGTGGTCGGCGCGCCCCGGGAAGGGAGTGTAGGACCTGCCCCGGGTGTGCGACGATGCACGGATGCCCACCGCACCGGTGACCCCCGACTCCGCGCACCGACGCGGCCCGACCGACCTGATCGCGCGGCGTGCCCGCAGCGAAGTCGACCGCATCGCGGCACAGGCGGTCTCGCTGGGCGGTCTGGCGCTGGGCCTGACCCTGCTGCTGGCCACGCTGCTCACCGGCCAAGACCCCGAAGGCCAGTCCCTGCGCCCGGCCCGCCTGGTCATGGCGATGCTGCTGGTGGGGGCCGCGGCCACGGGGGCGTTGCTGCAGCGGCGCGGGCACGCCCGAACCGCCATCGGCTTGCAGCTGGTCATCCTGCTCAGCGGCCTGCCCACGGTGGCGGTGATCGGCCGGCTGGGCCTGCAGTCGATCGCGCTGGCCGGCGCCGCGCTGGCGGTGGCCCTGGTGGGCGGGCTGCTCAGCCTGCGCGCCGCCGCCTGGCTGAGCGCGGCGCAGGCCGGGGTGCTGTGGCTGCTCTACCGCGCCCACCTCGACGGTCTGCTGCCCAATGTCCACGAACGCAGCCCCAGTGCCCTGCTGGTGTCGCACCTGCTGGTGCTGGCGGCCGGTCTGGTCAGCGGCCTGCTGCTGGCGCGGCTGTTCGGCAACGCGCTGCAACGGGCGCTGGGCGAGGCGGGGCACCTGGGCGAACTGGTGCGCCTGGGGGCCGACTGGACCTACAGCCTGGACAGCCGCGGCCGGCCGCTCGAGATCTCGGCGTCCTTCGAGCAGCACACCGGCCAGCGCGCAGCGGATTTCCTGCGCCTGGGCGAACCGGGCGCGCCGGCGCTGCGCCTGGACGCCCAAGGGCGGCAGCTGTGGCGGCATTTCACCCGGCGCCGCGCCTTCCGCAACCTGCCCTGCACCTTCGACCTGCCCGGTGACCGCTGGCTGGCGGTGCAGTGCAGCGGTGAGCCCCAACACGACGAGGCGGGCCGCTTCGTCGGCTGGTGGGGGGTGTGCCGCGACGTCACCCGCCAGGTGCTGGCCGAGCAGGAGCTGGCCTCGGCCCGCGCCCGGGCCGAGGCCGCCAGCCAGGCCAAGGGCGCCTTCCTGGCCACGGTCAGCCACGAGATCCGCACGCCGATCAACGGCGTGCGTGGCCTGACCCAGATGCTGCGCGGCCTGCCACCGGATGCCCACGCGCAGCGCGAAGAGCTGCTGGGCCTGCTGGAGCGCTCGGCCGGCGAGCTGACCGAGCTGGTCACCGACGTGCTGGACCTGTCGCGCCTGGAGGCCGGCAAGCTGGACCTGCGCCCCGCGCCGCTGGACCCGCGCCGCCTGGCCGAGGCCTGCTTCCTGGGCCCTGCCGTGATGGGCCGCGAGCGCGGGCTGGACATGCGGCTGAGCCTGGCCGACGACCTGCCGCCCCTGGTCATGGGCGATGCGGTGCGGCTGCGCCAGGTGCTGGCCAACCTGCTGGGCAACGCGCTGAAGTTCACCGAGCAGGGTGGCATCGTCCTGCGGGCCGAACGGCTGCCCGATGGCCTCCTGCGCTTCGAGGTCTGCGACACCGGCATCGGCATCGCGGCGACCGACCGGGCCCGACTGTTCCAGCGCTTCGAGCAGGCCGACAACTCCAGCACCCGGCGCCATGGCGGCAGCGGTCTGGGGCTGTCGATCTGCGCCGAGCTGACCGAGCTGATGGGCGGCCGGATCTCGGTGCACGAGCACCTCCCCGGTGGCTCCTGCTTCCGGGTCGACCTGCCCCTGCCCGAGGCCACCGCCCCCCGGCAGACGCCCGGCGGGGCCGACCCCCGGCGCCTGGACGGCATGTGCCTGCTGCTGGTCGAGGACACGCCGGTCAACATGCTGGTGGCCAGTGCGCTGCTGCGCGGACTGGGTGCCACCGTGCTCGAGGCCTGGGACGGCCCGCAGGCCCTGGCACTGGCCCGTGCCGAGCCGGAGCGCATCGACGCGGTGCTGATGGACCTGCACATGCCCGGCATGGACGGCTACGAGACCGCACTGGCCCTGCGCTCCGCCCCGGCCACCGCGCACCTGCCGGTGGTGGCGCTGTCCGCGGCGGTGCTGGAGGCCGAGCGCGAACGCGCCAGCGCCGCCGGCATGCGGGACTTCATCGGCAAGCCGATCGACGCCGACGAGCTGCGCCGGGCGCTGGCGCCCTTCCGGCGCGGCTGATCAGGCGGCCGGGCGCCAGCCGCGCGGCACCGCGCCGATCAGGCGGCGGGTGTAGTCCTGCTGCGGCGCGCGCAGGATCTGCTCGGCGCTGGCTTGCTCCACCACCTGGCCGTCCTTCATCACCAGCACCTCGTCGCTGATGAAGCGCACCACCGCCAGGTCGTGGCTGATGAAGACATAGGCCAGGCCCAGTTCGTCCTGCAGGTCCTTGAGCAGGTTCAGCACCTGGGCCTGCACCGACACGTCCAGCGCGCTGACCGCCTCGTCCAGAACCAGCACCTCGGGCTCCAGCGCCAGGCAGCGGGCGATGGCCACCCGCTGGCGCTGGCCGCCCGAGAACTCGTGCGGGTACTTGCCGAAGGCCTCCTCGCCCAGGCCCACCCGCTTGAGCAGGGCCAGGGCGCGGGCCTCGCGCTCGGCGGCGTCGGCGCCGATGCCGTGGATGTCCATCGGCTCGACCAGGGTCTGGCCGATGGTGAAGCGCGGGTTGAGCGCGGCGTAGGGGTTCTGGAAGACGATCTGGATGCGCCGTCGCATCTGCTGGCGCTCGGCGTCGCTCAGGGTGAGCAGGTTGCGGCCGTCGAACCGCACCTCGCCGCCGGAGGGCTCGTGCAGGCGCAGCAGGGTCAGGCCCATGGTGGTCTTGCCCGAGCCGGATTCGCCCACCACGCCCAGGGTGTGGCCGCGGCGCAGGCGGAAGTTCACGTCCTGCACCGCCCGGAACTCGCGCTGGCCGAACAGGCCCTGGCGCAGCCAGAAGCTCTTGGCCAGCGCGCGCACCTCGAGCACCACCGGGGCGTCGGGGTCCTTGGCGACGGCCTGGGCACGGGTGGCGGCGCCGGCGATGTGCTCGTCGATCACCTGCAGCCGGGCCGGGTTGTGCTCGAGGCTGGGCCGGCAGGCCAGCAGCGCGCGGGTGTAGGCGTCCTGCGGGTCGCTGAAGATCTGCGCCACCGGCCCTTGCTCGCGCACCGTGCCGTGGCGCATCACCACCACCTCGTCGGCGATCTCGCCGACCAGGCCCAGGTCGTGGCTGATGAAGAGCATGGCCAGGCCGCGCTCGGCCTTCAGGCGGCCCAGCAGCTCGATGATCTGGCGCTGCACCGTCACGTCCAGCGCGGTGGTGGGCTCGTCGGCGATCAGCAGCTTGGGCTCGGCGGCCAGCGCCATCGCGATCATGACCCGCTGCTGCTGGCCACCGGAGAGCTCGTGCGGGTAGGCGTCCAGGCGCCGCCGCGGCTCGGGGATGCCCACCTCGGCCAGCAGGGCCTCGGCCCGCGCGCGCGCCGCCCGGCCCGACAGGCCGCCGTGCGTGACCAGCGGCTCGATCAGCTGCTGACCGACCGTGAACACCGGGTTGAGCGAGCTCATCGGGTCCTGGAAGACGCAGGCGATGTCGCGGCCGCGCAGCGCCCGCACCCGGGCCGGCGCGGCACCCAGCAGCTCCTCACCCTGCCAGCGGATGCTGCCGCTGCACTCGGCGTTGTCGGGCAGCAGTTGCACGATGGACATGGCGGTGACGCTCTTGCCCGACCCGGATTCGCCCACCAGCGCCACCGTGCGGTGGGCCGGCACCGAGAAGGAGACGGTGCGGCCGTCACGGCCCACCGCCGCGGCGTGGCGGGCCTCGCCGCCCTCGCGCCCCATGCGGAAGCGCACCGACAGGTCCTGCACCTGCAGCAAGGGTGTGGTGGTGCTCATTCCAGGCCCCGCAGCTTGGGATCGAGGGCGTCGCGCCAGGCGTCCGCCATCAGGGAGAAGGCGGTGACGAAGACCGCCATGAAGCCGGTGGCCGCGGCCAGCTGCCACCAGTAGCCCAGGATCAGCTCGCCCTGGGCCTCGGCCAGCATGGTGCCCCAGCTGACCTGGTCCACCGGGACGCCCAGGCCCAGGTAGGACAGGATGACCTCGCTCTTGATGAAGCCCACCACCAGCAGGCTCATGCGCACCAGGATGACGTGGCTGACGTTGGGCAGGATGTGGCGGAACATGCGGGCGCGGTGGCTGGCACCGATGGCCTCGGCGGCGCGCACGTACTCGCGGCTGCGGTGCTTGATGAACTCGGCGCGCACCTGCCGGTACAGGCCGGTCCAGCCCACCAGGCCCAGAATCAGCACCACCGTGCCCAGGCCGCGGCCGAACACCGCGGCGAAGGCGAAGATCAGCAGGATGTCCGGGATGGCGGTGAAGACGTTGTAGAGCCACTCCAGGAAGTCGCCCACCTTGCCGCCGAAGTAGCCGGCCAGCGCGCCCAGCAGGGTGCCGATCGAGGTGGCCAGCAGCGCCGCCAGCACGCCCACGAAGACCGAGACCTCGGTGCCCTTGACGGCCTTGGCCAGCACGTCGCGGCCCAGGCGGTCGCCGCCCAGCGGCAGGGTCTGGGCGCGCGGGGCCTCGCCGGCCTGGTAGGCCTTGGCGCGCTCGGCCCACTCGGCATAGCGCGGGGCCAGCGGGTCGATGTCGGACAGGTCCACCGGCGGTCCGCCCGGGGCCTCGGCCACGCCGGCCGACTCGGGCGCGCGCGGCCCCATCCAGGTGGGCGGCGCGTTGGGCACGCCGACCTCCTGCTGCCAGCCCGAGGCCACCGCCCCGAGCGCCGCCAGCGCGATCAGCACCAGGAAGGCCAGCACCACCACCATCGACACCAGGCCGACCCGGTCGCCACGGAAGCGGCGCCAGGCGGCCTGCCAGACGCCCTCGGAGCGGTGCGCGCTCATCGCAGCACCACCCGCGGGTCGACCGCCTTGTAGAGCAGGTCGGTGGCCAGGTTGATCAGCATGGTCAGCACCGCCAGGTAGACGGTGACCGCCTGGATCACCGGGTAGTCGCTGCGGTTGACCGCCAGCAGCACCTCGCGGCCCAGGCCGGGGATGCTGAAGAAGACCTCGATCAGGAAGGAGCCGACGAAGATGCCCGGCAGGGCCAGGCCGATGTTGGTCAGGATGGGGATCATCGCGTTGCGCAGCACGTGGCGGAACAGCACCCGCCCCTCGCCCAGGCCCTTGGCCCGCGCGGTGCGGACGTAGTCCTGGCCCAACTCGTCCAGGAAGAAGCTGCGGTACAGCCGGGTCTGCGGCGCCACGCCCACCATCACCGCCAGCAGCACCGGCAGCGGCGCGAAGCGGGTCAGGTTGGTCCAGGTGGAGTCGCTCCAGCCCTGCACCGGGAACCAGCCGAGCTGGAAGCCGAACAGGTACTGGCCGACGATCACGTAGACCAGGAAGGAGATCGACAGCGCCACCGTGGTGGCCACCATCAAGGCGCGGTCGGTCAGGGAGCCCCGCACCCGAGCGACCCCCAGCGCGATCGGTACCGCCAGCAGGGTGTCCAGCAACAGGATCGGACCCATCACCGTCAGCGTGGCCGGCAACCGGGTGGCGAACAGGTGGGACACCGGCTCGTTGGTGGCCCAGCTCTTGCCCCAGTCGAAGGTGGCGATCTGCTGGAGGAAGATCCCGAGCTGCACCCACCAGGGCTCGTTCAGGCCGAGCTGCTGGCGGATCGCGTCCACCTGCTCGGGCGTGGCATTGAGGCCACCCAGGATCTCGGCGGGGTCGCCGCCAAAGCACTTGAACAGGACAAACACCAGCAGCACCACGCCGACCAGGGTCGGCACCATTTGCCACAGGCGTCGGATCAGATACGCCGCCATGCACTCCTCAGCGATGTCGACCAGGCCTCGTGGGCCCGGACGGGATGCCCGGAGTGTAGGGGGCGCGCCTCAGGCTCGCCCCGAGGAATGTCCCTTGTCGCCGGGGGCCGGGCTTGTCGCTACCATCGCGCCACCGCCCTGCCGTACTGACGCGGCCCCCACCCGGGGCTGCCCGAGATGACCCGCGCCCTGTCCCTTCGCCGGCTCGCCGGCCTTGTCCTATGCTGTGCCCTGTCCGCGACCGCGGGGGCCGATGCGCCCAAGGTGCTGCGCTACGCCTTCCCGATCGCCGAGACCGGCTTCGACCCGGCGCAGGTCTCCGACCTGTACTCGCGCACCGTGGTGGCCAACATCTTCGAGTCGCCGCTGACCTACGACTACCTGGCGCGGCCGGCCCGGCTCAAGCCCCAGACGGCCGAGGCGCTGCCGGTGGCCTCCGACGATTACCGGACCTGGACCCTGAAGATCCGGCCCGGCATCTTCTTCGCCGACGACCCGGCCTTCGGCGGTCGGCCGCGCGAGCTGGTGGCCGAGGACTACGTCTACACCGTCAAGCGCCTGTACGACCCCCGGCTCAAGAGCCCGGTGGTGTCGCAGCTGGAGAACGCCCGGCTGCTGGGCCTGTCCGAGCTCAAGCGCGAGGCGATCACCTCGAAGAAGCCGTTCGACTACGCCGCCCCGGTGGAGGGCGTGAGGGCGCTGGACCGCTACACCCTGCAGTTCCGCCTGGCCGCCCCGGCCCCGCGCTTCGCCTATGTGCTGGCGGACGCGGCGATGATCGGTGCGGTGGCCCGCGAGGTGGTCGAGCGCTACGGCGACAAGATCATGGAGCACCCGGTGGGCACCGGGCCCTTCCGGCTGGCGCAGTGGCGCCGGTCCTCGCTGATCGCCCTCGAGCGCAACCCGCGCTTCCGCGAGCAGCGCTACGACGAGCAGCCCGCGGCCGACGATGCCGCCGGCCAGGCCATCGCGCAGCGCCTGCGCGGCCGGCGCCTGCCGATGATCGACCGCATCGAGGTCTCGATCGTCGAGGAGTCCCAGCCCCGGCTGCTGGGCTTCCTCAACGCCGAACACGACTACCTGGACCGCGTGCCGCCCGAGCTGTCCCCCACCGTGATGCCGCAGGGCCGGGTGGCCCCGAACCTGGCCCGCCAGGGCATCGCGCTCGAGCGCATGGTCAACGCCGACATCGGCTACAGCTACTTCGCGATGGAGCACCCGGTCATCGGCGGCTACACGCCCGAGCGGGTGGCCCTGCGCCGCGCGCTGGCGCTGGCCTACGACAACGAAGCCGAGATCCGCCAGATGCGCAAGGGCCAGGCCATCCCGGCCCAGTCCATCGTGCCGCCGATGACCAGCGGTTTCGACCCGGCCTTCCGCAGCGAGATGAGCCTGCAGGACCTGCCGCGTGCCCAGGCCCTGCTCGACCTGTACGGCTGGGTGGACCGCGACGGCGACGGCTGGCGTGACCAGCCCGACGGCCAGCCCCTGCGGGTCGAGTACGCCTCGCAGCCCGACCAGACCTCGCGCGCGCAACAGGAGTTGTGGCAGAAGGCCTTTGACGCGCTGCGCATCCCCGTGCGCTTCACGGTGGCCAAGTGGCCCGAGAACCTGAAGGCCTCGCGCGCCGGCAAGCTGATGATGTGGGGCGTGGCCTGGAGCGCCACCACCCCTGATGCCTCGTACATGCTGGACCTGATGTACGGCCCGTCCAAGGGCCAGGCCAACCACGCCCGCTTCAACCTGCCCGAGTACAACGCACTGTTCGAGCGCCAGGCGGTGCTGCCCGACGGCCCCGAGCGCGACGCGCTGATCGACCGCATGAAGCGCCTGGGCGTGGTCTGGATGCCCTACAAGATCAACGGCCACCGCATCGTCAGCGACCTGCTGCACCCCTGGGTGGTCGGCTACCGCCGCCACCCCTTCATGCGCGAGAACTGGCGCTACATGGACGTGGACGCCGCCGCTCAGGTGGCCCATGCCCCGACCCGCTGACAGGAGCCCCGCCCGATGCGCACCCGCCGACAGCTGCTGCAACTCACCGGCGCCACCGCGCTGGGCCTGCCCGGCCTGGCCGATGCCGCCGAGCCGGCGCGCCCTGGCGAGCGCGTGCTGCGCTACGCCTTTCGCGTGGCCGAGACCAGCTTCGACCCCTCGCAGGTCAGCGACATCTACTCGCGCATCGTCACCTCGCACCTGTTCGAGGCGCTCTACACCTATGACCACCTGGCCCGGCCGGCGAAGTTCAAGCCCCTGACCGCCGCGTCGATGCCCGAGGTCAGCGAGGACTTCCGCACCTGGACGGTCCGCCTGCGCCCCGGCATCTTCTTCGCCGACCACCCGGTCTTCGGCGGCCAGCCGCGCGAGCTGGTGGCGCAAGACTACGTCTACGCGATCGCGCGTTTCGCCGACCCCAAGCTCAAGAGCCCGGTCTGGGGCTATGTGGACAGCTACCACCTGCTGGGCCTGGCCGAAGCCCGCCAGCGCGCCAGCGGCGGCAAGGCCTTTGACCACGACCGCCCGATCGAAGGCCTGCGCGCGCTGGACCGCCACACCCTGCAGATCCGACTGGCCGAGCCGCGGCCGCGCTTCATCGAGTTCCTGGCCGCCAGCGACCTGTTCGGCGCGGTGGCGCGCGAGGTGGTCGAGCACCACGGCGAGCGCATCGCCGAGCACCCGGTGGGCACCGGCCCCTTCGTGCTCAAGCGCTGGCGCCGCGCCTCGCTGATCGTGCTCGAGCGCAACCCGAACTACCGCGAGCGCCTCTACGACGCCGAGCCCGCCGCCGACGATGCCGAGGGCCAGGCCCTGCTGGCGCGCTTCAAGGGCCGCCGCCTGCCAATGGTCGACCGGGTCGAGGTCTCGATCGTCGAGGAGTCCCAGCCGCGCTGGCTGGCCTTCCTCAACGGCCAGCACAACTTCATCGAGCAGGTGCCGGCCGACTACATCGAGCAGGCCCTGCCCGGCGGCCAGCTGGCGCCCTACCTGGCGCGCCAGGGCGTGCAGGCCTGGCGCGACATCCGCGCCGACCAGTCGATGACCTTCTTCAACCTCGACGACCCGGTGGTGGGCGGCTACGCACCGGCCCAGGTCGCGCTGCGCCGCGCCATCGGCCTGGGGCTGGACGTGCAGCGCGAGATCCGGGTGGTGCAGCGCGGCCAGGCCCGGGCCGCCCAGGCGCCGCTGTCGCCCCACACCAGCGCCTTCGACCCCGCGTTCCGCTCCGAGATGGGTCAGCAGGACCCGGCGCGGGCCAGGGCCCTGCTCGACCTGCACGGCTGGGTCGACCGCGACGGCGACGGCTGGCGCGAGCAGCCCGACGGCCGCCCGCTGGAGCTGACCTGGTCGATCGAGGACAACCAGCGCGGCCGCCAGCTCTCCGAGCTGTGGCTGCGCGACCTCAAGGCCCTGGGCCTGAAGGTGAGGTTCCGCAACGGCAAGTGGCCCGAGCTGCTCAAGTCCGCGCGCGCCGGCCAGTTCCAGATCTGGCACATCGGCAACATGGCCGCCTCGCCCGACAGCCAGGGCGCGCTGCAGCGCTTCGACAGCACCCAGGTCGGCGGCCAGAACCTGGCGCGCTTTCGCCGCCCCGAGTTCGACGCGTTGTACCGCCGGCTGTCGGCCCTGCCCGACGGCCCCGAGCGCCAGCAGGTGTTCCGCGAGGCGGCGCGGCAGGCCGTGGTCTGGATGCCCTACAAGGTGCGCTGGCACTCCTATGTCACCGACCTGGCCCAGGCCGGCGTGCACGGTTACCGCCGGCCGCTGTTCTGGCAGGACTGGTGGCAGTACGTCGACGTCGACCCAGCCACCTGATCCGGCCTTGGGCCGCCCCGGGCCGCCCCCGATGGCGGGCCGCGGCCACCGCGCCTACGCTGGGCCGATGCACCCTGCCCTGCCCGAACCCCGGATCCACGATTTCCAGCGCTGGCTGCAGCGCCACCTGGGCCTGAGCTTCGCCGACCACGAGGCGATGTGGCGCTGGTCGGTGGACGATCTGGAGGCGTTCTGGGGTGCGGTCTGGCGCTACTTCGACGTCGCCTCGCCCACACCGCCCGGTGCGGTGCTGGCGCGCCGCACCATGCCCGGGGCGCAGTGGTTCCCGGGCACCCGGGTCAACTACGCGGCCCAGGTGCTGCGCCACGCCGAGGGCGCCCACGCCGCGGGCCACCCGGCCATCGTCTGGACCGACGAGGACGGGCTGGCCGATGGCCGGCTGCACGAGCTGTCCTGGCCCGAGTTGCGGCGCCAGGTCGGCTCGCTGGCGGCCTCGCTGCGGCGCCTGGGCGTGGGGCCCGGCGACCGGGTGGTGGCCGTGCTGCCCAACCGGCCCGAAACCGTGGTGGCCTTCCTGGCCTGCGCCAGCCTGGGCGCCGTGTGGTCACTGTGCTCGCCCGACATGGGCCCGGTGGCGGTGCTGGACCGCTTCCGCCAGATCGAGCCGGTGCTGATGATCGCCGGTGACGGCTACCGCTTCGGTGGCGCGGCCCACGACCGCCGCGCGGTGGTGGCCGAGTTGCTGGCCGGGCTGCCGACGCTGCGCCACGCGGTGTCGGTGCCGCTGCTGGGCGCCGGACTGGAGCTGCCGAAGGCGGGCCCGACCGGCCACGACTGGGCCGCGCTGCTGGCCGGCCCGGAGCAGGTCGCGCCCGAGTGGGTGCCCTTCGACCACCCGCTGTGGGTGGTCTATTCCAGCGGCACCACCGGCCTGCCCAAGCCCATCGTGCACGGCCACGGCGGCATCGTGCTCGAGGCGCTCAAGCTGGGCGTGTTGCACAACGACCTGGGGCCCAGCGCCGAGACCGGCGAGCGCTTCCACTGGTACAGCGCCACCGGCTGGATCATGTGGAACTGCCAGGTCGCCGGTCTGCTGGGCGGCACCACCGTCTGCCTGTTCGACGGCTCGCCCGCCGGCCCGGCCGGCGCCCCGGACTGGTCCACGCTGTGGCGCTTCGCGGCGCTGGCGCGCTGCACCTTCTTCGGGGCCGGTGCGGCCTTCTATGCCAACTGCGCCAAGGCCGGCGTTCAACCGCGGGCGGTGGCCGACCTGGCGCGCCTGCGCGCGGTGGGTTCGACCGGTTCACCGCTGTCCGAGGACAGCTACCGCTGGATCTGGCGCGAGCTGCCGCGGCCCGGCGGGCGCGACATCTGGATCGCCTGCATCAGCGGCGGCACCGACTTCGCCGGCGCCTTCATCGCCGGCCTGCCCACCCTGCCGATGGTGGCCGGCGAGATGCAGTGCCGCTGCCTGGGCGCGCGGGTCGAGGCCTGGGGCGAGCCCGGCCCCGAGGGCCGCGGCGCCTCGCTGATCGACGAGGTCGGCGAGCTGGTGTGCACCGCCCCCATGCCCTCGATGCCGCTGTACCTGTGGGGCGACACCGACGGCCGCCGCCTGCACGAGAGCTACTTCGACATGTACCCCGGCGTCTGGCGCCACGGCGACTGGCTGCGCCTGGTGCCCCACCCCGCGGCCGGCGCCACCGGCGCCATCATCTACGGCCGCAGCGACGCCACCATCAACCGGCATGGCGTGCGCATGGGCACGGCCGAGCTCTACCGCGCGGTCGAGGCCCTGCCCGAGGTGCTCGACAGCCTGGTGGTCGACCTGGAGGTCCTGGGCCGCGAGTCCTTCATGCCGCTGTTCGTGGTGCTGCGCGAGGGCCAGGTGCTGGACGAGGCCCTGCGCGCCCGCCTGAAGGCCGTGATCCGCGAGGCCCTGTCGCCGCGCCACGTGCCCAACGCGATCGAGCAGGCACCGGCCATCCCGCGCACCCTGTCGGGCAAGAAGATGGAATTGCCGGTCAAGAAGCTGCTGCTGGGCGCCGACCCGGCCCGGGTGATGGCCCGCGACGCGATGGCCAACGCCGACGCGGTGGACTGGTTCGCGGCCTACGCCGCGCAGCGCGGGGCGAGCTGAGGCCGCGGGCGGCTCAGCCGCCCGCCACCACCCGGACCGCCGCCGGCTCGGGCAGCGGCTCGGAGTCGAAGCGCTCGGCGCCGCAGTAGCACAGGAAGTGCTTGTTGGCGGCGCGGCCGAACAGGGTCATGCCCAGGCGCGTGGCCAGCTCGTGGCCCATGTGGGTCACGCCGTTGCGCGAGACCACGATGGGCACGCCCATGTGGGCCGCCTTCATGACCATCTCGCTGGTCAGGCGGCCGGTGGTGTAGAAGACCTTGTCGCCGCCGTCCACGCCGTTCAGCCACATCCAGCCGGCGATGGTGTCGATCGCGTTGTGGCGGCCGACGTCCTCGACGAAGCACAGCAGCTCGGTGCCGCGGAACAGCGCGCAGCCGTGCACCGAGCCGGCCTTGCGGTGGATGCTGTCCTGCTGGCGGATCACCTCCAGCATGCCGGCCAGCGTGCCCTGGCGGATGCGCGCCACCTCGGGACCGGGCAGGCGCAGTGCGCCGACCTGGTCCATCAGGTCGCCGAACACCGTGCCCTGGCCGCAGCCGGTGGTCACCACGCGGCGCGCGGTGCGCTGCTCCAGGTCGTCGATGCCGGCGCGGGTGCGCACCGCGGCGGCGCCCACCTCCCAGTCCACGGTGATCGACTCGACCGCGGCCATGTCGGGCACCAGGCGCTGGTTGCGCAGGTAGCCCAGCACCAGCATCTCCGGCGCCGCGCCCAGGGTCATCAGCGTGACCAGTTCTCGCTTGTCCACGAACACGGTCAGCGGTCGCTCGGCCGGGATGTGGATGCGGCGGCGCTGGCCGTACTCGTCGACGATCTCGATCTCGCGCAGCATCGGCGCGCGGGCGTCGGTCATGCGCGGCGCCAAGGCCGACGGTTGGGGGCAGGCGGCGGGGTTCATGGCCGGTGGCTCGCGGGGTTCAGCCCTTCTTGGCCGGGGCCGGCGCGGTGGCCGGTGCGGCGGCGGGTGCCGAGGCCGGGGCGGGCGGGGTGTAGACGAAGGGGCCGGGGTCGGCGCAGGCCGGGGTGTCGGTGGTGGCCCCCACGTCCTTGCCGGCCTTCTTGGCGCCGGCGCGGTAAGAGGCCGCCAGCTTGTCCTGCGCCACGCAGAGCTTGTAGGCGTCGACCTTGCCGGACCAGGCGGTCTTGGCGGCGGCCTCGGCGGCCTTGGCCTTGGCCTCGTCGCTGGGCGCGGGCAGCTTGGCCTGGGCGCCGGCGGCCAGCAGCAGGGCGGCCAGGGAGATCAGGGTCGGGAAGGGCTTGTGCATCGTGTCTCTCCTGCGGCTCAGGCCTGCGCGCCGGTGGGGGCACCGGCGGCGGGTTGCGAGCGCTGCGCCGGGATCTTCCCGGCCTTGATGTCGTCATACCAGAGCTCGTGGTGCTCCTGGGCCCAGCCCTCGTCCACGTAGCCGGTGCGCATCGCGTCGTAGGCGCCCTTGACGCCCACCGTGCCCATGTAGATGTGGCCAGCGATCAGCGCCATCATGCCGAGGGCGGCGACGGCGTGCACCATGTGGGCGATCTGCATCTCGCCGCGCAACTCGCCAAAGCCCGGGACCAGCTTGTCGAGCACCAGACCCGAGGCCACCACCACCACGCCGGGCACCGTCACGCCCCACCAGAACATGCCCTTCTCGCCGGCGTTGAAGCGGTGCGACGGCACCTCCTTGTCGCCCAGCATGCCGCCCAGGCGGGACAGCCAGACGAAGTCGGCGGCGTTGGCGATGTTGTCCTTGATGAAGGTGACGATGACGATCAGCAGCGACACGGCGAACAGCGGGCCGACGAAGTTGTGCATCGTCTTGAGCAGCCAGGTCAGCCAGCCGAACAGCGTCGAGCCGATCACCGGCAGCAGGATGAACTTGCCGAAGGCCATGGTCAGACCGGACACCGCCAAGGCGACGAAGGCCCCGGCGTTGGCCCAGTGCGCGGCGCGCTCGAGCGGGGTGAAGCGCTCGATCTTGCGGCCGGTGTCGGGCAGGTGCCCGCCCATCGGGCCCTTGCGCCAGTAGAAGATGCCCAGCGCCAGGGCCACGATCAGCAGCAGCGAACCGCCGTAGGGGATGATCCAGCGGTTGCGCACCTCGCGCCAGGCTTCGCCGGCGTTGCCCTGGGCCACCACGTAGTCGGCGGTGGGCTGGATCAGCACGCCCTTCTCGGCCCCGGGCAGGCTGCTCAGGCCGCCCTGGTCCTTGACGGCGCGCCACATCGGCGCGTTGTTGCCGGGTTGCACCAGGGCCCGCTGGGCGTTGGTGTCGGTGGGGCTGGCCTGGACGGGCGCGGACGCCGCCGGCGCCTGCGCCAGGGCCCCGCCGGCGCCCAGCAGGGCGGCCAGCGCCAGGCCGGCGCAACGGGCACGCAGGGCGGCCCTCATGGCGTCTTGGGCGCTGCGGGGGAGCGCGCGTATTCGTTCTGGCCCTGGGCGCGCGCCTTGAGCTGGAGGGCCCAGGAGGTCTGGTCGCCGGCGGTCCAGCCAGGCACCGCGTGGCCGTTCTGGGTGCCGCTGGAGGCCTTGGCGTCCGAAGACTTCAGGCGGGCGTCACCGGTCTGCGGGCGCTCGCCGCAGGCGCTCAGCGCCATCACCGCGGCGCCGATCAGCAGGGTCGGGGTCAGGCGCATCTCAGGCTCCTTCCTTCTTGGCGGGCTTGCCGGGCTGGCCGTAGGCGGTGGTCCAGCCCCAGACCTCGGCGCCCTTGCCGCGCACCAGCACGCGCTGGCGGAAGATGTCGGCCACGACGTCGCCGTCGCCGGCCAGCAGGGCCTTGGTCGAGCACTGCTCGGCGCAGGCCGGCAGCTTGCCTTCGGCCAGGCGGTTGCGGCCGTACTTCTCGAACTCGGCCTGCGAGCCGTTCTCCTCGGGGCCGCCGGCGCAGAAGGTGCACTTGTCCATCTTGCCGCGCAGGCCGAAGGTGCCGTTGCTGGGGAACTGCGGCGCGCCGAAGGGGCAGGCGTAGCTGCAGTAGCCGCAGCCGATGCAGACGTCCTTGTCGTGCAGCACCACGCCCTCGTCGGTGCGGTAGAAGCAGTCGACCGGGCAGACCGACATGCAGGGCGCGTCGGAGCAGTGCATGCAGGCCACCGAGATGGTCTTCTCGCCCGGCACGCCGTCATTGAGGGTGACCACCCGGCGGCGGTTCACGCCCCAGGGGACGTCGTGCTCGGCCTTGCAGGCGGTGGCGCAACCGTTGCACTCGATGCAGCGCTCGGTGTCGCAGATGAATTTCATGCGGGCCATGGGGTGCCTTTCCGTTCCGTTCTTATGCGACGCGCTCGACCTGGCAGACCGTGGTCTTGGTCTCCTGCATCATCGTCACGCTGTCATAGCCGTAGGTGGTGGCGGTGTTGACCGCCTCGCCGCGGACCACCGGCATGGCGCCCTCGGGGTAGTACTGCGCCAGGTCGGCGCCGCCCCAGCGGCCGGAGAAGTGGAAGGGCAGCCAGACGGTCTCGGCATCCACCCGCTCGGTGACCAGCGCGCGCACCTTCAGGCCCGGGAAGCCGGGCACCGCCGCCATCGGCGGGGTCTTCAGCCAGACGTACTCGCCGTTGCGGATGCCCCGGTCGTTGGCCGCCTTGGGGTTGATCTCGACGAACATCTCCTGCTGCAGCTCGGCCAGCCAGGGGTTGGAGCGGGTTTCCTCGCCACCGCCCTCGTACTCGACCAGACGGCCGCTGGACATGATCAGCGGGAACTGCTTGCCGATGTCCTTGTTCTTCTCCTGCACCGTCTTGTAGAGGGTGGGCAGGCGCCAGAAGGCCTTCTTGTCGTCGTGGGTCGGGTACTTCGCGACCAGGTCCGGGCGGGTGCTGTAGAGCGGCTCGCGGTGCTTGGGGATCGGGTCCGGGAAGTTCCAGACCACGGCGCGCGCCTTGGCGTTGCCGAAGGGGTGGCAGCCGTGGTTCTTCATGGCCACGCGGATGATGCCGCCCGATGGGTCGGTCTTCCAGTTCTTGCCCTCGGCGGCCTTCTGCTCGGCCTCGGAGAGCTCGCCCCACCAGCCCAGCTTCTTGAGCAGCACGTGGTCGAACTCGGGGTAGCCGGTGGTCAGGTCGGCACCCACGCTGTGCGAGCCGTCGGCGGCCAGCAGCGAGCTGCCCTCACGCTCCACACCGAAGTTGGCGCGGAAGTTGCCGCCGCCTTCCATCACGTGCTTGGAGGTGTCGTACAGGTTGGGCGAGCCCGGGTGCTTGAGCTCGGGCGTGCCGTAGCAGGGCCAGGGCAGACCGAAGTAGTCCCCGTCCAGGCTGTAGCCGGTCTCCTTGTCGACGCCGCCCTTGGCCTTGAGCGTCTTGACGTCGAAGACGTGCATGTTGCGCATGTGGGCCTTCAGGCGCTCGGGCGATTGCCCGGTGTAGCCGATGGTCCAGACGCACTTGTTGATCTCGCGGAGGATCGACTCGGTCTCGGGCTCCTTGCCGCCCTTGCCGTCCACCATCTTGTAGCCCTTGACCAGCTCCTTGCCGAAGCCGAGCTTCTCGGCCAGCTGATACATGATCATGTGGTCGGTGCGCGATTCCCACAGCGGCTCGATGACCTTCTCGCGCCACTGGATCGAACGGTTGGACGCGGTGCAGGAGCCGGTGGTCTCGAACTGCGTGGTCGCCGGCAGCAGGTAGACCTCGCGGTTGGCGTTGAGGTCCTCCTTGGCGCCCGGCATCGCGGCCATGGCCGCGGTGGCACTGGGGAAGGGGTCGATCACGACCAGCAGGTCGAGCTTGTCCATCGCCCGCTTCATCTCCAGACCTCGGGTCTGGGAGTTGGGCGCGTGGCCCCAGAAGAACAGGCCGCGCAGGTTGCTGTCCTGGTCGATCAGCTCGTTCTTCTCGAGCACGCCGTCGATCCAGCGCGAGACCGTCATGCCGGACTTGGTCATCATGGCCGGCGAGGCGAACTGCTTCTTGATCCACTCGTAATCGACGTCCCAGGCCTTGGCGAAGTGCTTCCAGGAGCCCTCGGCCAGGCCGTAGTAGCCCGGCAGCGAGTCCGGGTTGGGGCCGACGTCGGTGGCGCCCTGCACGTTGTCGTGGCCGCGGAAGATGTTGGTGCCGCCGCCGCTCTTGCCCACGTTGCCCAGGGCCAGCTGCAGCAGGCACGAGGCGCGCACGATGGCGTTGCCGATCGTGTGCTGGGTCTGGCCCATGCACCAGACGATGGTGCTGGGGCGGTTCTCGGCCATGGTCTTGGCCACCTGGAGGCAGGTGGCCTCGTCCACGCCGCAGGCCTCCTGGACCTTCTCGGGGGTCCAGAAGTTCAGCGCCTCGTCACGGACCTTGTCCATGCCCCAGACGCGGTCCTCGATGTACTTCTTGTCTTCCCAGCCGTTCTTGAAGATGTGGTGCATCACCCCGAACAGGAAGGGGATGTCCGAGCCCGAGCGGATGCGCACGTACTGGTCGGACTTGGCGGCGGTGCGGGTGTAGCGCGGGTCGACCACGATCACCTTGCAGCCGTTCTCCTTGGCGTGCAGCAGGTGCAGCATCGACACCGGGTGGGCCTCGGCGGCGTTGGAGCCGATGTAGAGCGCCGCCTTGGCGTTCTGCATGTCGTTGTAGGAGTTGGTCATCGCGCCATACCCCCACGTGTTGGCCACGCCGGCCACGGTGGTGGAGTGGCAGATGCGGGCCTGGTGGTCGCAGTTGTTGCTGCCCCAGTAGCTGACCCACTTGCGCAGCAGGTAGGCCTGCTCGTTGTTGTGCTTGGACGAGCCGACCACGAAGATCGAGTCCGGGCCGCTGGCCTGGCGCAGCGCCATCATCTTCTTGGCGATGCCGTCCAGGGCCTCGTCCCAGCTGATGCGCTTGTACTTGCCGTCGACCAGCTTCATCGGGTACTTCAGGCGGTACTCGCCGTGGCCGTGCTCGCGCAGGGCCGCGCCCTTGGCGCAGTGGGCACCCATGTTGATCGGCGAGTCGAACACCGGCTCCTGGCGCGTCCAGACCCCGTTCTCGACCACCGCGTCGACCGCGCAGCCCACCGAGCAGTGGCCGCAGACGGTGCGCTTGACCTCGATCTTCCTGGCGCCATCGGCGGCGGCGCCCGGGCCGGCGGCCTCGGCGCGCTGCACCAGGCTGAGTTGGCTGGCCGCGATGCCGGCGCCCACGCCCAGGCCCGAGCGGCGCAGGAAGGCGCGGCGGTCCATGGTGGGGATGGCGCGGGCCACGCCACGGGCCAGGCTGGAAACCAGCGACGACGCGGTGGGCGCCGTGCCGGTGGGGTCGGATCTGCGGGTCAGCAGCATGTCGTTTCCTCGTTCACGGGGGTCCGGCGCCGCGCCGCACGGGCGCTCCGGCGGGACCGGGGTGGGGGCCTCAGACGCGGGTGGTCTGGTAGTAGCGGCGGACGTGTTCGGTCAGGCGGTAGCCGTCGCCTTCGGGTTCGGCCGGTTTGGCGGCCTGCGGGGCCGGCACCGTCGGGGCCAGCGGCAGGGCGGCCGCGGCGGCGGCCAGGGCCCCGGCGGTGCCGGCACCGGCGAACAGGGTGCGGCGCGACAGGGACGGGGTCGAGGTCGGGTCTTTCTTCATGGTGGCCCTTTCAGCTGCGCGGAGCGCTATGCACACGGTTTCATGGCTGTACCGCATGAGAACTCAGGGCAAACCCTTTGACCATCCGCACACGCCCTGAGGCAGCGCGACAAAATGGCGCCCCGATCGCGACAAATTGTCGCGATGCCCGAGCCCGCGGCCCCGAAGCGGTGGGCTGCCTAGAATCGGCGGCCGTGATCCCCGACGTCTCGCCCCCGCCCGCACCACCCAACGACGACGCCCGCTGGCCGCTGGCCAGCGTGCTGGTCGTGGACGACGAGCCCGGCATGCGCAGCTTCCTGCAGAAGGTGCTGGCGCCTCGGGTCGGCCAGGTCCTGGTGGCGGCCGATGCGGACGAGGCCGATGCGCTGCTGCGGCGCCACCGCTTCGATCTGGTGGTCCTGGACATCGCCATGCCGGGGCGCGACGGCATCAGCTGGCTGCGCAGCCTGCGCGCCGCCGGCGACACCTGCGAGGCCGTGCTGATCACCGCCTTCGCCGACCTCGACACCGCGATCGAGGCCCTGCGCGCCGGCGCCAGCGACTTCATCCTCAAGCCCTTCCGGGTGACGCAGATCCTGAATGCGTTGCGCCAGGGCCTGGAGCGCGCCGAGCTGCGGCGCCAGAACTTCGTGCTGCGGCGCAACCTGTCGCAGCGCACCCCGGCCGCCGGCGGCCTGGTGGGCAGTTCGCTGGCGATCCGGGGGCTGCAGACCGCCATCCAGCGGGTGTCGGCCGTCGACAGCACGGTGCTGCTGACCGGCGAGTCCGGCACCGGCAAGGAGCTCGCGGCGCTGGCCCTGCACCACCACAGCCCGCGTGCCGCGGGCCCCTTCGTGCCGGTGAACTGCGCCACCCTCTCGCCCGAACTGATCGAGAGCGAGCTGTTCGGCCACGCCTGGCGCAGCAGCGATGGCAACCGCCAGGTGCACGACGGCCTGTTCGTCTATGCGCAAGGCGGCACCCTGTTCCTGGACGAGGTGGGCGAGCTGCCCATGGGCCTGCAGGCCAAGCTGCTGCGGGTGCTGGAGGAGCGCCGGGTGCGTCCGGTGGGCAGCGAGCAGGAGGTCGCGGTGGACGTGCGCATCGTCGCGGCCACCCATCGGCCGCTGGAGCGGGAAGTGGCCGAGGGCCGCTTTCGTCCCGACCTGTACTACCGGCTGCAGGTGGTCGAGATCAACCTGCCGCCGCTGCGCAAGCACAAGGAAGACATCCCCGAGCTGGTGGCCCACTTCGTCGGCACGCTGGCGCCGCAGCTGGGCCTGCCCGCGATCGAGGTCAGCCCCGAGGAACTGGGCTACCTGACCGAGTACGACTGGCCGGGCAACGTGCGCGAGTTGCGCAACCTGATCGAGCGCTCGCTGATCCTGGGCGCGCTCAACGTCTCGGCCCTGTACCAGCGCATCTCGCGCGACGAGCGCCGCGCGCCGGTGGCCACCCCTGCCGCGCCGCTGACCACGGACCTGCAGACCCTCGAGAAGCACCACATCCTGGCGGTGCTGGAGTCGGTACGGGGCGACAAGACCCGCGCGGCACAGCTGCTGGGCATCTCCCGGCGCACGCTGGAGCGTCGCGTGGCCGAGTGGGGCGGCTGAGCGCCGGACCGGAATGCCCCCCCGCCTGCGCGACTGGCCGCTGCGCCGCAAGCTGCTGGCCCTGGTGCTGCTGCCGCTGTGGGCGGTGCTGCCCCTGATCGGGCTGGCCCTGCTGGTCTGGGGCAACGAGGCGCTGGACCGGTTGCTGGTGGCCAAGGTACGCGCCGACCTGGCGGTGGCCGACGGCTACTTCGAGCGCATGCTCGCCGGGGTCGGCGCCAGCACCGCCGCGGTCGCCGAGTCGCGCGTGCTGGCCGAGCAGCTGGCCCGCGGCGGCGAGGCCGGGCTGCAGACCCTGCTGGCCGGCCTGCAGGCACGCGAGCACCTCGACCTGCTGGTCTGGCGCAGCGCCGACGACCCCCACCCGTCCACCGGCTTCGACGCGCTGCCGGTGCTGCCGACGACCGGTGCAGCCCGGCCCCGCGCCAGCGTGGAGCGGCTCGAGCCCGCGGCCGTGGCGGCGCTGCCGCCGGCGCTGCAGGCGCGCGTGGCCGTGCCCCTGCTGCCCACCCAGAACGCCGAGCCCACCCAGCGCCAGGTCGAGACGCGGGCCCTGATGGCAATGGCCGTGGCCGAGGTGCGCGCGGCCGACGGTCGCCTGCTGGGCCGGTTGCAGTCCGGGGTGCTGCTCAACCGCAACCTGGACTTCATCGACCAGCTCAACGAGGTGGTGTACCCGGAGGGCTCGCTGCCCTGGGGCAGCCAGGGCACCGCCACGCTCTTCCTGGACGACGTGCGCATCAGCACCAACGTGCGGCTGTTCGGCGGGGCCGACCGCGAGCGCGCGATCGGCACCCGGGTGTCAGGCCGCGTGCGCGAGCGCGTGCTGGGCCGTGGCGAGACCTGGCTGGACCGCGCCTTCGTCGTCAGCGACTGGTATGTCTCGGGCTACCGCCCGCTGCAGGACCACCAGGGGCGCCGGGTGGGCATGCTCTACGTCGGCTTCCTGGAGCAGCCTTTCGCCGCCCTCAAGTACCTGGCCCTGGGCACGCTGGGCCTGATCTGCTTCGGCGTGATGATCCCGGCGGGTTGGCTGGCCTGGCGCTGGGCACGCGCGATGGTGGCGCCGCTCGAGCGCATGAGCGCCACCATGCTGCGCCAGGAGGCCGGCGATGCCTCGGCCCGCGTCGGCCCGGTCGAGCGCGCCGACGAGATCGGCCAGCTCGCGGCCCACTTCGACCACCTGCTCGACACCCTCGAAGGCCAGGCGCGGTCCTTGCAGCGCTGGAACGCCGAGCTCGACGCCAAGGTGGCCGAGCGCGGCGAGGCCCTGGAGGTGGCCCAGGCCCAGCTGCTGCGGGCCGAGAAGCTGGCCGCCGTGGGCCAGCTGACCGCCAGCATCGCCCACGAGGTGAACAACCCGATCGCGGTGATCCAGGGCAACCTGGACCTGATGCGCGAACTGCTGGGGCCCGCCGCCGCCGGCGTGCGCGACGAGCTCACGCTGATCGACGCCCAGATCGAGCGCATGCGCCTGATCGTCACCCAGCTGCTGCAGTTCGCCCGGCCCGGCGACTACGCCGGCTATGTCGAGCGCCTGGACCCGGCCCGGGTGCTGGACGACTGCCTGGTGCTGGTGGCCCACCTGCTGGCCCGCCAGCACATCCGCATCGAGCGCGAGGACCAGGCCAGCGGCGTGGCGGCGATCAACCGCCAGGAGTTGCAGCAGGTGCTGGTCAACCTGCTGGTCAACGCGGTCCAGGCCATGCCCGATGGCGGCGTGCTGACCCTGCGCACCCACGACTGGCCCCAGGGCCCGGGCGTGGTGATCTCGGTGGCGGACACCGGCGAGGGCCTGCCGCCGGACATGCTGACCCGGCTGTTCCAGCCCTTCGTCACCCGCAAGCCCGACGGCACCGGCCTGGGCCTGTGGATCAGCCGCAGCCTGGTCGAGCGCTACGGCGGCGAGCTGCGCGCGGCCAACGTGCCCGGACCCGGCCCTGGACTGCAGGGCGGCGCCGAGTTCAGCGTCTGGCTGCGCAGCGAGCTGCCCGAGGGCTGAGGCCCGGCCTCAGAGCCGCTGGAAACGCGGCCGCTCGACCCCGTCCAGGCACACGGTGCCGAAGAACATGGCGTGCGGGCGCACCCACCAGCCGCTGGCGTTGTAGAGCGGCCGGTAGACCACCAGCGGCTCCAGGGTCTCGGAGTGGCGCGCGGCGCCCAGGACCTCGTACTCGCCGCCCTTGTAGTGGCGGTAGCGGCCGGCGGGGGTGTCGGGCAGGGGCGGCAGGTCGTCGTCCATCGGTCGGTTCGGGGGCGTCAAAGCCCGCGATGGTAAAAGGACTTTGAGGCACCCCAACATACCCCGCAGGGTATTTGGCAGAATGCAGCCATTCCCCTGACGCCTTCCACGGAGGTCCCCATGTCCGCCATCCCCGACTACGCCCAGCTCACCGCCGCCGTCTCCTCGAACCTGCTGCCGTTGCGCAAGGACGTGGCCCCGGTGATGAAGGCCTTCTCCGACCTGGGCAAGGCCGCACTGGCGCCGGGCGCGCTGGACGAGAAGACCAAGGAGCTGATCGCCCTGGGCATCTCGGTGGCGGCGCGCTGCGACGACTGCATTGGCTTCCACGTCCGCACCCTGGCCCGCCTGGGCGCCACCACCGCCGAGGTCGAGGAGACCCTGGGCGTGGCGATCTACATGGGCGGCGGGCCCTCGGCGATGTACGCCGCGCACGTGATGGCCGCCTGGCAGCAGTTCACGGCGCCTGCGGCGGCCTGAGGACTTTCCCTCAGGCCGGCCTCCGGCATGACCCCGGCGACAGATTGTCGCGGCCGCGGCCGCTAGACTGCGCCGCCATGCCCGACGCCGAGTTGCCCGAGATCGCCCGCACGCTGACGCTGCACGTCGCCGTGACGATGCAGCGCGAGCGCGCCCCGAACCGCTGGGAGGACTGGCGCCACGCCCCGGTGGCGGTGGACCTGGATGACGGCGGCCTGGGCACCGCGGCGCGCTCCCTGCGCGACGACGGCCAGACCCGCCTGACCCTGCACCCGGGCCTGCCCCTACTGCTGCACGCCGACGAGGGCGAGGGCTACCACCTGAACCTCAGCAGCGGCGCACCGGTCTGGTTCGTGATGTGGCGGCTGTCCGACGAGGACCCGGCCGAGGCCGTGCCCGAGGGCGTCACCCTGTCCTACAACGAGGCCGGGCGCCTGCTCGACGCCCAGGAACGAGTGGACCCGGTGCCCCTGCCCCCCGCGGTGGTCGAGATGCTGCAGGCCTTCACCGGCGCGCACTACCGCCCCGAGCCCAGGAAGCGCCGCCGCCCCGCCTCCTTCCGCGGCCCCGGCGAGCGCCGCTGACCGCGATGGCCGACGACCGCGACGCCGGCTTCCTGTCCCGCTGGTCGCGCCGCAAGGCGCTGGCCCGCGACGGCGCCGCCCTGCCCGAGCCGCCGCCGCCTGCCCCTGCAGCGCCCACCGCGGCGCGCATGCCGCCCCCTCCGGCACCGCCAAGCGCCGCGGCCGCACCGGTCGCGCCGCCCGCCCCCGCCGAGCCGGCCCCGCCCGCGCCGCCCACGCTGGACGACGCCCGGGCCCTGACCCCCGACGCCGATTTCTCGCGCTTCGTCGCCCCGGACGTCAGCCCCGAGGTGCGCAACACCGCGCTGCGGCAACTCTTTGCCGACCCGCACTACAACGTGATGGACGGCCTGGACATCTACATCGAGGACTACGGCCGCCCCGATCCCCTGCCCGCCGGCATGCTGCGCCAGATGGCCCAGGCCGCCGCCCTGGGCCTGTTCTCCGACGAGCCGGCGCCCGCGCCGGCGCCCGACCCCGCCCCCGACGCCCCCCTGCCCGCCCATGAAGACCCTGATCTGCGACTGCAACCGGACGATGCCGCTGGACGCGAGCGCCCTGAGCCGGGCGCTGCAGAGCAGCCCGACGGCCCGCGCTGACGGCGTCGAGACGCTGCACCACACCCTGTGCCGGCGCGAGGCCGGCGCGTTCCAGCGCGCCGCGCGCGACGAGGGCGAGACGCTGGTCGTGGCCTGCACGCAGGAGCAGCGCCTGTTCGCCGAGCTGGCCGTCGCCACCGAGGGCGCCCCGGCGCCCGACGTGCGCCCGATCCGCTTCGTCAACCTGCGCGAGCGCGGCGGCTGGTCCAAGGACGCGGCCCAGGCCACGCCCAAGCTGGCGGCCCTGCTGGCCCTGGCCCAGCTGCCCGACCCGGCGCCGGTGCCCCAGGTGACCTACCGCAGCGCCGGCCGCACCCTGGTGATCGGCCCGGCCGCCGCCGCGCATGCCGCGGCCGAGGTGCTGGCCGCCTCCCTCGAGGTCAGCGTGCTGGCCACCGCCGCCGGCGAGCTGCCCCAGGCCCGCGCCTGGGCCACCCACGCCGGGCGCCTGACCCGGCTGCAGGGCTGGCTGGGCGCCTTCGAGGCCGAGTGGGTGCAGGACAACCCGATCGATCTGGAGCTGTGCACCCGCTGCAACGCCTGCATCGCCGCCTGCCCCGAGGGCGCGATCGACTTCGGCTACCAGGTGGACCTGGCCCGCTGCGGCAGCCACCGCGACTGCGTGCGCGCCTGCGAGGCCGCCGGCGCGATCGACTTCCAGCGCGAGCCGCTGACGGTGCGAGAGCGATTCGACCTGGTGCTCGACCTGCGGCCCACCCCGGCGTTCAGCCAGCACCAGCCGCCCCAGGGCTATGTCCACACCGGTGGCGACGAGCGCCGGCTGCAGACCGCGCTGCGCGAGTTGCCGGGCCTGGTCGGCACCTTCGACAAGCCCACCTTCTTCCGCTACGAGCCGCGGCTGTGCGCCCACACCCGCAACGAGCGCCTCGGCTGCACCGCCTGCATCGACGTCTGCTCCACCTCGGCGATCCGCAGCGACGCCACGCTCAAGGGCAAGGCCCCGGGCCGCCACGGCGGCATCGTGGTCGAGCCCCACCTGTGCGCCGGCTGCGGCGCCTGCAGCACCGTCTGCCCCAGCGGCGCCCTGAGCTTCCAGACCCCGGGGCCAGCCGACCAGGGCCGGCGGCTGCGCACCCTGCTGGGCACCTACGCCGCGGCCGGCGGCCGCGATGCGGTGCTGCTGCTGCACAGCGAAGGCACCGGTGCGCGGCTGCTCGACGAGCTGGGCCGCGCCGCCCGGGTCGATCCGCAGGTGCGCGGCCTGCCCGCCCGGGTGTTGCCGCTGCCGCTGTGGCACAGCGCCAGCACCGGCCTCGAGTTCTGGCTGTCGGCGATCGCCCACGGCGCCTCCCAGGTCTGGCTGCTGCTCAGCGGCGAAGAAGCCCCGGAGTACCGCCGAGCCCTGGCCGAGCAGGCCGAGGTGGCGCAGGCGGTGCTCAGCGGCCTGGGCTACGCCGGCCAGCACCTGCGCCTGATCGAGGCCCGCGACGCCCGCGACCTGGCCGACCTGGACGCCGCGCTGCAGGCCCCGGCGGCGCAGACCGTGCGCGAGGCCGCCCGCTTCGGCCTGATGGCCGACAAGCGCGGCACGCTGGAGGCGGTGCTGGACCACCTGCTGGCGCAAGCGCCTGCCCCGACCGAGTCGATCCCGCTGCCCGCCGGCCCCAGCCCCTGGGGCACCCTGCAGGTCGACGCCGACCGCTGCACCCTGTGCCTGGCCTGCGTCGGCGCCTGCCCCGAAGGCGCGCTGGGCGACAACCCCGAGGCGCCGCAGCTGCGCTTCACCGAATCGGCCTGCGTGCAGTGCGGTCTGTGCGCCGGCACCTGCCCCGAGCAGGCGATCACCCTGCAGCCGCGGCTGTGGCTGGCCGACGGCGGCAAGGCCCGCCGGCACCCGCGCGTGCTGCACCAGGCCCAGCCCTATGGCTGCGTGCGCTGCGGCAAGCCCTTCGGCACCCTCAAGGCGATCGAGACCATGATCGCCCGCCTGGGTGCGCACCCCGCCTTCCAGGGCGCGGCCGCCGAGCGCCTGCGCATGTGCGGCGACTGCCGCGTCATCGACCTCCACAGCAACCCCCGCGAGGGACGGATCACCGACCTATGAGCAGCACCGCGCAGCCGATGGGCTTCGCCTCGGCCCACGACGCCGAGGAAGTCGCCCGCGCCGAACTCTATGGCCTGCTGGCCCGCCTGTGGCTGGCGCCACCCGACGAGGCCCTGCTGGCCCAGTTCCGGGTCGCCGTCACAGAAGCCCCGGAATCCGGCGGCCACCTCGAGGGCCCCTGGCACGACCTGGTCGCCGCGCTGCGCGCCAGCAGCGCCGAGCAGGCCGCCGAGGCCTTCGACGCCCTGTTCGGCGGCGTCGGCAAGCCCGAGGTCTTCGTCTACGGCAGCTTCCACCAGGCCGGATTTCTGAACGAGACGCCCCTGGTGCGCCTGCGCGAAGACCTGGCCCGCCTGGGCCTGACCCGCGCCGCCGACAGCGCCGAGACCGAAGACCACATCGCCTACGGCTTCGAGGTCATGCGCTACCTGATCGGCGGTGACGACGCCGCGGTGTGCAACCTCGAGCAGCAGCGGCGCTTCTTCCGCGCCCACCTGCAGCCCTGGGTCGGGGCGCTGTGCGACAGCGTCCAGGCCCACCCCCGCGCCGGCTGGCTGGCCGCGCTGGCGGGCCTGACCCGGGCCTTCGTCGAGGTCGAGGCCCAGGCCTTCGACATGGTGGAGTGAGCATGGGCACGATCCGACCCGAGGACATCACCGGCCTGGTCCTGGCCGGCGGCCGCGGCAGCCGCATGGGCGGCGTCGACAAGGGCCTGCAGAACCACCGCGGCCTGCCGCTGGCGCTGCATGCGCTGCTGCGCCTGCAATCCCAGGTGGGCGCGGTGCTGGTCAACGCCAACCGCAACCTGGCGGCCTACGAGTCGATGGGCGCCGAGGTCTGGCCCGACGCGGTGCCCGACTACCCCGGCCCGCTGGCCGGCTTCCTGGCCGGGCTGGAGCACTGCGAGACGCCGTGGATGCTGACCGTGCCCTGCGACACACCCAACTTCCCGGCCGACCTGGCCGCCCGCCTGGCCGAGGCCGCCCAGGCCGCCGACGCCGAGGTGGCGATGGCGGCGACCCAGGACCCTGACGGGACGCGGCAGCGCCAGCCGGTCTTCTGCCTGCTGCGCACCGACCTGCTCGAGAGCCTGGTGGCCTTCATCCAGAGCGGCCAGCGCAAGATCGACCGCTGGACCGACCAGCACCGCGTGGTCGAGGTGCTGTTCGAGGACGCCGGCGCCTTCGACAACGCCAACACCCCCGAAGAACTGCAGCGACTGCAGGGCTGAGCCCCGCGCGACCTCAGCTGGCCTGGACCAAGCGGGTGATCGTGGCCGGGGTCGGCGCCGGCCAACCCGCCGCGGCGGCGGTCCGCACGATCGCCTCGTTGGTGTCGAAATACACCTGCCAGTAGTGCTCGTTGGCGCAGTAGGGGCGCACCGCGATCACGCAGCCGTTGAGGTTCATGTCCAGCAGCGAGACCTCGGGTGGCTGCTCGGTGGACACGTTCGGGATCGCGGCCACCGCGGCCTTGAGGCGGGCGATCGCGTCCAGCGGGTCCACCCCCACCGCCAGTTGGGCGGTGCGCTCGACACGGCGGAACGGCAGCACCGAGAAGTTCTGCATGGTGTCGCCGAAGATCTTGCCGTTGCCCACCAGGGTCATCACGTTGTCAGGGGTGACGATGGTGGTGGCGAACAGGCCCAGCTCGCGGACCGTGCCGACCACGCCCCCGACGCTGACGAAGTCGCCCACCTTGAACGGCCGCAGCACCAGCATGAAGGCGCCCGCGGCGAAGTTGCCCAGCATGCCGCTCCAGGCGGCGCCGATGGCCACGCCAGCGCCGGCCAGCAGGGCCGCGAACGAGGTGGTCTGGATGCCGAAGTAGCCCAGGATGCCGAGCACCAGGGCGATGTTCAGGGCCACGGCACAGATGTTGCCGATGTACTTGGTCAGCGTCGGGTCGACGTGGTTGCGCCCCATCGCCGCCTGCATCAGCGCGATGACCTTGCCGATCAGCCAGCGGCCGATGATCCAGAAGGCCAGCGAGGCCAGCACCTTGACGGCCAGTTCGGCCGCCGTGGTCGAGATGAAATGCTGCAGGGTCGAGATGTCCATGGGTCCTCCTGAGGCGGCGCGAGGTCCGCGCCGAGACCCGAGATGGTCCCAGGACCGCCGGCCGGCCGGATGTCCGGCCAAGGCAATCCCCCCAAAATGTCTCCGGACTGTGGCGCCCGGCCCTCAGTCCGGAGCAGACCTGCTCAGTGTTGCCAGGGCGGCAGACGGCTGCCGCAATCGCGGCAGAAGCGGGCCGAGGGCCGGTGCCCCTCGCTCAGGCACTCGGGGCAGGTGCGGGTGGTGGGCACCTCGGCATCGAAGCGCTGCGCGGTGAACTCGGCGCTGACGATGCCGGTGGGCACGGCCAGCGTGCCCCAACCCAGCAGCATCATCACCGAGGCGATGGCCCGGCCCAGGTCGGTCTTGGGGGTGATGTCGCCAAAGCCCACCGTGGTCATGGTGGTGATCGCCCAGTACACCCCCACCGGCACGCTGGTGAAGCCGTTGGCCGGGCCCTCGACCACGTACATCAGGGTGCCCATGACCAGCACCACCAGCAGCACGAAAGACAGGAAGACCGCGATCTTGCGCCGCGACAGCCACAGCGCCCGGCCCAGGGCCCCGTACTCGGCCACATAGGCGCCCAGCTTGAAGATCCGGAACACCCGCAGCAGGCGCAGCACCCGCACGTCGATCAGGGCATGCAGGCCGGGGAAGAAGAAGGCCAGGTAGGTGGGCAGCACCGCCACCAGGTCGACCACGCCGTAGGCGCTGCGGGCGTAGCGCCAGGGGTGGCGCACGCACAGCAGGCGGCAGACGTACTCGGCGGTGAAGGTCAGGGTGAAGAACCACTCCAGAACGGTGAACCACGGCGCGAAACGGGCGTGGATGCTGGCCACGCTGTCGAGCACCACCACCACCACGCTGGCCAGGATCAGGCCGATCAGCGCCAGGTCGAACAGGCGGCCGGCGCGGGTGTCGGCCTCGAAGATGATGGTGTAGAGGCGCAGGCGCCAGCCGGTGTCCGGCCGGCCGACATCGGAGTCACGGGTGACGGGAGAACTCATGCGCCAAGCTTACCCGCCCCTATGATCGGGGGATGGAACTCGCCGCGCTGCGCCACGATGGCGCCACCGACATCGATGCCCTGCTGAGCGACACGGTCGGGCGACTGCGCGCCGAGGGCTGGCGGGTGCGCGGCCTGCTGATGCACTGGCCCGACGGCGCCGCGGCCTGCGGCGCGATGGAGCTGCTGGACATCGAGCGGGGCGAGGCCTACCGCGTGTCACAGGACCTGGGCCCGATGGCCCGCGGCTGCCGCGCCGATCCGCAGGGCTTTGCCCGTGCGGCCACGGTGCTGCACCGGGCGCTGCGGGAGTCGCCGGCACCGGATCTGGTGGTGATCAACCGCTTCGGCAGCCAGGAGGCCGAGGGCGGTGGCCTGCGGGCCGAGCTGCTGGACCTGCTGTCGGCCGGGGTCCCGGTGCTGACGGCCGTGTCGGACAAGCACCGGGCGGCCTGGGAATCCTTCAGTGGCGGGATCGGACGCCTGACGCCCGAGGCCCTGTCGGACTGGCTGGCCGGCCTGCCGGCCGCCGCCGGCCGCTGAGCCGGCCGGCGAACCTCAGAAGCTGGTCCAGTCGCCGTCGCCACCGGCCGAGGCGGCCGCCGGGGCCGGCGCGGGCGCCGACGGGGCCTGGGCACGGACCGGCGCGGGGCGCGGCGCCACTGGGGCGGGACGCACCACCGCAGGCGCCATCGCCGGCGACGGCTGGGCGCCGCCGATGCGGAAGCCCGACACCACGCCCGCCAGGCGCTGGGCCTGGTCGCGCAGGCTCTCGGCGGCAGCGGCCGACTGCTCCACCAACGCGGCGTTCTGCTGCGTCATCTGGTCGAGCTCGGTGATCGAGTGGTTGACCTCGCCGATGCCCTGGCTCTGCTCGACCGCGGCGGAGCTGATCTCGCCGACCACGTCGGTGACGCGCTGCACCGAGGCGACGATCTCGTCCATGGTGCGGCCGGCGTCGCCCACCAGGCGGGCACCGGACTCGACGCGCTCGACCGAGCTGCTGATCAGGGTCTTGATCTCCTTGGCGGCGTCGGCGCTGCGCTGGGCCAGGCTGCGCACCTCGCCTGCCACCACCGCGAAGCCGCGGCCCTGCTCGCCGGCGCGGGCGGCTTCCACCGCCGCGTTCAGCGCCAGGATGTTGGTCTGGAAGGCGATGCCGTCGATCACGCCGATGATGTCGGCGATCTTCTGGCTGGACTGGTTGATCTCGCCCATGGTCTGCACGACCTCGGCCACCACGCTGCCACCGCGGCGCGCGACCTCGGCGGCCGAGCTGGCCAGCTGGTTGGCGGTGCGGGCCGAATCGGCGCTCTGGCGCACGGTGCTGGTCAGCTGCTCCATCGCCGAGGCGGTCTTCTCGAGGTTGGAGGCGGTCTGTTCGGTGCGGATGCTGAGGTCTGCATTGCCGCTGGCGATCTCGGTGGAGGCGGTGCCGATGCTGTCGGTCGAGGCCCGCACCTGGGACACCATCTGGCGCAGCGCCGTCTGCATCTGGGCCAGGCCATCGAACAGACTGCCTGCCGGCGCGGCGGGAATCTCGACATCCAGGCGGCCCGAGGCCACCTCGGCCACGATGGCTCGCGCCTTGCCCGGGTCACCGCCCAAGGTCTGGCGCATGCTGCGGCCCATCGCGATGCCCATGGCGCCGATCACCACGCACACCAGCAGCACCGCCGCGCCGCCCTGCACGACCGCGTTGCGGACTTCGGCGTGGACGTCGTCCATGTACAGGCCCGAGCCCACCATCCAGTCCCAGCCCGCAACCTTGACCACGTACTGGAGCTTGGGCACCGGAGCGTCCGAACCGGGCCGCGGGAAGTGGGTGTCGACGAAGGCCCGGCCGTCCGGACTGGCCTTGATCCCGGCCGTGAGCATCTGCAGCACGTCGCCACCCAGGCCATCCTTGATCTTGCCGGCCATGCTCTGGCCGGACCACTCCGGCTTGATCGGGTGCATCACGCCCACACCGTCCAGGCGCCAGATGTAGAAATAGTCCGATTTGCCATCCGCACCGCCGTAGCGGGCGCCCCGCAATGCCTCGGCGGCCGCGGCCTGCGCCTGGGCTTCGGGCATCTTCCCGGCGGCTGCGGCGGCCTGGTAGGTGGCGACGATGCTGTGCGCGGATTGCACCGCGGTGACCAGCTGCGCACGGCGGCCGTCCAGGATGTGACGCGCACTGAGCCAGACCGCCGCCGAGGCCACGGCCAGCACCGCGGCCATGGCGCACAGCACCATCAGGCGCACCTTGCGTTGGAAGGAGAGGGAGGAAAACATCGGAGGCGGGCCTTGATGCAGTGCGCCGCCCAGGCCGGCGGCCAGCCACATGCCGACGGCCACTGCACCCGCCGGCACGCCGACCATACCCCCGCGGGCATCATGGCCGGTGTGTCGGTGACTGTGCTCCGAAACGGTGCGGACCAAAGCCCGCAAATGACGGCCTCGGGCCCGGCTGTTCCGCCGCCAGCCCGCCGACCGTCAGAGGAAGCGCTCGATCAGCTTCTTGGAGTGCCGGTCCAGCGCGAACAGGTCCCGCACCCGGAACACGATGCCGTGGCCGCTGGTGATCAGCAGGCTGCCACGGGCGTCGGGCAGGCGGCGGATGTCCTCTTCGGCTTTCAACACCAGGGTGGTCGGCCCGCGGTCGGTCTCCAGCGTCCAGGTGCTGGGCGTGGAGAAGGTGGAGACGCTGACGATGCGGCGGATCTCGGGCACGAACTCGCGCGCGGCCAGCTCGTCCTCGATCAGGGCGCGCTGCGGCGCCGCCAGTGCCGACAGGCGCGGGATCCAGGCCAGCTCCTTGCCCTCGGCGCTGACCAGGGACACGCCCTCGTCGGGGGCGCCGATCGGAAAGGCGCGCACCGGCAGCACGCCCGGGTGCTCGCTGCCGTCGGCCAGGGTGCACACCAGGCGGCCCAGGGCGTTGCGCGCCAGGCTGAACGGGGTGGTGGGGGTGGCGGTCATCGGCGGACGTCCTTCAGGAACCGGTGTGGGCCGAGGGCTGGGGCTGGCGGGCCAGCAGCACGGCGTCGTGGTCGCTGCCGTCCTCGTCGGCCTCGGCCTTGCGGGCCTGCGCCTCGTACAGGCGCCAGTAGTGGCCCTGGCGCGCCATCAGTTCGTCGTGCGGGCCGACCTCGACGATCTCGCCGCGGTCCATGACGACCAGGCGATCGGCCTTGCGCAGGGTGGACAGGCGGTGGGCGATGGCGATGGTGGTGCGGCCCTGCACCAGGTTGTCCAGCGCCTTCTGGATTTCCTTCTCGGTCTCGGTGTCCACCGCCGAGGTGGCCTCGTCGAGGATCAGGAACTTGGGGTCGATCAGCAGCGCGCGGGCGATGCTGATGCGCTGGCGCTCGCCACCCGACAGGCCCTGGCCGCGCTCGCCGACCAGCGAGTCGTAGCCCTGCGGCAGGCGCAGGATGAAGTCGTGGGCATGGGCGGCACGGGCCGCGGCGACGATCTGCTCGCGGGTGGCGTCGGGGCGGCCGTAGGCGATGTTCTCGGCCACGGTGCCGAAGAACAGGAAGGGCTCCTGCAGCACCAGGCCGATGTGGCTGCGGAAGTCGGCCACCGCGATGCGGCGCAGGTCGATGCCGTCGACCTTGATCGAGCCGTCGGTGACGTCGTAGAAGCGGCAGATCAGGTTGACCAGGGTGCTCTTGCCCGAGCCGCTGTGGCCGACCAGGCCGATCATCTCGCCGGGGCGGATCTCCAGGTCCAGGCCGCGGATGACCGAGCGGTTGCCGTAACGGAAGGAGATGTTCTCCATGGTGACCGCGCCGCTCAGGCCGCCCGCCGGCAGGCGGGCCGGCTCGGCAGGTTCGGGCACGTTGGAGACGTGGTCGAGGATGTCGAAGATGCGCTTGGCACCGGCCGCGGCCTTCTGGGTGACCGAGACGATGCGGCTCATGGAATCGAGCCGGCCGTAGAAGCGGCCGATGTAGGCCAGGAAGGCGCTGAGCACGCCCACCGTGATCTCGCCACGGCTGACCTGCCAGATGCCGAAGCCCCAGACCACCAGCAGGCCGATGTCGGTCAGCAGGGCCACCGTGGGCGTGAACAGGCTCCAGACCTTGTTCAGGCGGTCGTTGACCGCCAGGTTGGCCTGGTTGGCGCTGCGGAAGCGGCCGGCCTCGCGGCGCTCGGCCGCGAAGGCCTTGACGACGCGGATGCCGGGGATGGTGTCGGCCAGCACGTTGGTGACATCGCCCCAGGCGCGGTCGATCTTCTCGAAGCCGGTGCGCAGGCGGTCGCGCACGGTGTGGATCATCCAGGCGATGAAGGGCAGCGGCAGCAGCGTGACCAGGGCCAGCCAGGGGTTGATCGAGAACAGGATGGCCGAGGTCATGCCCAGCATCAGCACGTCGGTGGCGAAGTCCAGCGCGTGCAGCGACAGGAAGACCGAGATGCGGTCGGTCTCGGAGCCGATGCGGGCCATCAGGTCCCCGGTGCGCTTGGCGCCGAAATAGTCCAGCGACAGCCCCAGCAGGTGCTCGAAGGCGGTGGTGCGCAGGTCGGCGGCGATGCGCTCCGACACCAGGGCCAGGACCCAGGTGCGGGCCCAGCCCAGGCCCCAGGCCAGCAGGCCCGAGCCCAGCAGGCCCGACAGCAGCAGCAGCACGTACTGGGTGTCGATCTTCTGGCCGCTCTGGAACGGGATCAGCACCTCGTCCATCAGCGGGATGGTCAGGTAGGGCGGCACCAGCGTGGCGGCGGTGGCCGCCAGCGTCAGCAGAAAGCCCAGCAGCAGCTGCCCCTGGTACGGCCGGGCAAAGCGCCACAGCCGCAGCAGCACCCAGGTGCTGGGCGGGGAGTTGAGCTCGCGGGTGCAGATCGGGCACTCGTCGGTGTCGTCGGGCAGCGGGTTGCGGCACGACGGGCAGCGGGTGGGGTCGTCGCCCTCGGGGGCGTGGCCGTGGGCGCGCGCCTCCTGAAGCTGCTCGAAGCGCTTGACCAGGCGCAGGGCCTGCACGTTGGCCGCCAGCGTGAAGCGCCAGCGGGCCAGGCGCTCGGTGGGGGTGCACAGCTCCAGGGTGCCCACGCCGGCGTGGTCGGCGTGCTGCAGGGCCTGGCCGGCGGCCAGGGGCCGGTCCTGCCAGCGGCCGTCGGCACCGCACCACAGCAGGCGGCGGTCGGTCAGCAGCAACTGGCCCTGGGCAAAGCGCAACTGCTCGTCCAGGTCAACCGAGAGCTGGGCCAGGACGTTTTCCTGGGCATCCAGCGGTGCCCCTTCGGGCGCCGGAACAGGGGAAACGTGCGGATGGTGGGTGTGATGGGTCATGGGTGGGCGCGGGCTTCGGGCCCGTCTGCCAACTGATTTTCCGCCTTTTTCAACGTTCTTCCCGGTCCCGCCGCCGACACGGACACCATCCCCAGAAGCACAAATCCCGGCGCACAATTCAGGCTGGGGCGTTCCATGCCCCGCCCAGCCGCCTCCCACACCCAGCCGCCACCCCACAGCCGCCCATGTCCGAGCGTCCCAAAGAAATCCAGCTCCAACGCATCACCTACCTGCGGGGGCCGAACATCTGGACCTACCGCTCCGTGCTGGAGGTCTGGCTGGACCTGGGCGAGCTGGAGGACTACCCCTCCGACAAGCTGCCCGGTTTCACCCCGCGTCTGCTGGCCCTGCTGCCGGCCCTGGCCGAGCACCATTGCGGCGTCGGCGAGCGCGGCGGTTTCCTGCAGCGTCTCGAAGGCGGCACCTGGGCCGGCCACATCCTGGAGCACTGCGTGATCGAGTTGCTGAACCTGGCGGGCATGCCCACCGGTTTCGGCCAGACCCGCAGCACGAGCCAGCACGGCGTCTACCGCATGGTCTTCCGGGCCCGTGACGAGCAGGTCGCCCGGGTCGCGCTGGCCCAGGGCCACGCCCTGCTGCACGCCGCCATCCGTGGCGACGCCTTCGACGTCGACGCCGCGGTCGCCGCGGTGCGCGACGCGATCGACGACTCCTACCTCGGCCCGTCGACCGCCTGCATCGTCTCGGCGGCCACCGACCGCCGCATCCCGCACATCCGCCTGAACGACGGCAACCTGGTGCAGCTGGGCCACGGTGCCCGCCAGCGCCGCATCTGGACCGCCGAGACCGACCTGACCTGCGCCATCGCCGAGAGCATCGCCGGCGACAAGGACCTGACCAAGACCCTGCTGAAGTCCTGCGGCGTGCCGGTGCCCGAGGGCGTGGCCGTGGCCAGCGCCGACGAGGCCTGGGAGGCCGCCCAGGACATGGATGGCCCGGTGGTGATCAAGCCCTCCGACGGCAACCACGGCCGCGGCGTCACCCTGGACCTGACCGAGGAGGCCGATGTCCGGGCCGCCTTCGAACTGGCCGACAAGCACGGCTCCGAGGTGCTGGTCGAGCGCTACATCCGCGGCAACGAGCACCGCCTGCTGGTGGTGGGCGGCCGCGTGGTCGCCGCGGCCCGCGGCGAGAGCGCCTGGATCACCGGCGACGGCCACAGCACCGTGGTGCAGCTGATCGACAGCCAGATCAACTCCGACCCGCGCCGCGGCACCACCGAGGCCCACCCGCTCAACCGCCTGGACATCTCGGAGGACGAGGTCGTGCTGCTGGACCTGCAGCGCCAGGGCCTGGCCGCCGACGCGGTGGTGCCGGCCGGCAAGCGCGTGCTGGTGCAGCGCAACGGCAACGTCGCCATCGACTGCACCGACGAACTCCACCCCGACGTCGCCTTCCAGGTGGGCCTGGCGGTGCGCGCCGTCGGCCTGGACATCGCCGGCGTGGACCTGGTCTGCGAGGACATCGCCCAGCCGCTCGAGGCCCAGGGCGGCGCCATCGTCGAGGTCAACGCCGGACCCGGCCTGCTGATGCACCTCAAGCCCGCCGTCGGCCAGCCGCGCCCGGTCGGCCAGGCCATCGTCGACCACCTGTTCCCCCACGACGAGTCCGACCCGCACCCGGGACGCATCCCGGTCGTGGGCGTGGCCGGCAGCCGCTCCTCCGCCCTGATCGCGCGCGGCGTGGCCTGGCTCATCCACCTCACCGGCACCCCGACCGCCCTGGCCTGCCGCGACGGCCTGTTCCTGGGCAGCCGGCGCATCGAGCGCGCCGGCAAGCAGTTCTGGGACGCCAGCCACCGCCTGCTGATGAACCGCGAGGCCCGTGCCGCGGTCTTCGAGAACGACGCCGGCCTGATCCTGGGCGACGGCCTGCCCTACGACCGCTGCAACGTCGGCCTGGTCACCGACCTGGACGGCTGGCAAGGCCTGGCCCACCAGGACGTGCTCGAGGCCGGCCAGATGTTCAAGGTCATGCGCACCCAGATCGACGTGGTGCTGGCCGACGGCGTCGGCGTGCTCAACGCCGAGGACGAGCGCATCGCCGGCATGGCCGAACTGTGCGACGGCGAGGTCGTGATGTACGCCCGCGACCCGGGCCAGGGCCTGCCCGCCGCCCTGCTCGAACACGTGGCCGCAGGCGGTCGCGCCGCCGTCCTGCGCGGAGGCCGCATCTGGCTGCAGTCGCCCCAGGGCGAACAGTGCGGCCTCGACCTGGATGGTCTGCTGACCCGCAAGGGCCACGCCGGCGACGCGGCCCTTGCCGAGGCCCTGCTGGCCGTGGTGGCCACCGCCTGGGCCTTCGGCATCACGCCCGAGCTGATCGCCGCCGGCATCGAGACCTTCGCGCTGCAACCGGCCGCCTGAGCCCGGCCACGCCCCACGCCCACACCCGTCCGAACACAAGCACACCCATGGACATTTCCCGCATCCGCGCCCTGCGCGGCCCCAACCTCTGGAGCCGCCACACCGCCGTCGAGGCGATCGTCACGTGCACCCCGGAAGAGCGCGCCCTCACCGCGCTGCCCGGCTTCGAGGACCGGCTGCGCTCGCTGTTCCCCGGCCTGGGCCCCCTGCGCCGCCAGCCCGAGCAGATCAGCCTGGCCCACGTGCTGGAAACCGCCACCCTGGCGCTGCAGGCCCAGGCCGGCTGCCCGGTGACCTTCAGCCGCACCACGGCCACGCTGGACGAAGGCGTCTACCAGGTGGTGGTCGAGTACACCGAGGAAGACGTCGGCCGCCAGGCCCTGGCCGCGGCCGAGGCCCTGATCGAGGCCGCCCGCACGCCGGGCGCCGAGTTCGACGCCGACGCCCGCATCGCCGCGCTGCGCGAGGTGGACGAAGACGTCCGCCTGGGCCCGTCCACCGGCTCGATCGTCAATGCCGGCCTGGCCCGCGGCATCCCGTTCCGCCGCCTGACCCAGGGCTCCCTGGTGCAGTTCGGCTGGGGCGCCAAGCAGCGGCGCATCTGGGCTGCCGAGGTCGACACCACCAGCGCGGTCAGCGAATCCATCGCCCAGGACAAGGACCTGACCAAGACCCTGTTGCGGGCCGCCGGCGTGCCGGTGCCCCTGGGCCGACCGGCCGACTCGGTGGACGACGCCTGGGAGGTCGCATTGGAGATCGGCCTGCCGGTGGTGATCAAGCCGCAGGACGGCAACCAGGGCAAGGGCGTGACGGTCAACATCACCACCCGCGAAGGGCTGGAGGCCGCCTACCGCACCGCCGAGGAGATCGGCCAGCCGATGGTCGAGAAGTTCCTGCCCGGCAGCGACTACCGCCTGCTGGTGGTGGGCCACAAGCTGATCGCCGCCGCCCGCCGCGACCCGCCGCACGTGATCGGCGACGGCGAGCACACCGTGCGCCAGCTGGTCGACCTGGTCAACGCCGACCCGCGCCGCGGCGACGGCCACGCCACCTCGCTGACCAAGATCCGCTTCGACGACATCGCCGTGCTGCGTCTGGAGGCCCAGGGCCTGACCCCCGAGTCGGTGCCGGCCAAGGGCCAGCGGGTGGTGCTGCGCAACAACGCCAACCTGTCCACCGGCGGCACTGCCACCGACGTGACCGACGACGTCCACCCCGAGGTCGCCGCCCGCGCGGTGGCCGCGGCGCAGATGATCGGCCTGGACATCTGCGGCGTCGACGTGGTGTGCGAGAACGTCATCCGCCCCCTCGAGGAGCAGAGCGGCGGCATCGTCGAGGTCAACGCCGCGCCGGGCCTGCGCATGCACCTGTCGCCGTCCTTCGGCAAGGGCCGCGCGGTGGGCGAGGCGATCATCAACCACCTCTACCCGCCCGGCGAGGACGGCCGCATCCCGGTGGTGGCCGTCACCGGCACCAACGGCAAGACCACCACCGCCCGCTTGGTGGCCCACCTGTTCGCGGCCAGCGGCCTGCGCGTGGGCATGACCAACACCGACGGGGTGCACGTCAACGGCCGCCAGATCGACTCGGGCGACTGCTCGGGCCCGAAGAGCGCGCGCAACGTGCTGATGCACCCCGATGTCGACGCCGCCGTGTTCGAGACCGCCCGCGGCGGCATCCTGCGCGAGGGCCTGGGCTTCGACCGCTGCCAGGTCGCGGTGTGCACCAACATCGGCGCCGGCGACCACCTGGGCCTGAACTACATCACCACGGTCGAGGACCTGGCGGTGCTCAAGCGGGTGATCGTGCAGAACGTCGCCGCCAGTGGCTACGCGGTGCTCAACGCCACCGACCCGCACTGCGTGGCCATGGCCACCGAGTGCCCAGGCAGCGTCATCTACTTCGCCTCCGACCGCCACCACCCGGTGCTGGCCACCCACCGGGCGCAGGGCCAGCGCTGCGTCTATGTCGACGACGGCCACATCGTGGCCGCCGAGGGCAGCGTGCGCGAGGCGATCGCGCTGCGCGACGTCCCCCTGACCCGCCACGGCACCATCGGTTTCCAGATCGACAACGCCATGGCCGCGGTGGCCGCCGCCTGGGGCGCCGGTGTGCACTGGGACGCGATCCGCGCCGGCCTGGCCAGCTTCGTCAACGACGTCGACGGCGCCCCCGGCCGCTTCAACGTGATGGACTACAAGGGCGCCACCCTGATCGCCGACTACGGCCACAACCCGGACGCGATGCGCGCCCTGGTGGCCGCGGTGGACGCGATGCCGGGCCAACGCCGCTCGGTGGTGATCAGCGGCGCCGGCGACCGCCGCGACGAGGACATCCGCGAGCAGACCCAGATCCTGGGGCGCGCCTTCGACGACGTCATCCTGTACCAGGACGCCTGCCAGCGCGGCCGCGAGGACGGCGAGGTCCTGGGCCTGCTGCGCCAGGGCCTGGAAGGCGCGCCGCGCACCCGCCACGTCGAGGAGATCCACGGCGAGTTCACCGCCATCGACCGCGCCCTGGAGCGCCTGCAGCCGGGCGACCTGTGCCTGGTGCTGGTCGATCAGGTCGAAGAGGCGTTGGCGCACCTGGCCCGGCGCTGCGCCGAGGCCTGAGCCCCGCCGGTGGCGACGCCCGCCCTGCGGGACGCGCCACCGGGGCCTTCGGGCCCTGGGGCCCGGCTCACTTCTTGAACAGCGTGACCTCGGTGTTGAAGTTGTGCAACGCGGCGGCCACGCCCACGTAGACATGCGTGGTCACGGTGTGGGTGCCGAGGCCCACGACCACCCCGCCGCGGTGGCTGAAGCTGGTGTAGCCGCTGGTGGAGCTGCGGGTCAGGAAGGGGCAGAAGTCGGTGGACTGGCCATCCACCCGCACGCACAGCGCGGTGGACGCCTCGGTGGCGGTCGGCGCGATCTGCGCTTCCGCGCTGATCATCACGTAGCAGCCGCCGGTGGCGGTGCAGTTGACGGTCTGGGTGCTGCCGTAGGCGGTGATGGTGGCGGCCGGGATGGCCGCACCGGCCGCGTTGCCGACCTCGTGGTAGACCTTGAGCGGCTTCAGCGCGGAGCTGAAGGCGTCGGCCTGAATCCGCGCCCCGGCAGGGTCGACGCCCGCGGCCTGGGCGATCGATGCAACGCTGGCGACGGCCATCAGCACGATGGAGGAGACTCGACGGAAGTTCATGGCATTTCCTGATGGAAGGGCCCCCGGTCGGACATCGCCGGGGCCGCACGGCCCCGAGGCGGGGCGCGGTGTCGGTGGCCACATTCTTCGCAGGGGCCCCGCCCTCGGCCACCCTGCGGGGTGGGGGGAGGGCCTCTTCAATCGCGGAGGAGCGGATCCGCAGCCGGAGTCCGTGTGGTCCGCAGCCTCCCCTGCGGCCCGCGCCGCCCGGCGCGGCGCGGGCGCGCAGCGATCACTTGTACAGCTTGATCTCGGTGTTGTAGCGGTACAGGGAGGTCGGCGAGGTCACGTAGACCTCGGTGGTGACGGTGTGCGAACCCAGGGGCACCGCGATGCCGGTCTGGTAGTTCATGACCGTGAAGCTGGTGGTCGACACCGGCGTGTTGAAGGGCGAGTTGATGGCCGCGCCGTCCACCTTGATGACGATGGCCGAGGGGTTCACGCTGGCCACGCCGGCCACCTGCGCGTTGGCATTGACGATGATGAAGCACCCCCCGGTGTTGGCGCAGTTGACCGTCTGGGTGCTGCCGTAGGGGTTGAAGCCGGCGGCCAGGGCGGCGCCCGAGGCGGTGGCGGTCTCGAAGTAGGTCTTCTGCAGCTTGAGGGCGCCGGTGAAGGCGGCCGGGCCGGCGTTCAGCGCCGCGGCGCCGTTGACATCCCCGGAGCGGGCCATCGCGGCCGGCGAGAGGACAGACAGGGCGGCGGCGGCGGCCGCGAGGGCGAGGGCGGAGAGGGGACGGAAGTTCATGGTTCGCTCCTGAGGTCTGGATGACCCCGGGGCAGGACCGCCCCGGGCCCGCTGGCTGCCCCGGTGTGCCGGGTGCGTTGCGTCGCGGTGTCACCATTCTTCGGAGGAACCGGTGCCGGTCCCACCCCGCACCCCGGGGGGCGCGGGGGAGGCCTCACGGGGGAGCGGATCGGCCGCGGCCGCCCGTGAGGCGGTGGCGGATCAACCGTGGCGGATCAGGTGGTCGAAGGCGCTCAGCGCGGCCTTGGCCCCCTCGCCGGTGGCGATGATGATCTGCTTGTACGGCACCGTCGTCACGTCGCCGGCGGCGAAGACGCCCGGCACGCTGGTGGCGCACTTGGCATCGACCACGATCTCGCCGAAGCGGCTCAGCTCGACCGGGCCGCCCTTGAGGAACTCGGTGTTGGGCACCAGGCCGATCTGCACGAACACGCCGGCCAGCGCGGGGCTGTGTTCCTCGCCGGAGACGCGGTCCTTCCACTTCAGGCCGGTCATCTTCTGGCCGTCGCCCAGCACCTCGGTGGTCTGGGCGTTGACGTGGATGGTGACGTTGGGCAGCGAGCGCAGCTTGTCCACCAGCACCGCGTCGGCCTTGAGCTGGTCGGCGAACTCCAGCACGGTCACGCTCTTGACCACGCCGGCCAGGTCGATCGCGGCCTCGACGCCCGAGTTGCCGCCACCGATCACCGCCACGTCCTTGCCCTTGAACAGCGGGCCGTCGCAGTGCGGGCAGTAGGCCACGCCCTTGGTCTTGTAGGTCTGCTCGCCCGGCACGTTCATGTTGCGCCAGCGCGCGCCGGTGGCCAGGATGACGCTGCGGGCCTTCAGCACCGCGCCGTTGTCCAGGGTGACGCTGGCCAGGCCGCCGGTCTCGGCGGCGGGCGTGAGCTGCGCCACGCGCTGCAGCGTCATCACGTCCACGCCGTAGTGGCGCACGTGGGCTTCCAGGGCCGCGGCGAATTTCGGCCCTTCCGTCTCGAGCACCGAGATGAAGTTCTCGATGCCCAGGGTGTCCATCGTCTGGCCGCCGAAGCGCTCGGCGACGATGCCGGTGCGGATGCCCTTGCGGGCGGCGTACACCGCGGCCGCGGCGCCGGCCGGGCCGCCACCGATGATCAGCACCTCGAACGGCTCCTTGGCGCTGAGCTTGGCGGCTTCGCGGGTGGCCGCGCCGGTGTCGACCTTGGCCAGGATCTCGGCCACTTCCATGCGGCCGTTGCCGAAGGGCTGGCCGTTCAGGTGCAGGCTGGGCACGGCCATGATCTGCTTGGCCTCGACCTCGTCCTGGAACAGGCCGCCATCGACCGCCACGGCTCGGATGCGCGGGTTCAACACCGCCATCAGGTGGGTGGCCTGCACCACGTCCGGGCAGTTGTGGCAGGTCAGGCTCATGTAGGTCTCGAAGGACAGGTCGGCGTCCAGGGCGCGGATCTGTTCGATGACCTCGGCTTCGACCTTGGGCGGGTGGCCACCGGCCCACAGCAGGGCCAGCACCAGCGAGGTGAACTCGTGGCCCATGGGCACGGCGGCGAAGTGCACGCCCATGTCCTGGCCCACGCGGGTGATCTGGAAGCTGGGGCGGCGCTCGAACCGGCCGTCGAAGCGGGCGGTGATCTTGGCCGGCGCGACCGCGGCGACCTCGGTGACCAGCTCGCGGATCTGCTGGGCGCCTTCGGAATCGTCCAGGCTGGCGATCAGCTCGATCGGCTGGCTGATGCGCTCGAAATAGGCGGCCAGTTGGCCCTTGGTGTTGTCGTCCAGCATGTCGGTGCTCCTGGTGGGTGCGGTGTCGTCAGGGTGAGGTCGTCCGGACCCCGTCGACAGCACGCCAGCGCAGGGCGCTCACATGCTCTCGACGGTGCCTGGGAGGGAAAGGGGCAGCGGGCGGAAGTCGCTCATCAGTCCGACACCTCAACCGGGGGCCGCCGCGGACCTGGCTTGGCCAGTCCGCCAGCGGCGCCCCCTTGAGGGGGAGGCGGCTTGCCGCCTCCGGGGGTGGGCTTTAGATCTTGCCGACCAGGTCCAGCGACGGGGCCAGGGTCTTGGCGCCTTCCTTCCACTTGGCCGGGCAGACCTGGCCGGGGTTGGCGGCGGTGTACTGGGCGGCCTTCAGCTTGCGCAGGGTCTCGGCGACGTCACGGGCGATCTCGTTGGAGTGCACCTCGGCGGTCTTGATCAGGCCTTCGGGGTTGATCACGAAGGTGCCGCGCAGGGCCAGGCCTTCTTCGGGGATGTGCACGCCGAAGGCGTTGGTCAGGGCGTGGGTGGGGTCGCCGACCAGCGGGAACTTGGCCTTGCCGACGGCCGGCGAGGTCTCGTGCCACACCTTGTGCGAGAAGTGGGTGTCGGTGGTGACGATGTAGACCTCGGCACCGGCGGCCTGGAAGGCGGCGTAGTTGTCGGCGGCGTCCTCGATCTCGGTCGGGCAGTTGAAGGTGAAGGCGGCCGGCATGAAGATCAGCACGGACCACTTGCCCTTCAGGCTCTCATCGGAGACTTCGATGAACTCGCCCTTGCCGGCGCGATTGACGAAGGCGGTGGTCTTGAACGGCTGGACGGGGGTGTTGATCAGCGACATGTGTCTTCCTCTCGGGGGTTGAAAGTGGCAGGCCCGAATGCCTGCGACGGAACGAATCTTAGGTGCGCGCAGGGATTTTGTGGATTGATTGATCGAATACGCCCTATAGCCATCGGCTATTGATTCCGCTGCCACACTGCCGCCATGAACCCGAACCACGCCGCCCTGCCCTCCGACCGCTGCCCCCGCTGTGGCGGCGGCTTCCACTGCGGCGCCCAGGACGTCACGCCGTGCCCCTGCGGCACGCTGACCCTGGACGCGGCGCTGCAGACCCGGCTGCGCGAGCGCTTCACCGGCTGCCTGTGCCTGGCCTGCCTGCGCGCACTCGCCGCGGGCGCCCCGCTGGACGGCGACGCCGCGCCGCGCTGAGTCAGCGCCCCGCCGGCACCTGCGCCGCGGCCCGGTGCAGGTGGGCCAGGAACTGCCGCACCGCCGGCTTGACCGCCCCGGTGCTCAGGGCCATGGCGCCCAGGGTCAGCGGCAGCGGCCCCTCCCGCACCGGCACCACCTCCATGAAGGGTGCCGAGGCCGGGTGGGTGGCGATCGGCACCGGCATCAGGCCCACGCAGTCGCCGTGGCCGATCAGGGACATCAGGCCCAGGGTCGAATTGACCACCGCGGCCGGGGGCGGCGGGGTCAGGCCGTGGCGCTCGAACAGCAGCTTGGCATAGCCCGACTGCCCGCTCAGGCTGGTGTAGACCCAGCGCGAGCCCTGCAGCTCGGCCAGTGAACGGGCCCGCGCCTTGGGGTTGCCGCGGCCCACCACCACCGCCATCTCGATCGGCATCAGCGGCTCGACGTGGAACTCGCCGGCGGGCAGGTCGTCGGGGATCGGCCCGACCACCAGGTCCACCAGGCGCTGGCGCAGCAGCTCGAGCTGGCCGATGTAGAGCTCCTCGCGCAGCTGCAGCATCATCAAAGGGTAATCACGCCCGAAGGTGCGCACCGCCTCGGGCAAGAGCAGCAGCAGGGCCAGCGGCACCGCCCCCACCGCCAGCTGGCCGACCATGCGGCCGCCCATCTGGCTGATCTGCTGCACCGCCTCGTCCAGCTCCCAGGTCGCGGCCTTGGCCCGGGCGTGCAGGATCTTGCCCTGCGCGGTGGGCACCACCCCGGTGGTGGTGCGCTCCAGCAGCGGCGCGCCCAGCTCGCGCTCGAGTTCGCGCACCTGCTTGGTCAGGGCCGGCTGGGTCAGGCCCAGCCGCCGCGCGGCGGCGCGTAGGCTGCCCTCGTCCACCGCCGCCACCAGGGCCTGCAAAGCGTTCAGTTTCATGCCCGAATGATAACCATTCGTTATCACGGCAGCCGACGCGGCATCTTCCGCCGCCCAGGGTCGGCTTCCTAGACTTCGGCCGCCTTTGCGTTGGATCAATGCCGACGCCAGCCCTCGACACCGACACCGGAGACAAGCCCGTGATCCCCCTTCGCCCCCTCGCCGCCCTGGCCGCCTCGGCCCTGCTGTCCACCGCCGCGCTCGCCGACGACGTGGTCACGCTGAAGGTGCACCACTTCCTGCCCGCCGGCTCCTATGCCAACCAGCAGTTCATCCAGCCCTGGTGCGACAAGATCGCCAAGGAGTCGGCCGGCAAGCTCAAGTGCCAGGTCTACCCCTCGATGCAGCTGGGCGGCACGCCGGCACAGCTGGTGGACCAGGTCAAGGACGGCGTGGCCGACGTGATCTGGACCCTGTCGGGCTACACCGCCGGCCGCTTCCCGATGATGGAGGTGTTCGAGCTGCCCTTCATGATGCAAAGCCCCGAGGCCACCAGCAAGGCGCTGTGGGACTACGTGCAGCAGCACGGTGCGGCCGAGTTCAAGGACGTCAAGCCGATCGCCTTCCACGTGCACGGTGACGGCGTCTTCCACATGCGCAACAAGCCCATCACCACGATGGCCGACCTCAAGGGCCTGAAGGTGCGCGCCCCCACCCGCCAGACCAACAAGTTCCTGGCCGCGCTTGGCGCCACGCCGGTGGGCATGCCGGTGCCGCAGGTCAGCGAGGCGCTGAGCAAGGGCGTGATCGACGGCGCCGTGGTGCCTTACGAGGTGGTGCCGTCGGTGAAGATCCAGGAGATCGTCAAGTACCACTCCGAGACCGACCCGGCCGAGCCCGCGCTCTACACGTCCACCTTCATGTTCGTGATGAACAAGGACAAGTACGCCAGCCTGTCGCCCGAGCTCAAGAAGGTCATCGACGCCCACAGCGGCCAGGCCTTCTCGGGCCAGATCGGCAAGGTCTTCCTGGCCGCCGACGCCGAGGGCAAGAAGCTCACCACCAAGAACACCACCAACGTGATCCCGGCGGCCGAGCTGGCGAACTGGAAGAAGGCCGGCCAGCCGCTGGTCGACGGCTGGATCGCCGAGATGAACGCCAAGGGCCAGAACGGCAAGGCGCTGTACGACGCCGCCCGTGCCCTGATCGCCAAGCACCAGACTGCCGCCGCCAAGTAAGGCCCGGCCCATCCTGCCATGAGCCCCCGCCGGGAGGCGGGGCGCTGGAGACCCTCATGAACGAACCCATTCCGGGGGCCCGCGTCGCGGGCACCCTGCCCGGCTTCGGCCCGCTGGGCTACCACCTGCTGGCGCTGTCCAAGGCGCTGTCGCTGATCGGTGGCCTGGTCTTCGTCGGGCTGGTGGCGATGAGCATCGTCAGCATCGTCGGCCGCAAGCTGGCCGCCGCGCCGGTGCCCGGCGACGTCGAGCTGCTGCAGATGACGGCGGCCTTCGCCTGCGCCTGCTTCTTCGCCTACTGCCACCTGATCGCGGGTGACGTGAAGGTGGACTTCTTCACCGCGCGGGCCTCAGCCCGCACGATCCGCGTGCTGGACGCCTTCGGCTCGCTGCTGTTCGGCGGGATGGGCGCGGCCCTGGCCTGGCGCAGCCTGGTGGGCGCGCTGGCGGTCAAGGAGTCCGGCGAGACCAGCCTGATCCTGGGCTGGCCGGTGTGGGTGCCGCAGGTGCTGATGATCCCCGGCTTCGTGCTGATGGCCCTGGCGGGCCTGTACATGGTGGGCGCGCACCTGCGCAGCCCGGCGGTGGGTGCGGTGCAGGAGGTGCAGGCATGAGCGGCATTGCAGTCGGATGCTGGATCTTCGTGGCACTGATGGGCCTGCTGGCCCTGCGGGTGCCCATTGGTGTGGCGATGTTCACGATGGGCTCGCTGGGCTACGCCTGGCTCAGCGGCAGCCTGACGCCACTGCTGAGCGTCTGGAAGAACGTGGCGTATGCGCGCTTGTCGAACTACGACCTGATCGTCATCCCCATGTTCCTGCTGATGGGCCAGTTCGCCACCCACGGCGGCCTGAGCGCGGCGCTGTTCCGCTTCGTGGCGGCCTTCATGGGCCACCTGCGCGGCGGCATCGCCATGGCCTCGATCGGCGCCTGCGCGGGCTTTGGCGCGATCTGCGGCTCCTCGCTGGCCACCGCGGCCACCATGGGCCAGGTGGCCCTGCCCGAGCTGCGCCGCTACGGCTATTCGGGCGCGCTGGCCACCGGCGCCCTGGCGGCCGGCGGCACGCTGGGCATCATGATCCCGCCGTCGGTGCCGCTGGTGATCTACGCCATCCTGACCCAGGAGTCGATCGGCAAGCTGTTCATGGCCGCGGTCATACCGGGCCTGATCGCCATGGCCGGCTACATGGTGGTGGTGAAGATCCTCGTCAGCCTCAAGCCCGAGGCCGGCCCCGCCGGCCCGCGCGTGGGCTGGGGCGAACGCCTGAAGGCCCTGGCCCAGGTGGCCCCGGTGCTGGGCGTGTTCGCGGTGGTGATCATCGGCATCTACGGCGGCTGGGCCAACCCGACCGAGGCCGCGGCCATCGGCGCGGCGGCCTGCGGCGTGCTGGCGGTGGCGCTGGGCGGCATGCGCTGGGCCGGCATCCGCGACAGCGCGCTGGGCACGGCCCAGGCCACCGCGATGATCTTCCTGGTGCTGCTGGGCGCCGACATGCTCAACACCGCGCTGGCGCTGAGCCAGATGCCGGTCGAGCTGGCGGCCTGGGTCAAGGACAGCGGCCTGCACCCGATGGTGGTGATGGTGGCGATCCTGGTGATCTACATCCTGCTGGGCTGCGTGATGGACTCGCTGGCCATGATCCTGCTGACCATCCCGATCTTCTACCCGATGGTCATGGGCCTGGAGTTCCACGGCCTGGGCGCCACCGACAAGAGCATCTGGTTCGGCATCCTGGCGCTGATGGTGGTCGAGATCGGCCTGGTGCACCCGCCCGTCGGCATGAACGTCTTCATCATCAACCGCCTGGCCAAGGACGTGCCGCTGGTCGAGACCTTCAAGGGCGTGATGCCCTTCCTGGCCTCGGACCTGATCCGCATCGTCCTGCTGCTGGCCTTCCCGGCGATCTCGCTGGTGCTGGTCAACACCTTCGGCGGCTGACGCCTCTTCGCCCACTTCCGGGGCCGCCGCGGCGGCCCCGCCTCAACGGAGACCACGACCATGGCACGCATCATCGGCGGCATCGGCGCCTCGCATTCCCCCACCATCGGCTTCGCCAAGGACACCGGCAAGCAGCACGACCCGGCCTGGAAGCCGATCTTCGACGGCTTCGACGCGATCCGCGGCTGGGTCAAGGCGCAGCGCATCGACGCGCTGTTCGTGGTCTACAACGACCACGTCACCAGCTTCTTCTTCGACCACTACTCGGCCTTTGCGCTGGGCATCGACGACCGCTACGTCGCGGCCGACGAGGGCGGCGGCCCGCGCCCGGTTGCCCCGGCCATCGGCCACCAGGGCCTGTCGCGCCACATCGCCGCCTCGCTGGTGGCGGACGAGTTCGACCTGTCCTTCTTCCAGGGCAAACCGGTGGACCACGGCCTGCTGTCGCCGCTGTCCATGCTGGCCGACGAGCAGGGCCCCTGGGCCGGCACCGTGGTGCCGCTGCAGGTCGGCGTGCTGCAGCTGCCGGTGCCCAGCGCCCGGCGCATGTACAAGCTGGGCCAGGCCCTGCGCCGCGCGGTCGAGAGCTACCCCGAAGACCTGCGCGTGGCGGTGATGGCCACCGGCGGCCTGTCGCACCAGGTGCACGGCGAGCGCGCCGGCTTCCTCAACGAGGCCTGGGACGCCGAGTTCCTCGAGCTGCTGGAAAAGTCGCCCGAGACCCTGGCCGACCTGCGCATCGCCGACTACGCGGCCAAGGGCGGCATGGAAGGCGCTGAAGTGATCATGTGGCTGATCATGCGCGGCGCGCTCTCGCCCCAGGTGCGGCTGGTGCACAAGCAGACCTACGCGCCCTCGGTGACCAACATCGCCACCCTGGTGTTCGAGGACCTGGGCGACGCGCCCGAGGCCGCGGCCGTCGAGGCCCACCGCGCCCACGTCGGCCACCAGCTGGCCGGCGCCGAGGCCCTGGCCGGCACCTACCCTTTCACCCACGAGCGCAGCCACGCCAACCTGCGCCTGAACGCTTTCCTGCACGACCTGGTGCTGCCCGCCCACCGCGCGCGCTTCCTGTCGGACTTCGAGGCCCTGGCCACCGAACGCGGCCTGGACGACGAGGAGAAGGCCCTGGTGCGCGGGCGCCGCTGGATCGAGATGGTCCGCCGCGGCGTCAGCTTCTTCGTGCTCGAGAAGATGGCGGCGGTGCTGGGCGTGTCCAACCCCGAGGTCTACGCCGCCTTCCGCGGCGAGACGCTGGAGCAGTTCCTGGCCACCCGCAAGGTGCCGATGCGCTACTCGGTGGCCGGCGGCCAGCAGGTGCAGAAGATCGACGCCGCCACGCCGCGCTGAAGGCCCTCACCCGTCCTCCAGCCCGACCGCGGGCCCGGTCGCACGCCGCGTCACCGGGCCTGCACATTTCCTCGACATTCGCGGCGCAGGATCCGCCCCATGAGCACGATGAACCGCCGCGAATGCACCCGCCGCCTGCTGGCCTCGGCCCTGGCGCCCTCTCTGGCCGCCGGGCCCTTCAGCGCCGCCCTGGCCGCTGACGGCCCGCCGCCCTTCGACCCCGAGCGCTTCGAGCGCCGCACCGTCGGCGACGGCCCGCAGCCGCTGGTGGTGCGCGCCTATGAAGGCCTGCCCACCGTGGCCCGGCCGCTGGAGCCGGCCCACCAGGCCCTCAACCTCTACATCCCCGAGGCCTATTTCCACGGCGGCCGCGTCGGCCGCCACGACGCCCGCAGCGCGCCCATCTTCCTGCCCAACGCGGTGGGCGGCTACATGCCCGCGCTGCCGGCCCGCCTGGGCGAGCGCCAGGGCCCGCCGCCCGCGCCGGGCACCCCCGCCGGCCCGGACGCGGTCACCGCCGCCCTGCTGCGCGGCCTGGTGGTGGCCTGCCCCGGCGCCCGCGGCCGCACCCTGCGCGGCGCCGACGGCCGCTGGACCGGCAAGGCCCCGGCCGCCATCGTCGACCTCAAGGCCGCGGTGCGCTGGCTGCGCGCCCAGGGCCCGCGCCTGCCGGGTGATGCGCGCCGCATCGTCAGCAACGGCACCAGCGCCGGCGGCGCGCTCTCCAGCCTGCTGGGCGCCAGCGGCGACGGCCCGGCCTACGAGGCCGAGCTGCGCGCCCTGGGCGCGGCCCCCGGCAGCGACGCCCTGTTCGCGGTCTCGGCCTACTGCCCCATCGTGAACCTGGAGCAGGCCGACGGCGCCTACGAGTGGCAGTTCCGCGGCCTGACCGACTACCGCAGCATCCAGATGACGATGCTCGATTTCCGGGTCCAGCGCACCGAAGTGCCCGGCTGCCTGGACGCCACCGAGCAGGCGTGGTCGGCCGAGCTGGCGGCCGGCTTCATCGACCACGTCAACGGCCTGTCCCTGCGCGACCCCGACGGCCGCCTGCTGCGCCTGGCCGCCGACGGCAGCGGCCCGCTGCAGGACCACGTGGCGGCGCTGGTCATGGCCTCGGCCCAGCGAGCGCTGGACGCCGGGCAGGACCTGTCCGCCCTGCCCTGGCTGCGCCTGCAGGGCGGCCGGGTGCAGGGGCTGGACTTCCTGGCCTATGTGCGCGCCATCGGCCGCATGAAGGCCCTGCCGGCCTTTGACGGCCTGTCGCTGGAGACCGGCGAGAACCAGCTCTTCGGCGACGCCGACACCGACAAGCGCCACTTCACCGCCTGGGCCGCCGCGCACAGCCGCGTGGGCGGCGGCCGCGCCGACGAGCGCGCGGTGGCGATGATGAACCCGATGCGCGCCCTGGCCGACCCGGCCAGCCGGGTGGCACCGCACTGGCGCATCCGCCACGGCACCCGCGACCGCGACACCGCCCTGGCCATCCCGGCGCTGCTGGCCGCCGCCGCGCGCGCCCGCGGCGCCACGGTGGACCTGGCCCTGCCCTGGGACCGCCCGCACAGCGGCGACTACGACCTGCCCGAGCTGTTCGACTGGATCGAGGCCCTGCCCGCGCCGCGCTGAGCCCGCGCGCCGGCCGGCGCCTACACTCGGCCGCCATGCGCCCCGACCTCAGGACCCTGGAGGACTTCAGCCACGCCCTGCTGGCGCTGGACCGCCTGCCCGCCAGCGTCTCGCCCGCGCGCCTGATGCACGAGGGCATGGCCAGCCTGCGCGCGCTGGCCCCCTTCGACGCCGCCTGGTGGGGCGAGTGCTCCGGTGGCATCGACGGCCTGGCCCCGCGCAACTGGCTCAGCGGCCGGCTGAACCTGGGCCCCGACTTCGCCCGCGAGTGGAACCGCATCGGCGCCCAGGACCGCTTCGCGCAGTCGTCGATGCAGGCCCTGGACCGGGTCCAGTGCTTCATGGGCTACGAGGACCCGGTGCCGGCGGTCGAGGCCTTCGCCACCCGGCACGACCTGTACCACGCGATGGCCGTCAGCCGGGCGCTGCCGGGCAGCGGCCTGCTGCACTTCATCGCCCTGTACCGGCACCGCCACTCGCCGCCCTTCGACGAGCGGGCGCAGGCCCTGTTCGAGCACTTCAGCGCGCACCTGATGCAGCGCTGGAGCGGCCGCATCACCGCCCTGCTGGGCCAGGCCCGTGGCGGCGCCGAGGCCCACGCGCTGGTGGACCTGAGCGGCGACTTCGTCTACCTCGACATGCGGCTGGCGCTGTGGCTGCGCGGCTGCTGCCCGGGCTGGCAGGGCACCCACCTGCCGGTGGAGCTGGCCGGCCTGCTGGTGCCCGGGGTGCAGGACATCGCGCTGGGCCGGCGCCGTCTGGCGGTGCAGCGCTGCGGCGACCTGACCCTGCTCTCGTTGGCGCCGCAGCGGCGCACGCCGGTGCTGCCCCCGCGCGAGCTGAGCGTGGCCCTGCTCTACGCCCACGGCCACACCCACAAGGAAATCGCCCGCGAGACCGGGCTCAGCCCCAGCACCGTGCGCACCTACCTGCGCGACGCCTACCAGCGCCTGGGCGTGCGCCACAAGGCCGGACTGGCCCGCGCGCTGGACGGCCAGCGCGCGCCGCGCAAGGCCGGCTGACCCTCCTCATCTGCGGAGGTCGCCGCGCGCCGCCCGCCCCTACCGTGCGACAGCCCTTGTCGGGCGCATGGAGGAGCGATGAACGCAATGAAGACGGGCCGCAGCCGGGCGGCCTTGGCGGCCTTGGGGGCCGTGGCCACCTCGGTGGCACTGGTCGTGGGTTGTGGCGCCGGCACCGAGCCGGCCGACCTGGTGCTGCGCGGCGGCAAGGTGGTGACGATGGACGACGGCCGGCGCATCGCCGAAGCCATCGCGGTGCAGGATGGCCGCATCGTGCAGGTCGGTCTGGACCGTGAGGTGGCCGCGCGCATCGGCCCCGCCACCCGGGTGATCGAGCTGCAGGGCCGGATGCTGATGCCCGGCTTCATCGACGCCCACCTGCACGCCCTGGCGGGCGGCCGGGCCCTGCTGCTGTGCGACCTGGCCTATGCGCCCCTGACCCGCCCGCAGCTGGCCGCGCGGCTGCAGGCCTGCCTGGACGCCACCCCCGAGGCCGGCCCGGACACCTGGCTGGAAGCGGTCAACTGGGACCGCCAGTCCACCGCCGCCCTGGACGCCGACCCGACGCGGGCGCTGCTGGACGCACTGCCCACCACGCGACCGATCGCCGTCACCTCGTCGGACTTCCACACGGTGCTGGCCAACGGCCGAGCCCTGTCGTTGGCCGGGGTGGGCGCGGCCACGCCCGACCCCGCCGGCGGCCGCTTCCTGCGCGACGCCCAGGGCCGCCCCACCGGCATCTGCGAGGACGCCGCCGGCTTCCAGCTCAAGGCCGCGATCCCGGCCGACAGCGAGGCCGACCAGCTCAAGCAGGGCCGCGCCGCGCTGGCCGCGATGCGCGAGCAGGGCATCACCAGCTTCATGGACGCGGCCGCCGGCCCCGACCACCTGCGGGTCTTCAAGGCGCTGCGCGATGCGGGCGAGCTGACCGCCCGGGTCCACCTGGCCCTGAACCTGGACCCCGCCACCGCCAACCGCTCGCCCGCCCAGGCGATCGCCGAGGCCCGGGCCCTGGCGGCCCAGGCCGATGCCGGCGACCCCGGTGTGGCGCCGGGGGTGCGCGCGCTGGGGGTGAAGGCCTTCGTCGACGGCGTGGTCAACGCCCCGGCCGACACCGGCGCCCTGCTCACGCCCTACCTGGAGAACCAGGGCAGCGAGGCCGCGCCCCGCTGGGTGGCCGGCAGCAACCTGGGCCAGCTGTACTACCCGCCGGCCACGCTGCAGGCCCTGCTGCGCAGCGCCGCCGACGCCGGGCTGGACGTGCACCTGCACGCCACCGGCGACCGCGCGGTGCGCACCGCGCTGGACGCGGTCGCCAGCACCCGCCAGGCCCTGCCCTCGGCCGACTGGCGTGCCGCCATCGCCCACGACGAGACCGTGGCGGTGGCCGATGTCCCGCGCTTCGCCGCGCTGGACGTGATGGCCACGATGTCCTTCCAGTGGGCGCAGCGCGCGCCCTACTCGGTCGGGGACACCGAGCAGCACCTGGGCGCCGAGCGCTTCGCCCGCATGGAGCCCTCGGGCAGCCTGCGGCGCGCCGGGGCCCGGCTGGTGCATGGCAGCGACTGGCCGATCGACCCCTTCGACACCTTCCTCGCGCTCAAGGTCGGCGTGACCCGCTCCGGTGACCCGCAGAACCCGCACAGCGCGGCCAGCCTGTCGCCGGCCTTCGAGGGCCCGATCAACGCCGAGCCCGGCCTGTCCCGCGACGACGTGTTGGCGGCGATCACCCGCCACGCCGCCCACCAGCTGCGCCTGGAGCGCCACACCGGTCAGCTGGCGGTGGGCCGGCTGGCCGACCTGATCGTGCTGGAGCAGGACTTCCTGTCGGTGCCCGAGGACGCCTTGGGCCGCAACCGGGTCCTGCTGACGGTGGTGGGCGGTCAGGTGGTGCACGGCACCGGCGCCTACGCCGACCAGGTGGCGGCCACGCGCAGCGCGCTGAACGGCCGTGCCCGGGTGCTCAGCGCCCGCGCCTCCACCGGCCACGCCATGCCGCCCCGCTGGCCCGGGGCGCCGCACGCCCACGGCGACGGCCACAACCACTGAGCGGACGGGGCGGCCGCCGCGGCGCTACATTGGCCAGCACCCGCCAGGCCGGCGGGTGCCCCCTCAGCCGATGCCCCTGCCCCGATGGCCCCCCTGAACTTCCGCCACCTGTACTACTTCTGGGTCGTCGCCAAGGAGGGCGGCTTCGCCCGCGCCGCCGAGCGGCTGGACATGGCGATCCAGACCATCAGCGCCCAGGTCAAGGCGCTGGAGCAGGACCTGGGGCTGCAGCTGCTCAAGCCGGCCGGGCGCGGGGTCACCGTCACCGAGGCCGGGCAGGCGGTGTTCAGCCGCGCCGAGGAGATCTTCCGCCTGGGCGCGCTGATCCCCGAAGAGGCCACCGCGGCGGCCAGCGGCCAGCGCCAGCGCCTGGCGGTGGGGCTGTCCGACGGCCTGTCCAAGCTGGCCGCGCACCGCCTGCTGGCGCCGGTGCTGGACACCCCGGGCCTGCGCCTGGTGTGCCATGAAGGCGAGGTCGACGAGCTGATGGCCGAGCTGGCCCTGCACCGCCTGGACCTGGTGCTGGCCTGCAGGCCACCGGCGGCGCACGCCAGCCTGCGCCTGCACAGCGAGCGTCTGCTGGTCTCGCCGGTGGAGTGGTACGGCCCGAGCAGCCTGGTCAAGCCGGCACACGTCGAACGTTTCCCGGACAGCCTGGCCGAGCTGCACGTGCTGCTGCCCACCGCCCACGCGGCCCTGCGCGGCCGCATCGACCGCTGGTTCGAGGCCCGACAACTCACCCCGCAGGTGGTGGGCGAATTCGAGGACAGCGCCCTGCTGAGCCTGTTCGGCACCCAGGGCATGGGCGTGTTCCCGGTGGCGGCGCTGGGCGCGGCCGACCTGGCGGGCACCCGCGGCCTGCGCCTGCTGGGCCGCAGCGAGGGCCTGCACGAGGAGGTCCACGCGATCCGCTCGCGCCGCGGCCTGCACCACCCGCTGGTGCTGCGGGTGCTGGCCGAGGCCGGCGCGGGCTGAGCCCACGCCGACAGCGGCCACGACGCCACTCAGGCCGCCATCGGCAGCGGCACCGGCATCCGCCAGGCCCGGGCCAGGGACTCGGCCACCACGCGCTCGGCCGCCAGCAGGTGGCCGTCAGCCCGGGTGGCGGCGTCCACCGCCTGCAGCACCGCGGCCTGCAGGCACGGGTCGTCCACATCGGTGGCCAGGGCCGCCACCAGGGCCTCGTCCAGCCGGGCCCCCATCGGGCCCGCGTGCTGGGCCAGCAGCAGGTCCTCACACAAGCCCTGCAGCACCGCCCCCAACTCGCCGGGCGCCAGGCCCAGGGAGGTTTCGGCCCCGGCGTGCCGCAGCGCCGCCAGCTCGGAGCGGCAGACATGGCCGTCGGCGATCAGGGCCAGGGCCACCAGGCGGGCGGCGGCGGCGGGGCTGTTGCGGGGGTGGTGTCGCATGGTCGGCTCCTTCAGTCAAACGGGACGGGGTCGGTCAGGCAGGGTCAGGGCGAAGCGGTCAACGCCGCCCACGGCGGGGGTCGGGCCGAGGCGGCTCGGCGCGCAGCGGGATCAACCGCGGCGCGGGCCGGGGCGCGGCCTCGGACACCCAGCGCGCCATCTGGCGCCATCCACGCAGCCAGTGGGTCCAGAAGGCGGTCCAGATCGGGGTGGTCATCAGCGGTCTCCGGTCGGGTGGCAACAGGACGCAGTCTGGGGCGCGAACGGGATCGAAAACACCAGATCAGACCGGATCCCGACTTCGTCTTTTCCGAAGTCGATCCACTTCGGACCGGATCCTGAAGCGACACGGAATACATCGAAAAAAACAGAATGTCCGTCTGATGGACGCTGCTGTTTCCGATGCTCGACCCCACCTACGATCGCGCCACCACCCACTACCCGGAGGTCCACCATGGAACGCCTCTCCACCGATCCCCGCGGCCCGCTGGTCGCCGTGCCCTCCACCGGCACCACCCAGCCCTCGCTGGCCGCCAACACCACCCGCGTGCTGCGCAACACCTACGCGCTGCTGTCGATGACCCTGCTGTTCAGCGCCGCGGTGGCCGCGGCCAGCGTGGCCTGGTCGCTGCCGGCCCCGGGCATCCTGCTGACGCTGATCGGCTACTTCGGCCTGCTGTTCGCGGTGCACAAGCTGCAGGACCGCGCGGCCGGCATCGGGGCGGTCTTCGCCCTGACCGGCTTCATGGGCTACACCCTGGGCCCCTTGCTGACGCGCACCCTGTCGCTGCCCGACGGCGGCCAGGTCGTGATGCTGGCCCTGGGCGCCACCGGCGCCACCTTCCTGGGCCTGTCGGCCTGGGTGCTGAAGTCGCGCCGTGACTTCAGCTTCATGGGCGGCTTCCTGTTCGCCGGCATGGTGATCGCGATGCTGGCCGGCCTGGCCGCGGTGTTCCTCGAGATCCCCGCCCTGGGCCTGGCCGTCTCGGCCATGGTGGCCCTGCTGTCGGCCGGCCTGATCCTGTTCGAGACCAGCCGCATCGTGCAGGGTGGCGAGACCAACTACCTGCTGGCCACGGTCAGCCTGTACGTGTCGGTCTTCAACCTGTTCACCAGCCTGCTCAGCCTGTTCGGCTTCGGCAGCAGCGACGAGTGAGGCCCGGCCCCCGCCCCGGGGGCCTGTGACCCACGGCTTCAGGGGCGGTCCGGCGGCGGACCGCCCCTCATCTTCTGACGGAGTGCCCACGATGAAAGCCCTGCTCTGGACCGTGGTCGGCGTGCTGAGCGCGCTGTGGACCGCCTCGCTGGCCCTGCTGGCGGGCCTGGTGGACCTGACCGCCGGCTGGCTGCAGCAGGCCGGTGCCGCCGGGACCGCGGCGGTGCCCCTGCCCGCCGTGCCCGCCTGGCTGTCGGCCTGGGTGGACACCGAGTCCTGGACCGCCTGGGCCCAGGGCGCGCTGGCGCTGATGCAAGGCGTGGCCGGCGTGCTGCCCGCCATCGGCACCGTCACCGGCTGGCTCGAGCCCCTGGTCTGGCTGCTGTGGGCCCTGGGCCTGGCGCTGATGCTGGGCCTGGGTGGCGGCGCCCACTGGTGGCTGGGCCGGCTGCCGCCCGCACGGCCGGCATGAACCCCGTCGCCGCCCGATGCTGAGTCCCGACGCCTTCCGAGACGCCGCCCACCGCGCCGAGGGCGTCAGCGTGGCCGACCTGCTGGCCCTGCACGGCCGCGCCAGCTGGCCGGCCCTGCTGCTGGTGCTGGCGGTGCTCAGCGCCATCCCGCTGGCCGGCGTGGGCACCGCACTGAGCCTGCCGCTGTTCGCCGTGGCCTGGGGCTGGCCCGGCCGCGGCCGCACCGCCCGCGCCGGCCGGCTGGTGCCCGAGCGCCTGCTGGGCCTGCGCCTGGGCGAGCGCTGGTCAACGCGTTGCCTGCACCTGTTCGCCGGCCTGTACGGTGGCGCCCGGCGGGTGATGCGCCGGCGCTGGGCCGGCCTGCGCCATGCCCGCACCCTGACGGCCTGGCGGCTGTGGATCGCCGGCATGGCCTTCCTGATCCTGCTGCCGCTGCCGCTGGGCAATGTGCTGCCGGCGATCAGCCTGGCCCTGCTGGGCCTGGGCTGGGTCCACCGCGACGGCCTGGCCCTGCTGCTGGCCCTGCTGGTGGGCAGCGCCGGCTGGGCCTGGCTGGCGCTGTCGGCGCACCTGCTGGTCGCGCTGTGGGAACGCGCGGCGGCCCTGCTCTGAGCGCGCCGCCCCGGCGCCTCAGAGCGGGGGCAACACCTGCGAGCGCTTGACTCGGCCGTAGGCGAAGCCGGTGTCGATCGAGGCGATGCCGGGGATCGCGTGCAGCTCCTCGCGCACGAAGCGCTCGTAATCCTTCAGGTCGCGCGCCAGCACGCGCAGCAGGTAGTCGACGTGGCCGGTCATCACGTGGCAGTCCATCACCGCGTCGATCTGCTGGACCGCGCGCTCGAAGTGGCGCACCGTCTCGGCGTCGTGCACCTTGAGCCGGATGCCGACGAAGGCGGTGACCGGCAGGCCATAGGCCTCCTCGTCCACCACCGCGGTGTAGCCGCGCACCAGGCCCGATTCCTCGAGCTGGCGCTGCCGCCGCAGGCAGGGCGTGGGCGACAGGCCGACGCGGTCGGCCAGGGCCTGGTTGGAGATCCGGCCGTCCTGCTGCAGCAGGGCCAGGATCTGGTGGTCTTTGGCATCCATGGCAACCAGATTAGCAGGATCCACCAATCTCACCGCCCATCACGGCAGAAGCTGGCCGTTCCTGCTCCCACCGGCTGGCCAGAATCCAGGCCCTGTTCCCTGCCCCTGGATGCCCCATGCGCGCCGCCACCCTGCCCCTGGCCCCCGCCGCCCCCGCGCCCGCCCCTGCCGCAGGCTGGGTGGCGATGGGCCTGACGCTGCTGATCTGGGCCAGCTTTCCGCTGTCGATCCGCGCCATCGGCGGCTCGTCCCTGACGCCGGTGGACGTGGCCCTGCTGCGCTTCGGCGTGCCGGCCCTGGTGCTGCTGCCGGTGCTGCGCTCGCGGGCGGCGGCGCTGCGGGCCCTGCCGTGGCGGCTGTGGGCCCTGATCGGTGGCGGGGCCGGCCTGCCCTTTCTGCTGGTGGCCGCGGCCGGCGGGCGGGCCGCGTCGGCCTCGCACGTCAGCGCGCTGATCGCCGGCACCACGCCGCTGAGCTTTGCCCTGCTGGGTGCGCTGTGCTGGGGCCTGCCGGTGGAGCGCCGCCGCTGGCCCGCCCTGGCGGCGATCGTCGGCGGGGTGCTGCTGATGGTGGCGGGCCTGGACGCCCCCGGCGGCGCGCCGTGGCAGGGCGCCGCCTGGCTGCTGCTGGCCAGCGGCCTGTGGAGCGCCTACACCCACGGCCTGCGCCTGGCGGGGCTGGACCCGCTGGGCGGCATGGTGGTGGTGACCTACCCCTCGCTGCTGCTCACCCTGGCCCTGCTGGGCAGCGGTGCGGCCGAAAGCCACCTGGCGGCGGCGGCGGCGCACGAGCTGTGGCTGTTCGGCGCGGTGCAGGGCGTGGCGGTGGGCCTGCTGTCGACCTTCTGCTACGGCCAGTCGATCCGGCTGCTGGGCCCGCAGCGCAGCGCGATGACCGGCGCCCTGGCCCCGGTGCTGGCCACGGGGATGGCCGTGCCGCTGCTGGGCGAGTGGCCGGGGCCGCTGGCCCTGGCCGGCCTGCTGGCGATCAGCGCCGGGGTGCTGCGCGCGCTGCGCTGAGCGCGCGGCGCACCGTGCCGGCGACTGGCGACCGGCGACCGTTAGCATCCGGGCCATGCCCCGCTTCGCCGCCAACCTCAGCCTGCTCTACCCCGAGCACGCCTTCCTCGACCGCTTCGCCGCCGCCGCCGCGGACGGTTTCCAGGCCGTCGAATACCTGTTCCCCTACGCCTTCCCCGCGGACGAGATCGCCCGCCGCCTGAAGGACCACGGCCTGCAGCAGGTGCTGTTCAATGCCCCGCCGGGCGACTGGGACGCCGGCGAGCGCGGCCTGGCCTGCCTGCCCGGCCGCGAGGCCGAGTGCCGCGCCGGCATCGCCCAGGCCCTGCGTTACGCCCAGGCCCTGGACTGCCCGCGCATCCACGTCATGGCCGGCCTGGCCCCGGCCGGCGCCGACCGCACCGTGCTGCAGGCCACCTACGAAGCCAACCTGGCCTGGGCCGCCGAGGCCGCCCGCGACCAGGGCCGCGACGTCCTGATCGAGCCGATCAACCCGCGCGACATGCCGGGCTACTTCCTCAATCGCCAGGACGAGGCCCACCGCATCGTGCAGGCCATCGGCGCGCCCAACCTCAAGGTGCAGATGGACCTGTACCACTGCCAGATCGTCGAGGGCGACGTGGCCATGAAGCTGCGCCAGTACCTGCCCACCGGCCGCGTCGGCCACCTGCAGATCGCCGGCGTGCCGCAGCGCCACGAGCCCGACCTGGGCGAACTGCACCACCCCTACCTGTTCCAGGTCATCGACGAGCTGGAGGCCGCCGGCCAATGGGACGGCTGGATCGGCTGCGAATACCGCCCCGCCCGCGGCGCCGTGCCCGGCGGCACCCGCGACGGCCTGGGCTGGCTCAAGAACCGCTGACCCGCGCCACCCGGCGCGGGCCGCTCAGCGCAGGCCGCCCTGGCGCTGCCAGCGCAGCGTGGCCACGTACAGCGACTCCACCTTGGCCCGCGCCCACGGCGTGCGCCGCAGGAACTTCAGGCTCGACCCCACGCTGGGGTCGTGGGTGAAGCAGCGCAGCGGGATCTCGCGCCCCAGCCCCGCCCAGCCATGGGCGTCCACCAGGTGCTCGACGATCTGCTGCAGGGTGACGCCGTGCAGCGGGTCCTTGGAGGGGGCCCGCGGCGCCGGCACCGCGGTGCCGTCACGCCCCGTGCCCGGATCGGGCGCATGGGCAGGGTCGGCATCGGGTCGGGTGGGGGTCATCGCAGGGCTCCGGGGTGGGGCGGTCAGGGCACGCGGGCCGGCCGCGAGGGACCCGGATCTTAAGCGGCGCCACGGACGGACCGCCCGCCCGTGCCCCGGGGCCGGCGGCGATCAGGCCCAGGCCGGGTCGGCGTGCAGCGCCACCGTGCGGGCCAGGGCCTGCGCGGCCTCGGTGCCCTTGACCACGAAGTGCTCGCTGAAATGGCGGCGGTGTTCCTCGTGCTCGTGGAAGTGGTGCGGCGTCAGCACCGCCGAGATCACCGGCACGCCGGTGTCCAGCTGCACCCGCATCAGGCCGTCGATGACGGCGTGGGCGACGAAGTCGTGGCGGTAGATGCCGCCGTCCACCACCAGGCCGAAGGCCGCGATGGCCTGGTAGCGGCCGCTGAGCGCCAGGCGCCGGGCCAGCAGCGGGATCTCGAAGGCACCGGGCACGTTGATCAGGTCGATGTCGGTGGCGGGGCGGCCCTGGCGGCCGAGCTCGGCGACGAAGGCGTCGCGGGCGCGGTGCACGATGGCGGCGTGCCAGGAGGCACTGATGGCCGCGATGCGGCCGGCGGCGGGGGACACGGGAAGGGTCTGATTCACGGGGATCCTTGGAAGGGAGTCAAGCCAGAATCAGGGCATGCAGACGCCCAGGCGCGGCCCCTCTCGCCCACGGCTGGCGCCGGGGCGGGACCGCTCCTGGAGTGCCTTCTCTTTCATCCGGACTGTGACCGTCGGCCCCGGGATCCCACCGGGTCTGCTGACCCCGCGCGCCGGCCCCCGGAAGGGACGGTGCGCGGGCGCTCGCGGGCTTGTGCGGCCGAAGCCGCCATCACCGCCGGTGGGGAATTCCGCCCCGCCCTGAGAACGCGGACGGCCCACCCGAGGGCAGGCCGTCGGGCGGGATTATCGGGCGGGCCGTGGTCGGCCGCAGGGCCCGCCCGGCAAGGCCCGCCGGCTGGCAGGCGCTCTGGCGGGGTTCAGGCCCAGACCACCTTGGCGGGGCCGTCGTACCAGCGGTCCAGGTCGGGGGCGATCCGCTTCTCGATGCCGGCGCGCTTGATCTTCATGGTCGGGGTCAGGCAGCCGTTCTCGATGCTCCAGGGCTCGCGCGCGATCACCAGCATCTTCAGCCGCTCGTGCTCGGGCAGCTGGGCGTTGACCTCGCCAAGCAGGCGCTCCAGCTCGGCGCTCACCTCGGCCCGCAACTCGGGCTCGTGCTGGCGCGGGCGCAGGGCCTCGGCCAGCAGCACCACCGCGCAGGCCGAGGGCTGGCCCACGCCGCTGACCAGGGACAGCTCGACCATCGGGTGGGCGTTCAGCCGGTTCTCGATCGGCGCCGGCGCCACGTACTTGCCCTTGGCGGTCTTGAACAGCTCCTTGGCGCGGCCGGTCAGGCGCAGCAGGCCCTCGGGCGTGAACTCGCCCAGGTCGCCGGTGCGGAAGAAGCCGTCCTCGGTGAAGCTCTCGGCGTCCAGGTCCGGCCGCTGGTAGTAGCCCACCAGCTGGCCCGGGCTCTTGATCAGGATCTCGCCGTCGGGGCTCAGCCGGGCCTGCACCCCGGGCAGGGCCACGCCCACCGTGCCCGGCGCGTTGAACTCGGCGTTGGAGGTGAAGGAGTAGGCGCAGTCCTCGGTCATGCCGTAGCCCTCGTAGAGCGGCAGGCCGATGCGGCGGTACCAGGCGATCAGGGCCGGCGGGATCGGCGCCGAGCCGCTGCCGGCCATCAGCACCTGGTCCAGGCCCAGGCCGGTGCGCACCTTGCGCGCCACCAGGCGGCCCAGCAGCGGGATCTTCAGCAGGCGCTCGAGCTTGGCCGGCGGCATCTTGGCGAACACGCCCTGCTGGAACTTCAGCCACAGGCGCGGCACGCTGATGAACAGGGTCGGGCGGGCGCGCTGCAGGTCGGCCAGGAAGGTGTCCAGCGCCTCGGCGAAGAAGATGTGGGTGCGGCCGTCGACCAGGGCGGCGCCCTCGATCCACGAGCGCTCGAAGATGTGCGACAGCGGCAGGTAGGACAGCACCCGGCACGGGGTGTCCTGGCCGATGCGCCGGCGCAGGTCGGCGTGGATGCCGGCAGAGGCGGCGCTGAAGCGCTCGAAGCTGTGCATCACGCCCTTGGGCGTGCCGGTGGAGCCCGAGGTGTACATCAGCACCGCCAGGTCCTGCGGCCCGCGCGCGGGCCGCCCGGCCAGGGGGTCGGTGCGCGCCACCGCCTCGTCCCAGGTCGGCAGGCCGTGGCCCTCGGGCGCCAGCGGCAAGGCGATGCAGGGCAGGCCCGCCGGCACGCCCGGGCGCTGCTGGTCCCAGGTGTCGAGCTTGCCCACGAACAGCAGGCTGGCGCCGCTGTGGGTGAGCACGTAGTTGACCGTCTCGGCGGTCTCGGTGGGAAAGATCGCCACCGTGGTGCCGCCGGCCATCCAGATGGCCAGCTCGGCCATGATGAAGTGGGCGCAGTTCTTGGACAGCAGCGCGATGCGCGCGCCCGGCGCCAGGCCCTGCGCCCGCAGGTGCGCGGCCATGCGCCGGGCCTGGTCCATCGTCTGGGCCCAGGTGTAGTCCACCACCCGCCCCGGACCGACGGGCTGGGTCAGGAAGACCTGTCCGGCATGGCGCTGCTCGTGCGCATAGACATGGTCAAGCAGCAGCAGCGGCGACGGGGCGGTCATGGTCGGAACTCCGGTTACAGCGGTGCCCGCGACGATAGCGAGCGCCGGCGCGTCCGGCCTAGGGAGATTCCAGTGCCCTCAAGGGCGAAAGGGCTGACGAACCGAAGGGACGATGGCCGGGCCGGCCCACCCGCCTCAGGTACTCGCCGCGGGGGCCGGCGCCGCGGGCCCGGGCAGCCCCAGGCCGAAGCCGCGGGCCTGCTCCCGGTAGCGGGCCATCTGGCGCTCGACCTCCTGCCCCAGCGCCGGGCCCAGCAGCGCCAGCGGTTCCAGGCCGCGCTGGCGCACGGCCTGGGCATAGGCGGGCGCGCGCATGGCCGCCCCCATGCGCTGGGTCGCCTCGTCCAACTCGGCGGCGGGGAAGTCGGCCGAGGCGTACACCCCCCGCAGGATCGGCCAGCTCAGCGCCACACGCTGCTCGCGGGCCGTGGGCACGCCGCCCAGGGCGCCTGGCAGGCGGCGGTCGGACAAGGTCGCCAGCAGGCGCAGCGGCGCCCCCGCGGCCATCTGCTCGGACAGCTCCGCCGCGTCCCCGCACAGCACCTGCACATGGCGCCCCGCGAGCGCCCGGGCGGCGTCGCCTCCGCCCTCGAAGGCCACGACCCGCAGCGCCTTGTGGCTGACGCCGACCGCCCGGGCCAGCAGCGCCGCCTTCATCCAGTCCTGGCTGCCGATGGTGCCGCCGCTGGCGAAGGCCACCGCGGACGGCTGATCGGCCAGCGCCTCGAGCAGCGCCTGCAGGTGGCGCCATGGCGCGTCGCGGTGAACCGCCACCACGCCGTGGTCCTGGGCCAGCCCCGCCACCCACCGGATGCGCTCCGGCCGCCAGGGGCCGAAGCGGCCCTGCACCAGGTTCAGCAGGGTGCCGCTGGAAAAGGCGATCCATTCCCGGGGCTGGGGCCGCAGGCCCTTGACCACCTCGGCGTAGGTCAGGGCCCCGATGCCGCCGGGCTGGTAGACGCGCCGGGGCGGGCCGGCCGGCGAGGCCAGCAGGTCCTGCACCAGCTGGCAGGTCACGTCGAAGCCGCCGCCGGGCTTGGCGGGCACCACGCATTGGGTGACGCCTGCGGCGGCCGGCGCCGCCCCCAGCGCCAGCGGCCACGCCAGCCATTCACGCCGATTCATGGCGCCTCCTCCCCGACGATGGACACCCGCAGGCCCCGCCCGCCAGGGCCGGGTTCGATGCGCAGCCGGCCGCCGTGGCGATGCGCCACGGCACGCGCCATGGCCAGCCCGAGGCCCGAGCCCCGGCTGCCGCGGCCCTTGGCGAATCGCTCGCCGGCGCGGCCCTGGACATCGTCGGCCAGGCCCGGACCGGCGTCCACGACGCCCAGCCGCCAGGGGTGAGCGTCGGCCTCGATGGTGACCGGACCGGCCCCGTGCACCAGCGCGTTGTGGACCAGGTTGGACAGCGCCTCGCGCAGCTGGAGCCGGTCGGCACGCACCGTCAGCTCGCCCTCGGCGACCTCGACCCCGAAGTCGACGCCCGCCGCGCGGGCCTGCGGCAACAGCGAGAGCGCGACCTCGCGGACCAGCTCGCGCAGGTCGACCGGCTCCAGGTTCAGCACCCCCGAGTCGGTGCGCGCCAGGGCCAGCAGCTGGTTGGTGGCCCGGGTGGCGTGCTCCAGCTCGTCGGAGAGCGCGGCGATGGCGGCCTGCGCGCGCGCCGGATCGGCCTCGCGGCGGGCGAAGTCGAGCTGGGCCCGCAGCGTGGTCAGTGGCGTGCGCAGCTGGTGCGAGGCGTCGTCCAGGAAGCGGCGGCGCTGCTCCAGCAACGCCTGGGTGCGCTCCAGCTGCGCGTTGATGGTGTCGACCAGCGGCACCAGGTCCCGCGGCAGGCCTTGCGCGGGCAGCGGGCGCAGGTCCTGCGGCTCGCGCCGGGCCGTGGCCCGGGCCAGGCGCTGCACCGGCCGCAGGGCCCAGGTGGACACCCACACCACCCCGATCACCAGCGTGCCCAGCAGCACCGCGTCGCGCCCCAGCGCCTGACGCACGAAGGCCCGGGCGAACCGCTCGCGCGCCTGCGTGGGCTCGGCCACCTGGATCAGCACCCGCCGCGCACCGCCCACCGGTGGATCGAGCGGTCGGCGCAAGAGGCCCACACGGACGGACTGGTCCAGGTACACCGCGTCGTAGAACTGCGGCTCGCCATCCACCAGCGGGCGCTCGGGCAGCGGCAGCTCGGGCGAGCCGATCTCCACCAGGCCGTCGTCGGTGGCGACGCGGTAGTGCACCACGCCGCTGGCGGTGAGTTCGAAGAACTCGAACAGGCGGTAGGGCTGCTCCACCGACAGGCCGCCGCTGGCGGTGCTGACGTTCTGGTCCAGCCCCTTGATCGCGCCGAGCAGCGAGCGGTCGAAGGCCGCGTTGGCGGCGCGCACCGCGTCGCTGCGGGTGGTGAACAGGCCCACCGCCAGCACCAGCAGGGCGCCCGGCAGCAGCACGCCCAGCAGGCGCGCCCTAAGCGTCGCCCGGGGGAACGGATTCCAGCGCATAGCCCAGCCCGCGGTAGGTGACGATGTGCACGCCGCTGCCCTCCAGGCGACGGCGCACGCGGTGCATCAGGGTGTCCAGCGCCGCCGGCTGCACATCGTCCTCGTCGCCGAACACCCGGTCCAGCAGCTGCTGACGCGACAGCGGCTCGCCGCTGCGGGCGATCAGGGCGCGCATCAGCGCGTGCTCGCGGGGCGAGAGCTGCAGCACCTCGTCGGCCAGGGTGAACTGGCGGTTCACGGTGTCGAGCTGCAGCGGACCGCAGGCCAGGCGCGGGCGCTCGCTGCCGCGCGAGCGGCGGATCAGCGCGGTCAGGCGGGCCTCGAGCTCGGCCAGCGCGAACGGCTTGGGCAGGAAGTCGTCGGCCCCCTCGTTGAGCGAGCTCACGCGCTCGGCCAGCGAATCGCGCGCGGTCAGGATCAGCACCGGCACCGGGCTGCGGCGCTCGCGCAGGCGGCGCAGCACCTCGTGGCCGCTGCGCCCGGGCAGGCCCAGGTCCAGCACCACGGCGTCGTAGTCGTCCTGCGCCAGGGCCTGCTCGACCAGGCGGCCGTCGTCGCGCCAATCGACGCGAAAGCCCGACTGCTCCAGCGCCTTGCTGAGCCATTCGCCCAGGGCGTGTTCGTCTTCGGCCAACAGGATTCGCATGGCGTGATTCTGGGCCCGCGGCGGGCCGGCGTTGAAAGGCAACTGAGAGGTCGCGCGCGGCACATTGCGCGGCGTACCGCCACGACCCGAACAGGAGACACCCATGCAAGACCTCATCCTCGACCGCCGCCGCCTGCTGCAGCTCGGCGCCACCCTGGCCGCTGGCGCCCTGCCCGGCCAGCGCGCGCTGGCCGCCGACGCCTGGCCCAGCCGCTCGATCCGCTTCGTCGTGCCCTTCGCGCCCGGCGGCAGCAGCGAGATCGTGGCCCGCACCACCGCGCACGAGCTGGGCAAGGTGCTCGGCCAGTCGGTCTACGTCGACAACAAGCCCGGCGCCGCCGGCAACGTCGCGATGCAGGAAGTGGCGCGGGCCGAGGACCAGCACACGATCATCCTGGGCCACATCGGCACGCTGGCGGTCAACCCGTACATCTTCGACAAGCTGCCCTACGACCCGGTCAAGGACTTCCGCCCGATCTCCCTGCTGGCCAAGGTGCCCAGCCTGTACCTGGTGCGCCCGGACCTGCCGGTGAAGAACCTCAAGGAGTTCATCGCCTACGCCAAGAAGAACCCGGGCAAGCTGAACTACGGCTCGGCCGGCAACGGCAGCGCCGGCCACCTGGCGATGGAGTACCTGAAGATGGTCAGCGAGACCTTCATGGTCCACGTGCCCTACCGCGGCACCGGCCCGCAGCTGACCGACCTGCTGGCCGGCCGCCTGGACGCGGCCTCGGTCGGCGCGCCGGCCGTGCTGCAGTTCATCAAGACCGGCAAGCTGCGCTGCATCGCCACCGGCACGCCGCAGCGCATCCCGCAGCTGCCCGACGTGCCGACGGTGGCCGAGCAGGGCTTTGCGGGCTTCGAGATGACCCAGTGGTACGGCGCCCTGGCCCCCGCCTCGCTGCCGCAGGCCGCCGCCGACCGCCTGGCCGCCGCCTCGGCCACCGCCATCAAGCAGCCCGGCTCGACCGAGAAGCTCAGCGCCGAAGCCGCCATCGGCGTGGGCGGCACCCCCGCCGACTTCGCCAAGTTCATCGCCAGCGAACAGCAGCGCTGGAAGCAGGTGGTGGCGCGCGCCAAGATCAAGCCGGACTGAGCCGGCGGGCCCCGGCCCTCAGCCCGGCCCCGCCGCCGCCCGCACCAGCCCCGCCAGCGTCCGGATGCCCCGCTCCAGCGCGGGGCCCCAGGGTCGGGCGATGTTCAGGCGCAGGTGGTGCGCGAACCGGCCGCTGGCGGAGAACAGCGCGCCCGGCGTGAAGGAGATCCCGTGGGCCACCGCCACGCGCAGCAGCGCGGTGGTGTCCACCGGCACCGGCAGCTCGATCCACAGCCACCAGCCCGTGGCCGGCCCCACCACCCGCGTGCCGGCCGGGAAGTGCTCGGCCACCGCGGCCCGGGCCGGCACGGCGGTGGCGGCCAGGCGATCGCGCAGGCGGCGCAGGTGCGCGGGCAGCGCGCCCGAGGCCATGAACTCGGCCAGCACCGCCTGCTCGAACACCGGCGGCGACAGCGTGCTGCCGAGCTTGAGGGCCTCGATCTGGCGGTGCAGCCCCCCGCCCGCGACCCAGCCCACGCGCAGCGCGGGGGCGAGCGCCTTGTTGGCCGAGCCGCAGTAGATGACCCGGCCGCCGCGGTCCCAGGCCTTGACCGGTCGGGGCCGCTCGTGGCCCGGGGCCATGTCGCCGAAGGCGTCGTCCTCGACCAGGGTCGCGCCATGCTGCTCGACCAGGGCCAGCAGGCGGCGCTTGGCGGCATCGGACATGCCGCTGCCCAGCGGGTTGTGGACGCTGGGCATGGCCACCACCGCACGCACCTGGCCGTGCTGGCCCAGCGCGTAGTCCAGCGCCTCGAGGCTCATGCCCTGCCCGGCCACGCCGGGGATCTCGAGCGTGCGCAGGCCCAGCTGCTCGGCCATCTGCAGGATACCGAAATAGACCGGCGACTCCACCGCCACCGCGTCCCCCGGCCGCGTCAGCGCCCGCAAGGCCAGCTGCAGCGACTCGGTGGCGCCACTGGTCACCAGCAGGTCGCCGGGGGCCAGGTCCAAACCGCCAAGGGCCAGGTGCGCGACCAGGGCCTGCTTCAGGGCCGGCAGGCCGGTGCCGGTGGCGTAGGCCCCCAGCGCCAGCGGCGCGCGGCGCAGCTGGCGCTGGGCGGCACGGGCCAGGGCCTCGCAGGGGTACCAGGCGGGCTCGGCGTCGGCCAGGTGCAAGGGCCAGCGCAGCGGCTGGGCGGTCAGCGCGTGCAGCTGGGTCAACCGGTGCTGCAGCGAAGGCAGCAGGTCGAACTGCAACGGCGGCGCGGCCGGCGCTGCAGCGGGCTCGGCCGCGGCCTGGCGCACGCGCTGCAGGGCCTTCCAGTCGGCCACGTAGGTGCCCGACTTGGCGCGGGTCTGCACATAGCCCTCGTGCTCGAGGTGGCGGTGGCAGCGCTGCACCGTGTCCACGCTGACGCCATGGGCCTGCGCCAGCGCGCGCACCGAGGGCAGGCGCTCGCCCACCGCCAGGCGCTGGCGGCGGATGTCGGCCTTCAGCTGGCGCGCCAGTTCAAGGTAACTGTGGGGCATGACAGATGGCATTGCACTCGATCTGTACAGCATATCCGCCTGGCAGGCTGTGCCGGCGCCCCGCACCCGTCGGGCCAAGATCCGCCCCATCCCATGCCCCAGGAGGTCCCCCGCCATGCACGCCGCCAACTTCGACCTGAGCCGCTACTTCCATCGCATCGGCCATACCGGCGACGCCCGGGCCGACGCCGCCACGCTGGCCGCCCTGGTGCGCCGCCAGCTCTTCAGCGTCCCCTTCGAGAACCTCGACATCCAGGCCGGGCGGGGCGTCTCCCTGGCGCCCGAGGACATCGTGCGCAAGATCGTCGACCAGGGCCGCGGCGGCTACTGCTACGAGGTCAACGGCCTGTTCTCGATGGCGCTGACCGCGCTGGGCATCCCGCACCGCTACATCGCGGCGCGGCCGATGTTCTACCCGGCCCGACGACCGCGCACCCACATGGCCCTGATCGCCAGCGCCTCGGGCCAGGACTGGCTGTGCGACCTGGGCTTCGGCAGCCACGGCCTGCGCGCGCCGCTGCCGATGGACCCGCTGGGCGTGCCGGTGCCGCAGGACGACGACACCTTCCGGCTCAGCCGCCCCGACGGCGGCGACTTCCTGCTGCAGGCCCGGCTGGACGGGCAGTGGGTGAATCAGTACGGCTTCGACCTGTCACCGCAGGAGTGGGTGGACTTCGAGCCCGCCAACCACCTCAACGCCACCCACCCCGGCGCGATCTTCGTGCAAAAGCGGGTGCTGGTGCGCCACCACCCCACCGGCCGCGACATCCTGCTGGGCGACCAGCTCAAGACCTTCCACCACGGGGTGGTGCACACCCGGGCCGTGCCGCCCGAGGAGCTCCCGGGCGTGCTGAAGGAGCGCTTCGGGCTGGCGGTGCCGGCCTGAGCGGGCGGCCCGCCCCGGCGCCGGCTCAGCGCAGCTGCGCCTGCAGGAAGGCCACGATGCGCCCGCCGGCCTCGGCCTGCCAGGTCGCGCGGTCAAAGCCGGCCGGGTCCCAGGCCGGGTCCAGGCCCGGCGCGCCCAGCGGCCCGGTGCCGGCCTGGAACAGCGCGTGGTGGCCCGCGGTGTCGTCCACCACGCAGCGGGCCTTCGGCAGCGCCGCGCACAGCGGGCCGGCGTGGTGGGCCAAGGCCAGCACCTCGTCGCGGCGGCTGGCCTCCAGCATCACCGGCACCGCCACGTCCCGCGCCAGGGTGCCTTGGTCCAGGCCCTGGCCCAGCGGCGCCACCGCCACCACGGCGCGCACCCGCCGGTCGCGCACCGACGGCAGCGGCGCGCTGCCGGCCGCCAGCACCGGCGCGGGCTTGGCGGCGCTGAAGCCGGCCAGCGCGCACATCGCCGCGTCCTCGGACAGCCCGCGGCCCGCCGGGCTGCAATGGTTGACCAGCCGCACCCGGTCGGGCCGCCCACCGGCCAGGGCCAGCACCGTGTGCCCGCCCGCCGAATGGCCCACCGCGGCGATGCGCCCGGCATCCACCAGCGGCGCCCACTGCGGGTCGGCCAGCAGCGCGTCCAGCGCCCGGCTGAGCTGGCGCGGGCGCTCGGCCAGGTAGTCCGGCCGGGCCACGCCGCTGCGGTCCTGGAAGTGGTCGCCCAGGTGCCGCAGGCTCAGCACCACGAAGCCCTGCTCCGCCAGCCGCCGCGCCAGCCAGGCATGGCCCATCTCATGGCCGCCCGTGCCGTGCGACAGCAGCACCAGCGGGTGCGCCCCCGGCGTGGCCGGCGCGCCCGGCGCCACCGCCACCTGGAACGGCCCGAAGCGCTGCGGCGCAGCCACCGCCGGGCTGGGGTACCAGACCAGGGCCTGCAGGGCCTGGGGAGCGGCCGCCTCACCGGCCGGCACGCTCCACTCGGCGCGCTGCATGCCGACCTGGGCCGCGGCGGGGACGGCGGACAAGGCCCAGGCCGCGGCGGCGAGCGCGGCCGACGCCAGCAGGCGGGTCAACGGGCAGCGGGTGAATGGGGGGGGCGACATCGGGTTCCTCGCTGAGTGTGGTTTGGAATGGGCCGATGTTGCGTGGGGGTGGCGCGGGTGGACATCCCGATGCGACGGACGGTCGGCCCGTGGCGCGAACGGTGGCCGGGCGGCCGGGTGTGGCCCCCGGGCCACCGGGGCCTGCTCGGGCAAAATCCCTGCGGTCGATCCCGGCATCACCCGCACCCCTCACCGCGCCCATGGCTGTCAAGAAATCCGACCTCTATTCCAAGCTCTGGGCCAGTTGCGACGAACTGCGCGGCGGCATGGACGCCAGCCAGTACAAGGACTACGTGCTGGTCCTGCTGTTCATCAAGTACATCAGCGACAAGTACGCCGGCCAGCCCTTCGCGCCCATCCAGATTCCCGAGGGCGCGAGCTTTGCCGACATGGTGGCGCTCAAGGGCAAGAGCGACATTGGCGACCAGATCAACAAGAGGATCGTCCGCCCGCTGGAGGACGCGAACAACCTTCGCATCAAGGCCGACTTCAACGACGACGCGCTGCTGGGCCAGGGCAAGGAGAAGGTCGACAAGCTCACCAACCTGATCGGCATCTTCGAGTCCAAGGACCTGGACTTCTCGAAGCATCGCGCCGATGGCGACGACATCCTGGGCGACGCCTACGAGTACCTGATGCGGCACTTCGCCACCGAGAGTGGCAAGAGCAAGGGCCAGTTCTACACGCCGGCCGAAGTCAGCCGCGTGATGGCCCAGGTGCTGGGCATCGCCAAGGCCAAGACCAGCCCCGACACCACCGTGTACGACCCGACCTGCGGCTCGGGCTCGCTGCTGCTGAAGGTGGCCGAGGCCGCGCCCACGCCGGTCACCGTCTACGGCCAGGAGAAGGAAGAGGTCACCAGCGGCCTGGCCCGCATGAACATGATCCTGCACCACAACCCCGGTGCGGTGATCGAGCAGGGCAACACGCTGGCCGACCCCAAGTTCCTGGACGGCGACCAGCTCAAGACCTTTGACTACGTGGTGGCCAATCCGCCGTTCTCCGACAAGCGCTGGAGCAACGGCCTGGTGGGAGATGCCTACGGCCGCTTCGACGGATTCGGCACGCCGCCCGACAAGCAAGGCGACTACGCCTACCTGCTGCACATCATCCGCTCGCTCAAGAGCACCGGCCGAGCTGCCTGCATCCTGCCGCACGGTGTGCTGTTCCGCGGCCATGCCGAGGCCGAGATCCGCCAGAGCCTGGTGCGGCGCGGCCTGATCCAGGCCCTCATCGGCCTGCCGGCCAACCTGTTCTACGGCACCGGCATCCCGGCCTGCATCCTGGTGATCGACAAGGCCGGCGCGGCGGCGCGGGCCGCCTCGGGCGAAGGCATCTTCATGGTCGACGCCGCCCAGGGCTACCTGAAGGACGGCCCCAAGAACCGGCTGCGTGAGCGGGACATTCACCGCATCGTCGATACCTTCAATACGCTGGACGGCAGCGACCCGCGCTACGCCCGCATGGTGGGGCTGGACGAGATCGAGAAGAACGACTTCAACCTCAACCTGCCGCGCTACATCGACAGCAGCACGCCCGAAGACCAGCAGGACATCGATGCCCATCTGAACGGCGGCATCCCCGAGGCCGATGTGCAGGCGCTCAGCCGCTACTGGGCCGTGTGCCCGCAGCTGCGTGCCGTGCTGCTCAAGCCCCGGCGGCCGGGCTACCTGGATCTGGCCGTGGCGCCCGCCGCCATCAAGTCCACCATCCACCAGCACCCCGAGTTCCAGGCCTTCACCGCCGCCATGAACGCGCACTTCGACCAGTGGCGCGCGTCAGCCGTGGAGCGCCTGAAGTCGCTGGACAAGGGCAGCTTCCACCCGAAAGACCTGGTCAAAGGCGCCGAAGGCCTGCTGAACCACTACGAGCACCAGCCCACCGCCGAGAAGCTGATCGACCCCTACGCCGTCTACCAACACCTGATGGACTACTGGGCCGAGACCATGCAGGACGACGCCTACCTGATCGCCGAAGACGGCTGGAAGGCCACGACCTACCGCCTGCTGGAGACCAAGAAGAACAAGGACGGCTCACCGGGCAAGACGGTGGACAAGGGCTGGGCCTGCGACCTGGTGCCCAAGGCGTTGCTGGTGCAGAACCACTTTGCCGCTGAGCAGGCCGAGCTGGACCGGCTGAGTGCCGAGCTGGACAGCACGCTGGCCGCGCAGACCGAGCTGGAAGAAGAGCACAGCGGGGACGACGCGGTGTTCAGCGGCTTTGACAAGGTCAACGACAAAGAGGTGAAGTCGCGCATCAAGGAGATCGGGCGCGATGCGGAGGCCGCCGATGAGCTGGCCGTGCTGAAGCAGTGGCTGGCCTTGTCAGAGCAGGCAGGCCGACTGAAGCGGCTGATCAAGTCGCTGGAATTTGAGCTGGACGCCAAGGCCCTGGCCCGCCACCCCACGCTCACGCCCGACGAGGTGAAAACACTGGTGGTGGACCACAAGTGGATGGCGGCATTGGATGCGGCCGTGCACGGCGAGCTGGACCGCGTGAGCCAGGCGCTGACCGGGCGGGTGAAAGAACTGGCCGCGCGCTATGGGCGGACGATGCCGGAGCTGGCAAAGCAGGTGGACGAACTGGAGACGCGGGTGGCGGGGCATCTGGCGAAGATGGGGTACGCATGGAAGTGACCCATTTGGCGCCGAACGATGAACTCCCGGCGGGGTGGCATCAGCCTCGCGTCATCGACATCGCGGCAAGGCGCGCCAACGCGACAGTCGGTGGCCCATTTGGATCAGACCTCGTCGCAAACGACTACGTCGATTCCGGAGTGCCAGTCATACGTGGGCAGAACATGGGCCAGCGCTATGTTGCGGGTGAGTTCGCCTTCGTCTCGCCAGCCAAAGCGAAGGCACTGCAGGCGAACCTTGCCAAGCCTTCTGACCTGGTATTTACCCAACGAGGCACCCTCGGACAAGTGGCACTGGTACCTGCCTGCCCATACGAGGAGTACTTGATTTCGCAGAGCCAGATGAAGCTCACGCTGGACTGCGGCGCGGCAGCTCCTAGCTATGTATATCAGTACTTCGCGAGTGCGCTCGGACAAAAGCAGATTCTGGATAGCGCCATTCAGACTGGTGTCCCGCACACTAATCTGGGCATTCTCAGGAATTACGTGGTTCCAATGCCGCGCCGAGTGGACGAGCAAGAAGCGATTGCGGAGGCGCTGACCGACGCCGACGCCCTGATCGACTCGCTGGTGCAACTGCTGACCAAGAAGCGCCAGATCAAGCAAGGCGCCATGCAGGAACTGCTCACCGGCAAGCGGCGGTTGCCGGGGTTTGAACGACCGTGGACGACCTGCAAGCTCGGTGAGATTTCAACCATCACCATGGGCCGCACCCCTGCGCGCCTGACTGGAAGTTACTGGGGCAGCGGGCACAAATGGCTTTCGATCGCCGACCTGAAGGGCAAGGTCGTGTCAGAGTCCAAAGAGGAGATCACCGACGCTGGCGTGCAAGGCATGGAGGCGGTCCCAGAAGGCACGCTTTTGATGAGCTTCAAGCTGACCATTGGCCGACTCGCCTTCGCTGGCTGCAAGCTCTACACCAATGAGGCGATCTGCGCACTCAGGAGTCCGACGGTCGACAAGGAGCTTCTGTATTACGCACTTTCGAGAGTCGACTTTTCACTTTTCGGGAAGCAAGCAGTGAAGGGCTACACGCTGAACAAGGAGTCGATGCGCATCGTCGAAGTACTACTACCTTCTGACCCTGTGGAACAGCGCGCCGTTGCCCAGACGCTTTCTGACCTCGACGCCGAACTCACTACCCTCGAAGCCCGCCTCACCAAAGCCCGCGCCCTCAAGCAAGCCATGGCCCAAGCCCTGCTGACCGGCCGCATCCGTCTGGTGCCCGGGGGCGTGGCGTGACTTGGGCGCACCACCGGTCGTGTCCGGCGGGTCTGCGCCCATGGCCTGGGCCCCATCGCGTGGCCGACGAAGACAAGCCCTTGTCACGCCATGGTGTGTTCCGGCAACCCCGCATGCCCGAGGCGCCAAGGCCCGTACCGACTGGGGCCTGACCGGCCACGGCTCATGGAACTATCCGTTTTCATCCTGAAAAAGATAAACTATCCCAAATCCAGATAAAAAAGAGGTAGTCGCATGATCGCGTACCACCGCACCGCACTGGCGCAGCAGCTGGTGCAGGCACTGCAGGGCAAGGCGCTGCTGGGCGACGCCCACAACGGCCTGTTCCTGGCGGCGCCGCGCCGAACCGGCAAGAGCACCTTTTTGCAGGGCGACCTGGCGCCCGCGCTGCAGCAGGCCGGCGTGGAGGTGGTGTACGTGGACCTGTGGGCCGACACCCGCCGCGACCCGGGCGCCCTGATTGCCGAGGCCATTGCCCAGGCCCTGCAGGCGCACCTGGGGTTGGTGGCCCGCACCGCCAGAAAGGCGGGCGTCAAGGGCGTGAAGGTGGCGGGCGCGCTGGACATCGACACCAGCAAGATCGGCCAGGTCGACGGCCTGACCCTGGTGGACGCCTTGCGCAGCCTGCACCAGGCGGCAGGCAAGCCCGTGGCGCTGATCATTGACGAAGCCCAGCACGCCCTGACCAGCGAGGCGGGCGAGGTGGCGATGACGGCGCTGAAGTCGGCGCGTGACCAGATGAACCAGCCCGGCCGGGTGAACCTGATGCTGGTGATGTCGGGCTCCGACCGCGACAAGCTGCTGCGCCTGGTGGTCAGCGCAGGGGCGCCGTTCTACGGCTCGCAGATTCAGCCCCTGCCGCCGCTGGACACCGATTTCATCGCCCATGTGGCCGGCCTGGTGGAGGCCCAGCGGCCCGACCTGGTGCCGGTGGACCGGGCGGCATTGCAGGCGGCGTTTGCCGCCTTCGGCCACCGCCCGCAGTTTTTCATGGCGGCCATGGGGGCGGTGCTCAGCCCGCTGGCCGGTCACAGCGGCCGCTTTGAACCGGCGCTGCAACGGGCGGCGCAGGACCGGCAGGCACAGGACCAAGCGCAGATGGAGTCCGACTACCTGGGGCTCAAGCCGACCGAGCAGGTGGTGCTGTGGCGCATGCTGGACCAGGGACCGCGCTTTCGCCCGTACGACGCCGAAGCGCTGCGCTTCTACCGCGAGAAGCTGGAGCGCCCGGTGAGCGTGCAGCAGGCGCAAAAGGCCCTGGAGTCGCTGCGACAGCGCACGCCTGCCCTGGTGTGGAAATCAGCGCGCGGGGAGTACGCCGTGGAGGATGCGGCGATGCACCGATGGTTTCAGGTTCGCCAAGAGGCCGGTACGTGGCCACCCACGCCATTGCAGGGCAGCCTGCCTCTGGACGACGACTGAAAGGCGAGCGGGGCACCCCGTACCGGCCATCGGACGGATTCACCGACATCGAACGCATCTGGGCGACAGGACCCGGGCGATAGGATGAAACTGCCCGGCTGAATCAAGCGCTTGTATCGACCAAACGCCCGCAGGGAGGGCCTGATGTCTGAAGAGATTGGCAAACCGGAGCGGGTGACCCAGGAACGGGTGATCGGGCTTTTCACCCAGAAGCTGGGCTACCGCTACCTGGGCGACTGGTCGGAGCGCGAGGGCAACCACTGCATCGACGAAGGGCTGCTGACGGCCCACCTGACAGGCCAGGGCTACAGCCCCGCACACATCAGCGCGGCCCTGCACCGGCTGCGCACCGAAGCCCTGCTGCACGGGCGCACGCTTTATGCCGCCAACCAGGCGGTGTACCAGTTGCTGCGTTACGGCGTGTCTGTGAAGGTGGCGGCCGGCGAAGTGGCCGATCAGGTTCATCTGGTGGACTGGGAGCACCCCGAGCACAACGACTTCGCCATCGCCGAAGAGGTGACCCTCAAGGGCGGGCACGAGCGCCGGCCCGACCTGGTGCTGTACCTGAACGGCATCGCCGTGGGTGTACTGGAGCTGAAGAACAGCCGCGTGGGCCTGGGTGAAGGCATCCGCCAGTGCCTGTCGAACCAGCAGCCCGAGTTCAACGACTGGTTCTTCAGCACCGTACAGCTGGTGCTGGCCGGCAATGACTCGGAAGGCCTGCGCTACGGCACCATCGAAACGCAGGAGAAGTACTTCCTGACCTGGAAGGAAGACGAGGCCGACAACGCAGGCTACAAGCTCGACAAGTACCTGGCCAAGCTGTGCGCCAAGCCGCGCCTGCTGGAGCTGATGCACGACTTCGTGCTGTTCGACGGCGGCGTGAAGAAGCTGCCACGGGTACACCAGTACTTTGGCATCAAGGCTGCGCAGGCGCATGTGCAGCAGCGGCGCGGCGGCATCATCTGGCACACCCAGGGCGCTGGCAAAAGCATCCTGATGGTGCTGCTGGCCCGGTGGATCCTGGAAAACAAGCCCGCCGCACGGGTGGCCATCATCACCGACCGGGACGAACTGGATCGGCAGATCGAACGCGTGTTCCAGGCCGCGGGCGAGACCATCCACCGCAGCCAGAGCGGGCGCGACCTGATGGCCCAGCTCGCGCAGCCCAACCCGCGGCTGTTGTGCTCGCTGGTGCACAAGTTCGGCCGCCGAGATGTGGACGACTTCGAGGCATTCCTCCGCGAGCTGGCCGCGCAGCCCAGCCCCACCCAGGGCGAGATCTACGTCTTCGTGGACGAGTGCCACCGCACGCAGGGCGGCAAGCTGCATCGGGTGATGAAGGCCATGATGCCGGGCGCGGTGTTCATCGGCTTCACCGGCACGCCGCTGCTGAAAAGCGATGCACAGACCAGCCTGGAGGTGTTCGGCGGCTACATCCACACCTACAAGTTCGCGGAAGCCGTGGAAGACCAGGTGGTGCTGGACCTGGTCTACGAAGCCCGGGACATCGACCAGAAGCTGGGCAACACCGACCAGATCGACCAGTGGTTCGAGGCCAAGACCAAGGGGCTGAACGACTGGCAGAAGGACGAGCTGAAGAAGCAGTGGGGCACGATGCAGAACGTGCTCAGCTCACGCGCCCGCATGGACCGGGTGGTGGCCGACATCGTGTTCGACTTTGCCGTGAAGCCGCGGCTGTCGACCGAGCGCGGCAACGCCATCCTGGTGGCGTCCAGCATCTACGAGGCCTGCAAGTACTTCGTGCTGTTCGGCAAGACGGTGTTCAAGGGCCGCTGCGCGGTGGTGACCTCGTACAACCCGCAGGCCTCCGACGTGAGCAAGGAAGAGACCGGCGCCAACACCGACACCGACAAGCAGTTCATCTTCAACACCTACACCGAGCTGCTGAAGGATGTGACGGCCGAGGCTGGCAAGACCAAGACCGAGACCTACGAGCAGCAGGTGAAGGACCGCTTCATCAAGGCGCCTGCACAGATGAAGCTGCTGATCGTGGTGGACAAGCTGCTGACCGGCTTTGACGCGCCGCCGTGCACCTACCTCTACATCGACAAGTCCATGCAGGACCACGGCCTGTTCCAGGCCATCTGCCGCACCAACCGGCTCGACGGCGAGGACAAGGACTTCGGCTACATCGTCGACTACAAGGATCTGTTCAAGAAGGTGGAGAAGGCCATTGCGGTCTACACCGCCGAGCTGGACCACAGCGCGGGCGGCGGTGACCCCGAGATCCTGGTCAAGGACCGGCTGCAGATCGGGCGCGAGCGCCTGGACGATGCCGTGGAGGCCCTGGCACTGCTGTGCGAGCCGGTGGAGCCGCCCAAGGGCGACCTGGAGCACATCCACTACTTCTGCGGCAATACCGAGATTGCCGACGACCTGAAGGCGCGCGAGCCCCACCGCGTGGCGCTGTACAAGGCCGTGGTGGCCCTGGTGCGGGCCTATGCGAACCTGGCCGACGAGCTGGAGGCGGCGGGCTACACGCCTGCGCAGATCGACCACCTCAAGGCGCTGCAGAAGCACTACCTGAACCTGCGCGAGATCATCCGCAAGGCGGCCGGCGAGACGCTGGACCTGAAGCCCTACGAGGCGGACATGCGCCACCTCATCGACACCTACATCGAGGCGCAGGCTCCGCGGAAGATTTCGCCTTTCGACGGCATCGGGCTGCTGGACTTGATCGTCAAGACCGGCATCGCCGACGCGATTGCCGAGCGCCTGGGCGACATGAAGGGCCACCAGGAGTCCATCGCCGAGACGATCGAGAACAACGTCCGCAGCAAGATCCTGAAAGAGCAGCTGACCGACCCGGCCTACTTCGCCAAGATGTCGGCGCTGCTGGACGAGCTCATTCGCCTGCGCAAAGAGAAGGCCATCGAGTACGAGGACTACCTCGCCCGCATCGCTGACGTGGCCAAGAAGGTGAGCGCCGGCAAGGCCGATGACACGCCGGTGCAGCTGAAGACGGCAGGCCAGCTGGCCCTGTACAACAACCTGAAGGACCACGTGGCCGCTGACGCGGCACAGGAGCCCGCGGCACCCTATGCCGGCAAGACGGTGGCGCTGGACACGGCACTGAAGCTGGACGCCGCCATCAGGGCCAAGCGGCCCAACGGCTGGCGCGGCGTGGTGGCGAAAGAGCAGATGGTCAAGCAGGCGATGTTCGACGTCCTCAAGGACATCAAGGAAGTCAACCGCCTGTACCCCATCGTCTTCGCACAGAAGGAGTACTGACCCGTGCGGGACGTGCTCGACCTGGGCGAGCTGCATGCGGAGGTCACCCGCAAGTCGATCAAGCATGTGCACCTGAGCGTCCTGCCGCCGGCGGGCAAGGTGCGCGTGGCTGCACCCCGGAGCATGCCGCTGGACACGATCCGGCTGTTCGTGGTGTCGAAGCTGGGCTGGATCCGTTCGCAGCAGCGCAAGCTGCAGGCCCAGGCGCGCGAAACGCCCCGCGAGTTCCTGAACAAGGAAAGCCACTACCTGTGGGGCAAGCGCTACCTGCTGGAGATCACGCGCGCCGACGCGGCGCCAGCGGTCAGCCTGAGCCCAAGGAAGCTGTGCCTGCAGGTGCGCCCTGATGCCGATCAGGCGCGGTGCGAAGAGGTGCTGGACGCCTGGTACCGGCAGCAGGTGCGCGATGCGGTGCCGGCGTTGCTCGACAAGTGGCAGCCACTGCTGGGTGTTCAAGCGAGCCGATTCTTCGTGCAGCGCATGAAGACCCAGTGGGGCAGCTGCACGCCTGAATCAGGCTACATCCGACTGAACACCGACCTGGCCAAGAAGCCGCCCGAGTGCCTGGAGTACATCGTGGTGCATGAGCTGGTGCACCTGCTGGAGCCGACGCACAACGCGCGGTTTTTGGCGTTGATGGATTTGCACTTGCCGCATTGGCAGCAGTTGAGGAAGCGGCTCAACGGCTTGCCGGTGCGGCATGAGGCTTGGGGCTACTGAATGCGCATGTCGGGTCATTGAGCCAGGCCGTCCCGGGTGATGGATCACCCGGGACCTGGCCTCTGACACGCTGTCCATGGCTTCATTGCCAAGGCACACGAACCAGCGCCCTCACCCCTCACTCCACCGTCACGCTCTTCGCCAGGTTCCGCGGCTTGTCCACATCCGTCCCGCGCGCACAGGCCGTGTGGTACGCCAGCAGCTGCAGCGGGACCACGTGCAGGATGGGGCTGAGGGCGCCGTAGTGCTCGGGCATGCGGATGACGTGCAGGCCGGGTGCGCTGTCGATGCGGGTGTCGTCGTCGGCGAAGACGTAGAGCTCGCCGCCGCGGGCGCGCACTTCCTGCAGGTTGCTCTTGAGCTTTTCGAGCAGGGCGTCGTTGGGGGCCACGGTGACCACGGGCATCTCGGCGGTGACCAGGGCCAGGGGGCCGTGCTTGAGTTCACCCGCCGGGTAGGCCTCGGCGTGGATGTAGCTGATTTCCTTGAGCTTGAGCGCGCCTTCCAGCGCGATCGGGTAGTGCAGGCCGCGGCCCAGGAACAGGGCGTTTTCCTTGCGGGCGAAGGCCTCGGCCCAGGCGACCACCTGGGGCTCCAGGGCCAGCACGGCCTGCAGGGCCACCGGCAGGTGGCGCATGGCCTTGAGGTGGGCGGCCTCTTGTTCGGGCGTGGTGGTGCCGCGCACCTGGGCCAGGGCCAGGGTGAGCAGGAACAGGCCGGCGAGCTGGGTGGTGAAGGCCTTGGTGCTGGCCACGCCCACTTCCACCCCGGCGCGGGTGATGTAGGCCAGTTCGCACTCGCGCACCATGGCGCTGGTGGCCACGTTGCAGATGGTCAGGGTGTGGGTCATGCCCAGGCTGCGGGCGTGCTTGAGCGCGGCCAGGGTGTCGGCGGTCTCGCCGCTCTGGCTGATGGTGACGACCAGGGTGCGGGGGTCGGGCACGCTGTCGCGGTAGCGGTACTCGCTGGCGATCTCCACGCTGGTGGGGATGCGGGCGATGCTCTCGAGCCAGTACTTGGCGGTGGAGCCACTGTAGTAGCTGGTGCCGCAGGCCAGGATCAGCACGCGGTCGATGCCCTGGAAGACCTTGTAGGCGCCGTCGCCGAAGAGCTCGGGGGTGATGCTCTCCACGCCCTCCAGGGTGTCGGCCAGGGCGCGCGGCTGCTCGAAGATCTCCTTCTGCATGTAGTGGCGGTAGGGGCCCAGCTCGGCGGCGCCGCTGTGGGCCTGCACGGTCTTGACCTCGCGCTGCACCGGCTTGAAGCCGCCCTCGGGCTGGCGCGCCACGATCCAGTGCTTGCCCAGCTGCAGGTCGACCACGTCGCCCTCTTCCAGGTAGACGATGCGGTCGGTCACGCCGGCCAGGGCCATGGCGTCGGAGGCCAGGTAGGTGGCGCCCTCGTCGGCGCCGGTGCCCACGCCCAGGATCAGGGGCGAGCCCTCGCGGGCGCCGACCACGCGCTGCGGCTCGTCGCGGCAGAACACGGCGATGGCGAAGGCGCCCTTGAGGCGGGCGACGGCGCGCTGCACGGTGTCGAACAGGTCGCCGTCGTAGAGCTGGTGGACCAGGTGGGCGATGACCTCGGTGTCGGTCTGGCTCTCGAAGACGTAGCCCTTGGCCTTGAGCTCGTCGCGCAGTTCGTCGTGGTTCTCGATGATGCCGTTGTGGACCAGGGCGATGCCGCCGCTGCGGCCCTGCGTGCCGGGGCCGCTGGAGAAGTGCGGGTGGGCGTTGTGCACCGCCGGCGCGCCGTGGGTGGCCCAGCGGGTGTGGGCGATGCCGGTGCCGCTGTCCACGCCCTCGGCCGTGACCTGGGCCTGCAGCTCGGCCACGCGGGCGGTGGAGCGGGTGCGCCGCAGCTCGCCGCCCTGGTGCACCGCCACGCCGCAGCTGTCATAGCCGCGGTACTCCAGGCGCTGCAGGCCCTGGACGAGGACGGGGACGATGTTGCGGGCGCTGACCGCGCCGACGATGCCGCACATGGGGGAGCTCCTGGAGGGGATGGCGATGGGGGCTGATTGTGGAAGGCCCCATCAGAAAGAAGCTTGCGAAATAAAGACTTAAACGCAATATACGATCACCATGCTGCTTGCTTGAATTTTTCTTTCATTCAGAATGTCTGTGTGAGTGATTCCATCGACCTCGACACCACCGACTGGCGACTGCTGGAGCTGCTGCAGGCCGACGCCAGCCTGAGCAACCAGGCCCTGGCCGAGGCCGCCCATGTGTCGCCGGCCACCGCGCTGCGCCGGGTGCGCCGCCTGCGCGAGGCCGGCGTGGTCGAGCGCATCACCGCCCTGCTGGCGCCGCACTGGGCCGGCCGCGGCCTGCAGGCGATCTGCGAGGTCACGCTGGACCGCCAGGGCGCCGAGCACCTGGACGCCTTCGAGGCCCGCGCCGTGGCCGAGGCCGCGGTGCAGCAGTGCTGGCGGGTGTCGCCGGGCCCCGACTTCGTGCTGGTGACCTGGACCGCCGACATGCCGGCCTACCTGGCCCTGACCCAGCGCCTGTTCACCCAGGACGCCAACGTGCGCAACGTCAAGGCCTTCTTCGCCACCCGGCGCGCCAAGTTCGCGCCCGCGGTGCCGGCGCCGGAGCGCGCCGCATGAGCTGGAGCCTGTCGGGCCCGGTGCACGCCGAACTGGTGGTCAAGAAGAGCCGCTTCATCGGCTGCGTGCAGCCGGTGGCCGACCGCGCGGCGGCGCTGGCGGTGGTGGCCGCGCTGCGGGCCGAGCACCCGGGCGCGGTGCACGTGTGCTGGGCGCTGATGGCCGGCGGCCAGAGCGCCGCGGTGGACGACGGCGAGCCCGGCGGCACCGCCGGCCTGCCGATGCTGAACGTGCTGCGCCACCAGGACCTGGACGGCGTGCTGGCCACGGTGGTGCGCTACTGGGGCGGCACCAAGCTGGGCGCCGGCGGCCTGGTGCGGGCCTACACCGACGCGGTGGCCACCGCCCTGGCCGGCGCGGTGAAGGTGCCGCGCCAGCGCCTGGCCCGGCTGGGTTGCGAGCTGCCCTATGCGCTGGAAGGCTGGCTGCGCCGCCAGCTGGACGCGGCCGGCGCCACGCTGGACGGGGTGGAGCACGGCACCCTGGTGCGGGCGCGCTTCAGCCTGCCCGAGGCGGGGGCGGCGGCCCTGCGGGCCACGCTGGACGAGGGCGGCCGCGGCCAGCTGGGCTGGCTGCGCGAGCCGGACTGAACCGCCGGGCGGGCTTCGCCCGCCGCGTCACCGCCGTCCGTCACCGCCGTCCGTCACCGCCGTCCGTCATCGCCGTCCGTCACCGCGCTGCGTCAACGCGCCCAGCCGGCGGGTGCTGCCGGCGGGTTCAGTCGCCGCGCACGCAGCGGTCCCGCCCGCGGTCCTTGGCCTGGTACAGCGCGGCGTCGGCCCGGGCCATGGCGGCCTCGGCGCGCTCGCCCGGGTGCGCCCGCACCAGGCCGGCGCTGGCGGTGTAGGCAAAGCCGGGCCGCTCCGGCAGCGGCCGGGCGGCCCTCACCTGCTCCAGCAGGCGGCAGACGATGGCTTCGGCCTGCGGCGCGTCCACCTCGCACAGCACCAGCATGAACTCCTCGCCGCCGACGCGGCCGCAGGCATCGACCCGCCGCAGGCCGGCCTGCAGGCGCTGGGCGAAATGGCGCAGCACCTCGTCGCCGGCGGCGTGGCCCATCCAGTCGTTGACCCGTTTGAAGTGGTCCAGGTCGATCAGGGCCACGCAGGGTTGCTGGCCGTCGGGGCGACGCAGGGCCTCGTGCAGGCGGCCGAGCACGAAGGCGCGGTTGCCGATGCCGGTCAGCGGGTCGGTCTGGCTGGCGCGCAGCGCCAGGTCGCGGGCGATGCGCAGCTCGCGGTGGTCACGCCCCAGGTCGCTGACGTCCACCGCCAGCTCCAGCAGCCAGCCCGACGGGGCCACGGTCTGGGTCATCAGGAAGCTGCGGCCGTCGTGCAGCTCGACCTCGAACTGGCGGTAGGGGTCGCGGCCGCGGCGCGAGGCGGTGGAGGCCAGCCAGGCCTCGAAGTCCGGCGCCCCGATCACCGGCCCGACGCGCGAGCGGTGGCTGTGGCGCATCAGCCCGGTCCAGGGCTGCCGCTCGGCCCGGGTGATGGCCATCATGTCGCAGTAGGCGGCATTGGCCCAGCGCAGGGCGTCGTCCGGGTCGAAGGCGGCGAGCAGCCCGCCGTGGCGGGCCAGGGCGAGCGGCAGCACCGCTTCAAGCCCGGGCGGCATCGGGGGCGACGTCAGGTCCATGGCCCCGCTATCGGCGGGCACGGCCCGCGCTTGAGGCTCAGCGCTTGAGCAAGGCCAAGCCCTTGAGGTATTCGCCCTCGGGGAAGCACAGCGTGGTCGGGTGGTCCGACGTCGCCTCCAGGCGCTGCAGCAGGTAGGCGTCCACGCCCGCGTCCAGCCCGGCGCCGGCGACGATCTTGTGGAACAGCTCGGCCCCGATGCCGCCGGAGCAGCTGAAGGTCAGCAGCAGGCCACCCGGCTTGAGCAGCTTCAGGCCCAGGCGGTTGATGTCCTTGTAGGCGCGGCTGGCGCGGTCGGCGTGGGCGGCGCTGGGCGCGAACTTGGGCGGGTCCAGCACGATGGCGTCGAACTGGCGGCCGTCCTTGAGCAGCTGGCGCAGCGTGCCGTTGACGTCGGCGTCCATCGAGGTGTGGTGCGCCGGGTCGAAGCCGTTGAGCAGCACGTGGGCGTCGGCGCGGGCCAGCGCCGGGCCCGAAGAATCGACGCTGACCACCTCGGTGGCGCCACCGGCCAGCGCCGAGACGCTGAAGCCGCCGGTGTAGCTGTAGCAGTTGAGCACGCTCTGGATCCCGAACTGGCGCACCAGGCGGGCGAACAGCGCACGGTTCTCGCGCTGGTCCAGGTAGTAGCCGGTCTTGTGGCCCTCCTCCACGTCCACCGTCAGGCGAATGCTGTGCTCCTGCAGGGTGACGGTGGTGGGGCCGCCGCCGCGCAGCCAGCCCTTGACCGGGGCCAGGCCTTCCATCTGGCGCACGCCCGAGTCGCTGCGCTCGTACAGGCGGGTGCAGCCGGTGGCGGCCAGCAGGGCGTCGGCCAGCACGTCCTTCCAGCGCTCGGTGCCGGCGGACAGGAACTGGGCGCTGAGGATGTCGTCGTAGCGGTCGACGATCAGGCCGGGCAGGCCGTCGGCCTCGCCGTGCACCAGGCGCACGCCGTTGCTCTGGATGCCCAGGCGCGCGCGCATGGCCACCGCGGCCTGCACGCGGCGCTGGAAGAAGGCGGCGTCGATGCGCTCGGACTCGTCGAAGCTCCAGGCCCGCACCCGGATCTGCGAGCTGGGGCTGAACGCGGCCCAGGCCAGGAACTGGCCGCTGGCGCTTTCCACGCGCACCGTCTCACCGGGGTCGCCCCCACCCTTGGCCACGCTGCCGGCGAACACCCAGGGGTGCTGGCGCAGCAGCGAACGCTCTTTTCCTTCACGCAGGCGGATGACTTTCATGGCCCGGATTGTCGCTGCCCCGGCCCACCTGAACTTCCTTGCGGCAGCGCAGCATCAAAGCCGCAACCCCGATACGCCCTTTCACCATTCAGGGAAAACCATAGACATACGGCGCAATTTCGTACCACCATCGGCCGCCCGGCGTATCAATCCGGCGGCCGCCGAGGCGCAACATTCGCTCCCGCTGGCATGCGGCAACGGCCGCCCCTGCGACCCCTCATCTAGGAGACACAAGCAATGAAGCTCAAGACCGCCCTGGCACTGGCTTTCGGCATGAGCGCGCTGGGCGCGCACGCGGCCACCGAACTGGTGATCGCCACCGTGAACAACGGCCACATGATCGAGATGCAGAAGCTCTCGAAGCACTTCGAGCAGGCCAACCCCGACATCAAGCTCAAGTGGGTCACCCTGGAAGAAGGCGTGCTGCGCCAGCGCGTGACGACCGACATCGCCACCAAGGGTGGCCAGTTCGACATCATGACCATCGGCATGTACGAGGCGCCGATCTGGGGCAAGAAGGGCTGGCTGCAGGAGCTCAAGACCGACGCCGCCTATGACGTGGACGACCTGCTGCCCGCGATGCGCAGCGGCCTGTCGGTCGACGGCAAGCTGTTCGCCGCGCCGTTCTACGGCGAGAGCTCGATGCTCATGTACCGCAAGGACCTGGCCGACAAGGCCGGCGTGCAGCTGGGCGACAAGCCGACCTGGGCCCAGGTCAAGGACTTCGCCGCCAAGATCCACGACCCCAAGGCCGGCGTGTACGGCATCTGCCTGCGCGGCAAGCCGGGCTGGGGCGACAACATGGCCTTCCTGACCACCCTGGTCAACACCCACGGCGGTCAGTGGTTCGACATGGGCTGGAAGCCCCAGCTCGAGAGCAAGCCCTGGAAGGACGCGATCGGCTTCTATGTCGACCTGCTGAAGAACTACGGCCCCCCGGGCTCGTCGGCCAACAGCTTCAACGAGATCCTGGCCCTGTTCAACGCCGGCAAGTGCGGCATGTGGGTGGACGCCACCATCGCGGCCTCGTTCATCAGCGACCCCAAGCAGTCCAAGGTGGCCGACAAGGTGGCCTTTGCCAACGCCCCGACCGCCGCCACGCCCAAGGGCGCCAACTGGCTGTGGAGCTGGAACCTGGCCATCCCGGCCGGCTCGAAGAAGGTCGACGCGGCGCAGAAGTTCGTGACCTGGGCGACCAGCAAGGACTACATCCAGCTGGTGGCCAAGACCAACGGCTGGGCCAACGTCCCGACCGGCACCCGCAAGAGCACCTACGCCTCGGCCGAGTTCCTGAAGGCCGCCAAGTTCGCCACCGCCGAGAAGGCCGCGATCGACAGCGCCAACCCGACCGACTCCACCCTGCCCAAGTCGCCGTACGTGGGCGTGCAGTTCGCCGCGATCCCCGAGTTCCAGGCCATCGGCATCGCCGTGGGCCAGCAGATGAGCGCGGCGCTGGCGGGCAAGGTGTCGGTGGACGACGCCCTGAAGGCCGGCCAGGTGGCCGCCGACCGCGAGATGAAGAAGGCCGGCTACTACAAGTGATCCCGGCCCCGGGGCGCCTGCGGGCGCCCCGCCTGTGACGGCGCGCCGGCGGACACCCCGCCGCGCGCCGCATCCCCTTGACGGGACCCGACCGAGATGAACCGCTTCCTGCCCCGCGCCCTGCTGGCGCCTGCGGTGACCACGCTCTTCCTGTGGATGATCGTGCCGCTGCTGATGACGCTGTACTTCAGCGTGATCCGCTACAACCTGATGCAGCCCGACGTGACGGGCTTCGCAGGCCTGGAGAACTTCGAATACTTCGTCACCGACCCCTCGTTCACGGTGTCGGTGCTCAACACGCTGCTGCTGCTGGGCAGCGTGATCGTCATCACCGTGGTGCTGGGCATCGCCCTGGCCCTGCTGATCGACGAGCCCTTCCCCGGCCGCGGCCTGGTGCGGGTGCTGCTGATCTCGCCCTTCTTCGTCATGCCCACGGTCAACGCGCTGCTGTGGAAGCACATGATGATGAACCCGATCTACGGCGTGCTGGCGCAGGTCTGGGCCTTCTTCGGCGCCGCGCCGGTGGACTGGCTGACCGACTTCCCGCTGGGCTCGGTGGTCATCATGATCGCCTGGCAGTGGCTGCCCTTCGCCACCCTGATCTTCATGACCGCGCTGCAGTCGCTCAACCGCGAGCAGCTCGAGGCCGCCCGCATGGACGGCGCCACCTGGCTGCAGCAGCTGCGCTACATGGTGCTGCCGCACCTGGGCCGCTCGGTGGCGGTGGTGGTCATGATCGAGCTGATCTTCCTGCTGTCGGTGTTCGCCGAGATCTTCACCACCACCGGTGGCGGCCCGGGCGACGCCAGCACCAACGTGGCCTTCCTGATCTTCAAGCAGGCGCTGATGAACTTCGACGCCGGCGTGGCCTCGGCGGGCGCGCTGTTCGCCGTCGTGCTGGCCAACATCGCCGCGGTCTTCCTGATCCGCATGGTCGGCAAGAACCTCGATTGAGGCCGGAGACCGGAGCCCCACCCCATGAGCCGACGCCAACCCTTCCCCCTGTCCCTCGTGCTGCGCACCGTCGCGGCCTGGGCCGTCACCCTGCTGCTGTTCTTCCCGCTGGGCTTTCTGGTGATCACCGCGTTCAAGACCGAGCTGCAGGCCATCGCCGTGCCGCCCGAGTTCCTGTTCGCGCCGACGCTGGAGAGCTTCCGCGAGGTGCATGAGCGCAGCGACTACCTGCTCTACGCCAAGAACTCGCTGGTCACCAGCGTGGTGTCCACCCTGCTGGGCCTGGCGATCGCCGCGCCCGCGGCCTACTCGATGGCCTTCTTCAAGAGCCCCAGGACCCGCGACCTCCTGATGTGGATGCTGTCCACCAAGATGATGCCGGCCGTGGGCGCCCTGGTGCCCATCTACGTGCTGGCGCAGAAGTCGCACCTGCTCGACACCCAGCTCGGCCTGATCATCGTCTTCACGCTGAGCAACCTGCCGATCATGGTGTGGATGCTCTACAGCGCGTTCAAGGACATCCCGCACGAGATCCTGGAAGCCGCCCGCATGGACGGCGCCACGCTCTGGCAGGAGGCCACCCGCGTGCTGCTGCCGCTGGGCATGGGCGGCCTGGCCTCCACCGGCCTGCTGTGCCTGGTGCTGAGCTGGAACGAGGCCTTCTGGAGCCTGAACCTGAGCTCCGCCCAGGCCGGCACCCTGGCCACCCTGATCGCCAGCTACTCCAGCCCCGAGGGCCTGTTCTGGGCCAAGCTCTCCGCAGCCTCGGTGCTGGCCATCGCCCCCATCGTCGTCTTCGGCTGGTTCAGCCAAAAGCAGCTGGTCCAAGGTCTCACCTTCGGCGCCGTGAAATGACCCACCCCCGCAACGCCTTCGGCGATCCACGGCGGGACTTGCAAGTCCCGCCGGCGCGGCTGGCACAGGTCAGCACGCAGGTGCTGACCCATGTCCCGCCTTGCCCCCCTCCAGGGGGCGCCGCCAGCGGCCCGGCAAAGCCGGTTCCGCGGCGTCCGCTTGATGGCGCCGTGCACGTGCATGCGCCGACTCACCATTCGATCGAGGAGTGATCCTTTGGCCTTCCTGCAACTCAAGGGCATCCAGAAGCATTTCGGCCCGGTGCACACCATCAAGGGCATCGACCTGACCATCGAGAAGGGCGAGTTCATCGTCTTCGTCGGGCCGTCGGGCTGCGGCAAGTCCACCCTGCTGCGCCTGATCGCCGGTCTGGAGTCGATCAGCGACGGCCAGCTGATGCTGGACGGACGCGACATCACCGACGCGCCCTCGTCCAAGCGCGACCTGGCGATGGTGTTCCAGAGCTACGCGCTCTACCCGCACATGAGCGTCTACGAAAACATGTGCTTCGCGCTCAAGCTGGCCAAGGTCGACCCCAAGGTGATCGACGAGAAGGTGCAGCGCGCCGCCGAGATCCTCAACCTCAAGCCCTACCTGCAGCGCACCCCCAAGGAGCTCTCGGGCGGCCAGCGCCAGCGCGTGGCCATCGGCCGTGCCATCGTGCGCCAGCCCAAGGTCTTCCTGTTCGACGAGCCGCTGTCCAACCTGGACGCCGCGCTGCGCGGCCAGACCCGGGTCGAGATCGCCCGCCTGCACCGCGAGCTGGGCGCCACCACCATCTACGTCACCCACGACCAGGTGGAGGCCATGACCCTGGCCGACCGCGTGGTGGTGCTGCGCGACGGCCTGATCGAGCAGGTCGGCACGCCGCTGGAGCTCTACGACCGCCCCGCCAACCAGTTCGTCGCCCAGTTCATCGGCACGCCGCAGATGAACGTGGTGCCGCTGCAGCGCCTGCCCGAGGTGGTGCAGGGCGCCGCCCCGGCCGGTGCCGCCGGCGGCTCGATCGGCCTGCGCCCCGAAGGCGTGACGGTGCACCCGGCCGGCGCCGCGCCGCTGAGCGGCCAGGTCGAGCTGGTCGAGGCCCTGGGCGCCGAGACCCTGGTCTACGCCAGCACGCCCGCCGGCGCGCAGTTCGTCGCCCGCCAGACCGAGCGCAGCGCGCTGCACGTGGGTCAGCCGGTGAGCCTGTCACTGGACCTGTCGCAGGCCCACTGGTTCGACGGCGCCGGCCGCGTCGTCGCGGCCGCGGCCTGAGCGCGGAAGCCCCGATGAGCGCCCCCCTTCCGCTGCTGGGCCAGGTCGCCGCCGTCACCGGCGCGGCCTCGGGCATCGGCCTGGCCAGCGCCTCGATGCTGGTGCGTGCCGGCGCCCAGGTGGTGCTGATCGACCGCGACACCCACGCCCTGGCCCAGGCCTGCGAGCGCCTGGGCGACCGCGCCCATCCGCTGGTGCTGGACCTGCTGGACGCGGCGCAGTGCGCCGAGCTGCTGCCGCGCGCGCTGGCGCTGGGTGGCCAGCTCGACATCCTGCACGCCAACGCCGGCCTGTACATCGGCGGCGACCTGGTCGATGCCGACCCGGCCGCGATCGACCGCATGCTGAACCTGAACGTCAACGTGGTGATGAAGAACGTCCACGCGGTGCTGCCCCACATGATCGGGCGCGGCCGTGGCGACGTGCTGGTCACCAGCTCGCTGGCGGCCCACTACCCCACGCCTTGGGAGCCGGTCTATGCCGCCTCCAAGTGGGCGATCCACTGCTTCGTGCAGACCGTGCGGCGCCAGGTGTTCAAGCACGGCCTGCGCGTGGGCTCGGTCTCGCCCGGGCCGGTGGTCACCTCGCTGCTGGCCGACTGGCCGGCCGAGAAACTGGCCGAGGCCAAGGCCAGCGGCAGCCTGATCGACGCCGACGAGGTGGCCGAGGTGCTGCTGTTCATGCTCACCCGCCCGCGTGGCGTGACCATCCGCGACGTCGTGATGATGCCCACGCAGTTCGACCTCTGAGCGCCGCCCCCCGCCTCCACTTCCTTTCCAACGACCCTTTCCGCACCGACCAAGGCCCCACCATGAACACGATGCTCCACCTCGGCCTGGGCTCCTTCCACCGCGCGCACCAGGCGGTGTACCTGCACCAGCTGCGCGCGCTGGGCGACACCTCGTGGCAGATCGCCGCCGGCCACCTGCGCCCGGACATGCCCCAGACCATCGCCGCGCTGCAGGCGCAGGGCGGCGCCTACACCCTGGAGACGGTCACGCCCCAGGGCGAGCGCAGCTACACCTGGATCGAATCGATCCGCCAGGTCCTGCCCTACCAGGACGACCTGGCCCCGCTGGTGGCCGTGGGCGCACACCCCGACACCCGCATCATCTCGTTCACAGTGACCGAGGCCGGCTACTACCTGGACGCCCGCCACCAGCTGGACTGGGCCGCCTTCCCCGAGCTGGGCGCCGACCTGGACCGGGTGCGTTCGGGCCAGGCCGGCCACACGATCTACGGCGCCCTGGTCACGCTGCTGCGCGCCCGCCGCGCCGCCGAGGCCGGCCCGGTCACCCTGCTGAACTGCGACAACCTGCGCCACAACGGCGACCGCGCCCGCGGCGGCCTGCTGCAGTTCCTGGACGCGCTGGGCGATGCCGAGCTGAAGGCCTGGGTCGAGCGGCACACCAGCAGCCCCAACGCGATGGTCGACCGCATCACCCCGCGCCCCACCCCCGAGGTGGCCGAGCGCGTCAAGGCCGCCACCGGCCGCGACGACCCGGCCGCGCTGATGGGCGAGCGCTTCATCCAGTGGGTGATCGAAGACCGCTTCATCGCCGGCCGCCCCGACTGGGAGCGCGTGGGCGTCGAGATGGTCGACTCGGTGCAGGCCTACGAAGAGGCCAAGATCCGACTGCTCAACGCCACCCACAGCTGCATCGCCTGGGCCGGCACGCTGGCGGGCCACCTCTACATCCACGAGGGCACCCACGACGCCGAGATCCGCCAGATGGCGCACGACTACGTCACCCACGACGCCATCCCGGTGCTGGACACGCCCGAGCACCCCTGCCCGCTCGACCTGCCGCACTACCGCGACGTGGTACTGGACCGCTTCGGCAACCCGGCGATCCAGGACACCAACCAGCGCGTGGCGATGGACGGCTTCAGCAAGATCCCGGGCTTCATCGCCCCGACCTTCCGCGAACGCCTGGCCCGTGGCGAGACCGTGGACAGCGTGGCCATGCTGCCGGCGCTGTTCCTGGCCTACCTGCAGCGCTGGCACGCCGGCGCCCTGCCCTACACCTACCAGGACCAGGCGATGGACCCGGCGGTGGCCCACGCGATCTGCGAGGCCGCCGACCCGGTGGCCGCGCTGGCCGCCGAGCGCCCGCTGTGGGGCGAGTTGGCCGGGGACGAGCGCCTGGTGGGCGCGCTGCGCCGTGCCTTCGCCCGGGTGCAGGCCTTCGTGGCCCGCCGCGCCGCCGCCTGACCCGCCACGAACCGCCCCGCCATGTCGATCAAGCAGAGCCTGCCCCGCGTGGTCCGCCCCGAGCTGGAGCACGAGCACGCCCGCTCGCCGGACCTGGGTTACGAGTCGCCGGGCGAGGCCGGTTTCGTGCGCTGCCTGGCGCACGGCTTTCCGACCCCGCTGGCGCGCTGGCACTACCACGACGAGTACGAGCTGCACCTGATCACCAGCACCAGCGGCAAGGTGTTCGTCGGCGACTGGATCGGCCCCTTCCAGCCGGGCCAGCTGGTGCTGACCGGGCCGCGCCTGCCGCACAACTGGGTCAGCATGGACGTGCCCGACGGCGGCGTGGCCCAGCGCGACCTGGTGATCCAGTTCGCCCACGAGCCGCTGCAGCGCGCCGCCGAGACCATCCCCGAGCTGCGCGAGGTCCTGCCCCTGCTGGAGCGGGCCAAGCACGGCATCGAGTTCTTCGGCCTGTCCGAGCGCGCCGAGGCGCACTGGCAGCGCGTCAAGGCCGCCCGCGGCCTGCGCCGCCTGACCGCCTTCTGCGACTACCTGGCCGACCTGGCCGCCTGCACCGACTACCGGCTGCTCTCCAGCGTGCAGCTGCAGAGCGACGGCGACGACGACGCGATCGACCAGATCCACGCCGTGGTCAGCCGCATCACCGACCACCTGGGCGAGCAGCACTCGGCCGCCGAGCTGGCCGCCGAGCTGGGCATGACCGAGAGCCGCTTCAGCCGCTTCTTCCGCAAGGCCACCGGCAACACCTTCACCGACTTCGTCAACCGCATCCGCGTGCACCGCGCCTGCCAGCTGCTGATGGACACCGACCGCCTGGTGACCCACATCTGCTACGAGGTCGGCTTCAACAACGTCGCCAACTTCAACCGCCGCTTCCTCGAGATCAAGGGCATGACCCCCACCGAGTTCCGGCGCCAGTCGGGCGGCCGCTTCGCCGGGCAGAACGCGCCCGGAAGGACCTGAACATGTACCTCGGCATCGACCTCGGCACCTCCGAAGTCAAGGGGCTGCTGCTGGACGCGGGGCACCGCATCGTCGCCACCGCCGGCCAGGCCCTGACCCTGTCGCGGCCCCAGCCGCAGTGGAGCGAGCAGGACCCCGCCCAGTGGTGGCAGGCCACCGACACCGTGCTGCGCCGCCTGGCCGCCGAGCAGCCGCAGGCCATGGCCGCGGTGCGCGCGATCGGCCTGTCGGGCCAGATGCACGGCGCCGTGCTGATGGACGCGCAGGGCGAGGTCCTGCGCCCGGCCATCCTGTGGAACGACGGCCGCAGCGGCGCGCAGTGCGCCACCCTGGAGGCGGCCTGCCCCGGGCTGCACCGGATCGCCGGCAACCTGGCGATGCCCGGCTTCACCGCGCCCAAGCTGCAGTGGGTGCGCGAGCACGAGCCCGAGACCTTCGCCCGCACGGCCGGCGTGCTGCTGCCCAAGGACTGGCTGCGCTGGAAGTTCTCGGGCGAGCGGGTCAGCGAGATGTCCGACGCCGCCGGCACGCTGTGGCTGGACGTGGCCGCGCGCCGCTGGTCGCCCGAGCTGCTGGCCGCCACCGGCCTGACCGAGGCCCACATGCCCCGCCTGGTCGAGGGCAGCGCCGTCTCGGCCCGGCTGCGGCCCGACCTGGCCGAGCGCTGGGGCCTGCCGGCCACGGTGGTGATCGCCGGCGGCGGCGGCGACAACGCCGCCAGCGCGGTGGGCATCGGCGCGGTGCGGCCGGGCCAGGGCTTCGTCTCGCTGGGCACCTCGGGCGTGATCTTCCTGTGCGGCGACCGCTACCGGCCCAACCCGGGCTCGGCGGTGCACGCCTTCTGCCACGCCCTGCCCGGCACCTGGCACCAGATGAGCGTGATGCTCTCGGCCGCCAGCGCGCTGCGCTGGGTGCGCGAGCTGATGGGCCTGGCCAGCGAGGCCGAGCTGATGGCCCGCATCGAGGCCCTGACGCCCGAGCAGCGCGCCCGCGCGCCGCTGTTCCTGCCCTACCTGTCGGGCGAGCGCACCCCGCACAACAACCCCGACGCCCAGGGCGTGCTGTTCGGCCTGACCGGCGCCCACGGCCCGGCCGAGGTCGGCTACGCGGTGGTCGAGGGCGTGGGCTTCGGCCTGCTCGACGGCTGGCGCGCCCTGGGCGCGGCGCCGGGCACGGTGGACGCGCTGTCCCTGGTCGGCGGCGGTGCCCGCAGCGCCTGGTGGGCCCGGCTGCTGGCCAGCACCCTGGGCGTGGCCCTGCAGACCCACCCCGGCGGCGAGGCCGGCGGCGCGCTGGGCGCGGCCCGGCTGGCCTGGCTGGCCGATGGCGGCGACCCGGCCCAGGTCTGCCAGGTGCCCGAGGTGGCGCAGCGCTTCGAGCCGGACGCCGCCTGGGCGGCCGAGCTGGCGCCGCGCGAGGCCCGCTGGGCCCGCCTCTACCCGGTCCTGCGCGATCAGTTCTGACCGGGTGGCCCGCGGCCGCGGGTTGACCCGCTGATCGATTGCCCGAGGATCCTGGATCCTCGGGATGGCGGCGCCCACGGCACCGTCAATACTGGCCTGCGTGCAACACGCATTTCGTTTCACACGCCGCGTCCGCCGGGCCCTGGTCGGGGCCCTGCTGGGCGCCACCATCGCCCCGGCGGTGCCGGCGGCGTCCCCCGTCGAGCTGGTCGTGGCCACGGTCAACAACGGCCACATGCTGGAGCTGCAGCAGCTCAGCCGCCACTTCACCGACGCCCACCCCGGCATCCGGCTGCGCTGGGTCACCTTTGACGAGGGCGTGCTGCGCCAGCGGGTGACCGAGGACACCACCGCCGCCAAGCCGCGCTTCGACGTGGTCACCATCGGCCTGTACGAAGCCCCGATCTGGGCCCGCGAGGGCCGGCTGCGTCCGATCGACACCGACGCCGGCTACGACCCCGACGACCTGCTGCCGCCGCTGCGCCAGACCCTGTCCGCCGAGGGCCGGCTCTACGCCGCGCCCTTCTACGGCGAGAGCTCGATGCTGTACTACCGCAGCGACTTGGCCCGCGCTGCCGGCGTGCGCCTGGGCGAGCGCCCGACCTGGGCCCAGCTGCGCGAATTCGCGGCCAAGACCCACGACCCCAAGAACGGCGTCTACGGCATCTGCCTGCGCGGCAAGCCGGGCTGGGGCGACAACATCACCGTCATCAGCTCCTTGGCCAACACCTTCGGCGGCCAGTGGTTCGACATGCAGTGGCGGCCGCAGCTGACCAGCCGGCCCTGGGTGGAGGCCATGACCTTCCTGGTGGGCCTGATGCGCGACTTCGGCCCGCCCGACGCCGCCGAACTCAACTACAACGAGCTGCTGGCGCTGTTCAGCGCCGGGCGCTGCGCGGCCTGGGTGGACGCCACCATCGCGGCCGCCCAGGTGACCGACCCCAAGCTGTCGCCCGTGGCCGGGCGGGTCGGCCTGGCGATGGCGCCCACCGCGGTGACCCACAAGGGTGCCAACTGGCTGTGGTCCTGGAACCTGGCCATCCCCGCCAACGGCGACCCCGCCAAGGCCGAGGCCGCGCAGCGCTTCGTGCGCTGGGCCACCAGCCGCGAGTACGTGGGCCTGGTGGCGCGCACCCTGGGCTGGCGCCGGGTGCCCACCGGCCACCGGCTGAGCACCTACGGCGAGCCGGGCTTCCAGGCGGTGAGCTCGGCCTTCGCCAACGCCGAGCTCACCGCCATCGCCAGCGCCCTGCCCTACGACGCCACCCTGCCCAAGTCGCCCTACGTGGGCGTGGCCTTCGCCTCGATCCCCGAGTTCCAGGCCATCGGCAACTTCACCGGCCAGCAGATCACCGCGGCCCTGGCCGGCCGCCACAGCGTGGAGCAGGCGCTGCAGGCCAGCCAGGCCTTCGCCGAGAAAGCGTTGCGGCGCAGCGGCCGGCTGCGCTGAGGTCGCGGCAGGCGTGGCCGCTCAGGCCCGCACCACCCGCAGCGCCGCCGGCGCCACCGCCACCCGCAGCCGGCGCGCCGGGGCGATCGGCTCGCCGTCGAGCGCCAACGGCAGCGGCGCCTCGGCCTGGACCTCCAGCTGGCGGCAGCGCGAGAGCCGGATGCGCGGGTGCCGGCCGTGCCAGCCCGTCAGCAGCAGCGGCATGGCCAGCAGCGCCCCCAGGCGGCCGAAGCGGCCGGCCTGCACCAGGTCCAGCGCGCCATCGTCGATGCGCGCCCCCGGCGCCACCGGCATGCCGCTGGCGTAGCTGGGCGTGTTCAGCACCGAGGCGAACAGGTGCTCGCCGCCGGCGAGGGCCTGCCCATCGGCCTGCAGCGCCAGGCGGTGCGGCGCCAGGGTGGCCAGGGTCGCCAGCGTGGCCACCAGGTAGCGCGGCATGCCGCGCAGCCAGCGGGGGGCGCGCATCGCCTGCTGCGCCACCGCGGCGTCAAAGCCGGCGGTCAGGCTGGAGGCGAACCACTGCGGCGCGCCGCCATCGGCGCACAGCATGCCCAGGTCCATCGGCTGCGCCGGGGCGTGCAGGCCGGCGGCCAGGGTGCCGCGCCAGCCGGCGCGGTGCCAGCCCAGCGCGCGCGCCAGGTCGTTGCCGGTGCCGCAGGGCAGCAGCAGGAGCTCGTGGCCGCCTGCCATCAGGGCCGGCAGCAGGCGCTGCAGGGTGCCGTCGCCCCCGGCCAGCAGCACGCGCTGGCCCGGCGCCAGGGCGGCGATGCGGGCCTGGGCCTCGGCCACGCTGTCGGGCCGCTGCAGCGGGGGCAGCGCGGGATCGGCCGCCAGCAGGGCGGTCTGCAGCGCCGGCGCCAGGGCGGCGCCTCGGCCGCCGGCGGCATGGGGGTTGAGCAGGCACAGCGCGACGGGGCGGGCCGGCACCGGGGACACGGCATCCGGGCGGGTCATCAGGGGGCGGACAGCGGGGAACAGGGCGCGGATCTTAGGCGCGCCGGCCGCACCGCAGCCCTGGGCTCAACCCTTGCGGCGGGCGCGCGGGTGGGCCGCGTCGTAGACCTTGGCCAGGTGCTGGAAGTCCAGCCGAGTGTAGACCTGCGTGGTGCTGATGTTGGCGTGGCCCAGCAGCTCCTGCACCGCCCGCAGGTCGCCACTGGACTGCAGCAGGTGCGAGGCGAAGCTGTGGCGCAGCATGTGCGGGTGCACCGAGGTGGGCAGGCCGGTCTGCAGGGCCAGGGCCTTCAGGCGCGAGCGCACCTGGCTGTCGGTCAGGCGGCCGCCGCGGCGGCTGACGAAGAGCGCGGTCTCGCCCGGGTCGGCCATCGCGGCGCGGTGCGGCCACCAGGCCTGCAGCGCGGCGAGTGCCGGCGCGCCCACCGGCACGCTGCGGCGCTTGCGGCCCTTGCCCAACACATGGGCCATGGCGTCGTCGGCGTCGACCCAGCCGGCCGCGCCGGCCGAGGCCTGCAGGTCCAGCCCGACCAGCTCGCCCACGCGCAGCCCGCAGCCATAGAGCAGCTCGGCGATGGCGTGGTCGCGCGCAGCCAGGGCGGGGTCGCCGTCCTCGGCCTCGTGCGCGGCCAGGGCCACGGCCTGGTCCACCGGCAGCGCCTTGGGCAGGGGCTTGGGGGCCTTGGGCGCGCGCACGCCCTCGACCGGGTTCTGGTCCAGCACGCCCTGGCGGCCCCACCAGCGGTAGAAACCGCGCCAGGCCGACAGCTGCAGCGCCAGGCTGCGCGGCGACAGGCCGTGGCCGTGCAGGCGCGCCACCAGACCGCGGATGTGGTGGGGCTGGGCCCGCAGCAGCGGCACCTCGTCGGCGGCCAGGCCGGCGGCCAGGCGCTGCAGCGCATCGGCGTAGAGCGCCAGCGTGCGGCCGGCCACCCGGCGCTCGACCTGCAGGTGCTGCAGGTAGCGCGGCATCGGCTCGGGCAGCGCGGCGGTGGCGGTGCCCGGGGTGTCCATGCTCAGGCGGCGGCCGGGAAGGTGCGGGCCAGCGCGGCGGCGGCGATGTCGCCCACCTGCTCGAGGAACTCGGTGCCCATGTCGGCCTGGTAGCGCAGCGCGTCGGGCGAGCCCAGCACCAGCAGGCCGAAGCAGGTGGTGTCGGCCGGGTCGCGGCGCAGCGGCACCATGGCCAGCGACTGGGCGGGCGCCCCGTCGAGCCAGCGCGAGGCCTCGAAGCCGGCGTTCAGGCCGCAGTACGGCGCACTGAGGCTGGCGGCGAAGGTGGGCAGGTCCTCGCCCACGCCCTCGGTCCAGCGGGCCTCGGCGTCCACGCCCCACAAGCGCAAGGCGACCTGGGGGATCAGGAATTCGTCGCGCAGGCCGGCGACCAGCGCGTCGTGCAGCGCCTCGGCGGTCTCGGCGCGCATCACGCCGCAGGTCCAGCGGTGCAGGCGGCGGGCCAGCAGTTCGTTGTCGGTGCCGGCGCGGGCCATCTCGCGCATGCGGCGCTCCATCACGCGCACGCGCTCGCGCTGCATCTCCATCTGGCGCTCCTGCAGGGAGACCGCGCGGCCCCCGTGCGGGTTGGCCAGCTGCACCGTGGCCAGCAGCTCGGCGTGGCGCTCGAAGAAGCCCGGGTGATTGGCCAGGTAGTCGGCGATGTCGTCCTCGGTGATGCCTTGCACCCCTTGCGGCAGATTGCTCACAGCTCGATGGCTCCTTCAAACACGGTTTCGGCGGGGCCGGTCATCAGCACCGGGGCGTCGCCGCCGGCCCATTCGATCGTCAGCAGGCCCCCGCGGGTCTGCACATCGACCTTGGCGTCCAGCCAGCCCAGGCGGATGCCGGCCACCACGGCGGCGCAGGCGCCGGTGCCGCAGGCCAGGGTCTCGCCGGCGTCGCGCTCGAACACCCGCAGCGCGATCAGGTGGCGGTCGATGACCTGCATGAAGCCGGCGTTGACCTTGCGCGGGAAGCGGGCATGGGCCTCGATCAGCGGGCCCAGCGCGCCGACCGCGGCGGTGCGCACGTCCTCGACGCGCTGCACCGCGTGCGGGTTGCCCATGGAGACCAGGGCCACCTCGACGGTGGTGCCGCCCGGCAGGGCCAGCGGCCAGAGCTCGCCCTGGGCCTGGCGACGCGGCGTCAGGCCGGTGCCGTCGAAGGGCAGGCTGTCGGGCTCGAAGCGGGGCTGGTTCATGTCCACGGTGACGCGGCCATCGGCCTGCAGGCGCAGGGTCAGGCGGTTGTTCACGGTGGCCACGCGGACCTCGTCGCGGTCGGTCAGGCCGTGGTCGCGGACGTAGCGCACGAAGCAGCGGGCGCCGTTGCCGCAGTGCTCGACCTCGGCGCCGGTGGCGCCATTGAAGATGCGGTAGCGGAAGTCCACGCTGTCGTCCGGCGCGGGCTCGACGACCAGGATCTGGTCGGCGCCGACGCCGAAGCGGCGATCGCCCAGGCGCTGCAGCTGGGTGGGCGTGAGCGCCAACGGGGCGCGGGTGGCGTCGAGCACGACGAAGTCGTTGCCGGCGCCGTGCATCTTGGTGAAGGGGACGAGCATGGCCCGATTATCAGGGGTCGGACGTGCCCGGCGCCGGGCTCCCGGACGGTGAGCGCACGCCCTCCCGTAGGGCGGCTGCGTGACCCCGCAGCCGGGTGCTCATTTGGCGTAGGGAGACGGCTCACCTTCGGGGCGGGTCTTGAAGCGGCGGTGCACCCACAGGTACTGCGCCGGGTTGCGGCGGATCTCGTCCTCGATCCAGGCGTTCACGCGGCGGGTGGCGGCGAGTTCGTCGTCGCCGGGGAAGTCGGTCCAGGGCTCGAGGAAGCGCACCTTCCAGCCGGCGCCACCGGGCAGCATCTCGGCCACCACCGGCTGCACCGTCATCTTCAGGCTGCGCGCCATGCGGGCCGGGGCCAGCAGGGTGGCGGCGGGGACCCCGAAGAAGGGCACGAAGGCTGCGTCCTTGAGGCCGAAATCCATGTCCGGCAGGTTGAAGAAGACCGCGCCGCGCTTGATCGCGCGCACCAGGGGCAGCGCGCCCTCGCCGCGCCGGGCGAAGACCTCGCCGTTGCCGTAGCGCAGGCGGCCGGCGCGCATCACGCGGTCGAACACCGGGTTGGACTGGGTCTGGTAGATCGAGGCCACCCAGCGCTTCTGGCACAGCTGGCTGGCGGCACCGGCCACGTCCAGGGCCAGGAAGTGCGGCACCAGCCACATCACCGCGCCCTCGTGGCGCTCGGCGAAGCCGACGTCGCCCTCGACCTGGATGTGGTCGCGGATCCAGGCGCCCGGTCGCCACCACAGCAGGCCGCGCTCGAGGATGCTGCGGCCCAGCCAGCGGAAGTGCTCGCGGGCCAGGGCCTGGCGCTCGGCCTCGGGCCGCTCGGGGAAGCACAGCGCCAGGTTGCGCAGCGCGGTGCGCCGGCGCGAGCCGCCGACCCGCCACAGCAGCGCGCCCAGGGCGCGGCCCAGGGCGTCGATCAGGCCCAGCGGCAGCCAGTGGATCAGCCAGACCAGGGCCAGCACGGTGCGCGCGGCGCCGTTGGCCAGGGGGCTGTCGGATCGGTGCTTGGCGCCGCGAGGCACCTCGACCTTGATCGGGGCATTCACTGGGCGCTCTCCGGGGCCGCGGCACGCGGCTGCTTGTAGCGGTGGTAGCCCCACAGGTACTGGTGGGGCCAGCGGCGGATCACCGCCTCCATCGACTGGTTGATCATCGTCGCGCCGGCCACCTGGGCGGCCTCGCTGCTGTCGCCGGCCGGGGGCAGTGCACCCGCCGGCTCGAGCACGTGGACCACGAAGCCGCGCCCGGCCGGCCGGCGCTCGCAGCACAGCAGCAGCAGGGTGGCACCGGTCTGCTGCACCAGGCGCTGGGCCAGGGTCATGGTGTAGGCCGGGCGGCCGAAGAACGGCGCCCACACGCCCTGCCCCGCCGGCGGCACCTGGTCAGGCAGCAGTCCGACCATCTCGCCCTTGCGCAGCGCGCGCAGCATCTGCCGCACGCCGCTGAGGTTGGCCGGTGCGGTGGCCAGACCGGGGCGGTGCCGGGCGGTTTCCTCGAGCTGGCGCAGGAAGGCCTTGCGCGCCGGGCGGTACAGCACGGTCAGCGGCAGCTGCGCGCCCCAGCGGTCGACCACGGCGCGGGCCGAGACCTCGAAGCTGCCCAGGTGCGGGGTGAGGAAGACCACCCCGCGGCCGGCGGCGATGGCGGCGTCGATGCGCTCGGCGCCTTCCCAGCGCACCCAGGGATCGACCCGGCCGCCGGGTGGCATCAGCCACAGCCAGGGCACCTCGCCCACCATGCGACCGGCCTCGGCGACCGAGCGGCGGCGGTCGGCGGGGCTGACGCCGGCCAGGTCGGCGTGGGCGCGCAGGCGCTGCCGGTAGACCGGCGAGGCCAGCCAGGTGATCCAGCCCAGCAGCGCGCCCAGTGCATGCAGCACGGACAGCGGCCACCTTGACATCCATCGAAGCAAGGCCATCTTCATGACGTTAAACTTGTACCCATCGCCGAGTTAACAGGACAACTTGCGGGGCGATGCAGGTCCTTTTCCAAGGACCTCACCGGGACGGTTCTGCACAGAATCGACCGGGTCAAATGCCGCTAAAGCGTTCGCCGCTCACGTCAGGTTGCCGGGCTGGTCGAACACACAGACACCGCGCAACCGTTTTTTCAGTGAGCACCATGGCGAACGATTATCTCTTCACCTCCGAGTCGGTCTCGGAGGGCCACCCCGACAAGGTCGCCGACCAGATCTCCGACGCGATCCTGGACGCGATCTTCGCCCAGGACCCCAAGAGCCGTGTGGCGGCCGAGACCCTGACCAACACCGGTCTGGTCGTGCTGGCCGGTGAAATCACCACCAACGCCAACGTCGACTACATCCAGGTCGCCCGCGACACGATCAAGCGCATCGGCTACGACAACACCGAGTACGGCATCGACTACAAGGGCTGCGCGGTCATGGTCTGCTACGACAAGCAGTCCAACGACATCGCCCAGGGCGTGGACCACGCCAGCGACGACCACCTCAACACCGGTGCCGGCGACCAGGGCCTGATGTTCGGCTACGCCTGCGACGAGACCCCCGAACTGATGCCCGCGCCGATCTACTACGCCCACCGCGTGGTCGAGCGCCAGGCCCAGCTGCGCAAGGACGGTCGCCTGCCCTTCCTGCGCCCGGACGCCAAGAGCCAGATCACGATGCGCTACGTGGACGGCAAGCCCCACAGCATCGACACGGTGGTGCTGTCCACCCAGCACAGCCCGGACCAGTCCGAGACCGCCACCAAGATGAAGGCCAGCTTCTACGAGGCCTGCATCGAGGAGATCATCAAGCCGGTGCTGCCCCAGGAATGGCTGCAGGACACCAAGTTCCTGATCAACCCGACCGGCCGTGTCGTCATCGGCGGCCCGCAGGGCGACTGCGGCCTGACCGGCCGCAAGATCATCGTCGACACCTACGGCGGCGCCTGCCCGCACGGCGGTGGCGCCTTCTCGGGCAAGGACCCGACCAAGGTGGACCGCTCGGCCGCCTACGCCGCGCGCTACGTGGCCAAGAACATCGTCGCCGCCGGCCTGGCCAAGCAGTGCCAGATCCAGGTCGCCTACGCCATCGGCGTGGCCCGCCCGATGAACATCACGGTCTACACCGAAGGCACCGGCGTGATCCCCGACGCCGACATCGCCAAGCTGGTCGAGGCCCACTTCGACCTGCGTCCCAAGGGCATCATCCAGATGCTGGACCTGCTGCGCCCGATCTACACCAAGACCGCGGCCTACGGCCACTTCGGCCGCGAAGAGCCCGAGTTCAGCTGGGAGCGTGTGGACAAGGCGGCCGCCCTGCGGGCTGCTGCGGGCCTGTAAGGCCGCTGCGCGCACCAAGCTGGCGGCTGCCCTGCGGGCGGCCGCCGGGCTGTGAGCCCGACCCGGGACATCCCCTCCAAGGCGCCTGCAGGCGCCTTTTTCATGTCCGGCGCGACATATGTCCCAGATGGCGGCGCGGCGTCGGCCTGGCCCCGCTTGAGGGGCCGACCTGGCGGTCGATACCCCGTCAGCATGTCTTCCGCCTCCGGTTCCGCCCCAGCACCCACCCCTGCCGCCACGGCCCGCCGCAGCCTGGGCGAGCTCTCCCGCGCCTTCTTCGGTCTGCTGGCCGTCGCCCTGCTGCTGCATGTCGCGCTGCTGGTGGTGGTCCATCGGGCCTACCAGGACACCCGGGCGGCGGCCGAGCGACGTGACGCCGCCCTGGCCCTGGTCGACGACCTGCGCCACGAAACCGACCGCCTGACCCGTCTGGTGCGGGCTTACGTGGCGACCGCCGACGCCCGCTACCTGCGCTACTACTACGACATCCTGGCGATTCGCCAGGGCGACCGCCCCGCCCCCGAGGACGACCACGGCCTGTACTGGGAGCACGTGATGGCCGGCCTGCGCGAGCACCGCCTGCCCGAAGGCGTGCCCGGCGTCGCGCTGGGCCAGCGCCTGCAGCGGCTGCAGGCCGACGCCGGCGAGCAGGCGGCCCTGACCCGCATCCTCGAAGCCACCGAGGCGCTGGGTCGCCTCGAGCAGGTGGCCTTCGCCGCCACCCAGGGCCTGTACGACCCGCGCAGCGGGGCCTTCGTGTCCGAGGGCCGGCCCGACCCGGCGTTCGCCCGCGACACCGTGCACTCGCCGGCCTACGCCCGGGCCTCGGCGGCGCTGGTCGATGCGGTGGGAGGCCTGGAGCAGCAGACCGAGCGCCGCACCCGTTTGGTGGTGGAGGCCGCCAGCCAGCGCCTGCGCAGCCTGATCCTGGGCGCGCTGGCGGTGGACCTGCTGGTCATGGTGGCGGTGGCGGTGGCCTGGCGGTCGGTGGGCCGGGGTCTGCTGCGCCCGGCACGCGAACTGGCCCAGACCGCCGAGCGCCTGGCGGCCGGCGACTACGCCGCCCGGGTGCCGCCCCAGGCCGATCGGCTGCGCGAGCTCGAGGCCCTCTCGGGCACCCTGGACGGCATGGCCGCCAGCATCGAGCAGGACCTGGCCGCGCGGGAGCGCCACCGGCAGGAACTCGAGGCCGCGCGCGCCCAGGCCGAGGCGGCCACGCTGGCCAAGAGCATGTTCCTGGCCAACATGAGCCACGAGATCCGCACCCCGATGAACGCCATCATCGGCATGGCCCACCTGGCCCTGGGCACCGCCCTGGACGCGCAGCAGCGCGACTACCTGGAGAAGGTCCACGGCGCCGGCAGCATGCTGCTGGGCGTGCTCAACGACATCCTGGACTTCTCCAAGATCGAGGCCGGCAAGCTCTCGCTCGAATCGGTGCCGTGCCGGCTGGAAGACCTGATCGGCAGCGCCATGCTGATGGTGCGCGAGCGCGCCCAGCACAAGCACCTGGAGCTGCTGTGCGACCTGCGCCACCCGGCGCTGCTGGAGCCCGCCTCGACCTTCTGGGGCGACCCGCTGCGCCTGGGCCAGGTGCTGGTCAACCTGCTGTCCAACGCGGTCAAGTTCACCGAGCGCGGCCGGATCCGCCTGACGGCGGACCTTGAGCCCGGCGCCGAGCCCCGCCCGGGCGAGCGCGTGACGCTGCGCCTGTCGGTGCACGACACCGGCGTGGGCATGGACCCGGAGCAGGTCTCGCGGCTGTTCGAGGAATTCACCCAGGCCGACGGCTCGACCACCCGCCGCTACGGGGGCACCGGCCTGGGCCTGTCGATCTCGCGCCGCCTGGTCGAGCTGATGGGCGGCCGGCTGGAGGCGCGCAGCACGCCCGGCCAGGGCTCGACCTTCACCGTGACCCTGCCGGTGCGCCTGGCCACGCCCGCCCCGCAAGCCGACCGCGAGGCCCTGGCCCCGATGCGGGTGCTGGTGGTGGACGACCAGCCCGAGACCCGCCAGAGCGTGCTGGACCAGCTCGCCGCGCTGGGCGTGGGTCGGGCCGAGGGCGGCCTGCTCGATTCGGCCGCGCTGGGCGAAGACGCGCTGCAGCGCTGCGAGGCCGCCGCCCGCCTGGGCCGCGGCTTCGACCTGGTGCTGCTGGACTGGGTGCTGCCCGACACCGAGGGCGGCGCGGTCATCCACCGCCTGCGCCAGCTGGGCCCGCAGGCCCCGCGCGTGGTGGTGATGTCGGCCTACGGCAGCGACCGCCTGCGCCGCGAGGCCGCGGCCGCCGGGGCCATGCGCTTCCTGGACAAGCCGGTGCTGCCCGAGGGCCTGCGCCGGGTGCTGCGGCCCGAGTCCGCGGCCGCCCCGCCCTCGCCGGCCCTGCTGCACCCGCTGCGCGGTCTGCGCGCCCTGCTGGTCGAGGACAACCCGGTGAACCGCCAGCTGGCCACCGAGCTGCTGGTGCGCGCCGGCGCCCGGGTCGACCTGGCCGAGCACGGCCAGGAAGCCCTGGAGCTGCTGGAGCGCCGTGGCGCCGCGGATTTCGACCTGGTGCTGATGGACCTGCAGATGCCGGTGATGGACGGCTACGAGGCCACCCGCCGCATCGTGGCCCACCCGGACTGGGGCCGGCTGCCCGTCGTGGCCATGACCGCCCACGCGATGGTCGAGGAGCGCGAGCGCTGCCTGGCCCTGGGCATGAAGGGCCACATCGCCAAGCCGATCGACCCGCCGGGCTTGCTGCGCGCGCTGGCCCGCTACGTGCCTGAAGGCGCCGCGGAACGCGCGGCCCTGCCCGACCCCGGCGACAGCGCCCGGGAGCCCGGCCTGCCCTGGCCGGTCTGGCCCGGCATCGACCTGCACACCGCGCTGGCTCGCTGCGGTGGCGAGACCCTGCTGCGCAACGGCCTGACCCAGTTCGCACTGCACCACGCCGGCCAGGCCACCCGCCTGCGCCAGCTGGCCCGATCCGGCGCCGGCCCCGATTTCGCGCGCGAGGCCCACACCCTCAAGGGCTTGGCGCGGCAGCTGGGCATGGGGGCGCTGGCCGATGCGGCGCAATCGATGGAGCAGGCCCTGGCCTCGCAGGACGCGCAGGCCATCGCCGCCAGCACCGAGGCCGCCTGCGCCCTGCTCGAGCCGCTGCTGCAGGCCCTGCAGGACCAGCCGCCCTGGCCAGCCCGGCAACCCGGCCCGGTCGAGCCCGCACCCGCGTCCTCACGGGTCCATTTGCGCCGCCTGCTGGCCGACGCCGACAGCGAAGCCTTGGCCTATTGGCACGAACACCGCGCCGCGCTGATGGCGGCGCTGGACACCGCCGCCGCCCAGTCGCTGGACCTGGCGGTGCAATCCTGTGATTTCGAGGGGGCGCTGGCCCTGCTGCCCGAGGAGTGGACATGAGCCCCGTCGACGACGCCCCCGCGCCGCCGCGCCCGACCCTGCTGGTGGTGGACGACACCCCGGCCAACCTCAACCTGCTGGCCGGCCTGCTGAACGTGGAGTACCGGGTGAAGCTGGCCACCCAGGGCAGCCGGGCGCTGGAGCTGGCGCTGCGCGAGCCGCCGGACCTGATCCTGCTGGACGTGATGATGCCGGAGCTGGACGGCTACGAGGTCTGCCGCCGCCTGAAGGCCGATGCGCGCACCCGCGACGTGCCGGTGATCTTCGTCACCGCGATGAGCCAGCCCGAGGACGAGGCCCGCGGCTTCGAGGCCGGCGGCGCCGACTTCATCCACAAGCCGATCAGCCCGCCGATCCTGCGCGCCCGGGTCCGCACCCACCTGCAGGTCAAGGCCGCGCGCGACCGCCTGACCCGCCACAACGCCGGCCTGCAGGAGGCGCTGAGCGACCAGATCTGCCAGGTCGAGCGCCTGCGCGACGCCACCATGTTCGTGATGGTCTCGCTGGCCGAGTTCCGCGACGAGGACACCGGCAACCACGTCAAGCGCACCCAGGAATACGTGCGCGTGCTGGCCGAGCACCTGGCGGGCTCACCGGGCGACGACGCCGACGCGGCTGCCCTGGACGAGGGCCGCATCGAGCTGCTGGCCAAGAGCGCCCCGCTGCACGACATCGGCAAGGTGGCCATCCCCGACCACATCCTGCTCAAGCCCGGCAAGCTCGACCCGGCCGAGTTCACCGTGATGAAGACCCACACCACCCAGGGCTGGGAGATCCTGCAGCGCGCCGCGCAGCGCATGGGCGGCAGCTCGGCCTTTCTGGACTACGCCTGCCAGATCGCCCGCCACCACCACGAGCGCTGGGACGGCACCGGCTACCCCGACGGCCTGGCCGGCCGCGGCATCCCGCTGGCCGCGCGCCTGATGGCGGTGGCCGATGTGTACGACGCCCTGATCAGCCGCCGCCCCTACAAGCGCGCCTTCACCCACGAGCAGGCCATGGCCCACCTGGCGGAGGGTTCCGGCCGGCATTTCGACCCCGCGATCGTCGCCGCCGCGCAGGCCTGCGCCGAGCGCTTCGATGCCATCGCCAGCCACTGGCATGACTGAACCCATGACGACACGCCTTCTCCTGCCCCGATGGGCCGCCGGGCTGCTGCTCGCGACGCTGGCCAGCGGATCCGCGCTGGCCCAGGACGTGCCGGCGGCCAGCGCCGGCCCTGAACTGAGCTGGTCGGCCTTCGGCACGCTGGGCCTGACCCGCAGCGACCGGCCCTGGGCCTACCAACGCTTCATCCATGACGCGGTCGACGCGCGGCGAGACACCGTGCTGGGCGGACAGCTGGACCTGCAGCTCAACGACGAATGGTCGGCCACGGTGCAGGCCCGTCTGGCCCCGGCCGAGGACCGCGACCACGGCTGGGCCCTGGTGCCCAGCTGGGCCTTCGTGGCCTGGCGACCGGGCAACGACTGGCTGCTGCGGGCAGGCAAGATGCGGGTGCCGTTCTTCCTGCGCAGCGAGCAGCTGGACGTGGGCCAGACCTACGACGAGGCCCGTCTGCCGACCGAGGTCTACACCCTCGCCCCGACCAGCGACTTCGCCGGCCTGAACCTGTCGCGCAGCCTGTCGATGGCCGAGGGCGAGCTCAGCCTCGACGCCTACGTGGGCCACACCCGCACCGACAAGCGCAGCTGGGCCCGCGGGGCGATCCCCTCGCCGGTGCCGGGCGCGCCCGACCTGGCCCCGGCCGGTGCGCAGTTCCGCAACGCCCACGTGGACCTGTCCGGCCTGGTGCTGACCTGGCGCGACCCTGAACGCACCGTCCGCCTGGGCGCCCACCGTCTGGACATCGGCCTGAGCGGCGGCGCGAAGATGCCGGTGCGCCCGGTGTGGGCCGCACTGGGCCCCGGCGTGGGCTACTGGCAGACCAGCCCGCTGCTGCCCGGCCCGGGCCCGGCCATGCTGCGCAAGCCGACCGAGTGGATGTTCTCGGCCGGCATCGACCAGCGCCTGCCGCAGGGCTGGCGCACCCAGCTGGAGCTGGCCCGCATCCGCCAGGGCGGCACGGTGATGGCGCTGGACGCCTGGGTCGGTGCCGCGACGCTGTCGCGCAGCTGGGGGCCGTTCACCCCATACCTGAGCTGGTCGGGCGCCCGCAGCACCCCGGACAGCCTGCGGGTGGTGCGCGACCTCGAATCGGCCACCGTGCCGGCCGCCGTGCCCGGTGCGGCGCTGCTCAATGCCAGCATGCGCTACGCCGCCGACAGCGTGCTGGTCTACGACCAGCAGTCGCTGGCGCTGGGCAGCAGCTGGGCACTGGGCCCGACGACCAAGGTCAAGCTGGAGTGGATGCAGACCCGGGCGCGCCTGTCGACCCTGGTCGACATCCCCGCCGGCGAGCCGCTGGAGCGGCACCGGCAGGTGAACGTGCTGTCGCTGTCCTACAGCTTCGTCTACTGAGGGCGCCGCCATGCAACGACGACGTCTGATGATGGCCACCGCCCTGGGCGGGCTGGGGCTGGGCAGCCCGGTGCTGCGGGCCGCCGACGAGGGCCTGGCCGTGATCGCCCACCCGGGAGTCAAGGGCCTGGACCTGGAGGCGCTCAAGCGCCTGTACACCGGCCGCATGGTCGAGCTCGACGGCCTGCCCCTGCGGCCGCTGAACCTGTCCGCCGGCGCGGCGCTGCGCCAGCGCTTCCTGCGCGTGGTGCTGCAGCAGGACGACGAGGACTACATCGCCTACTGGACGGTGCGCCGCCACATCGGCAAGGGCGTGCCGCCGCGCGAGCTGCGCAGCAGCGCCGAGGTGCTGGACCTGGTGGCCCGCACCCCCGGGGCGGTGGGCTACGTGGAAACCGCCGAGCTCAAGCCCGGCGTGTCGGTGCTGCTGCGCCGCTGAGCGCGGCGATGCAGGGCCGCCGCGCCGCGATCCGCGGCGCCGGGCGCTCAGCCCTGGGCGCCGCCGGTGTTGTCGGCGCCGCCGGTGCCTTCGGGCTTGGGCGGGCGCGGGCCGCGGCCGTCGCGGCGCTCGCCACGGGCCTCGCCGCGCGGCTCGCCACGGCCCGGGCCGCGACCACCGCCGCCACCACCGAGGCCATCACGGCGCGGGCCGGCGCCGTCACGGCGTCCACCTTCCGGGCGTGCGCCCGGCCGGCCACCGGGGCGGCCGCCGGGGCGATCGCCCTCGGGGCGTGCGGGCCGCTGGGCTTCCCACTGCACGATCTCGCCACGGATGGTCTCGAGCAGGCTGTCGAGCTGGTCTTCGGCGATGCCCTTGAGGGCGCAGAAGTTGGCGCGGGTCAGGGTGGTGCGCTCGAAGTCGCGCACCAGGGCGAAGCGGGCGCGGCGGGCGTCGTCCTCGGCGGCGCGGCGCTCCTGCACGATGGCGCGGCGACGGTCGAGTTCCTCGCGCGCGGCGGCGCGGTGCTCCTCGGCCAGCTCGCCGGCGGGCTGGCCGTCGAGGTCGAAGCGCTGCGTGGCCTTGCCCAGGGCCACCAGGTAGGCGGTCTGGGTGGTGTGGCGGTGCAGGAAGATCGACAACACCTTCTTGCTGAACACGCCCGGCGCACGGGCCTGGATGTCGGCCTGGATGCGCAGCTTGATCGGCTTGGGCTGGTCACCGAACAGCGCGGGGAAGCGCTGGCGCAGCTCGCGGGTGCAGGCGCCCAGGCTCATCTCGGGGGCCTTGGGCGCGGCCGCCGGGGCGGGGGCCTGCTCGGCCGACGGCTCGGCCGACGGCTCGGTCGACGGCTCGGTCGACGGCTCGGTCGAGGCCTCGGGCGCGGCCTCGGCGTTCGCGAGGACCTCGGCGGGCGCAGCGGCTGCGGGGGCGTCGGTCGGCTGGGGTTCGGTGGACATGGGTCGATGGCAGATGAAAAAAGGCGCCCGGCGGGCGCCTTGCGGCCGATTGTCCCTCAGCCCGGGGAATGGGGGGATCAGCCCAGCGCGTCCCAGGCGACGGTTTCCACACGCTCGTAGCTGCCGTCGCCATTGGCGTCCAGCGACAGGCGGGCCTGGCTGGCATCCACCGCCTCGATCAGCAGGGCCGAGCCACCAGCGCCCACCAGGCGCAGCGCGCCGCTGGAGGGGTAGTCGTCATCGACGCGCTGCACCACCGGCGTGACGGTGCTGAGCACCACGCTGCGGCCGTCGAGCGCGCCCAGGCTGAAGGTGCCCGCCAGGGTCTCGGTGTACTGGGTGCCCTGGTCGACGAGGGTGGCACTGAAACCGGTGACCACCACCGAGCGGTTCTGGCCGGCCAGGCGGGCCTGTGCGCTCAGTCCGCTGCTGGCGATGACGGTCTGGTTGCCGCCGCTGAACACGGCCGACAGGCTGCCACTGAGCTGAACCAGGTCGCTGCCCGAGGTGCTGGTGGCGCTGAAGCTGGTGAAGGACAGCGAGAAGGCGAAGTTCTGGCGGTCGGTGTAACGGCTCAGGGTCAGGCCCATCAGGCCGTCGACCACGGTGCCGTCGCCGTCGTTGCAGGCGTTGGCGCTGATCGACATGCCGTCGCCGGCGGCCTGCAGGGTGCCGGTGCCGCTGAGGGTGACGGTGATCGTGCCGCTGACGGCGCAGGCCAGGGTCTGGGCGGCCTGGGCACGGCGCTCGCCGGCCACCCGCACCGCCAGCCGCTGGGCGCGGCGGGCCTGCTGCACCACGACCTGGCTGGCCGAGGTGGTCAGGTCCTGCCCCAGGGTGCCGGCCTCCCCGATGGTGGTGGCCACCAGCGCCGCACCGACGCTTTGCCGGGCATTGCCGGCCGACAGCGCCAGGGCCTCGCCGGCCTGCGGGTCGGTGTCCCCGCCGCCGCCGCCGCCACAGGCGGCCAGAACGGCCAGCAGCACGCTGGCGAGCGCGGCGCGCGGGGCAGTGCGGCGCACCATGGAACGCTTGATCATGTCTTCTCCCTGTGACGCGATGGGGATCGGGGCCGGCGAGTATAGGCAGCGTCGGGGCGGCACCCGGCTTCGGGTATCGTCCCGCTCATGGGGGACGCCACCGCGGTCCCCCACCCGCATGGAGCATTGCCGAATGAACACGACACACGCGGCGGGCCGGACGGCCCGCCAGGGCTGGCGCCTGGCGCTGGCCGCCCTGGCCCTGTCGACCGCCGGTGGCGCGCACGCCACGCCGGGCGCCGAAGCCCTCAAGCTGACCACCGTGGTCGGCAGCCTGGCCACCTGGGGCTGGGTGGCCTGGAACTGGGACGGCGCCAAGACCCGCTGCGAGCGCGCCACCCGCGTCTCGGGCTGGGGCGCCCGCGACGGTGAACTGCGCCAGGCCGGCCTGGGGCTGTCGCTGCACGACTGCACCCTGGCCGCGCGCGTGGCCGACACCCCGATCACGCTGCAGCCCATCCTGTCGGCCAACGCCTGGAGCACCCACGGCGCGGTCAGCGGCGCCCGCAGCGCCCAGGACGTGGCCCTGGTGCCGCTGCTGCGCTGGCGCACCGGCCTGGGCGGCGGCCTGATGGGCGGCGTGCACCTGGGCATCGGCGGCGCGGTCCTGAGCGAGCCGAACATCGGCAACCGCGAGAAGAGCACGATGTGGCAGTTCTCGGACCACCTGGGCGTCCACCTCGAGCCGGTGGACAGCGCCTGGCGCCTGGGCCTGAGCTACCGCCACGTCAGCAACGGCAACATCCGCGAGCCCAACCAGGCGGTGGATTTCGTCGGCCTGAACCTCGAGTTCAAACTCTGAGGCCGCGGCCCCTGAGGGGGCCGCCACCGCGCCGGCGGGGGACCGCCGGCGGGCGTTCAGGCCGGCCGCGCCCGCCGCCGCCGGACCAGCGCCAGGCGCAGCCAGGCCTCGCGGATCAGGGCCGCGCAGACGCCGATGATCAAGGCGCCGTAGACGATGTCGCTGGCGAAATGCCCGCCCTGCATCACCCGCCCCAGGCCGATCAGCAGGCCGCTGGTCAGTCCGATCGCCCACCAGCGCCGCCGGGTGGCGGGCGCGCCGAACAGCCCCATCGCCATCAGCACGTAGCCGGTGCCCGCGTGGCCGCTGACGAAGGAGCAGTTGCGCTGGCACAGGTCGGAGCGCTGCAGCGCCGGCTGGAAGGGGTGCGGGCCGGCGAACTCGGTCACGTGCACCGGCCGCGGCCGGCCCCAGTGGTCCTTGAACACGCCGTGCACCACGCCGGTCAGGCCCAGCACCAGCACCAGCGCCATCGCGCCGGCCCGGCGGGCCCAGGGGCGCGGCACCGCGGCCGGCCGGCGCCAGGCCCACAGCAGCACCAGCAGGCTGGCGACGAACATCGCCCGGCCCAGCCAGGGCACCACCAGGTAGACGCCGCGCACCACGGGGTGCTCGTCCAGCGGGAACACGCCAGCCCCGGCGTGGAACTGCGCGCTGACCCACAGGTCCAGCCCCGGCCAGCCGCGGAACACCGCGACCGCCAGCAGCCAGCCGGCGGCCAACCAGGCCCATTCGCGTCGGCGCGCCTTCATTTCGCGGCCTCCGGCGCCGCCAGGCGGCGCACCAGCAGCAACTGGCCCTCGCGGGCGATCACCTCATGCGGCAGGTCGGCCGGCAGGCGGTCGGCGCGGGTCAGGGCCAGCTCGCCCGGCTCGGGCGCGCGGCGCGGCACCGGGGCCTGGCGGTAGACCGCGAAGCTGGGCTGGTGCAGGCTCCACTGCACCACCGGGCCGCCCAGTTCGGCGGCCTTCAGGGCCAGGCGGCGCACCGGGCCCTGCAGGGTCTCGGCCCACCAGGGCGCGACCACCAGGGTGGTGGTCAGGGTGAGGGCCAGCGCGGCGGCGCCCCAGGCCGGCGCGAAGGACCATCGGCCCGACAGGCGCAGGCCCAGCGCCAGCAGCGCGGCGGCGGCGCCCAGCGCCAGACCCGTCCAGGGCACGGCGGGGGCCTGGGCCACCAGGCTGGCGTAGAGCGGCTCGCGCACGCTGGGGGCCCACCAGGGCAGGCCCAGCGGGCCGGCGGCCAGCAGCGCGGCCCACAGCAGCAGGTTCAGCCACAGCGCGCGCTGCATGCCGGGGCCGGCCTCGACGAAGACCCGGCCCAGCAGCAGGGCCAGCGGCGAGGCGCCGTACAGCACGTAGTGCGGCAGCTGGGTGCCCGAGGCCGAGAAGAAGGCCAGCACGAACACCGCCCAGCCCAGCAGGTAGCGGGTGGCGGTGTCGGCCCACCAGCGGCGCCACTGGCGCAGCACGTCCCACAGCAGCACCGAGGCCGGCAGCCACAGCACCGGCAGCATGAACACGTAGTACAGCGGGTTGCCGCCGTGGCCTTCCATGGTGGCCGAGAAGCGGTTGACGTTGTGCCGCATCAGGAAGCCGTCGATGAAGGCCTGGCCGTGGCGGTTGAGCGCATAGACGTACCAGGGCACGGCGACGACCAGCATCAGGCCCCAGGCCAGCGGGTCGGACAGCAGCCAGCGCAGGCGGTCCCAGCGGCGGCTGCTGACGCACCACAGCAGCACCGCGGCGCCGGGCACCACCACCGCCACCGGGCCCTTGACCAGCAGGCCCAGGCCGATCCACAGCGCGGCGCGGCGCAGCGGGGTGCGCTCGGCGCGCTCCAGGGCCCGCCACAGGTCCAGGCCGGCCAGGGTGATCAGCAGGTTGAGCAGCGCGTCGGCGGTGGCCGCACGGCCGATCGCCAGCACGCCGGCACTGCAGGCCAGCAGCACCGCGGCGGCCCAGCCGCTGCGCTCGCCCCAGCGCTCGCGGGCGAAGACCAGCAGCGCCAGGCCCCAGCCCAGCGCGCACAGCGCCGAGGGCAGGCGCAGCGCGAACTCGCCCAGGCCGAAGGCCGAGACGCTGAGCGCCTGCAGCCAGTACACGCCGATCGGCTTGTCGAAGCGGTCGGTGCCGTTCAGGGTGGTGTGCAGGTAGTCGCCGCTGGCCAGCATCTCGCGGGTGGCCTCGGAGAAGGCGCCCTCGTCGACGTCGAACAGCGGGTAGCCGCCGATGCCCAGCAGGGCCACCGCGGCCAGCACCAGCACGCCCAGCCAGGTGGGCCAGGGCGCGGCGCCGCGCTCAGCGGACATGCCAGGCCTCGCGCTCGGCCAGCGCCTGCTGCGGGCCGATGTGGTACGAGCGGCCCTGGCCGCCGTCGTAGTAGACGCGCATCAGCAGCTCGGCCAGCACGCCGGTGGTCATGAACTGCAGACCGCCCAGCACCGCGAAGAAGCCCAGCGACAGCAGCGGCCGCCCGCCGACCGATTCGCCGGTCAGCTTGAGCGCCGCCAGGTAGGCCAGGATCAGCATGCCGACACCGCCCACCGCCAGGCCCAGGCCGCCGAAGAAGTGGCCGGGGCGGGTGCCGAAGCGCAGGAAGAAGTGCACCGCCAGCAGGTCGACGATGACGCGGAAGGTGCGCGACAGGCCGTACTTGGACTCGCCGGCCGTTCGCGCGTGGTGGTTGACCGGCTCCTCGGCCATGCGCGAGGGCGAGGTGACCGTGGCCAGCCAGGCCGGAATGAAGCGGTGCATCTCGCCGTACAGGCGGACCTGGCGCAGCACGCTGCCGCGGAAGGCCTTGAGGCTGCAGCCCAGGTCCTGGAAGGCCAGGCCGCTGACCCGGCGGATCAGGCGGTTGGCCAGCATCGACGGGAAGCGGCGCAGGATGAAGCCGTCCTGGCGCTGCTGGCGCCAGCCGGCCACCATGTCCAGGTCCTCGGACAGCAGGCGGGCGACCAGCTTGGGGATGTCGCGCGGGTCGTTCTGCAGGTCGCCGTCCATGGTGACGATGACGTCGCCGCGCGCGGCGTCGATGCCGGCCTGCATGGCCGCGGTCTGGCGGAAGTTGCGCCACAGGCGCAGCACGCGGATGTGCGGGCCCACGGTGCGGCCGTGGCGCTCGAGCAGGGCGCCGGTGCCGTCCAGGCTGCCGTCGTCGACCACCACCAGCTCCCAGGGCCAGGGGTAGTCGGCCAGCGCCGACTGCACCGCGTCGATCAGGCGCGGGGCGTTCTCGACCTCGTTGTACATCGGCACCACCACGGACAGGCGGTGGTCCGGCACGGCGGCCGGGGCGGTGGCGGGGAGGTTCGGAGTGCTCATCGGGTTCTCGGTGTCGGGCCTGGCGCCGGGGCGTCAGGCGTCTCGTGATCGGGGCGCGGCGCCCTCGGGCACCAGCGCGGTCAGGGTGGCGCCCAGCACCAGCGTGGCCAGGGCGGCGGCATGGGTCAGCAGGGCCGCGGCCACCAGCGCGGCATCGCCGGCGCCGCTGGGCCGGGCGCCCCACAGCAGCGCGGCCTCGTAGGTGCCCACGCCGGCGGGCGCCTGCAGCGGCAGCGCACCCGCCCATTCTCCCGCGAGTGCGCCGGCGAACCAGGCGGCGGCGGCGTAAATCCCGTCGCTGCCCTGGGCCAGGGTGCCCAGCAGCAGGCCGGTGGCGCACAGCTTGGCCAGCCAGTTGCCGACGCAGCAGGCCCAGGACGCGGCGGCGCCGTCGCGGTGGCTGCCGGCGCGCCAGGCCTCGCGCAGGGCCGCGCCCAGGCGGGCCGGCAGGCGCTCACGCCAGCGCCAGGTCAGCGCCGCCGCCAGCGCCGCGACGACCAGCAGGGGCGCGCCCCAGGCATGGGCCAGCAGCAGCGGCAGGCCCCAGACCCCGCCGGCCAGGGTGGCCAGCACCGCCACGTCCTGCAGCCGCAGCCACAGCAGGCTGCGGCCGGCCTCGCGCCAGTCGATGCCCCAGCGGCGGCGCAGCTCCCACAGGTAGCCGGCCTCGCCCAGGCGCATCGGCAGCAGGGCCAGCGCCAGGTTGTGGCGCATCACCGCGCGCCAGCAGCCGCCCAGGTCGAGCGCGGCGCGGTCGCGCCACTCCAGCTTCAGGCGCAGCGCGCGCAGGAAGTAGCTGCTCCACCACAGCAGGGCCGACAGCGCCAGCACCGGCCACAGCGCCGGGCGCTGCAGCATCTCCCACAGCGGGGCCTGGGCCAGGTGCGGCCACAGCCAGGCCAGCAGGCCGAAGCCCACCAGCGCGCCCAGGCCCATGGCCAGGCGCGGGTGGCGGGCGGTGAAGCCCTGGCGCGGCGGCGGGGTGTCCGGCGTGTTCATCGGGGGTCGGCGGCGCGCCAGCGGGCCACCGCACTGGCCAGGGCCACGGCAGCCAGCGCCCAGGGCAGCCAGGCGGCGTCGGGGTGGCCGGTGTGGGAGCTGACCAGGCCGGCACCCAGCGCCAGCTCGGCCAGGGCCAGGCGGCGCTGGCCGGTGCGGCCCTCCAGGCCGGTGGCCAGGCGCCGCAGCGGCGACCAGTGCGCGGCGGCCCACCAGGCCAGCAGCGCGGCCCACACGCCCAGGCCGGCGCCGGCCAGCACGTCGGCCGGCCAGTGGGCACCGACCTCGACGCGCGACAGCAGCACCGCGGCGCCGCCCGCGGCCACCAGCAGGCGCTGCGGCCACCGCAGCGGCAGGCCCAGCAGGATCAGCGCGGTCACCGCGGCGGCGGTGATGGAATGGCCCGAGGGCATGGAGTTGGCGGCGGTCAGGCGCTCGCCGATGACCCGCAGGCCCTCGCCCAGCACCGCGGCCGGGCGCGGCACATCGAACAGGCGTTTGCCGACCAGCACCAGCAGGCCGGCCAGCGGCGCCGCCAGCACCATCGCGGCCACGGCCCGCTGGCCACGGCCGGGTCGGGCCAGCGCGCACAGCACGATCGCGCCGCTCCAGCCCAGGCCCAGCACGCTCAGGGCAGCCCAGACGGTGGCGGGCACGCCTTCGCCCCAGGCCTGCAGCACCAGGAACAGCGCCTGCTGCCCCCCGGCACGGTGCAGGGCGGCGCCGGCGAGCACCAGCACGGTGGCCGCGGCGGCCCAGGGCCACAGGCCCGCCGGGACGGCGGCGGGACGGGAAGACTCGGAAGACAGGCTCATGGACTGCAGGACGACATCAGCACGGGAGCGGCGGCCGGCGCACGGGCCTCAGGCCTGGCGCGGGCGCACCTTCGAGGCGGCCCGCTTGGCCTGGGCGCGGGCGTGCTCGACGTCGGCGTCGTGCACCAGGGCCACGCCCATGCGGCGCTTGGTGAAGCTCTCGGGCTTGCCGAACAGGCGCAGGTCGCTGTTCGGCACCGCCAGCGCGTCGGCCACGCCGTCGAAGACGATGCCGGTGGCGTCCACGCCGCCGTAGATCACCGCGCTGGCGCCCGGGCTCTTGAGGGTGGTGTCCACCGGCAGGCCCAGGATGGCGCGGGCGTGCAGCTCGAACTCGTTCTGCCATTGGGTGGCCATGGTCACCATGCCGGTGTCGTGCGGGCGCGGCGAGACCTCGCTGAACCAGACCTGGTCGCCCTTGACGAAGAGTTCCACGCCAAACAGGCCCTGGCCGCCCAGGTCGGCGGTGATGGCGCGGGCGATCTCGCGCGACTTCTCGAGCGCGACCGGGCTCATCGGGTGCGGCTGCCAGCTCTCGACGTAGTCGCCGCTGACCTGCACATGGCCGATCGGGTCGCAGAAGTGGGTCTGGACCTGGCCGTCGGCGCCCAGGGCGCGCACGGTCAGCTGGGTGATCTCGTAGTCGAAGTCGATGAAGCCCTCGACGATGATGCGGCCCGGGCCGACGCGGCCGCCGGCCATGGCGTGATCCCAGGCCTTGCGCACGTCGGCCGGGCCGTCGATCTTGCTCTGGCCCTTGCCCGAGCTGCTCATCACCGGCTTGACCACGCAGGGGTAGCCGATGCCGCCGTCGATCGCGGCCTGCAGCTCCTCGAAGGCATCGCAGAACCGGTACGGGCTGGTCGGCAGGCCCAGGGTCTCGGCGGCCAGGCGGCGGATGCCCTCGCGGTCCATGGTCAGGCGCGCGGCGCGGGCAGTGGGGATGCAGCGGACCAGGCCCTCGGCCTCCAGGGCCTCGAGCACCGGGGTGGCGATGGCCTCGATCTCGGGCACCACCAGGTCGGGCCGCTCGGCCTCGATCAGCGCGCGCAGCTGGGCCGGGTCGCTCATGGTGATGGTGCGGGCGTGGTGGGCCACCTGGTGGCCAGGGGCGTTCTCGTAGCGGTCGACCGCGATCGTCTCCACGCCCAGGCGCTGCAGCGCGATCAGCACCTCCTTGCCCAGCTCGCCGCTGCCCAGCAGCATGACGCGGGTGGCGGACGGGGACAGCGGGGTGCCGATCGGCTTGCTCATGGTCGTGAACCTCTGGGTCGGTGGGGGGGAGTCGAACCCCGCATTGTCGCCGCCCCGGCGCCGCTCACTGCCAGGCGAAGCGCGGCTGGTCGAAATGGGCCACCCGGGTGGGCTCGCCCCGCAGGCACCACTGGGCGAACTGGTACAGGAACGCGCCGGTGGGCGCGGCGATCCAGCTGTCGCCGATGGGCATGCGCAGGGCCGGGTGCTCGGCGTGCGGGGTCTGGTTGAGCAGGGGCGCGTCGGGGCGCAGCAGCTCGGCCACCGGGATGCGGTGCACGCTGGCGACCTCGTCGGGGTTGGGCTGCAGGGCCCGGGCGGCCCCCGCCCACACCAGCACCGGCGTGATCAGGTAGCCGCTGCGGCTGGCGTAGTCGTCCAGCCGGCCCAGCACCGCGTCGGGCGGCAGGGCCAGGCCGACCTCCTCGTGCAGCTCGCGCAGCGCGGCCTGCTCGGGGCTCTCGTCGCCGTCGATGCGGCCGCCGGGCAGCGCCCATTGCCCGGCGTGGGCGCGCAGGTGGGCGGCGCGGCGGGTCAGCAGCAGGGCCGGCGCCGGGCTCCAGCCGGCGTGGCGCGGCAGGCCGGCGGCGTCGGCGCCGTGTCCGGTCTCGACCACCGCCAGGGCCACCGCGGCACGGCGCAGGCCCTCGGCCGGCAGCGCCCGCGGACCGGCCGCCAGCAGGCGCTGCTGCCACAGGGCGCGGGTCTCGGGGCCGGTGTTGTCCATGGGCCGAGGATAGCCGCCGCGCCGCTATCCTGCCGGCCATGCCTGCCGCCCTCACCCTCGACGACCTCCGGCGCTTCGCGATCGCCCGCAGCCTGGGCCGCCCGGCCAGCCTGCCCGCCACCCTGGCGCGGCTGGGCTTCGTGCAGGCGGACCCGCTGCGCGCGCCGGCCCGGGCCCAGGACCTGACCCTGCGCCACCGCGTCAAGGACTACCGCGCCGGCGACCTGGAGCGGCGCTACCCGCGGCTGGCGGTGGAGGAGGACTTCTTCGTCAACTACGGCTTCGTCACGCCCGCGCTGCACGCCCTGATGCACCCGCGCGAGGCCCGCCAGGCCTGGACCCCGGCGCGCTGGCGCCAGGCCGAGGCGGTGCTGGACTTCGTGCGCGGCCGCGGCGTGGTCCATCCGCGCGAGGTGGACGCCCATTTCCAGCATGGCAGCACGCGCAACTGGTTCGGCGGCTCGTCGCGCGCCAGCACCGAGCTGCTCGACGGCATGCACTACCGCGGCCTGCTGCGGGTGGCGCGGCGCGAGGGCGGCACCCGGCTGTACGCCGCCCGCCCGGCGACCCCCGCGCCACAAGACCCGCAGGCGGCGCTGGACGCGCTGGTGGACGCGGTGGTGGCGCTGTACGCCCCGCTGCCCGCCGCCACCCTGGGCCAGCTGCTCAGCCACCTGGGCGGCGGCGCGCCGCAGTGGCGCGGCGACCGCGCCGCGGCACTGGCCAGGGCCCGCGCCCGCCTGCCCTCGGCCGAGGTCGCGGGCACGCGCTGGCACTGGCCCGAAGGCGAGGCGCCCGCCTCGCGCCGGCACCGGCTGGACGACACGCTGCGCCTGCTGGCGCCCTTCGACCCCATCGTCTGGGACCGCCGCCGCTTCGAGGCCTTCTGGGGCTGGGCCTACCGCTTCGAGGCCTACACGCCGGCCGCCCGGCGGGTGCGCGGACACTACGCCCTGCCGCTGCTGTGGCGGGGCCAGGTGCCCGGCTGGGCCAACCTGTCGGTGGTCGACGGGCGGCTGCTGCCCGACATCGGCTTTGTCCAGGGCCGTCCGCGCGACGCCGGCTTCGGCGCCGCGCTGGACGATGAACTGCAGCGGATGGCTCAGTTCCTGGGGCTGGAGGCCTGAAGCAGGCGCTCGACCACCTCGGCGAAGCCCTGGCCGCGCTCGGCCCGGGTGACCCAGCGCGGGCGGTGCGCCAGTTGCGGCCAGAAGCGCGCCACATTGGCCACGCCCACGCTGCGCGGCAGGTGCTGGAACATCAGCTGGTCGTTGGTGGAGTCGCCCACGTACAGCCAGTCCGCCGGCTCGAAGGCCCGGCCCAGCACCGACTCGACGGCCCAGCGCGCCGCGGTCCACTTGCTGTGCTCGCCGATCCAGCCGTTGACGTGGATGGAGCTCACCGTGGCGGTCAGGCCGTGCGCGCGCATCACCGCCACCACGGCGTCGATCCGCGCCGGGTCCAGGTGAGCGAACTCGCTGTGGTCGACCGCGATGTCGGTCAGGCGGCCGGCGCTGTCCTGGGCCAGCGTGGCACCGGGCACGCGGGCCAGCACGTCGGTGGCGCAGGCCTGCAGGCGGCGGGCATTGGCGGCGCGGGTGTCGGCGTCCTGGCTGAAGTCGTGGCGCAGGCGGCCGCCCTCGCCGCGCAGCATCACCGAGCCGTTCTCGGCCACGATGGCCGCCACCGGCCAGGCCAGCGCGAAGGGTTCGCTCCAGCCGGCCGGGCGGCCGGTGATGGCGATGCAGGGGCGCCCGGCGGCGGCCAGTCGGTGCAGGGCGTCGAGCGCGGCGGGCTCGATGGCGCCGTCGCGGGTCAGGGTGTCGTCGATGTCGGTGAGCACGCCCTGCACGCCGGCCAGGTCGGCGGCGGTGGCGCGGTCCCAGGGCGTGTGGCCGGGCAGATCCATCGCGCCAGTGTCCCATGGCGCGTGGACCCGCTCGAAACCCTTGATGCCGCTCAAGTCACGCGCCGGTCATCGTTTCATGATGGAGGGCTCCTGTGCCCTCACCGACACCACCATGAGCACCCGTTCCACCCCCGCCCGCAAGACCCCTGCCCGCCCGGCCACGCCGCGCCCGCGCCGCGCCGCCGCCGGGGACGTGACCCCCAGCCAGACCGAGCGCGGCCGCCGCGACTTCACCGCCGAGCAGGCCCTCCAGGCCAAGCAGGTGGTGCAGGCCGAGGTGGTCAAGGCCGTGACCCGCTCCGGCGCCCCCGAGCCCGAGGTGCTGGCCAAGGTCCGTGCCCTGGTCGACGGTGCCTCGCCCGACGACGTCAAGGCCCTGCGCCGGGCCCTGTCCCAGCCGGTCCCGCCCAAGGCCCGCTCGGCCAGTCCCGGCCCGGACCCCGACACCGAGCTCTCCAGCGGCTGGCGCGACGGCGCCTATCCGTACAAGAACCTGCTCTCGCGCAAGGCCTACGAGAAGCAGAAGTACTACCTGCAGGTCGAGTTGCTGAAGCTGCAGGCCTGGGTCAAGGAAACCGGGCAGCGCGTGGTGATCGTCTTCGAGGGCCGCGACGCGGCCGGCAAGGGCGGCACGATCAAGCGCTTCATGGAACACCTGAACCCCCGCGGTGCGCGCGTGGTGGCCCTGGAAAAACCCAGCGAGGTCGAACGCGGCCAGTGGTACTTCCAGCGCTACATCCAGCACCTGCCCACGGCCGGCGAGATCGTGCTGTTCGACCGCAGCTGGTACAACCGCGCCGGGGTCGAGCGGGTGATGGGCTTCTGCAGCCCGCGGGAGTACGACGAGTTCCTGCGCCAGGCCCCCGAGTTCGAGCGCCAGCTCGTGCGCTCGGGCGTGCACCTGTTCAAGTTCTGGTTCTCGGTCAGCCGTGCCGAGCAACGCCGCCGCTTCAAGGAACGCGAGTCGCACCCGCTCAAGCAGTGGAAGCTCAGCCCGATCGACAAGGCCAGCCTGGACAAATGGGACGACTACACCCGCGCCAAGGAGGCGATGTTCCTGCACTGCGACACCTCCGACGCACCCTGGACCGTGATCAAGAGCGACTGCAAGAAGCGCGCGCGCCTGAACGCGATGCGCTACGTGCTGCACCGCCTGCCCTACGGCCGCAAGGACCTGCCGGCCATGGGCGCGGTGGACCCGCTGATCGTCGGCCGGCCCTCGCTGGTGCCCAGCGTGGGCGACGACCCGCTGGCCAACAGCAACGCCGGCTGAGTCGTCTCGCCGCGCCCCCCCTTGGGCCGTTCCGCGGCGGCGGGGCGTGAAATACCTGTCGCCGCGCACGGGCTGGGCCCGTGCAGCCCGCGGCGGCCTTCGCTAGAATGCGGCCCCATTCCGAGGAGCGTTGCAAGGTCCCGCAGGACCCCAGGCTCGGAAACTCCCCATTGCAACGGCGCTCACCCGCATCGCGTCAAGCCATCGTGGGTGAGCCGTGTCCCGTCTCCCCCCGCATGCGTGTGATCGCCGCCAGCCTGGCGCGGCGCGGGTTTTCGTTTCACCTTGAACCGAAGGACCGCACCATGAACGCGCCCGACAACCTCAAGCTGGCCGACAGCGCCATCGCCGACATCTCCCTGGCCGACTGGGGCCGCAAGGAAATCCGCATCGCCGAGACCGAGATGCCAGGCCTGATGGCGATCCGCGAGGAATACGCCGCCAAGCAGCCCCTGAAGGGCGCCCGCATCACCGGCTCGCTGCACATGACCATCCAGACGGCGGTGCTGATCGAGACCCTCAAGGCCCTGGGCGCCGACGTGCGCTGGGCCTCGTGCAACATCTTCAGCACGCAGGACCACGCCGCCGCGGCCATCGCCGCCAGCGGCACCCCGGTCTTCGCGATCAAGGGCGAGACCCTGGTCGACTACTGGGACTACACCCACCGCATCTTCGACTTCGGCGCCAAGGGCACCCCGGGCGAAGGCCCGAACATGATCCTGGACGATGGCGGCGATGCCACGCTGCTGATGCACCTGGGCCAGAAGGCCGAGAAGGACGCCTCGGTGCTGGCCCACCCCGGCAGCGAGGAAGAGCGCATCCTGTTCGCCGCGATCAAGGCCAAGCTGGCCGAGGACCCCACCTGGTACACCCGCAAGTCCGCCGAGATCATCGGCGTGACCGAGGAGACCACCACCGGCGTGCACCGCCTCAAGGAGATGAGCGCCAAGGGCTCGCTGCTGTTCCGCGCGATCAACGTCAACGACTCGGTCACCAAGAGCAAGTTCGACAACCTGTACGGCTGCCGCGAGTCGCTGGTCGACGGCATCAAGCGCGCCACCGACGTGATGATCGCCGGCAAGGTCGCCGTGGTGGCCGGCTACGGCGACGTGGGCAAGGGCTCGGCCCAGGCCCTGCGCGCGCTCAGCGCCCAGGTCTGGGTGACCGAGATCGACCCGATCAACGCCCTGCAGGCCGCGATGGAAGGCTTCAAGGTCGTGACCATGGAGTGGGCCGCCGACAAGGCCGACATCTTCGTGACCACCACCGGCAACCGCGACGTGATCACCTATGAGCACATGGCGGCCATGAAGGACCAGGCCATCGTCTGCAACATCGGCCACTTCGACAACGAGATCCAGGTCGCCAAGCTGGAAGAGAAGTGCCAGTGGGAGGAGATCAAGCCGCAGGTCGACCACGTGATCTTCCCGGACGGCAAGCGCATCATCCTGCTGGCCAAGGGTCGGCTGGTGAACCTGGGCTGCGGCACCGGCCACCCCAGCTTCGTGATGTCGAACTCCTTCGCCAACCAGACCATCGCCCAGGTCGAGTTGTTCACCCACCCCGAGGGCTACGACGTGGGCAAGGTCTACGTGCTGCCCAAGCACCTGGACGAGAAGGTGGCGCGCCTGCACCTGAAGAAGGTCGGCGCGATGCTGACCGAGCTCTCCGACGAGCAGGCCGCCTACATCGGCGTGCCCAAGCAGGGCCCCTACAAGCCCGACTCGTACCGGTATTGAGACCACCCCCTGCGGCCTGACGGCCGCCCCCTCAAGGGGGCACCGCTGGCGGACCGGCCAAGCCGGATCCGCGGCGGTCGCGCGATGGGTCGGCGGCCTGGCGGCCGGCCGACGGCGGTGGGGGGCGGTTGATCCCTCCGCCTGGTGCCAGCCGTCGGGCTGTTCTGCGGGGCGCTCCAGCCGGGGCGCTCCGTCCTTCCACGGGCCCTCGTGCCCTCCGTTCCCTGACTCCCCATGCGTGCTGACATCCTCCTCGTTCAACGGGGCCTGGCGCCCACCCGGTCGGCCGCGCAGCGCTTGATCGAGACCGGCGCGGTGCGCTGGCTGGGCCCGAAGGGCTGGCAGGTGCCGAAGAAGTCGGGCGATGACCTGCCCGAGGACGCCCAGCTCGAGGTCACCAATGACGCCGAGCTGCGCTGGGTGTCGCGCGGCGGGCTCAAGCTCGAGGGCGCGCTGGTGCCCGCCGGGCTGGACCTGAACGGCGCCATCGCGCTGGACGTGGGCCAGAGCACCGGCGGCTTCACCGAGGTGCTGCTGGCCGCGGGCTGCGCCCGGGTCTTCGGCGTCGACGTGGGCCATGCCCAGCTGCACCCCAAGCTGGCGGCCGACGAGCGGGTGCGCGCCTTCGAGGGCGTCAACGCCCGCCACCTGAGCCTGGCCGACCTGGGCCCGGACGCGCCCGAGGCCGGTTTCGACTTCATCACCGGCGACCTGTCCTTCATCTCCCTGACCCTGGTGCTGCCGGCGCTGGCGCCCCTGCTGGCCCCGGGCGGCACCCTGCTGATGCTGGTCAAGCCGCAGTTCGAGCTGCAGCCCGCCGAGATCAACAAGAAGGGCCTGGTCAAGGACGCCTCGTCCTACCCGCACGTCGAGCGGCGCCTGCGCAAGGCCTGCGGCAAGTGCGGCCTGGAGGTGCTGGCCTGGCGCGACAGCCCCGTCACCGGCGGCGATGGCAACCGCGAATTCTTTGTCCAGGCGCGACGTGCCTGAACCCTGGAGACCTTGATGCTGACTTCCACCCCCGGCTTCCCGATCAGCCTGGAGTTCTTTCCCCCGAAAACCGCCGAGGGCAGCGAGAAGCTGGCCGGCGTGCGCCAGCAGCTCTACGCGCTGGACCCGGCCTTCTGCTCGGTGACCTACGGCGCCGGCGGCTCCACCCAGGACGGCACGCTGCAGGCGGTGCAGGCCATCCTGGCCGAGGGCCGCGACGGCGCCTCGCACTTCACCTGCGTCGGTGCCACCCGCGAGTCGGTGCGCGAGAAGCTCGCCCTGTTCCGCTCGATGGGTCTGCGCCGCCTGGTGTCCCTGCGCGGCGACCTGCCCAGCGGCTACGGCGCGATGGGCGATTTCCGCTACGCCTCGGACCTGGTGGCCTTCATCCGCGCCGAGACCGGTGACCACTTCCACCTCGAGGTGGCGGCCTACCCCGAGATGCACCCGCAGTCCCGCAGCCCGCAGACCGACCTGCAGGCCTATGCGGCCAAGGTCAAGGCCGGGGCGAGCAGCGCGATCACGCAGTTCTTCTTCAACGCCGACGCGTACTTCCGCTTCGTCGACGAGTCGCGTGCGCTGGGGGCGGACATCCCGGTGGTGCCCGGCATCATGCCGATCACCAACGCCAGCGGCATCCTGCGCTTTGCCGACAGCTGCGGCGCCGAAGTCCCGCGCTGGATCCGCCTGCGGCTGCAGAGCTTCGGCGACGACACGGCCAGCATCAAGGCCTTCGGCCTGGACGTGGTGACCGCCCTGTGCGATCGCCTGCGGGCCCAGGGCGTGCCGGGCCTGCACTTCTACACGATGAACCAGTCGGCCCCGGTGCTCGAGATCTGCCGCAGGCTCGGTGCCTGAGCCCGCGGTGTGGCGCCGGCGCATCGCCGGCCGCCACGCCAGCTGACTCAGATCAAGGCCACCCTGCGGGAGAACCCGAACACCCCGCTGCCTTGCGCCGACACAAGTTGACGGCGCGGCCCCCGCGTTGCAATGCACCCAGACCCCGCCAACGGGCCTGTCATCCCATGCAACGAAGAAGGAGCCGCTCCATGAAGAAGACCCTGTTCGCCATCGCCGCCGTCGCCGCGCTGGCCGCCCCGCAGATCGCCGCCGCCCAGGACAGCGGCAACTGGATCATCCGCGCCCGTGCCGTGGACCTGCTGTCGTCCAACACCAACAACGCCACCCTGAAGGCCACGCTGGACGCCGCCACCACCCTGACCAACGCCACCGTGTCGATCAACGACAAGTGGCTGCCGGAAGTGGACATCAGCTACTTCTTCACGCCCAACCTGGCGGCCGAGCTGATCCTGACCTACCCGCAGAAGCAATCGCTGTACGCCGACTTCAACGGCGGCTCCGCCAAGATCGGCAGCTTCAAGCACCTGCCCCCGACCCTGACCGCCCAGTACCACTTCACCGACCTGCAGGGCTTCCGCCCCTACGTCGGCGCCGGCGTCAACTACACCTACATCGACAGCGTGAAGATCACCGTGCCGGGAGCCGTGGCCACCGGTGGTGCGGACATCCCGCTGAACCTGGGCCGCCACAGCTTCGGCCTGGCCGCCCAGCTGGGCGCCGACATCCCGGTGGGCGGCGGCTGGCTGGTCAACCTGGACGCCAAGTACGTCCAGATCGGCACCGACGTCAAGCTGACCAACGGCACCAAGGTCGGCAAGTTCAGCGTGGATCCCTGGCTGCTGAGCGTCGGCTTCGGCAAGCGCTTCTGATCGGGCCGCACAGAGCCCCTGACAGAAGACCAGGGCGCCTACCCGGCGCCCCGTTGGGAACGAAGGCAGCCTACCGGCTGCCTTTTTGCATTCAGGGCCCGTCCAGGGCCACCGGCAGGTAGGCCTGGGCGAACTCGGGCGGCATGCGCCGGGCACGGCCGCTGCCGACCTCGATGCACACCAGCTGCCAGCGCCCGCGCAGCACCGTCTGGCCGTCGGCCGGGCGGATGAGCTGGAAGCGCCGCTCCATGCGCAGCTTGCCGTCGCCGCGCCACAGCCAGGTGCCCAGCACCAGCGCGTCGCCCAGCACCGTGGGCAGCAGGTAGTCGTACTCGCCGCGGTGGATCGCCATCGCGCGGTCCAGCCGCCGGTAGTCGGCCAGCGACAGGCCCAGCGACTCGGAGTGGGCCCAGCCGATGCGCTCGCACCACTGCACGTAGACGGCGTTGTTGGTGTGGTCCAGGCCGTCGATGTCCTCGGGCCGCGGCGACAGCGCCAGCGTGAAGGGGTTCGGGTGGTCCCAGTCCATGGCCGTCCTGCTCAGCGGCACCAGGGATCGAGGTGGACCTCGAGGACCGGGCCGCCGTCAACGATGTCGATGTGGTGGCTGTAGCGCAAGCCGGCATCGGTCAGCACCGCCATCCAGACCCGCGCCTGCGGGTCGGCCTGCGCCACCGCGGCCTGGGCCGGGGCGGACAGGAAGCTGCAGTACAGCGGCTGGCGCGGCAGCAGTGCGGCCAGGTGGGCCCGGCCTTCGGGCCCGTGCCGGCGCAGCACGTCCCAGGGCTCGGCCTCGAGGAAGTGGCCGCCCAGGCCGCGCCAGAACGGCGAGCCGCCCTGCCCGTCGCGCAGCCCGGGCAGGCCGGCGATCAGGCGCCCGGACGGGCCGGCGGCCTGTCGGTCCCGGTGGTGGGCCCTGGCGGCCTGCAGCAGGGCGCGCCAGGCGCCGGCCTGCTCGTCGATGTCGCGCGACGGGTCGTGCGCCGGGTCGGCCAGCTCGCAGGCGCCGGTGTGGTCGTTGCCCAGCTGCAGGGTGCTCTGGCGGCTGTACAGGCCCAGCTCGGGCACCGCGTGCACCACGCAGCCCACATGGAACCAGTGCCGGGGGCGGCAAAGGCCCACCGGGCCCAGCAGGCGCAAGGCGGCAGCGGGGCCGCGGGCGTCCTCGGCCAGCAGCCAGGGCTCGGCCGCCGGGTCTCGCGGCAGCGTCAGGTCGGCGCCGGGCGCCAGCCAGGGCGCCAGGCGCGCCAGGTCGTCGGGGCCCACCGGGCGCACCTGCCAACGGTTCATGGGCTGACCTCGCCGCCGTCGATCGAGGCCACCTGCAGCGTGTCGCCCGCCTGCAGGCCCAGCAGGGCCGCGGCCGCGTCGTCCAGCGCCACCGCCGGGGCGGTGGCGTCGAGGTGCAACAGGCTGGCGCGCCAGCCGGTGCGGCGGCGGCTGGCCGCCAGGTGCAGCGTGCCGGCCTGGCGGGCACCGGGAGGCGCCGGCGGCAGCACGCCCACGCCCCGCAGCCGGCGGGCGGTGCGCAGCAGCGGCAGTCGACCCTCCAGCGTGGGGCCGCCATCGAAGACATTGAGCCAGGTGTCGGCCTCGAAGCCCTCGTCCAGGAGGATCTGGAATGGCCGCTCGGCCACCGGGTGGAGCTGACCGATGGCCCACTGGGTGGCCTCGTCCAGCAGCGGCACGTGGATCGGCGACGGTGGCAGCAGGTCGGCCAGGAAGGCCTTGCCGCGGCCCGCGGCCAGGCGCTCGGCGGCCGGGTAGTCCAGGTCCAGGAAGCGCCGGCCCACCGCGTCCCAGAAGGGGCAGCGTCCGCTCTCGTCGGCCAGCCCCGGGTGCTCGGAGACGATGCGGTCGCCGAAGCGCTCGGGAAAGCTGGCGATGAACAGCAGCCGGCCGCGCGACAGCAGCTCGGCCGCGGGCCCCTGCTCCAGCGCCGGGTCGATGTGGAAGCCCGTCAGCAGGGTGGCGCCACTGAGCGCCGGGTCGAGCTGCAGGGTGTGGACACGGCGGCGCACGCCCAGCGCCGGGCTGGTGTGCACGCTGTAGGCGCTGCGGTAGCTGTAGAACGGGTCGCCGCCGCCGGCACTGGCGGCGATGCCCGCGGTGCCCACCAGGGTGCCGCCGGCGGCGTGGTCCTCGAGCACGAACAGGTAGTGGGCGTCGGGCTCGGTGTCGTCGGCGAAGCTGCGCTGCGAGCGCACGATGCGCTCGCGCAGGGCCTCGCGCTCGGCCGGCAGCGAACTGATGCCGATGGCGCTGGCGGCGGCCAGCCGCTCCAGGCCGGGCAGGTCGGCGGCGGCGGCCGGGCGCAGCAGGAAGCGGGCGTGCTCCCCGGTCACGGCTGGTCCTCGCGCTCGGCCTGCGGCAGCGCGGCCGGTGCGGTCTGCCAGGCGCTGGCGCGGGCACCTCGCTCGTCGCGCGGGGTGCGCCCGAAATGCGCCCGGTAAGCGTTGGAAAAGTGCGGTCCGGAGGCGAAGCCGCAGGCCAGGCCGATCTGCAGGATGGATTGCGGGGTCTGGCGCAGCAGCGCGCGGGCACGTTCGAGGCGCAGGCCCAGGTACCAGCGCGAGGGCAGCGCGTCGAGGTGCTGGCGGAACAGGCGCTCGAGGTGGCGGCGCGACACGCCGACCAGGCGGGCCACTTCCTCGGTGGGCAGGGGCTCGGCCAGGTTGGCCTCCATCAGGGCCAGGGCCTCGGCCAGCTTGGCCGAACCGGTGCCCCCGCGGCCGGGTGTGGGCACGCGCTGGCGCTCCTCGGCCAGGCGGGGCGTGCCCAGGCCGCATTGGGCGGCCAGCTCCTGCGCCAGGCGCTCGCCGTGGTGCTGGCCCAGCCAGGCGATCATCAGGTCGCGCGCGGCCTCGCCGCCGGCGCTGCTGAGGCGGCCGCGGTCGATCTCGAAGCGCTGCTGCGACAGCACCACCTGCGGGTGGCGCTCGGCCAGCGCCGCCAGGTGCGGCCAGTGCAGCGTGGCGCGGTGGCCGGCCAGCAGCCCGGCCTCGGCCAGCCAGGCCGCGCCGGTCCCCAGACCGCCCAGCGCCGCCCCGGCGGCGGCCTGGCGGCGCAGCCAGGCGCTGACCGCGTCGTTGACCAGCGGGTTGACCTGCCAGGGGCCGTCGGCCACCACCAGCGCCATCTGCAGCGGCGGCGCGGCATCGACCCCGCCGGCCACCACCCAGGCGCCGGCGTTCGAGCGCACCGGCCGGCCGTCGAGCGACAGCAGCAGCGGCTCACCGACCTGGCCCGGCTGCAGCGCCACCGCGGCGGCCAGGGTGTCCACCGCGCCGGCCAGCGTGGCCAGCGAGAAGCCTGGCAGCAGCAGGCAGCCGATGCGCGGCGAGCTCATCGCGCGGCCCTCATTTCAGGCCGCCGCTGAGGAACTGGCGCAGGCGCTCGCTGCGCGGACGCACCAGCACCTCGCGCGGCGGGCCCTGCTCCTCGACCAGGCCCTGGTGCAGGAAGACGGCGTGGCTGGCGACCTCGCGGGCGAACTCCATCTCGTGGGTCACGACCAGCATGGTGCGGCCCTCGGCGGCCAGGGTGCGCATGACCTTGAGCACTTCGCCCACCAGCTCGGGGTCGAGTGCGGAGGTGGGCTCGTCGAACAGCATGACCTCGGGGTCCACCGCCAGGGCGCGGGCGATCGCCACGCGCTGCTGCTCGCCACCCGAGAGCTGCGAAGGGTAGACATGCAGCCGGTGCGACAGGCCCACCTGCGCCAGCAGCCGGGTGCCACGCTCGAGGGCCTGCTCGCGGGGCTGGCCCAGCACGTGGATCGGCGCCTCGATGACGTTCTCCAGGGCCGTGCGGTGCTGCCACAGGTTGAAGGACTGGAACACGAACGCCAGCCGGGCGCGCCAGTGGCACAGCTGGCGCTCGTCGGCGGCGCGCAGGCTGCCGTCGCGGTCGCGGGTCAGCGACAGGGTCTCGTCGCCCAGGCGCAGCGTGCCTTCGTGGGGCTGCTCAAGCAGGTTCAGGCAGCGCAGAAAGGTGCTCTTGCCCGAGCCGCTGGAGCCGATGATGGCGACCACGTCGCCGGGCTTGGCCGACAGCGAGACGCCGCGCAGCACCTCGCGTTCGCCGAAGCGCTTGTGCAGGTTCTCGACCGTCAGGCCCAGGTGCTGGCTCATCGGGTGATCCTCAGGCGGACAGCAAGGAGCCCTGGCGGCGGGCGTCGGCCCCGGCCACCTTGCCCAGCGACATGCCGGCGACCGCGAAGCGGCGGTTCTCGTGGGCGAAGAACAGGCCCGCGGTGCCGGCGCCCAGCACGCTGGACCGGCCGGTGATCGGGTCGATCACCTCGACCAGGGGCTCGCCCTCGGCCACCTCGGCCCCGGGCTCGCGCAGGAAGACGACCATGCCGCCGTGCGGGGCCACCAGCGGGATCGAGCCGGCCAGCGGCGTGGGCAGGCAGCGCAGCGGCGGCAGCGGCGCGGCGTGCTCGTCGCGCACCACGCCCCGGGCGACCAGGAAACGCAGGATGCCGGCGGCATCGGCCGCGGCCAGCGGATGGGCGACATCGCCCTCGCCGCGCAGCTCGATCGTGGCGGCCAGGCAGGACGGCGGCAGGGGGGTGTCCGGGCCCAGGCGCGCAGCCAGGTCGACCCAGACCATCGAGCAGGCCTCGTCGAAGGGCTCGCCGCCGGAGTGTTCGGCCAGCAGGGCCACCCGCGCCCCGGTGCAGCGCGCCAGCAGCTCGGCCTGCTCCCAGGTGGCGGGCGTGGTGTAGAGGTGCAGCAGGCCGTGGCCGTCGCTGTGCAGGTCCAGCACCACCTCGGCATCGATGGCCAGGCCCAGCAGGGTGCGGCGCAGGTCCTGCAGCGGGCTGCAGGCGGGCAAGGCGGCGGCGGCCTCGCGCAGCGCGGCGCGCACCGTGGCGACGTTGGCCGCGGCATTCGGGCCCAGGCGGCCCTGCACCCGCTGCCACGCGGCGTCGCTCAGGTCGGCGAAGTGGCGGTTGAAGTTCTCGCCGCTGGCGAACTCGAAGCGGCCCTGGTAGCCGCGCAGGTGCCACTGGGCCAGGCCCAGCGGGTTGGCGGCGGGCACCAGCACGACCTCGCCCAGCAGGCGGCCCTCGGCCTCGGCGGTGGTGAGCAGGCCGCGCAGGTGGTGCGCCACCAGCAGGCCCGGCACTTCCTCGGCGTGCAGGCCGCCCTGGATGTAGACCTTGGGGCCGGCGCCTGGCGTGCCGAAGTGCAGGCTGACCAGCTCCTGGCGGGTGCCGGGGGTGGCCGGGATCAGGGCGTGGGTGACGGTCTTCATGGGGTCATCTTCAGGGGGTCAGCGCGCCCGCAGCGGCGCCAGCCAGCGCCGCTCGGCGGCGCGCAGCAGCAGCACCAGCACGCCGGTGATCGCCAGGTAGAACACCGCGGCGGTGATGAAGGCCTCGAAAGGCAGGTAATGGATGGAGTTGACCTCGCGCGCGGCGCCGGTGAGGTCGGCGATGGTGACCACGCTGGCCAGCGAGGTGCCGTGCAGCATCAGCACCACCTCGTTGCCATAGGCCGGCAGCGCGCGGCGGAAGGCCGAGGGCAGCACGATGCGGCGCAGCGTCAGCCAGCGGCCCATGCCCAGGGCCTTGGCGGCCTCGACCTCGCCCGCGGGCACCGCCTTCATCGCGCCGTGCAGGATCTCGGTGGTGTAGGCGCAGGTGTTGAGCGCGAAGGCCGCCACCGCGCAGAACCAGGCCGACGACAGCCAGGGCCAGAAGACGCTGGCGCGCACCGCCTCGAACTGGGCCAGGCCGTAGTACAGCAGGAACAGCTGCAGCAGCATCGGCGTGCCGCGCATCACGTAGGTGAAGGCCCAGACCGGCCGGCTGAGCCAGGGGTTGGACAGGCTGCGCAGCATGGCCAGCGGCAGCGCGCCGGCCAGGCCGGCCGCCAGGGCCAGCACCAGCAGCTTCAGGGTGGTGAGCGCACCCGCCAGGTACAGCGGCAGGCTCTCGCCGATGATGTCCCAGGCGATCACAGCGCCACCCGCCGCGTGCCGGTGTCCAGCCGCCGCGCCAGCCAGGCGAAGGCGAGTTCGGACAGGCTGGTGAAGACCAGGTACAGCGCCCCGGCCGCCAGGTAGAAGACGAAGGGCTCGCGCGTGGCGCCCGCGGCCTGGCCGGCCCGGCTCATCATGTCCGACAGGCCGATCACCGACACGATGGACGTGCTCTTGATCATCACCAGCCAGTTGTTGGACAGGCCCGGCAGCGCGTGGCGCAGCATCTGCGGCCCGACCACCCGGCGCAACACCTGGGCGCGCGTCATGCCGAAGGCCAGCGCGGCCTCGCGCTGGCCCGGGGGCACCGCCAGGAAGGCGCCGCGCAGCACCTCGGCCAGGTAGGCGCCGAAGACGAAGCCGATGGTCAGCACGCCAGCGACGAAGGGGTCGATGTCGACATAGTCCCAGCCCAGGCGCTCGCCCAGCGCGTTGACCGCCATCTGCCCGCCATAGAAGACCAGCAGCATCAGCACCAGGTCGGGCACGCCGCGGATCAGGGTGGTGTAGGCGGTGGCCAGCGCCTGGAGCACGCGCGAGCGCGCCAGGCTGGCCAGCGCCCCCGCCAGGCCCAGCACCAGGGCGATCCCCAGGCTGCCCAGGGCCACGCCCAGGGTCAGCAGCGCCCCCTGCAGCAGGCTGGGACCGTAGCCGTGCAGCATCGTCCGCCCTGCCGCTTACTTGCCGTAGACGTCGAAGTCGAAGTACTGGTCCTGGATCTTCTTGTACGTGCCGTTGGCGCGCACGGCGGTGATCGCGGCGTTGAACTTGTCGAGCAGGGCGGTGTCGGCCTTGCGCAGGGCGATGCCCGAGCCGGTGCCGAAGATCGACGGGTCGTCCACCGGGTGGCCGATCACCGAGAAGCCCTTGCCGGCGGGCTTCTTCAGGAAGCCCTCGCTGCCCGCGACCTGGTCACACAGGGTGGCGTCGAGGCGGCCGGCGGCCAGGTCCAGGAAGATGTCGTCCTGCTTGGCGTAGCGGACGATCTCGGCATCCTTGTAGTACTGGGTGGCGTAGCGGTCGTGGCTGGTGGTGCGCTGCACGCCGATCTTCTTGCCCTTGAGGGCCGCGGGCGAGATGTCGCGCGGCGCACCCTTGCCGATGAAGGCCGGCGGGGTGTTGTAGTACTTGTTGGTGAAGTTGACCTGCTTCTGGCGCTCGGGGGTGATCGCCATCGAGGCGATGATGGCGTCGAACTTGCGCGACTGCAGCGCCGGGATCATGCCGTCCCATTCCTGCTGCACCAGGGTGCACTCGGCCTTCATCTCGGCGCACAGGGCCATGGCCATGTCGATGTCGAAGCCCTTGAGCTTGCCGTCGGTGCCGACCTCGGAGAACGGGGGGTAGGCGCCCTCCACGCCGATGCGGATCTTCTTCCAGTCGGGGGCCTGCGCCTGCGCGGTGGCGGCCAGGGCCAGGCCCAGCAGGGCAGCGATCAGGGAACGTCGGGACATCAGGGCTCTCCTCTTGGCGGGTGCGGGGGTCGGGTAGGGGCGCTCAGCGCGGGGTCCAGGGGGTGAACATCGGGCGGGCGATGCGCACCGGCTGGATGTCCAGGTACAGGTTGGCGACGGTGTATTCCTCGCCGCCGAGCTCGTCCGAGTACCAGCCGATGCTGTCCTTGCCCTTGTACAGGCGGAAGGCGAAGCCCATGTCGGACACGCCCTCGTGCGGGGTGGACTTGGGGTCGAAGGCCAGGCCGCGGGCCTCGGACTGCTTGCTGTCGATCAGCTCGGCCATGGCGTTGACGATGGTGGAGTCACCCAGCATGTCGGTGTAGTAGGCCTCGCGCAGGAACTCGGGCTTGTAGTCCGGGGCGCCAGGCAGCAGGCGCTGGCCGCGCAGCTTGCGGGCCGAGGGCTGGATGCGGTGCAGGCCCAGGTCGTAGCGGTCGCCCCGGTCCAGGTAGGTCAGGCGGGCGCCCTGCACGTTGAGCGCGCCCAGCTTGGGGTCGGTCCTGGCGTCGCGCAGGTCCATCAGCAGCGCGCCCTTGGCGCCCAGCACCTCAACCTGGTCGCCCTGCACCACCGCGGCGGAGTTCTCGTCGATGCCCAGGCCCAGCTTGTAGCCGCGCGCCAGCATCAGCGAGACCATGCGCCCGAAGCGCCCGCGCTTGAGGAAGTGCTGGTCCACGAACAGGTTGGGGCCGACGAAGCCCAGGCCGCGGTCGACCTCCTTGCCGTCGCGCAGCTGGCCCTTCATCACGTTGATCACGCTGAGCGCGTCGCGGAACATCACGGTGCTCATCACCGCCGCGCCGGCCGAGGTGCCGGCGATCACGCCGCCGCGGCGGTAGACGTCCCAGATCGCCTTGAGCATCGGCGTGGTGCGGCCGCCGGGGCTGAAGGTGTCGATGATGCGCTCCTGGGCGCCGCCGCTGAAGAAGATGCCGTTGGCGTTCTGGACCAGCTCCAGCAGCGCCGGGTCGCGCACCGCCCGGTCCAGGTCGACCCACTTGAGCTGGGGCGCCACCGGGATGATCTCGGCGCTGGCGCCGCGCTGCTCGAGCAGATCGGCCAGGCGGCGGGCGGTCTTGTCGGGCGTCTGCGAGGCGGTGCCGAACACCACCCAGCGCGAGCCCTTGCCGCCCGAGAGCTCGACCATGCGGCGCCAGATGTCCTCGTTGTCACCCTTGAGCGCGCCGCCGATCACCACCGCGTAGCCCTTGATCGGCGCGTCGGTGATGGCGCCCGCGGCCGGCACGCCGGCGGTCAGGGTCGGCGCCGCGGCCGGCTCGGAGGCGGCAGCCTCGGGTGCCGGCACCTGGGCCAGCAGTGGCCAAGGGGCCAGGGCCAGCAGCAAGGCCGCCAGCCGGCGGCGCATGGGAAGGTTCAGCAGCGTCATCGTCGGATTCTCTTGTGTTCCCTGGGTCGGCACGGCAGGGCATGCCCAGGGGCTCCGCGCCGGATGGCCCGATCTTGACACCGGCGCCCGGGGGTCCCGGGGATGCCTCGAGGCGGCTTCGCAATCTCAACAGAAGATGTCGCATCGACGCAAACGGCGACAGGGCCGGTGGGGCGGGTTTGCGTCGATGCGACCGCAAGTTGCGACCGCGCGACCAGAATGTGTCGGCCCGGTGAAGCGCCACGGCGCGCTTCCTAGACTGGACCGAACCCACTCAACGCCCACGGAGCCCCGCCATGCGCCAGCGACCCGCCGCCCGCCGCCCCCGCCTCACCCCCCACCGGCTGGCCGCGGCCGCGCTGGCCGCGCTGTGCGCCGGCGCCGTCGCCCAGGAGGCCGCCCCGCAGCGGGTCGAGATCACCGGCTCGGCGATCAAGCGCATCGAGGGCGAGACCGCCCTGCCGGTGCAGGTGATCAGCCGCGAGGAGATCAGCAAGGCCGGCCTGACCACCGCCGCCGAGATCGTCGCGCGCGTGTCGGCCACCGCCGCCAACCTGACCGACGGCGGCAGCATGGCCTTCGGCGGCTTCCGCGACCAGATGGGCTTCAACGGCGCCAACCTGCGCGGCCTGGGCGTGTCGTCCACCCTGGTGCTGCTCAACGGTCGCCGGATGGCCAACTTCGCCTCGCCCGGTGACGCCGCCGGCGTCGACCTCAACAGCATCCCCGCCGCCGCGATCGAGCGGGTCGAGGTGCTGCTGGACGGCGCCTCGGCGCTGTACGGCTCGGACGCCATCGCCGGGGTGATCAACTTCATCACCCGCAGGGACTTCACCGGCGTGGACATCAGCGTGCTCGCCGGCACCACCCCCGAGGGCGGTGCCGACAAGATGACGGCCACGCTGGCCGGCGGCCTCGGTGACCTGGGCCGCGACGGCTTCAACCTGATCGGCGTGCTGGACCTGCAGAAGACCCGCAAGCTCAACGCCTCGCAGCGCCAGTTCATCAGCGACCTGAAGATCCCGCAACGCCTGCCCGACCTGCTGTCCAGCGCGACCTTTCCGGGCAACCTGCGCCTGAGCTGGGACCAGGTGGACATCCTGGCGGCCAACGGCTACTCCAGCAACGGCAAGACGGTGATCGAGAACCGCACCGTCAATCCGACCGCCAAGGACGGCTGCAACCCACCGGCCAACCTGTACCTGCCGGACGGCATCGGCGGCGTCGACGGCTGCACCTACGACTACATGCGCAACATCGAGCTCTACCCCGAGTCGACCAAGGCCAGCGCCTTCGGCCGCGGCGTGCTGCAGCTGCCCGACGGCCACCAGGCCTTCGCCGAGGTCTCGCTCGCGCGTGCCCGCACCCTCTACAGCGGCACGCCCAACCGGATCGACGTGGACCTGGACGTCTCCATGATCCCGGCGCTCAAGGGCTACGGCCTGGACAGCCTGCCCGCCGGCGACGAGAACCGCCTGGTCACGGTGCGCACCCGCCTGGTCGAGGCCGGCCTGCGCACCAGCGAGCTGGTCTCCAGCAGCCAGCGCTTCCTCGCCGGCACCAATGGCGTGCTGGCGGGCTGGGACTACGAGTGGGCGATCAACCACGCCACCAGCACCGTCTCCGACCGCGACCACCAGGGCTACCTGAACGAGCAGATGATCGTCGACGGGTTCACCAACGGCACGATCAACCCCTTCGGCCCGTCGGGCGCGGCCGGCCTGGCCTATTACGAGTCGGCCCAGATCCGTGGCGAGGTCCGCCGCGCCACCGGCGAGATGACCGCCCTGGACGCGCGCGTCTCGCGCCCGCTGATGAAGCTGGGTGGCGGCGACCTGTCGCTGGCCCTGGGCGGAGAGTTCCGCCAGGAGAAGCAGAAGTACCACCAGTCGCAGGCCCTGGCCGACGACCTGATCCTGGGCGAGACCTCGCAAGGCCCCGACGCCGATTTCGGCCACTCGCGCCAGGTCGGCGGCGTGTTCGGCGAGGTCTCGGCCCCGCTGACCAAGTCGCTCGAGGTGACCGCCGCCCTGCGCTACGAGAAGTACCAGGTCAGCGGCGGCGCGCTCAGCCCCAAACTGGGCCTGCGCTACGTGGCCATGCCCGAGCTGTTGCTGCGCGCCTCGGTGGGCAGGGGCTTCCGGGCCCCCAGCCTGTCCGACCTGTACCGCCCGGTCTCGCAAGGCACTGCCGCCACCCTGGTGGACCCGGTCTGCATGGCGGCCGACCCGGACAACACCGTCACCGACTGTTCGGACACCTGGACCACCTACAACTACAGCAACGCCAAGCTCAAGCCCGAGAAGTCGCGCCAGTTCACCCTGGGCGCGGTGCTCGAGCCGGCCCGCGGCGTCAGTGCCACGCTGGACTACTGGAACGTCGAGAAGTCCAACCTGATCAGCACCCTGGGCGTGGACGTGATCCTGGGCAACCTGGCCAAGTACGGGAACCTGGTCCACCGCGACGAGGACGACTGGATCGACCACATCGACCTGGTCAAGCAAAACCGCGGCAAGCAGCGCATCTCGGGCCTGGACCTGGGCCTGTCCTTCACCGGCCTGCGCAGCCCGGTGGGCGTGTTCGGCGTGCACCTCAACGGCACGCTCACGCTGGAGTCCAAGCAGCAGACCGGCGACGGCGACCCCTACGTCAGCAACCTCGGCCGCTTCATCAACGACGGCGTGGTGCAGCGCTGGCGCCATTCGCTGGCGCTGGACTGGGAACAGGGGCCCTGGGGCGCCACCCTGTCCAACAGCTACCTGCGCGGCCACATGGACCAGGCCATCGTGGGCAAGGCCGACCGCCGGGTGGGCGGCTACCAGTTGTGGAACCTGTCGGGCAGCTACGAGGCGACCAAGGCGCTGACCCTGCGCGCCGGCGTGCAGAACCTGTTCGACGCGGCCCCGCCGTTCTCGCAGCAGGCCTACTTCTTCATCTCGGGCTACGACCCGAGCTACACCGACCCGCGCGGCCGCTACGTCTACGCCAGCGCGCAGTACCGATTCAAGTGATGGCGGGGGCCTGCGGTGGCAGGCCCTCCAAGGGGTTCACGCGATCCGTGTGAAAGCGCCGCCTGCGGGCGGCAACCGGGGCCCGGCAGCGATCCTGTCGGGCCCTTTCTCGTGGTGAAGCCTCAGGCCGGCTGCTCGGCGCTGGCCAGGGCCTCGGCCAGGCGGGCGCGGGCGGCGGTGCCGGCCTTGGTGGACAGCCAGGCGGCATCCCGCGGCTTGGCGGCGTCCAGCACCAGCTCGTCGACCACGCGGCCCGGGCGGGCGCCCAGCACCAGCACGCGGTCGGCCTGCAGCAGGGCCTCGTCGGCGTCGCGCGTGGCCAGCAGCGTGGCCGGGCGACCGCTGGCGGCCAGGGCCTGGGCCAGCGTGGCGCGCAGGCCGGCGCGGGCCGGCTCGCTGACCTGCGACAGCCAGTCGTCCAGCAGCACCAGGGCCGGGTCGACGACCAGCGCACGGGCCAGGGCCGTGGCCATCTTCTGCGACTCGTCCAGGGTCTTGGGCAGGGCGTCGGCGTGGGCGGCCAGGCCCACGCGTTCCAGCGCCGCGCGGGCGCGGGCCTCGCGGGTCTCCACCGGCGCCGCGCTGCCCTGCAGACGCAGCGGCAGCTCGACGTTGATGGCCACGGTGGCCCAGGGCATGAGCGCGGCCGACGCGAAGACGAAGGCCATGTCGGTCTGTGCGCCGCGCAGCGGTTCACCCGCGCGCAGCACCTCACCGCCGAGCGCGCGGTCGATGCCGGCGATCAGGCGCTGGGCCGAGCTCTTGCCACTGGAGGCCACGCCCAGCAGGGCGACACGTTCATGGGCGGCGATGCGCAGAGACAGGCCCTCGAGGGCCAGCACGCCGGAGTCGTGGCGGCGGTCAACCGCCTTCAGTTCGATCAGGGGAGCTTTCATATCGGGGCGTGACTGTAACCGCTCATGCGAAGATGACCAGGCCGCGAAAACCGCGGCTTTTTGTGCTACGCATTGATGCTTCTCGGAACCCTGTTCGCGCTCGCCGCGGGACTGATGTGGGGGCTGGTCTTCGTCGGCCCCCTGATGCTCTCGGACTACCCCGCGGTGATGTTGTCCTTCGGCCGCTACCTGGCCTTCGGACTGATCGCCCTGCCCCTGGCCTGGTGGGACCGCGCCGCGCTGCGGCAGCTCTCGCGCGAGGATTGGCTCGAGGCGCTGAAGCTGGCGCTGGTGGGCAACGTCATCTACTACCTGTGCCTGTCCTCGGCGATCCAGCGCGCGGGCGCACCGCTGCCGACGATGGTGATCGGCACGCTGCCGGTGGTGATCGCGATCACCGCCAACCGTCGCAACGCCGCGCGCGACGGCCGCCTGCCCTGGGCCCGACTGGCTCCTTCACTGAGCCTGATCGGCCTGGGCCTGGCCCTGGTCAACGAGGCCGAGTGGACCGTGCTGCGCGCCGACCCGAACGCCGACCTGGGCCGCTATGCGCTGGGCACGGGCATCGCCCTGGTGGCCTTGGCCTGCTGGACCTGGTACCCGATCCGCAACGCCGACTGGCTGCGCGCCCACGCCGACCGCAGCCCGCGCACCTGGGCCACCGCGCAGGGCCTGGCGACGCTGCCGCTGGCGGTGCTGGGCTTCGGCCTGACCTGGGCGGTGTTCGCGTGGCAGGACGCGCCCTGGGAGATGCCCTTCGGTCCGCGCCCGCAGGCCTATGTGGGCCTGATGTTGGCGATCGGTCTGCTGGCCTCGTGGCTGGGCACGCTGTGCTGGAACGAGGCCAGCCAGCGCCTGCCCACCCACATCGCCGGCCAGCTCATCGTCTTCGAGACCCTGTCCGCCCTGGCCTATGCCTTCGCGCTGCGCGGCGAGTGGCCCGGGCCGCTCACGGCGGGCGGCATCGTGCTGCTGGTGGCGGGGGTGTGGTGGGCGCTGCGGGTGCGGCCAGAGCCGGTGGCGGCGGAGGGGCATCCCAACTGAGGGGTCGTGGGGACGGTGTCCTGCAGGGGTCGGTGCGGGCTGCTGAGGGGGGCTTTGGCCCCTCACTCATGCCAGGGCCAGAGCCCCTGGCCGTCGCCAGGCACAAACCGTCCTCAGGACGGTTTGAGTCCGGGCTCCGTCCCCCGGCCTTCGGCCTCCTCCTTCACTTCCCTCGGGGCCAACGCCCCCCTCAGCGCCT
>CALRTJ020000002.1:0-292390 GCA_943371055.1 Hydrogenophaga intermedia | reverse complement strand
AGGTCGGCCTGCAGGGCGCCAGCCGACTTCATCGCCTGCAGGATGGCCAGCAGGTCCTGGGGCGTGGCGCCCAGCGCGTTGAGCGCCTTGACCACGTCGGCCAGCTGCGCGCTGGCGGGCACGCTGATGACGTTGCCCCCCTGCTGGGTGACCTGGATGTCGGCCTTCTCCGAGACCACGGTCTGGCCACCGGACAGCGGGCCCGGCTGGCTGACCACCGGGGTCGAGCTGATCGTCACCGACAGGCTGCCGTGCGCCACGGCGCAGGGCGCCAGGGTCACGCTCTGGTTCATCACGATGGAGCCGGTGCGCGGGTTGAGCACCACCTTGGCGGCGGGCTTCTCCAGGCTCAGCGGCAGGTTCTCGACCTCGGCCAGGAAGGCCACCCGCTCGTCGGGGTTCTGGGGCGCGCGCACCCGCACCACCCGGCCGTCCAGGGCCTGGGCGGTGCCGGCGCCCTTGGCGCCGTTGATCGCCTTGGCCACGGCCGAGGCGGTGGCGAAATCGCCGGCGCTGACGTCGTACTGCACGAACTCGCCCTGGGTCAGCGGCGTGGGCACGCTGCGCTCGACCGTGGCGCCCGAGGGGATGCGGCCGCCGCTCAGGTGGTTGATCTGGACCTTGGAGCCGCCGGCCGACGCGCCGGCGCCGCCGACGATCAGGCCGCCCTGGGCCAGGGCGTAGACCTGGCCATCGGCGCCCTTGAGCGGGGTGGCCACCAGGCTGCCGCCGCGCAGGCTCTTGGCGTTGCCGATCGAGGCCACGCTGACATCGATCTGCTGGCCGGGCTGGGCGAAGGGCGGCAGGGTGGCGGTGACCATCACCGCCGCCACGTTCTTGAGCTGCATCTGGGCGCCGGCGGGCACGGTCACGCCCATCTGCTGCAGCATCGAGTTGACGCTCTGGGCGGTGAACGGGGTCTGGGTGGTCTGGTCGCCGGTGCCGTCCAGGCCGATCACCAGGCCGTAGCCCATCAGCTGGTTGGGGCGCACGCCCTGCACCGAGGCCACCTCCTTGATCCGCTGGCTGGCGTCGGCGGACACCGGCCACCACAGCGCCGCGCTGGCGATGAACGCCGCGGCCACGGTGGCGGCATGGAGGAATCGGGCGGCACGGTCAAAGCGGTCCATGGCGGCAGTCTCGGCGATCAGATCGGCAGGATGTTGAGGAAAAAGCGGGCCATCCAGCCCATTGCTTGAGCGTCTTCCAGCTGGCCGCGGCCTCGGTTCTCGATGCGCACGTTGGCGATCTGCGCGCTTTGCACGCTGTTGCCCGGGGCGATGCTGCGCGGATCGACCTGGCCGGTGAAGCGCAGCACGTCCACGCGGTGGTTGACGCCGACCTGCTTCTCGCCCGCGATGACCAGGTGGCCGTTGGGCAGCACACCCACCACGGTGGCGGTGATCGTGCCGCTGAACTGGTTGGTCGTGGCGGTGCTGCCCTTGCCCTCGAAGTTGTTCTTGCCGCTGCCGGTGGCGCCCAGGCGGCTCAGGCCCAGGGCCGACAGGCCGCCCAGCGCGGACATGCTGGACTCGACCTTGCCGCTCTTGTCCACGGTGGAGTTGGCGGTCTGGGTGGCGCTGACGTTCTCGACGATGTTGACCGTGATGGTGTCGCCCACCATGCGGGCGCGGTGGTCCTCGAACAGCGGTCGGTAGCCGGCGGCCTGGTAGATCGAGCCGCTGCCCTGGGCGTACTGCGGCACCACCGGCGCCACCGGCTGCATCTCGGGAAAGGCGGCCGGGCCGCTGGCCGACAGCGCCGGCGCGGTGGCGTGGGCGAAGTCCACGGTGGGCACCGGGTAGACGGTGCTGCAGGCGGCCAGGCCGGCCAGGGCGGTGGCGTTCAGCAGGGACAGGACGAGGCGGCGCATCACGGCACTCCTCAGAGTTGCGACAGACGCTGGAGCATCTGGTCGGAGGTGGAGATGGCCTTGGAGTTGAGCTCGTAGCTGCGCTGGGTCTGGATCATCGTCACCAGCTCCTCGACCATGTTGACGTTGCTGGTCTCGACGAAGCCCTGCTGCAGCGTGCCCAGGCCATTGGTGCCGGGGGTGCCGCCGTTGGGCGTGCCCGAGGCGGCGGTCTCGGTGAACAGGTTCTGGCCGCGCGGCTCGAGGCCACCCGGGTTGACGAAGGCCGACATCTGGAACTGGCCCAGCACCTGCGGCGCGGACTGCCCCGGCAGGGTCACGCTGACCTGGCCGCTGGGGCTGATCGACAGGCTCTGGGCATTGGCCGGCACCGTGATGCCGGGCTGCACCGCGTAGCCGCTGTTGTTGACGATCTGGCCCTGGGCGTCGAGCTTCAGGGCGCCGTCACGGGTGTAGCCGGTGGTGCCATCGGGCAGCGTGACCTGCAGGAAGCCGTTGCCGTTGATGGCCACGTCCAGGTGGTTGCCGCTCTGCTGCAGGTTGCCCTGGCCGAAGTCGCGGGCCGAGGCGACGGCGCGCGTGCCCAGGCCGACCTGCAGGCCGGTGGGCAGCTGGGTCTGCTCGGAACTGGCCGCGCCGCTCTGGCGCAGGTTCTGGTACATGAGGTCCTCGAACACCGCGTGCGAGCGCTTGTAGCCATTGGTGGCGGCGTTGGCGAGGTTGTTGGAGATGTGGTCCAGCTGGGTCTGCTGGGCCTCCATCCCGGACTTGGAAATCCAGAGCGATCGGATCATGGCGTACGACTCCCATGGGGGGATGTGACGATGATCCGGGGAACTTGAGGGCCGCTTAGCCGGGAAAAGCCGGGAAATGGCCCCCTTTCTGGACCGCTTGTGGCGCGGCGGATGGCGCGCAGCGGAGGACGCCGGGCCGCCCCAAGCCTTCCGCCGCCCCCTCGGGGGGCAGGTCGGGCACAGCCCGGCCGTGGGGGCCGACCCGGACGGCGCCGGGCCGCCCCAAGCCTTCCGCCGCCCCCTCGGGGGGGCAGGTCGGGCGCAGCCCGGCCGTGGGGGCTCCGCCTGTCTTTATGCTTCCCAGCGGGTGAAGCGGTCCACCTCGGGGCGCAGCCGGGGTGGCTTGGCGCGGCTGACCGTGCCCAGGGTGATGCAGCAGACGGCGTGCTCGCCCTCCTGCAGGTCGAAGGCCTGGCGCAGCGCGGCCGAGCCCATGGCGCGGCCGCTGGTCAGGCCGCTGCCCCAGCCGCGCGCCTGGGCGGCCAGCAGCAGGTTCTGCAGCGCGGCTCCCAGGGAGACCAGGCGCTCGGCCGCGGCGACGCCGGGCTCCTCGGTGCGCAGGTCGGCCACCGCCAGCAGCAGCACCGGGCCGCGCAAGGCCTTGTCACGGGCGTCGGCCAGTTGCTCGGGGGTGGCGGCGGCGTCGCGCTCCAGCAGGGCCTGCGCGAAGGCGGCCCCCAGGCGCGCGCGGGCCTGCGGACCCAGCACATGGAAACGCCAGGGGCACAGCTGCTGGTGGTCGGGGGCGGCGGCGGCGGCGGCCAGCAGCGCCCGCAGCCCGGCCTCGTCGGGGCCGGGGGCCACCAGGCGCTTGGGGCCGATGTGCTGGCGCGAATGGATCAGCGCGTCGGCGAGTTCGACCAGGGGGTCGGGGTCGGCGGCGCCGGCGGTGGAGGGGTTCATGGACACGGGCATCAGGCCCCGGATGCTGCCACGGCGTTCAGGCCAGGGCCATCGGGGACGTCGCCAGGGCCATCGCCGGGGCCAGCACCGCCTGCAGTTGCACCACCTCGCCGACGAAGATCAGGGCCGGTGCCTGCACCCGGTGGGCCTGGGCCAGCGCCGGCAGCGTGGCCAGGGTGCCGGTGATGCAGCGCTGGTCGGGCAGCGTGGCGCGCTCGACCACCGCCGCCGGGGTGGACGGGTCGCGGCCGTGGGTGATCAGGCCGTCACAGATCTGCGGCAGGTGGGCCACGCCCATGTAGAGCACCACGGTCTGGCCCGGGCGCGCCAGCAGCGGCCAGTCCAGCGACAGCTCGGCACCCTCGCGGCCGTGCCCGGTGGCCAGCACCAGGGCGCGGCCGTGTTCGCGGTGGGTCAGCGGGATGCCCGCGGCGGCCGCCGCACCCTGGGCCGCGGTCAGGCCCGGCAGGACCCGGAACGGCACGCCGGCGCGGGCCAGGGCCTCGGCCTCCTCGCCGCCACGGCCGAAGATGTAGCCATCGCCGCCCTTCAGGCGCAGCAGCGGGCGCCCCCCTCGGGCCAGGCGCACCATCAGCTCGATGATCGCGTCCTGCGACAGGGTGTGGCGCGAGGACTCCTTGCCCACGTAGATCCGATCGGCCTGGGGCGGCAGCAGCTGCAGCACGTCCTGGCCCACCAGGTGGTCGTACAGCACCAGCGAGGCCGACTGCAGCGCCTTGACCGCCTGCACCGTCAGCAGGTCCGGATCGCCGGGGCCGGCCCCCAGCAGCGTGACCAGGCCAGCAGCCGGTGCGGTCGCGCTGCGTGCCACGGGCGGTTCGGCACGGGACGGCAGGGGCAGGTCGATGAAGGCCATGGGCAATCTCTCTTGGTGGGGTCTGGCGGCATGTTCGTTTTGAGGACGACCCGGCGTCCTTGAACTGGTTCAAGGACGCCGGGCAAGCGCCGGACGGACGATTGCCCCCGCTCGCCGAACCCGCACCGCCCGTCACGTCGAGCCCGCGCATGCCGCCGCCTTGTTGCCGCAGCAGCCGGACACCACGGCGGCCCACACAGGAGTGGAATGACCATGAACTCGAACAGCACCCTGCCTCGCCTGACCTTCGCCTTGCTGCTGGCAGGGCTGGCTGGCGCCGCCATGGCGCAGACCTCGGCCCCCCCGCTGAGCCCGCATGAGAAGGAGGTCGGCAAGAAGATCTACTTCGAGCGCTGCGCCGGCTGCCACGGCGTGCTGCGCAAGGGCGCCACCGGCAAGAACCTCGAACCGCTCTGGACCAAGAAGCTGCCGGACGGCACCGTCCAGGAGGGCGGCACGCTCAAGCTGGGCACCAGCCGCCTGGAAAAGATCATCGGCATGGGCACCGAGGGCGGGATGGTGAACTATGACGACATCCTGTCCAAGGACGAGATCAACATCATGGCGCGCTACATCCAGAACACGCCGGATGTGCCGCCGGAGTTCAGCCTGAAGGACATGGAGGCCAGCTGGAAGCTGGTGGTACCGGTGGACCAGCGCCCCAAGGCGCAGCAGAACAAGGTCAACCTCAAGAACATCTTCGCCATCACCCTGCGCGACGCGGGCAAGCTGGCCCTGGTCGATGGCGACACCAAGCAGATCTGGCAGGTGCTGGACACCGGCTACGCGGTCCACATCTCGCGCCTGTCGGCCTCGGGCCGCTACATCTACACCGTCGGCCGCGACGGCCTGGTGACGCTGATCGACCTCTGGTACGAAACGCCCAAGACGGTCGCCACGGTCAAGCTCGGTGCGGACGCGCGCTCGGTGGACACCTCCAAGTTCAAGGGCTTCGAGGACAAGTACCTGATCGGCGGCACCTACTGGCCGCCCCAGTTCTCGATCATGGACGGCGAGACCCTCAAGCCCATGAAGATCGTCTCGACCCGCGGCAACACGGTGGATGGCGAGTACCACCCCGAGCCGCGCGTGGCCTCGATCGTCGCCTCGATGACCAAGCCGGAGTGGGTGGTCAACGTCAAGGAAACCGGCCAGATCATGCTGGTGGACTACAGCGACATCAAGAACCTGAAGACCACCACCATCGAGTCGGCCAAGTTCCTGCATGACGGCGGCTGGGATGCGTCCAAGCGCTACTTCCTGGTCGCGGCCAACGCCTCGCACAAGATCGCCGCGGTGGACACCAAGACCGGCAAGCTCGCCGCGCTGGTGGACACCAAGAAGATCCCGCACCCGGGCCGCGGCGCCAACTTCGTTCACCCGGAGTTCGGTCCCGTCTGGGCCACCGGCCACCTGGGCGATGCGGCGATCACGCTGATCTCCACGCCGTCCGAGAAAAAGAGCGACGCCAAGTACAAGCAGCACAACTGGAAGGTGGTGCAGGAGCTGAAGACCGCCGGCGCCGGCAACCTCTTCGTCAAGACCCACCCGAAGTCCACCCACCTGTGGGCCGACATGCCGATGAACCCCGAGCGCGAAAACGCCGAGGCCGTCTATGTGTACGACCTGAAGGACCTGAAGAAGGAACCGGTGAAGCTGGACGTGGCCAAGGACTCCGGCCTGCCCGAGACCAAGGCGCTGCGCCGGGCCACCCACCCCGAATACAACCAGGCCGGCGACGAGGTCTGGATCTCGCTGTGGGGTGGCAAGACCGACCAGTCGGCCATCGTGGTCTATGACGACAAGACGCTCAAGCTCAAGAAGGTGATCAGCGATCCGTCGATCGTCACCCCGACGGGCAAGTTCAACGTCTTCAACACCCAGCACGACGTCTATTGACGCCGGAACGGGGAGGCCCGCCGGGCCTCCCCGCCCCCCGCCCCACCCCGCCAAGGACACCCATGGCCGATCTCTCCCCCCGCCCCGGGCTGCTTCGCCGCACCTGGCTGGCGCTGACCCGTCCCAGCCCCTGGTCGCTGGCCGCCATCCTGGGCATCGGCATCCTGGCCGGCGTCGTGCTGTGGGGCGGACTCAACACCGCGATGGAGGCCACCAACAAGGAGGCCTTCTGCATCAGCTGCCACGAGATGCGTGACAACGTCTACCGGGAGTACTCGGAGAACACCATCCACTACAGCAACCGCACCGGGGTGCGGGCCACCTGCCCCGACTGCCATGTGCCCAAGGCCTGGGGCCCGAAGGTGCTGCGCAAGATCCAGGCCTCTCGAGAGGTGTGGGGCAAGCTCACCGGCACCATCGACACCCGCGAGAAGTTCGAGGCCAAGCGCCTGGAGCTGGCCCAGCACGAGTGGGCCCGCATGAAGGCCAACGACTCCCTGGAGTGCCGCAACTGCCACGACTTCAAGTCGATGCGCAAGGACGCCCAGAAGCCCCGCGCGCAGAAGTCGCACGAGCTCGCCGTCAAGAACAACGAGACCTGCATCGACTGCCACAAGGGCATCGCCCACCACAAGCCTCAGAACATGCCCGAGGAGGACGAGTGAGGCCCGCCTCACCGACCCCCACCCCCCTTCAAAGGACCGCCACCATGACCAAGGCCTACCACACCCCCTCCCTGCGCCTGCTGGCGCTGGCCGCCACCGCCCTGCTGTGCAGCGGGCACGCCGTGGCCGCCGCCCCCGACTGGTCCAAGGTACCCGGCAAGACCATCACCGTCTTCTACCCCGGGGCCTCGCCGATCGAGTGGGTCACCAAGGGCACCGAGCACGGCGGCGCCCGCGCGCTGAAGAAGGGCGAGACCTGCGCCAGCTGCCACCACGACGAGACCGGTGACATGGGCAAGAAGATCGCCTCGGGCCAGAAGAACGAGCCCGCGCCGATCGCCGGCAAGACCGGCTCGATTCCGGTCTCGGTGCAGGCGGCCCATGACGGCAGCCAGCTCTACCTGCGCTTCAGCTGGAAGCAGCCCCCGGGCGGCGGCCCCAAGATGGACAAGGACAGCCCGGTCAAGCTGGCCTTCATGCTGGAGGACAACAAGGTCGATCGGGCGGCGCTGTCCGGCTGCTGGGAAACCTGCCACCAGGACCTGCGCACCATGCCCGACGCCAAGGACGACCAGAAGACCAAGTACATCGCCGGCGGCTCCGTGGCCGGTGGCAAGTACTACGACCTGCTGCAATGGACCCCCAAGGGCGCCAAGGACGGCCACGTGGCCGACAAGCGCGTGATGGAGGGCGGCAAGGCCCTGGTCGAGGCCAAGGGCGAGAAGAAGGGCGACCAATGGGTCGTCACCTTCACCCGCAAGTTCACCGGGGCCGACGGCGACATCGCCCTGGCCCCCGGCAAGGTGGTGAACTTCGGCTTCGCGATCCACGACGACCACACCAACGGCCGCTTCCACCACGTCTCGATGGGCTACACCCTGGGCCTGGACGCCAAGGCCGACATCACCGCCGCCAAGCAGTGAACCGGTGTCGCCGCCGCTGGCTGGTGACCGCGCTGACGCTCGGGCCGGCCGTGGCGGCCCGCTCGGCGGACCCGGTGGTGGCCACCACCGCCCCGGCCTGGCCAGGACCGGCGGTGGCCCTGCTCGCCGCCCAGCCGGCCGGTCTCTGGACCTTGTGGCCGGGCCACCCACCGCAGCACCAACCCCTCCCCCCCCGGGCCGCGCCGCATGGGGTGCCGGGCCCCGAGGGCCCGTCCGGCCTGTTCCTGGCCGCAGCGCGCCCCGAGGACCCGGGCCACGGCATTCCCGGCCCGACGGGGTCCGAGGGCGACGGCCCGCCCTGCCTGACCGACGGCGGGAAGGCCCTGCTGGTCCACCGCCCGAGGGACGCCGCGGTCCTGCTGCTGGGGCGCCACGACGGCACCGAATGGGCCCGCTGGCCCTGCCAGGATCCCGCCCCCGCGCTGTTGGACCTGCCCGTGCGTCGGGCCGCCCTGGTGGCACCTTCACAAACGGCCGAGGTGTGGGACATCCCGCTGGACCCACGGGTGGAAGACCGCTACGAGGGCCTGGTGCATGACTTCCGCATGGGTGAAGGCGTGCCGGTGCGGGCCTGGCGCCGCCCCCGGCGCAGCCCCCTGCCGAGCCCGCTGCACCACCCGGCCGCCGAGCCCGACGGCAGCGGCGTGATCGGCTGGAGCCCGGGCCTGGGCGCGCTGGCCTTCAACCTGGACACCCGGCGCGTGGCCGGTCGCTGGCCCCTGCCGGAGGCGGTGCGTCCGGGCGACGGCGTGGCGTGGTCCCGCCAGGGGCCCGCCGGCTGGCTGGCCCCGGCCACCGGCCAGGCCCGCGCCTGGTGGCTGGGTGCGCCCGGCCAGGCCGAGCCCCTGACGCTGCCCGAGCCCGCGGCATTCCTGCTGCCCGGCCCGGGGCACACGGTGTGGCTGGCCCCCGAGGGCCCCACCGCCCGCCTGTGGCGGGCGCCTGCGGACGGTGGCGGCCCGTGGGAGCCGCTGGCCCTGCCGGGCACCGGACGGGTCCTGCGCCTGCACGCATGACGCGACTTGAACCAGTTCAAGGACGGCCGCCGCCCTGCGCGAGAGCATCGGCCCGTCATCGCCCCCAGCCCGACCACCCCATGCAGGAGCCCAGACCCCACGCCCGCCACGGCCTCCGGCCGTGCGTCCACGCACCGTCGCACTCGAGCCGCGACCGGGGCCGGGGGGGTGTGCGGGCTGCGGGGACGATGCCCTTTCACGCAGGCCTGGCCGCGGCCATGTTGCTGCTCCTGGCCTGGCCCTCCGCCCCCCGGGCCGCCGACGACCTGCCCGCCGCCGCCCGCCAGCAACAGCTGGTGCGCATGGTGCGGCAGGACTGCGGCTCGTGCCACGGCATGCGCCTGACCGGCGGCCTGGGCCCCGCGCTGACCCGCGAGGCGATGGCCGAGCGGCCGCTGGAGTCGATGGTCGCCACCATCGTCCACGGCCGCCCCGGCACCCCGATGCCCGGCTGGCGGGCGATGCTCAGCGAGGCCGAGGCCCGCTGGATCGCCGAGCAGCTGGCCGCCGGCTTCCCCGAAGAACACCGATCCGATCCCCGAAAGGCCGCGCCATGACGATGCAGCGCCGACACCTGCTGCGTGCCCTGGGCGCCGCCACCACCTGGCCCCTGCTGGGCCCGCTCGCCGGCTGCCAGAACGCCCCCGTGCTGCGCGGCACCGGCGACCTGGGCGTGGTGGTGCAGCGCGCCCGTGGCGCGCTCAGTCTGGTCAGCACCAGCGAGCGCGCGGTGATCGGCCAGGTCGAGGGCCTGGGCGACCTGTCCCACGCCTCGGTCGTGTTCTCGCGCGACGCCCGCTTCGCCTACGTCTTCGGCCGCGACGGCGGCCTGTCCAAGGTCGACCTGCTGCAGCAGCGCCTGGTGGCGCGGGTGATGCAGGCCGGCAACTCGATCGGCGGCGCGATCAGCGCCGACGGCAGCCTGGTGGCGGCCCAGAACTACACGCCCGGCGGCATCAAGGTCTTCGACGCCCGCACCCTGGCCCTGGTGGCCGACGTGCCCGCCACCTTCAACCCGCCCGGCGGCGGCGAAGCCCAGCGCTCGCGCGTGGTCGGCCTGGTCGACCTGCCGGGGCGGCGCTTCGCCTACAGCCTGTTCGACGCCGACGCCATCTGGATCACCGACTGCAGCGACCCGGCGCACCCGGTCACCACCCGGCTGCCGGGCATCGGCCGACAGCCCTACGACGCCCTGGTCACCCCCGACGGCCGCCACTACATCGCCGGCCTGTTCGGCGAGGACGGTCTGGCGATGGTCGACCTGTGGGCCGAGCACCCCACCGTGCAGCGCATCCTGGGCGGCTACGGCCGCGGCCAGCAGCCGCTGCCGGTCTACAAGATGCCGCACCTGCGCGGCTGGGCGGTTGCCGGCCGCCACGCCTACCTGCCCGCCATCGGCCGCCACGAGGTGCTGGTGGTGGACACCGCCACCTGGCAAGAGGTCGGCCGCATCCCGGTCGCCGGCCAGCCGGTGTTCGTGATGGCCCGCCCCGACGGCCGCCAGGTCTGGGTCAACTTCGCGGTGCCCGACTACCACCGTGTCCAGGTCATCGACACCCCCAGCCAGCGCGTGGTCGCCACGCTCGAGCCCGGCGCGGCGGTGCTGCACCTGGAGTTCACGCCCCGCGGCGAGGCCGTCTGGATCAGCAGCCGGGACGCCCACCGCGTCAGCGTGGTCGACACCCGCTCGCTGCAGACCGTGGCCGCGCTGGACATCGACGCGCCCAGCGGCATCTTCTTCACTGCGCGCGCGGCGCGGATGGGCTTCTGAGATGGACACCCCGCTGGCCCTGCTCAACGACTGGCAGCACGCCCTGCCGCTGCGCCCCGACCCCTGGTCCGCGCTGGCCGCGCCGCTGGGCTGGGACGTGCCGCAGCTGCTGGCCGAACTCCGCCGCCTGCAGCAGGCCGGCGTGATCAGCCGCGTGGGCGGCGTGTTCGCCGCCAGCGCCGGCGGCGCCGCCCTGCTGGCCGCGATGGCCGTGCCGGCCGAGCGCCTGGACGCGGTGGCGGCCGTGGTCTCGGCCCACCCCGGCGTCAACCACAACTACGCCCGCGAGCACCGCTTCAACCTGTGGTTCGTGATGACCGGCGTGGACGCCGCCGAGGTCGAGCGCTCGATGCAGGGCCTGGAGCAGGCCACCGGCCTGCCGGCGCTGCGCCTGCCGATGCGTCGGCCCTACCGCATCGACCTGGGCTTCGACCTGCGCGGGCGCACCGCCCCCGCCGGCGCCGCCGAGCGCCGCCGCGGCGACCGCGCCCCGGCCGTGGCGCCGCAGGACCGCGCCCTGGCCGCCCGGGTCGAGGACGGCCTGCCCCTGGTCGAGCGCCCCTTCAACGCCTGGGCGGAAGCCCTGGGCCAGCCGGTGCAGCAGGTGCTGGACACCCTGGTGCGCTGGCAGGTGCAGGGCACGCTGCGCCGCTTCGGCCTGATCGTGCGTCACCATGAACTGGGCTTCGCCGCCAACGCGATGGCCGTGTTCGACATCGACGACGCCGTGGTCGACACCCTGGGCCCGCTGCTGGCGGCCCAGCCCGGCGTCACCCTGTGCTACCGGCGCGAGCGGGCCCCCGGCTGGCGCCACAACCTCTACGCCATGGTCCATGGGCGCGACCGCGACGCGGTGCGCTGGGCCCTGGCCGACGCCACCCGTGCGGCCGGTCTGCAGGGCTGGCCGCACGAAGTGCTGTTCTCCTGCCGGCGCTACAAGCAGACCGGTGCCCGCCGTTTCCGAGCGCTGCCCCAGGCAGCGGAGGTGGACCATGCCCTCGCCTGACGACCTGCGCCTGATCGAACACCTGCACGGCGGCTTCCCGCTGGAGGACCGCCCCTTCGCCACCGTCGCCGCCGAGCTGGGCTGCAGCGAGGACTGGGTGATCGAGCGCCTGCGCGCCCTGCTCTCCCACGGCGACCTGACCCGCTTCGGCCCGCTCTACCAGATCGAGCGCGCCGGGGGCCAGTTCGTGCTGGCCGCGATGGCGGTGCCCGAGGGCCGCTTCGACGCGGTCGCGGCCCTGCTCAACCAGTTGCCCGAGGTGGCCCACAACTACCGCCGCACCCACCGCCTGAACATGTGGTTCGTGGTGGCGGCCGAGAGCCCCGCCGAGGCCGACGCCGCGCTGGACCGCATCCGCGCCGCCACCGGCCTGGAAGTGCTGGCCTTCCCCAAGGAACGCGAGTACTTCGTCGAGCTCAAGCTGCCCCTGCGCGCCCCGAGGAACGCCACATGCCCCTGACCGAATTCGACCGCGAGCTGATCGCCGCCACCCAGGGTGGGCTGCCCCTGGTCAACCGCCCCTACGAGGCCGTGGGCGCGGTGCTGGGCGTCAGCGGCGACACCGTGCGCCAGCGCCTGGCCGAGATGCTGGACGAGGGCCTGGTGCGCCGCATCGGCGCCGTGCCCAACCACTACCGCCTGGGCTTCACCGCCAACGGCATGAGCGTCTGGGACGTGGACGACGCCGCGGTGGACCGCCTGGGCGCGATGGTCGGCGCCCTGCCCGGCGTCAGCCACTGCTACCGCCGCCCGCGCCACCTGCCGGACTGGCCCTACAACCTGTTCGCCATGCTGCACGGCCGCAGCCGCGAGGAGGTCGAGCAGGAGGCCACCGCCATCGCCGACCTGCTGGGCCCCGCCTGCCGCGCCCACGACATCCTCTACAGCACCGCGATCCTCAAGAAGACCGGCCTGCGTCTGAAGGACTGAACATGTTCCGCGTCACCCAATACCTGCGCGAGCTGGCCCAGGCCGAGCGCAGCGGCGACTACCCCGCCGCCCGCCGGCGCACCGGCGCCGCACCCGCCACCGAAGCCGTGCAACGTCCGGGTCCGGTCGTCATTTGGAACCTCATCCGCCGCTGCAACCTGACCTGCCAGCACTGCTACGCGCTGTCGGCCGACCACGAGTACGCGGGCGAGCTGTCCACCGAGGAGGTCTTCAACGTCATGGACGACCTGAAGGCCTGCCGCGTGCCGGTGCTGATCCTGTCGGGCGGCGAGCCGCTGCTGCGTCCCGACCTGTTCACCATCGCCGAGCGCGCCATTGGCCAGGGCTTCTACACCGGCCTGTCCACCAACGGCACGCTGATCGACCCGGCGATGGCCCTGCGCATCGCCGGCACCGGCTTCGACTACGTGGGCATCAGCCTGGACGGCCTGCGCGAGACGCACGACAGGTTCCGCCGCCTCGACGGCGCCTTCGAGCGCAGCCTGGCCGCCACCCGCCACCTGCTGGTGCGCGGCGTGAAGGTGGGCCTGCGCTACACCATGACGTCCAGCAACGCGCACGATTTCCCGGCACTGCTGGAGCTGATGCGCAGCGAGGGCGCCCAGAAGTTCTATTTCTCGCACCTGAACTACGCCGGCCGCGGCAACATCCACCGCGCCAAGGACGCGCAATTCGCCGCCACCCGTGACGCGCTGGACCTGCTGTTCGACCGCGCCTGGGACGCCGCCCGCCGCGGCCTGGACGAGGAATACGTCACCGGCAACAACGACGCCGACGGCCCCTGGCTGTTGCACTGGCTGCAGCGCCGCCACCCCGAGCTGCACGCCCGCTTCGGCCCCGACCTGCACGCCCGCCTGGTGGCCTGGGGCGGCAACGCCTCGGGCGACATGGTGGCCAACATCGACAACCTGGGCGAGGTCCACCCCGACACCATGTGGTGGCACCACGCCCTGGGCAATGTGCGCCAGCGCCCCTTCAGCGAGATCTGGGCCGACACCACCGAGCCGCTGATGGCCGGCCTGAAGCGGCACCCCCGCCCCGTCACCGGCCGCTGCGCCGGCTGCGCCCACCTGGCGATCTGCGGCGGCAACACCCGCGTGCGGGCCCAGCAGGTCACCGGCGACCCCTGGGCCGAGGACCCCGGCTGCTACCTGGACGACGCCGAGATCGGCCTGGCCCCCGGCCACGACCGCATCGCCGCCACCCCCTTCCGCAGCCCCAAGTCGGTGGGCATTCCGGTGGTGGCGGGCTGAGGCCTGCCGCTCTGCTGGAAAGCGTGCGGGGGTGGCCGCGGGTCGCGGAGGGGATCCATGGCCCCTCACTCGTGTCCCCCGCCCTTCGGGCTCCTCCTTTACCTCCCTCGGGACCATGGATCCCCTCCGCGCCACCCATCGACGGTGGCCTGCAAACGCGGGCCGTGCACACCGGGTTGAACTGGCGCCGGCCGCGGGGCAGCGGGCCGGGCGCAATCAGAGGGGCGCTGAGGAGCGCAGCCGCCTGGGGGCCTGACCGCAGGTCAGGCTTCCAAGACTGACTTGGGCTCGGCTGTCCGACCACAGCGAGCCACAGGCGAGCGGCGGGAGTTCCGAGCCCACCCCAGGCGGCGAGCACCGCAAGGGAGTCGACGCGCCAGCGTCGACCGCCCCTCGTGCGCCCGGCCCGCTGCCCCGCGGCCGGTGCCATGCCACACACCTCGGCAGCCCCCCCGCTGGCACCCCAACACCCGAAACCCGAACAAGATCAAGGTTCGCCGTCGCCCACCTGCCTAGAGTGGACGCCATGAACCCGATCCTCACCCTGGCGCTGGCGGCCGCGGCTGCCCTGGCCGCCCTCCCCGCCCGCGCCCAGGCCGACGCGCCCGCCCTGTTCCGGCAGCACTGCGCCAGCTGCCACGGCGAGCAGCGCACCGGCGGCATGGGCCCGGCCCTGTTGCCCGAGAGCCTGGAGCGCCTGCGCCCCGCCGAGGCCCAGCGCACCATCGCCCAGGGGCGGCAGGCCACGCAGATGCCCGGCTTCTCGGGCACCCTGTCGGCCGAGGAGATCGGCGCGCTGGCCAAGTGGGTCTACCAGTCGGTGAGTCCCTCCCCGGGCTGGGCCGAGGCCGACATCCGCGCCTCGCGCAGCGCCCCCGCGCCCACCGCGCCGCTGTCCGACCGACCGGTGTGGCGGGCCGACCCGATGAACCTGTTCGTGGTGGTCGAGGGCGGGGATCACCACGTCTCGCTGCTCGACGGCGACCGCTTCGAGGTCATCCACCGCTTTGCCAGCCGCTACGCCCTGCATGGCGGCCCCAAGTTCACGCCCGATGGCCGCTTCGTCTTCTTCGGCTCACGCGACGGCTGGATCACCAAGTACGACCTCTGGAACCTGCGCGTCGTGGCCGAGGTGCGCGCCGGCCTGAACATGCGCAACATCGCCGTCAGCGGCGACGGCCGCTACGTGATGGCGGCCAACTACCTGCCGCGCAACCTGGTGCTGTTCGACACCGACCTGCAGCTGCTCAGGTCCTACCCGGCCACCACGCTGGACGGCAAGCAAGCCAGCCGCGTCTCGGCGGTGTACGACGCCGCGCCGCGCAAGGGCTTCGTGGTCGCCATGAAGGACATCCCCGAGCTCTGGGAAATCTCCTACGACCCGCAGGCCGCGCCCATTCGCGACGGCTACGTGCACGACGACAAGATGGGCGAGGCCATCGCCACTCCGGGCCATCTGGGCGTGCGCCGCACCCTGCTGGACGAGCCGCTGGACGACTTCTTCTTCGACCAGTCCTACCGCCACGCGCTGGGCGCCACCCGGCCCAAGACCGAGTCCGGGGCGGCCACCGCGCAGGTGGTCAACCTGGACATCCGCCGCAAGATCGCCGACCTGCCGCTGGCGGGCATGCCGCACCTGGGCTCGGGCATCACCTGGGCCTGGAAGGGCACCACCGTGCTGGCCAGCCCCAACCTGAAGGGCCAGGGCGTGGACGTGATCGACATGGCGACCTGGAAGCCGGTGGCCACCATCCCCACCCCGGGGCCCGGCTTCTTCATGCGCAGCCACGAGTCCACCGGCTACGCCTGGACCGACTCGATGATGAGCCCCACCGCCAAGGACACCCTGACCCTGATCGACAAGGCCACGCTGCAGCCGGTGGCCACGGTGCGCGAGCCGGGCAAGACCCTGGCCCACATCGAGTTCACCAAGGACGGCCGCCACGCGCTGGCCAGCGTGTGGGAGATGGACGGCGCGCTGATCGTCTACGACGCCCGGACCCTGAGGGAGGTCAAGCGCCTGCCGATGAGCAAGCCGGTGGGCAAGTACAACGTCTGGAACAAGATCAGCCGCAGCGAGGGCACCTCGCACTGAGCGGCGGCGGGCCGCGCCCGGGGCCGCTCAGGCCCAGAGCGGCGCCTGTTGCCTTCAGCCGCCAGGCCGGCCCATCGACACCGCCCCCACCGGGCACGGCGCCACGCAGTCGCCGCAGCCGGTGCAGGCCGCGGGGTCGATCTGCAGCTGCCACACGCCGCCCGGCGCGGGCCGGAAGCGCAGGGCCCGCGCGTCGCAGGCCTCGGCGCAGACCCGGCACTCGACCTGACGCCGCGCCAGGCAGTGCTCGGCCACCTGCACCCGCCAGGCAAAGGGCTCGCCCGGGGCCGACAGGGCACCGCTGGGGCAGGCCGTGCGGCAGTCTCCGCAGGCGTTGCAGCCCTGCCGCGTGAAGGCGATCTCGGGAAAGCCGCCATCGCCCGCCTGCAGCAGGCCGCGCGGGCAGGCCCGCACGCAGTCGCCGCAGCGGGTGCAGCGCTCGGTGAAGGCGCGCTCGGGCTGCAGGGCCCAGGGCGGGCGCGGCCGGGCGGGCGGCTCGGGGGCTGCCGCGTCGCGCAGCGAGCCGCGCAGGAACAGGCGGCGGCGGGGATCGACCACGGGCGCAGGCTCGGGCGTTGAGCCCCTCAGGGCTGGTAGGCGGCCAGGCGGGCCGGGTCGGGGATCAGGATGTCGCGGCGGTCGATCTGCACCAGACCGCCCGCCTCGAGCTCGTGCAGCACGCGCGAGAAGTACTCGGGGGTCAGCGACAGACGCGAGGCGATGGTGGCCTTGCTGACCGGCAGCGACACCCGCAGCGCGCGGGCCGGGGCCGGGACGGCGGACACGCCGCTGGCCTGCAGGGTCATCGCGGCGGCGTCGTCGGATTCTTCGGGCAGGTCGCGCAGCAGGTAGCCGATCACGCGCTGCAGGCCGCTGTGCAGGCTGTAGGCCTGCACGTCGTGGACCAGGCCGTGCAGGCGGCGCGAGATGCCGGCGAGCATGCGCATCGCGAAGCGCGGGTCGCGCTCGATTTCGCGCACCACCACGTCCTTGCCCACCGACAGCACCATCGTGTCGCCCAGGGCCTGGGCGTTGATGATGTAGGGCTTGCCGGTGAACATCAGGGCCTCGGCAAAGGTGTTGCCCGGGCCGATCAGCTCGATGACCTTTTCCTGCCCGGCGGGCGACAGCGCGAACAGCTTGACCTGGCCCATCACCGTGACGTGCAGCTCCTCACAGGGCTCGCCGATGCGGAACACGTCCTCACCGCGGCCCAGGCGGCGCAGGCGGCAGCCTTCGGCCAGGCGTTGCAGCTCGGGCGGCGTCATTTCCTGGAACAGCGGCAGCACGGCCAGGTAGCGGGGGATGTCGAATTGGCGGCCTTCCATGGGAACTCCTCTGGCGGTGCACCAGGACGGCGCATTGTGCGACCCGCCGCGTGACAACGCTTGATCGGGATCAAGCATGGCGGGTGAGCGCGGCGTGCAGGTCGGTCAAGCGCTGCACCAGCTCCTGCGGGCGGTGGACGCAGGCATGCCCCTGCTGGCCGAACAGCATGGGCAGGTAGTCCCCCGCGTCGGCGTCGATGGTGACCGCGAACGGTGTCAGGCCCATGGCACGCGCGGCCTGCACCGCGTGGCGGGTGTCCTCCAGGCCCCAGCGGCCCTCGTAGTGGTCGAGGTCGTTGGGCTTGCCGTCGGTCAGCAGCAGCAGCAGGCGCTGGCGCTCGGGCCGCTGCACCAGGCGGGCGCTGGCATGGCGGATGGCCGCGCCCATGCGGGTGTAGTAGCCGGGCCGGATCGCGCCCACCCGGGCCTGCGGCCGGGCGTCCCAGCGCTCGTCGAAGCCCTTGAGGTGGTGCACCCGCACCTGCTGGCGCCGCACCGAGGAGAAGCCCAACATCTCGAAGGCATCGCCGCTGGACGACAGGGCCTCGCCGAAGACGTAGAGGGCGTCGCGGATCACGTCGATCACGCGGGCGCTCCGGCCGTCGCCGTCGCGGCCGGTCCAGACGTGGGCATCGGTGGACAGCGACAGGTCGGCCAGCAGCAGCGTGGCCAGGCTGCGCTGGTTGCGCACCGAGCGCTGCCAGACCGCCGGCTCGCCGGGCACCGGGCCGCCGGTCGACTCGACCCGGTGGCGCACCAGCGCGTCCAGGTCGATGGCGTCGCCCTCGGTCTGGCCGCGCAGGCGACCGGGGGCGGCGCGCAGGGCCTCGAGGCGGCGGCGCACGCGGCGCGCGGTGGCGCGCAGCGCGGGCGGGGGCACGAACGGCGCGGGCGCGACCACTTCCAGCCGCTGCACCGCGCAGTGGTCGGGCAGCAGGCGCTGGCGCTTCCAGTCCCACTCGGGCAGGGGCTCGGGCGCGCCCAGGGGGCGGTCGTCCAGGGCGGCGCTGGGCAGGTCCAGGTCGAAGCGCACGCGCGAGGCACTGGCCTGGCCGTCGGGCGCGATGGCCAGCTCGGCCATGTCGTTGGCGGCCTGCAGCGCGTCGGGGTTCTCGTCGTCGTCGGTGGCGCGGTTGACCCGCACGAACTCGCCCCAGCTGAGGATGGACTCGGCGCGGAAGAACATCAACAGCGGCGCGCGCGGCGTCTCGTGCTCGACCGCGCGGGCGCGGCGGCGGGTGGTGTCGTGCTGCACCGGGCGGGCGTCGCCGCCCGGCGGCGGCTCGCGGTCGGCGCCGTCGCGGGCGGTGGCGGCGCCGTCCTCGGGGTGCAGGTCCAGCCACAGCCAGACCGGCGCCACGTCACCGGGGCGCACCCCGCTGTCCACCGGCACCGGGGCACCTCGCAGGGCCTGCTGCACCAGGCGCTCGGCACGCGCCGCTGCCGGCGCCAGACCGGCCGGATCGGGCCGCTGCGCCAGGTGGGCGGCCAGCAGGCGGGCGTGGCGCTCGCGCAGGCCGGGCCAGGCGGCCAGGGTGTCGTGGCAGGCCCGCTGCTGCACCGGCAGCCAGTCGCTGCCGGGGCGCTGGTGGGCGGCCAGCGCGGCCAGCCACAGGTACAGGTCGCGGTTGAGCCCGCGCTGCGGGAACACCGCCAGCCGCGGCGGCAGCGCCAGCACGTCGGCGCTCAGCCCGCCCAGCGCGGCCTGGGTGCCGCTGCCGGCGATGCGCTGCAGCCAGCCGCGCGGGCCGCCCACGCCCTGTGCGGCCGCGGGTGCCAGGCGCACCGTGGGCGCGCCCCCGGCGGCGCGGAACAGCAGGGCCAGCGGGCGCTGCATCTCGTCCAGGGACACGGCGGCCTCGGGGTGGCCCTGTTCGGCCACGCGCGTGATCCAGCGGTGCCACTGGGCACCGACCCACTCTTCCATGTCAGTCTCCCTCGCCGGCGTCGCGGCGCTGGCGCAGGGTCTCGCGCACCGCCTCGAGGCCGATCTTCCATTCGAGCAGCGGGGGCCGGTCGCGGCCCCGCTGCGACTCGTCGCAGGCCTGCAGGCACTGGCCGCACTGCACGCACGAGAACATCATCCGCTTGATCTGCCGCGGGTGCAGGCGCATCGGGCAGCCGTGGTCGCAGGCACTGCCCTGGCCGTAGCGGGCGGTGCCGCAGTCGCGGCAGTCGCGCGCCTGCTCGCGCCGGAAGGCCACCACCAGGCCGCGCGGGTTGGCCATCCACACCAGGCTCTGGAACAGGCCCACCGCGCAGCCGAAGCGGCAGAACAGGTGGCGCGCCAGCGCGAACTCGAGCGTGAACACCACCGTGGCGATCACCAGGAAGCGGGCCTGGTTGGGGCTGAGCGTGCCGCGCCACAGACCGCCCCAGACCTCGGCCGGGGGCAGCAGGTAGGTCAGCAGGGTGATCGCCCAGGCGAAACCGAACAGCGCGCACAGGGCGCCGAACACCAGCCACCAGCGGGCGTCGGGGCGGCGGTCAGCGCGCACCGGACCGCGGCGCTCCCACAGGCTCCAGCGGCCGCAGGCGCGGTGCAGGGTGTCGTTGAGCAGCTCGACCAGCGAGAAGTGCGGGCACAGCCAGCCGCAATACAGGCGGCCGTGGCGCCAGGCCACCGCCAGGAAGGCCCCCACCAGCAGCAGCGCCGGCAGGAAGCCCTTGAGCAGGATGGACAGCGCGACCTCGGTCGGGCCGATCCGGCCGGCGCGGAAGGCGTCGATGCCCAGGGTCCAGCGCTGGCCGAGGAACCACAGCTGCGCCTCGTGCAGGTCAAAGCGCAGCAGGTCCAGGGCGGGCGCGCTCAGGAAGAGCGCGAAGAAGCCCAGTTGGAAAAGACGGCGGTGGCGTGGTGGCATCTAGGGTTTGCAACGAAGAAGGAGCATGCCCCCACTCGGGTGCCACCGCCGTGGAAAATCAGGGGCCGATGAGCGCGGACACGACCTCGGCCAGGGCCTCGGCGGTGTCCGCGTCGTCGGTCAGGGCGTCCACGATCGCCGCCTGGCAGGCGGCGCGCAGGCCCAGGCCGGCCGCGCTCAGGCGGGCGGCCATCACCAGCAATCGGGTGCTGGCGGTCTCCTCCAGGTCCTGTCCGGTCAGGCGGCGCAGGGCGCCGCCCAGGGCCACCAGCCGGTCGGCGGTGGCCTCGTCGACGCCGGCCTCGGCCCGCACGATGGCGGTTTCGGTGGCGGCATCGGGGTAGCCGAAGCCCAGCGCCACGAAGCGCTGCCGGGTGCTGGGCTTGAGGCTCTTGAGCAGGTTCTGGTAGCCGGGGTTGTAGCTGACGACCAGCATGAAGCCGGGCGGCGCGACCAGCAGCTCGCCGGTGCGCTCGATCGGCAGCACGCGCCGGTCGTCGGCCAGCGGGTGCAGCACCACGGTGGTGTCCTTGCGCGCCTCGACCACCTCGTCGAGGTAGCAGATCGCGCCTTCACGCACCGCGCGGGCCAGGGGGCCGTCGTGCCAGACCGTGCCCTCGGGCCCGATCAGGTGGCGGCCCACCAGGTCGGCGGCGCCCAGGTCGTCGTGGCAGCTGACCGTGACCAGCGGGCGGCCCAGGCGGGCCGCCATGTGCTCGACGAAGCGGGTCTTGCCGCAACCGGTGGGCCCCTTGATCAGCAGGGGCAGGCGCTGGCGCCAGGCGTGCTCGAAGAGCGCCACCTCGTCGCCCTGCGGCGCGTAGAAGGGCGCCTCGGACAGACGGGATTGTTCGCTGTGGTCCATGGTGGGCTCCTCGGGCATTCAGGCGTCAGTCGCGGTGCTGGCGGGCCGGGGCGCGGCGCAGGATGCCGCCGCCGACCACCGGGGCCGCGTCTTCACGCAGCACGTGTTCGCCACCGATGAAGAAGCTGGCGAAGTAGGCGAGCTGGCCGACCAGGAAGGTCACGCCGCCGAAGATGCGCACCCAGTAGAAGAAGCGCAGCTGGTCTTGCGTGGCCATGAAGCCCATGGCGCCGTCGGTGGGCATGCGTTGCAGCCAGACCTGGAGGATGCCGGCGCCGGTCAGGGCCAGCACCATCACGCCCATGCCGATGGTCATGATCCAGAAGCTCCACATCTCGACGTTCTGGGCCTTGGCGCTGTTGGCGACGCGGCCGCGCAGGGTGGGCATGGCGTAGCTGATCAGCGTGATCACCACCAGCACGTAGGCACCGTAGAAGGCCAGGTGGCCGTGGGCCGCCGTGATCTGGGTGCCGTGGGTGTAGTAGTTGACCGGGCTGAGCGTGTGGATGAAGCCCCACAGGCCGGCGCCCAGGAAGCCCAGCACCGAGGTGCCCACCGCCCACAGGATGGCGGCCTGGTTCGGGTGCTCACGGCGACGGCGCTGGACCATGTTGAAGGCGAACACCGTCATCATGAAGAAGGGGATGGGCTCGAGGGCCGAGAAGACCGAGCCGATCCAGTGCCAGTAGCCGGGCAGGCCGATGAAGTAGAAGTGGTGGCCGGTGCCCAGGATGCCGGTCATCAGCGCGAAGGCGATGATCACGTACAGCCACTTGTCGATCACCTCGCGGTCGACTCCGGTGGTCTTGACCAGCACGAACGCCAGCAGCGCACCCAGGATCAGCTCCCACACGCCTTCCACCCAGAGGTGGACGACGAACCACCAGTACATCTTGTCGCGCACCAGGTTGTGCGGGTTGACGAAGCTGAACAGGAACATGATCGCCAGACCCCACAGGCCCATCAGCAGCACCAGGCTGATGGCGGTCTTGCGGCCCTTCAGCACGGTCATGCTGATGTTGAACAGGAAGCCCAGGGCGACGACGACGATGCCCAGCTTGGTGGGCAGCGGCTGCTCCAGGAACTCGCGCCCCATGGTCTGCAGCAGTTCATTGCCGGTCAGCTCCGCCAGCTTGGCGTAGGGCACGACGAGGTAGCCGACGATGGTCAGCGCCCCGGCCACCAGGAAGACCCAGAACAGGATCTTGGCCAGCAGCGGCGAGTGCAGCTCGGTCTCGGCCTCCTCGGGGATGAGGTAGTAGGCCGCACCCATGAAGCCGAACAGCAGCCAGACGATCAGCAGGTTCGTGTGAACCATGCGCGCCTGGTTGAACGGGATGTAGGGGAAGAGGAAGTCGCCCAGCAGGTACTGCAGGCCGAGTCCGACGCCGAACAGGATCTGTCCGGCAAAGAGGGCCATCGCGGCGATGAAATACAGCTTCGCGACGCGCTGGCTCTCGTACTTGAGAACTTGGGTGGTCATGTTGTGCTCCTGGGTCCGCTCAACCTTCGATGTTGGGAGGCCACTTCTCGGTGTTGATCTCGCCGGTCCACTTCAGGAACTCGACCAGGTCGTCGAGCTGCTGCTCGTTCAGGTTGAACTGCGGCATCTGGCGGCGGCCCTCGACGTGGGTGGGTTGGGCCTTCATCCAGCCCTTGATGAAGTCGGGGCCGCGGCGCTTGTAGACGTTGCCCAGCTCGGGGGCGAAGTAGGCGCCCTCGCCCAGCAGCGTGTGGCAGCCGATGCAGTTGCGCGTCTCCCAGATCTTCTTGCCGGCCACCACCGCCGGGGTGATCGCCTGCGCGTTGGAGCGCTCGGGGATGCGCTGCTCGCTGTGGAAGACCAGCGCGATGAACAACAGCGCGAAGAAGACCGCGCCTCCGTAGAACATGTTGCGGGCCATCTGCTTGGTGAACCCGCTACCGACTTGGCTCATGAACAAGCCCTCCTCGTGGTGTGACGGGCGAATCCTCCTTTTTTGCTCGGACTTTTTCCTTGAACCGGTTCAATTTCACGGCCGGTGGGGCGAGACGCCGGACGTCCGCGCCGTTGACCGGCCACAAATCCATGCCGCGAGCAGGTTCCTAGAGTCCGGCGCTTTGCACCCCGGAGCCGCCATGGATGCCCCCGCCTCCCCACCCCGCCTGGTCTGTCCGGCGGGCTCGCTGCGTGCGCTGAAGCTGGCCGTGGAGGCCGGCGCCGACGCGGTCTACTGCGGCCTGCGCGACGCCACCAACGCCCGCAACTTCGCCGGCCTGAACTTCGACACCGCGCAGCTGCGCGAGGGCCTGCGCACGGCCCACGCCCAGGGCGCCGAGGTCTACCTCGCGCTCAACACCCAGGCCTCGGCCGCCGACCCGCTGTCGTGGCGGCGCGCGGTGGACCTGGCCGCCGACCTGGGTGTGGACGCCCTGATCGTGGCCGACCTGGGCATCCTGGGCTACGCGGCCCGCACCCACCCCGGGCTGGCGCTGCACCTGTCGGTGCAGGCCTCGGCCACCACCGCCGGCACGCTTGAGCACCTGCGGCGGCGCTACCGCATCCGGCGCGCGGTGCTGCCGCGGGTGCTGACCCTGCAGCAGGTGCTGCGCACCGTGGCCGGCACCGAGGTCGAGATCGAGGTCTTCGGCTTCGGCAGCCTGTGCGTGATGGCCGAGGGACGCTGCGCCCTGTCGTCCTGGGCCACCGGCCGCTCGCCCAACCACGCCGGGGTCTGCTCGCCGGCCGAGTCGGTGCAGTGGACCGAACGGGACGGCCAGGTCGAGGCCCGGCTGGGCGGCATCCTGATCGACCGCACCGGGCCCGACGAGCCGCGCGGCTACCCCACCCTGTGCAAGGGCCGCTTCGAGGTGGGCGGCGTGCGCGACTACGCGCTCGAGGAGCCGACCAGCCTGAACACCCTGGCCCTGCTGCCGTCGCTGATCGAGGGCGGGGTGCGGGCGATCAAGGTCGAGGGGCGGCAGCGCAGCCCCTCCTACGTGGCCGAGGTCACCCGCGTCTGGCGCGAGGCGATCGACCTGGCCTGCTCGGGCCGCCGCTTCCAGGTGCAGCCCGCCTGGCAGCAACGCCTGGCGCCCTGGGCCGAGGGCCAGCAGGCGACGCTGGGCGCCTTCGACCGCCCCTGGCGCTGAACCCCTGGACAAGGAACCGCGATGCACGCATGCACGAACGACACGGCCCCGCAGGCACCCGGACTGACGATCGGCCCGCTGGCCTACTGGTGGCCGCGCCCCGAGATGATGGCCTTCTACGCCGCGGTGGCCGAGGGCCCGGCGGACACGGTGGTGATCGGCGAGGTCACCTGCTCGCGCCGCCACGACTGGAAGGTGGCCGACTGGCTGGCGCTGGGGCGCGACCTGCGCAGCGCCGGCAAGCAGGTGCGCCTGGCCACCCTGCCCCTGCTGATGGACGAGGCCGAGCAGCGGGTGATGCGCCTGCTGGTCGAGCAGGACGACTGGGTGGTCGAGGCCGGCGACCTGGGTGCCGTAGCCGCGCTGGAGGCCGCCTGGCCGCAGGCCCCGCACCGCCCGGGCCATGTGCTGGGGCCGCAGGTCAACGTCTACAACGCCGACGCCCTGGCCGAACTGGCCCAGGACGGTTGCCGCGGCTGGGTGCTGGGGGCCGAGCTGCCCGTGGCGGCGTTGCCGGCGATCGCGGCAGGGGCGCCCGAGCTGTTCACCGAGGTGCTGGCCTTCGGCCGCGTGCCCCTGGCCTTCTCGGCGCGCTGCTTCACGGCCCGCCACCACCACCTGCGCAAGGACGACTGCCAGTTCCGCTGCCGCGACGATGCCGACGGCCTGCTGCTGAGCACCTCGGACGGCACGCCCTTCCTGGCGCTCAACGGCACCCAGACCCAGTCCGCCGCGCTGCACTGCGCCCTGGGCGACGCCGCGCTGCTGCGGGCCAGCGGCGCCCAGCACTGGCGGCTGTTGCCCTGCAGCGGCCCCTTCGACCAGGTGGTGGCCCTGTTCGACGCGGTGCGCCACGGCCGCAGCACCCCCGCCGAGGCCCTGGCCGAGCTGGCCCGGCTGCCCCTGCCCGGCGCGCTGGCCCACGGCTACACCCTGGGCCAGCCGGGCTGCCTGCCGGTGCCCCTGAGCACGCGGGAGGCCGCATGAAGCCACCCGTCTGGCCCCGCGAGTGGGTGCGCCGGCTGCCGGTGCTGCCGCCGTCCTGGGGGATGGCCCGTCTGCTGGACCGGACGCTGTGGCCCCGGCTGGACGAGGGGCAGCGCGCCCACCTGCGCGGCGCCTGCATCGAGGTCGAGGCGACCGACCTGGGCCTGCGGGTGCGGCTGCAGGCCGGCCCGCAGGGCTTCCGGCCCGGCCGCGGCCCGGCCCGTGCCACGGTGCGGGCCGATGCCGCCGCGCTGTGGGCGCTGGCCCGCGGCGAGGTCGACGCCGACCGCCTGTTCTTCGAGCGGCGCCTGGTGCTCGAGGGCGACACCGCGCTGGCGCTGGCCCTCAAGAGCACCCTGGAGGCGGTGGGGCCGCTCTGGGCGACCTGAGCGACCGCGGCCGCGCCGCCCGCGCTCAGTGGCCCAGGCGCGAGAGCGCGGCCACCACGTCGGTCTGGGTCAGGATGCCCGCCAGGCGGCGGTCCTCGCCCAGCACCGGCAGGTGGTGGTGGCCGGTGTGCGAGAACAGCGGCAGCAGGTCGGCCAGCGGGCGCTCGGCCGAGGTGACCCGCACCTGGCGGGTCATGATCTGGCCCACCACCTCGGGCTTGTCGCTGTGCATGCCCGGGGTGGGGGTGATCAGCTGGCGCAGCCGCGCGCCCCAGCCCTCGGGGCCGTGCTCGGGCAGGCCGCTGGCGCGCAGGAAGTCGGCGCGGGTGACGATGCCCATCAGGAAGCCGAAGCGGTCCACCACCGGCAGCGCCTTCACCGACGAGCCCTGCAGCAGCGCCCAGGCCTCGGCCAGCGGCGTGCCGTGGGCCACGGTGAGCGGCGCGGGCGTCATGGCGTCGCGGCAGCGCAGCGCCCCCAGGCGGCGCTGCAGGGCCTGCTGCTCGGCGTCGACCAGCAGGTCGCGCAGCTCGTCGCGCGGCAGGTCGACGATCTGGTTGTGGCGCTGCAGGACCCGCTGCAGGTCGTCGTCATCGAAATCCCAGGCCCGGGCCGGGCCGGCCGGCGGCGCGCCCACGCCCTGCGGGTGCGGGTAGCGACGACCGCCCAGGGGGTTGAGCAGCGCCCCGGCCAGCACCAGCAGCAGCGAGTCCAGCGCCACCGGGTCCAGCGCGAAGCCGGGCTCGTGCATCCCGCCCACCACCGCCAGCAGGGCCACCGCGCCGCCGGGCGGGTGCAGGCAGCGCAGGGCCAGCATGGTGGCGATCGCGCCGGCCACCGCGGCCGCGGCCACCAGCGGCAGCGGCCCGGGCACCCAGCGCACGCAGATCAGGCCCACCAGCGCCGCGGCGGTGTTGCCCCCCAGCACCGCCCAGGGCTGGGCCAGCGGGCTGGCCGGCAGGGCGAACACCAGCACCGCGCTGGCACCCAGCGGCGCCATCAGCCAGGGCAGACCCGCCACCGGCGGCCACAGCCGCGCCAGTGCCGCGGCCAGCGCCACGCCCAGGGCCGCCGTCAGCACCACGCGCCAGCGCTCGCGCCGATCGATCGGCTGCGCCACCGGCCGCAACAGGGCCCACAGCGCTGTCAGGCGGGCGGCGGCACGGGACGGTGCTTGGGCGCTCGGTTCGGTGGACATCGGGGCGGCGAGGGCGTTGGCGTGGCGGTGCAAAGGCGCGGACGCATCATAAGATTGATCTGGAATATTGCTTTGATGGATTGCGCCGACCACAATACATGCATCCAATACTCATCTTATAGACCACCATGTCTTCCGTCTTCGATGTCCGCCTGATCGCCCCGGCCGAGCGCCACCCCGCCATCTTCGCGGCCTTCCAGGCCCTGAGCCCCGGCGAACACCTGGAGTTGCTGAACGACCACGAGCCGGTGCCCCTGCACCACCAGATGCAGGCCCTGTGGCCGGATCAGTTCTCGTGGGACGCCCAGCCCACCGGCCAGGGCGACTGGTCGGTGCGGATCACCCGTCGCGCCGCCGGGCGCAGCTGCTGCGGCTGCTGCGGCGGCTGAGGGGCGGCTCCACCATGGCCACCGTCTTCATCCCGCTGACCGAGCCGATCGGCCGCGCCCCGCGCCCGGGCGGCTTCGCGCTGTGGGCGCTCGGGTTCCGGCCCTTCTACCTGCTGGCGGCGGCCCTGGCCGCGCTGTCGGTGCCGCTGTGGGCGCTGCAGTTCAGCGGCTGGCTGAGCACGCCGGTGCTGCGCGGACCGGTCTGGCACGCGCACGAGATGGTGTTCGGCTTCACGCTGGCGGTGGTGGTGGGCTTTCTGTTCACCGCCGGGCGCAACTGGTCGGGCCAGCCCACGCCCACCGGGCGGCCGCTGATGGCGCTGGCCGCGCTGTGGCTGGCCGGGCGCGTGTTGGTGCTCACGCCCTGGGCCCTGGCGGCGATGGTGGTCAACGTGGCCTTTCCGCTGGCCGCCGCCTGGGGCCTGTGGCGCGCGCTGCGCGCCGGGGGCAACCGGCGCAACCACTTCTTCGTCGGCCTGCTGGTGGCACTGGCCATCGCCTGCGCCGCGCTGCACCTGGCGCAGCAGGGCCTGCTGTCCCTGCCGACGCGACTGGGCCTGCCGGTGGCGCTGGACCTGGTGGTCTTCATCATCGCGGTGATGGCGGGCCGGGTGGTGCCCATGTTCAGCAACAACGGCGTGCCGGGTCTGAACGCCCAGCGCCACCCGCGGGTGGAACAGGCCGCGCTGGGCAGCGCCCTGGCCCTGCTGGCCGCCGATGCGCTGGGCCTGCCGGCCGCACTGCTGTCGGGCGTGCTGGCGGTGGCCCTGCTCGCGCACGCGGCGCGCTGGTGGGCCTGGCAGCCCTGGGGCACGCGCGGCAACGCCCTGGTCTGGGTGCTGCACCTGGCCTATCTGTGGCTGCCGCTGCACCTGGGCCTGCGCCTGGGCGCCGAGTCGGGCCTGATGCCCGCCGGCCCGGCCACCCATGCCCTGACCGTGGGCCTGATCGGCACCCTGACCCTGGGCATGATGACCCGCACCGCCCTGGGCCACACCGGCCGCCCGCTGCGCGCCGGCCCAGTCGAGGTGGCGGCTTACGCGGCCGTGTCGCTGGCGGCCGGGGTGCGCGTGGCCGGGCCGCTGCTGCAGCCGGCCTGGCTGCTGCCGGCCGTGGGCCTGTCCTCGGCGCTGTGGTCGCTGGCCTGGGGCCTGTACCTGTGGCGCTACGGCCCCTGGCTGTGCCGCACCCGGGCCGACGGCCAGCCCGGTTGAGAATGCCGCCATGCGACTCACCGCGATGACCGACTACGCCCTGCGCCTGCTGATCTACGTCGGCCGGCAGGGGCAGGACCGCCTGTGCACCATCGCCGAGGTGGCCCAGGCCCACGGCCTGTCCGAGGCCCACCTCATGAAGATCACCCACCAGCTGGCCCTGGCCGGCTGGCTGCAAACGGTGCGCGGCAAGGGCGGCGGCATGCGCTTGGCTCTGGCGCCGGCCGAGATCAACCTGGGCGCCGTGGTGCGCAGCATCGAGCCCGACTTCCAGCTGGTCGAATGCATGGGCGGTGGCGACGACTGCCGCCTGACCGGCGGCTGCCGCCTGACCGGCGTGTTCCAGTCGGCGCTGCAGGCCTTCCTGGCCGAGCTCGACGGCCACACCCTGGCCGATGTGCTGCCGGTCAGCCGTGCGGCCTGGGCCCGGGTGGCCGGACCCGCCCGCGCCCCAGCGCGCTGAGCCGCCCCGTGCCCGGTGCTGCCCCTGCCACCCACCCCGCGCTGGCGCTGGCGGCACCTGCTGCTGGCGCCGCTGCGGCTGCCCTTCGCGCTGGCCAGCGCGCTGTGGGCGTTGCTGGCCCTGGCCTGGTGGGCCGAGCAGGCGGGCTGGCGCGCACCCGCCCCGGTGCCGCACGGCCTGCTGCTGGGGTTGGGGCCGCTGCCCCCCTTCATCGCCGGCTTTGCCGCCACGGTGCGGCCGCGCTGGTTGGCGTTGCCGGCGCCTTCGGCCCGCTCGCTGGCGCTGCCCGCGGCGCTGCACGGGCTGGGCACGGTGGCGGCGGTGGCCGGCCTGGGCGGCGGTCGGGCCGGCCTGGCGGCGATGGCCGTGGCCACCGGGTGGTGGGCCCTGGACCACACCCGGGCCTGCCGCCACAGCGCCGCCACCGACCGGCTGCACGCCTGGGGCGTGGCGGCCTGCCTGTGGGCCATGGCCGCCGCTCTGCTGGGGGCGGCCACCGGGCCGGCCACCGACTGGACCGCCTGGGCCCGCAGCGCCTGGTGGGGTGCCCTGCTGCCCTGCTTCATGGTGGCGCTGCACCGGATGTCGGCCCTGCTGCGCGGGCTGTTGCCGCCCCTGCTGGCGGCGCTGCTGCTGCGCGCCGCCTGGGCCTGGTCGGGCGGCCCCGCCGCCTGGCGCTGGGCCACGGCGGTGGCGATGGCGATGGCCGCCGCCACCCTGCTGGGCGCGGCACTGGACCGGCACCGGCGGCCGGCGCGCCACAACCGGGTCACCGGCTGGCTGCAGGTCGCCCTGGCCTGGGGCGCGCTGGGCCTGGGCACCGACGCGCTGGCCCTGTGCCTGGACGCCTCTTGGCTGGCGCTGGCCGCGCTGCATGCGCTGGCGCTGGGCTTTGCCGGCACGCTGTGGCTGACCCTGGGCGACCGCGCCGGCGCGGCGTCCCTGGGCCGGGTGCAGGCGGTGACGCTGGGCGAATTCGGCCAGTTGCTGGCCCTGCAGGCGGTGGCGCTGCTGCGCCTGCTGGCGGCCTGGCCGCCCGCGGCGCCGGTGCTGCTGCCGCTGTCGGCCGCGGCGCTGGCGCTGCTGGCCCTGCACTGGATGCGGCACTGGTGGCCGGCCCTGGGCCGGGCCACGCCGGGCCGGGCGGTGACCGCGCGGCCCTGTGGCGATTGAGCGGGCGCGTATGCTTGCGCCCTTTGCGCAGACTGCGGGATTTCCCGCAGGACTGTCCTGACCCCGACCCGGCCGCCTGGCGGCCCCGGCCCGGCCCGAGCGGCCGGCGCCCTCCCGAGCGCTCCTGAATGTCCCCGACCCCTCCCCCCGCCGCCGGCCTGGTGGCCGCGTCGCCCCGCATCCACCCACGCGCCGTCGACGGCCTGTACGCCCGCTGGCGCATCGCCCTGGTCTGGATCACCCAGCTGTTCTTCTACGGCATGCCCTGGCTGCAGTGGAACGACCGCCAGGCCCTGCTGTTCGACCTGGACAAGGGGCGTTTCTACGTCTATGGCCTGCTGCTGTACCCGCAGGACTTCTTCTACCTGACCGCGCTGCTGGTGCTGTGCGCGCTGGGGCTGTTCTTCGTCACCGCGGTGGCCGGCCGGATCTGGTGCGGCTACGCCTGCCCGCAGACGGTCTACACCGAGATCTTCCTGTGGATCGAGCACCGGCTCGAAGGCGACCGCAGCGCCCGCCTGCGCCTGGACAACAGCGGCTGGGGCCTGGACAAGCTGTGGCGCCGCGGCGGCAAGCACGGCGCCTGGCTGCTGTTCTCGCTGTGGACCGGCTTCACCTTCGTCGGCTACTTCACGCCGATCCGCGAGCTGTCGGTGGCCGCCGCGCAGTGGGCCCTGTCACCCTGGGAGGTCTTCTGGGTGATGTTCTACGGCGGCGCCACCTACGGCAACGCCGGCTTCCTGCGCGAGCAGATGTGCACCTACATCTGCCCCTACGCCCGCTTCCAGAGCGCGCTGATCGACCAGCACTCGCTGATCATCGGCTACGACGTCGAGCGCGGCGAGCCGCGCGGCGCCCGCCCCAAGAACGCCGAGGCCCAGGGCCTGGGCGACTGCATCGACTGCACCCTGTGCGTGCAGGTCTGCCCCACCGGCATCGACATCCGCAAGGGCCTGCAGAACGCCTGCATCGGCTGCGCCGCCTGCATCGACGCCTGTGACAGCGTGATGGACCGCATCGGCAAGCCGCGCGGTCTGATCCGCTACGCCACCGAGGCCGGCATGGCCAGCCACTGGAGCGTGCGCCAGATGTGGGCCCACGTGCTGCGCCTGCGGGTGCTGGTGTACGCGGTGCTGATGCTGGCGCTGGTGGCGGTGTTCGCCGTCAGCCTGTCGCAGCGGCCCTCGCTGCGCCTGGACGTGGTGCGCGACCGCGCCGCGCTCTCGCGCATCGACGAGGAAGGCCGGCTGGAGAACGTCTACCGCCTGCAGATCAGCAACCAGTCCGAGGCGGCGCAGACCCTGCGGCTGCGCGTCGAGGGCCTGGACGGCCTGGCCGTGTCGGCCCTGCCGGCCACCGCCCTGCCGGGCGCGGGCATCGTCAACCACACGGTGCAGGTGACGCTGCCGATGGAGGCCGCGGCCGCGCTGGCGCCGGGTTCGCACCCGGTGACGCTGTGGCTGGAGGGCTCCGAGGGCAAGCCGGCCAGCGCCCAGACGACCTTCTTCGTCGCCCGCTGACGGGCCTGGTGCGGCCGGGCGTTCAGCGCTCGGCCAGGGCCTCGACCTGGATGCGCAGCAGCACCCGCATGTCGAAGCCGAAGGCCCGGCCCGCGTCGATGCCGTGGGCGTCGCGCTGGAACTCGGCCTGGGCGTCGGCGCCGCAGAGCTCGCGCTTGAACAGCGGGTGCGGCCGGCAGGCGAAGCGCAGCACCTGCAGCACCAGCGGCCGGGTGATGCCTCGCAGGGTGAACTCGCCGTCCACCCGGGTCGGGCGGCCGTCCTGCCAGCCCGCCAGCACGCCCTGGTAGCGGGCCCAGGCGTGGCGCTCGGTGTCGAGCAGCTCGGGGCCGCGCGCCACCGCGTTCATCTGCTCGTGGCCGAAGTCCACGCTGTCGGTGTGCACCACCAGGTCCACGCTGCCGCTGGCGGCCTCGCGGTCCAGCCAGACCACACCCTCGCTGCGGTTGAACTTGCCACGCCAGATCGACAGGCCCATGTGGTCGGCCTCGAAACTGGGGTAGGTGTGGCTGGGGTCGATCTCGTAGCGCAGCGGCGCGGCACCGGCGGCCGAGGCGGCCAGGGTCAAGGCGCAGAGCGCGAGCAGGGGGCGGCAGGTCATCGGGCGATGCTACGCAGCCCGGGGGCCGCGCGCATCAGGTGCTTTCGCGCACCACCAACTCGAAACCCAGGTCCACCTGGGGGGCGTCCACCGGCTCCTGGCGCAGCAGGGCCAGCAGCATCTGCGCGGCGCGCTCGCCGATCTCGGCGCGCGGGGTGCGGATGGTGGTCAGCGGCGGCAGCCACTGGTCGGAGCCGGCCAGGTCGTTGAAGCCGGCCACGGCCAGGCGGCCCGGCACGTCGAGGCGGTCGCGCCAGGCGGCCAGCAGCCCGCCCTGGGCCAGGTCGTCGTTGCAGAAGAACACCGCGTCCACGTCCGGCCGCGCCGCCAGCAGCCGGCGCAGCAGCGCACCGCCCAGGGCCATCGACGAAGGCGCCGGGTCCAGCAGCTCCAGCCCCGGGTCGTGCAGGCCCTGGGCCTGCAGCACGCGGCGGTAGCCGGCCAGGCGCTGCATCACCCGCGGGTCCAGCTGCGCACCGACGAAGGCGATGCGGCGGCGCCCGCGCGCCAGCAGGTGGGCGGTCATGGCCGCGCCGGCGGCGTCCTGCGACAGGCCCACCGCGTGGCCCTCGCCGGCGCTGGAGGTCTCCATCAGGTGCACGCAGGGCACGCCGCTGCGCTCGATCAGCGCGCGCGCGGCCGGGGTGCGGTCAAAGCCGGTGACCAGCAGGCCGGCGGGCCGGTGCGCCAGGTAGCTGCGCAGCAGGGCCTCCTCCTCGGCCGGGTCGTAGTGGGTGACGCCGATCAGGGTCTGCAGGCCGGCCGGTCGCAGCACCCGCTGCACCGACTCGAGCAGGTCGACGAACAGGGTGTTGGACAGCAGCGGGATCAGCACCGCCACCTGCGAGCTGTGGGCCGAGGCCAGCGCCCGCGCCGCCGGGTCGGGCACATAGCCCAGCTGCTCGGCGGCGGCGCGCACGCGCGCGGCCAGGGCCTCGTCCACGCCGCGGGTGGCGCGCAGCGCGCGCGAGGCGGTGATCGGGCTGACGCCGGCGGCGGCGGCGACATCGGCCAGCGTGGTGCGGCCGGTGGCCCGGGTGCGGGCGCTGCGGGACATCTTGGTGTTTACCCTGATTCTGGTGGCGGGCGACGGGTTTAGGATAGCGCTATCCAATCCCGAAGTCGATGGCGCACGAGTGTGCCACGGCCTCCGGCCCGGTCCAGCGGCCCGTTGACGGCCGATTTTTTCACCCGTTTGGGATAGCGCTATCCAATGTCCAAGCTTGTCGTGATGGGCGTGTCCGGCTGCGGCAAGTCCAGCCTGGGGGCCGCCGTGGCCACCGCGCTGGGCTGGTCGCTGGTCGAAGGCGACGACCACCACCCCCCCGCCAACATCGCCAAGATGAGCGCCGGCCAGGCCCTCACCGACGCCGACCGCGCCGGCTGGCTGGCCGCCCTGGGCCAGGCCCTGGCCACCCCCGCCGGCGGCGTGGTGCTCACCTGCTCCTCGCTCAAGCGCGCCTACCGCGAGCAGCTGCGCGCCGCCGCCCCGGGCCTGCGCTTCGCCCACCTGCGGCTCAGCCGCGAGGAGGCCCACGCCCGGTTGCAGCGCCGCCCCGACCACTTCTTTCCGCCGGCCCTGGTGGACAGCCAGTTCGCCGCGCTCGAGGACCCCGCCGGCGAGCCCGGCGTGCTGAGCCTGGACGCCACCCATTCCCCCGACACCCTCCGCCAGGCCGTGCTGGACTGGCTGCAGGAGACCCGATGACCGCCCCCGACACCGCTCCTCCCCCCCGCCGTGCGCAGCGCCTGGCCGAGGCCGCCATGGCCGGCTGCCTGGGCGTGATGGCCGCGGCCGTCTTCCTCAACGTCGTGCTGCGCTACGGCTTCGGCAGCGGCATCGCCGCGTCCGAGGAGCTCTCGCGCCTGCTCTTCGTGTGGATGGTCTTCATCGGCGCCGCTGCGGCCTACCCGCTGGGCGAGCACATGGCCTTCACCGCCTTGCTCAAGCCCCTGCAGGGCCGGCCGCTGGCCCGCGCCCTGTTCACCCGCTTCATCCACGCGATGGTGCTGCTGGCCAGCGTGCTGCTGGGCTGGGGCGCGTGGCAGCAGGTGGTGGTGGGCCTGGACAGCACCAGCGTCGTGCTGGGCTACCCCACGGCGCTGCTGCCGCTGCCCGCGCTGCTGTGCGCGGCGCTGATCGGGGCGGTGTCGGCCTGGCAGCTGCTCACCGGCCGGCCGATCGACTTCGGCCACGAAGCGGAGGTGGAGTGATGAGCCAGGGCGTGATCACCCTCGCCTTCATCGGCGTGATGCTGGGCCTGATGGGCGTCGGCGTGCCGATGGCTTTCGCGCTGGTGCTGACCGGCGCCTCGATGGCCTGGATGCTGGACTTCTGGGACACCCAGCTGCTGGCACAGAACCTGGTGGCCGGCATCGACAGCTTCCCGCTGCTGGCCGTGCCCTTCTTCATCCTGGCCGGCGAGCTGATGAACGCCGGCGGCATCAGCCGGCGCATCATCGACATGGCCCGCGCCTGGCTGGGCCATGTGCATGGCGGCCTGGGCTTCGTGACCATCGGCGCGGCCATCCTGATGGCCAGCATGAGCGGCTCGGCGCTGGCCGACACCGCGGCGCTGGCCACCATCCTGCTGCCGATGATGCGCAGCCAGGGCTACCCGATGGGCAGCTCGGCCGGCCTGATGGCCTCGGGCGGCATCATCGCGCCGATCATCCCGCCCTCGATGCCCTTCGTGATCTACGGCGTGACCACCAACACCTCGATCTCGGCGCTGTTCCTGTCGGGCATCGTGCCGGGCCTGCTGATGGGCGTGGGCCTGATCGCGGCCTGGAAGTGGCAGCTGCGCGGCATGAACGTCCAGGCTGACCCGCCCATGCCCATGGCCCAGCGCCTGCGGGTCAGCGCCAAGGCCTTCTGGGCCCTGATGATGCCGCTGATCATCATCGGCGGCATGAAGACCGGCGTCTTCACGCCCACCGAGGCCGCCGTGGTGGCCGCCTTCTATGCCCTGGTGATCGCTTTCTTCGTGCACCGCGAGATGCGCCTGACCGACCTGTACGGCGTGCTGGTGCGCGCCGCCAAGACCACCGCGATCGTGATGTTCCTGTGCGCCGGCGCCCAGGTGGCCAGCTACATGGTCACCCTGGCCGACCTGCCCACCACCCTGACCCAGGCCCTGGGCCCGCTGGTGGAGCATCCCCGCCTGCTGATGGCGGTGATGATGGTCGTGCTGGTGCTGATCGGCACCGCGCTGGACCTGACGCCCACCATCCTGATCTTCGCCCCGGTCATGCTGCCGATCGCGGTGAAGGCCGGCATCGACCCGGTGTACTTCGGCCTGATGTTCGTGCTCAATGGCGCGATCGGCCTGATCACGCCGCCGGTGGGCACGGTGCTCAACGTCGTCGCCGGCGTCGGCCGGCTGCGCCTGGACGAGGTGATCAAGGGGGTGAACCCCTTCCTCACCGTCTACCTCGCGCTGCTCGCGCTGTTCGTCGCCTTCCCCCAGCTCGTCACGGCCCCGGTGGCCTGGATGCGCTGACCTTCCCCCGCTCCCCCGACCGTCAAAACCCCAGGAGACCCCATGAAGTTCCTCCGCCGCACCCTGATCGCCGCCCTGGCCCTGGCCGGCCTGGCCCCCCTGGCCGCCAGCGCCCAGGACATCAAGCCCCGCCTGATCCGCTTCGGCTACGGCCTGGCCGAACAGTCCAACCAGGGCCGGGCCGTCAAGGTCTTCGCCGAAGCCGTCGAGAAGGCCTCCGGCGGCAAGATGAAGGTACGCGCCATCGGCGCCGCCGCGCTCGGCCCGGACACCCAGATGCAGCAGGCCCTGATCGGCGGCGCGCAGGAGATGATGGTGGGCTCCACCGCCACCCTGGTGGGCATCACCAAGGAAATGGCGCTGTGGGACACGCCCTTCCTGTTCAACAGCGTCAAGGAGGCCGACGCGGTGCTGGACGGCCCGATCGGCGAGAAGGTCAAGGCCAAGCTGCAGGACAAGGGCCTGGTGGGCCTGGTGTACTGGGAGAACGGTTTCCGCAACCTCACCAACAGCAAGCGCGCCGTGACCCGCCTGGAGGACCTCGACGGGGTGAAGCTGCGCGTGATGCAGAACAACGTCTTCCTCGAGAGCTTCAAGTCGCTCGGCGCCAACGCGGTGCCGCTGCCCTTCTCGGAGCTGTTCTCGGCCCTGGAGACCAAGACGGTGGACGGCCAGGAGAACCCGTACAACACCATCCTGTCGAGCAAGTTCTTCGAGGTCCAGAAGTACCTGACCGTGACCAACCACGTCTACAGCCCGTGGATCGTCACCGTCAGCAAGAAGTGGTGGGACCAGCTGTCCAAGGACGAGCAGAAGGTGCTGATGGACGCCGCCAAGGCCAGCCGCGACTTCGAGCGCCAGGACACCCGCGCCGAGGCCGCCAAGGCCCTGGGCGAGCTCAAGGCCAAGGGCATGCAGATCAACGAGCTCAGCGCCGCCGAGGCCGCGCGCATGCGCGACCGCCTGACCCGCGTGAACGCCAGCATCGCCGCCAACGTCGGCATGGAGCTGTGGGACGAGACCCGCGCCGCCCTGGCGGCGCTGCGCAGCACCCAGAAGTGAGTTCGACGCCCCCGTTCCGTCGCCGCCGGCGGCGGTTCGGGGGCCGATTCCCGCGTTTCGTCGCCTGCCGCTGGCCGGCCCTGCGGGCGCTCCCTACAGTGCGTTCCATCGACACCGAACGCCTCAGGAGCCCACCATGCAGACCCCCGCCTTCCACGCCAGCAGCACCACCGCCCGCAGCGCCTTCATGGGCCTGGCCGCCGCGATCACCTTCGGCCTCCTGGGCTCGATCGGTGCGGTGGCCGACCAGCGCTTCGAGCAGGCCCAGCTGGCCCAGGCCGCCGCGCCGCAGCACCTGGCCGCCACCGCACCCGCCCCGCACGGCTGACACGCACATCACTCGGAGGACGACCCGTCCCCTCCTTCGCCCCGGCCCAGTCCGGGGCTTTTTTCTGCGCGGCTGAGGCGTCCGCCGCGGCAGGCCGGCCCGGCACCGGTGCAGAATCGGGCCAGCAGCCGCCCTCCTGAAGCCGCATGATGTTTGCGCCCCCATCGCTGACGCCCGAAGCCTGGTCGCTCAGCAGTGGCTTGGCGGCCCTGCTGCTGCTGGCCGAAGGCGCCGCCTGCCTGCACCTGGCCCGACGCGACCGCGAGCCCGGCCTGCGGGCGCTGGCCCTGGCGGCGCTGCTGATCGGCGGCTTCTACCTGTCCGATGCCACCGGCCTGAACAAGCCCCGAGGCGACCGCTTCCAGACCGCCCCGCTGCTGACCCTGCTGCTGCTCTCGAGCATCGTCGCCTGGACCGTGGGCATGGCTCAGGTGCTGGGCCTGGGCCGCGGCCGCAGGGCCGTGGTGGTGCCGCTGCTGTTGGCCCCCACGCTGCTGGTCACCGGCCTGCACCTGGCCGGCGTGCCGGTGCCGCGCGCCGCCGGCAACGTGGTGTTGACGCTGGTCTTCGCCGGCGTGGCGTTGCTGGCCTGGCGTCAGCGGCGCCTGGAGCCCGATGCCGGCCACGGCTGGCTGGCGGCGTCGGTGGCCGCAATCCCGCTGTTCGCGCTGGCGATCTACCTCGGCGGCCTGCAGGGCGTGGCCTTGCGCTACCTGATCCTGCCACCGCTGCTGGTCTTCTTCCTGGTCCTGCTGATGCTGACCCTGCGGCGCCGCAGCGCCCGGCTGGCTCGCGAGATCGAGGCGCGGCGACAGGCCGAGACCGCGCTGGCCTCGCTCAACGCGGGACTGGAGCGCACGGTGCAGGAACGCACCGCCGACCTGCACGACGTGGTGGCCGGCCTGGAGAGCTTCAACCGCAGCGTCTCGCACGACCTGCGCGGCCCCCTGGGCGGCATCGAGGGCGCGACCCGCGAGGCCCTGCGCCTGCTTGACGCCGGCGACACCGCCGCGGCCAGGCCCCTGCTGGATGCGGTGGCCGAGCAGGCCCGCCACTCGCGCGAGCTGGTGGGCTCGCTGCTGGAGCTGGCCCGTGTCGGTGAGGCCCGGCTGCAGCGCGTCCCGGTCGCGCTGGAGGCGCTGGTGCGCGAGGCCGTCGAGACGCTGCGCCAGCAAACCGGTGGCGCCCCGGTGCCGGTGGAGCTGCAGCCGCTGCCCACCGTCAGTGCCGATGTGCAACTCCTGCGCCCGGTGCTGCTGAACCTGATCGGCAACGCCCTGAAGTTCAGTGCCCGTCAGCAGGCACCGCGGGTGGAGATCGGCTGTCGCACCGAGCCCGCCGATGGGGCGCTGACGGTCTGGGTGCGGGACAACGGCGTGGGCTTCCCGCCCGAGCGCGCGGGCGAGCTGTTCCAGCCCTTCCACCGGCTGCACGGCCGGGCCTTCCAGGGCCACGGCGTGGGCCTGTCCATCGTGCGTCGGGCGGTGGAGCGCCATGGCGGCCGGGTCTGGGCCGAGAGCCGGCCCGGCGAGGGCGCGACCTTCTGCTTCTCCTTGCCCGCCGCCCCAGGGCCCTGACGGCCGGGGCTCAGCCGCCGCCCGACAGCCGCAGCGACTCGGCGCGGCCCCGGAACACCAGCGGCCGCGCCGGCACCTCGCCCGCATCGGCCGCCGCCACCGCCGCCTGCACCACGCCGTGCGCCGGGCTCTTGGCGCACACCGGATCGGCCGCGGCCGCGTCCCGGGCCAGCATGTAGGCCTGGCAACGGCAGCCGCCCAGGTCCTCCTCCTTCTTCTCGCAGCTGGCGCAGGGCTCCTTCATCCAGCCGGTGCCGCGGTAGGCATTGAAGCCCTCGCTCTCGTACCAGATGGACTTGACGTCCCGGGTGCGCACGCTGGGGAACTGCAGACCCGGCAGCATGCGGGCGGTGTGGCAGGGCAGCGCGGTGCCGTCGGGCGTGATGGTGAGGAACACGTTGCCCCAGCCGTTCATGCACTTCTTGGGACGGGCCTCGTGGTAGTCGGGGGCGACGAAGAAGAGCTTCATCTTGCCATCGAGCTTGCGGCGCCATTCATCGGTCACCGCCTCGGCGCGCCGCAGCTGCTCGGTGCTGGGCATCAGGTGGCCGCGGTTCTCCAGGGCCCAGGAGTAGTACTGGCTGTTGGCCAGCTCCAGGTACTCGGCGCCCAGCTCGTGGGCCATCTGGATGATGCGGTCGGTGTGGTCGATGTTCAGGCGGTGCATGACCACGTTCATCACCATCGGCCAGCCCTGGGCGCGCAGCATCTCGCCCACGCGCTGCTTGAGCGCGAAGGTCTTGGTGCTGGACAGGAAGTCGTTGACCTCCCGGCTGGAGTCCTGGAAGGACAGCTGGATGTGGTCCAGCCCGGCGGCCTTGAGCGCCGCGCAGCGGGCCTCGGTCAGGCCCACGCCACTGGTCAGCAGGTTGGTGTAGTAGCCCAGGCGGTGGGCCTCGGCCACCAGCACTTCCAGGTCATCGCGCAGCAGCGGCTCACCGCCCGAGAAGCCGCACTGCACGGCGCCCAGGGCGCGCGCCTCGCGCAGCGTGCGCAGCCAGTCCTCGGTGGACAGCTCGTCCTCGTGGCGGGCGTAGTCGACCGGGTTGTAGCAGAACACGCAGTGCAGGGGGCAGCGGTAGGTCACTTCCGCCAGCAGCCACAGCGGTGGCCCCACGACGGCCTGCTTCATCCCCGCCAGCGCGTTCATGCCAGCGTCACCCAGCGGTTGCCCGAGGCGATCTCGAGGAACTTCTCGACCTCGGGCCGCAGGCCGCTGGCCGAGAAGGCGGTCTCCAGGCTGGCGACGATGTCGACGAGCGCGGTGGCGCCGTCACAGCGGCTCAGGATCTCGCCGGCGCTGCGGTTGAGCTTGACCATCCCCTCGGGGTAGAGCAGCACATGACAGCCTTGGGCCTCTTCCCACTGGAAGCGGAAACCGTGGCCCAGGCGAGGGGTGACGGCGTCGTCCATCAGGCGGCCACCCCTGGTTCGCCGCCGGGCCGCCCCGAGGCGAGCGCGCCCCCTTGGGGGGCCGACGCCGCAGGCGTCTGGGGGGCCATGTACCGCGTGGCCATGGCGTCGTTCATCGCCCACAGCACGTCCAGCTTGAACTTCAGGATGTCGAGGGCGCGGCGTTGCATCGGCAGGGTGGTGAAGTGGCCCAGCGTCACCTCCAGGCCCTGCTCGACGTCGCGGCGGGCCTGGGTCACGCGGTTGCGGAAGTATTGCAGCCCGGTGGACTCGATCCAGGGGTAGTGCTCGGGCCAGGTGGCCAGGCGCTGCTTGTGGATCTCGGGCGCGAAGAGCTCGGTCAGCGAGGAGCAGACCGACTCCTGCCAGGGCCGCTGGCGGGCGAAGTTGATGTAGGCGTCCACCGCGAACTGCACCGCCGGGATGATGTGGCGGCCGTCGGTGATCTCTTCGCGGGTCAGGCCGGTGGCCACGCCCAGGCGGATCCAGGCCTCGATGCCGCCCTCGTCCTTCACGCCGCCGATCTCGTAGCCGTCGTGGTCCAGCATGCGCTGGATCCAGCCGCGGCGGACCTCGCGGTCGGGGCAGTTGGACATCACCGCCGCGTCCTTCACGGGAATCGCGATCTGGTACGCGAAGCGGTTGGCCACCCAGCCGCGGACCTGCTCCGGCGTGGCCTTGCCGGTGTTGAGCATCACGTTGAACGGGTGGTGGATGTGGTACGCCTTGCCCTGCTCGCGCAGGCGGGCCTCGAATTCCTCGCGCGACCAGGCCGCGCCTTGCTCACTCAGGATCGCCGTCACAGTTCGATCTCCAGGCCGTCATGGCTGACCTCGACGCCGGCCGCGGTGCAGGCGGCACGCTCGGGCGAGTGTTCGTCGAGGATGGGGTTGGTGTTGTTGATGTGGATGAGCAGCTTGCGGGTGCTGGCCGGCAGCCGGGCCAGCCACTCGAGCATGCCGCCGGCACCGCTTTGCGGCAGGTGGCCGATCTCGCGCCCCAGTTTCCGGGACACGCCCAGGCGGACCATCTCGTCGTCGGTCCAGAAGGTGCCGTCGACCATCACCACGTCGGCGCCGGACATGGCCTCCCAGACGGTGGCGTCGATCTCGGCCAGGCCCGGGGCGTAGAACAGCCGGCGGCCGTTGGCGGTGTTCTCGAACAGGTAGCCGACGTTGTCGCCCACCACGTTGTGCTCGCGGTGCGGCGAGAAGGGCGCGGGCTTGCTCCACAGCGGCAGCGCGCGCACCCGCAGACCGGCCACGCCGGGCACCTCGAAGGACGAGCCGTCGGGCAGGACGGTGTGGCGGTCCACGCCGCAGAAGTGGCCCAGCACGCCCAGGATCGGGTTGCCCTGGGTCAGGTCGTCGTGGACCGGGTCGGTGCACCACAGCGGCAGCGGGCTGCCGCGCTCGCGCAGCATGAACAGACCGGTGGTGTGGTCGATCTGGCCATCGGCCAGCAGCACGCCGCGGATGCCGGTGTCGCGCAGCGCGCGGCCCGGCTGCAGCACCGGCGTGGCCTGGATCTGCTGCAGGATGTCGGGGCTGGCGTTGACCAGCAGCCAGTCGGCGCCCTGGCCGACGATGACCGAGCTTTGCGTGCGGCGGCGCAGGCCGGGCTGACCGGCGCGCACGCCGGCGCATTGGCGGCAGTTGCAGTTCCACTGAGGAAAGCCACCGCCGGCGGCGGCGCCCAGCACGATCAGTTTCATCGGCGCGAAGGGTCAGGCAGGAATGAAACGGGGCCGTGCATGCACGGCCCCGCGGGATCGGCAGCCGCTCAGCGGGCCGCGATGTACATGGTGATTTCGAAGCCGAAGCGGAAATCGCAGGCGCTCGGGGTTTCCCAGGTCATGAGGGGTCTCCTTCAGTTGGAACAGTGCCGGATGCAGCACCGATGACGAAGTGTGGGACTTCGGCTCCGCCCTGTCGTGGTCAGACCCATGATTCGCGGCTCATGATTTTCATGAACCTCGTTGCTGCAATGCAGCAAGCGGGGCCGTCACCCACGCCCCCGCCGACAATCCCGTCCATGGAGAGCCCGCCCGCCCCCACCCGCCGCGGCGCCAGCCTGCGGCTGCGCCTGAACCTGATCGTGCTGACCGTCATGGCCCTGGGCCTGGCGGCGATGGTGTGGCTGCGCCTGGACGCCACCCGCGCCAGCGTGCACGAGGAGATCGTCGGCTCCAACCGGGTCGCCACCCAGCTGCTCGAGCGGGTCAGCGGCATCTTCAGCCGCGGCGGCCCGCCGGCCATGCTGGCCTTTCTCGAGCAGCTGGGCCGGGTGCGCGCCAACGAGATCACCCTGGTCGACGCCCATGGCAACGAGCTCTACCGCTCGCCACCGGCCACCTACAAGCAGGGCCGCAGCGCACCGGACTGGTTCACCGCCCTGGTCACGCCCGCGCTGCAGCGCCAGGTCATCCGCATGCCGGGCGCGGTGATGACGATCGAGTCCAACCCCTCGCGCGCCATCCTCGACGGCTGGGACGAGCTGGTGCAGCTGGCCGGCGCCGCTGCGCTGGCCCTGCTGGTGGTCAACGGCGCGGTGTTCTGGGCCGTGGGCCGCACCCTGCGCCCCTTCGGCCAGATCGTCTCGGGGCTGCGGCGCCTGCAGCGCGGCGACTACGCCGCCCGCCTGCCCGCGCTGCCCGGCCGCGAGGCGGCCCTGATCGGCGAGGCCGTCAACCAGCTGGGCGAGGCCATCGAGACCACGGTGCAGCAACGCATCGCGGCCGCCGCCGCCGAACAGCGCCTGGCCGAGAGCCACGACTGGTCGCGTCTGCTCGAGCAGCGCCTGGAGGCCGAGCGCCGCGAGATCGCTTCGGAGCTGCACGACGAGCTGGGCCAGTCGGTCACCGGCATCCGCTCGCTGGCCCGATCGCTGGCCACCCGCCTGCCCGCCGACGACCAGGCCGGCCGCGAAGCCGCCGCCATGATCGACGCCGAGGCCGCCCGCCTGTACGACGCGATGCATGGCCTGATCCCGCGCCTGACGCCGTTGTCGCTGGGCCCGCTGGGCCTGCCCGACGCGCTGCGCGACCTGCTTGGCAGCTGCCGCCAGCGCCACCCCGGCGTGGCCTTCTCGCTCGAGGTGGTCGGGCCCGACACCCCGGTGGACCCGGCGCCCGCGCTGGCCGCCTACCGCACCGCCCAGGAGGCGGTGAACAATGCGCTCAAGCATGGCGGCGGCACCTCGGTGGCGCTGCACCTGCGCCGCGACGAGACCCACATGCACCTGACCATCACCGACAACGGCCGCGGCCTGCCGCCGCCGGAGCAGCGCCCGGCCCGCTTCGGCCTGGCCGGCCTGCGCGCCCGCATCGAGGCCTTGGGCGGCAGCTTCGACGCCGACGACGCCCCGACCGGTGGCGCCCGCCTGAGCGCCCACCTGCCCTGCCGCGCCCCGGAGGCCCGGCCATGATCCGCGTCGTGCTGGTGGACGACCACGCGGTGGTCCGCATGGGCTTCCGGATGCTGCTGCAGGCGCCCGACAGCGGCATCGAGGTGGTGGGCGAGGCCGCCGACGGCGAGGCCCTGCTACGCCAGCTGCCCGAGTGGCGTCCCGACGTGCTGGTGCTGGACCTGACCATGCCCGGCCTGGGCGGCCTGGAGACCCTGCGCCGCCTGCGCGCCCGCGACGACGCGCCGCGCGTGCTGGTGCTGTCGGCCCACGAGGACACCGCCTACCCGCGCCGCGCGCTCAACGCCGGGGCCCAGGGCTTCCTGAGCAAGCGCAGCGCGCCCGAGACCCTGCCCGAGGCGATCCGCGCCGTGGCCCAGGGCCGCCGCTACCTGGACGCCCAGACCGCGCAGGCGCTGGCGCTGTCGCAGATCGAGGGCGCCGCCAGCCCCTTCGACGCCCTGTCCGAGCGGGAATTCGAGGTCTTCACCCGCCTGGCCCAGGGCCGCAGCGTGGCCGACATCGCCCAGGCCCTGAGCCTGTCGCCCAGCACCGTCGGCACCCACCTGTACAACATCAAGCAGAAGCTGGGCGCCGGCAACCAGGCCGAGCTGACCCTGCTGGCGCTGCGCTGGGGCGTGATCGCCGCCTGAGGCAGGCCCGCCTGCGGGGCCTCAAAGCGCCGCGCTCAGCACCAGCGAGTTCAGCGCCCGCTCGAAGTCGAAGCCCTGCAGCGTCGAGCGGCGCTGCATCCAGCCCAGGTTGACGCCCACCTGCCACTGGCGCGCCAGGTCCATGCGCCAGGCCAGGTCCACGCTCTGCAGCCGGTCGTCGCGGGGCTGGAAGCCATTGAGGTAGGCGCTGCCGATGCGCGACCAGGTCAGGGTGGCGCGGGCCGGGCCCCAGCGCTCGGTCCAGGCGACGGACAGGCGCCGCGCCACCACCGCGTCGGCGCCATCGCCGGGCACGTCGCTGGCGCCACGCTGCCAGCCCAGCTCCAGCAGGCGGTCGGGCGTGGCCTGCCACTGCAGCTCGCCGTCGCCGTTGAGCAGGCGCTGGCGCGGCCGCAGGCGGTCGAAGCTGCGCTGTTGCGCCCCCAGCCGGGCCCGGCCGCTCCACTCGCCCGGCTCCCACTGCAGCACCGCCCAGCCGAAGGCGTCGTGGTGGTCCAGCGACTGGTAGTTGCCGGGGTAGCGCAGGCGGCTGGCGCGCAGCTCCAGGCCCAGGCGGCGCTCGGGCGCCACGGCGCGCAGCACGCGGGCGCTCAGGTCCTGCACGTCGGCATCGGCCAGGGTGGTGACCTCGCGCCGGGTGCGGTAGCGCTTGCGCGACCAGGTGGGCTCGGCCTCCAGGCGCCAGCCCAGGCCGTCTGCCCCGGGTTCGGGGTCCACCCGCCAGACCACGCCCAGGGCCTGGGCGTGGTAGCGGTCGGGCGGGGCGGCGGGCTGGTTGGGGTCGGACTGGGTGACGCTGTCGTGCCAGACCTGCCAGGCCCCGCGCCAGGCCAGCGCGCTGCGCTCGCCCAGCTGCAGCAGGCCGTCGGCGGACAGTTCGGTGTTGAGGGTGCTGTCCAGCGGGCTGTCGCCGAAGTGGGTGGCCTCGCTGCGCCAGGTGAAGGCCAGGCGCTCGCTGCCTTGCGGGCGCTGCAGGGTCAGCCCCGGGAACACCGCCAAGAACGGACTCTCCACCCCGTGCGGCTGCTGCCGCAGGTTGCTGTTGTGCCCCATGGCCACCAGCCACTGGGGCTGGAGCTGCCAGTCGCCCAGGGCCCAGTGGCCCGGGGCGAACCCCGGCGCCTCCTGGGGCTCGGGCGCCGGCCCCTCGGGCGCTGCGGCGGCGGCCGCAGCGCTGCACGCGACCACCGCTGCCAGACAGGCCAGCGGTCGCCAGCGTGCGGACCTCAAGGCTGCACCACGGTGCGAACGGCGTCCACCACCCGGCGCAGGGCCGAAGCCAGCGGTCGGCTGGCGGTGCCACCCGTGGCCGCCTGCGGCGCCTGCGGGGCGCTGCTGCCGGCCAGCGTGCTGCCGCCCAGGTTGGGCTGCAGACCGGCCGTGACGGCCGGCGTGGCCTTGGCCTGGGCCCGCAAGGTGGCCATCGCCTGGTACGCGGAGGCGAAGTTCTCGGTCAGCGCGGCCTGGCGCTCGGTCGCCCCCAGCGGGGCCGCGGCCAGGGCCGAACCGGCAGGACGCGACAGCAGGTAGCTGATGTCGGCACCCTTGGCGCTGCTGGCGGTCAGGGTGTAGCTCAACAGCACCGTGTTGTTGCCGGCGGTGAAGCCGGTCAGCGTCTTGGCCTGGTCGGTGAAGTAGGCCTGCGCGGCGGCCAGGGTGGTGAAGTTGTCGCTGAACAGCGTGGTGGCGCCCCGCTTGACGGTGAAGTTCAGGGTGTCGAAGCCCCCGTTGTAGGCCGTCATGTTCAGCAGGCCCAGGGTCAGGCTGGCCGAGGTGCTGAGGTTGAAGCTGTACAGCGCGTTGGCCGTGTAGCTGCGGGTGCCACCGCTGCCGCCGTAGTTGGCGCCCAGCGAGCCCAGCCCGATCACCACGCCCGAGCCCACCGCCGCCGCCACGTTGGGGTGCGCAGCCAGCAGGCTGTTGAGCTGCGTGGCGTTGGGCGCGCCGTTGGCGAACGAGAAGGCCTGCATGCCGTTGCTGCCCCCGTTGAGGTTGGGGAAGTTCAGGCCGGTGGACGGGTCATGGCTGGCCGCGGTCTGGCTGACGGTGTTGGACTTCACGTCGGCCACCGCGTTCAGGTCGATGGTCGAGGTGCCGCTGGAAAGCACGCTGCGGGCACTGCTGAGGCCGCTGGCGCCGTTGGCGAAGGCGTAGGCGTTGGTGTCGGCGTTCTGCAGGCCGCTGGACTGGGCGGTGGCGTTGGTCACGCCAGCGCCATTGGCCCGGGCATCGCTTTGCGATGTGCCGTTGACGCCGCTCGTGGCGGCGATGGCCGTGGCGTTGGCCGCGCCGGCCACGGCACCGCCGGTGCCCGCGTAGGCCCGGCTGTAAACCGTGGCGCGGTTGGTGGCACTGCCGTTGGCCGAGGACGTCGCCGCCCCGCTCGTCGCGGTGCCCGACACGTCGCCCCCGTCGGCCGTGCCGGTCAACGTCAGCTGGCTGCCGGTCAGCACCACGGTCGCCCCCACGGTGGCACCGCCGCCATGGCCGGCCGTGCCGCTGCTGGTGCTGCCGCCATTGCCTCCATTGGCGTTGACGTTGACGGTCGAAGTGCCGGCATTCAGCGTGGACGACAGGCTCGACGAGGCCGAGCCGCCCTGCCCGCCCTGCGCCGTGGCGGAGTAGCCGCCACCGCCGCCATTGGCGGTCTGCTCCAGCAGCAGGCTGCCCAGGGTCTGGCCGCCGACGCTGTTGGACAGCGACACCGAGCCGCCCAGCCCACCGGCCGCACCGGTGTAGGCGGTGCCGCCCACCCCGCCGCTGGCACGGGCGGTGGCCGCGGCCTGGCCGGTGCCGCTGTAGGCGTAGGCGTTGGCATCGGCCGAGCCGCCGGCACCGGCGACCTGGCCCACGCCTTGTGCACCGCCGCCGCCGCCGCCCTGGGCCCCGGCATCCGCCGTGGCCGCGCGGCTGCGGCTGGTGGTGGCGGTGGCCAGGGCGGAACCATTGCCCCCCAGACCACCCGACGCCGCAGTGGAGCCCGTGCCGCCCAGACCGCCGGTGCCGTAGGCACCCACCGAAAGAGCGCCCGTGCTGACCACTTGGTTCGAGGCGGCGCCGTGGCCGCCGATGCCGGTCGTGCCGGAGGCAGAGCCGCCACCCGCCCCACCGACGGCGCTGGTGGACAGCGACGCGCTGCGCGCCGTCAGGCCGGAGCGCAGCTGGTGGCTCTGCGCGCTGCCGCCACTGCCGGCGGTGGCGGTGTCGGCGCTGCCGCCGTCGCCACCGTAGGCGTTCTGGGTCAAGGTCAGGGTGCCGGTGGTCGAGGCGTAGACCGCGTTCGACAGCGAGGCCGTCGCACCCTGCCCGCCATCGGCACCGTTGTAGCCGGCGCCACCGTCGCCCGAGTAGGCCCGGCCGGTCACCACCGCCGTCCCCCCGCTGCTCCGGGCGTTCCCGGCCACGGTCGCCACGGCGCCGTTGCCGCCGTGCTGACCGGCGCCACGGCCGGTGCCGCCGTCACCGGCTGCGGCCTGGGCGGTGGAGGCCACATCGTTGCCGCCCGTGCTCAGGGCATAGGAGGACGCGCTGGCGCTGCCACCGGCCTGGCCGTCGGCCGCGCCCGAGGAGGAGCCGCCGCCGTTGCCGCCCGTGGCGTACGAATAGGCCGTGATCCGGTCCCAGGCGCTCAGCACCGACTTGGACACGGCCTTGCCGCCCACGCCGGTCTGGCCGCTGGTGGTGCTGCCACCGCTGCCGCCGGCGGCCGACAGGCTGACCGACAGCGGGCCGCTGTCGGCGTTGGTGTAGTCGAGGGTGCTGGTGGCGCTGCCACCCAGGCCCCCGGTGCCGGTGTACGAGTAGCCGCCGTTGCCGCCCGTGGCGGACTGGGACAGGCCCACGGTCCCGCCCAGGGTGGTGGCGGCCACCGCGTTGGTCAGCACCACCGCAGCGCCTTCGCCGCCGTTCGCGCCGCTGTAGCCCACGCCCCCGGCGCCGCCGTTGGCGGTCAAGGTGACCGACAACGCACCCAGGTCCGAGGCCGCCGCCCCGGTGGCGCTGGCACCGCCGCCGCCGCCGGCGGTCTGGCCCGCACCGGCCGCGCTGCCACCGGTGCCGCCGTTGGCAGTGGCCGTCACGCTGGCCGCACTGCCCATCGACGTGGTGCCGGCCGCGGTCACCGTGGCGCTGCCGCCCTTGGCCCCGTTGGCGGTGGTCGAGCCACTGCCCCCGACGCCGCCCTGGCCGGACACGAGCACGACCAGGCCTCCGGTGCTGCTGACCGTGGCTCCGGCCACCGAGGTGCCGCCCAGGCCGGCCGTGCCACTGGTGGTGCCGCCGCCGGTCCCACCGTTGGCGACCACGTCCACCCGCAACTGGCTGGCCTGGAGGTCGGTGGCATTCAGGGTGGAGGTCGACGCACCGCCCTTGCCGCCCTGGCCGGACCCGCTGGAGCCGCCGCTGCCGCCATAGGCGTACTGGTTGAGCGTCAGCTGGCCGGTGGTGTGGCCCGAGCTGGCATCGACCGCGTTGGCGCTCGAGCCGGCGCCACCGATGCCTGCACCCGAGGCGTTGCCCCCCGAGCCGGCACTGACGCGGGAGGTGACCAGCACCGTGCCGGCGTCACTCTGGCCGGAGGCGGTCGCACTGGCCGCGCCACCGGCGCCCGCCTGGGCCCCGTAGGTGCCGCCACCGGAGCCGCCATCGGCCTGGGCCAGCACCGTCACCGGGCTGACCCCGACCGATTGACCGTGGGCGTTGCTGGTGGCCGAACCACCGGTGCGGCCATTGCCCGTGGAGCCGCCACCGCCGGTACCGCCACTGGCGTAGCCGTTGACCGACAGGGCGCCGATGCCGGTGACATCGACGTTGGTGACGCCGGCGCCACCCAGTCCGGGCGTCCCGGACTGGGAACCGCCGCCATTGCCCCCCGAGCTGCGCAGCGACGCATACAGGGCGGTGGCGCTCGTGTCCACGCGCGTGAGGTCGCCCTGCGCCTTGCCCCCCGCACCGGCGCTGCCGGTGTAGGAGTAGCCGCCAGCACCGCCATAAACGGTCTGGTTGAGCGAGGCGATGCCGTGGGTGGTGGCAGACACCGCGTCCACCAGGGCGACGGAGCCACCCGCGCCGCCGTCGGCCCCGGCGTAGCCGGTGCCCCCCCCGCCACCATAGACGTTGACCGTCACCGTGGCGTTGCCATTGCCCGACTGGGCCGCGGCGCTGGCCTCCACCCCGCCGCCGCTGCCGCCGGAGTTGCCCGCCTGCTGGCCCGAACCGCCGGACCCACCGGTGGCCGACAGGGTGACCGTGGCCGTCTGGTTGGCCACCGTGCCGGCGCTGCCGACCGCCACCGCCTTGCCACCGTTGCGGCCCGACACATTGGCTCCGGCGCCGCCGGTGCCCCCGGCGGCGTCCACCGACACGTTCACGGTGCCGATGCCCGTCGCGGCGGCGTTGGCGCTGGCGGTGCCCGCCGCACCGGCCGAGCCGTTGGTGGTCGACCCGCCGGTGCCGCCGCGGGCGCTCACATCCAGCGACAGCGCCGCCGCGGCCGTGTCGGCGACGCTCAGGTTGGAGGTGGCCAGACCGCCATCCCCGGCGGTGCCCGTGTCGGTGCTGCCGCCCGCGCCGGCGTAGGCGCCCTGGGTGAGTGTCAGGCTGCCCGTGGTGGCGCCACTGACCGCGTTGACCAGGGTCATGTTGCTGCCGCTGCCACCGGCCGCGCCGTTGCCGCCCGAACCGCCTTGCCCCGCATAGGCGCGGGCCAGCGCGTTGGCCGAGCCGCTGCCGGACACGGCCCGAGCCGACGCCGCGGCCGCGCCACCGGCGCCCGCCACCCGGCCAGCACCACCGGCACTGCCGCCGTTGCCCCCTTGCCCTTGGGCCAAGGCGGTGGCCGCGGCGGCGCCGGTCGTGACGGCCTTGGAGGTCGCCGAGCCACGGCCACCGGCCTGGCCATTGACCGTGCCGCCCGAGCCGCCATTGCCCCCCGTCGCATAGACGTTGACGTTGACGGTCGAACCTGCAGTGATGCTGGCGTTGCCGGTGGCGTTGGCACCGGCCGCCGCCGTGCCCCCGCTGGTGCCGCCGCCGTAGCCCCCACTCGCGGACAGGGTGACATTGAGCACCGACGGCGCGGTGTTGGTGTAGGTCAGGGTGCTGGTGGCCGCCCCGGCGGCTCCCGCCACGCCCGAATCGGCATAGCCCCCGTTGCCCCCGTTGGCCGACTGGCTCAGGTACAGCGTGCCGGTGGTGTTGCCACTGACCGCATTGGCAACCGTCTGGCTGGCGCCCGCACCGCCCGCCGCGCCGTTGCTGCCTTGACCACCGCCGCCCCCATTGAGCACCACCGACGCGCTGGCGGTGCCGCTGCCCGACACCGCGCTCGCGGTGCCGGTGGCACTGGCCCCGTTGCCGGCTGTCCGTGCAGCCCCGTTGCCCGAGCCGCCGTAGCCGCCCTGCGCACTGGTGTTGGCCGTCGCGCTGGACGCGCCCACGGCCGTGGCCGAAGACGAGGCGGTGGCGCTGGCCCCCTGGCCACCACTGCCCCCCACGCCAGCGCCGGCGCCGCCGTTGCCGCCGGGCGAGCCGCCACCACCGCCATGGCCCCCGTTGGCCGAGGCATAGGCCGACGCGCTGCCCGACACGGGTTGGGTGATCGCACTGGCGGTCGCGGCGCCGCCATTCCCGCCGTGGCCACCATTGCCTCCCGGCACGGCGGCGGTGCCGCTGCCACCGCTGCCGCCGGTGCCGCCGCTGCCACCGTAGGCGGTGGCCGAATTGCTGCTGTCGGCGTTGGGGCCGGCCGCCGCGTTGGCACTGCCGCCGGCGCCCCCACTGCCGCCATTCCCGCCGGGCGACCCGCCATTGGTGCCGGCCAAGCCGGTGGTGCCAGTGTCAGTGACGGTGGTGGCATAGGCCTGCTGGATCGAGGCGCTCAACAGCAGCGGCACCAGCACGGCACCCAGTGCGAGGGAACGTTGCGACATGCGCGCCTGGCGCGAGGACGGGGAACGGCTCATCGAAAGGACTCCTGGGCGGTGGCATTGCTTTGCACGGCATGTGCAGCACATGTGGTTCATGCTGCCCGCCCCCCTGTTGGGGGGCATTCCCGAAGATAGCGACCAACAGACACGGTTCTTCACACTGATTTAGGGGGGCGGATCGGTGTTCGAGCCCCGTAGGGATGGCGCTGGCACCGCCCTTGCAGAAGGCGTTCAGGCCCGCCCCGCCTACACTGTCGGCCCGCCGCCTGTCCGTCCCCCGTCGCCATGTCCTTCGCTTCCCTGGGCCTCGTCCCCGCGCTCGTCCACGCCGTCACCCAGCGTGGCTATGCGCAGCCCACCCCGGCCCAGCAGGCCACGATCGGGCCGATGCTGGCCGGGCGCGATGTCTGGCTGCAGGCCCGCACCGGCAGTGGCAAGACCGCCGCCTATGCCCTGCCGCTGCTGCAGGCCTGGCTGCAGGGCCAGGCCCGATCGCCCAAGCCGGTTCACGCCCTGGTGCTGGTGCCCACCCGCGAGCTGGCGCTGCAGGTGGGCGGCTGGCTGCGCGAGCTGGGCGCCACCCTGCCCGGCCTGCTCAAGGTGGCAACGGTCTTCGGCGGCGTGTCGATCAACCCGCAGATGATGGCGCTGCGCGGCGGCGCCGACATCGTGGTGGCCACCCCGGGCCGCCTGCTGGACCTGGTGCGCCACAACGCCCTGCACCTGGCCGACGTGCGCACCCTGGTGCTGGACGAGGCCGACCGTCTGCTGGACCTGGGCTTCGCCGACGAGCTGCTGGACGTGCTGGACCTGCTGCCCACCCGGCGCCAGACCGTGCTGTGCTCGGCCACCTTCGGCCAGGACGTGCGCGAGATGGCCGAGGACCTGCTGCACGAGCCCGAGCTGGTCTCGCTGGCCACCACCGAGGCCCGCCCCGACATCCGCCAGCGCGCCCTGCGCGTGGACCCCGACCGCCGCACCGCCTTGCTGCTGCAGCTCCTGCGCGAGCGGCCCGGCCAGCGGGCGCTGGTGTTCGTGGCCACCACCTACGCCACCGAGCACGTGTCCGACAAGCTGGGCCGCGCCGGCGTGGCCGCGGCCCCCTTCCACGGCCAGCTCAGCCACGGCGCCCGCACCGGCGCGCTGGCGGCCTTCAAGCGCGGCGAGGTCCAGGTGCTGCTGGCCACCGACATGGCCGCGCGCGGCCTGCACATCGACGGCCTGCCCCTGGTCGTCAACTACAACCTGGCGCGCGCGCCCGACGACCATGTGCACCGGATCGGCCGCACCGGCCGCGCCGGCGCCTCGGGCGAGGCGATCAGCTTCATCACCCCCGAGGCCGAGGCCCACTTCCGCCTGATCGAGAAGCGCCAGGGCCAGCGGGTCGAGCGCGAGGTGCTGCCCGGCTTCGAGCCGGCGCGCGAAGCCGCGGCCACCCCAGGCGCCGGGGCCGGCACCGGCCTGGACCCGAACGGCGGCGTCAAGGGCCGGCGGCCGAGCAAGAAGGACAAGCTGCGCGCGGCGGCCGCTGCGGCGGCCGGCGGCGCCAAACCCGGCCGGGGCTGAGCCCGGCGCGGGGCCTCAGCCCCGGCCGACGAAGGGCATGCCGGTGGCCATCACCGTCATGAACAGCACGTTGGCCTCCAGCGGCAGGCCGGCCATCTGCACCAGCGCGTCGGCCACGTGCTTCACGTCGAAGCGCGCCTCGGCGCGCACGCTGCCATCGGCCTGCGGCATGCCGGCGGCCATCGCGGTGGTCATGTCGGTGGCGGCATTGCCGATGTCGATCTGGCCCACCGCGATGCCGAAGGCGCGGCCGTCCAGGGCGCAGGCCTTGGTCAGGCCGGTCATGGCGTGCTTGGTGGCGGTGTAGGCGGCCGAATTCGGCCGCGGCGCGTGGGCCGAGATCGAGCCGTTGTTGACGATGCGCCCACCCCGCGGCGACTGCGCCTTCATCAGGCGGAAGGCCTCGCGGGTGCACAGGAAGGCGCCGGTCAGGTTGGTGTCCACCGCGGCGCGCCAGGCGGCCACCGGCAGGTCCTCGAGCGGCAAGCCGGCGGTGAACACGCCGGCGTTGTTGAACAGCAGGTCCAGGCGGCCGAAGCGGGCCTCGACCTGCCCGAACAGCGCGGCCACCGAGTGCTCGTCGGTGACGTCGGCGGCGATCACCACGCCGCGCTCGGGCGTGGGCGAGGCCTGCACCGCGGCCTGCAGCTTGTCGGCACTGCGGCCGCTGAACACCACGGTCCAGCCCGCGGCCATCAGGGCCAGGGCGCAGGCCTTGCCGATGCCGGAGCCGGCGCCGGTGACCAGGGCGATGCGGGTGGGGTGAGTGATCATCTTGTGAAGAGCGGGTTGGGAACGTCGCGCCAGTCTGCCACCAGACGCAGCCCGTCCAAGGGCTGATCGCCCTGGCGCGCACGCGCTTCGGCCGCCGGCCGGGGCGGATCCCGCGGAGGCGCCCGACCAGCCGGCCCGGCCCACCGGCACCGACCGGGGGCCGTGGCCTCAGGGCAAGGCGCCGCGCCCGTACCCCGCCGGGGCCGAGACCGTGCCACCGGGGGTCAGCCTCACCGCACAGTACTTGAACTCGGGGATCTTGCCGAACGGGTCCAGCGCCGGGTTGGTCAGCAGATTGGCCGCGGCCTCGGCATAGGCGAAGGGGATGAAGACCGAGCCTTCGGGCGTGCCGTCGTCTCGCCGGGCATGCAGCGTGACCTGGCCCCGGCGCGAGGCCACGGTCAATGGATCGCCCGCTTGCAGGCCCAGCCGGGACAGGTCGGCGCCGCACAGGCTGGCCGTGGCCAGCGGTTCCACCGCGTCGAGCACCGCGCTGCGGCGGGTCATGCTGCCGGTGTGCCAGTGCTCCAGCTGGCGGCCGGTGATCAGCACGAAGGGGTAGTCGGCATCGGGTGGCTCGGCGCCGGGCACCAGGGTGGTGGGCACCAGGTGGATGCGCCCGTCGGAGGTGGGCACCCGATCGACGAAGACGATCGGCTGGCCCGGGTCCTCGTCGCTCAGGCAGGGATAGGTCACCGAGTCGGCCTGCTGCAGGCGCTCCCAGCTCACCCCCGCGATCACCCCGTGCATCGCCTGGCGCATCTCCTCGTAGACCGAGGCGACGCCGTCGTCGGCGCCAGGGTAGCGCCAGCTCAGGCCCATGCCCTCGGCCATGCGCTGCAGGATCCACAGGTCGCGGCGGGCTTCTCCCGGAGGGGCGACGGCCGGGCGCCCCATCTGGACCATGCGGTCGGTGTTGGTGGCGGTGCCGACCTTTTCGGGCCAGGCGCTGGCCGGGAGCACGACGTCGGCCAGCCAGGCGGTCTCGGTCAGGAACAGGTCCTGCACCACCAGGTGTTCCAGCGCGGCCAGGGCCTCGCGGGCGTGGTTCAGGTCCGGGTCCGACATCGCCGGGTTCTCGCCCATGATGTACATGCCCCGCACCTTGCGCGGGTCGTCTGCGGGTGCCTTCGCGTGGTTCAGCACCTCGACCACGGTCAGGCCTGGCGCCGTGTCCAGCGGCTGTCCCCAGAAGCGCTCGAACCAGGCGTGTGCCTCGGGCCGGTCCACCCGCTGGTAGTTCGGGAACATCATGGGGATCAGGCCGGCGTCGCTGGCCCCCTGGACATTGTTCTGGCCGCGCAAGGGGTGCAGGCCGGTGCCGGGGCGACCGATCTGGCCGGTCAGCGTGGCCAAGGCGATCAGGCTGCGCACGTTGTCGGTGCCGTGCACGTGCTGACTGACTCCCATGCCCCACAGGATCATCGATCCCTTGCTTCGGGCATAGGCGCGGGTGACCTCGCGCAGGGTCTCGGCGGGGATGCCGCAGATCGGTGCCATGGCCTCGGGGCTGAAGCCCTTCACGCCATCGATCACGGCTTGCAGGTTGTGGGCGCGCCCCTTCACGAAGTCGTGGTCGATGAGGTCCTCGTCGACCACCACGTGCAGCATCGCGTTGACCAGCGCGACATCGGTGTCGGGCCGGAAGTTCAGCACCCGCCAGGCGTCGCGGGCCAGGTCGGTGCGCCGAGGGTCGGCCAGCACGATCTTCGCGCCGCGGCGCGCCGCGTTGCGCATCCAGGTGGCGGCCACCGGGTGGTTGGCCGTCGGATTGGACCCGATGACGATGAACAGTTCGGCCTGCTCGACGTCGCGCACCGGGTTGCTGACCGCGCCGGAGCCCAGGCCCTCGAGCAGCGCCGCGACGCTGGAGGCGTGGCACAGGCGGGTGCAGTGGTCGACGTTGTTGCTGCCGAAGCCGGTGCGAACCAGCTTCTGGAACAGGTAGGCCTCTTCGTTGCTGCCCTTGGCCGAGCCGAAGCCGGCCAGCGCGCGCGGGCCGTGGGTGTCGCGCAGCGTCCGCAGCCCGCCGGCAGCCAGTGCCAGCGCCTCCTCCCAGGTCGCCTCCCTGAAGACCTCGGCCCACTGGTCCTGGCGCCAGACCACGGCCGGGGCCTTGGGCACCCCGGCGCGGCGCACCAGCGGACGGGTCAGGCGCTGCGGGTGGTGGATGTAGTCGAAGCCGAAGCGGCCCTTCACGCACAGCCGGCCGGCATTGGCCGGGCCCTCGCGGCCGCTGACGCCGACGATGCGCTCGTCCTTGACATGCCAGGTCAGCAGGCAGCCCACGCCGCAGAAGGGGCAGACGGAGTCCACGTCGCGATCGGGCACCAGGCCCGGTGGCAGGGTCTTGGCCGACAAGGCGCCGGTGGGGCAGGCCTGCACGCATTCACCGCAGGCGACGCAGCGGCTGTCGCCCATCGGGTCGTCCAGATCGAAGCCGACCCGGGACTCGGCGCCCCGCTGCAGCACGCCCAGCACGTCGTGGCCCTGAACCTCGCGACAGGCGCGCACGCAGCGGGTGCACTGGATGCAGGCGTCCAGGTGCAGCGCCATCGCCGGGTGGCTGTGGTCGGGCGCCGGGGCCTCGGCGCGCAAGGCCGTCAGCGCCGGGCGCGGCTGCACCTCCAGGCGCCGGGCCCAGTCGGCCAGCTCACCCAGCGGTCGTCCACTGACGGCGGGATCGGGGCGGTCTGCCAACAACAGCTCCAGCACCAGTTGCTGGCTCTTGCGTGGGCGCTCGCCGCTGGCGTTGACCTGCATGCCCGGCTGCACCGTGCGGCAGCAGGACGCGGCCAGCGCGCGCTCGCCCTGGACCTCGACCACGCAGGCACGGCAGTTGCCATCGGCGCGCAGGCCGTCGGTGAAGCACAGGCGCGGGATCCGCACCCCATGGCGCTCGGCGGCGTGCAGGATGCTCTCGCCCTCGCGAGCCTCGGCCGGCTGGCCGTCGAGCACGAAGGCGATCATGCGCGGCAGGTCAGTCGTCGCGTTCACAGGCCCACCTCCTGGGGGAAATGGCGCTGCACGCAGCGGATCGGGTTGGGGGCGGCCTGGCCCAGGCCGCAGATCGAGGCGTCGGCCATCACCTGGGCCAGGTCGGCCAGGGTGTCGTGGTCCCAACCCGGCTGCGCCATCAGCGCGGCGGCCTTGTCGGTGCCGACCCGGCAGGGGGTGCACTGGCCGCAGCTCTCGTCGGCGAAGAAGCGCATCGCGTTGAGCGCGGCGTCGCGGGCGCGGTCGTGCTGCGACAGCACCACCACCGCGGCCGAGCCGATGAAGCAACCGTGGGGCTGCAGGGTGTCGAAGTCCAGCGGCAGGTCGGCCAGCGTGGCCGGCAGCAGGCCGCCCGAGGCGCCACCGGGCAGGTAGCCGTACAGCGTGTGGCCCTCGGCCATGCCACCGCAGTACTCGTCGACCAGCTCGCGCAGCGTGATGCCCGCGGGCGCCAGCTTGACCCCCGGCCGCCGCACCCGGCCGCTGACCGAGAAGGACCTCAGGCCTTGGCGGCCATGGCGGCCGAAGCCGCTGAACCAGGCCGGTCCGCGCTGCACGATGTCGCGCACCCAGTACAGGGTCTCGAAGTTCTGCTCCAGCGTCGGGCGATCGAACAGGCCGCGCTCGGCGATGTAGGGCGGGCGCAGGCGGGGCTCGCCGCGCCGGCCTTCCAGGCTCTCGATCATGGCCGACTCCTCGCCGCAGATGTAGGCACCGGCACCGCGACGCAGCACCAGGCGCGGCAGCGGGCAGGGCGGCTCGGCCAGCAACTCGGCCAGCGCCTGCTGCAGCAGCGCCCGGGCACCGGCGTATTCATCGCGCAGGTAGAGGTAGGCGGCCTCGCAGCCCACCACCTGCGCCGCCACCAGCACGCCCTCGAGGAAGCGGTGCGGGTCGCGCTCGAGGTAGCTGCGGTCCTTGAAGGTGCCCGGCTCGCCCTCGTCGAGGTTGACCGCCATCAGGCGCGGGCCGGGAAAGCCCCGCACGATGCGCCACTTGCGTCCGGCCGGAAAGCCCGCTCCGCCCAGGCCCCGCAGGCCGGCGTCGGACAGGGCCTGGATCACCGATTCCGGGTCCCGCTCCCCGCGGGCCAGCTCGGTGGCCAGGCGGTAGCCACCGCCGGCGCGGTAGGCGGCCAGGTCGACATGGGCCGGGGCCAGCGGCTCCTGCGGGCCGGTGACCTCGTGGGCCCCGGCCGCAGCGGGGTCGAAGGCCGCACCCGGCGGCGAGGGCGGGTGGGCCGTCAGGCCCTCGGCCAGGGCCTGACGGGCCGAGGACTCGGTGGCCTCGGGCAGCGGCCGCTGGCCCAGCACCGCCACCGGGGCCTGCTCGCAGCGGCCCACGCAGGGCGCCGCCAGCACCCGCACCGTCGGGCCCAGGGCCGCGGCCAGCGACGCCATCAGCGGCGCCGAGCCGGCCATCGCGCAGCTCTGGCTTTGGCACACCCTCAGGGTGTGCGGCGGCGGCGGGTCGTCGTCCCGGCGCAGGTCGAAGTGGTGGTAGAAGCTGGCCACCTCGGCCACCTCGGCCACGGCCAGGCCCATCGCCTCGGCCAGGGCCACCAGATCGGACTCGAACAGCGCCCCTCGGCCGTCCTGCAGGCGGTGCAAGGCCTCGACCAGGGTGTCACGGGGGTGCGGGCCGGCGCCCAGCAGGGCCCGCACGCGCTCACGGGCGGCGTCGTCGGGCTGGCGGCCCTTGAGGCGACCGTGGCGGCGCAAGTGTTCGCGCAAGGCCTGCGCGTCGACGGTGTGAACGGACGGGGTGTGGGTGGTGGTCAAGGCGGCACTGCAATGGGGTCGCGTGGTGGCGCAATGTACGCAGGCCAGGCACCAGACTCAATATGCGGTCCGGCCCGCGGCGCATATGCGGTCCACCGCTTAAAGCGTTAACCCTGACGCCCACGACCCATGGGACACTGGCGCGCCGACGCCCCATGAAGCACATCACCATCCGTCCGGTCTGGACGATCCAGGACCCCGAAGGCCCCCCGCTGCCGCACCGGCTGTTCGAGCTGCTGGTGCAGGTCCGGGCCCATGGCAGCCTGCAATCGGCCAGCCAGGCCCTGGGTCTGTCCTACCGCCACGCCTGGGACCTGGTGCGCCAAGGCGAGGCCCATTTCGGCCAGCCACTGCTGCACATGGAACGCGGCCGCGGCTCGCGCCTGAGCCCGTTGGGTGAAAAGCTGGCGTGGGCCGACCACCGCATCCATGCCCGCCTGCGGCCGGCCCTGGACTCGCTGGCGTCCGAGCTGGCCGCCGAGATCGGCCGCGTGGTCGCGGGCAGCCCCGAGCGCCTGCGGGTGCACGCCAGCCACGGCTTCGCCATCGAGGCCCTGTTCGAGGCCATCGGCCGCCAGGGCCTGGCGGTGGAGCGACGCTATGGCAGCACCACCGCCGCCCTGGCCGCGCTGCGCGAGCACGCCTGCGACGCCGCCGGGCTGCACCTGCCGCTGGGGCCATTGCAGCGGCCGGCACTGGCGCAATGGGCCCGCTGGCTCGACGACCCGACCCTCTGGGTGGTGGACATCGCCACCCGCCGCCAGGGCCTGTTGCTGCCCGCGGGCAACCCGCGCAAGCTGTACGAGCTGGCCGACCTGCTGCGCCCGGGGGTGCGGTTCATCAACCGGGAGGCCGGCTCCGGCACGCGCTTCCTGCTCGAGGGCCTGCTGCGGCAGGGCGGTCTGGACCCCGCGGCCATCGCCGGTTTCGAGCAGGGCGAATACACCCATGCGGCGGTGGCGGCCTATGTCGCCAGCGGCATGGCCGACGCCGGCTTCGGCCTGGAGCCGCCTGCGCGGCAGTTCGGTCTGGACTTCGTGCCGCTGGCGCGTGAGCGCTACTTCCTGCTGTGCCGTGCCGACACCCTGGCCGGTGCCCCGCTGCAGGCGCTGCAGGCCGTGCTGCTCCAGCCGGCGTTCCGCGCCGTGGTGGACGCGCTGCCGGGCTACCACGCCGAACACGCCGGCCGCGCCACCCCCTTGCGCGAAGCCTTTGCCTTGGAGGGCTCCTGATGGACCGGATCGACACCGTGGTGGTCGGGGCCGGCGTGGTCGGCCTGGCCTGCGCCCGCGAGCTGGCGATGGCCGGGCACGAGGTGGTCGTGCTCGAAACCGAGAACGCCTTCGGCACCGCCACCAGCGCCCGCAACTCCGAGGTCATCCACGCCGGCCTGTACTACCCGGCCGGCTCGCTGCGCGCCCGCCTGTGCGTGCAGGGCAAGGCGCTGCTGTACGACTTCTGCCAGCGCCACGGCGTGGCCCACCGCCGCTGCGGCAAGCTGGTGGTGGCCACCGAGGCCGACGAGCTGCCCGCCCTGCAGCGCCTGCAGCGTCACGCGCAGGGCAACGGCGTGGACGACCTGCGCTGGCTGACGCGCGAGCAGGCCCAGGCCCTGGAGCCCGCGCTGCGCTGCGAAGCCGCCCTGCTCTCACCCTCGACCGGCATCGTCGACAGCCATGGCCTGATGCTGGCCCTGCTGGGCGAGGCCGAGGCCCATGGCGCGGTGCTGGCCCTGTGCTCGCCGCTGCAGTCCGCCCGGGTGGTGGACGACGGCCTGGTGCTGGCCGTGGGCGGCGAGGCCGCCACCACCCTGCACGCCCGCCAGGTGGTCAACGCCGCGGGCCTGCAGGCCTGCGCGGTGGCGGGGGCCACCGCCGGCCTGCCGGCCGCGCAGGTGCCGCGGGCCTTCCATGCCCAGGGCGCCTATTTCACGCTCAGCGGCCGTGCGCCGTTCAGCCACCTGGTCTACCCGGTGCCAGGCGAGAGCAGCCACCTGGGCGTGCACCTGACGCTGGACCTGGGCGGACAGGCCCGCTTCGGGCCGAGCTTTCGTTGGGTGGACGCGGTGGACTACACCGTGGACCCGGCGGACGGCGCCGGCTTTGCCGAGGCGGTGCGCCACTACTGGCCGGCGCTGCCCGAGGGCGCGCTGCAACCGGGCTACGCCGGCGTGCGGCCCAAGATCAGCGGCCCGGGCGAGCCGGCCGCCGATTTCCGCATCGACGGCCCGGCGCAGCATGGCGTGGCCGGGTTGGTCAACCTGTTCGGGATCGAGTCCCCGGGGCTGACTGCCTCGCTGGCGATCGCCCGGGAGGTCCGCGCGCGGCTCAGGACCTGAGCCTGCGCGGCCACGCCGTCGCTCAGTTCGAGGCGGCAGAGGCCGGGGCGGCCGGGGCGGAGGCTTCGGCGGCCGGCGCGCTGGCGGCCGGCGCTTCGGCGTGCACCGCGTCCGCGCCGTGCTTCTCACCGCTCATGTCGAGCTTGTCGCCGCCCTTGCTGATGATGAACAGGGAGAGGCCTGCGAAGACGATGAAACCGACGACGATCTTCCACATGGTGTCTGGACTCCGTTGAGAGGGGATGAAGGGATTGTGGGCAGCGCGGCTGACGCGGTGCCTTCATGAAAAGGGCAAGGCCCGCGCGGGGCGGGCCTTGGGGGCGTTTTCGGTTGGCGTGTCGGCAAGAGCTGCCTTGGTCCACCGGGGCGCCATCCCGCTTGCAAGCGGGATGGCCTTCGGCCGGGCCAAGGGTCCGCAGGGACCCTTGGCTGTTCCGGCCTCAGTCCTTCGCGTAGATGTCGACGTCCTTGGTTTCGCGGACGAACAGCATGCCGACCACGAAGGTGATGCTGGCGATGATGATCGGGTACCAGAGGCCGTTGTACATGTTGCCGGTCTGGGCCACGATGGCGAAGGCGGTGGTCGGCAGCAGGCCGCCGAACCAGCCGTTGCCGATGTGGTACGGCAGGCTCATCGAGGTGTAGCGGATGCGGGTCGGGAACATCTCGACGAGCATCGCGGCGATCGGGCCGTAGACCATGGTGACGTAGATCACCAGGATGGTCAGGATGGCGACGATCTTCACCTTGTCCAGCTTGGCCGGGTCGGCCTTGGCCGGGTAGCCGGCAGCCTTCAGGGCGGCTGACAGCTGGCCCTTCATCGCGGCTTCCTTGGCCTTGACGGTGGCGGCCTTGGCGTCCTTGTCGAAGCCGGCCAGGGCGTCGGTGGCCTTCTTCAGGTCCTCGGCCTTGTCCGGCAGGGCCTTCAGGTCCTCGACCTTCTTGGCGGCGGCGGCCTTGGCGGCAGCGATGTCCTCGTCACTGACCTTGGCCGAGTTGTAGCTGTTGATCACGGTCTCGCCGACCTTGATCTGGGCCTGCGTGCCGGCCGGAGCGACCACGTTCTCATAGCTCACCGAGGCGGCGGCCAGCTGTTGCTTGGCCAGGTCGCACGAGCTGGTGAACTTGACCGTGCCGGTCGGGTTGAACTGGAACGAGCACTCGGCCGGGTCGGCCACCACCACCACCTTGGAGGTGGCCTGGGCCTTGGCCAGGTCGGGGTTGGCGGCCTCGGTCAGGGCGCGGAACAGCGGGAAGTAGGTCAGCGCGGCGATCAGGCAGCCGGCCAGGATGATCGGCTTGCGGCCGATCTTGTCCGACAGCGAGCCGAAGACCACGAAGAACGGGGTGCCGATGATCAGCGAGATCGCCACCAGGATGTTGGCGGTGGCGCCATCGACCTTCAGGGCCTGCGTCAGGAAGAACAGGGCGTAGAACTGGCCCGTGTACCAGACCACGGCCTGACCCATCACCAGACCGACCAGGGCCAGGATGACGATCTTCAGGTTCTTCCACTGGCCGAAGGACTCGGTCAGCGGGGCCTTGGAGGTCTTGCCCTCTTCCTTCATCTTCTTGAAGGCGGGCGACTCGTTCATGCTCAGGCGGATCCACACCGAGATGGCCAGCAGCAGGATCGAGACCAGGAAGGGCACGCGCCAGCCCCACTGGGCGAAGGCGTCCTCACCGATGAAGGTGCGGGTGCCCAGGATCACCATCAGCGACAGGAACAGGCCCAGCGTGGCGGTGGTCTGGATCCAGGCGGTGTAGGCGCCGCGGCGGCCGTTGGGGGCGTGCTCGGCCACGTAGGTGGCGGCACCGCCGTACTCGCCGCCCAGGGCCAGGCCCTGCAGCAGGCGCAGCACGATCAGGATCACCGGGGCGGCGACGCCGATCGAGGCGTAGTTGGGCAGGACGCCGACGATGAAGGTCGACAGGCCCATGATCAGGATGGTGACCAGGAAGGTGTACTTGCGGCCGATCATGTCACCCAGGCGGCCGAAGACCAGCGCGCCGAAGGGGCGGACGATGAAGCCCGCGGCAAAGGCCAGCAGGGCGAAGATGAAGGCCGACGTCGGGTCCAGGCCGGCGAAGAACTGTTTGGCGATGATCGCCGCCAGCGAGCCGTACAGGTAGAAGTCGTACCACTCGAACACCGTGCCCAACGACGAGGCGAAGATGACCTTCTTCTCCTCGGCGGTCATGGGCGCATTGGACGCCGCAGTTGCCATGTCTGTGTCTCCAGTCTGTTCATCACGGCACCCACTGCGGCGCCGTGTGGACCAGACTTTGTGCAGGGTGGCTGACCGCGATCTGACGTCAAACTGAATGAAACCTGACAACCAAAGGGGCAACCCTGACGCCTCATTTCGCCTCGTGAGACCAGGCCCCCGGGTCCGGGAAAATCCCGACCGCCTTCGTCAGGATCAGACCGGCACCGGGCCGGCCGCCAACAGGTCCTCGCGAAGCATCGGCAGGGCATCGAAGCCCCAGTACAGCCGCCCCAGGGTCTGAACCGAGGGCACGCCGAAGAGCCCCTGCGACAGCGCCGCCTCGGTCAGCGCGCGCAACTCGTCCTTGACCTGAGGACCCAGCGGGTCGCGCTCGGGGTCCAGCCGGTGGGTCAGTTCGGCCAGGCGCTGGGGGTCGAGCGGGTCGGCGCCGTCAGCACACCAGACATGCCGCATCAGCGCCTCGACCACCCGGCGCCCGGGCATGCGGCCCGCAGGCGCGCAGGCCAGGCCCAGGCGCAACAGCGCCAGGGGGTTGAAGGGGTGGCCGGCCGGGGCGCTCAGGGGCACGCCATGCCGGCGCGCCAGCCAGTCGATCTGGCGCCAGGTCCACTCGCGCTTGGCCGGGATCTCGACCGGGCCCTTGTGGCCATGGGCCTTGAGCAGGCCCGCGAACAACACCGGCCGATATTCGACGGCGTGGCTGATGCCGGCCAGCGTGGCGGGCAGCTCGTGAAAGGCCAGCCAGGCGTAAGGCGAGATGACGTCGTAGTGGAAGACCAGCGGCTGCATCGCGGCCGCCCGGTCAGCGCACGCGCTGGGCGCGGCGGGCGGGCAGTTGCTGCCAGACCGCCATGCGCTCGTCGTCGGCCATGGCCGACCAGCGGGTGATCTCGTCGATGGTGCGGTGGCAGCCGCGGCACAGGCCGGCCGGTCGGTCCATCTCGCAGACGCTGATGCAGGGGGACGGCACGCCGCCGGCGGGGCGGCGGGAACGGTCAGGAGGGGTGGGCTGGCTCATCGCGGGTCGCGGATGGGGGGCTGGAAAGGCTCAGGCGCCGGGCACCTGGACCACATCGGCCACCGGCGCGCCGGTCAGCCGCTGCAGGTCGGCGAAGGACAGGCGGAACACGCCGTTGGGGTGGCCGGCGGCGGCCCAGATCTCGTCGAAACGGGCCAGGTCGGCGTCCAGCAGCGTGGCCGGGGGCGTGGCGTGGCCCACCGGCGAGACGCCGCCGATCGAGTAGCCGGTGCGCTCCTTGACGAAGGCGGCGTCGGCGCGGCCGATCGGGCCCAGCAGGGCCGCCACCTTCTTCTCGTCGACCCGGCGGTCGCCCGAGGTGACCACCAGCACCGCCACGCCATCGCCCTTGCGGCGAAAGACCACGCTCTTGGCGATCTGGCCCACCGCGACGCCCAGGGCGTCGGCGGCCTCCTGGGCGGTGCGGGCGGGCACGCCCAGCCACTGCGGGGCGTGCGGGTGGCCCTGGTCGGCCAGCAGCCGGGTCACGGCCGCGAAGGCCTGGTGGGGGGCGTCGTCAGGGGTCGGGGCGGCGTCGGACATGGGCGGCATTGTCGCCAAAAGCCCGCCTGCCGTGGCCCGATGCCCCCTGGCCCGGGCTCAGGCGGTCTCGATCGCGCCGCGGCGCAGCTGGTCGCGCTCCAGGCTCTCGAACAGGGCCTTGAAGTTGCCCTCGCCAAAGCCCTCGTCGGCCTTGCGCTGGATGAACTCGAAGAACACCGGGCCCAGCGCGGGCTGGCTGAAGATCTGCAGCAGCAGGCGCTTCTCGCCGCCGGCGGTGGAGCCGTCGAGCAGGATGCCGCGGGTCTTGAGCTCGGCCACCGGCTCGCCGTGGCCGGGCAGGCGTTCCTCGAGCATCTCGTAGTAGACGTCGTTCGGCGCGGTCATCAGCGGGATGCCGGCCAGCTGCAGCTTGTCCACCGAGGCGATCAGGTCGTCGGTGAGCAGCGCCACGTGCTGGATGCCCTCGCCGTTGAACTGCATCAGAAACTCCTCGATCTGGCCGCCGCCCTGCTTGGCTTCCTCGTTCAGCGGGATGCGGATCAGGCCGTCGGGCGCGGTCATCGCGCGGCTGGTCAGGCCGGTGTACTCGCCCTGGATGTTGAAGTAGCGGATCTCGCGGAAGCCGAACAGGCGCTCATAGAAGCCGCCCCAGAAGGCCATGCGGCCGCGGTAGACGTTGTGGGTCAGGTGATCGACCACCTGGAAGCCATGGCCCACCGGGTGGCGGTCCTTGGGGTCGGCAAACGCCGGCAGGAACTCGAAGTCGATGTCGTAGATGGACTTGCCGTCCTCGAATCGGTCGATCAGGTACAGCGGCGCACCGCCGATGCCCTTGATCGCCGGCAGGCGCAGCTCCATCGGGCCGGTCGGGATCTCGATCGGCTGGGCGCCGCGCTCCAGGGCCATCGCGTAGGCCTTGTGGGCATCACGCACCCGGAAGGCCAGGCCGCAGGCGCTGGGGCCGTGCTCGGCCGCGAAGTAGGCGGCTTGGCTCTTGGGCTCGCGGTTGACGATGAAGTTGATGCCGCCCTGGCGGAACAGCAGCACGTCCTTGCTGCGGTGCTTGGCGACGAGGGAGAAGCCCATCGCCTCGAACAGGGGCTCGAGGGTGTTGGGGGTGGGCGAGGCGAACTCGACGAATTCGAACCCCATCAGGCCCATGGGGTTGTCGAACAGATCAGCCATGTGCGGCTCCTGCAAACGGAAACGTGAACGGTGGCCTGGCACCGCAGCGGGCGGCCAGGCCGGGAAAGGTCAGCGCGTTTGGCAGGTTCCAGGCGGCGCGCAGGGCACCCCACGCACGCTGCGTGCGAGGTGATCACCGATCACGACCTGGAAGACGGATGTCGTCATGCGGCGCATCGTAGCGGCGCCCCGTCCACGGCGCCAGTGGCGAAATCGCTTAACGGCGATCAAGGGTATTCCCGGTGCGCGCTGACTTGCATCAAGGCGGCCGGGAAATTACATTGACCGACCGGTCGGTCGATTAATTCTCCGACCGCCCGACCAAGGAGACCGCATGTACACCCAAGCGATGGACACCATGGGCCGCGACGGCGACGCGCCGAAGGCCAAGCCGGTGCGCTCGGCCGAGGAGGCCCACCTGGAGCAGCGCTTCGAGGCCCGCATCGACGACGGCGGCTTCATCGAGGCCAAGGACTGGATGCCCGAGCACTACCGCAAGACGCTCACCCGGCAGATCAGCCAGCACGCCCACTCCGAGATCGTCGGCATGCTGCCCGAGGGCAACTGGGTCACGCGTGCGCCCACCCTGAAGCGCAAGGCCATCCTGCTGGCCAAGATCCAGGACGAGGGCGGCCACGGCCTGTACCTGTACGCCGCCGCCGAGACCCTGGGCACCAGCCGCGACCAGCTGCTCGACGCCCTGCACACCGGCAAGGCCAAGTACAGCAGCATCTTCAACTACCCCACCCTGAGCTGGGCCGACGTGGGCGTGATCGGCTGGCTGGTCGATGGCGCGGCGATCATGAACCAGGTGCCGCTGTGCCGCTGCTCCTACGCGCCCTACGCCCGGGCCATGGTGCGCATCTGCCGCGAGGAGAGCTTCCACCAGCGCCAGGGCTACGACGCCCTGATGGTGATGATGCAGGGCGGCACGCCCGAGCAGAAGGCCATGGTGCAGGACGCGGTCAACCGCTGGTGGTGGCCCTGCCTGATGATGTTCGGCCCGCCCGACGCCGAGAGCGTGCACAGCGCCCAGAGCATGCGCTGGGGCATCAAGCGCAACAGCAACGACGAGCTGCGCCAGAAGTTCGTCGACGCCACCGTGCAGCAGGCCCAGGTGCTGGGCGTGACCCTGCCCGACCCCGACCTGCAGTGGAACGAGGCGCGGGGCCACTGGGACTTCGGCGCGATCGACTGGGACGAGTTCTGGCGCGTGGTGGGCGGCGAAGGCCCCTGCAACCGCGAACGCCTGGGCATGCGCGTGAAGGCCTGGAACGACGGGGCCTGGGTGCGCGAGGCCGCCCTGGCCCACCAACGCAAGCAATCAACCCGACAGGAGGCCGCATGAGCCAGGACAAGCACGAACAAGGCGAGGCGGCCGAGCGCCAGGCCGCGCCCAAGCCGGCCGCCGTCCCCTCGGGGGACCGGTCGGTGCCCGCACCGACCGAGGGGTCTCGGGAGTGGCCCCTGTGGGAGGTCTTTGTCCGCAGCAAGGCGGGCCTGGACCACAAGCACTGCGGCAGCCTGCACGCTCCCGACCCCCAGATGGCGCTGCAGATGGCGCGTGACGTCTACACCCGGCGCCAGGAAGGCACCAGCGTGTGGGTGGTGCGCAGCGACCAGATCGTCGCCAGCGACCCGGGCGACAAGGACATGTTCTTCGACCCGATGGAAGACAAGGTCTACCGGCACCCGACCTTCTACAAGTTGCCGGCGTCCGTCGACCATATGTAGGGCCCCCACGCTCCTTGCCAGTCGCTGCCCCCCGAGGGGGCTCCGCTGGCGGACCGGCAGGCCCAAGCCCCCACGCTCCTTGCCAGTCGCTGCCCCCCGAGGGGGCGTCCGCTGGCGGACCGGCCAAGCCGGATCCGCGGCGGGACCGGATCACGTTGCCAAACGCATCTGCACCTTCCATGACGACACCCTCCATCACCCCCAGCCGCGCACCGGCGGTGCGCTACGTGCTGCGCATCGCCGACACCTGCCTGATCCATGCCCAGCGACTGGGGGAGTGGAGCGGGCATGCGCCGATCCTGGAAGAGGACATCGCGCTGACCAACCTGTCGCTGGACCTGATCGGCCAGTCGCGGGCACTGCTGACCCATGCGGGGCAGCTGGGCGCGGCGGACACCGGCGGCATCGCGCTGGACGAGGACCAGCTGGCGTTTCTGCGCGACGAGCGCGAATACCGCAACCCGACCCTGGTGGAGCTGCCGCACAACGCCGACGGCCGCCACCACGGCGAGCGCGATTTCGCCACCACCACGCTGCGCAACGCCCTGGTCGCCACCTGGCTGCGCCTGGTGTGGGAGCGGCTGGCCGACTCCAGCGACGCCGAACTGGCCGCCATCGCCGCCAAGGCCCTGAAGGAAGCCCGCTACCACCAGCAGCACAGCGCCGACTGGGTGGTGCGCCTGGGCGACGGCACCGACGAATCGGCCCGCCGCATGCAGCGCGCGGTGGACCACCTGTGGCGCTACCTGCCCGAGCTGTTCGAGGACGACGAGGTCGATGCCCACGCCGCCGCCACCGGCCTGGGCCCGAGCGCCTCGTCCCTGAAGGCCGCCTTCGACGCCGAGGTCGCCGAGCTGATGGCCGAGGCCCGCCTGGCGGTGCCCGCCGCCAGCCCCTACCGCAGCACCGGCCGCCGCGGCGTGCACAGCGAGCACATGGGCTACATCCTGGCCGAGATGCAGCACCTGCAGCGCGCCTTTCCGGGCGGGGTGTGGTGAAGAAGTTGGGCCCCTCGTCCGGCGGGTACACCGGCCGATCCCCCGAGGGGATGACGCCGGGCTTGGGGCGGCCCGGCGCTCCGGCGTCGGGAACCGGCCCCTCGTCCGGCGGATCCACCGGCCTGTCCGTCGACCCACGCATCGCGGCCGCCTGGACCGCGCTGCAGCAGGTGCCCGACCCCGAGGTGCCCGCCATCTCGGTGTGCGAGCTGGGCATCGTGCGCGGCGTGCAGGCGGCCGAGGACGGGGCGCTGGAGGTGGTGCTCACGCCCACCTACTCGGGCTGCCCGGCCACCGAGGTGATCGAGCGCAGCGTGCTGGACGCGCTGGTGGCCGCCGGCCTGGGCCCGGCCCGCGCCGTGACGCGCCGCCACCCCGCCTGGACCACCGACTGGATCACCGCCGAGGGCCGCGACAAGCTGCGCGCCTACGGCATCGCCCCGCCGGGCCGGACCTGCGCCGCCGACGCCGCGCCGATCCGCATCGTGCGCCGCGCCGCCGAGCCCGCCGTGCCCTGCCCGCGCTGCGACAGCCCGCAGACCGAGCGTCTCTCCGCCTTCGGCTCCACCGCCTGCAAGGCGCTGTACCGCTGCCTGGCCTGCCGCGAGCCCTTCGAGCACTTCAAGCCGATCTGAACCAGGACCCGTTCCGATGAGCACTCCCCTCTTCCACCCGCTGCGCGTGCGCGCGATCGAGCCCGACACCGCCGAGGCGGTGATCGTCAGCTTCGAGGTGCCGCCGGCGCTGCGCGAGACCTTCGCCTTCACCCAGGGCCAGTACCTGACGCTGCGCGCCACCGTCGACGGCGAGGACCTGCGCCGCTCCTACTCGATCTGCGCCGGCGTCGACGATGGCGAGTTGCGCGTGGGCGTGCGCCGGGTGCACGGCGGGCGTTTCTCGAACTGGATCCACCAGCAGCTGGCCGTGGGCGACACGGTGCAGGTGATGGCGCCGCAGGGCCGCTTCTTCGTGCCCCTGCAGCCCCAGGCCCGGCGCCACTTCGTCGGCATCGCCGGCGGCAGCGGCATCACCCCCGTCCTGTCGATCATGAAGACCGTGCTGGCGCGCGAGCCGCACAGCCGGTTCACCCTGCTCTACGCCAACCGGGCCCTGGCCTCCACCATGTTCAAGGAGGAGATCGAGGACCTGAAGAACCGCTACCTGACGCGGGTGGTGCTGCACCACGTCTTCAGCGACGAGCCCACGGACCTGCCGCTCAACCATGGTCTGATGAACCGCGAGAAGATCGCCGAGTTCCTGTCCGCCCTGCTGCCCGCCGCCAGCATCGACCACGCCTTCATCTGCGGCCCCTTCCAGATGAACGACGAGGCCGAGGCCGCGCTGCGGGCCGCCGGCGTGCCGGCCGAGGCCATCCACGTCGAGCGCTTCGGCGTGCCGCAAAGCGCCAAGGTCGACGCCGTGGTGCACCAGGCCCAGCCCGGTGACGCCGAGGCGGCCCGCGTCACCATCGTGCGCGACGGCCTGCGCCGCGAGATCACCTTCCGCAAGGAGCAGCCCAGCATCCTGGACGCCGCCAGCGCGGCCGGCCTCGAGGTGCCCTTCTCCTGCACCTCGGGCGTCTGCGGCACCTGCCGCGCCAAGGTGCTCGAAGGCCAGGTCCGCATGGAACGCAACTTCGCGCTCGAGCCCGCCGACGTGGCCGCCGGCTTCGTGCTGTGCTGCCAGGCACACCCGCTGACCGAACGCGTGCTGTTGTCCTTCGACGAGAAATGACGACACCCGGCGCCGGCGTACCGGCGCCACCCTCCGAGAGGGTGCCGAGGCCGCTTGGGAGCGGCCCGGCGCTGGCCTCGGGGCCTGACGACACCCGGCGCCGGCCACCCGGCGCCACCCTCCGAGAGGGTGCCGAGACCGCTTGGGAGCGGCCCGGCGCCGGCCTCGGTCCATGATCTCCCGGGAGCCCATGAGCATGCAACTCCAGTCCTACATCGCCGGCCGCTGGGTCGGTCGCGAGGCCGCGCAGACCCTGCGCAGCGCCATCAACGGCCAGCCGGTCGCCCGCACCCACGCCGAGGCGATCGACTTCGCCGAGGCGGTGCACCACGCCCGCACGGTGGGCGTGGCCAAGCTGCTGAAGCTCGACTTCCAGCAGCGCGCGGCCATCCTGAAGGCGCTGGCCAAGTTCCTCAACGAGCGCAAGGAGCAGCTCTACGCGGTCTCGGCCCACACCGGCGCCACCCGCGCCGACAGCTGGATCGACATCGAGGGCGGCACCAGCACACTGTTCGCCTACGCCAGCGCCGGCAGCAACGAGCTGCCGTCGGGCAATGTCTGGCATGAAGGCCCGGCGATGCCGCTGGGCAAGCAGGGCGCCTTTGCCGGCACCCACATCCTGGTGCCCCGGCGCGGCCTGGCGGTGCACATCAACGCCTTCAACTTCCCCATCTGGGGCCTGCTCGAGAAGTTCGCGCCCAGCTTCCTGGCCGGCATGCCCTGCATCGGCAAGCCCGCCAGCGCCACCAGCTACCTGACCGAGGCGGCCATGCGCCTGATCGTCGACAGCGGCCTGCTGCCCGAGGGCGCGCTGCAGCTGGTCATCGGCGGCACCGGCGACCTGCTGGAGCGCCTGGACGAGCGCGACGTGGTCACCTTCACCGGCTCGGCCGACACCGCCAGCCGGCTGCGGGTGCACCCCAACCTGGTCGCCCGCAGCATCCCCTTCAACGCCGAGGCCGACTCGCTCAACTGCTCGATCCTGGCCCCCGACGCCGCGCCCGGCACGCCGGAGTTCGACCTCTTCATCAAGGAAGTGGCGCGCGAGATGACGGTCAAGGCCGGCCAGAAGTGCACCGCCATCCGCCGCGCCATCGTCCCGCGCGCCCATCTGGATGCGGTGGCCGGTGCCCTGCGCGAACGCCTGTCCAAGGTGGTGGTGGGCGACCCGGCCGTCGACGGCGTGAAGATGGGCGCGCTGGCCAGCGCGGCTCAGCAGGCCGATGTGGCCGAGCGCGTCGCCGCCCTGCTGCAAGGCGGCGCCAGGCAGGTCTTCGGCGCCAGCGACGGCTTCTCGCCGCGCGGCGACGGGGTGGAGGGTGGCGCCTTCTTCGCCCCCACCCTGCTGCTGGCCGAGCGCCCGCTGCAGACCCCGGCGGTGCACGCGCTGGAGGCCTTCGGCCCGGTCAGCACCCTGATGCCCTACGAGGACCTGGACGAGGCCGTGGCGCTGGCCGCGATGGGCCAGGGCAGCCTGGTGGGTTCGCTGGTCACCCACGACCCGGCGGTGGCCGCGCAGGTGGTGCCGCCGCTGGCCGCACTGCACGGCCGCGTGCTGGTGCTGGACCGCGACGCCGCGCCCGAGTCCACCGGCCATGGCAGCCCCTTGCCGGTGCTCAAGCACGGTGGCCCGGGCCGCGCCGGCGGTGGCGAGGAGCTGGGCGGCACCCGCGCCGTCAAGCACTACCTGCAGCGCGCCGCGCTGCAGGGCTCGCCCACCATGCTGATGGCGGTCACCGGCGAGTACGTGCGCGGCGCCACCCGCACCGAGACCGAGGTCCACCCCTTCCGCCGCCACTTCGAGGCGCTGCGCATCGGTGAGAGCCTGCTGACCCACCGCCGCACGGTGAGCGAGGCCGACATCGTCAACTTCGGCGGCATCTCGGGCGACTACTTCTACATGCACTTCGACGAACTGGCCGCCAAGGAGACCGCCTTCGGCCAGCGCATCGCCCACGGCTACTTCGTGCTGTCGGCGGCGGCCGGCCTGTTCGTCAGCCCGGCCCCGGGCCCGGTGCTGGCCAATTACGGCCTGGACACGCTGCGCTTCGTCAAGCCGGTGGCCATCGGCGACACCATCCAGGCGCGCCTGACCGCCAAGCGCAAGATCGACCGCATGAAGGTCGACGCCCAGGGCCGCGGCCAGGGCGTGGTGGCCTGGGACGTCGAGGTCACCAACCAGGCCGGCGAGCTGGTCGCCAGCTACGACATCCTGACCCTGGTGGCGAAGCGGGGTTGACCCCGACTGCGGCGGGGGTAGCCGGCCCCTAGACTCCGACATCGTCGCCCGCGCCTCACCCCGTGTTGCTCGACATTGCCTCCGCCTCGGCCTTTTCGCTGGCCGCCGGCCTGATCCAGGCCCTGCTGGCGCTGCTGTTGTGGCGCCAGCACCAGACCCGGCGGGCCTGGGGGCTGCAGTGGCAGGCGGCCGCCTTCTTGCTGGGGGCTCTGGTCAGCGCCGGCCTGCCGCTGCTGCTGGCAGCCACCGGCACCCGCCAGCTGCGCGAGCTGGGTCTGGGCTGGCAGGTGTTGCACTACCTGGCCGGCTTCGGCAGCCTGGGGGCGCTGCTGGTGGGCATCCGGCTGTATGCCGGCGAGGCCCGACCCGGGCCCTGGGTGGTGATGGCCAGCGGGCTGGGCGTGGTGCTGGCGGTGGCGCTGGGCCTGAAACCCTGGCTGCCCGAGACTTCCGGCGACCTGGCCGCCAGCCTGCTGTTCGTGCACTGCGCCTGGGTGGCCTGGCGGGCCCACCGGCGCGAGCCCGGCGCCGGCTTCGGCCTGCTGGCGGTGGTGCTGCTGCTGCAGCCAGGCGCGGTCGCGCTGGCCGTGGCGGCGGGCAGCGTGGCCCAGGCGGTGCGCCACATCGCGGCCGTGCCCTGCGCCATGGCCGGCCTGACCTTGCTGGCGGTCAGCCTGCACCGCTACAACGGTCAGCTGGCGCGCGAACTGGCCGCCCGCCTGCAGGCCGAGCGCGACCTGCGCCATCTCAACGAGACCCTGGAGCAGCGGGTGCACCAGCGCACCCGCGAGCTCGAAGAGGTGGTGCAGGGCCTGGAGTCCTTCAACCGCATGGTCTCGCACGACCTGCGCAGCCCCCTCGCGGGCCTGGCCGGCCTGTCCAGCCTGCTGCTGGCCGAGGTCGATGCCCAGGCCGCCCCGCGTCTGCACGAGCGCCTTCGGCTGATGGCCTCGCAGACCCAGCGGCTGTGCCGACTGGTGCAGGACCTGCTGTCGCTGTGCAAGGTCGGCCAGGCCCCGATGGCCCAGACGCCCGGAGCGCTCGACCAGGCCCTGACCGAGGCCCTGCGCACCCTGTCACTCAGCCTGCCGCCCAGCGCCCTGGCCCATGTCCATGCCGGCCACCTGCCCGCGCTGCAGGTGGACCTGACGCTGATGACCCAGGTCTTCGTCAACCTGATCGGCAACGCGCTCAAGTTCAGCGCCAGCGTGCCCGAGCCCAGTGTGCAGCTGAGCGCCTGCTGCGAGCGCGGCGAGTGGCTGGTCACGGTGAGCGACAACGGCCCGGGCTTCGACCCGGCCCAGGGCGCGCGCCTGTTCCAACCCTACGAGCGCCTGCACGGCGATGTCGAGGGCTCGGGGCTGGGCCTGAGCATCGTGCGGCGCATCGTCGAGCGCCACGGCGGCCGGGTCTGGGCCGACGCCCGGCCCGGCGCGGGCGCGAGGTTCGGCTTCGCCCTGCCCGCGCGCTGACGCCTTCCGCCCCGATCGTGAGGAGTTGCACGCCGAAGGGGCCGGTTTTCCTGATTTGCCGCAACAGAAACGGCCCCAACATGCCGATAGAGGGTCCGGGTGACGCCATCCCGCGCGCCCCACCTTCACCTCAGGAGCCCCCCGACATGTTCAAGAAGACCGCACTGCTGGCCCTGGCCGCCCTGACCCTGTCCGTCCCGGCCTGGGCCAACGACCCCAAGGCCACGATCACGCAGCTCGAGGAGCGCCTGGCCAAGATCGGCCCGGCCAAGGTGGACGGCACCGACAAGGCGGGCGACAAGCAGGTGCCCGCCCTGTTCTTCGGCGCCCGCAAGATCAACGGCAATTACGACGTCGTCGACGAGATCAAGAAGTCCACCGGCGCCACCGCCACCGTCTTCGTCAAGGACGGGGAAGAATTCGTCCGCGTCAGCACCAACGTGCTGACCCCCGAGGGCAAGCGCGGCGTGGGCACCCAGCTGGCGCGCAACAAGGCCTATGACGCGGTCAGCAAGGGCCAGGAATTCTGCGGCGACATCGACGTGCTGGGCACCGCGTTCGCGGCCTGCTACCGGCCGGTCAAGGACGGTGGCGGCAAGGTGATCGGGGCCAGCTACATCGGCCACAAGAAGTGAGCCGCGGGCAGGAGATCGCGTGATGAACTTCTTCCAGTCCCTGGGCGGTCGCTGGGCCGCCCTGCGGGTGGGCACCCAGCTGGCCGTGGCCTTCGGGGTCCTGCTGCTGCTCACCGCTACCGTCGGTGGCGTGGCCATGCTCGCCCTGACCCGGGTGGGCAACGCCTCGGGCGACCTGGCCGACAAATGGCTGCCCGGCGTCAACCACGCCGCCCTGGTCCGCATCGGCATGCTGGAAACCGGCGAGTTCGAGGCCAAGCTGGCGCGCGCCGCCGATGCGGGCTATGCCGACGAGTACCTGGAGAAGCTGAACGCGGCGATCGCCCGCACCCGGAAACACCTGAAGGACAACGAGGCGCTGCCGCGCGAGGCCGACGAGGCCGAACTGCTGGCCGCGCTGCAGAAGTCCTGGGAGGCCTACCTGAAGGTCAACGCCAACGTGGCGAAGATGGCCAAGGCGGGCCAGATGGACGACGCCCGCGACGTCAGCGACGGCGCCGGCAAGATGGGCCTGGACGAGGCCCTGGCCGCCCTGGACCGCCTGGCCCAGCACAAATTCGAGGGGGCGCAGGCAACCTCCCACCGCGCCGAGGCCGTGGAGGCCCGCGCGGCGATGGTCCTGCTGGGCCTGCTGGGACTGAGCCTGGTGGTCGGCGCCGCGCTGGCGGCGACCATCACCACCAGCCTGCGGCGCCAACTGGGCGGCGAGCCCGCCGACGCGGTCAAGCTGGCCCAGGCCGTGGCCCAGGGCGACCTGAGCACCCGGATCGCCCTGCGCGAGGGTGACCACCACAGCCTGATGGCCGGGCTGATGCGGATGCAGCAGAGCCTGGCCGACGTGGTGATCACCGTGCGCCAGGGCTCCGAGAACGTCGCCACCGCCAGCAGCGAAATCGCCTCGGGCAACAGCGACCTCTCCAACCGCACCGAACAACAGGCCAGCGCGCTGCAACAGACCGCCGCCTCGATGCACCAGCTGGGCACGACCGTGTCCCAGAACGCCGAGAACGCGCGCCAGGCCGACGAGCTGGCCCGCCAGGCCAGCGAGGTCGCGCGCCGCGGCGGCGAGGCCGTGGCCGCGGTGGTGCAGACCATGCGCGAGATCGATGGCGCCTCCAAGCGCATCGCCGACATCACCGGGGTGATCGACGGCATCGCGTTCCAGACCAACATCCTGGCGTTGAACGCGGCGGTGGAAGCCGCCCGCGCCGGCGAACAGGGCCGCGGCTTTGCCGTGGTGGCGGGCGAGGTCCGCACCCTGGCCCAGCGCAGCGCCGAGGCGGCCAAGGAGATCAAGGGGCTGATCGCCCGCAGCGTCGAGCGTGTCGAGCAGGGCACCCGCCAGGTGGACACCGCCGGCGCCACGATGGGCGAGGTGGTGGGCCAGGTCGAGCGCGTCACCCAGATCATGGGCGAGATCAACCACGCCAGCCTGGAACAGAGCGAGGGCGTGCGCCAGGTGGGCGCCGCCGTCACCCAGATGGACCAGGGCACGCAGCAGAACGCCGCGCTGGTGGAACAGAGCGCCGCCGCGGCCGAGAGCCTGCGCCAGCAGGCCCAGCAGCTGGTGCAGGCGGTGGCGGTGTTCCGGGTCTGATCCCGGGCCGCGCTGGCCTCAGGCCGGCTTCAAGCCGGGGTCAAGCGGGCCGGGTCCAGGTAGGCGGCGAGGAAGTCCTCGTAGCGGCCCTGGTCGCCGGCCTCGATCTCGTCTTGCTCCTGCAGCGAGCGCGCGGCCAGCGCGGCCCAGTGCAGGCTGCGCTCGATCGGCAGCGGCTGGCCCAGCAGGGTGCGCCGCGCCGCCTGCGACATCGCGGCGATCATCGCGGTGAACTCGCCGCGCCACAGGGTGCGCGCCTCGTCCAGCAGACGCGCCGAGGGCAGGCGCACCGGATCGGCCAGCGCGGCCCGCGCCGCGGCCAGCGCGCCGCCGTAGACACCGTCGCCCCACACCGCATCCAGCCGCGCCGCGATCGGTGCCAGGCCGTCCAGCAGCTCGGCCAGCCAGTCCTCGATCGCCACCTCGGCACCGCCGCGCTCCAGGCGCAGGCCGGGCTCGCGACCGCGGTGCGCCACGCGCTGCTGGTTGCGGCCCAGCGCGGCGATCTCGTCGGGGTGGTCGGGCGGGCTGTCGGCCAGCAGGCAGTGCAGCAGGAACAGGTCGATCAGGCGCGCGGTGTCGGCGCCGATGCCCAGGGTCTCGAACGGGTCCAGGTCCATGCAGCGGACCTCCACGTACTCGACGCCGCGCTGGCGCAGGGCATGCAGCGGCCGCTCGCCCGGGCGGATGGTGCGCTTGGGGCGGATCGTGCCGTAGAACTCGTTCTCGATCTGCAGCAGGTGGGTGTTGAGCTGGCGGTGGCCACCGGCGCCGTCGGCGGTGCCGATGGCCTCGTAGGCCGGCCACTCTCGGGTCAGGGCCTGCTCCAGCGTGGCGCCGTAGCCCTCCAGGCCGTTGTAGCTGACCGCCAGCGTGGCCTGGGCGTCGCTCTGGTAGCCCAGCCGACCCATGCGCAGCGAGGTGGCGTGCGGGCCGTGCAGGCTGCCGGGGCCCAGGGGCTCGAGGCCGTGCGGCAGGCCCTCGACGAAGCTGGCGCACACCGCCGGCGAAGCGCCGAACAGCCACAGCAGCAGGAAGCTGTGGCGGCGGAAGTTGCGGATCAGGTGGAAGTGCTCGTCATTGCCCAGCCCGGGCAGCGACCAGTTGTAGTGGATGCCCGAGATGGTCTGCATGCGCCGGCCGTATCGGTGCGACAGGCCGCTGCGGTAGACGGTCTTGGTGCGGCCGATGTGCGAGCGGCCGTACTGGCCCAGCGGGATGCCCTCTTCGGAGGGCAGGCAGCAGGGCATGCTGGACACCCACAGGCGCTCGTCGCCGATGGCCCGGGCCACCACCTGGTGCAGCTCGGTGAGCTGGCCCAGCGCGTCCTCCACGCGGTTGAAGGCGCCCGTGACCAGCTCGATCTGCGATTCGCTGAAATCGGTGGTGATGTGCGGGTGGGTCAGCGCCGAGCCCAGCGCCCGCGGGTGGGGCGTCAGCGCCAGACCGGCGTCCGGCGTGGTGCGCAGGCTCTCCTTCTCGATGCCGCGGCGCATGCCGCGCAGCCGGTCGTCGGTGAGCAGGGACAGTCGGTGTTTCAGGGTCAAGCGTTCATCCTCCCGGAGCGTCCGGCCGGTGGCCGGGATGCTCCGGCGCGTATTGGACGCCTTTTTGCCTTTCCTCGCCGGACCGGTGCCATTGCGCCCGCTCAAGGTGGGTGCGGGTGCGGCCGAACACCCTGGAACAGCCCTTGCGTCGTCCGATTCGCCACCCCACGCGTTGCATCGCCATGTGCCTGATCATCCACAAGCCCGCCGGTCGCGCCATCTGCCCCGCCTTCCTCGAGAACGCCTGGCGCCGCAATGGCCACGGCTGGGGCCTGCTGCAGTGGGACGCCGATGGCGAGCCCCAGGTGCAGCGCGGCATGCGCCTGCCCGAGCTGCTGGCCGCGGTGGCCGCGCTGCCCGAGCCGACCCGTGCCCTGCTGCACCTGCGCCAGGCCACGGTGGGCGAGGTCAACCTGGCGATGGCCCACCCCTTTGAAGTGCGGCCCGGCGTCTGGCTGATGCACAACGGCTCGCTGGGCCACCTGGCGCCGCGCCAGGCCGGCCACAGCGACACCGCCGAGCTGGCCCGCCTGCTGGGCGAGCTGCTGGCCGGTCTGGACGACGCCACCGCCCGCGCCACCCTGCGCGGCGAGGCCTTCGAGCGCCTGCTGGCGCCGCTGCTGCGCGGCTCGATGGTGCTGCTGGCCGACCGTGACGGCGTGGTCCGCCTGGGCCGCGACTGGCACCGCGTGGCCGCCGACGAGTGGCACCCCAGCATGCAGGGCATCGAGGTCTCGAACGCCCGCACCTGGCGGCCGCGCTGCCCCCAGCGCTGGCGGCAGGCCTGGAGCGACCTGCGCTGGCAGCTGCGCCACTGGCGCCACCGCCTGGCGGCCTGAGTCCGGCCGCCAGGGGTCGGCCGCTCAGCGGCGGCGGCGGGCGGGCTCGGGCCGCTCGGGCGCCGAGCCCTGCAGCGCCCGCGCGATGCGGTGCTTGCCCACGGTGGGCTTGGGCAGGCGGCCCGGCCACTGCTCGAACCAGGCGCGCACGTCCTCGTCCAGGCCGATGCCGTGCATGTAGTTGTAGACCGCCTTCTTCAGGCCCGGGCCCAGCAGGTCGTGGTCGACCCCGGTGGGGTCGTGGAAGCCGACGTCGTTCATCGCGAAGGGCGAGTCGGGCAGCGGCTTGAGCGTGACCCCGAAGGGCTCGGGGTTCAGGCCCACCGGCGAGTGCACCGTGCAGGCGAAGCGGTGGAAGAAGCCGCTGTGGATGCAGCCCTCGGCGAACAGCTGACGCACCAGCTCCAGCGCGTCCACCGTGTCCTGCACCGTCTGGGTCGGGAAGCCGTACATCAGGTAGGCGTGCACCAGCACGCCGGCGTCGGAGAAGCCCTTGGTCACGCGGGCCACCTGCTCCACCGTCACGCCCTTGGCCATCAGGGCCAGCAGGCGGTCGGAGGCCACCTCCAGGCCGCCGGTGACCGCGATGCAGCCGCTGTCGGCCAGCTGCCGGCACAGCTCGGGCGTGAAGGTCTTCTCGAAGCGGATGTTGCCCCACCAGCCGATGCCGGTGCCGCGGCGCTGCAGCTCGGCGGCCAGGGCCTTGAGGGCCTTGGGGGGCGCGGCCTCGTCGACGAAGTGGAAGCCGGTCTGGCCGGTCTCGGCGACGATGGCCTCGATGCGGTCGACCAGCACCTCGGCCGACGCCGCCTCGTAGCGCGAGATGTAGTCCAGGCTGACGTCACAGAAGCTGCACTTCTTCCAGTAGCAGCCGTGCGCCACCGTCAGCTTGTTCCAGCGCCCGTCGCTCCACAGCCGGTTCATCGGGTTGAGCATGTCCAGCAGCGACAGGTAGCGGTCCAGCGGCAGCCCGTCCCAGGTCGGCGTGCCCACCTGGTCGAAGGGGATGTCGGGCTCGGGCCAGTCGATGCGGCGCACCGCGCCGTCCTCGCGCACGAAGGTGCGCACCAGGCGCGAGCGGGCGCGCTCGCCGCGCAGGTGCTCGACCAGGGCCAGCAGCGGGCGCTCGCCGCCGTCCAGGGTGATGAAGTCGACGTGGTCGAACACGCGCGGCTCGCGCAGCTGGCGCAGCTCGGTGTTGACGAAGCCGCCGCCCAGGGCGACGGTGACGCCCGGGTCGGCGGCCTTGACCGCCTCGGCGATGCGCAGCGCCGCGTACAGCGCGCCCGGGAACGGCACCGACAGCAGCACCAGGGTCGGGCGGTGCGCGGCCAGGGCCTCGCGGGTCAGGCGCGCCAGGGTGCGGTCGATCAGGTTGGGCGGCGCGGCCAGGGCCTGGGCCATGGGGTCGAAGCTGGGCTGGCTGGTGGCCAGCTGCTCGGCGTAGCGCACGAACTCGAAACGCGGGTCCACCGCCTCGCGCACCACGTCGGCCAGGTCGTTCAGGTACAGCGTGGCCAGGTGCTTGGCGCGGTCGGCCAGGCCCAGCACGCCGAAGGCCCAGGCCAGCGGATCGCCCTCCTCCTCGCCGCCGACGTAGTGGTCCAGCGAGGCGAAGCGCGCCCCCTCGGGCAGCAGGGCGCGGGCGTTGATGCGGTGCGCCAGCATCGGGTCGCGCCCCTGCAGGAAGCGGATCACCGGGCCGATGGTGGCGCGGTAGGCGTCGAAGTGCCCGAGGAAATGCGCCACCTGCCGGCTGGGCTTGGGCTGCTGTCGGGCGGCGTCGCGCAGGCCGTCCAGGCCCTCGGGCGAGAACAGCGACAGCACCAGGCCCAGCGCCAGGTCGACCTGGGCCGCGGCCACCCCGCGCGAGCGCAGGAAACCGGTCAGGTAGGCGGTGGACGGGTACGGCGTGTTGAGCTGCGTCATCGGCGGGATGACGCTGAGCACGCGCACCTCGCGCGGCGGATCAGTCGGGGTCGGGGCGGTCATGCAGACCGCGATTGTCGGTGAACAGCCCGCCCTGGTCGGGGTGCGGGGTCAGCGCCGCGCCTTCCAGCTCCAGCAGCCGCAGCTTGGTGCGGGTGCCGCCCGGGGCCGAGAAGCCGCCCGCCCCGGCCCGCGCCGCCAGCACCCGGTGGCAGGGCACCACCGGCGCGAAGGGGTTGGCGCCCAGCGCCTGCCCCACCGCCCGGGCCGCGCCCGGCTCGCCCAGGGCCAGCGCCAGCTCGGCGTAGTGGCGGGTCTGCCCCGGCGCGATCTGCCGCGCCAGCGCCCACACCCGGCGGTGGAAGGGCGGCAGGTCCTCGTCGGCCAGCGGCACGTCGGCCAACGTGTCGCCCGCGCCCGCCATCACCGCCCGCAGCCGGGTGATCCAGCCCCGCACCACCGCCGGCGGCAGCACCTGCTCGGCGTCGCCGTGGCGCTGCCGCATGTGCTGGCGCAAGCGTTCCTCGTCGTCGTCCGGCAGCCGGCAGGCCGCCAATCGCCCATCCGCCGTCCAGGCCAGGGCACAGACGCCCACCGGCGTCTCGAACAGCACCCAGCCCGGCGCGGTCACTGGGCTTGGAAGCCGGAAGCCTTGATGATTCGGGCCCAGGTCGCGGTGTAGGCGGCCTCGGTCCTGCCCAGCTGCTCGCCACTCATGTGGCCCACGCTCAGGCCCATGGCGGTCAGGCGCTCGTGCACCGCGGGCTTGGCCACCACCTTGGCCAGGGCGGCCGAGACCTGGTCCAGCGCGGCCTTGGGCGTGCCGTGCGGGGCCCACAGGCCGTAATAGGGCAGGTCCTCGAAGCCGGCCACGCCGAGCTCCTTGAAGGTGGGCACCTCGGGCAGCACGGCCTGGCGCTGGTGGCCAATGACCGCGACCATGCGGATCTTGCCGGCCTTGTGGTTCTCGATGAAGTCGGGCACCGAACCCACGCCCGCGGCGATCTGGTTGCCCAGCATGTCCTGCATCATCGGCGCGCTGCCGCGGTAGGGGGCTGCGACCAGGTCGAGCTTGTTGCGCTCGCCCAGCACCTTGACCAGGAACTCGGGCACCGAGCCCGGGGCCGGCACGCCCACCACGCCCTTGCCGGCCTGGGGGCCACGCAGCCAGGCCAGGTACTCGCCGTAGGTCTTGGCCGGGGTGCCGCCGGACACGGCCAGGCCGTTGACGAAGGTGGCGAAGCCGGCCACCGGCACGAAGTCCTTGGCCGGATCGAAGCCCGGCGTCTTCATGGTCTGCGGGATGATGGAGATGGTGTGGTCGTGGCTGAGGAACAGCGTCGTGCCGTCGGCCGGCGCGGCCTTGAGGGCCTGCGCGGCCAGCTGGCCCCCGGCGCCAGCCTTGTTCTCGACGATGACCGTGGAACCCAGCTCGTCCTTCAGGTGCTCGGCCAGCAGGCGGGCGATGGCGTCGGTGCCGCCACCGGCCGGAAAGCCCACCAGCAGCCTGACGGTCTTGCCCGATTGGGCACTGGCCAGGCCGGCGGCGCACAGGGCGGCGGTGGCGACGAGGGTGCGGAGCAGGCCGCGGCGGGCCGGCGAGGTCATGCGCATGGGGGGTTCCGGGTGAAGCGTTGGACAACGTCGAGGATAGCGGATGGCCCTAGCAGACCCGAGGCGTCATCGATGGTGTGGATGCCTCTCCCAATACCCCCACGTACAAGGGCCTGCATGCAAGCAAACGTGACGGGCGCCTGGGCGAGACTGGTGTGGCGGCGGCACATGCCACCGCCACCCACAACAGCACAGGAAGGCCCCATGAACCGCATCCACCTCACCGTCGCCCTTGGCGCCCTCTCCCTTGGCTTGGCGCTGCCCGCCGCCGCGGGCAGCACGCTGACGCCGGAGCAACTGGCCAAGTTGCCGCCCGCAGCCCAGAAGCAATACGTGCTGGAGCGCGTGGCCCAGCAGAAGGCCCGCGCCGCGCTGACCGGCACCGATGTCACCAGCCCGACCCTGACCCAGTTCGACGTCAAGTCCGTCGTGGCCGCCGGCACCCCGGTCACCGCCAAGGTGCAGCTGTCGGACGACCTGTCCGGCGTGACGGGCCTCTACGCCTATGCCTCCGGGCCCAGCAACGCCATGGGCGTGAACCTCTACCTGAACTACCCGAGCACCTCGGTCAAGGCAGTGGCCAGCCGCTCCACGCACCGCTACGTGGCGCCGGGCAGCTACGTCTTCGACTGGGCCTATGCCTACGACGATGCCGGCAACTACAGCTATTACGACGGCACGATGCTGGCCGCGCTGGGCAACACCACCGTCACCGTCACCAACTCCAAGGCCGCCGATTCGATCGCCCCGAGCCTGCTGGGGGGCAAGCTGTTGACGACCAAGGTCTCGCTCAGCGCCACCCAGCCCGGCACTGACCATGCGGTCTACGCGGGCCTGTCGCTGAATTTCACCGACAGCGGCCAGGGCGCCACCGCCGGCGTTGCGTACACCGGTGCCAATTTCTGCCTCGAGGACGGCAGCAGCTGCTTCTGGCTCTGGGCCAGCAGCGGCGTCGAAGGCCAGAGCAGCGCCAAGTTCACCCTGGGTGGCCAACCGTCGAGCTACGGCGTCGCGCCGGGCCGCTACTACCTGTACTACGCCTACGCCAGCGACCACGCCGAAAATTACGTGAGCTACTTCAGCACCCGCTTCGGCGGCAGCACCGACTTCGCGAACCTGCTGGTCAACGGCGACATGATCACCGTCAAACCCTGAGGCCCTGACGGGCCCTGTTGGGCCCTGTTGGGCCCCGTCCAGCGCACACCGACGCGGCGACCCCTCGCCGCGTCTTGCATTCAGGCTCAGGCAACACGGCGGCAGGCTCCGACCACCCCCAACTCCAGGGATGGGGGCATTGCAATCGTGTCCAGATGTAACGGCAACATCCGCGCCGGCCGCCACGAGCCGCCGACATGTCCATCCATGGAGACCCGATGTACCGCCATGCCCTGCTCGCGCTGTCCGGCGCGCTGACCCTGTCCACCCCCCTGACCGCCGCCGCCGAGCCGCCGGTGATGCCGATCGCCGAGCTGCAGAAGCTGCCGCCCGAGGCCCAGCAGGCCTACGTGCTGCAGCGCGTGGCCCAACAGAAGGCCCGGGCCGCCGCCAACGCCGTCACCGCCGACACCACCGGCCCGGTGCTGACCCAGTTCGCCCTGAAGGCCACCGCCGCCGCCGGCGGCCAGGTGAGCGCCAAGGTCGCCGCCACCGACGACCTGAGCGGCGTGCGCGGCCTGTACCTGTACGCCTACGGCAACGGCAACGCCCTGTCCCTGTACCACTACTGGACCCTGCCCCAGGGCTCCGCCCAGGCCACCGCCGCCGGCGACATCAACCGTTTCGTCTCCCCCGGCACCTACACCGCGACCTGGGGCTACCTGTACGACGAGGCCGGCAACTACACCTACCTGAACGCCTCGGATTTCGCCGCCGCCGGCAACGCGGTCGTGCAGGTCAGCAACCCCAAGGCCATCGACACCGTGCCGCCGACGCTCGGCTCCGGCAAGGTGCTGACGACCAAGGTCTCGCTGTCGGCCTTCCATCCCGGCACCGAGCACCCGGCCTTCGCCGGCGCGGAACTCAGCGTGAACGACAGCGGCGAAACCGGTGTCTCCGGTCTGCGCGAGGCGCAGATGCAGTTCTGCCTGCCCGATCTCAGCCAATGCTTCTGGCTGTTCGGCAACACGCCGGCGGTCGGGGCCAGCAAGGTCAAGCTGGCCCTGGGCGGACAGCCGGTCTACTACGCCTCGGTGGCCGGCAAGTACTACCTGAGGAGCCTCATCCTGACCGACTGGGGCCAGCACTCGACGGGCTACGTCAGCACCCGGTTCGGCGGCGCTGCCGACTTCTCGACCCTGTTCCCGGCCGGCGACGCGATCACCCTGCGCCCCTGAGCGGCCCGGCCCGCCCAGGCAGGCCACGGGCGGCCGCGCGCCGCCCGTCCCGGGCCGGCGCAGCCTCGCGTCCGGCCCCGGGCTGACTCCCCCGACGCGGATGCCGCGACAATCGGGGGATCGCATGAACAACCCCACCTTCCGACTGCCCGACGCGCGCCACGCCGCCCGGGTGCCCGCCCATGTCACGCCCGAGCAGCTCGAGCGCGTCCGACAAGGTGCCTACAACCTGCCCCAGGTCGTCAAGCCGGCCGACTTCGTCGACGAGGACGCCCCGGGCGCCGAGAAGCTGCTGGACGGGCGCGGCCTGATCCTGCTGCAGAAGCACGTGCCCCATCAGCGGCCCAGCCGCTGGATCGCCCCCGGCCTGATCGACGCGGCGCTGCGCCACCTGGACGAGGTGGGCGTGGGCCGCGAGACCCGCGGCCTGATGATCGAGCGCCACGCCACGCTCGACGCCCTGGGCATCACCCGCGCCGCCAACGGCCAGGGCGAGGCCTGGGAGCGCCTGCACCGCGCCCCGCTGCCGCTGACCTGGTCGGGCTGGAGCAAGCCCGGCGCGCTGCAGGCGGCCTACCGCGCCCCGGTCGACGCCGAGCGGGTCTGGGCCTACTTCCGCCACGGCGACAAGCGTGCGCTGCTGGGCGGTCTGGGCGAAGCCCCGGGCTGGCCCGAGGCCGCGGCCCTGGCCGCCCACATCGACGCCCTGGCCGAGCGCAGCGCCTGGTGCGACGAAAAGGCCATGGACACCCTGCTGCCGCGCCTGCAGGCCGAGCTTTCTCGCCCGGCCCCGCTGGCCGAGCTGCAGGCCGCCTGCACCCGCGCCCAGGACCGCTGGGAGCGCCAGGTCGGCGAGGCGCAGACCCTCTCCAGCCTCAACCACGAGCTGGCTTTCCAGGGCTACCCCGACACCTTCCCGCTGGCGCGCCAGCTCAAGCGCAAGGTCACGCTGTACGTGGGTCCGCCCAACAGCGGCAAGACCCACGCCGCCTTTGAAAAGCTGGCCGGCGTGCTGGACGGCGCCTACCTGGCCCCGCTGCGCCTGCTGGCCCTGGAGGGCCGCGACCGCCTGGTGGCGCGCGGCGTGCCCTGCAGCCTGCTGACCGGCGAGGAGAACCAGCCCGCCGAAGGCGCCCGCGTCATCAGCAGCACGATCGAGATGGTCGGCACCCGCGAGGTGCTGGACGTGGCCGTCATCGACGAGGCCCAGATGATCTTCGACCACTCGCGCGGCTGGGCCTGGACCCAGGCCATCGTCGGCGTCCCGGCGCGCGAGGTCATCATCATCTGCTCGTCCTATGCCGTGCCCGCCCTCGAGACCCTGCTGGGCCTGTGCGGCGAGGCGGTCGAGGTGCGGCAGTTCGAGCGCAAGCAGCACGTGCAGCTGCTGCCCGGACCGGTCGGCCTGCCCACCCTCAAGAAGGGCGACGCGGTGGTGGCCTTCAGCCGCCGCGACGTGCTGATGCTGCGCGACCAGATCGCCGCCAACGGCCACCCGGTCAGCGTGATCTATGGCGCGCTGCCGCCCGAGGTCCGCCGCCGCGAGGCCGAGCGCTTCGCCACCGGCGAGTCGCACATCCTGGTCGCCACCGACGCCATCGGCATGGGCCTGAACCTGCCGATCCGCCGGGTGCTGTTCAGCACCATGACCAAGTTCGACGGCGTGGGCGACCGCGCCCTGACCGAGTCCGAGGTGCACCAGATCGCCGGCCGCGCCGGCCGCTACGGCATCCACGAGGAAGGCTTCACCGGCGTGCTGCACGAGGCCGAGCCCGGCGCGGGCCGCGCCCTGAAGGAGCTGCTGCCGCGCCAGCCGCGCGCGCCGCGCCACTTCAAGGCCCCGGTGGCGCCCAACTGGTGGCACGTCAGCACCATCGCCCAGCGCCTGGGCAAGCAGAAGCTGCACGAGGTGCTGAGCGTGTTCATGGACCAGCTCAAGCTGGACAACGCCCACTTCGAGGTGGCCGAGCTCGAGCAGATGCTGGAGCTGGCCGCCGAGCTGGACACCCAGGCCGGCGCGCTCACCCTGAAGGAGCGCTTCATCTATGCCCAGGCGCCGGTGGACACCCGCACCGAGGGCCTGGTGCGCGACTACCTGGACTGGGCCCACGACCACGCCCGCACCGGACAGGCCGGCCGCCCGTCCTTCCTGGACACGGTGGACGGCCACAGCCGCCTGGACCGCATGGAACAGGCCCTGCGCGCCTGCACCCTGTGGCTGTGGCTGGACCTGCGCTTTCCGGGCCACTACGGCCACCTGGACGAGGTGCTGGAGCTGCGCGCGATGCTCAACGACGGCATCGAGCGCCAGCTCAAGGCCAAGCGCCCGCTGTGGCAGGCGCGCCAGCGCCGGGGCGGCCCGCGCCACTGACGCGGCTGTTACACTGCCGCCCGTCACTGGGGAGTAGCCGCCCTGCGCAACGCAGGGGCCCGTCGTCAACACACTTGGCCTGAAAGCGGCCATGGCGCGGGCAACCTCATCGTCTGGCAAGACCTTTGACCACGCGCACCGCCGGTTGGGCCGGGGCGGCGCCGTGGTCATTGCAGCACTTGCCGGCCCCCTGGAATCCACATGGAAGCGTTTCTCGTCTCGACCGGTCTGGTCGCCCTGGGTGAAATGGGCGACAAGACGCAGCTGCTCGCGCTGATGCTGGCGGCCAGGTTCCGCCGCCCCGCCCCGATCATCGCGGGCATCCTGGTGGCCACCCTGCTCAACCACGCCGCCGCCGGCGCGGTGGGCGGCTGGGTCGCCTCGCTGCTGGGCCCGGACCTGCTGCGCTGGATCATCGGCGGTGGCTTCCTGGCCATGGCCGCCTGGATGCTGGTGCCCGACCAGCTCGACGACGAAGAAGAGGGCGGCGGCCAGCGCTGGGGCGTGTTCGGCACCACCCTGGTGGCCTTCTTCCTGGCCGAGATGGGCGACAAGACCCAGATCGCCACCGTGGCCCTGGCCGCCCGCTACAGCGACCTGCTGCAGGTGGTGGCCGGCACCACGCTGGGCATGATGGTCTCGAACGTGCCGGCGGTGTTCCTGGGCGATGTGGTCGCGCGCAAGGTGAACATGAAGCTGGTGCACGGCATCGCCGCGGCCATCTTCGCGCTGCTGGGCGTGCTGACCCTGGCCAACGTCGGCCGGCTGTTCTGACCATGCCGCACGACCACCACCACCCACACACCCGGGCCCATGCCCCGGCGCCGGAGGACGGCCCCACCGACGGGCTGCACAGCCACGATTTCGACGCCGGCAACCCGGCCGCCGAGCGCGGCGCCCGCGGGGTGCTGTGGTTGACGCTGGTGACCATGGTGGTGGAGATCGCCGCCGGCTGGTGGTTCAACTCCATGGCGCTGCTGGCCGATGGCTGGCACATGAGTTCGCACGCGGTGGCCATCGGCCTGACCGCCGCCGCCTACGCGATGGCGCGGCGCCAGGCCAGCGACCCGCGCTACGCCTTCGGCACCTGGAAGATCGAGGTGCTGGCCGGCTTCGCCAGCGCGGTGCTGCTGCTGGGCGTGGCGGCGCTGATGGTGGCCGGCTCGGTCGAGCGGCTGCTGAACCCCAGCGCCATCCACTACCCGCAGGCGATGGCGGTGGCGGTGCTGGGCCTGCTGGTCAACCTGGGCAGCGCGCTGCTGCTGGGCGGTCATGACCATGACCATGGTCACGACCACGGGCATGGCCACCACCACGGGCATGGCCACCACCACGGGCACGAACACCACGACCTGAACCTGCGCTCCGCCCGCCTGCACGTGCTGGCCGACGCCGCCACCTCGGTGCTGGCCCTGCTGGCCCTGGGCGCCGGCTGTTGGCTGGGCTGGGACTGGCTGGACCCGCTGATGGGCCTGGTCGGTGCGGTGCTGGTGGCGCTGTGGTCCCGCGGCCTGATCCGCGACACCGCACAGGTGCTGCTGGACCGCGAGATGGACCACCCGGTGGTCGACGAGATCCGCGAGGTGGTCGAGGTCGACGGCGCCCGCCTGCGCGACCTGCACGTCTGGCGCGTGGGCCGCGCCCGCTTCGCCTGCGCGATGACGGTGCGCCCCGCGCCCGGCCGCTCGCTCGGCGCCGCCGAGGTCCACCACCGCCTGTCGGTGCACGAGGAGATCGTCCACGCGACGGTCGAGATCCAGAACCCCTGAGAGGCCCCCGATGGATGCCACCCACCAGCTGTCCTGGATCCCCGACAGCTTCACCGAGCTCTACCGCGGCCAGGGCGGCCGCCTGATGGTGCTCGTCGAGGAACTGCGCGCCCGCTACGAGCTGTGCGAAGACCTGGCCCAGCAGCTGGTGCCCGCGGCCCAGGCCGTGCGGCACGACGACGGCCTGACCGAGGACGACGTGCTCGACCGCATGGAGCTGGCCCTGTCCAGCCCCGACAGCGGCCTGCGCGAGGACGAGGCGCGCTGGGTGGTGCGCCGCCTGGACGAGCTGCTGGGCTGGCACCGCTGAGGCGCGGCGCGCCTCAAGCCTGGGCCGCCGGGCGCGCCAGGTTCTCCTCAGGCAGGGCCGGATCGGCCAGGTGGCCCAGGGCCCGACCGACCCGCTCGTCGGGCGGCGCGGCCCAGACCTCGGGCGGCAGCCGCGGCTGGTGCCAGCACGCCAAGTCCGGGAAGGGCGCCCTGCGGACCCGCGGGAAGTAGCTCCGCCACTGCGACCACGGGCAGGCCGCCAACCGGACACCGCCCTCGCGCAGGCGCGGCACCAGGTCGGCGGTGAGTCGTCCTGCGGGCTCAGGATGGGCGACGGCACCAGGGCACGCAGGCCAGCGCCCGCGCCAGCGGGAACGGGCGCCCCGCCCCGATCAGCCGGAAGTTGACCACGCAGTCGTCAGGCGCCCCCGGCACGGTGCCGTGCGCGCGGAAGATGCGCTGCAGGACCTGCGCATGGCGGCCGCCATGGAACAGGACGCGGGGCCCGCCGCGTGCGGCCGGTGTCGGTGGTGGTGTCATGCCGAGCAGGCGGGTGACGCGTCGACTGCCTCAGCCTTCCTCGGACAGCGGCGCCCAGTGCTGGGTGAACAGGAACGCGCTGTCCCAGGCGGGCAGGCGCAGGCGGCCGCTGCCTCGCCGGTGCGCCCAGACCGGGCGGACCTCGAGGTGTCCGTCCTGCTTCAGCAGCGTCGCGGCCTGGAGGGTATCGCCGGGCTGCAGTTCCAGCCACTCGTCGGCGGCGAGCGCGCCGGACGCCACCGGGCGGCGCTTCAGCCGTGTCCGCGCCTTGGCTTGCCACAAGCCCATGCCGGCCAGCGAGCCCCCCAGCAACTCCAGGTACTCGCTGCCGTGCACGGTGCGACCGGCCAGCAGGCCTTCGGTGGTGCGGAACTCCGCGTCCATGAACTCAAGGTCCAGGGCCTGCGCCACCGCCGGCAGGATCGGCGTGAGCTTGCCGGCCTGGGGCTCGTCGTTGCTGGCGTAGAACTCCGGCGCGATGCCGATGCCGATCTGGCGCGACACCTCGGCCACCAGGTGGCGGTAGAGCGGCTTGGCCGCGTGGTCAGGCGTCAGGAACAGGCGCTGCCGACGGTAGTTGTCGAGGATGAACTCCGACAGCGTGAGGGTGCAGGCCCCACGCGTCTCGTTCTGACGCAGGGCCTGCGTGGTGCGCTCGAGCAGGTCATGCACGGCCCCGCGGTCGGACATCGCCAAGGCCAGGGCCTGCTCGAAGGCCGGACCGGTCTCCTGGCCCGGCTCCAGCGGGATGCGGTGGACCCAGTGGGTGCCGCCCATGAAGGGGCGCTTGTCCGCATAGGGGTGGTAGCCGCGCCACTCGATCCAGGGGTACACGACGGCCGGCACGCCTGCGGCGCCACACGCCTCGAGGACCATGTCGGTGTTGTAACCGGGCTTGTTCAGCACCGGGGACATCACCACCGCCGCGTAGCCGGCCAGGCGCTCCAGCGGGAATGGCTTGCCGGACGGGATGATCTTGAAGTTGACCAGCAGGTCGTAGTCCACGTCGGACTCGGTCCCGTACTTCCTGAAGATCCGTTGCAGGGCTCCGGCATGGCAGCCGCCATAAAAGAGCACCCGGCGCCGCTCTGGACGTCGCGTCATTGAAACCCCCTGAAACCTATGTCTTATGGGGGTATTCTTGCCACGGGCCGTGGGGTGGTGAAGCCCCCTGTCTCAGGGACAGGCCGTCCGCCACCGGGTCAGCAGTCGGGCCGCCGCCTGCTCGGCCGCCAGCGACGGCTCCAAGGGCTGCCGGCACAGCCCCGCATGGGCATAGCGCCCGTTCTCGTACAGCTCGGACAGCACCGGGAAGGCGTTCAGCAGGCGGTCCAGGGACTCGTCAGCGGCCTCGGCCTCGAGTTGCTGGCCGGCCTGTCGCACCAGGGCCTGGTACTGGCCGGCATCGGCCGGCGCCACGCCGGATTCATAACGCTGCAACAGGGTGGCCGTGACCGCCAGCGCCTGCAGCCGCGCCGGCAGGGTGATGACCGTGGAGGGGGTGTGCGCCATGATGACCCGCAGTTGGGGCCCCGGGCGCCGGATTCAAGAGTCGGCCGCGCTGGCCGGGGCGGCGGGGGTGGGCGCGGAGGCCGGCGTGGCGGCCGGCACCGGCGTCACCACCGGCGTCTGGGCCGAGCGGGCCATCGGCGGCGGCTCGATCACGGCGGGCGCGGCCTGGCGCTCATCGGTGCCCGCGTCCTCGACGTAGCGCTGCATCAGCGCGAAGAAGCGGTCGTAGAACACGCCGGCCGGGATGGTCTCGCTGGCCACCTTGACCAGCGAGTCCTCGGTGGCCGACACCGGGATCGACACGCTGCCCAGCGCGCCCACGCCCAGGCTGGCCGAGTTGGAGTTCTTCTTGAGCGCGTAGCGGTCCTGGATCGCGCTGACGAAGACGGTGCTGATCTTGCCGCTGCGGCCCTCGGGCAGGCAGGCGACATGGAAGTTGATCTGCATGTGCACCTCGCCGTCGGGCTGGAAGGCCTTGGAGCCGGCCACGGTGTCGGTGCGCTGGGTGCTGATCAGGTAGCCCTGGCTGAGCAGGGCGCGGCGCGCGGCCTCGCAGGTGCCGGCCACCGGGGCGTCGAACAGGCGGGAGTAGGTCTCGGTGTTCTCGAAGCCCTCGCGCTGGTAGACCGAGACCTTGCGCACCTCGCGCGTGGCACAGCCGGCCAACAGGGCCGTGGCGGCCAGCAGCAGGAGCAGGGGGCGGCGGGGCCGCGGCATCGGAAGGACCAGGGACATGCGGTGGGCAACGCGCCCGGAGGCGTCTGGGCTGACAGGTCGTGCGATTATCCCCAGCCGTGACGAGTTCCCTGCCCCGCCGCCCGATCTGCCCGCGCTGCCTGCGCCCCGCCGCCACCTGCCTGTGCGACCTGGTGGTGGCCCTGCCGCACGACACCGAGGTGCTGGTGCTGCAGCACCCGCAGGAGCAGCGCCAGGCCAAGAACAGCGTGGGCCTGCTGCGCCTGTCGCTGCAGCGCTGCGAGGTGGCGGTGGGCGAGTCCTTCCAGCCCGACGCGCTGCAGGCCCTGCTGCACCGCCCCGGCCGCGTCAGCCGCCTGCTCTACCCCGACGTGCCCGCCGCCCCGGCGCCCACGGCCGCGCCGCCCGCCGCCGGCGAGGCCACGCGCCTGGTGGTGATCGACGCGACCTGGCGCAAGAGCCTGAAGATGCTGCTGCTGCACCCCGCCCTGCAGGCCCTGCCCCGCCTGGCCCTGCAAGCGCCCGAGCCCACCCGTTACCGCGCGATCCGCGCCGCCCGGCGCGACGACCAGGTGTCCACGCTGGAAGCCACGGTGCAGGCCCTGCGCCAGCTGGAGCCGGCGGGCTGGGATGGCGCGCCGCTGCTGCAGGCCTTCGGCCGCTTCGTGGTCCGCGAGGCCGCGCGCCACCAGCGCGGCGCCCCCGCCGGCGGTGTCGGCGGCTCCCCTCAGGCCGGCCAGACGTAGCCCTGGGCCGGCTGCACCCGCCAGCCGCCCCGCCCGTCCAGCTCCAGCACCTGCCGGTGCCAGGCCAGCAGCGCCGGCCGGTGGCTGACGCTGACCGGCGTGATCGAGCGCGGCGCCAGCAGGCGGTAGAGCGCGGTCTCGTTGGCCGCGTCCAGCGCGCTGGTGGCCTCGTCCAGCACCAGGTAGCGCGGGTGGTGCAGCAGCGCGCGGGCGAAGGCCAGGCGCTGCTGCTCGCCCACCGACAGCCACTTGGCCCAGTCGCGCTCGGCGTCCAGCCCGCCCACGCGCTCGGCCAGGTCGGGCAGCTGCACCTGCGCCAGCAGCTGCAGCAGCTCGGTGTCGGACAGGTCGGTGGGCGCGTCGGGGTAGCTCAGCTGCTGGCGCAGGCTGCCGATCGGCAGGTAGGGCTGCTGGGGCAGGAACATGATCTCGTGCCCGGCCGGGCGGCGCACCACGCCCTCGCCGCAGGTCCACAGCCCCGCCAGGGCCCGCAGCAGCGAGCTCTTGCCGCAGCCGCTGGGCCCGACGATGGCCAGGCCCTGCCCCGCCGGCACCACCAGGTTCAGGTCGCGCAGCAGGGTGTGCTCGCCGCCGGGCGTGCGCAGGGTCAGGGCGGACAGGGCCAGCTCGCTGTCGTGGCGGGTCTCGATCTGGCCCGGGCCGCCCGGCGGCACCTGGTCCAGCGTGTCGCCGAAGGCGTGCAGGCGGTTGACCCCGGCCGAGAAGCGGCTCAGGCCCTCGAAGTGCTCGACGATCACCGCCAGCGCACTCAGGATGGCCGAGAACGCCCCGCCGGCCTGCACCGCGCGGCCCACCTCGATCTCGCCCGACAGCACCTGCTGGGCCAGGATGGCGCTGGGCAGCACCAGGGTCAGGAAGCTGTGACCGTACTGGAACAGGTTCAGGCCCAGCTGCCACTTCAGCACCTGGCGCAGGTTCTGGAACGCCGACTCGAAGACCTGCATCAGGCGGCCACCCTCGTGGGCCTCGCCGCGGTGCAGGGCCACGGCCTCGGCGTGCTCGCGCAGCCGCACCAGGCCGAAGCGGAAGTCCGCTTCCTTCTTGAGCTGGCGGAAGTTCAGCGCGATCAGCCGCGGCCCGAACACCTTGGCCGTGAAGAAGGTGCCCACCAGCGCGTAGCCGATCAGGAACCAGACCAGGGTGCGCGAGATCGCCCACAGCACGCTGGAGAAGGCCGCCAGCTGGATCACCGCGCCCAGCACGATCATCAGGAAGTACAGCGACTGGCCGGTGAAGCTGTTGATGTCCTCGGCGATGCGCTGGTCGGGGTTGTCCAGCCCGTCCACCGCGTTCAGGCGGTAGAAGGCCCGGCCCTGGAGGTAGCGCTGCAGGAAGTGGCCGGTCAGCCAGCGCCGCCAGCGCAGCGCCAGGGTGTCGCGCACGAAGTAATAGGCGGCCCACACCGGCACCGCCAGCACCAGCACCACCGCGTAGACATGGATCGCGCCCCAGAAGCGGTCGGCGTCGCGCGCGGCCAGGGCCGAGGTCAGCTCGCCCGACTGCTCGTTGAAGGCCAGGTTGAAGCCGGTCTGGGCCAGCAGCAGCACGATCAGCAGCGCCAGCAGCCCGCGCGCCCTCCAGCGCTCCTCGCCCACCCAATAAGGGCGGGCCATGGCCAGGAAGCGCTGCCAGAGCAGCAGGTTGAATCCGGTGGGGTGGGCGGTCATGCCTTCGGGATCTTAGGCGTGCGACGCCCCCTGGCCGCGTGGCATCCTCTGACCTGACACAAGAGACCGGGGGAAGCTGATGTTGGTTCCGGGACGACCCTTGCGCGCGGCATTGGCCGCACTGGCCCTGACCGGTGCGGCGGCGGCACACGCGCTGGCCGCCACCGAGCCCCAGGCCCTGGTGCTCTTCAACCGCCCGGTGGCCGACTTGCGCGCCCCCCTGGGCGGCCTGGGCCCGGCCGAGCGGGTGGCCCGCGCCCAGCGCCGCTTCGACGCCCTGGGCGACGCGCAGCTGACCTTGCCCGTCTCCACCCGGCCCCTGCAGACCGACGAGGGCCACGGCCTGACCCTGGAGGTCGATGGCCGCCCGGTGTTCTCTCTGCTGCCCGCCGATCTGGACCCCGAGGACCACCAGAGCCTGGAGCAGGCCGTGGCACAGGCCCGGCTTCGCCTGGCCGACGCCCTTCAGGCCCGCCACGCCCAGTCCGGCCGCGGCACCCTGGGCCGCGGCCTGGCCACGGTGCTGGTGGTGCTGCTGGCCTGGGGCGCCGGCGGCTGGGGGGTGCTGCGCCTGCACGGCTGGCTGGACGCCCGCGCCGACGCCGCCGGCGAAGAGGCGCAGCGCGGCGGCTGGCTCACCTATGCCCGCCTGGCCGGCTGGCACCTGCTGACCGTGGGCGCCTGGCTGCTGGCGGCCGGCCTGCTGTACGGCGGCGTGCTGGCGGCCCTGGCCGCCTTCCCCTGGAGCCAGCCCTGGAGCGAACACCTGGCCGGCTTCGTGCACCGCCTGGGCGGTTGGCTGCTCACCGGCCTGATGGCCGCGGTGCCCGGCCTGCTGACCGTGGCCCTGGTCCTGGCCGTGGCCCGCATCGCGCAGGAGGTGCTGGACCTGCTCTTCGGCCAGATCCAGGCCGGTCGGCTGCGCCTGCCCTTCGTGCACCTGGAGACCGCCGGTGCCACCCGCCGCCTGCTGGTCGGCCTGCTGTGGGGCCTGGCCCTGGCGGCGGCGTACCCCTACCTGCCCGGCGCCGAGTCCGACGCCTTCAAGGGCCTGAGCGTGCTCTTCGGCATCATGATCACCCTGGGTTCCAGCGGCGTGATGACGCAGCTGATGAGCGGCCTGGTGGTGGTCTATTCGCGCAGCCTCAAGCGCGGCGATTTCGTCTCGGTGGACGGGGTCGAGGGCGTCGTGCGCGAAGTGGGCGCGCTGGCCGTGAAAGTGGTCACCATGCGCAATGAGGAGGTCACCCTGCCCCACAGCCTGATCACCGCCAGCCCGATCCGCAATGACTCCAAGCGCTCAGGCAGCCAGGGCACCCTGGTCAGCACCCAGGTCACGATCGGCTACGACACGCCCTGGCGCCAGGTGCACGCGCTGCTGGTGAACGCCGCACTCGCCACGCCGGGCCTGCGCACGCAGCCGCAGCCCTTCGTGTACCAGCGCTCGCTGGGCGACTTCTACGTGGTCTACGAGCTCTTCGCCCACATCGACCAGCCGCTCGAGCGCGTGCCCATCCTGTCCGCCCTGCACGCCGCGGTGCAGGACGAGTTCAACCGCCACGGCGTGCAGATCATGTCGCCCAACTTCTACGAGCAGCCCGCCCAGCCCCTGGTGGTGCCCGAGTCGCGCTGGTGGACGCCGCCGGCGCGGCGCCCGGACTGACTCACATCCGCCCGTCCGCCAGGTAGCGCTGGTGCCAGGACAGCGCCTCGCCCAGCAGGTGCGGGGTGTGCTGGCCAGGGGCGCCGCGGCAGGCACGCGCGTAGTAATCGTGCAGGCCGGGGCGGAAGTCGGGGTGGGCGCAGCGCTCGATGATGAGTTCGGCGCGCTTCTTGGGGCTCAGGCCGCGCAGGTCGGCCAGGCCCTGCTCGGTGACGATGACCTGCACGTCGTGCTCGGTGTGGTCCACGTGGCTGACCATCGGCACGATGCAGCTGATGCGGCCGCCCTTGGCGGTGCTGGGGGTCATGAACACGCTCAGGTAGGCGTTGCGGGCGAAGTCGCCGGAGCCGCCGATGCCGTTCATGATGGAGCTGCCCATCACGTGGGTGGAGTTGACGTTGCCGTACAGGTCGGCCTCGATCATGCCGTTCATCGCGATGATGCCCAGGCGGCGGATCAGCTCGGGGTGGTTGCTGATCTCCTGCGGGCGCAGCAGGATGCGGCCGTGCCAGCGGCGCAGGTCGGCGTTGAGCTCGGCCAGGGCCTCGGGGCTGAGCGAGAAGGCGGTGGCGGAGGCACTGCGCAGCTTGCCGCTCTTGAGCATCTCCAGCATCCCGTCCTGCAGCACCTCGGTGTAGGCGGTCAGGTTCTCGAAGGGCCCGTCGTTCAGGCCGGCCAGCACCGCGTTGGCGATGTTGCCCACGCCGCTCTGCAGCGGCAGCAGCTCGGGCGGCAGGCGGCCGGCCTTGACCTCGTGCTGCAGGAACTCGATCAGGTGGCCGGCGATGGCCAGCGAGGTCTCGTCGGGCGCGCTGAAGGCCGAGTTGCGGTCCGGATGGTTGGTCTCCACCACCGCCACCACCTTGGCCGGGTCCACCCGGAAATAGGGCTCGCCGATGCGCTGGTCCGGCGCGGTCAGCGGGATGGGCTGGCGGTGCGGCGGCAGCGCGGTGCCGTAGTAGATGTCGTGCAGGCCGTCGAGCTCGGGGTTCTGCCAGTGGTTGACCTCGAGGATGATGCGGTCGGCCTGGTCCAGCCAGGTCTTGTTGTTGCCCACGCTGGACGAGGGCAGCAGGCGGCCGTCCTCCAGCACGCCCGCCACCTCGACCACCGCGGTGTCGAGCCGGCCGAAGAAGCCGAACCAGGCGTACTGGGCCACATGCGACAGGTGCAGGTCGATGTAGTCCATCTCGCCCTTGTTGATGCGGTCGCGGCAGGCCGGGTCGCTCTGGTAGGGCAGGCGCAGGTCCACGCCGTTGGCGCGGGCCAGCGCGCCGTCCAGCTCCGGCGCGGTGGACGCGCCGGTCCACATGCCGATCTTGAAGGGCTCGCCGGCCGCGTGGGCCGTGTCCATTCGCCGGGCCAGCGCCTGCGGCACCACCTTGGGGTAGCCGGCGCCGGTGAAGCCGCTCATGCCGACGTGGTCGCCGTCGCGGATCAGGGCGGCGGCGTCTTCGGCGCTGACGAGCTTGTCGCGCAGGGCGCGGTTCAGGATGCGGGTGGACATGGGCGGGAACTGAACGGTCGTGCGAAAGAAGGCGCCATCTTAGCGACCAACTAGGGTTAACCCTTGTTCGATCAACCGGGCAAAGGCATGGCTTGTCTTGCATCAATACTTCGATTACTCTAGAAATATGGATGAAAACGACGTGATCCAGTCCCTGGCCGCGCTGGCCCAGGTGCACCGCCTGCGCACCTTCCGCGCCCTGGTGGTGGCCGGACCGGCCGGGCTGAGCGCCGGCACCCTGGCCGCCCAGCTGGGCATCCCCGCCAACACCCTGTCCTTCCACCTGAAGGAGCTCACCCACGCCGGCCTGGTCGAGTCCACGCCGGACGGCCGGCTGCGCATCTACCGCGCCGCCTACGCCCGCATGGACGCCCTGCTGGGCTTCCTCACCGCCCACTGCTGCGCCGGCACCCTGCCGGCGCCGCCCATCTCCGGCGGCCCTGCCGCCCTGCCCGGCGCCTGCTGCGCGCCCTGACCCACCTCCCCTGAAAGGCCCCGCCATGAAGCGCTTCCATGTCCACCTGCACGTGCAGGACCTGACCGCCAGCATCGCCTTCTATTCGCGCCTGTTCGACGCCGCGCCCGCCCGGGTCGAGGCGGACTACGCCAAGTGGATGCTGGAGGACCCGCGCGTGAACTTCGCCATCTCCACCCGCGGCGACGCCCCGGGCATCGACCACCTGGGCTTCCAGGCCGAGGACGCCGCCGAGCTGGCCGAGCTGCGCGCCCGCGCCGAGTCGGCCGACGCCCCGCTGCTGGACGAGGGCAGCACCACCTGCTGCTACGCCCGCAGCGACAAGCACTGGGTGACCGACCCGCAGGGCATCGCCTGGGAGCACTACCAGACGCTGGACAGCATCCCGGTGTTCCGCGAGTCCGAAGCCGCCACCACAGGCAGCGCCTGCTGCGCGCCCGCGGCCGCCCCGGTGCCGGCCGCGGCCGCGTCCGACGCCTGCTGCAGCCCCCAGGCCCCGGTGACCCGGGGCAAGCCGATCGGCATCCCGGTGGCCGGCGCGCCGCGCAGCGGCTGCTGCTGAGCCTGCGGAGCGGCCCGGCACGCCCGGGCCCCAAGCGGCCGGGCGGTGATCCCCGACGGGGCCCGACCGCGCCGCCGGCCGCGCCCGGCGCGGCTCAGCCCGCCAGCGCGTCCAGCGCCGCCGCGCCCACCGGCGCCCGGCACTGCCAGGGCAGCAGTGCCCAGCGCGTGGCCAGGCCGGCCACCTCGGCCAGCCAGGGCGCCTCGCGCGCCGCGCGGTCGGCCAGCACCGGGTCGGCGGTGCCGCTGGCCAGCAGGCTCTGGTTGACCACCCAGGCAAAGGGCTGGATGCCGGCGCGCCGCAGCTCCTGCTGCAGGTGCGCGGCCTCGTGCACCGGCGTGGGCTCGGGCAGGGTGACGATCAGCACCCGGGTGAAGTCGGGGTCGCGCAGGCGCGGCAGCAGCTCGCGCACCGCCTCGGGCATGCTGCCCTGGCTGCGCAGCACCTCGCGGTGGTAGGCCTCGGCGGCGTCCATCAGCAAGATGGTGTGGCCGGTGGGCGCGGTGTCCAGCACCACGAAGCGCCCCACCGCCTGCGCCACCGTGGCGGCAAAGGCGTGGAACACCGCGATCTCCTCGGTGCAGGGCGAGCGCAGGTCTTCCTCCAGCATCGCCAGGGCCTGGGCGTCCAGGCCCGGCGCGGCGCGGGCGAGCACCTCGGCGCGGTAGCGCGCCACCTCGGCCGCCGGGTCGATGCGCTGCACCTGCAGGCCCGGCACCTCGCCCGCCAGCGCGCCTTCCAGGTGGGCGGCGGGGTCGGTGGTGGACAGCAGCACCGGGTGGCCCCGGCGGGCCAGCGCCACCGCCAGCGCGGCGGCCACGGTGGTCTTGCCCACCCCGCCCTTGCCCATGGTCATCACCAGGCCGTGGCCGTGGGCCTCGATCTGGGCGAGCAGGCCCTGCAGACCGGCCGGCGCGGCGGGCGCGGGCGGTGGCGGCACCGCGGCGGCCACCTGCGCCACCGGGTGCAGAAAGGCCCGCAGCGCCGCCAGCCCGACCAGCCCCCGCGGGATGAAGCCGGCGCGGCTGCGCGGCAGCGCGGCCAGGCCCGGTGCCATCGCGGCCAGGGCCTCGCGCTGACGGCTGGCCATGGCCTGCGCCACCGGGTCGTCGCTGGCCCGCTCCAGCACGCCGTTCAGGGCCAGCGCCAGGCGGCGCACGCCCAGGTCGGCCAGCTCGTGGCGGGTGCGCTCGGCCTCGCGCAGCGCGGCCACGTCGGGCCGCGCCACCAGCACCACCGTGGTCAGGGCCGGGTCGGTCAGCGCGGCCAGCGCCGCGGCATAGGTGGCGCGCTGCGCCGACAGGCCGGCCAGCGGCCCCAGGCAGGACGCACCGGTGGTGTTGTCCTCGAGAAAGCCGCTCCACGCCGAGGGCAGGCTGAGCAGGCGCAGGGTGTGGCCGGTGGGCGCGGTGTCGAACACCACGTGGTCAAAGCCCGCCGCCACGCCCTGCCCAGCCAGCAGCGCGGCAAAGGCATCGAAGGCGGCGATCTCGACCGTGCAGCTGCCCGAGAACTGCTCCTCCATGCTGCGCAGCGCGGCCTCGGGCAGCACGCCGCGGTAGGGGCCGACCATGCGCTCGCGGTAGGCCGCCGCGGCGGCCTCGGGGTCGATGTTCAGGGCGCTCAGGCCGGGCGCCGCGGCCACCGCGGTGGGCTGGTCGCCCAGCGGGGTCTCGAGCACCTCGTCCAGGTTGGACGCCGGGTCGGTGCTGACCAGCAGCACCCGCCGGCCCGCCTCGGCCAGGCGCCAGGCGGTGGCGCAGGCCAGCGAGGTCTTGCCCACCCCGCCCTTGCCGGTGAAGAACAGACAGCGGGTGCTGGCCTCGGGCAGGGTCGGCAGCGCGGGCGCGGTGGCGGCCATGGCGCTCAGCACCGGCCCGGGGCGCAGCCGCAGCTGCCCAGCTTGACGCGCGGCTTGTCGGCCGCCGTCACCGGCAAACCCAGCAGGCGCATCAGCTGCAGCTTGCCCGGGTACAGGCCGGTGGAGACGATGCGGCCATCCACCACCACGATCGGCAAGCGGTCGGTGCCGGCCTGCAACTCCTGCAACACCGCCGGGTGGGCGGCGAAGGCCGCGGGCGAGTGGCTCAGGCTGTGGCGCCGGACCTCGACCCCGGCCTCGGCCAGGGTCTGCAGATCGGCACTGAACTGCACCAGCACCGGGTCCACCTCCACCCCGCAGACCCCGGAGGGGCAGCACATGGCGGGCTCAAAGACTTCCAGCGTGCTCATCGGCGATCTCCCGTGCGTGTCATGTCTTGATCTTGCGCCGCGCAGGGGCGCGGCGCTTGATCCAGGTCAACCCTGGCGCGCCGGCTGGCCGGCCTCGTACCAGCCCTTGCTGCGGTTGACCCAGCGCACCACCAGCAGCATCACCGGCACCTCGATCAGCACCCCCACCACCGTGGCCAGCGCGGCACCGGACTGGAAGCCGAACAGGCTGATCGCCGCCGCCACCGCCAGCTCGAAGAAGTTGCTGGCGCCGATCAGGCAGGACGGTGCGGCCACGCAGTGGGCCTCGCCCAGCCAGCGGTTCAGGCCATAGGCCAGGCCGGCGTTGAACAGCACCTGGATCAGGATGGGCACCGCCAGCATCGCGATCACCAGCGGCTGCGCCAGGATGGCCTGGCCCTGGAACGCGAACAGCAGCACCAGCGTGGCCAACAGCGCCCCGATCGACCAAGGGCCGATGCGGGCCAGCGCGGCCTCGAAGGCGGCGCTGCCGCGCGCCAGCAGCGCCCGGCGCAGCGCCTGCGCGATCAGCACCGGCACCACGATGTACAGGCCCACCGACACCAGCAGCGTGTCCCAGGGCACCACGATGCTGGACAGCCCCAGCAGCAGCCCCACCAGCGGCGCGAAGGCGAACACCATGATCAGGTCGTTCAGCGCCACCTGGCTGAGGGTGAACAGCGGGTGCCCTTGGGTCAGCCGGCTCCAGACGAAGACCATCGCCGTGCACGGCGCCGCGGCCAGCAGGATCAGGCCGGCGATGTAGCTGTCGAGCTGATCGGCCGGCAGCCAGGGCGCGAAGACCTGCCGCACGAAGACCGCGCCCAGCAGGGCCATCGAGAAGGGCTTGACCGCCCAGTTCACGAACAGCGTGACGCCGATGCCCTTCCAGTGCTGGCGCACCTGGTGCAGCGCACCGAAATCGATGCGCAGCAGCATCGGGATGATCATCACCCAGATCAGCGCGCCCACCGGCAGGTTGACCCGGGCCACCTCCATCGCGCCGATGGCCTGCACCGGCCCGGGCAGCACCTGCCCCAGCGCGATGCCCACCACGATGCACAGGGCCACCCACAGGCTGAGGTAACGCTCGAAGAAGCTCATGTCCGCGCCCCCGCTCAGCTGCGCGCGATGCGCTCAAGACCGGCCTGCAGCGCGGCGCGGTCACCCGCCACGCCCGGCTGGGCCAGCAGGTCCAGCAGCTGCGCCATCTTATAGCCGATGGCCTGGCGCGTCAGCTCGAAGGCGCGCGGCTTGTCGGCCTCCAGCGCGTTGGACGGGTCGGGGTAGCCCCAGTGCACCTTCACCGGCTGCTGGCCGGGGCCGCCAAAGAAGACCGGGCACACCTCGGCCGCCGCGCTGTCGCACACGGTGATGACCACCGACAGCGGCACCGAGTCGGGCTGGGTGAACTCATCCCAGCTCTTGCTGCGATAGCCGGCGGTGTCCACCCCGGCGGCCTGCAGCGCCTGCAGCGCGAACGGGTTGATGCGGCCGCTGGGCGCGCTGCCGGCGCTGTGCGCGCGCACATCGGCGCCGCGCTGCGCGGCCAGGTGGTTGAGCATGCCCTCGGACAGCACGCTGCGGGCCGAGTTGTGGGTGCACAGGATCAGGACGTGGGTGGTCATGGGTTCAGGGCTTCAGGGTTGTTGACCGATGGACTGGAGTTGTCGCTGCAGGGACAGACGGTCCAGCGATGACAGCGGCAAGGCAAGGAAGAGTTCGATACGGCGCTTCAGCACCCAGGCCGCATCAAGGAAGTGCTGGGTCGGATCGCCGTCCGCATGGCCAGGGTCCGCGACACCCCAATGGGCGCTGATGGGCTGCCCCGGCCAGACCGGGCAGGTCTCGCCGGCGGCGCGGTCGCATACGGTGAAGACGAAATCCAGCACGGGCGCGTCCGGGGCGGCGAAGGTGTCCCAGTGCTTGGAGCGCAGGCCCGCCGTCGGAAGCCCGAGGGACTCCAGGGTGGCCAGGGCCTGCGGATGCACGCGGCCCGCCGGGTGGCTGCCGGCGGAATGCGCGACGAAGCGCCCCTGGCCGAGGTGGAGCATCAGGGCCTCAGCCATGATCGACCGGGCGGAATTGCCGGTGCACAAGAAGAGGACGTGGTACGGAGTGGGCGTCATGTGGGTCTTTCTTCAGCAGTCGCATGAGGGGGCAGCCAACCCGCAGGGTTCCCCCGCGCAGCAGTGGGCGGTCAGAAACGCGAGCAGGCCGTTCATGCGGGCGAAGTCGGCTCGGTACACCAGGTGCCGCCCTTCCCGTGTGGCTGCCACCAGCCCCGCATGGGACAGCTCCTTCAAATGAAAGGACAGCGTGGGGGCCGGCAACTGCAACTGCTCGGCCAGCACCCCGGGGGTCATGCCGCCCGGGCCCGCCACGACCAGGGCGCGAAAGGCGGCCAGGCGGTGGGGCTGGGCGAGGGCGGTGAGGAGGCGGACGGCGGTGGTGTCTTCCATGATTCCATTATCGTGAAACTGTTTGACGGCGGTGTGACGGGGTGGCGGTCACGGTGACCTGGCTGGGGAAGGAGTAGTCACGAGGGCGGCTTTGCAGCGGTTGCGGCCGGTCAGGCCGCCAACCCATCGGGCCGCTGTCGGCCACAAGCGGTCGTGGGCGAAAGCCTGCATCCCGATGATCAACTGTTGACGTGGCCACTGCAACGGGATGTCGAAGAACGGCGGCTGCACTCGCATCGTCGTAGGGCTCGAAGCCAAGCCCAATCCAACGACAGCGAGCGCACGGTCATCCCGGATACCAGCTTCACCCGATTCGTGCGCCGTTTGGATGCAGAGCTCCACTCAAGCGGCATTGGCCCCCCCCCCGTGCGCCGGATCAACCGTGCCCTTTGACTGCAACCGTGCGGCGCGCAGAAGGGTTGGCTGCAGCGAGTGAGGCGAGCGCCACGGCTTGGCGCCCTCGGCAAACTCAGGAGAACTGCTTCCAGAGCTCGGTATCGAGAAACCAAGGGCTGATCCGGCTGGACTCGAGCCGGATTTCCTCGAAGTCGGTCACCTCGGCCAGCAACTTGTGCTTTGTGCCCGAGTTGTCGAAGATGTAGGCCCGGTGGGCTACCTTGCATGCCTCGGTCATCAGGGCGATGGAGCGGTGGTATCTGCTCACCACGAGCTCATCCTTCACGGGATGCCCACCCTGCAGGACACGCCGGTGCACGCGGTCGATGTTGATCGTCGGGTCGTCAGTGGCCACGAAGTAGAGGTACACGCGGTAGCCGCGTTCCCTCGCCTGCCGCATGAATTTGATCTTGGACGGGTGCGACATCACGGTCTCGAACGTGAACGTCTGGCCTTCCTCCAGCAGCTCTTGGCGGACCGCATCGGCAAGCGACGCCGCGAGATAGGAGTCGTAGGGCCCCGGCACCCACAGCCTCATTGCGTCATCGAGTGTCATGCCCGCCAACAGGGCCTGTAGGTCCAGCCGCTCCTCCAGCCCGAAGGTCTCCAGGCTCTTCTTGATGCGCTTGAGAACCACAGCAGGCTCGCCGCTGACGCCGAGGCTGCGCAAGCTCAGGAAGCCTGCAGAGGCGACCAGGTCTCGCTCCATCTCGTCGGCATTCACGAAGACGCCAATCCACTGGGGCTTCAGGTCTGGTTTGATGGTGCTCTTGCCCGATCCGTTCGGACCGGCCAGAACCCGGAGTCGAGGCTGCGCAGGCTGTGCCGCTGGCGCTTGAGGTGGTTTTGCGGCCTTGGCCGCAGCATCCGCGCCGGGCGGCTTACTTGACACGCCTGAGGACAGTGCCGGTCTTGACGCGCTTGCCGACCGGCAAGCTCTTGATCACCGTCTCGCTCCCATCGAGCGCGCGCTTCACGACCTGACCATTGCTGGTCTTCACGGTCACTGCACCAGTCTGCTGCAGCGTGGTCCGATAGGCCTCATGACCAGCCTTTGCCGCCAGCGCTGGAATGCGTCGCTCGACGATCTGCATACCGCGTTCGGTGAGGGTGTTGCGGCTGGTACGGGAAGCCATGTTGAGGCCGAGGCGCTGGACTGGATCACGAGATTTTACCAGCGGAAGCCCTGCTGGATGTGACGGCCGGTCAATGCATCGCTGTCAGCATGCGGTGCTGGCGCGGAGCGACCCCCATGACTGCTTTCCGGCGCCGGATTTGGCCTCGCCAACTTCTGCTGTGGGTCGCGGGCTGCCGCTCGCGTCAGAGTAAGTCGTCATCGGGCCCTGGCTGACCGCACCGCACTGTTGGCCGCAAACGCCGCCAGCGTCGCTTGGTCGGGGGCACCGTAGTCGATGACCTTCAGCGGTGTCCTGGCCAACCAGAGCGATTGCGCCAGCAGCGCTCGATCGGGAAAGTCGCGCAGCCCGAGCTCAAGCTGGAACGCCAAGTCATTGAGCGATCCCAGGACGCGACGGTTCGCAGTCTTTCCGATAGTCCAATGTTGCATTGCACCAAGTTCGGCGATCGCATCGTCTGCTGGAACTCCAACCGCGATGAGCACGGGCTCCAAGGCTTCGCTGAGCCGCTGGACGAGAGATCGACCATCCCTTGCCGGCACCACGACTGGCAGCAAGCTTCGCTCGCTAACAGCGAGCACGACCTGGGTCCGGCCGACGCGGATTAGGTTGGCATACCAGTCGCCGAGGACCGTGTCCGACGGTGCCGGCTCTGGATCTGGTGTGGAGTTGAGCCTGTCAAGTAGCTTCTGAGTACAGCGGAGGGCAAACACGGCGGCGCGGCATCGGGGGCAGGCCCCGAGTATCGGGGATGGCGAACGTTCCCTTGCAGCGTAGAGCAGTCATACATGTTCTGGACCATCGAATGACTGCTGATGCCCACTGCCGACGCTGAGGATGCGTACATCGAGTGACTGGGTTCAGTCTCCAGCAGACACACCGACGCTCCGGCCAGCAGGTCGCGAATGCCTCCCGGACCTACCATCCGGCCGCATGCCCTCCCCCCGCCTCCCCGCCCTCGACCTCCTGCGCGCCTTCGCCATCCTGTGGGTGATGCTGTTCCACAGCTGGATCGTCGGCGGCCTGGGCCCTTCGTGGGACTGGCTGTCCCGCCACGGCTGGATGGGGGTGGACCTGTTCTTCGCGCTCAGCGGCTACCTGGTCGGTGGGCAGGTGCTGGCGGCGCTGGCGCGGGGCACGCCGCTGCGCTGGCGGGATTTCTATGCGCGGCGGGCGTGGCGCATCGTGCCGGCCTATGCGGCCACGCTGGCGCTGTACGTGGTGTGGCCGGCCTGGCGCGAGGCGCCGGGGATGGAGCCGTGGTGGACCTTCGCCACCTTCACCGTCAACCTGTCGATCGACTACCCGCGCCTGTCGGCGTTCTCGCACGCCTGGTCGCTGTGCGTGGAGGAGCATTTCTACCTCTTGCTGCCGCTGCTGGCGGCGGCGCTGGCGCCGCGGGCCACGTTGGGGCGGGTGCTGATCGGTCTGGGGGCGCTGGTGCTGGGCGGCATGGCGCTGCGGGCGTGGCTGTGGCTGCAGGGCATGGCGGCGGACCCGGGCATGGACGCGCGCAACTGGTTCATCCAGGACCTGTACTACCCCAGCTGGTGCCGGCTGGACGGGCTGCTGGGCGGGCTGGCGGTGGCGATGCTGCAGCACTTCCGGCCGGTGGCCTGGGCGGCGGTGCGGCATCGGGCCGGCGCGGTGGGGTGGCTGGGGCTGGCCCTGCTGGCTGCGGCCCTCGTGCTGCAGCAGGACCGCACCGGCCTGGTGGCGGCGGCGCTGGGCTGGCCGCTGACGGCGCTGGCCATGGCCCTGCTGGTGATGGCGGCGGCCGGCCCCGAGACCTGGTGGGGCCGCCACGCCCTGCCCGGCGCCGCGCCGCTGGCGGCGATGGCGTTCAGCCTGTACCTGGTGCACAAGCCGGCCTACCACCTGGTGCAGCTGCACTGGGGTGAGGCGCTGCAGGGCCGCGGCCTGTGGGCCTTCGCGGCCTACGGCGCGGCCGCGCTGGCGGCGGGGGCGCTGATGTACGGGCTGGTGGAGCGTCCCGGCTTGCGCTGGCGCGACCGGCGGCGCCGGGCGGATACTGCGGCCCCGGCGGCGGCTCACCCCTGACCGCGCCACCGCCCCCACACCCCGCCGGAGGTCCCACCGTGCCGACACCGCCCGCCGCCAAGTCCCCCGTCAAGGGCCCCGCGTCCTACTTCCCGTCGATCGAGAAGACCTACGGCCAGCCGATCGAGCACTGGATGGGCGTGCTGCGCGGCGCCGGCCCGCTGCGCCACATGGAACTGGTGGCGCTGCTGAAATCCGCGCACGGCCTGGGCCACGGCCACGCCAACGCGCTGGTGGCGCATTTCATGGCGGGGCGCTGAGGCGCTGACCGCCTAGCGCCCGTCCCCCACCGGCAGCGCCACCACCGCCTTCACCTCCTTCAGCACGATCGACGAGCGCACATGCGCCACGCCGGGCAGGCGGAAGATGGTGTCGTGCAGGAAGCGTTCGTAGGCGGCCACGTCGGCCACCAGCACGGTCATGATGTAGTCGCTCTGGCCGGTGGTGGCCAGGCAGCGCACGATCTGCGGGCAGGCGGCCACGGCCTGCTCGAAGCGCTGCACCACGCCCTCGGCGTGTTCGCCCAGGTTCACCTCGACCACCACCGCCAGGTCCAGGCCGACCTTCTCGCGGTCGACCAGGGCGGTGTAGCCGCGGATCACGCCGGCGGCCTCCATGTCCTTGACCCGCTTCCAGCAGGGGGTGGCGGACAGGCCCACCCGCTCGGCCAGTTGCTGCACGGTCAGGCGGGCGTCGCGCTGCAGCTCGGCCAGGATGGACAGGCTGTAGCGGTCCAGAGAAATTTCCTTCTTCATGGCGGCAGTTTTCAAGAACGCCATTCGCAATCCAAGGGTGTTTACCAGCAGGCCAAAGCAAAACATTCGCCACCAGCGCGGACAGAATTTTTGCCATGAACCTGCCTGCCCCGCCCCTGGCCCGCCCCGACTACCAACTGGCCGACGGCCTGTGGGCCGAGCGCGGCACGGTGTTCCTCAGCGGCACCCAGGCCCTGGTGCGGCTGCTGCACATGCAGCGCCAGGCCGACGCGGCCGCGGGGCTGAACACGGCGGGCTTCATCAGCGGCTACCGCGGCTCGCCGCTGGGCATGGTGGACCAGGCGGTCTGGAAGGCCGGGCGCCGGCTGGAGGACGCGGGCATCCGCTTCGTGCCGGCGATCAACGAGGAACTGGCCGCCACCCAGGTGCTGGGCACCCAGCGGGTGGAGAGCGACCCCGAGCGCACCGTCGAGGGCGTCTTTGCGATGTGGTACGGCAAGGGCCCGGGGGTGGACCGCGCGGGCGACGCGCTGAAGCACGGCAATGCCTATGGCAGCTCGCCCCACGGCGGCGTGCTGGTGGTGGCGGGCGACGACCACGGCTGCGTGTCGTCCAGCATGCCGCACCAGAGCGACCACGCGATGATCGGCTGGCAGATGCCGGTCGTGGCGCCGGCCGACGTGGCCGAGATCGTCGAGTTCGGCCTGTATGGCTGGGCGCTGTCGCGCTACAGCGGCGCCTGGGTGGGGCTGACCGCGCTGTCCGAGGTGGTGGAGAGCGCCGGCACCGTGGACCTGGACGCCATTGCCGCGCGCCAGGCCACCTGGGCCGACGCCGACACCGTGCGCGCCCTGACCGGCCACCAGCCGCCGCCCGACGGCCTGCACTACCGCTGGCCCGACCTGCCCTCGCTGCGCATCGAGTCGCGCCTGGCCGACAAGCTGGCCGCGGTGGCGGCCTTCGCCCGGGTCAACCCGATCGACCGCGAGGTGATCGCCAGCGAGCACGCCAGCGTGGGCATCGTCACCTGCGGCAAGGCCCACCACGACCTGATGGAGGTGCTGCGCCGCCTGGAGATCACGCCCGCCATGCTGGCCGAGGCCGGCGTGCGCCTGCTCAAGGTGGGCCTGGCCTGGCCGGTGGAGCCCACGCGGCTGCGCCACTTCGCCCGCGGCCTGAAGGAAATCCTGGTGGTCGAGGAAAAAGCCGGGCTGGTGGAGCAGCAGCTGAAAGAGCTGTTCTACAACGCCCCCGCCCACGCCCGCCCCGCGGTGGTGGGCAAGCACGACCGCGCCGGCCGGCCGCTGCTGTCGGCACTGGGCGAGCTGCGCCCCTCGCGCCTGATCGAGGCGGTGGCGCACTGGATCGCCGAGCACTTTCCGCAGCAGCACACCTTCCGCGACCACCTGCGCCACGTGCGCGATTTCACCCCGCCCGAGCTGTTGTCCAACGCGGGCGACGCGGTCAAGCGCCTGCCCTATTTCTGCGCCGGCTGCCCGCACAACACCAGCACCCGGGTGCCCGAGGGCAGCAGCGCGCGCGCCGGCATCGGCTGCCACTTCATGGCCAACTGGATGGACCGCAGCACTGCCGGCCTGATCCAGATGGGTGGCGAGGGCGTGGACTGGGTCTCGCACGCGATGTTCAGCAAGACGCCCCACGTCTTCCAGAACCTGGGCGACGGCACCTACTACCACTCGGGCTACCTGGCGATCCGCCAGGCGGTGGCGGCCCGGGCCACGCTGACCTACAAGATCCTGTTCAACGACGCGGTGGCGATGACCGGCGGCCAGCCGGTGGACGGCGTGATCACGGTGGACGCGATCGCCCGGCAGGTCGAGAGCGAGGGCGTCCAGCGGGTGGTCGTGGTGAGCGACGACATCGGCAAATACGACGCACTGAAGCACCGCTTCCCGGCCGGCACCGCCTTCCACCCGCGCGAGGACCTGGACGCGGTGCAGCGCGAACTGCGCGAGGTGGCCGGCGTGACCGTGCTGATCTACGAGCAGACCTGCGCGGCCGAGAAGCGGCGCCGCCGCAAGCAGGGCAAGCTGCCTGAGCCGCCCAAGCGTCTGTTCATCCACGACGCGGTGTGCGAGGGCTGCGGCGACTGCACCGTGCAAAGCAACTGCGTGGCCGTGCTGCCGCACGAGACCCCGCAGGGCCGCAAGCGCCGCATCGACCAGACCGCCTGCAACAAGGACTACAGCTGCGCCAAGGGCTTCTGCCCCAGCTTCGTCGGTGTCACCGGGGCCACCCTGAAGAAGCGCAGCGGCGTGTTGCAGGTCAGCCCCCGGTCGCAGGGTACGGCGACAGCCCCCCGAGGGGGCGCGCCGCTGTCTTCGGAGCGGCCGTGCGACAGCGGCGCGTTCGCCAGCACCGCCTTCGACGCCCGCGTGGCCGCCCTGCCGCAGCCCGTCGCACACGCCTGGACCGGCCCCTGGGACCTGCTGGTCACCGGCGTGGGCGGCACCGGCGTGGTCACCGTGGGCGCGGTCATCGCGATGGCCGCCCACCTGCAGGGCCACCGCGCCAGCGTGCTGGACTTCATGGGCTTTGCGCAGAAGGGCGGCTCGGTGCTGAGCTTCGTGCGGCTGGCCGACACGCCCGAGCGGCTGAACCAGGTCCGCATCGACACCCAGCAGGCCGACGCGCTGCTGGCCTGCGACCTGGTGGTGGGCGCCAGCCCCGACGCCCTGCAGACCGTGCGCCACGGCCGCACCCGCATCCTGGCCAACACCCACCCGGTGCCGGTGGCGGAGTCGCTGCGCCACCCCGACGCGTCGCTGCAGGTGCCGGCCCTGCTCGAGAAGATGCGCTTCGCCGCCGGCACCGAACGGGTCGAGACCTTCGACGCGCAAGCCCTGGCCGAGGAGTTCCTGGGCGACACCGTCAGCAGCAACATCCTCGCCCTGGGCTGGGCCTGGCAGCGCGGCCTGGTGCCGGTGTCGCTGGCGGCCCTGACCCGGGCGATCGAGCTCAACGGCGTGGCCGTGGACACCAACCTGCGTGCCTTCGGCCTGGGTCGCCTGGCCGCCGCCGACCCGGTCGGCCTGGCCGCGCTGCGCGCCGCACCGGCCGCCGCGCCGCAGGACGAGTCCCTGGACGCCCTGATCGCCCGCTGGGCCGAGCACCTGGGCCGCTGGCAGGACGCCGCCTGGGCCCAGCGCTACCGCCAGCGCATCGCCGCGCTGCGCACCCGCGAGGCCGCCCTGGGCGCCGACCCCGCCCTGCCCCTGACCCGCGCCGCCGCCACCAGCCTGGCCCGGCTGATGAGCTACAAGGACGAGTACGAGGTGGCGCGGCTGTACAGCGACCCGGCCTTCGAGGCCGCGCTGCGCGAACAGTTCGACGGCGAGCTGACGCTGGAATTCCACATGGCCCCGCCGCTGCTGCGCCCGCCGCACGGCACCGTGGCCCCGCGCAAGATGGTGCTGGGCCCCTGGCTGCGCACGGCGATGCGCGCCCTGGCCCGGCTGCGCGGCCTGCGCGGCACCGCGCTGGACCTGTTCGGCCGCACCGAGGAGCGCCGCATGGAGCGCGCCCTGATCACCGAGTTCGAGCGGCATCTGGACGAGCTGACCGCCGGCCTGAACGCCGAGCGCCTGCCACTGGCGGTGCAGATCGCCCACTGGCCGCAGCAGGTGCGCGGCTTCGGCCATGTCAAGGCGGCCGCCGTGGCACGCGCCCGGGCCCAGGCCGCCGAGTGGCTGCACCGCTGGGACCCGCAGCGCCACCCGCGGCCGCAGGGCCCGGCCGCCGCCGGCCAGTTCCGCGGGATCGCGGTGGTGGGCGGCTGATCCGCCCCGGGGTGGCCGGCGGCGGCCATCCCCAGCTTCTGTGGACAACTCTGTGGCCTGCCTTTGTGGCGGGGCCGCAAGCCCTTGTCAGCCGGGGACTTTCCTTGGCGTGCCACGAAAACAGGCAGGCCTGGGCGGCATGGCCGCATGGGATGATCGCGGCCATGCCCCAGGACACCGCGCCCGCCACGCCGCCCACCGTCTCCCGCGCCGAGGCCTTGCGCTTCTGGCTGCACCTGGGCTTCGTCAGCTTCGGCGGGCCGGCCGGCCAGATCGCGCTGATGCACGAGGAACTGGTGGAGCGCCGGCGCTGGATCTCCGAGAAGCGCTTCCTGCACGCGCTGAACTACTGCATGGTGCTGCCCGGCCCCGAGGCGCAGCAGCTGGCCACCTACATCGGCTGGCTGATGCACCGCACCTGGGGCGGCCTGGTCGCGGGCGGGCTGTTCGTGCTGCCCTCGCTGGTGCTGCTGATCGCGCTGTCGTGGGTCTACATGGCGCACGGCCAGCTGCCGGTGATCGCGGGCCTGTTCTACGGCATCAAGCCGGCGGTGACCGCGCTGGTGGTGCACGCGGCCTGGCGGGTCGGCTCGCGCACCCTGAAGAACGCCTGGCTGTGGGCGATCGCGGCGGCGTCCTTCGTCGCGATCTTCGCGCTGAGCCTTCCCTTCCCGCTGATCGTGCTGCTGGCCGGTGCGGTGGGCTACCTGGGCGGCCGGGTCGCGCCCGAGCGCTTCAAGGCCGGGGGCGGCCACGGCGCGGCGGCGGCCGGCCACGGCCCGGCGCTGATCGACGACGACACGCCCACCCCGGAGCACGCCCGTTTCCGCTGGGCCCGGCTGCGCACGGTGGGGCTGGTGTTTCTGGGGCTGTGGGCGGTGGTGCTGGGCGGCCTGGCGGCCTGGCAGGGCTGGGACGGCGTGCTCACGCGCATGGGCTGGTTCTTCACCAAGGCGGCGCTGCTGACCTTCGGCGGCGCCTACGCGGTGCTGCCCTACGTCTACCAGGGCGCGGTCGACCACTTCCAGTGGCTGACCGGGCCGCAGATGATCGACGGCCTGGCCCTGGGCGAGACCACGCCCGGGCCGCTGATCATGGTGGTGGCCTTCGTCGGCTTCGTCGGCGGCTGGACCACCCAGTTCCTCGGCCCCGACGCGCTGTTCCTGTCCGGTGCGCTGGCGGCCTGCGTGGTGACCTTCTTCACCTTCCTGCCCTCTTTCGCCTTCATCCTGATGGGCGGGCCCTTCATCGAGTCCACCCACGGCCAGCTGCGGTTCACCGCGCCGCTGACCGGCATCACCGCGGCGGTGGTCGGGGTGGTGCTGAACCTGGCCGTGTTCTTCGCCTACCACGTGCTGTGGCCGCAGGGCCTGGGCGGCCCCTTCGAGTGGGCCGGCGCGGCGATCGGCGTGGCGGCGGCGCTGGCGCTGTTCCGCTTCAAGGTCGGGGTGATCCAGGTCGTGCTGGGCGCCGGGCTGGCGGGCCTGCTGTGGCAGACCGGGCGGGCCGCGCTCGGCCTCTGAGCCCGCCTGTGGCAGGGTCTTGCGCCCTGCCGCCACGGCCGCCCCCGGGCCTGCCTACACTCGGGCGCATGAGTGACCAGCCCTACACCCCTCCCCGCGTCTGGACCTGGGACCGCGCCAACGGCGGCCGCTTCGCCAGCATCAACCGGCCGATCGCCGGGCCCACCCACGACAAGGACCTGCCGGTGGGCGAGCACCCGCTGCAGCTGTACTCCCTGGCCACGCCCAACGGCGTGAAGGTCACGGTGATGCTCGAGGAGCTGCTGGCCCTGGGCCACACCGGCGCCGAGTACGACGCCTGGCTGATCCGCATCCAGGAGGGCGACCAGTTCGGCAGCGGCTTCGTCGAGGTCAACCCCAACTCCAAGATCCCGGCCCTGATGGACCGCAGCGGCCCCGAGCCGGTGCGGGTGTTCGAGTCCGGCGCCATCCTGCTGTACCTGGCCGAGAAGTTCGGCGCCCTGCTGCCCGGCGGGGCCCACCGCGCCGAGTGCCTGTCCTGGCTGTTCTGGCAGATGGGCAGCGCGCCCTACCTGGGCGGCGGCTTCGGCCATTTCTACGCCTACGCGCCCGAGAAGTTCGAGTACCCGATCAACCGCTTCGCGATGGAGGCCAAGCGGCAGATGGACGTGCTCGACCGCCGCCTGGCCGAGAGCCCCTACCTGGCCGGCGACGACTACAGCATCGCCGACATCGCGGTCTGGCCCTGGTACGGCGCGCTGGCCAAGGGCCAGCTCTACGAGGCCGGCGAGTTCCTGTCGGTGCACGAGTACACGCACGTGATCCGCTGGGCCGACGCCATCGCCGCGCGCCCGGCGGTGCAGCGCGGCCGCATCGTCAACCGCACCTGGGGCGCGGCCGACGCCCAGCTGGCCGAGCGCCACGCCGCCGCCGACATCGACCGCGCCCGCGGCCAGGGCGGCGCCACATGAGCACCGGCGACCTGACCCTGTACGACTGCGCCACCGCGCCCAGCCCGCGCCGCGCCCGCCTGCTGCTGGCCGAGAAGGGCGTGCCGCACGCCACCGTGCAGGTCGACCTGCGCCAGGGCGAGCAGTTCAGCGAGGCCTTCCGCGCCGTCAACCCGCAGTGCACGGTGCCGGCGCTGGCCATCGAGGGCGGCCCGGTGCTGACCGACAACGCCGCGATCCTGGCCTACCTGGAGGCGCGCTTTCCCGAGCCGCCCCTGACCGGCCGCACGCCCGAGGAAAAGGCCGAGGTGGCGCACTGGCACTGGCGCGCCGAGTTCGAGGGTCTGCTGGCGGTGGCCGAGGTGCTGCGCAACCGCTCGCCCGCGATGCGCGGCCGCGCCCTGCCCGGCCCGGTGGACTACGAGCAGATCCCGGCCCTGGCCGAGCGCGGCGAGGCCCGCATCCAGGCCTTCTTCCAGGCACTGGACACCCGCCTGGCCGACCGGCCCTTCCTGGCCGGCGAGGCCTTCAGCGTGGCCGACCTGACCGCCGTGGTGGCGGTGGACTTCGCCCGCGCCGCCAAGCAGCGGCCCGACGAGCGCCACCCGCACCTGCTGCGCTGGCGCGAGCGCCTGGCCCAGCGCCCGGCGATCGGCCCGGCCTGAAGCGGCAGGCCCCGGGGCGCGTCAGCGCACCGCGGGCGGGTCAGCGCACCGCGGGCGGGTCAGCGCGCCGCGCGCGCGCCCGGCACCAGGGCCAGCGCGGCCAGCACCACCGCCACCAGGGCGGCCCGCAGGCCCCAGTGCTCGGCCAGCGCGCCGATCAGCGGCGGCCCGCCGACGAAGCCGATGAAGCTGACCGCCACCACCGACGAGATGCCGGCCGCCGGCGTGACGCCCGGCTGCTGGCTGGCCACGCGGTAGATCAGCGGCGCCACGTTGGCCAGGCCCAGGCCCACCAGCGCCAGGCCCAGCAGGGCCGGCCAGGGCGAGGCCATCGTCAGCACCCCGGCCATGGCCAGCGCCGCCAGCGCGCCATGGGCGGCCAGCAGGCGGTGCGCCGGCCAGCGCTGGCGCAGCCAGTCGCCGCCAAAGCGGGCCGCGGCCATCGCCCCGGCGAAGGCGGCGTAGCCCAGCGCGGCGATGTCGGGCGTGGCGCCCATCACGTCGCGCATCAGCACCACGCTCCAGTCGTACATCGCGCCTTCGGCCAGGAAGCCGGCGCCGGCCAGCAGGCCCAGCGCCAGCAGGCGGCCGCGCGGCCACTGCCAGCGGGCCTGCTCGGCCTCGCCGTGGCCGGGCTGGGACAGCATCGGCGTGCAGGCCCGCCACAGCAGCGCCCACAGCGCCGCCGGCAGCAGCAGCAACTGCCAGCCGGCGGGCACGCCGGCCCGCAGCAGCGCCGCCACCGCGGCCGCGGCGGCCATGCCGCCGACGCTGAACATGGCGTGCAGGCCGATCAGGCAGGGCCGGCCCAGGCGCTCCTCGATCAGCACCGCCTCGGCGTTGACCGACACATCCAGCACCGCGGCGCCCGCACCCAGCGCGGCGGCCAGGGCCCACAGCAGCACCGGGTGCGGCGCGTGCAGCAGCCCCGCCAGCACCACGGCGATCACGCTGGCGGCGGCGCGGGCGCAGCGGCGCGGGCCGTGGCGCTGCACCAGGGACGCGGCAAAGGGCAGCATGGCGGCCGAACCCAGGGCCGCCGCCAGCAGCACCGCGCCCAGCGCGCCGTCGCTCAGGCCGTGGGCGGCCTTCAGGCTGGGCACGTGGGCACCCCAGCCGCCCATGAAGGCGCCCAGGACCAGGAACTGCACCCGGCCCGCGTTCAGCGCGGCGCGCATCAGGCGCTGGCGACGCAGCGCGCCAGCTGCTGCTTGGCGGCGCGCTGCAGGCGACACAGCAGCGCGTGGTCGGGGGTGCGCTCGCCCAGCTCGTCGGCAAAGCGGCGGGCGATGTCGCGCTGCAGGCGGATCAGCAACTGCGCGGTGACGTCGGCGTCGGACATGGCACGGTGGGCGCGGCCGTCGCGCTCCAGGCCCAGCCAGTCGGCCAGGTTGCTCAGCTTGCGGCTGGGGGCGTCGTCGTACAGGCGGCGCGACAGCAGCACGGTGCAGGCGAACTCGTGGGCCGGGTCGGGGGCGACCTCGGCGCGGGCCATCTCGGCCTGCCAGAAGCCGCGGTCGAAGGCGGCGTTGTGCGCCACCAGCGGCATGCCGCGGGTGAAGGCGGCCACCTCGCGCATCACCTGCTCGGCCGGCGGCGCGTCCTTCAGCATGGCGTTGCTGATGCCGGTCAGGCCGACGATGAAGGGCGGGATGGGCACGCCGGTGTACATCAGGCTCTGGTAGCGGTCGATGATGCGGCCGTCCTGGACCAGCACCACCGCGATCTCGGTGGCGCGGGCGCCCTGCTGGGGGCCCATGCCGGTGGTCTCGAAGTCGACGACGGCGATCGGGGAATCACTCATCCGCCGGATTGTCGCCGCCCCGGTGGGCGTGCCGGTGGTGGATGTCCGGGTAATGGGCATGGCGGTGCACCAGCGGGGCGTGGTGGTGCGGGTGGCGGTGGGGCTCGCGGCCGTCCCAGCCAAAGGCGTGGGCGTGCTGGTGGTGGGCGTCGTGGCGGTGCGGGTGGTCGTGGTCCAGGGCCTCGTGGGCGTGCTCGTGCTCGTGGCGCTCGCGCACGTGCAGCCACACGCCCAGGGCCATCAGCGCGGCGGCCAGGACGAAGGCCACGGTCAGTGGCTGCGGCCACCAGGCCCAGGCGATCAGCACCCCGAACAGCGGCGCCACCGAGAAGTACGCGCCGGTGCGCGCGGTGCCCAGCTGGCGCAGGGCCAGCACGAACAGCGTCAGGCTCAGGCCGTAGCCCAGGAAGCCCACCCACAGCACGCCCAGCAGCACCGGCAGCGGCGGCCAGGGCGCGCCGCCGGCCAGCGCCAGCGCGGTGTTGGCCAGGCCCGCCAGCAGGCCCTTCAGGCCGGCCACCAGCATCGCGTCCTGGGTGGACACCTGGCGGGTCAGGTTGTTGTCCACCGCCCAGGCGGCGCAGGCGGCCACCACCAGCAGCGCCCCCCACGACAGGCCGCCGCCCGGTGCCCAGGACAGCAGCACGCCGCCGGCCACGATGGCGACCATGCCCAGCACCACCGAGCGGTCGGCGTTCTCGCGGAACACCAGCCAGGCGATCACCGCGGTGAGCACGCCCTCCAGGTTGAGCAGCAGGGCCGCGCTGGCCGCATCGGTGCGGGCCAGGCCGGCCATCAGCAGCGCCGGGCCCAGCACGCCACCGAAGGCGATGGCGCCGGCCAGCCAGGGCCGCTCGGGCGCGGGGATGCTCAGCGCGGCGCGGGTGTGCGGCTGGCGCCAGGCGCGCAGGGCCAGCAGCGCGCCCAGGCCCAGGCCGCTGCCCAGGTAGAGCAGGCCGGCCAGCAGCAGCGGCGGCACCTCGCCCACCAGGGCCTTGGCCAGCGGCGTGCTGGCGCCGAACAGCAGGGCCGCGGCCAGGGCCGGCGCCGCGGCACGCCAGGCGGCGGCGTTCATGGCCCGTGCACCGAGCGGCGGTGGGCGGTGCCGCCAGGCTCGTCGGGCGTGTGGCCGGCCTGGGCCAGGCCCTGCAGGATGCCGCACTGCTCGGCCGGGCGCTCGGCCCCGCAGGTCCGGCGCAGGGCCTTGAGGTGCTTCTCGAGCGCGCGCAGCTCGCGGATGCGCTGCGAGACGTGGCCGATGTGGGCGTCGAGCAGGGCGTTGACGTCGCCGCAGTCGGCGCCGGGCTCGTCGCGCACGCGCAGCAGCACCCGGACCTCGTCGAGCGACATGTCCAGGCTGCGGCAGTGGCGGATGAACTGCAGGCGCTCGGCGTGGCGGGCCTCATAGAGCCGGTAGTTGGCCGCGCTGCGGGCGGGCACGGGCAGCAGGCCCTCGCGCTCGTAGTAGCGGATGGTCTCCACCGGGGTACCGGTGGCGTGGGCCAGGTCGCCGATCTTCATGGGGGCGAGGATACGGGGCTTCAGCGCACGCCGCGCAGCAGGCGCAGGCCGTTGCCCACCACCAGCAGGCTGGCGCCCATGTCGGCGAACACCGCCATCCACATGGTGGCCTGGCCGGCCAGGGCCAGCACCAGGAACACGCCCTTGATGCCCAGGGCCAGCACGATGTTCTGCCACAGCACCGCGTGGGTGCGGCGCGACAGGCGGACGGTCTCGGCCAGGCGGCGCAGGTCGTCGTTCATCACCACCACGTCGGCCGCCTCCATCGCGGTGTCGGTGCCGGCGCCGCCCATGGCGATGCCCAGGTCGGCGCGGGCCAGGGCGGGGGCGTCGTTGATCCCGTCGCCCACCATGGCGGTGGGGCCCAGGCGACGCTGCAGGGCCTCGATCGCGTCCAGCTTGTCGGCGGGCAGCAGGCTGCCCTGCACCTCGTCGATGCCGACCTGGGCGGCGATGGCCTGGGCGGTGCGCGGGTGGTCGCCGCTGAGCATCACCGGCACCAGGCCCAGGGCGCGCAGCTCGGCCACCGCCTCGCGGGCGTCGGGGCGCAGGGTGTCGGCCACCGCGAACAGGGCCAGCACCGACTGCGCCGAGGCCAGCAGCGAGACGCTGCGGCCGGCGGCCTCGAAGGCCTGCAGGCGCTGCTCCAGCGCCGGGCCGGACAGGCCCAGCGAGGAGATCAGGCGGGCGTTGCCCAGCCACAGCGGCTGGCCGTCGACCACGCCCTGCACGCCCAGGCCGGCCCGGGCCTGGAAGCCCTGCAGGGTGCCGGCCGGCACCGACAGCCCGGCAGCGATCGCGCGGGCCACCGGATGGTCGGAGTGGCCGGCCAGGGTGGCGGCCTGGCGCGCCACGGTGGCGGCGTCGGGGCTGCCCGGGCCGCCGGGCCAGACCTGCCAGTCCACCAGCGCGGGGCGGCCCTCGGTCAGGGTGCCGGTCTTGTCCAGCGCCACCGCGCGCAGGCGCCGGGCCTGCTCCAGGTGCACGCCGCCCTTGACCAGCACCCCGCGGCGGGCCGAACGGGCCAGTGCGCTGACCAGGGTGACCGGGGTGGAGATGACCAGGGCGCAGGGGCAGGCGATCACCAGCAGCACCAGGGCCTTGTACAGGCCCTCCAGCCAGGTCCAGCCCGCCAGCCCCGGGCCCAGCAGCGCCACCGCCAGCGCGATGGCGAAGACCGCTGGGGTGTAGACCGCGGCGAAGCGGTCGACCGCGCCCTGCATCGGCGCGCGGCTGGCCTGGGCCTGCTCGACCGCGTGGATGATGCGCGAGAGGGTCGAGTCGTCGGCGGCGGCGCGGGTCTCGAGCTCGACCGTGCCGGTCAGGTTGACGGTGCCGGCGTGCAGGGTGTCGCCCTCGGCGCGGTCCTGCGGCAGGCTCTCGCCGGTGATGGCCGAGGTGTCGACCGTGGTCTGGCCGGCGCGCAGCCAGCCGTCCAGCGGCACGCGCTCGCCCGGGCGCACCTGCACCCGGCTGCCCGGCGGCACCGCGGCCACCGGCTGTTCCTGCCAGGTGCCATCGGGCTGGCGCACGCGGGCGGTCTCGGGGGCCAGGGCCAGCAGGCCCTGGATGGCGTGGCGGGCGCGGTCGACCGCACCGGCTTCGATGCGCTCGGCCAGGGCGTAGAGCGCCATCACCATCGCCGCCTCGGGCCACTGGCCGATGGCGAAGGCGCCGGTGACGGCCACCGTCATCAGGGCGTTGATGTTGAGCCGGCCGTGGCGCAGCGCGGCCAGGCCCTTGCGGTAGACCTCGAAGCCGGCCAGGGCGATGGCCAGCGCGGCCAGCGCGCCGCCCAACCAGGGCCAGGGGCCGCTGGCGGGGGCCAGGGCGCCCAGGCCCTCGGCGGCGGCGGCCAGGGCCAGCGCGGCGATGAGCCGGCCCAGGCCCTCGGGCACGCCCGCGGCGGCCGGGGCCTGCGGGTCCAGCAGCAGCGGCGCGAAGCCGGCGCGGCGGATGGCGGCCAGGGTGGCGTCCAGCGCGGCATCGTCGGCGGCGTCCACTGACAGCGCCCGCTGCGCCAGGTGAAAGCGCAGGCCCCGCAGGCCGGCCACGCCCTGGGTGGCGCGGCGGATCTCGGCCTCTTCGACGGCGCAGTCCAGGCCCGGCACCGCGACCCGGCGCCAGCCGTCCGGTGGCGGGGCCAGCGGGGCGGCGGGCGCGGCGCAGGCGCCGCCGCCGCAGCAGGCGTCGTCGGCGTGGTCGTGGCCGGCGTGGTCATGATCGTGGTCATGGCCATCATGGCCATGGCCATGGCCATGGTCGTGGTCATGGCCGTGGGCGGCGGCAGGGGCAGGCGCCGGGGCGGCGACCACCGGCAGCGGGAAGGGGCGGCGGGACATGGCGGGTCTCGAAAGCGCGATGCCGCCATTTGAAACCCTGGAGTGGCTGCAGGGTCAAGCCCCGCCGCAGGGCCGGCCGCTCAGCGCGGCTGCAGCACCACGCAGGTGGTGGTGGCGTGGGCGTAGAGGCGGCCGTCCGGGCCGAACAGCCGGCCTTCGGCAAAGCCGACCTGGCGGCCCGAGTTGATGATCCGGCCCTCGGCCCGCACCAGCGGGGTGTCGGGGGTCAGGGCGCGCACGTAGCTGACCTTGAGCTCGGCCGTGGTGTAGCTGCGGCCCGCCGGCAGGGTGGTGTGGATGGCGCAGGCCACGCAGCTGTCGAGCAGGGTGGCGATCCAGCCGCCGTGGATGGTGCCCAGCGGGTTCATGAACCGGGCGCTGGGGCGGCCCTGGAAGACGAAGCGGCCCAGCTCGTACTCGACCGGGTAGAAGTCCAGCGAGGCGCCGATGGGCACGCTGGGCAGCTCGCCACGGCCGATGGCGGCGAACATCTCCAGGCCGCTGAGGTGGGCCACATCGGCCGGGCGGTTGATGCCGGGCGCGGCCAGGGTGGCGCGCACCCGGGCCTCGTCGGCCTCCCAGCGCGCCAGGGTGGCGGCGATCTCGTCGTGCAGGGCGTGGCTGGCGGTGCTCATGGGGATCTCCTCGGGTGGGTTGTAGCTGCAATCATTGCACGTACAATCTTCTCCATGCCCGGCACTCGACCATCTGTCACCCAGGCGTCAGCCGATCCCGCGCTGCCGCGCGGCTGCAGCAACCTCAAGCTGCGGCAGGCCGACCGCCTGGTCAGCCGCCACTACGACCACCACCTGGCCAGCGCCGGCCTGAAGACCTCGCAGTACGCGCTGCTGGGCCACATCGTCGCGATGGCGCCGGTGCGCCCGGCCGAGCTGGCCGCGGCGATGGCGCTGGACGCCTCCACCCTCACCCGCAACCTGCAGCCCCTGGTGGCGCAGGGCTGGGTCACGGTGGGCGCGGGTGACGACGCCCGCTCACGCTCGGTGGCCCTGACCGAGCCCGGCCGCGCCAAGCACACCGAGGCCAGGCGGGCCTGGAAGAAGGCGCAGCTGGCCTTCAACGAGCGCCTGGGGGCCGAGCGGGTGGCGCAGCTGCACGCGCTGCTCGACGACTGCCTGCGGGTGATGGCGGACGGCGACAATCCGCCGCGATGAACCCCGACACCTGGCTCCTGCTGCTGGCCGCCGCCCTGGCCGCCGGCACCCTCAACGCGGTCGCCGGTGGCGGCAGCTTCCTGACCTTTCCCGCGCTGGTGTTCGCCGGCGTGCCGCCGATCGCGGCCAACGCCACCAGCGCGGTGGCGGTCAGCCCCGGCTACCTGGGCAGCACCCTGGGTTTCCGGCCCGAGCTGGCGGCGCTGCCGCGGCGTCGGCTGTGGGTCGAGGGCCTGGTCTGCGCGCTGGGCGGCCTGGTGGGCGCCGGGCTGCTGCTGGTCACACCGGCCAAGGTGTTCTCGGCCCTGGTGCCCTGGCTGCTGCTGTTCGCCACCGCGCTGTTCGCGCTGGCCCCCTGGCTGACGCGCCGCCGCGGCGACACCCCGCCCCACCCCGGCGCCCGCCTGGCCGGCCTGGCCGCGGTGGCGGTCTACGGCGGCTATTTCAACGGCGGCCTGGGCATCCTGCTGATGGCCCTGTACGCGGTCACCGGCGAGGCCTCGCTCAACACCGCCAACGCGCTGAAGAACCTGAACTCGCTGCTGCTGTCGCTGCTGTCGGTGCTGGCCTTCGCCCTGGCCGGCGCGGTGGCCTGGCCGCAGGCGCTGGCGATGGCGCTGGCCGCCACCGTGGGTGGCTACTACGGGGCCCGGCTGGCACGCCGGTTGCCGGCCGCCTGGCTGCGCGGCGGCGTCATCGCCACCGGCCTGGTGATGGCCGCCCTGTTCTTCTGGCGCGGCTGAGCACCGCGCCAGCCTTCTGACGGCGCGGCGCCACGCCGCGCCGGGCCACTCACAGCAACGCCTGCACCTTCTCGGCCGGGCGGCACAGCGCAGTGCCCTGGGGGCCGACCACGATCGGGCGGTTGAGCAGCACCGGGTGGGCCAGCATCGCCTGCAGCAGGCGCGCGTCGTCGGCGCCCTCCAGGCCCAGCTCGGCGCACAGCGGCTCCTTGGCGCGCAGCAGGCCGCGCAGGCCCTCGCCGCTGTCGGCGGCCAGGCGCTGCAGCGTGGCGGCGTCGGGCGGGGTCTTCAGGTACTCGATGACCACCGGCTCGTGGCCGGCGTCGCGCAGGGCCTGCAGCACGGTGCGCGAGGTGCCGCAGCGCGGGTTGTGGAAGATCGTGAAAGTGCTCATGCGGGCAGTGTAGGGGCCGTGCCGGGATGCCCCGGAGGGGCGCGGGGCCGGGACCGCGGCGACACAATCGGCGGCATGAAATACCTGCACACCATGGTCCGCGTGACCGACCTCGACGCCTCCCTGCGCTTCTACCGCGACGCCCTCGGCCTGGAGGAGGTGCGCCGCAGCGAGCACCCCCAGGGCCGCTTCACCCTGGTCTACCTGGCGGCGCCCGGCGACCACGACGCGCAGATCGAGCTGACCTTCAACTGGGACCCCGAGGTCTACACCGGCGGCCGCAACTTCGGCCACGTGGCCTACGCGGTCCAGGACATCTACGCCACCTGCCAGCGCCTGCAGGACCAGGGCGTGACCATCCTGCGCCCGCCGCGCGACGGCCGCATGGCCTTCGTGCGCTCGCCCGACCAGATCAGCGTCGAGCTGCTGCAGGACGGCCCCGCGCTGGCGCCGGCCGAGCCCTGGGCCTCGATGCCCAACACCGGCAGCTGGTGAGGCCGGCGGGGCCGCGGGACGGCCCCACGGCGCGCCGGGCTGTCAGCCTCGTGAGAGGTGCCCGGTGCTAGACTGGCGAGCTGTTGGTGCCTGGGCGACACGTCGTTGCCGCCTGGGGTAAACGGGAAGCAGGAAGGTCGATCCCCACGGGAGACACCCCACCTGCGCTGCCCCCGCAACGGTAAGCGGACAGGGTCGCCGGCAACGGCCCCTCGCTCGTGCCTCTTCGCCACTGAAGCATCGCTTCGGGAAGGCCGCACGGGTCGTCTCCGTCAGCCCGGATACCGGCCAACGAAGGGGTGGTGCGTCCACGGCGCGCCACCATGAGGTGCCCGGCTGCGGGGAAGCGGCCAGGCACGCTGTCCGGTCCTGCGCGTCACCCAACCCACTCGGCGTCGCAGGCCAATTGTCTGCCGAGATCACCATGCATCTGCGCACACCCGTCGCGCTCGCCCTGGCCCTTTCCGCGCCGCTGTCCGCATTCGCCCAGGCCGCTTCCTCCACCCCCGCCTCCGCTGACGACATCGTCGTCACCGCCACCCGCAGCCCGCAGTCCGTGCGCCATGCGGTGCGGCCGGTGCAGGTCATCACCGCCGAGGACATCCGCGTCGCCGGCGCCGGCTCGCTGACCGAGCTGCTGCGCAGCCTGGCCGGCGTCGAGACCGTCACCAACGGCGGCCTGGGCCAAAGCAGCAGCGTCTTCATGCGCGGCGGCAATGCCAACCACACCGTGGTCCTGCTCGACGGCGTGCGTATAGGCTCGGCCACGCTGGGCACCGCCTCGCTCGAGTCCATCCCGCTGGCGCTGATCGAGCGCGTCGAGGTGCTGCCCGGGCCGTCGAGCAGCCTGTACGGCGCCGACGCCATCGGCGGCGTGGTCCAGGTCTTCACCAAGAGCGCCACCCGCTCGCCGGGCGTCAATCTGGCCCTGACCGTGGGCGAAGAAGCGCTGGGCCAGCTGGCCGGCAGCTACGCCGCCCGCCTGGGCGACACCGAGCTCGCGCTGGGCGCCAACGTGCTGCGCACCCGCGGCCACGACGCCACCACCAGCGCCGCCTGGGGCCACAACCCCGACCGCGACGGCTACCGCGACATCGGCCTGAGCGGCCGCGTGGTCCAGCACCTGGGCGGCGGCCAGCAGGTCGGCCTGCAGCTGCTGCGCAGCGCCGGCACCGCCGACTACGACGGCAGCGCCACCGCCGACAACCGCAGCATCGACCGCACCCAGACGCTGGCCGCCCACTGGAGCGGCCCGCTGCTGGCCGGCATCGACAGCACCGTGCGCCTGGGCCGCAGCTGGGACCAGAGCCGCCGCGAGGGCAGCGACCCCGGCCACATCGACACCACCCAGGACCAGCTGTCCTGGCTGAACCACGTCGCCGTGGGCGGCGGCACCCTGACCGCCGGCCTGGAATGGCTGCGCCAGGGCGTGGACAGCGACACCGCCTACGGCGTCACCCACCGCCAGGTCAGCAGCGGCCTGGCCGGCTGGCGCGGCACGGTGGGCGCGCTGTCGGTGCAGGCCGACGTGCGCGGCGACCACAACAGCCAGTTCGGTGACCACTTCACCGGCCAGCTCGCCGGCGCCTGGCAGCTCAGCCCCACACTGCGCCTGCGCGCCAGCGTCGGCAGCGCGTTCAAGGCCCCGACCTTCAACGAGCTGTACTTCCCCGACAGCTGGGGCAGCCACGGCAACCCCGACCTCCAGCCCGAGCGCAGCGTCAGCACCGAGCTCGGCGCCGACTGGACCGCGGACGGCCTGAGCGTGGGCGCGACGCTGTTTTCCAACCGGATCCGCGACCTGATCCAGTGGGTCGAGACGCCCCCGGGCAGCTTCGCCTACATCCCGCAGAACACCAGCCGTGCGCAGATCGACGGCCTGACCCTGACCGCCGCCGCCGAGCTGGGCCGCGCCACCCGGGTCCGCGCCCAGTTCACCGCCCAGTCGCCGGAAGACCGCGACAGCGGCGCGCAGCTGCAGCGCCGCGCCCGCGCCTTCGGTCACCTGCACCTGAGCCACGCCATCGGCACGGTGACGGTGGGCTCCGACCTGGGCTGGACCGGCCGCCGCTGGGACTCCACCGACCAGTCCGCCGGCACCCAGATGGGCGGCTACGCCCTGGTGGCGCTGTTCGGCACCTGGAAGCTGGCGCCCGACTGGTCGCTGGAGGGCCGGGTCAACAACCTGACCGACCGCCGCTACGAACAGGCCCAGGGCTATGTGCCCACCGGCCGCCAGGCCCAGCTGACGCTGCGCTGGACGCCGCTGTTCTGAGGCCCCGAGGCGCCCCGGCGATGAACCCCTTCGGCCGCACCGACCGCCGCCCCCGCGCCCTGGGCGCGGCGCTGGCCCTCGTGCTGCACGGGGCCGCCTGGGCGCTGGTCTGGCAGGCCCTGGCCCCCCGCCCCGCGCCCCCCGTGGCCGAGGCGCCGGGTGGCCTGGTCTACCTGCACCTGCCCGCGGCGCCGGCCACCCCGCCGCCCGCCGCCGGCCTGAACCCGCCGACGACGCGCCCTGCGCGCGCCGCGGCCCCCGGCGCGCCCCAGCCCCCGCTGCCGCGCGACCAGGGCCCGCCCGCCACCGCACCGCGGGCCGGCACCACGCCCAGCACCGCCCCCGCCGTGGCGGCGGTGATGGCCGCGGCCAGCGTGGCCCCTTCGGCCCCTGCCGCCGCACCCGCCCACGCCGGCCCCGCGTCTGCGGCCACGCCACCCCCGGCCGCCGCCAGCGCGCCGCCCGAGCCGCCGCGCGCGGCCCGCGCCCTGGCCGGCAACCGCCCGCCCGCCTACCCCGAGACCGCCCGCGAGGACGGCCTGCACGGCCGCGTGCAGCTCCAGCTGCAGATCGACGCCCAGGGCACGGTCACCGCGGTGCAGTGGCTGCAGCGCAGCGGCGTCGCCCTGCTGGACCTGGCCGCGCGCGACGCGGTGCGGGCCTGGCGCTTCGAGCCCGCCCGCCGTGGCGGGCAGGACGTGCCCTCCAGCCACACCGTGACCATCCGCTTCGAGCTCAACGCCCCGCCCAGCGCCACGCTGGTGGCGGGCTCCTGAGGCCTGCGCCATGCCGCTGCGCGTGCTGCGTCCCCTGCTGCTGCTGGCCGCCCTGCTGGCCGGCCTGTTCGTGCTGGCCCTGGCCAGCGGCAGCCAGTTCATCGCCCCGGCCGACCTGCCCGGCCTGCTGTGGGGCGGCGCCGGCTCGCCCGAGGCCGAGATCCTGCAGCGCCTGCGCCTGCCGCGCGCCCTGGCCGCGATGAGCGTGGGCGCGCTGCTGGCCCTGGCCGGCGCCCTGATGCAGGTGCTGCTGCGCAACCCGCTGGCCGACCCCTACGTGCTGGGCCTGTCCGGCGGTGCCGCGCTGGGCGCGCTGTCGATGATCGCGCTGGGCTGCAGCGTGTGGGCGGTGCACCTGGGCGCCTTCGGCGGCGCGCTGGCGGTGGTGGTGTCGGTGTTCGCGCTGGCCCACCACGACCTGGGCCGGCTCGAGTCCGTCAGCCGCCAGGACCCGGCGCCGCGCCTGCTGCTGACCGGGGTGATGCTGTCGGCGATCAGCATGGCCGGCGTCAGCCTGATCCTGTCCCTGGCCCCCGGCGAGCGCCTGCGCGGCATGCTGTTCTGGATGCTGGGCGACCTCTCCGGCACCGACGTCCTCCCGCTGGTGCTGGCCGCGCCGCTGGCCCTGCTGGCCCTGCTGTGGCCGCTGGGCCGCGAGCTCAACCTGCTGCTGCGCGGCCCCGGCCCGGCGCAGATGCTGGGCGTGCCGGTGCGCCGGGTGCGGGCCCTGGTCTACGTGGCCGCGTCGGCCGCCGCCGCGCTGGCGGTGGCCAGCGCCGGCACCATCGGCTTCGTCGGCCTGGTGGTGCCCCACGCGCTGCGCCTGCTGATCGGCAACGACCAGCGCCTGCTGCTGCCCGCCAGCGCGCTGGCCGGGGCCGCCTTCCTGCTGGCCGCCGACACCGCGGCGCGCACCATCGCCGCCCCGCTGCAGCTGCCGGTGGGCGCGATCACCGCCCTGGTCGGCGCCCCCACCTTCATCGCGCTGCTGGCGCGCGGGGGCTCGCGTTGAACACCGCCGCCCCGCTGCTGCAGACCACCGCGCTGGCGGTGCGCGCCGGTGCGCGCACCCTGGTGCAGGACCTGTCCCTGGCGCTGCGCCCCGGCCAGCTGTGGGCCCTGCTGGGCCCCAACGGCGTGGGCAAGACCCTGCTGCTGCACACCCTGGTGGGGGCGCGCGCCCCCGCCGCCGGTCAGGTCGCCGTGGGTGGCCGAGCCCTGGGCGACTGGCCGCTGGCCGAGCTGGCCTGCTGGCGCGGCTTCGTGCCCCAACAGCTGCACGACGCCTTCGGCGCCCCGGTGCTCGACGTGGTGCTGCAAGGCCGCCACCCGCACCTCTCGCGCTGGCACTGGGAAGGCGAGGCCGACCGCGCCCTGGCCCTGGACGCGCTGCGCCGCGTCGGCCTCGAGGCCCTGGCCGATCGCGACGTCACCACCCTGTCCGGTGGCGAGCGCCAGCGCGTGGCCATCGCCACCCTGCTGACCCAGGACCCGCCGCTGGCCCTGCTGGACGAGCCCCTGGCCCACCTGGACCTGGCGCAGCAGCTGCGCGTGCTGGCCCTGCTGGCCGACGAGGTCCGCCAGCGCCAGCGCTGCGTGCTGCTGTCGGTGCACGACCTGTCGCTGGCCCAGCGCGTGGCCACCCACGTGCTGCTGCTCGACGGCCAGGGCCAGGCGATCGCCGGCCCGGTCGAGCAGGTGATGCAGCCCGACACCCTCTCGCGCGTGTGGGGCCACCCGCTGCGCGCCCACGACCACGACGGCCACCGCTGGTGGCTGCCCGCCTGAGGCCCTTGCCCCCGATGGACACCGACGAGATCAACGCCCGCCACAAGGCCAAGATGCAGCGCACCAAGGCCGTGGTCGACGCCCGCATCGCCGCCGCCGAGCGCGACGCCGGCCTGCTGCTGCTGCTCACCGGCCCCGGCAAGGGCAAGAGCAGCTCGGCCTTCGGCATGGTGGCCCGCACCCTGGGCCACGGCCTGAAGGCGGGCGTGGTGCAGTTCATCAAGGGTGCCACGCCCACCGGCGAGGAGCGCTTCTTCCGCCGCTTCCCCGACGAGGTCGAGTTCCACGTCACCGGCGAGGGCTTCACCTGGGAGACCCAGGACCGCGAACGCGACATCGCCCGCGCCCAGGCCGGCTGGGACATCGCCCGCGGCCTGCTGCGCCGCGAGGACCTGGCCCTGGTGGTGCTGGACGAGCTGTGCATCGTGCTGGCCAAGGGCTACCTGGACACCGCCACCGTGCTGGCCGACCTGGCCGCGCGGCCGCCGATGCAACACGTGGTCGTCACCGGCCGCGGCGCCCCGACGGCGCTGCGCGAGGCCGCCGACACCGCTTCCGAGCTGGGCGTGATCGCCCACGCCTTCACCCAAGGCATCCGCGCCCAGCGCGGCATCGAGTACTGAACGCCATGAGCCTGCCCCCGATCCACCTGCTGCCCCTGTCCACCGCGCTCGACGCCGAGCTGCGCCACCGCATCGACCGCAAGACCAAGCCGCTGGGCGCGCTGGGGCGCCTGGAGGACCTGGCCTGGCGCCTGGGCCGCATCCAGGGCACGTTGTCGCCCCAGGTGTGCAAGCCCCGCGTGATCGTCTTCGCCGGCGACCACGGCATCGCGCACGAGGGCGTCAGCGCCTACCCGCAGGAGGTCACCTGGCAGATGGTGATGAACTTCCTGGGCGGCGGCGCGGCGGTCAACGTGCTGGCCCGCAGCATGGACGTGGAGGTGCAGGTGGTCGACGCCGGCGTGGCCCACGACTTCGGCGGCGTGGGCGGCCTGGTGCATGCCAAGGTCGCCCCCGGCACCCGCAACAGCGCGCGCGAGCCGGCGATGCGCCGTGCCGACGCCGAGACCGCGATCGAGCGCGGCCGCGCGCTGGCCCTGGCCGCCCACGCCCAGGGCTGCAACACCCTGGCCTTCGGCGAGATGGGCATCGCCAACACCAGTGCCGCCAGCCTGCTGCTGCACAAGCTGGGCCGGGTGCCGCTGGCGGTGGCCACCGGCCGCGGCACCGGCGTGGACGACGCTGGCCTGCTGCGCAAGCGCGAGGTCCTGGTGCGCGCTGCCGCGCGCACCGGGGAGATCAGCTGCGGCGTGCAGGCCCTGACCGAGTACGGCGGCTTCGAGATCGCGATGATGGCCGGCGCCATGCTGGGCGCCGCCGAGGCCGGCATGGTGCTGCTGGCCGACGGCTTCATCAGCTGCAGCGCCCTGCTGGCCGCCCGCGCGATCGAGCCCGCGGTGATGGACCGCGCGGTGTTCGCCCACCAGTCCGCCGAGCAGGGCCACGCGGCCATGCTCGAGGTGCTGGGCGGCCGCGCGCTGCTGGGCCTGGACCTGCGCCTGGGCGAGGGCACCGGCGCGGTGCTGGCGGTGCCGCTGCTGCGCGCCGCCTGCGCCTTCCTCAACGACATGGCCAGCTTCGAATCGGCCGGCGTGTCCGACAAGTCCGCCTGATGAACCACTGGCTCATGGCATGAGCTTTCTCGCGGCGACGTCTGGATCTTGGCGTCTCCTCGGGCTACACTGTTCCCAGCTTCAGGTGTTCATGCGCTTTGCAGTTGGCGCATGAATGAAACGGGAAGCCGGTGCGCAGCCATTGGGCTGCAATGCCGGCGCTGCCCCCGCAACGGTAAGCGAGTTCCTCCGCGTCATCCGCCCAGCCCCGCTGGGTGTCGCCACTGTGCTTCGCAAGGCATGGGAAGGTGATGGCTCGGTGTTGGCCCCTGGCCAACGGCTCGTCAGCCCGGAGACCGGCCTGTCGCATGCAGCAGACCAGCGCGGAGGGCGGTGGGGTGCGTGCGGCGCGCCGCCCTGGCGCTGCGGACACGGCCCGGCCGTGCCGTGTATCTGCCGCACCCATCCCCCTCTCCTTCGCGACCGGCCCGCTGTGCCCAGCCACACAAGCGGCCGCGAGCGGCCCAGGAGAGACCCATGCACATCGAACCCGGACTCGTCGACAGCAGCAAGACCTTGCTGAGCCTTGCCACCGCGGCCGGCGCCCTCGCCTTGGCCGCCCATGCCGGGTGGTCGCAATGGCGGCGCGACGGCCTCGCCGCGCTGTCGGCACGCTCGGCCATCGCCACGCTGCTGGTGTTCGCCTTCTTCGAGCTGCTGCCGCACCACCCGATCGGCGTGTCCGAGGTCCACCTGATCCTGGGCAGCACCCTGCTGCTGCTGCTGGGCGTGGCGCCCGCCGCGATCGGCCTGGCCGCCGGCCTCCTGGTGCAGGGCCTGTTCTTCGCGCCCAGCGACCTGCCGCAATACGGCATGAACGTCACCACCCTGCTGGTGCCGCTGTTCGCCACCGCCGCCCTGGCGCGGCGCGTGATCGCCGCCGACACCCCGTATGTGGACCTGCGCTACCGCCAGGCGCTCAAGCTCTCCCTGGCCTACCAGGGAGGCATCGTCGCCTGGGTCGCCTTCTGGGCCGTCTACGGCCAAGGGCTGGGCGCGGACAACCTGGCCCGCATCGGTCGCTTCGGCGCCGCCTACCTCGGCGTGGTGCTGCTGGAGCCCCTGGTGGACCTGGGTGTGCTGGCGGTCGCCAAGCGCCTGCAGCGCCTGCGCGGCACCATCGCCCTCGAGCCTCGCCTGCATGCGGCCGCCTGAGGGCGCCGTGGACGCGGTGCCGGGAACGGTCTGGTTCGTGGGCGCCGGCCCGGGCGATCCCGAGCTGATCACCGTCAAGGGACGCGCGCTGATCGAGCGGGCGGGGGCCATCCTGTTCGCGGGTTCGCTGGTGAACGAAGCCGTCACGCGCTGGGCGCAGCCCGGCTGCGCGGTGGCGGACAGCAAGGGCATGACCTTGGACGAGATCGCCGCCTGGCTGGTCGCCCAGGCCCACCGCTGCGACACCGTGGTCCGTCTGCAGACCGGTGACCCGGCGCTGTACGGCGCCCTGATCGAGGTGGTGCAGCCCCTGGACGCGGCCGGCGTGCCGGTGGCGGTGGTGCCGGGCGTGTCCTCGGCCATGGCCTCGGCTGCCGCGGCCGTCGAGACCTTCACGCTGCCCGAGCTGACCCAGACCACCATCTTCACCCGCGTGGAGGGCCGCACGCCCATGCCCGCCGGTGAGGACCTGGCCAGACTGGCCGCGCACCGCTGCACGCTGTGCCTCTTCCTGTCCATCACCCTGCTGCACCGGGTGCAGAGCGCCCTGCGCTCCGCGGGCTGGCCCGAAGACGCGCCCATGCTGGTGGTGCACAAGGCCAGCTGGCCGGGCGAAGAGCGCATCGTGCGCGGCACGCTCGCCAGCATCAAGCAGCAATGCCGGGACGCCGGCATCGTCAGCCAGGCCATGGTCATCGCCAGCCCGGCCCTGGGCGCGCGCCATTGGCCCGAGCTCCTCAAGTCCAGGCTCTACGACCCTGGCTTCACCCACCGTTTCAGGAAGGCCTCGACATGAACGACACCACGGTACTGCTGGTGGGCCACGGCTCGCGCGAAGACAGCGGAAATCTGGAGATCCTCGAATTCGTGGCCCAGTGGAGGGCGCGTCAGCCGACCTGGCGCATCGAGCCCTGCTTCATCGAATTCGCCGCGCCGTCCCTGCACGACGGGCTGCTCGCGGCCGCCCGGTCGACCCGGCGGGTGCTGGTGCTGCCGCTGATCCTCAATGCCGCCGGCCACGCCAAGATGGAGATCCCGGAGGCCATCGAACACGCCCGCGACCACGCGCCCGGCGTCGAGTTCCTCTACGGCCCGCACCTCGGGGCCTGCGACCCCATCCTGGCCATCCTCAAGCGCCGGCTGCGGCAGGCCATGGCGGCGCTCGACATGCCCGACCCCACCACCACCGGCGTGGTGCTGCTGGGCCGCGGTTCCTCCGATCGCGGGGCCAACGGCGACATGGCCAAGATGGCCCGCTGGCTGCAGGAGGAAGGCGACCATGAGCTGGTGGACCTGGCCTTCACCGGCATCACCTTCCCGCGCCTTGAACGCGTGGTGCAGCGCCAGCTGCTGATCGGCATGCGTCAGGTGGTGGTGCTGCCCTATTACCTCTACACCGGCACGCTGATGCAGCGCATCCACCGCCAGGTCGAGCACCTGCGCGGCCAATACCCTCAGGTCCGATTCGCCTGCGGCGCGCACTTCGGGTTCGAGAAGGAGATCTTCGAGCTGGTGGAGCAGCGCGTGCACGATCTGTTGGCCGGCGCCCCCGCGAGCCGCCTGCCCTGCGATGGCTGCAGCTACCGCGAGATCGCCCATGACCTGGGACACGGACACTCTCACGAGCACACCCACGCGCCGCGTCCGGCGCCGGTCCAGGCACCACGGGGACTGCCGGCGTGAGCACCGTCAACACCGTCACCGAACAGCTCACGCCGGCCGGCCAGGCCATCGAGCACGACAGCTTCGCCATCATCGACGCCGAGGCCGGTCCGCACGCCTACACGGCGGAGCAGTGGCCCATCGTGCGGCGCATGGTCCACGCCAACGCCGACTTCGAGTTCAACGGCCTGACGGCCTTTCACCCCGACGCCGTGCGGGCCGGCGTGGCGGCGATCCGGCGTGGCGACACGGCGGTGGTGGCCGATGTGGAGATGATCTGCTCGGGCCTGTCCAGGCCCCGCCTGGCGCACTTCGGCATGGCCACGCACCAGTTCATCAGCGACGCCGACGTGATCGCTCAGGCGCAGGTCCAGAACACCACCCGCGCCGTGCAGGCCATGCGCAAGGCCCACCGCCTGGGCCTGCTGCAGGGGGCCATCGTCGGCATCGGCAACGCGCCGACGGCGCTGATCGAGCTGGTTCGGCTGATCGAGACCGCGGGGGTGCGCCCGGCCCTGGTGGTGGGCATGCCGGTGGGCTTCGTGTCAGCGGCCGAGTCGAAGGACCTGATGGCCCGGCTCACCGAGGTGCCCTGGATCGTCATCCGGGGCCGCAAGGGAGGCTCCACCCTGGTGGTGGCCGCCCTTCACGCGCTGCTGGCGCTGGCCGAGGCACGGCAGCAGGCGGAGCGCACCTGACCGTGGAACCGGCACCCCCCCGGGGCACGCGCACCGGCTTCACCACCGGCGCCTGTGCCGCCGCCGCTGCACGGGCGGCGGCGCTGGGTCTGGTCGCCGGCCAGGTACCGGCCACCATCGAAAGCCTGCTGCCCAACGGCGACCGGGTGCGCTTTGCGGTGCACGACGGGCGTTGTGACGGACACGCCGCCCACGCCGTGGTGGTGAAGTTCGCGGGCGACGACCCCGATTGCACCGACGGCGCCCACCTCACGGTGGACCTGCACCTGCTGTCCGGTCAGGCCGGCCGGATCACCTTTGCCGCTGGCGACGGCGTGGGCACGGTGACGCTGCCCGGCCTGGGGCTGGCGGTGGGGGGGCCGGCCATCAACCCGGTGCCGCGCCAGAACATCGCCGACAACCTGAGAGAGGCCGCGCCGCGGTTGCTGGAGCAGCACGGCCTGGCGGTGACGGTCAGCGTGCCCGGCGGCCAGGAGATGGCCAAGAAGACCACCAATGCGCGGCTGGGCATCCTGGGCGGCATCAGCGTCCTGGGCACGACCGGCATCGTGAAACCCTACTCCACCGCCGCCTGGCGGGCCAGCGTGGTGCAAGGCATCCAGGTGGCGGCCACGATGGACCAGGGCGTGGTGGCGCTGACGACCGGCGGCCGCACCGAGACCTTCGTCATGCGGACGCTGCGCGCCGAGCACCCCGGATGGCCCGCCGCCTGTTCGGTGCAGATGGGTGACTTCCTTCGCTACGCGCTGGACGAGGTGGTGGCCCAGGGGGTGCCCGAGGTGGTGCTGGGCGTGATGGTGGGCAAGCTGACCAAGATCGCCCAGGGCGAGACCATCACCCACGCCAACCGCAACGTGGTGGACACCGACCTGGTGGCTGAGGTCGCCCGGCAGGTCGGCGCCACGGCCGACGACTGCGCCGCCATCGCCGCCTCGGAGACCGCACGCTTCGGCGCCGAGCTGATGGTCGAGCGCGGCCTGGGCCCGGCCTTTCACCAGGCGTTGGCGCAGCGCGCCATCGACACCCTGACCGCGCCCGAACGCTACGGCAGTGCCTTCGCGCTGCGCGTGCTGGTGTGCGATTTCGAGGGTCAGCCGGTGGCCGATGTGCGCTCCGGCCCGGCCCCATCGCGGCCGCGCCCCGCCAGCGCCGGGCGCACCGGCGTCGACCACCTCCACCACCTCGAAGGCGACGACGAATGACGGTCCTGACCCTTGCCGACCCCAACCGCTGCCGGGTGATCGGCGTGCTCGACGATGGCGCCGCCAGCCTCGGTGCCACCGCGTTGGCCCACCTGCGCACGGCCGATGTGGTGATCGGCGGCACCCGCACGCTGGCGCTGTTCCAGTCGCTGCTCAAACCCGGCGCCATCCGCCACGACCTGACCGGCCGGCTCCGGGAAGTGCCCGGCTGGGTCCGCGCCGCGCGGGAGGCCCACCAGGCCTGCGTGGTGCTGGCCAGTGGCGACCCGCTGTGCCATGGCATCGCGCCCTACCTGGCCCAGCACCTCTGCCTGGACGCGCTGGAGATCCTGCCCAACCTGTCGACGCTGCAACTGGCCTGTGCCCGCGTCGGCCTGGCCTGGCAGGACGCGCGCATCGTCTCGGTGCACGCCGCCGACGCCGGCGAATGGCAGCGCGGCGCCACACCCGCGCATGGTCTGCACGCCTTGGCGCAGGCGCTGCGCGCCGAGCAGCGCCTGCTGCTGCTGACCAGCCCGGCCAACAGCCCCGACCGCGTGGCCCGCCTGCTGCTGACCGAAGGCCTGGGCGACGATTTCCAGCTGGCCGTGGCCGAGCACCTGCTGCAGCCGCAGGAACGCATCCACCCTCAGCTGAGCCCGGCCGAGGCGGCGCGGATGCGCTTTGCCGAGCTGAACGTGGTGCTGCTGTGGCGCATCCGGCCGCGACCGCGACCGGTGCGATTCGGCCTGGCGGACAGCACCTTCGAGCAGCGGCAGCCCGAGAAGGGCCTGATCACCAAGCAGGAGGTCCGCGCGGTCAGCCTGGCCCGGCTGCAGCTGCGCGCCGACAGCCTGGTCTGGGACCTCGGTGCCGGCAGCGGCTCGGTGGGCCTGGAAGCCGCGCGCCTGTGTCCGCAAGGCCATGTGTGGGCGATCGAGAAGAACGAGGCCGACCATGCCATCGCCACCCGCAACCACGCCGCCTTCGGCGTCAGCAACTACACGCTGCGGCACGGCAGGGCGCCCGAGGGCCTGGGCGACTGGCCCGACCCTGACGCGGTCTTCATCGGTGGCTCGGGCGGCGAGCTGGCCGGCCTGATCGAGCAGGTGCTGCGTCGCCTGCGGCCCGGTGGTCGGCTGGTGATGAACTTCGTGACCCTGGAGAACCTGGCCGCGGCCACGCAGACCCTGCAGGCGCTGGATGCCGTCTGGGATGTGCTGCAGCTGCAGGCCGCGCGCAGCCGCCCCATCCTGCACATGCACCGCATGGCGGCCGAGAACCCGGTCTGGCTGGTCTGTGCGGAGGCCAACCCGACGCGCAGCGGCCAGCCCACGCCGGAGCCCCTTGATGACTGAACCCTCCCCTCCTCTCGTCGGCACCTTGCACGGTGTCTCGCTCGGGCCTGGCGACCCCGGCCTGATCACGCGCGCCGCCTGGGATGCCCTGCAGCGGCCCGATGCCTTCTGGGTCTACCCGGTGCGCAGCGGCAAGACGCCCAGCTACGCGCTGGACATCGTGCGGCGCGCCGGGCTGACACCGCCCCAGGGGTCCGACCTCGCCCACACGCCGCTGCTGTTCCCGATGACGCACGACGGCGAGAAGCTGGCCCGCGCCTGGCTGAAGGCCGCGCACACCGTGCTGCCCTGGCTGCAGAACGGGCGCGATGTGCTGTTCCTGGTGGAGGGCGACGCCTCCACCTACGCCACGTTCGGCCACCTGGCCCGCACCGTGCGCGCGCTTGACGAGCGGGTGCCGGTGCGGGTGACCGCGGGCGTCAACGCCTTCACCGCGGCATGCGCGGGCCTGGGGCAGCCGATGGCCGAGCAGGACGACACCGTGGCCATCGTGCCCGCCGCCTACGGGGTGGGGGCGGTGGACCGGCTGCTGGGCGATTTCGACACCCTGGTGCTGATGAAGGTCAAACCGCTGATCGATGGGCTGCTGGACTGGTTGCAGGCCCGCCAGCTGCTGACCAGCGCCCACTTCGTGGAGCGCGTGGGCGCGCCTGACGAGCGTCGGCTGTCCGGCCCGGACCTGCTCACGCTGCGCGGGGGCAAGGTCAGCTACCTCTCGCTGCTCATCGTCAAGAACCCCCACCGCGTGCGCGGCGAACGCCTCAAGGGCTGCCTGAAGAAGGACGGTCCCGCGTCGCCGAGCCTCACCGAGAGAGCCACCCCATGAGCCAGGACATCCTCACCCTGTCGCCCCGCGTTTGCCTGGTCGCCCTCACCAAACATGGCGCCGCCCAGGCGGCCAGGCTGGCGCGGCGGCTGCCGCAGTCCTCGTTGTGCCTGGCCGCCAGGTTCTCCGACACCGCCCAGGGGCTGGACAACCCGCTGCACACCTGGGACGGCGCGTTCAAGGACCAGGTCGGACCGCTGTTCCAGGCCTTCGACCAGATCGTGTTCTTCGTCTCGCTGGGCGCGGTGGTTCGGCTGATCGCACCGCACCTGCGGAGCAAGGACGAGGACCCCGGGGTGCTGGTGGTGGACGACGCCGGCCAGTTCGTCATCCCGGTGCTCTCCGGTCATGTGGGCGGCGCCAACGCGATGGCGGAAACCGTGGCCGCGCTGCTGGGCGCCACGGCGGTGCTGACCACCGCCTCGGACGTCGGCAAGACGGTGCCGGTGGACATCCTGGGCCGCGAGCTGGGCTGGCGGGTCGAGGCGCCCAAGCTCAACATCACCCGCGTCTCGGCCGCCGTGGTCAACGAGGAGCCGGTGGCCTTGGTGCAGGAGGCCGGCAGCCCGCACTGGTGGACGCGCCCCACGCCGCTGCCGCCCAGCATCCACCGCTACAGCCGACTGGAAGACGTGGACCTGGCCCGCTACCCGGCCGTGCTGTGGATCACCCATCGTCCGGTGGAGGCCACGCTGTGGCAAACCCTGCACGAGCGCCTGGTGGTCTACCGCCCGCCGGTGGAGCCCGTCGCGTGAGGGCGGCCCTCGGCATCGGCTGCGACCGCGGCACGCCGCTGACCACTCTGCGCCAGGCGGTGGCGCAGGCGCTGGCGCAGCTGGCGCTGGACGGGTCGGCGGTGGCAGCGGTCGGCAGCATCACCCTCAAGGCCGACGAGCCTGCCTTGGCGGCACTGGCGGCCGAGCAAGGCTGGGCGATCCGCTTCTATCCCCCCTGGCAACTGGCCCGGGTCCCGGTGCCCAACCCTTCAGAGACGGTGCGTCGCCACACCGGGACCCCCTCGGTCAGCGAGGCCGCAGCGCTGCTCAGCGCGGGAACCGAACGGCCCGACGCGCTGCTGCTGGCCAAACACAAATGCCGCGGCGAGGACGGCCGCAGCGCCACCGTGTCGGTGGCGCGCGTGCTGGGCCCGGCCACCCGGGTGGCGGCGGCGATCACTTCTTCCGGAACCCCGAACCATGAACCCTGAAACCTCCCCCGACCACGACGCGCCCGCGACCGGCAAGATCATGCTGGTCGGCATCGGCCCCGGCCACGCCGACCACATGACGGCACGCGCCCGCGCCGCCATCGCCGAGGCGGATGTGGTGGTGGGCTACGTCACCTACATCAAGCTGGTGGCCGACCTGCTGGACGGCAAGGAAGTCGTGCGCAAGGGCATGACCGAGGAGCTCGACCGCGCGGTGCATGCGCTGGCGGCGGCGCGCCAGGGCCGGAAGGTGGCGCTGGTCTCTTCGGGCGATGCCGGCGTCTACGGCATGGCCGGTCCGACCTACGAGGTGCTGTTCCAGGCGGGCTGGACCCCCGAGGACGATGTCGAGGTCGAGATCGTGCCCGGCGCCTCGGCGCTGAACAGCTGCGCCGCCCTGGTGGGCGCACCACTGACCCACGACTTCTGCGCCATCTCGCTGAGCGACCTGCTGACCCCCTGGCCGGTGATCGCGCGCCGACTGGACGCGGTGGCGTACGCCGACTTCGTGGTCGCGCTCTACAACCCCAAGAGCGGCCGGCGCACCCGGCAGATCGTGGAGGCGCAACGCCTGTTCCTGCGCCACCGCCGCCCGGACACGCCGGTGGCCATCGTCAAGAGCGCCTACCGCCGCCGCCAGCACATCGAGTTCACCACGCTGGAACGCATGGGCGAGCACGACATCGGCATGCTCAGCACGGTGCTGATCGGCAACCGCCACACCTTCGTGCGCGACGGCCTGATGGTGACCCCACGGGGCTACGCCAACAAGTACGACCTCGCCGAAGGCGGAGGCACCCTCGACGGCGAGAAGGCCGGGCGATCGCTCAGCAGCGGCCTGAACGGCTGGCTCGAGGGGCTGCGGGCCGACCACGCCGCGGGCGCCAGCGTCGAGGTGCTGGCCGCACGCCATGAGCTGCCGCTCGACTACATCCGCGCCACCCTCGCCGAGCCGCTGGAGCCGGCCGCCAGCGAGGCGCCGCAGGAGGCCGACGCATGAGCACGCCGCCCGACCGGGACGCCCCTGGCACCCCCCCGGCGCCGACCAGCCCGCGGATCGGCGGCTACAAGCGCCACCTCCTGCTGTGCACTGGCCCCCGCTGCGCCGAGGAGGGACAATCACAGGCGCTGTTCGACCGCCTGGGCCCGATGCTCAAGGCCGCCGGGCTGCACGAGGGCGAACTGCGCGTCAAGCGCAGCCGGGTGCACTGCTTCGCCGCCTGCCGCGGCGGGCCGATCCTGTGCGTGCAACCCGACGGCACCTGGTACGAGCGCGTCACCCCCGAACACATGGAACGGATCATTCAAGAACACCTCGTCGGCGGCCGGGCGGTGGCGGAGTGGGTCTTTCACCAAGGCCCCGGAACCCTGGCCGATGATTGAAGCCTCCCCCTCCCTGCTGGCGGCCGCGGCGCTGCTGGCCCTGGCCATCGACCGCTGGATGGGCGAGCCCCGGGCCGCCTGGCACCCCGTGGTCTGGATGGGCTCGGGGCTGGGGCGCCTGGGTCCGCACCTGTGGCCGCTGTCGCCCCCGCTCGCCCGCCTCTGCGGCGCCGTGGCCTGGTGCGTGGGCGCCGCCCTCTGCGCCGGCCTGGCCCTGTTCGTCCAGTGGCTGCTCGGGCAGCTGCCCGTCGGGCTGGCGCTGCTCGGCCTGGCCGTGGCCCTCAAGCCGATGCTGGCCTGGCGCATGCTGCGGGAAGAGGTGGCGGCCGTCGACCAGGCCCTGGCCCGGTCGCTGGAGGAGGGGCAAGCCCGGCTGGCGCGTCTGGTCAGCCGAGACGTCAGCGCCCTGTCTGCCGAGGACGTGCGCGAGGCGGCCATCGAGACGCTGGCCGAGAACCTCAACGACTCGGTGGTGGCCCCTCTGATGTGGTGGGCCCTGGCGGGTCTTCCGGGTGCCGCCGTCTACCGCTTCGCCAACACCGCGGACGCCATGTGGGGCTACCGGGACCACCGCCGCTGGGGCGGCGCGTGGGCGGCCCGCGCTGACGACGTGCTGTCCTGGCTGCCGGCCCGGCTGAGCGCGTTGGCGCTGTGCGCCGCCGCCGGCCGCTGGCCGGGCGCGGCCGCGTTGCGGGCCCAGGCCGCGCGCACCCCGTCGCCAAACGGCGGCTGGCCGATGGGGGCGATGGCCCTGCTCCTCGGTTGCCGCCTGGCCAAGCCTGGCGTCTACGAGCTGAACGGCGGCGGCCGCGCACCACGAGCCGCCGACACCGCGCGCGCCTTGGCCCTGGCCGGCCGCGCGGTGGCGCTTCTCGCGCTCCTGGCAGCGCTGGCACTGGCGGCGGGAGCGCTCGCATGATCAGCTTGCATGCCCCGCCCGACCTGCCGCCCCAACCCGAGCACGGCGGCCCTGACGGCGGCCCCCCGCCGCGCCACGACTTCTCCACCAACGCCAGCCCGCTGCTGGCCCCCGAAGCGGTCTGGCGGGCCCTGCGCCAGGCCGATCGCAGCCGCTACCCGGACCCGGCCTATGGGGCCCTGTGCGCCGAGCTGGGGGCCTCGCGCGGGCTCTCGCCCGATCGGGTGCTGCCCAGCGCCGGCAACGGCGAGGCCATCCGCCGCCTGACCCTGGCCGCCGCCCTGCACGGCCGCCGCCACGTCTGGCTGCCCGAGCCCGGTTACGCCGAGTACCGCGCCGCCGCCGCCGCGCTGGGCCTGGCCCTGCGGCCCTATGCCGACGCGCAGGAACTGCTGGACGGGCTGCGCCTGGACCCGTCGCTGTCCCTGGTCTGGGCCAACGAACCGCACAACCCGAGCGGCCGCAGCTGGCCGACGGCGCTGTGGCAGCACCTGGGCGCGCGCTGCGCGTCCGATGGCCACTGGCTGGCGCTGGACCGGGCCTACGAGGACCTGCGACTGGAAGGCCACGACCCGGTGCCGGCCGAAGTGGCCAGCCTGGCCTGGCAGCTCTGGACCCCCAACAAGTCGCTGGGCCTGCCCGGCGTGCGCGCCGGCTGGATCGAGGCCCCGGCCGAAGCCGCCCCGCGGCTGCGCGCCGCGGTGCTGGGCCTGGCCCCGGCCTGGCCCTTGTCGGCCGAGGGGGTGGCGCTGCTGCGGGTCTCTCGGGAGCCCGCCGTGCGCCAGTGGCTGGCCGCGGCCCGGGACACCCTGCGCGCCGACACCGTGCGCCAGCGCCTGCTGCTGTCCGGCCTGGGCTGGCAGCAGCACGACAGCAGCACGCCCTTCTGGCTGGCCCGCCCCAACGGCGCCCCTGCCGCCCTGCCCGGTCGCCTGGCGCGACTGCGCGAGGCCGGGGTGCAGCTGCGCGACGCCCGCTCCTTCGGCCTGCCGGGCTGGGTGCGCCTGTCGACCCAGTCGGCCCCCGCGCAGGACGCGCTGGTGGCCGCCTGGAGCGGCCGCACCGGGCACACCGCCCCCATGCCCGAGGACGCCACATGAGCCCCTGGACCGCCCTGCGCGAAGAGCTGCGCCTGTTCCTGACCGCGTTGCAGTTCTTCACCCGCATCCCGGTGCCCGACTGGGTCGGCTGGTCGCCCCAGCAGCTCAACGCCTCGGCCCGCCACTTCCCCGGCGTGGGCTGGGTGGTGGGCGGCGTGGGCGCCGGCGTGCTGCTGGCCGCGCTGACCGCCTGGCCGCCGGCGGTGGCGGTGGGCCTGTCGATGGCCGCCGGCATCCTGCTGACCGGTGCCTTCCACGAGGACGGCTTCGCCGACAGCTGCGACGGCTTCGGTGGCGGCTTCACCCGCGAGCGGGTGATGGCCATCATGAAGGACTCGCGGGTGGGCAGCTACGCCACCGTGGGCGTGGTCCTGGTGCTGGGCCTGAAGGCCGCCCTGCTGCTGACCCTGGTCGAGCGCCTGGACGCGCTGCACCTGCTGGCGGCCCTGGTCGCCAGCCACGCGGTCAGCCGCCTGGCGGCGCTGGGCGTGATGGCCCGGCTGGACTATGTGCGCGACGACGACGCCTCCAAGTCCAAGCCGATCGCGCAGCAGCGCCCCGGCGCCGGCGCCCTGGCCTTCGCCGCCGCCGTGGCCCTGCTGCCCGGCCTGCCGCTGGGGTGGTCGCTGCTGCCGGCCCTGGCCGGCGCGGCCCTGGTGTGGGCCCTGGCGGTGCGCTACCTGCGCCGCCGCCTGGGCGGCTACGTCGGCGACGCGCTGGGCGCCACCCAGCAGCTGGCCGAGCTGGCCTTCCTGCTGGGCCTGACGCTGCGGGGCGGGCCATGGAGCTGATCCTGGTGCGCCACCCCGAGGTGGCGGCCCCGGCCGGCACCTGCTACGGCCAGACCGATCTGCCGGCGCGCACGCCGATGGCCCCGCCGCTGGACCAGGTGCAGGCCGCGCTGGCGGCCCGCGGCCCGCTGGCGGCGCTGGCCGGCAGCCCGCTGCAGCGCGCCCGCGGCCTGGCCCGGGCGCTGTCCGGCGCGATGGGCTGCCCGCTGTGGCCGGCCGACCCGCGCTGGATGGAGCTGCACTTCGGCGCCTGGGAGGGCCGCCCCTGGTCGGCCATCCCGCGCGAGCAGAGCGACCCCTGGGCCGAGGACCCGCTGCACCGCGCCCCGCCCGGCGGCGAAACCCTGGCCGCGCTGGCCGGCCGCGTGCACGCCGCCATGGACGCGGCCGCCGACGCGCTGGCCACCCATGGCGGCACACGCCTGGCCGTGGTGGCCCACGCCGGCCCGATCCGCCTCGCCCGCGCCCGCGCGCTGGGCCACGACATCCGCCAGGCTGCCGACCCGGCCCTGGCACACCCGCTGCCCTTCGGCGGCCTGACCCCGCTGCGCGCCACCCGGCGCGACGGCCACTGGCACTGGAGCCTGCTGCCTTGAACGCCCCCGTCCTCATGATCGCCGGCCTGGCCTCGGGCCAGGGCAAGACCTCGGTCACCGCCGCACTGGCCCGCGCCGCGCGCCAGGCCGGCCAGCGGGTGCAGGTCTTCAAGATGGGGCCCGACTTCATCGACCCGATGGTGCTGGAGCGCGCCAGCGGCGCGCCGGTCTACCAGATCGACGACCGCATGGTGGGCGTGGCCGAGTCGCGCTGGCGCGTGGCCCGCGCCGCCGCCCACCACGACCTGGTGCTGATCGAGGGCGCGATGGGCCTGCACGACGGCCCGCCCAGCAGCGCCGACCTGGCCCGCGCGCTGGACGCCTCGGTGGTGGTGGTGGTGGACGCGGGCTCGATGGCCCAGACCTTCGGCGCGGTGGTGCAGGGCCTGGCCGGCTACGGCGCGCCGCTGCGCATCGCCGGGGCCATCGCCAACCGGGTCGCCAGCGCCGGCCACGCCCAACTGCTGGCCGACAGCCTGTCGCCCGCGATCCCGCTGCTGGCCGCCGTGCCGCCGTCCGCGGCCACCCTGCCCAGCCGCCACCTGGGCCTGTCCAGCGAGGCCCATGCCGAGGTGGACGCCGCGATCGACGCCCTGGCCACCGCCGTGGCGCCGCAGCTGCTGCCCCAGCTGGCCCGCCTGCCCGGCTGGCACGGCCGCGCCGAGGCCCCACCGGCCCCGCCCCTGTGGCTGGCCGGGCGCCGCATCGCCGTGGCGCGCGACAGCGCCCACCGCTTCCTCTACCCCGCCAACCTCGAGCTGCTGCAGGCGATGGGGGCCGAGCTGGCCTTCGTCGCGCCCCTGGCCGACGAAGCCCTGCCCGAGGGCACCGACGCCCTGTGGCTGCCCGGCGGCTACCCCGAGCTGCACGCCGCCGAGCTGGCCGAGGCGACGCGCTGGCTGGCCTCGCTGCGCGCCCACGTGGCGGCTGGCCGGCCGGTGTGGGCCGAGTGCGGCGGCCTGATGTCCCTCGCCGAAGGCCTGACCGACCTGGACGGCCGCCGCCACGCGATGGCCGGCCTGCTGCCCGGCGAGGTCACGATGCAGCGCCGCCTGGTGGCGCTGGGCGTGCAGCAGTGGACGCTGCCGGGCGACGCGGCACCGCTGCGCGGCCACACCTTCCACCACTCGTCGATCGACACCCCGCTGGCCCCGCTGGGCCACGCCCGCCGCCTGGACGGCGCCGAGGGCGAGGCGGTGTGGGCCCGCGGCCCCCTGCGCGCCAGCTACTTCCACGCCTACTTCCCCTCGGCCCCGGCCGCGGTGGCGCGCCTGTTCAGCCCGGAGCCCCTGGCATGAGGACCCTGCTGATCGGCGGCGCCCGCAGCGGCAAGAGTGCGCGGGCCGAGCACCTGGCGGCCGAGCACGGCGGCCCGGTCACCGTCATCGCCACCGCCCACGCGGGCGACGCCGAGATGGCCGCCCGCATCGCCGCCCACCAGGCCCGCCGCCCGGCGGCCTGGCGCACGGTGGAGGCGCCGCAGGCCCTGGCCGCCGCGCTGCGCGCCGCCGACGCCCCCGGCGCGGTGCTGCTGGTCGACTGCCTGACCCTGTGGCTGAGCAACCTGCTGCTGGCCGACCTGCCGCCCGACCTGGTCCTGGACACCGTGCGCGACCTGCGCCCCGGCGCCACCTTCGACGCCGAGCGCGCCGCCCTGCTCGACACCCTGCCCGGGCTGCAGGCCGAGCTGCTGCTGATCGGCAACGAGGTCGGCCACGGCATCGTGCCGCTGGGCGCACTCAACCGCCTGTTCGTGGACGAGAACGGCCGCCTGCACCAGGCCCTGGCCACCCATTGCGAGCGCGTGCGCTTCGTCATGGCCGGCTGCGAACTGCCCCTCAAAGGATGAACCCGATGACCCGCTTCCGTGGCCTGATGGCCTTGGGCCTGACCCTGCTGGCCCTGGCCGCCCCGGCCCGTGCCGAGGTGGTGGTCCCCGACGACGACGGCCGCCCGGTCCGCCTGCCCGCCGCGGCCCGGCGCATCGTCAGCCTGGCGCCCCACGTGACCGAGCTGCTGTTCGCCGCCGGCGCCGGCGACCGCGTGGTGGCCACCGTGCGCTACGGCGACTACCCCGAGGCCGCCAAGGCCCTGCCGGTGGTGGGCGATGCCCACAGCCTGGACCTGGAGCGCATCGTCGCGCTCAAGGCCGACCTGGTGGTGGTCTGGATGCACGGCAGCGCCGCGCAGCAGATCGAGCGCCTGCGCGCGCTCAAGCTGCCGATCTTCCACTCCGAGCCGCGCCACCTGGTCGACATCGGCGACGGCCTGCGCCGCCTGGGCCGCCTGGCCGGCACCGAGGCCGCCGCCAGCGCCGCGGCCGACCGCTACGACGCGGAGCTGGCCGCGCTGCGCAGCCAGTACGCCACGCGCCCGCCGCTGCGGGTCTTCTACCAAGTCTGGCACAAGCCGCTGCTGACGATCAACGACCACCACCTGATCGCCGATGTGGTGCGCCTGTGCGGCGGCGTCAACGTCTTCGGTGACCAGACCGCCCTGGTGCCGGCCATCTCCACCGAGGCCGTGCTGGCCGCCCGCCCCCAGGTGCTGGCCACCAGCACCCTGAACGGCACGGTGGACGACTCGGTCGAGCTGTGGCGGCCCTTCAAGTCCTTCGAGCCGGTGGCCAAGGGCGCGCTGGTGACGATCCCGTCGGACCACATCAGCCGCCACACCCCGCGCATCCTGCTGGGCGCGCGCCGGATGTGCGAAGGCTTCGAGCAGGTGCGCGCCGGCCGGCCGGTCAAGCTGCCGGCGATCGACACCGGGCGGCGGCCGTCATGAGCGGCGCACGACGCATCGCGGCCCTGTCCACCGAGGCCGTCGAAACCCTGTACCTGATCGGTGCGCAGGACCGGCTGGTCGGCATCTCGGGCTTCACCGTGCACCCGCCCGAAGCCCGGCGCGAGAAGCCCAAGGTCAGCGGCTACAGCAGTGCCCAGCTCGAGCGCATCCTGGCGGTGCGGCCCGACCTGGTGATCGCCTTCTCGGACATGCAGGCCGAGCTGTGCGCCCAGCTGGTGCGTGCCGGCCTGGAGGTGCACGTGTTCAACCAGCGCGACCTGGCCGGGATGCTTCGCATGGTCCGCACCGTGGGCGCGCTGGCCGGTGCCGCCGACGCGGCCGACGCCCTGGCTGCCGACCTGCAGGCCCGGCTGGACACGGCCGCCGCCCAGGCCCATGACCGGCGCCCGCGGGTGTGGTTCGAGGAATGGCACGAGCCGCTGATCTCGGGCATCGGCTGGGTCTCCGAGCTGGTGGCCCTGGCCGGCGGTGACGACTGCTTCCCCGAGCTGGCCGGCTGCCCCAGCGCCAAGGACCGCATCGTCGCCGACCCGGCCACGGTGCTGGCCCGCGCGCCCGACCTGGTGCTGGGCAGCTGGTGCGGCCGCAAGTTCCAGCCCGCCACCGTGGCGGCCCGGCCCGGCTGGGACGCGCTGCCCGCGGTGCAGGGCGGCTGGGTGCGCGAAATCAAGTCGCCCGACATCCTCTCGCCCGGCCCCGGCCTGGTGACGCGGGCCCTGCCGCAGCTGCAGGCCCTGTTCGCCGAGTGGCGGGCGGCGCAGCCATGAGCGCCCCGCTGCGCGGCGCGCTGATGGTGCAGGGCTGCACCAGCGACGCCGGCAAGACCACCCTGGTGGCCGGCCTGTGCCGGGTGCTGGCGCGCCGGGGCGTGTCGGTGGCGCCCTTCAAGCCGCAGAACATGGCGCTCAACAGCGCGGTCACCGCCGACGGCGGCGAGATCGGCCGCGCCCAGGCCCTGCAGGCCCAGGCCGCGCGGGTGGCGCCCACGGTGGACATGAACCCGGTGCTGCTCAAGCCCAGCAGCGACACCGGGGCCCAGGTCATCGTGCACGGCAAGGCCCGCCACCAGATGGACGCCCGCGACTACCACCGGTACAAGACCGTCGCCTTCGAGGCGGTGCGCGAGAGCTGGGAGCGCCTGCGCGCGCGCTTCGACGTGGTGCTGGTCGAAGGCGCCGGCAGTCCGGCCGAGGTCAACCTGCGCGACCGCGACATCGCCAACATGGGCTTCGCGCTGCCGCACCGGGTGCCGGTGCTGCTGGTGGCCGACATCGACCGCGGCGGCGTGTTCGCCCACCTCACCGGCACGCTGGACTGCCTGGCGCCCGAGGAGCGCGACCTGGTCAAGGGCTTCGTGATCAACCGCTTCCGCGGCGATGTCTCACTGCTCATGCCCGGCGTCGACTGGCTGGACCGGCGCACGGCCAAGCCCACCTTCGGCGTGCTGCCCTACCTGCACGGCCTGCAGCTGGACGCCGAGGACGCGCTGCAGACCGAACAGGCCCGCGCTGCCGACGGCCCGCGCCTGCGGGTGGCGGTGCCGGTGTGGCCGCGCATCAGCAACGCCACCGACGCCGACGTGCTGCGCGCCCACCCGCAGGTGGACCTGGTCTTCGTCGGCCCGGGCCAGCCCCTGCCCGCCTGCGACCTGTTGCTGCTGTGTGGCAGCAAGGCGGTGCAGGACGACCTGCGCTTCGCCCGGGCCCAGGGCTGGGACACCCAGCTGCTGCGCCACCTGCGCTACGGCGGCCGGGTGCTGGGCCTGTGCGGCGGCCTGCAGATGCTGGGCCGTGCGCTGCACGACCCGCTGGCCATCGAGGGCGGCGGCAGCAGCGCCGGCCTGGGCCTGCTGGACCTGGAGACCACGCTGGCCCCCGAGAAGCAGCTGCGCCTGGTGCAGGGCCGGCTGGACCCGGCGCTGGGCAGCGGCACCGCGCAAGGCTACGAGATCCACGCCGGCGTCAGCCACGGCCCCGCGCTGCAGCGGCCGCTGCTGTGGCTGGACGGGCCCGAGGGCCTTCGCCCCGAGGGCGCCCGCTCGGCCGACGGCCAGGTGCTGGGCAGCTATGTGCACGGCCTGCTCGACTCGCCCGCCGCGCTGCAGGGCCTGCTGCGCTGGGCCGGCCTGCCCGACGCGCAGGCGCTGGACCTGGCCGCGCTGCGCGAGCAGAGCCTGGACCGGTTGGCGGACACCCTGGAGCAACACCTGCGTCTCGAGGCGGTGCTAGGCTGTCTGGGCTGAGGCTTCCTCCCGCCCCGAAGATGTCGATCACCCGCCGCCACTGGCTGTCGGCCACCGGCGCCCTGCTGGCCGGTTGCGCCGCGCCGCCCGCCCGCCCGCCGGGGCCGCTCACCCGCACCGAGACCCTGTGGCTGGACCGCCTGTGCTGGGGCCCCGCCGAGGCCGACGCCACCGCCCTGCGCCAGCTGGGGCTGCCGGCCTGGCGCGAGCGGCAGCTCCGCCCGGCCCCCTGGCCGCCCCGACTGCCGCCGGCCTGGCAGGCGTCGGTGGATGCGATGGAGCAGACCCGCACCGAGCCGGTCGCCCTGGCCCGGCGCATGGAGGCCCAGCGCCGCGCGGTGGAGACCCAGCCCGAGGGCGACGCCCGGGCCAAGGCCCTGATGGCCTGGGGCCGCGACATGAACGCCCTGGCGCGCGAGGGCCAGCGCCGCCTGCTGGCGCGGGCCATCGCCTCGCCGCACCAATTGCAGAGCCAGCTGGGCTGGTTCTGGCTCAACCACTTCAGCGTCTTCCAGAACAAGAGCAACGCCCGCGTCACCCTGCCCGACCTGGACGAGCAGCTGCAGCGCGCCGCGTTGGGCCGCTTCCGCGACCTGCTGGGCATCGCCACCTTCCACCCGGCGATGCTGCGCTACCTGGACAACGAGCAGAACACCGCCCAGCGCCTGAACGAGAACCTGGGCCGCGAGTTGCTGGAGCTGCACACCCTGGGCGTGGACGGCGGCTACACCCAGTCCGACGTGCAGACCGCCGCCCGCGTGCTCACCGGCCTGGGCTATGCCGCCGGCGACACGCCGCCGCGCCTGCCGCCCGAGCTGGCCGGCCAGTACCAGCGCCGCGGCCTGGCCGAGTTCCACCCCCAGCGCCACGACGCCCGGCCCAAGACCCTGCTGGGCGAGCCGCTGACCGCCCGCGGCGTGGACGAGATCGAGCAGATGCTCGACCGCCTGGCCGCCCACCCGTCCACCGCCCGCCACGTCAGCCGCCGGCTGGCCCAGCACCTGATGGGCCAGCCGCCCTCCGAGGCCCTGCTGGGCCGGCTGGTGCAGGCCTTCGGGCGCCACGACGGCCGCATCGACGAGTGGCTGCGCGTGCTGTTCGCACAGCCCGAGTTCGAGGCCTCGCTGGGCCAGGCCTTCAAGGACCCGACGCAGTGGCTGGTCTCGGCCCTGCGCCAGGGCGTGCAGGGCGAGGACCCGGCCCTGCCCGACCTGGGGCAGGCCGTGGTCTGGCTCGAGCGCCTGGGCCAGCAGCCCTACGGCCGCCTGACCCCCGACGGCTACCCGCTCGACCCCGCCGCCTGGCGCGCCCCGGGCCAGCTGACCGCCCGCTTCGACCTGGCCCGCACCGTGGCCGGCGCCTGGCCCACCCTGTGGCGGGGCGGGTCCGGCGTGCCGCCGCTGCCCGGCCCCGACCAGTCCCTGTGGGCGGAGCTGCGCGCGCCGGCGCTGTCGACCGCCACCCGCGAGGTGCTGGCCCAGGCCCGCAGCCCCACCGAGCGCGCCGCGCTGTGGCTGGCGGCGCCCGAGTCCATGCAACGCTGAAACCGGAGCGCCCGATGCCCCACGCCCCGCTGAGCCGCCGCGACTGGCTGCGCGCCACCACCGCCCTGCCCCTGGGCCTGCTGGGCAGCCGCCTGTGGGCCGCGCCGGCCGACACGCCGCGCTTCCTGCTGGTGTTCCTGCGCGGCGCCTACGACGCCGCCAGCCTGCTGCTGCCGCAGGACGCCGCCGCCCGCACCTTCTACGACGAGTCGCGCCCACGCATCGCCGTGCCCCGCCCCGACGGTGGCGAGGGCACCGCCCGCGCGCTGGACGCCGACTGGGCCCTGGCCCCGGCGGTGCACGAGGGCCTGTGGCCGCTGTGGCAGTCGGGGCAGCTGGCCTTCGTGCCCTTCGCCGGCAACCGCGACCTCTCGCGCAGCCACTTCGAGACCCAGGACCATGTCGAGCGCGGCCTGGGCGAGGCCCGCGGGCCGGCCAGCGGCTTCCTGGCCCGGCTGGCCGCCGAGCTGGGCCTGCCCAAGGCGGGTGGCGGCCTGGAGGTGATCGCCTTCACCGAGCAGATGCCCCTGGTGCTGCAGGGCCTGGCGGGTGCGGCCCAGGTCTCGCTGAAGTCCGCGGGCAGGCCCACGCTGGACGACCGCCAGCGCGCCCTGGTCGAGCGCATGTACGCCGGCACCGCGCTGCAGGACACCGTGCGCGAAGGCTTCCAGACCCGGCAAGAGGTGCTGCGCGAGATGACCGGCGAGATGGTCCAGGCCAACCGCAACGCCATCGCCGCCCGCGGCTTCGAGGCCGAGGCCCGCCGCATCGGCCGGCTGTTGCGCGAGCGCGTGGCGCTGGGCTTCATCGACATCGGCGGCTGGGACACCCACGCCAACCAGGGCGCGTCCCAAGGCACCCTGGCCACCCGACTGGGCGAGCTCTCGCGCGGGCTGGCGGCGCTGGCCGCCGAGGCCGGCCCCGCCACCTGGCAGCGCACCACCGTGGTGGTGCTCAGCGAGTTCGGCCGCACCTGGCGCGAGAACGGCACCCGGGGCACCGACCACGGCCACGGCAGCGCCTACTGGGTGCTGGGCGGCGCGGTGCGCGGCGGCGCGCTGCGGGGCGAGCAGGTGGCGCTGCGCCCCGACACCCTGAACCAGGGCCGCGACTGGCCGGTGCTCAACGAGTACCGCGCGCTCCTGGCCGGGCTGTGGGCGCGCCAGTACGGCCTGCGGCCCGAGGCGCTGGCGCGGGTGTTTCCGGGCGCCCCGGCCGCGCGCGACCTGGGCCTGGTCTGATCGGGCCGGCTCAGCCGGCGCAGAGTTCCTTGTAGAGCTCGCCCCCCACGCTGGCGCCGTCCACCGGCTTGAGCGTGACCGGGCCGGCGGCCGGGCCGAAGTACGAGGTGGCCTCGCGGCAGTCGGCGCGCAGCAGGAACTCGCGCGGCCATCCGGGCTTGGCGGCCTCGATGCGCACCGTGGCCTCGCGCTGGCTGCCGTCCAGGCGGCGCACGAACTGCCCGCCGCCCATGGGATCGACGAACAGGAAGCGCAGGTCACCCACCGTGAAGACCTCGAGGCGCTTGAGCGCGTCAGGGTTGAGCTTGGCCACGCCCTCGCGCTCGACCAGTTCGGCCGTGCCGGGGGTGCGCCTGAAACCGGCGTCGCGCGGATCGGCCATCGGCACGATGACCTGGGCGGCAGCGGCACCGGCCAGCAGCCAGACGGCGGCGGCCAAGGCGGCGCGGAGGGGCGGGGCAGGCTTCATGCTGGCGAGTATAGGGAGCAGGGCGCAGGGAACCGACCCCGCATTTCAATCGGCTTGAACGACGACAGCAAGTCCTTCGCACCCTGCGCCGCGCCGGCGGCGCGACGATCACCTCCATGTCGCGGCCCCCGTCGGGCCGTCCACCCCCCTGAAAGGACACCCCATGGCCAAGATCGTCATCGTCTTCCACAGCGGCTACGGCCACACCGCCAAGATCGCCGAAGCCGTCGCCGCCACCGCCGGCGCCTCGCTGCTGCCCATCAGCGCCGAGGGCGAGCTGCCCGAGGGCGGCTGGGACCAACTGAACGCCGCCGACATGGTCGTGTTCGGCTCGCCCACCTACATGGGCTCGGTCAGCTGGCAGTTCAAGAAGTTCGCCGACGCGTCTTCCAAGGCCTGGTTCACCCAGGCCTGGAAGAACAAGCTGTTCGCCGGCTTCACCAACTCGGCCTCGATGAACGGCGACAAGGCCAGCACCCTGTCCTACCTGATGACCCTGGCCATGCAGCACGGCGGCCTCTGGGTCGGCACCGGCATGATGCCCAGCAACAGCAAGGCCGCCACCCGCGACGACATCAACTACGTCGCCGCCTCGACCGGTCTGATGACCGCCACCCCGTCGGACGCGTCGACCGAGGAGATGGTCAAGGGCGACCTGGCCACCGCCGCCAAGTTCGGCGAGCGCCTGGCCGAAGTGGCCAAGGCCATCAAGGGCTGAGCCTTTCCGGGCCCCGGACCGACGGGCGCTTTCGGGCGCCCATGAAAAAAGGCGCCTTCGGGCGCCTTTTTTTTTTCATGGCCGGGCGAATGGATCGCCCGGCTTCACGCGATCAGTAGCGCGAGCGGTAGCCGCCGTCCTGGCGGGGACGCTCTTCGCGCGGGCGGGCCAGGTTGACGACCAGGTCACGGCCTTCGACCGAGCGACCGGCCAGGGCGCTGATGGCGGCCTTGGCCTGGGCGCCGTCGTCGAATTCGACGAAACCGAAACCCTTGGAGCGGCCGGTGTCACGGTCCATCATCACGTTGGCCGACCGGACATTGCCGTGGGCCTCGAAGAGGTCGCGCAGGCTGTCGTCACGCATCGAGTAGGGCAGATTGCCGACGTAGAGTTTGTTGTCCATGGTGGACCTTTCAAGAATGTGCCGCAGTGGGTCCAGGGTCCCTTGCGGCATGCAGACCCTGGACATGCCCCGAGGGGGCAGAGAGATCAGCCCCGCGGACGGGACCGGCTGGCCGGCCTCTGGCCGCCGCGCGGCTCGAGGTGGCGGAAAGTGATGCGCCCCTTGTCGAGGTCGTAAGGCGAGAGCTCCAGCGTGACCGCGTCACCGGCCAGGATGCGGATGTGGTGGCGACGCATCTTGCCGCCGGCGTAGGCGATCAGGCCGTGGCCGTTGTCCAGCGTCACGCGGTAACGGGCGTCCGGCAGGACCTCGTCGACCTTGCCACGCATCTCGATCAATTCTTCCTTGGCCATGGGGCTCCTTGGGGGCTCAACGGGTGGTTGACCTTCAGGCCGGCAGGCTCTGAAGGGACAGGTACTCCTGGCCCTGCGCCAGCGCGTAGCGCTGCGCCGCCTGGGTGGTGGCGAACAGGGGGGTGAAGCGGTAGACGCGGTCGTGGCTGCCGGAGCCGGAGCCGCTGCGGATGGACAAGGACGCGAGGTAGTGACCGCAATCGGTGCGGCGGGCCAGAGCGGACAGCGCGTAGCGGCCGTCCGCATTCGGGGAAATGGGCATCAATGGAGAGGGGAGGACCTGGGCCATGCCCCCTCGCCTTGCGGGGGGCCTGTGGTTCGCGGAGACCCCGACTCACGGAGGTGGGCCAGGGAGAGCGGAAACCAAATCAGGACCCGGATGTCACTCACGCGCCAAGGGTGCGCGTTCGGGGCCTGTCGCCAGACATGCTTGCCTGGAGGTGGCAGCGGCCGTGGTCATCACGGCGTGCCCGACGATGTGCGGGGGGAGTGCACAACCGTCTCATGGTGCTGCGGAGGAAAGCGAAACTGCAGCATCGAACCGTCCGAGTCTAACAGAACCGGGCCGGTTCATGGCGCCGACGGGAACAGCCCCCCGACGGCACCGGCGACCGACGCCCGAAACCGGGGGTCGGGACCTCGGGTTCAGACGCGCTCGATGACCATCGCGATGCCCTGCCCCACCCCGATGCACATGGTGCACAGGGCGTAGCGGCCACCACTGCGGTGGAGCTGGTTGACCGCCGTGGTCACCAGACGCGCGCCGCTGGCGCCCAGCGGGTGCCCCAGCGCGATCGCGCCGCCGTTGGGGTTCACGCGGGGGTCGTCGTCGCGCAGGCCCAGTTGGCGCAGCACCGCCAGGCCCTGGGCCGCGAAGGCTTCGTTCAGCTCGATCACGTCGAGCTGCTCGAGCGTCAGGCCGGTCAGCTCCAGCACCTTGCGCGTGGCCGGCGCCGGGCCGATGCCCATGATGCGTGGCGCCACGCCGGCGGTGGCCATGCCCACCACCCGGGCGCGCGGGGTCAGGCCGTGGCGGGCGGCGCCGGCCTCGTCGGCGAGCAGCAGCGCGCAGGCGCCGTCGTTGACCCCGCTGGCGTTGCCCGCGGTGACCGTGCCGTCGGGGCGCACCACGCCCTTGAGCTTGGCCAGCGCCTCGAGGCTGGTGGCGCGCGGGTGTTCGTCCTTGGACACCACCACCGCCTCGCCCTTCTTCTGCGGGATCGTCACCGGGCAGATCTCGGCGTCGAAGAAGCCGGCCTGCTGCGCCGCCACCGCCTTCATCTGGCTGGCCAGGGCCATGCGGTCCTGGGCCTCGCGCTCGATGCCGAAGTCGGTGGCCACGTTCTCGGCGGTCTCGGGCATCGAATCCACGCCGTACAGCGCCTTCATCTTCGGGTTGACGAAGCGCCAGCCGATGGTGGTGTCGTACACCGCGTTGGCGCGGCTGAAGGCGCTCTCGGCCTTGGGCATGACGAAGGGCGCGCGGCTCATGCTCTCGACGCCACCGGCGATCATCAGGCCGGCCTCGCCGGCCTTGATCGCCCGCGCCGCGATGCCCACCGCGTCCATGCCCGAGCCGCACAGCCGGTTGACCGTGGTGCCGGGCAGCTCCAGCGGCAGGCCCGCCAGCAGGCTGGCCATGTGGGCGACGTTGCGGTTGTCCTCGCCAGCCTGGTTGGCGCAGCCGAAAACCACGTCGGTGACCGCGGCCCAGTCCACCTTCGGGTTTCGGGCCATCAGCGCCGCCAGCGGCACCGCGCCCAGGTCGTCGGTGCGCACCGAGGACAGGGCGCCACCGTAGCGGCCGAAGGGGGTGCGCTGGGCGTCGCAGATGAAGGCGTGTCGGGTGCTCATGGGGGGATTCTCGTGAAATGGAGGTGCGGGCGTCAGACGCCCAGGAACTGGTGCAGCGCGTCCTCGTCGGCGGCCAGGGCGTCGGAGGCGCCTTCCAGCACCACCCGGCCCTTCTCCAGCACGAGCGCGCGGTCGGTGTGGGCCAGCACCTTGCGGAAGTCGCGGTCGACCACCAGCGAGGCGATGCCGGTGGCGCGCACCAGGCCGATGACGCGCCAGATCTCCGCCACCACCAGGGGCGCCAGGCCCTCGGTGGCCTCGTCCAGGATCAGCAGGTCGGGGTTGGTCATCAGCGCGCGGCCGATGGCCAGCATCTGCTGCTCGCCGCCACTGAGCTGGCCGCCGCCGTTGCCCAGGCGCTCGGACAGGCGCGGGAAGGTCTCCAGCACGCGGTCAAAGGTCCAGTCGACCTGGCCGCGGCGGCCCGGGCGGGCGGCCATCACCAGGTTCTCGCGCACGCTGAGGTTGGGGAACACGCCGCGGCCCTCGGGCACGTAGCCGATGCCCAGGCGCACGGTCTTCTCGGTGGGCAGGCCGGTGACGTCACGGCCGGCCACCTGCACCGTGCCGGCGCTGGCGCGCAGCTGGCCGATCAGGGTGCGGATCAGGGTGGTCTTGCCCATGCCGTTGCGGCCCAGCAGGCCCACGGCCTGGCCGGCACCGATGGCCAGGTCGATGCCGTGCAGGATGTGGCTCTGGCCGTAGTGGGCGTGCAGGCCGCTCGCCTGCAGATAGGGTGGGGTCATGGTGTCGGGTCTTCGCCAGGGGACGGACGCATCAGTGGGAATCGCCCAGGTAGGCCAGCTGGACCTCGCGGTTGGCCCGGACCTCGGCCGGGCTGCCGCTGGCGATGACGCGTCCGTTGACCATGACCGTGATGCGGTCGGCCACGCGGAACACCGCGTCCATGTCGTGCTCGACCAGCAGGATGGCATGGCCCTGCTTGAGCTCGCCCAGCAGGGCCAGCATGCGCTCGGTCTCTTCGGCGCCCATGCCGGCCAGGGGCTCGTCGAGCAGGAGCACGACCGGGTCCGAGGCCAGGCACATCGCGATCTCGAGCTGGCGCTTCTGGCCGTGCGAGAGCGCACCGGCCACGCGGTCGGCGGCTTCGCTCAGGCCGGCGCGGGCCAGGGCCTCGTCGGCCGCCTGCATGGCCGAGCGGCAGGCGGTGGCCGGGGTGAGCCAGTTCCAGGGCTGCTGCCAGCGGGCCTGGGCCGCCAGGCGGCAGTTCTCGCGCACCGTGAAGGGCGTGAAGATGGTGTTGCGCTGGTAGCTGCGGCCCAGGCCGGCGCGGGCGCGCCGGGGCTGGCTCCAGCGGGTGATGTCGGCACCCAGCAGCTCGACCGTGCCGGCCGACGCGGGCAGCTCGCCCGAGAGCAGGTTGATCAGGGTGGACTTGCCGGCACCGTTGGTGCCGATGACCGCGTGCAGCTCGCCCTGGGCCAGGTCCAGCGACACGCCCTCGACCGCCTTGAGGCCGCCGAAGAAGCGCGACAGGCCCTGGGCCTTGAGCAGGGGGCCGGCCGTGGCGCCAGGGTGCAGGGTGCGGGCGGTGCTCATGCGGCCTCCTGACGGGCGAACAGGCCGACCAGGCCGCGCGGCAGCAGCGCCACGAAGCCGATGATGGCCAGGCCCAGCATCAGCTGCCAGTGCTTGGCGAAGGCGCCGAACACCGCCTGCGACTGGAACAGCTCCTGCAGCAGGGTGAAGGCCAGCGCGCCCAGCAGGGCGCCGCGCAGGTGGCCCAGGCCGCCCAGGATGATCATGATCAGCACCGCGCCGCTCTGGTGCCAGCTCAGCAGCTCGGGGTTCACCACACCGTCCTTGAGCGCGTACAGGTAACCCGCCAGACCGGCCAGCATGGCCGAGAAGACGAACACCGCCAGCTTGTACGGGTAGGTGGCGAAGCCGGCGGCGCGCATGCGCTGCTCGTTCACGCGGATGCCCGCCAACGCGCGGCCGAAGCGGCTGCGCAGCATCACCGACCAGAAGGCCGACACGCCCAGCAGCGTGGCCCAGACCAGGGCGTACAGCGTGTGGCCCTGGTCGAGGTCGAAGGGCTTCCAGCCGAAGAGCGACGCGTCCGGCTTGAAGTACAGGTAGATGCCATCGCTGCCGCCGACCCAGTCGGTGTCGTGGGCGACGAAGAAGGCCATCTGGGCGAAGGCCAGCGTGATCATGATGAAGTACACGCCCTTGGTGCGCAGCGACAGCGCGCCCACCAGCAGCGCATAGGCCCCGGCCGCACCCACCGCCGCGGCGGCCGTGGTCCAGAGCGAGGCGGGCTCGGTCTGCGGCGTCAGCACCGCCGCCGCGTAGGCGCCGATGCCGAAGAACGCCGCCTGGCCGAAGCAGACCAGGCCGGTCTGGCCGACCAGCAGCTCCAGGCTGAGGGCGAACAGCGCCAGGATCATGATCTTCATGGCCAGGTCGGCATAGAAGGCCGGCACCCACAGGGGCCAGATCGCCAGCACCCCGAAGGCCAGTGCCACCGGCACCGCCTTGCGAACAAATCCGGTCTCGAACATCAGCCCGCCTTGAACAGCCCTTCGGGCTTCCACAACAACATCAACGCCATCAGCAGGTACACCGACACGCCGGCGATGCCGGGCACCAGCACCTTGCCGAAGGTGTCCACGAAGCCCACCAGCAGCGCCGCGACCAGCGCGCCCTTGATCGAGCCGATGCCGCCGATCACCACCACCACGAAGCAGATGATCAGCACGCTCGATCCCATGCCCGGGTACACCGAGGACACCGGCGAGGCGATCATCCCGGCCAGCGCGGCCAGGGCCACGCCCACTGCGAACACCACGCGGTACAGCAGCCGGATGTCCACGCCCATGGCGCGCACCATCTCCCGGTTGCTGGCGCCGGCGCGGATGCGCATGCCCAGCCGCGTGCGGGCCAGCACCGCCCACATCGCCAGCGCCACCGCCACGCACACCGCCGAGATGAACAGGCGGTAGACCGGGTAGGTCATCACCTCGCCCAGCGGGATGCTGCCGGCCAGCCAGGCCGGCGGCTGCACCCCATGCACGTCATCACCCACCAGGATCGAGCGCAGTTCCTCGAACACCAGGATCAGGCCGTAGGTCATCAGCACCTGCTGCAGGTGCTCGCGCTCGTACAGGTAGCTGATGAACACCCACTCCAGCACGTAGCCCAGCAGCACCGACAGCACGATGCCCACCGCGATCACGGTGAAGAAGCCGCCGCCCAGCCACTGCTGCACCGCCGGCGCCAGCGCATGGGCCATGTAGGCCCCGATCATGTAGAAGCTGCCATGCGCCAGGTTGATGACGCCCATGATCCCGAAGATCAGCGTCAGCCCCGAAGCGACCAGGAACAGCAGCAGCCCGTACTGCACCGAGTTCAGGCACTGGATCAGAAAAGTGGCGAAGTCCACATCAACCCATCAAGGCGCCATCGCGCCAGAAAAAAAGGCAGGAGGCCGGAAGGCCGACGCCCCATCGCGCGACCACGGCGGAACCGGCTTCGCCGGGCCGCTCGTGGTGCCCCCTTGAGGGGGCGCGCGTCAGCGCGTAGGGGGTGGGTTACTTCTTGCAGCCGCGCGCCGGATCCGCCAGCGCCTTCGAGGCCACGCCCACCACCTTGTTCTCCTTGCCCACCACCTGGCGCAGGTACATGTCCTGCACCGGGTTGTGCGCCTTGCTCAGGGTGAAGGCGCCGCGCGGGCTGTCGATCTTGGCCTTCTCGACCGCGGCGGCGAAGTCGGCCTTCTTGCTGACGTCGCCCTTGGTGGCGGCCAGGCCGATGCCCAGGATCTGGGCGGCGTCGTAGCCCTGCACCGCGTACACGTCGGGCTGCAGCTTGTAGGTCTTGGCGTAGGCCAGGCGGAAGGACTTGTCCTTGGCGTTGTCCAGGCTGTCGGCGTAGTGCAGCGCGGTGAACAGGCCCTCGGCCGAGGCGCCCTGGGCCTCGAGCGTGCCGTCGGTCAGGAAGCCCGAGCCGTACAGCGGGATGCTCTTCTTGAGGCCGGCCGCGTCGTAGTCCTTGACGAACTTGACCGCACCGCCGCCGGCGAAGAAGGTGAACACCGCGTCGGGCTTGAGCGCCGCGATCTCGGTCAGCAGGGCCTGGAACTCGACGTTCGGGAAGGGCAGGGTCAGGTCCTTGATGACCTCGCCGCCGCCCTTGGTGAAGGCCTCCTTGAAGCCCTTGACCGACTCTTCGCCGGCGGCGTACTTCCAGGTGATGGTCACGGCCTTCTTGACGCCCTTCTTGGCCATCACCTCGCCGGTGGCGAAGCCCGGCTGCCAGTTGGAGAAGGACGAGCGGTAGATGTTGGGGCCGCACATCGGGCCGGTCACCGCGTCGGCGCCGGCGTTGGGCACGATCAGCAGGACGTTGTTGTCCTTGGCGGCCTTGGCCATGGCCATGGCCACGCCCGAGTGCACCGTGCCCACCAGCACGTCCACGCCATCGCGCTTGATCAGCTTGTTGACGTTCTCGGTGGCCTTGGACGGGTCGGACTCGTCGTCCACCTTGCTGAACTCGACCTCGCGGCCGGCGATCTTGCCGCCCTGCTCGGCCAGGTACAGGCGGAAGCCGTTCTCGATCGCCACGCCCAGCGAGGCGAAGGTGCCGGTGTAGGGCAGCATCAGCCCGACCTTGAGCTTGCCGCCCTGGGCCTGGGCGTGGGCAAGGACCGGGGCCAGCAGCGCGGCGGCGGCCAGCGCGGTCAGCGAGGTGCGGAAGGTCATGGACGGGTCTCCTGGTGGTGGTGCGTGGCGAAAAAGTCCTGACAGGCGGCGATCACCGCCTCGGGCTGGTCTCGGTGGGGCGAATGGCCGCACCGGGGCAACTTGACCAGTCGCGTCCCGGGCAGTCCATCGGCAATTCCCTCGATCTGGGCCATCGTGCCGTAGGGATCGTCTTCTCCCTGGATGGCCAGCACGGGTGCCTCAATATGCTTTAGTTCTGAAGCAATTTGCCATTGGGGGAACTCCGGTGCCAGCCAGATGTCGTTCCACCCGAAGAAGGCCGAGTCCACGTCGTCGTGGTGGCGGGCCAGGCGGGCACGCAGGTCGCCTTCCAGGTACTGGCGGCGGGCCTCGCGGATGCTGTGCAGGCCGAAGTCCTCGACCAGGATGTGCGGCGCCATCACCACGCAGGCGCTGACCCGCGCCGGGGCGTGGGCGGCGTGCAGCAGCGCGATCGAGCCGCCGTCGCTGTGGCCCAGCAGGGCGTAGCGGCCGCTCACGCCCAGAGCGTCCAGCAGGGCCGGCAGCACCTGCTGCGACTGGCGGTGCATGAAGTCCGGGGCCCAGCGCTCGTCCGCCGCGCGCGGGGTGGAGCGGCCGTAGCCCGGGCGCGAATACAGCAGCGCGCGCATGCCGCAGGCCCGCGCCAGGCGGTCCGGGAAGTCGCGCCACATCGACACCGAGCCCAGGCCCTCGTGCAGCACCACCAGCAGCGGTGCCGCCGGGTCGTCCACGCCGGCCCGGTCGACCTCGAGGTCGACCGGGCGGCCGGCCCAGTCGATGCGCACCCGACCGTTCGCACTCATGCGCCGGCCTTGGCCTTTTCCTGCTCGCGCAGCTTGAAGCGCTGGATCTTGCCGGTGGCGGTCTTGGGCAGGTCCTCGACGAACTCGATCTGGCGCGGGTACTTGTAGGGCGCCAGGTGGTCCTTGCAGAAGGCCTTGAGCGTGGCCTCGTCGGTTTGCTGGCCCGGCTTGACCACCACGAAGGCCTTGGTCTTGGTCAGGCCCTCGGCGTCTTCCACGCCGATCACCGCGGCCTCGAGCACGGCCGGGTGCTGCACCAGGGTGGCCTCGACCTCGAAGGGGCTGACGTAGATGCCGCTGACCTTGAGCATGTCGTCGCTGCGGCCGCCGTAGGTGTAGCTGCCGTCGGCGTTGCGCACGTACTTGTCGCCGCTCTTGGTCCAGCCGCCCTGGAAGGTCTCCTGGGTCTTCTGGCGGTTGCCCCAGTACATCATCGCGGCCGAGGGGCCCTGGATGTAGAGGTCACCGGGCTCGCCGTCGGGCACGGCCTGGCCGTCCTCGCCGCGCAGCTCCACCGTGTAGCCCGGCACCGGCCAGCCGGTGGTGCCGTAGGCCACCTTCTCGGGGGTGTTGGAGAGGAAGATGTGCAGCATCTCGGTCGAGCCGATGCCGTCGACGATGTCGACACCGAAGTGCGCCTTGAAGCGCTGGCCCAGCTCGGCCGGCAGGGCCTCGCCGGCCGAGGACACCAGGCGCAGGCGCACCTGCTCGCGCCCCGGCAGTGCCGGGCTGGCCAGCATGCCGGCGAAGCCGGTGGGGGCGCCGAAGAACACGGTGGGCATGGCGCCGTGGATGCCGCCCGTCCAGCGACGGAAGGTGGCGTCCGGGGTGGGCCGCTCGCCCATCAGCAGCACCGTGGCGCCCACGGTCAGCGGAAAGCTCAGCGCGTTGCCCAGGCCGTAGGCGAAGAACAGCTTGGCGGCCGAGAAGCAGACATCGTCCTCGCGCAGCTTCAGCACGCCCCGGCCGTAGAGCTCGGCGGTCCAGTAGGGGTTGCCATGCGAGTGCACCGTGCCCTTGGGGCGGCCGGTGGAGCCGCTGGAATAGAGCCAGAAACCGGGGTCGTCGGCGCCGGTCGGCGCGGGCTTGGCCATTGGCGCGTGCGGGGCCAGAAAGGCCTCGAACTCGACCTCGCTGGGGTGCAGGGGCGCGATCGGGCGCGACACCACCACCTTCTGCACCTCGTGGTCGGCCTTGACCATGGCCGCGGTCACCGCCGGCAGCAGCGCGCCCGAGCACAGCACCGCCTGGGCCCGCGAGTGCTCCAGCATGTAGGCGTAGTCGTCGGCGGTCAGCAGGGTGTTGACCGCCACCGGCACCGCGCCGGCGTACATCGCGCCCAGGAAGGCCACCGGCCAGTCGCGGCTGTCGTGCATCAGCAGCAGCACGCGTTCCTCGCGCTTGACGCCCTGGGCGCGCAGCGCGGCGGCCAGCTGGCGCACACGCTGGTCGAGTTCGCCGTAGCTCGTGCGGCCGGTCTCGTCGACGAAGGCGGTCTTGTCGGCGCGACCGACGTTCAGGCCCAGCAGGTGGGCCGCGAAGTTGAAGGGGCCGGTCAGGCCGGGCACGCCGGCGAGTTCGGTGGTCTGGGCGTTCATGGCGGGTCTCCTTCGCCGGGATGTGTTCGGGGGCTCAGGCGCGGGCGCTGGGGCCCAGCGCGGCCAGCACCTCGGGGGCGGCCTGCAGCGCGGTGCGCCGGTGGTAGAAGCCCAGCGCCCGCAGGCCGCCCAGCTCCTCGCCGCCGCCGGCCCGCCCCGGGCCGCCGTGCAGGGATTGCGGCATCACGTTGCCGTGGCCGGTGTGCAGCCGGGCCACCGCGGGGGTGACGATGTGGACGCGGCCGTGCAGGTCGGCCAGCTCGACCGCGCAGGCGGCCAGGGCGGCGGCGTCGTCGCCGTACAGCGAGCAGGCCAGCGAGCCGGCGCCGCGGCGCACCAGGGCCTGGGCCTGGGCCAGGTCGTCGTAGGGCATGAGCGTGGCCACCGGGCCGAAGACCTCGGTGTCGTGCAGGCGCTGCGCCGCCGCCGGCTGCTCGCAACCCAGCAGCACCGGCGCCACGCAGGCCGAGGCCTCGGTCGCGCCCACCAGGGGCTGGGCGCGGCCATCGTGCAGCACGGCGGCCTCGGTCTGCAACAGGGCCAGGCCGTCCTCGACATGGCGCTTCTGCTCCAGGCTGACCAGCGCGCCCATGCGCACCGACGCGTCACGCGGGTCGCCCACCACGGTCTTGCGCAGCTGGGCGGCGATGGCTTCGGCGGCGGCGGCGTACAGCGCACGGGGCACGAAGGCGCGGCGGATCGCGGTGCACTTCTGGCCCGACTTGACGGTCATTTCGCGCGCCACCTCGCGGGCGAACAGGCCCAGCGACTCGGAGCCCTCGGCCACCGGCAGCAGCAGCGCCGAGTTCAGGCTGTCGGCCTCGATGTTCACGCGCACCGAGTGGCGCACCACCGCCGGGTGTGAACGGATCACCGCGGCGGTCTCGGCCGAGCCGGTGAAGGACAGCACGTCCTCGCCCTGCAGCTGGTCGAGCAGGCCGGCGGAGCTGCCGCAGACGATGCTGAGCGCCCCCGGCGGCAGGATGCCGGCCTCGACCACGTCGGCGACCATGCGTTGGGTCAGCCAGGCGGTGGCGGTGGCGGGCTTGACGATCACCGGCACGCCCGACAGCAGGGCCGGGGCGGCCTTTTCCCACAGGCCCCAGCTGGGGAAATTGAAGGCGTTGATGAACAGCGCCACGCCGCGGGTGGGGGTGAGCACGTGCTGGCTCTGGAAGGCGTTGTCCTTGGCCAGGGTGGCGGGCTCGCCGTCCAGCAGCAGGCGGGCGTCGCCCAGCTTGGCGCCCCAGCGGGCGTACTGGCCCAGGGTGTAGATCGCGCCGTCGATGTCCACCGCCGAGTCGCTCTGCACGGTGCCGGCGTTGGCGGTGGCGATGGCGTAGTAATCGTCGCGGTGGGCGGTGAGGACCTCGGCGACGCGGGCCAGCAAGGCGGCCCGGTCGGCATAGGTGAGCGCGCGCAGCGCCGCGCCGCCTTGCTGGCGGGCGAAGGCGAAGGCGGCCCCCAGGTCCAGGCCGGCGCTGGAGACGGCCACCAGGGCCTCGCCGGTGACCGGGTCGTGCAGGGCGGTGCCCGGGGCCTGCCCGGCCACCCATTGGCCGCAGACGTGGTTGTTCAGGAGTTCCATGGGGTCAGCGGCGGGGGGCCGTTCCATATCCGGTGAGCGCGGCCCCGGGGGGCGGCGAAGGAGGCGAGGTGGGCGGGCGGCTCAGCCCTTGGTGAACTGGATCGCGCCTTGCGGCAACAGGTAGAGCACATAGGCCCGCCCGCCGCGCACGGTGGGTCGGTGGGCGCTGCCGGGGCCATAGACCACCCAGCCGGCCGGCTGTCCGTCGAAACGGGCGTCGCCTTCCAGCGGCATCACCAGGTCGACCTCGCCCTCGGGGTGGGTGTGGTGGGGGCCGACCACCTCGCGCATGTCCACCACGTCCGCCGAGAAGCCCTGCAGCGCCGGCGTGGGCTTGATCGCCCGGCCGTAGCGGATGCCGCCGTGCTCGTGTGGGCAGATCCAGCCCTCGGCGTCGCCCTGGCGGCAGGCGGCCAGCACCGCTTCATACAGGGGGCTGCCGGCCGGGTGGGTGCGGTTCAGGTGTTCGGCCAGGGCCGCGTCGAGCGGGCGGCCGGCGATCTCGGCGCACAGGGGGCGCAGCAGGTCTTGAAATGCATCAAGTCCGGTCATCATTCGTCTCCTTGCGGTGGCGGATCGGGGCCCGCACCGCTTGTGGAAATTTATTGCATGCCCGAAACTTACCCGGCCCGACCACCAGCGTCAAGCAATATAGTGCACGCTACGGGAAACCACTGAATCCATGGACGACCTTGAACCCGAACTGGCCGACGTCGCCAGCCCCGAGCGCCCCGCCGACCCGCGCGACCCCTTCCTGACCGCCCTGGGCGAGCGGGTGCGCTCGCTGCGCGCCCGCCGCGGCCTGACCCGCAAGGCGCTGTCGCAGCACTCCCAGGTGTCCGAGCGGCACCTGGCCAACCTCGAGCTGGGCGTGGGCAACGCCTCGGTGCTGGTGCTGCGCCAGGTCTGCCGTGCGCTCGACTGCCCGCTGCCCGAACTGCTGGGCGACGACACCGGCAACTCGCCCGAGTGGGCGCTGATCCGCGACCTGCTGCGCGGCCGCTCCGAGGACGACCTGCGCCGCGGCCGCATGGCCCTGACCGAGCTCTACGGCCAGTCGGGCGCGCCCGACGCCCGCGCCCACCGCATCGCCCTGATCGGGCTGCGCGGCGCCGGCAAGTCCACCCTGGGCCGGATGCTGGCCGAACACCTGGGCGTGCCCTTCGTCGAGCTCAACACCGAGATCGAGCGGGTGGGCGGCTGCAGCCTGCCCGAGATCCACAACCTGCTCGGCTCGGCAGCCTACCGCCGCTACGAGCGCCGCGCCCTGGAAGAGACGATCCAGCTCTACCCCGACGCGGTCATCGCCACGCCCGGCGGCGTGGTCTCGGACCCGGCCAACTTCAACCTGCTGCTGGGCCACTGCGTGACCGTGTGGCTCAAGGCCACGCCCGAGGAACACATGGCCCGCGTGATGGCCCAGGGCGACCTGCGCCCGATGGCCGGCAACCGCGAGGCGATGGACGACCTCAAGCACATCCTGGCCGAGCGCTCCCCCTTCTACAGCCAGGCCGACCTGCAGCTGGAGACCGGTGGCAAGGGCCTGGAGCAGGCCTTCATGGAACTGCAGCGGCTGGTGGCCCCGTTGCATGCGGCGGCTCAGGGTATGCACTAAACTGCAATTTGCTTGTTGACAAACAAGCCGACTGCACTATCATGCCGATCCATGCGCTAAGCACTATCCTGCATCAAGCGCCCCACGGACCCGCACGGAGACAGCATGAGCAGCACCCCTGACACCCCCACCCTGGTCGACTACCGCACCGAGCCGGGCCAATACCACCACTGGACCCTGAAGGTCGAGGGCCCGGTCGCCACCCTGGCGATGGGCGTCGACGAGAACGCCGGCCTGCGCCCCGGCTACAAGCTCAAGCTCAACAGCTACGACCTGGGCGTGGACATCGAGCTGCACGACGCGGTCAACCGCATCCGCTTCGAGCACCCCGAGGTCCGCACCGTGGTGATGACCTCGAGCCGCGACCGCATCTTCTGCTCGGGCGCCAACATCTTCATGCTGGGCGTGTCCAGCCACGCCTGGAAGGTGAACTTCTGCAAGTTCACCAACGAGACCCGCAACGGACTGGAAGACTCCTCCAAGCACTCGGGCCTGAAGTTCCTCGCCGCGGTCAACGGCGCCTGCGCCGGCGGCGGCTACGAGCTGGCCCTGGCCTGCGACGAGATCCTGCTGGTCGACGACCGCAGCTCGGCCGTCAGCCTGCCCGAAGTGCCGCTGCTGGGCGTGCTGCCGGGCACCGGCGGCCTGACCCGCGTGACCGACAAGCGCAAGGTGCGCCACGACCTGGCCGACATCTTCTGCACCACGACCGAGGGCGTGCGCGGCCAGAAGGCCAAGGACTGGCGCCTGGTCGACGAGATCGCCAAGCCGGCCCAGTTCGCCGCCCGGGTGCAGGAACGCGCCCTGCAACTGGCCGAACAGAGCGACCGCCCGGCCGGCGCGCAGGGCGTCAAGCTCTCGCGCCTGGAGCGCCAGTTCGATGGCGACCGCCTGCAGTGGCAGCACGTCGGGGTCGAGATCGACCGCGCCAAGCGCCAGGCGGTGATCACCGTGAAGGCCCCCACCGGCGCCCAGCCCGACACGGTGGACGGCATCGTGGCCGCCGGCGCCGACTGGTACGCGCTGGCCATGGCCCGCCAGCTGGACGACGCCATCCTGCACCTGCGCACCAACGAGCTCGACATCGGCACCTGGGTGCTGAAGACCGAGGGCGACGCCCAGGCCGTGAAGGCCCTGGACGCGGTGCTGCTGGCCCACCAGAGCCACTGGCTGGTGCGCGAGACCACCGGCCTGCTGCGCCGCACCTTCAGCCGCCTGGACGTGTCCTCGCGCTCGCTGTTCGCGCTGATCGAGGCCGGCTCCTGCTTCACCGGCACCCTGCTCGAGCTGGCCCTGGCCTGCGACCGCAGCTACCACCTGGCCCTGCCGGACGACGCCGACAAGGCCCCCCAGCTGACCGTGGGCGAGGTCAACTTCGGCCTGTACCCGATGGCCACCGGCCAGAGCCGCCTGGCCCGCCGCTTCTACGACGAAGCCGCGCCGATGGCCGCCGTGCGCGCCACGATCGGCCAGCCGCTGGACGCCGACGCTGCCTTCGCCCTGGGCCTGGTCACCGCCAACCCGGACGACATCGACTGGGACGACGAGGTCCGCCTGGCCCTGGAAGAGCGCGCCGCGATGTCGCCCGACGCCCTGACCGGCATGGAGGCCAACCTGCGCTTCAACGGCCCCGAAAACATGGTCACCCGCGTCTTCGGCCGCCTGACCGCCTGGCAGAACTGGATCTTCCAGCGCCCCAACGCCGTCGGCGACAAGGGTGCGCTGAAGCTCTACGGCAAGGGTGAGAAAGCGCAGTTCGACATGAACCGCGTCTGACAGCGCCCCCCCCCCGAAGCGCCTGCGGCGCTCCCCCTCAAGGGGGCGGCACCAGCGGCCTGGCCCAGCCAGTTCCGCGGTGCCCCCCAGGTTTGGTTTCCGCACTGCAACTGGAGCAGCGAATGAGCAGCATCAACTACTCGGAAAAGATCCCCAACAACGTCAACCTGTCGGAAGACAAGACCCTGCAGCGCGCGCTGGAGCACTGGCAGCCCAACTACCTGCAGTGGTGGCAGGACATGGGCCCGGACGGCTCGCATGACTTCGACGTGTACCTGCGCACCGCGGTCAGCGTCGACCCCGACGGCTGGGCCCAGTTCGGCCACGTCAAGATGCCCGACTACCGCTGGGGCATCTTCCTGAACCCCAAGGAAGAGAACCGTCAGGTCAACTTCGGCGAGCACAAGGGTGAGGCCGCCTGGCAGGACGTGCCTGGCGAACACCGCGCCAACCTGCGCCGCATCATCGTCACCCAGGGCGACACCGAGCCAGCCTCGGTCGAGCAGCAGCGCCACCTGGGCCTGACCTGCCCCAGCCAGTACGACCTGCGCAACCTGTTCCAGGTCAACGTCGAGGAAGGCCGCCACCTGTGGGCGATGGTCTACCTGCTGCACAAGTACTTCGGCCGTGACGGCCGCGAAGAAGCCGACGCGCTGCTGCAGCGCAACTCGGGCGACGCCGACAACCCCCGCATCCTGCAGGCCTTCAACGAGAAGACCCCGGACTGGCTGTCGTTCTACATGTTCACCTACTTCACCGACCGCGACGGCAAGTTCCAGCTGTGCGCGCTGGCGGAGTCCGGCTTCGACCCCCTGGCCCGCACGACCAAGTTCATGCTGACCGAGGAAGCCCACCACATGTTCGTGGGCGAGTCGGGCGTCAGCCGCGTGATCGCCCGCACCTGCCAGGTGATGAACGAGCTCAAGACCGACGACCCGGCCAAGATCCGCGCCGCCGGCGTGATCGACCTGCCCACCATCCAGCGCTACCTGAACTTCCACTTCTCGGTCACGATCGACCTGTTCGGTGCCGACGAGTCCAGCAACGCCGCGATCTTCTACAACTCGGGCCTGAAGGGCCGCTACGAGGAAACCAAGCGCGGCGACGACCACCGCCTGCAAGGCCAGCAGTACAAGGTGCTGGGCCTGAAGGACGGTGCGCTGATCGAACGCGAGGTGCCGATGCTCAACGCGCTGAACGAGGTGCTGCGCGACGACTACATCAAGGACTCGGTCGGGGGCGTGGGCCGCTGGAACAAGGTCATCGAGAAGGCCGGTATCCCCTTCCGCCTGACCACCCCGCACAAGGCCTTCAACCGCAAGATCGGCACCCTGGCCGGCGCCTGCATCACCCCGGAAGGCCACGCCGTCAGCGCCGCCGAGTTCGCCGCCCGCGAGAAGGAATGGCTGCCCTCGGCCGAGGACCGCGCCTTCGTCGCCAGCCTGATGGGCCGCGTCGTCGAGCCGGGCAAGTTCGCCAACTGGATCGCCCCGCCGGTCATGGGCATCAACCGCCAGCCGGTGGACTTCGAGTACGTCCGCTTCAACTGACGCCACGCCGGACGCCCGCGGGGCGCCGGCCCGGCCCCGGCGGGTTCGGGACGACGGGTTTCACCCGCGTCTCAACCCGCCGCTTTGCTTCGATACTTCGCCCCACCCTGCGAGGCCCTTGCCATGAACGCTCCGCTGCCCACGGTGCTCAAGCAGCACGTGATCGACCCCGAGATCTGCATCCGCTGCAACACCTGTGAAGCCACCTGCCCGGTCGGCGCGATCACGCACGACTCGCGCAACTACGTCATCGACGTGGCGACCTGCAACTGGTGCAACGCCTGCATCTCGCCCTGCCCCACCGGCTCGATCGACAACTACCGCACCGTGCCGGCCGGCAAGCCCTACACCCTGGCAGAGCAGCTGTCCTGGGACGAGCTGCCCGCCGAGCCGAGCCCCGAGCAGCTGCAGACCGCGGTGGCCGAGGCCGGTGGCGATGCCAGTGCCGTGGCCGCGGACCCCGCGCCCGCCCCGGCCGCCGACCCCAGCGGCCAGAGCGGCTTCCGCAGCGGCGACTGGGGCGCCACGCTGCCGCCCTGGTCGGCCGCCCATGCCTACACCAACCTGTACGGCCCCAAGGCCGCGCAGAAGACCGTCACCGCCACCGTCTCCGGCAACGTCCGCGTCACCGAGGTCGGCACCGACTACGACACCCACCACATCGTGCTCGACTTCGGGGCCATGCCCTTCCCGGTGCTCGAGGGTCAGTCGATCGGCGTGGTCCCGCCCGGCACCGATGACAAGGGCAAACCGCACCACGCCCGCCAGTACTCGATCGCCAGCCCGCGCAACGGCGAGCGCCCGGGCTACAACAACCTGTCGCTGACCATCAAGCGCGTGCTCGAGGACCACTCGGGCCAGCCGGTGCGCGGCGTGGCCAGCAACCACATGTGCGACCTGAAGGTCGGTGACACGGTGCAGGTGATCGGCCCCTTCGGCAGCAGCTTCCTGATGCCCAACCACCCGCGCTCGAACATCGTGATGATCTGCACCGGCACCGGCAGCGCGCCGATGCGGGCGATGACCGAGTGGCGCCGTCGTCTGCGCGCCAGCGGCAAGTTCGAAGGCGGCAAGCTGATGCTGTTCTTCGGCGCCCGCACGCCGCAGGAGCTGCCCTACTTCGGGCCGCTGCAGAACCTGCCCAAGGACTTCATCGACTGCAACTTCGCCTTCTCGCGCGCCGCGGGCCAGCCCAAGACCTATGTGCAGGACCTGATCCGCCAGCGCGCCACCGACCTGGTGCCGCTGCTGCAGGACCCCAACACCTGCGTCTACGTCTGCGGCCTCAAGTCCATGGAAGAAGGCGTGGTGCTGGCCCTGCGCGACGCCGTGCAGCAGGCCGGCCTGAACTGGGACACGATCGGCGCCGCCCTGAAGACCGAGGGCCGCCTCCACCTGGAAACATACTGACCCCTCCATGACCTACACCACGCTGGAAGTCACCACCGCCCCGGTCGCCCGGGTGCGGATGAACCGTCCCCAGGTCTTCAACGCCTTCGACGAGGCGATGATCGGCGAGCTGGACCAGGCCTTCAGCGCGCTCGCCGCCGACCCCGCGGTGCGGGTGATCGTGCTGGAGGGTGCCGGCAAGGCCTTCAGCGCCGGCGCCGACCTGCAGTGGATGCAGCGCGCCAGCACCGCCAGCCTGGAGTGGAACGAGGGCGACGCGCGCCGCTTCGCCGGCATGCTGCACACGATCCACCGCTGCCCCAAGCCCACCATCGCCAAGGTGCATGGCGTGGCCCTGGGCGGTGGCGTGGGCCTGACCGCGGCCTGCGACATCGCCATCGCCAGCCAGGACGCCAAGTTCGCGGTCAGCGAGGCCAAGTTCGGCATCCTGCCCTCGGTGATCGGCCCCTACCTGACCAACGCGGTGGGCAAGCGCCAGGCCCTGCGCCTGGCCCTGACCACCGAGCGCATCGGCGCCGCCGAGGCCCTGTCCATCGGCCTGGTGCAGCAGGTCACCCCGGCCGACGGCCTGGACGCCGCGGTGGACGCCACCGTGGCCGAGCTGCTCAACGGCGGCCCGAACGCGCTGGCCGAGATCAAGGCCCTGTTCGCGCAATTCGAGGTCGGCCCGATCACCCCCGAGGTGCGCGAGCTCACCGCCCGCACCATCGCCCGCGTGCGCGGCACCGACGAGGCCCGCGCCGGTTTTTCCGCCTTCCTCGCCAAGGCACCCGCTCCGTGGAAATGAGGCCCCCACGCTCCCTGCCGGTCGCTGCCCCCCGAGGGGGCTCTGGCGGCGGACCGGCGGAGCCGGATCCGCGCCAGCGGCTGGATGGGGCGCTGGGCCACCGGAGTGGCAACCCACATCGACACGGAGACAGTGAATGACATTCGACTCAATTCTGGTGGTGGGCGCCGGCATCATGGGCGCCGGCATCGCCCAGGTGGCGGCCCAGGCCGGCCACCCGGTGTGGCTGCACGACACCCGAGAAGGCGCCGCCGCCCAGGCCAAGGCCCAGCTGGCCAAGACCCTGCAGGGGCTGGTGGCCAAGGGCAAGCTCGGGGCCGACGCGGCCGAGTCCGCCATCGCCCGCATCACGCCGATCAGCGACGTGGCCGAGGCCCGCGGCGCGCGCCTCGTGGTCGAGGCCATCGTCGAACACCTCGAGGCCAAGCGCGGCCTGTTCAAGGCCCTGGAAGCGCTGCTGGGCGAGGACGCGGTGCTGGCCACCAACACCTCGTCGATCTCGGTCACCGCCATCGCCAACGGCCTGCAGCGCCCCGAGCGCCTGGTGGGCATGCACTTCTTCAACCCCGTGCCGCTGATGAAGCTGGTCGAGGTGGTCTCGGGCCTGCACACCGACCCGGCCGTGGCCGAGGCGATCTTCCAGCTGTCCCAGGCCTGGGGCAAGGTGCCGGTGCACGCCCGCAGCACGCCGGGCTTCATCGTCAACCGCATCGCCCGCCCCTTCTACGCCGAGACCCTGGCCCTGCTGCAGGAGCAGGCCGCCGCCCCGGCGGTGCTGGACGCCTGTCTGCGCGGCGCGGGCTTTCGCATGGGGCCGTGCGAGCTGATGGACCTGATCGGCCACGACACCAACTTCGCGGTCACGAACTCGGTCTATGCCGCCAACTTCCAGGACAAGCGCTACGGCCCCAGCGGCGTGCAGCGCGACCTGGTGGACGCCGGCTGGCTGGGCCGCAAGAGTGGCCGCGGCTTCTACGCCTACCCGCCGCACGAGGCCGGTGCCCGGCCCCCGGCGGCGCCCCAAGCCGCGCCCGGCGCGGTGACCGTGTGCGGTCGCGGCCCCTGGGCCGAGTGGATGGCCGGGGCCTTGGCCGGCGCCGGCCTGCCGGTGCAGCGCGACGCCCACAGCCCGGGCCTGGCCCTGCGCCTGTCGGGTGGCGGCCTGCTGCGGCCCACCGACGGCCGCCCGGCGGCGCAGGTGGCCTTCGAGGCCGGCGCCCGCGACGTGGCGGTGTTCGACTGGAACGTGACCGAGGCGGTGCAGCCCGGCATGCCGCTGGCCTTTGCCGTGGCGGCCGGCGCGGCGCCGGGCCTGGCGGCCCAGGTGGCCGGCGTGCTGGCCGCGGCCGGGGCCCACCCGCTGCAGGTGGCCGACGCCGCCGGCCTGGTGGTGGCCCGCACCGTGGCCATGCTGGTCAACGAGGGCGCGGACGCGGTGCAGCAGGGCGTGTGCAGCCCCGAGGGCGCCGACGCGGCCATGAAGCTGGGCGTCAACTACCCGGCCGGCCCCTTCGAGTGGCTGCAGCGCCTGGGCGCCCGCCCGGTGGTCGAGCTGCTGGACCACCTCGACGCCCACTACCGGGGCGAGCGCTACCGGGCCAGCCCCTGGCTGCGCCAGCGGCTGTGGAGCGCGGCATGAAGTTCGCCGAGTTCCACGTCGGCCAGGTGATCGAGGCCGGCCCCTACACCGTCACCGAGCAGCAGATCCTGGACTTCGCCCAGGCCTGGGACCCGCAGTGGTTCCACACCGACCCCGAGGCCGCCGCCGCCGGCCCGCACGGCGGCCTGATCGCCAGCGGCTGGCAGACCTGCGGCATCGCGATGCGCCTGCTGGCCGAGGCCGCGCTGGCCGGCAGCGAGAGCTTCGCCTCGCCCGGCCTGCAGTACGTGAAGTGGCTCAAGCCGGTGCGCCCGGACGACACGCTGCGCGTGGTGGCCACCGTGGTCGAGACGCGCCGCTCGGCGGGCAAGCCGCTGGGCATCCTGCGCTGGCGCTGGCAGCTGTTCAACCAGGACCAGGCCGAGGTGCTCGACCTGGAGGCGACCAGTCTGTTCAAGCTGCCGGCCTGAGCCGGCCGCGGGTCGCGCTCAGCGCGACAGGCCCTGCAGGCGCACCGTGACCTCGTCGCCCGGTTCGGCCCGCAGGCCGGCGCGGGAGCAGTCCCAGGCGGGCCGCTCCTGCATGCGCAGCAGCACCGATTGCCCGGTGCGCCCGTTCGTGCACTGGACCCGGTAGCCCGGCTGGGCCCACTCCGCCCGCCCGGCCACCCGCGGTACGGGCCGGACGCGGCCGTCGTGCACCGGCCAGGCGATCATCGGGTTGCCCGACAGCGCGGTGTTCCAGCCATAGCCTTCCATGCCGAAGGTGGTGATGATCGGGCCCCAGGTCTCGTTGGTCCAGACGTAGCGACCGGTGTTGCCGTCCTCGGCCGGGTAGGTGCCCAGGTTCATGAAGGGCCCGCGCTCCCGCAGCACGTTGTCGGTGTGGCCCAGGGTCTGGAAGAACATCGAGCCGAACTCGACCGGCGAGGGCAGGCGCCAGCCGCCCACCTCCGCGAACCGTGCCTTGGCCAGCCAGCGCTGGGCCTTGTCGAACTCGACCAGCGGCGTCGACACGCCCCCTCGCCCGGGGTCCACCCATGCGAAACGCGTGCCCTGCACCGCGCCCACGTCGGTCAGCCAGGTGATGCCCAGCCGGGTGTCGTAGAAGGCCTCGAAGCCCGGCTTCTCGGGGTCGAGGTCGATGCCTTCGAGGGTGGTGGGCCAGTCGCCCGCGGCGCGGGCGGTGGCGGGCAGCAGCGCCAGCGGCAGGGTGGCGGCGATCAGCAGGGACAGCAGGGGACGTCGGGTCATGCGGGGCTCCTGGGTGGGTGGGTCGGATGGACGGTCGCCAGCATCGCCCCGCACCGCGTGGGCCGCATCCGCAGCCCGGAGGATCCCGCCTGAGACAATCGGGGCCATGAGTGCCCACCGCCCTGTCGGGGTCGACCAGATCGGCCGTTTCGACGCCATCATCGACGCCCGCTCCCCGTCCGAGTTCGCCGAGGACCACCTGCCCGGCGCCATCAACTGCCCCGTGCTGGACGACGAGGAGCGCCGCATCGTCGGCACGCTGTACAAGCTCCAGGGGGCCTTCGTGGCGCGGCGCATCGGCGGGGCGATGGTGGCGGCCAACCTGTCGCGCCACCTGCGCGAGCGCTTCTCGGACAAGCCCGAGAAATGGCGCCCGCTGGTCTACTGCTGGCGCGGCGGCATGCGCAGCGGCTCGATGGTGACCTGGATGCGCATGGTGGGCTGGGACGCCCAGCAGCTGCAGGGCGGCTACAAGGGCTTTCGCCGCCACGTGATCGAGGGCATCGAACAACGGGCCCCGGTCCTGCCCCTGCGGGTGATCGCCGGCCCCACCGGCAGCGCCAAGAGCTGGCTGCTGCGCCTGCTGGCCGAGGAAGGCGCCCAGGTGCTGGACCTGGAGGGCCTGGCCGTCCACAAGGGCTCGGTGCTGGGCCAGATGCCCGGCCTGGAACAGCCCAGCCAGAAGGCCTTCGAGACCCGGCTGTGGTCGGTCCTGGGCGCGCTGGACCCGGCCCGCCCGGTGTACGTCGAGGCCGAGAGCCGTCGCATCGGCAAGGTCCACCTGCCCACGCCGCTGCTCGAGCGCATGCGCGCCAGCCCCTGCGTGGAGATCGCGGCCCCGGTGGCGGCGCGGCTGGACTACCTGCTGCGCGACTACGCCTACCTGGGCGACGACCGCGCGCTGCTGTGCGCCCGGCTGCGACAGCTCAAGGGCCTGCACCCCAACGAGACCCTGCAGCGCTGGCAGGACTGGGCCCGCGCCGGGGCCCTGGCGCCGCTGTTCGAGGCCCTGATGGTCGAACACTACGACCCGGCCTATGCCCGCTCCCAGGGCGGGAACTACGCCCAGGTGGACCGGGCCCAGCGCCACGAGCTGGCGACGCTGGACGAGGCGTCGCTGCGCAGCCTGGCGCGCCGGCTGGCGGCGGGCTGAAGCCCGCTCAGCCCGCCGCCCGCAGGCGCTCCAGCGCCAGCGCCCGCAGCAGGGCCAGGGCCGGTGCCGGGCTGCGCCCGGCCAGCGTGACCAGACCGAAGCGCGCGGTGGCCGCCAGCGGCGGCTCGAGCACCAGCTCGACCAGCTGCGGCGCCGCGTCGCGCACCGCCAGCAGCACCGCATCGCTGCCGGCCGCGGCCTCGACCAGACCGGCCAGGTCGTCGCCGCGCAGGGTGACGCAGCGCTCGGGGTGCGCCTCGGGGCCGTAGCGCTCCATCAGCACCCGGCTCACTTCGTCGCTGAGCGGGGTGGCCGCGATCGGCCAGGCCTGCAGGTCGGCGAAGCGCAGCGGCCGGCGCCGCCGCAACAGCGGGTGGCCGCGCCGGCACATGAACGCCCCCGGCCGCTCGCCCAGCACCTCGCAGCGCAGGTCGGGGGCCGGCGGCAGCGAACGCGCGTCGATCACCAGAGCGTCCAGCTCGCGGGCCCTCAGGCCCTCGACCAACAGACCGGTGCCCCCACGGCGCACCTCAAGGCGCAGCCCGGCGCGCTCGACCGCCACCCGCTGCAGCAGCGGCACGGTCAGCAGCGCCCCGGGTCCCGAGCCCAACCCCACCCGCAGCGTGCCGGCCTGGCCGCTGCGCACCGCGCGGCCATGGCCGCTCAGCTCGTCGGCCTCGGACACCAGGCGGCGGGCACGCTCCAGCACCTCGCGGCCCAGGGCGGTGGGCTCGGCCCGGCGGCCCACGCGGTCGAACAGGCGGCCGCCCAGCTCGTCCTCGAGGGCTGCGATGCTGCGGCTGAGCGCGGGCTGGGTCAGGTGCTGGCGCTCGGCGGCGCGGCTGAACGAAGCCGTCTCGGCCAGGCTGATCAGGTGGCGCAGCTGCACCAGGGTCATGGCGGTCTCCAGGGGTCCGTCAATGCATGAGTTGAACGCATTGTTCAGCCGAGCACAATGCATTGGACTACCCATTTCCGCATCCCTACGATGGCTTCCACACCGGCACCTCGCCGCGATCCCCGTCACCGCAGGAGTTCCCCATGAACCGATTCCTTCGCCGCTGTGTTCCGCTGATCGCCGGCCTGTGCCTGGCCACCGGCGCCCTGGCCCAGTCCGCCGCCAAGCCCCTGAACCTGATGGTGCCCTACCCCGCCGGCGGCCTGTCCGACGTGGTGGCGCGCATCGTCCACCAGCCCCTGGGCAAGGCGCTGGGCCAGCAGGTGATCGTGGAGAACCTGGGCGGCGTCAGCGGCGCGCTGGGGGCCAACAAGGTCCTGCAGGCGCCGTCGGATGGGCAGTACCTGTTCCAGGGCTCGCCCAACGAGCTGATCCTGGCCCCGCTGGCCAACGCCGCGGTCAAGTTCAAGTCCGAGGACTTCCGCCTGGTGCAGATGATCGGCGTGTCGCCGATCGCGATCCTGGCCCGTCCAGGCCTGCCGGCGAAGAACGCCGACGAGCTGGTCGCGCTGGCGAAGAAGAACGCCGCCGAGGGCAAGCCGCTGACCTACGCCAGCGTGGGGGTCGGCTCGTTCTACCACGTGCTGGGCGAACACTTCTCGCAGAGCGTGGGCGCCAAGATGACCCACATCCCGTACAAGGGCATCGCGCCGATCTTCCAGGACCTGGGCGGCGAGATGGTGGACATCGCGATCATCGTCTCGGGCGCCCAGGTGGGCGGCCTGGTGGACAGCGGCCGGCTCAAGGTGATCGGCACGCTGGCCCCGGCCGGCAAGGTCGAGGCGCCCTTCCTCAAGCAGTACCCCAGCGTCAACGACAGCAAGGCGCTCAAGGACTTCGCGTTCAACATCTGGACCGGTTACTTCGTCAAGAAGGACACCCCCGAGCCGGTGGTCCAGGCCCTGCACAAGGCCCTGAGCACCGTGCTGTCCGACCCCGCCGTGCATGCCCAGCTGGAACAGCAGGCGGTGATGCCCGCCAAGCCGCTGTCGCTGGCCGATGCCGCCACCGAGTACGCCGCCCAGACCGCCCGCTTCCGTGCGATCGCCAAGGCGATCAAGCTCGAAGCCCAGTGAGTCCGGAGAGCGACGTGCACACCCAGGCCGCCACGGTGGAGGACTTCGTCGCGCTGCGGCGCGACCTGCACCGCCACCCGGAACTCGCCTTCGAGGAACACCGCAGCGCCGGTCTGGTGGCCGAGTGCCTGCGCGAGTGGGGCTACGAGGTCAGCACCGGCCTGGGCGGCACCGGCGTGGTGGGCACGCTGCGCCGCGGCGACGGCCCGCGCCGCCTGGGCCTGCGCGCCGACCTGGACGCGCTGCCCATCACCGAGCAATCCGGCCGCCCCTGGGCCAGCGGCAAGCCCGGCCTGATGCACGCCTGCGGCCACGACGGCCACACCGCCATGCTGCTGGCCGCGGCGCGCCGGCTGGCCGACGAGGGCGGCTTCGACGGCACCCTGCACCTGATCTTCCAGCCGGCCGAGGAAGGCGGCGGCGGGGCGCTGCGAATGATGGCCGACGGCCTGTTCGAGCGCTTCCCCTGCGACGCCCTCTTCGCCATGCACAACATGCCCGGCATCGCCCAGGGCCACCTGGTGTTCCGCGAGGGCGCGGCGATGGCGTCCAGCGACTACGCCACCATCACCCTGCACGGCGTGGGCGGCCATGGCGCCTTTCCGCAGCACTGCGCCGACCCGGTGGTGGCCGCGTCCAGCCTGGTGATGGCGCTGCAGACGGTGGTCTCGCGCAACGTCGATCCGCTGCAGACGGCGGTGGTCACGGTGGGCGCGCTGCAGGCCGGACAGGCCAACAACGTGATCCCCGCCAGCGCCCGGCTGGAGCTGAGCGTGCGCGCCCTGGACCCCGCCGTGCGCGCCACGCTGGAGCGCCGCATCCGCGCCCTGGCCGCCGCCCAGGCCGAGTCCTACGGCGTGCGCGCCGAGGTCGACTGGCGCCCCGGCTACACCGTGCTGGTCAACCACCCCGAGCCCACCGCCTTCGCCCGCGCGGTGGGCGCCGAGCTGCGCGGCGAGGACGGCATCACGCGACAGGGCCCGCCGCTGACCGGGAGCGAGGACTTCGCCTTCATGCTCGAGCGCGTGCCCGGCAGCTACCTGCTGATCGGCAACGGCGGCCCGGAATCGGCCGTGCCGGCGCACGCCTGCATGGTCCACCACCCCGGCTACGACTTCAACGACGACAACATCGCCGTCGGTGCCAAATACTGGACATTGCTGACCCGGAGGTTCCTGGTCCCCGCGTAAACTCTCACCCGGGCAGGAGAGCGCTGCAGCCCCGTGCTGCAGCCACCGAAGGCGCAAACTCCCATGCACGCTCAGGTCCCGTACTGCCCACTGACACACGCCGTCTGGAGAGCCGTCCGCCGCTGCACACGCACAGGCTGACGCACCGAAGGAGCAAGGCACGGCCTGATGGGCCGGCGCCGAATCTCTCAGGTACCAAGGACAGGGGGAGCGGCACATCCCGGCTTCATCGCCGTGGATGGCTTTGCTGCTCATCCTTCACTGGAGTCTCTCCCATGCACGTCATCGTGTTGGGTGCCGGCCTGCTCGGCACCACCTCGGCCTACTACCTGCGTCAACTCGGCCACGAGGTCACGGTCGTCGACCGCCAGGCCACCCCCGCCGCCGAAACCAGCTTCGCCAACGGCGGCCAGATCTCGGTCAGCCACGCCGAACCCTGGGCCAACCCCGGCGCCCCCGCCAAGCTGCTGAAGTGGCTGGGCCAGGAGGACGCCCCGCTGCTGTTCCGCCTGCGCGCCGACCTGCGCCAGTGGCTGTGGGGCCTTCAGTTCCTGCGCGAATGCACCCCCGGCCGCACCCGCCACAACATCGAGCAGATCGTGCGCCTGGGCACCTACAGCCGCCAGGAGCTGCAGGCCCTGCGCGCCGCCCGCGGCATCGAGTACGACCAGCGCACCCAGGGCATCCTGCACTTCTACACCAGCCAGAAGGAGTTCGACGCCGCCGAGGCCCCGGCGCAGCAGATGCGCGACCTGGGCTGCGACCGCCGCGTGATCAGCGCCGAAGAAGCGGTGCGCCTGGAGCCCGCGCTGGCGCACATCCGCCCGCAGCTGGCCGGCGCCACCTACACCGCCGAGGACGAATCCGGCGACGCCAACCGCTTCGCCCGCGAGCTGGTCCAGCGCTGCGAGGACGACGGCGTGCGCTTCCTGATGAGCCACACCGTCACCGCGCTGCGCACCGTGGGCGGCGCGATGGACCACGTCGAGGCCACCGACGCCGAGGGCCGCTTCCAGCGCCTGAAGGCCGACGCCTACGTGCTGGCCATGGGCTCGCTCAGCCCGGTGTACGCCAAGACCCTGGGCATCACGCTGCCGATCTACCCGGCCAAGGGCTACTCGGTGACCATGCCGGTGAAGGACGCCAGCAAGGCCCACCAGGTGTCCCTGACCGACGACGAGTTCAAGCTGGTGTTCTCGCGCCTGGGCGACCGCCTGCGCATCGCCGGCACCGCCGAGCTCAACGGCTACGACCGCGACCTCAACCGGGTGCGCTGCGAAGCCATCGTCCGCCGCACCGAGGAGCTCTTTCCCGGCGCCGGCGACACCACCCGGGCCCAGTTCTGGACCGGCCTGCGCCCGGCCACGCCGTCCAACGTCCCGCTGATCGGCGGCAGCCGCGTCAAGGGCCTGTTCCTCAACACCGGCCACGGCACGCTGGGCTGGACGCACGCCTGCGGTTCGGGCAAGAGCATCGCGCGCCTCGTCAGCGGGCTGAAGCCGGAGCTGGATTTCGCGTTCCAGTGAAGCGGCGGCCAACCGGTCCGTGAGGATCGGCGACCGCCGCCTGCGGCTCAGGTCGTGGCGGGTCGGCCACCGGCACGCCGCAGGGTGCGCTGGACCTCGTCACGCAACAGGCTGGCCACGGCCTGGGCGGCCGTCGACAGGCGCCGCCCCTGCAACGTCACCAGGACGATCGGGCGTCGGACCTCGGGCTCGGTCAGTCGGCGCTGCACGACGTTGGCGCCGCGGGCCACCCGGGCGGCCAGCTCGGGCAGCGCCGACACGCCCAGGCCGGCCGCCACCATCGCGTTGATCGAGGCCAGGTGCTCCACCTCGTAGCGCGGCTCGAAGCGCTGGCCGAGCTGCAACAGGGCGGCGTCGGCGTACTGGCGCACGCTGGTCGGCGCAGGCATCGAGATGTGCGGCAGTTCAGCCGCACGCTGCCAGCTCAGCGGCGCACGCCCCTGCGCCAAGGGGTGGCGGGCGCTGAGCAGCAGCACGAAGGGATCGCTGGCCAGCGCCACACAGGACAGGTCCGCGTAGGCCGGGTTCTCGGCGGTCAGGGCGAAGTCGACCTCGCCCGAGCGCACCAGCTCGAAGGACGACACCGAGAGCGTGTCGAGCAGATCCAGCCGCACACCCGGATGTTCGGCGCCGAACCGTGCGAACACCGCGGGGACGACGGTGGCCGCCAGCGATGGCAGCGCCGCCACCCGCACGCGGCCCTGGCGCAGCTCGGCCACGTCGCGCACTGCAGCGGCTGCCGCGCTGGCCTGTGTGTGCAGGCCCCGGGCATGGACTCGCAGCGCGTCACCGGCATCGGTGAGCCGCACCGCGCGCGTGCTTCGCTCGAACAGAGGCGCGCCAAAGACCGCCTCCAGCCGTGCCACCACGCCAGAGACCGCCGGCTGCGACAGGTGCATGCGCTCGGCAGTGCGCCGAAAGCTCAGCGTCTCGGCCAGGGACAGGAAGACCTCGATCTCGCGAATCGACCAATTGATCATGATTGATTATCAATCCATCGCGAAACGCGACTGGACCCGATCAAGGCCGTTTTCTAGACTGCCCGGCATGATCTCTTCCCTGCCCACCCATGCGGTGGTCGTGGGTGGCGGCACGATGGGCGCGGATGTCGCCATCGTGCTGGCCCGCGGCGGCCTGCACGTGACCGTTGTCGAACGCAGCGCTGACCAGTCCGGGCGTGCCGCCGAGCGCATGGCGCGCGAAGCCGCGTCGCTCGGCCTGCGCACCTCGCCCCGCATCGTCGCCAGCCTCGACGCGGTCGAGTGGGGGAACGCCGGGCTGGTGGTCGAGTGCATCGTTGAGCAACTCGAGGCCAAGCAACAGCTCTTCGCCGAGCTGGTGCGGTGCGCGCCCGCCCATGCGCTGCTCACCAGCAACAGCTCGGGTCTGCCGATCAGCCGGATCGCGCTGGGCCTGCCCACCCAGGGGCGCATGTTCGGCCTGCATTTCTTCATGCCCGCTCACCTGGTGCCTCTGGTGGAGGTGGTGATGGGGACGGCCAGCGACGAGGACTGCGCGCAAGCCCTGATGGGCACGATGCGGCGCTGCGCCAGCGTGCCGGTGCTGGTGCGCAAGGATCGCCCGGGCTTCCTGGCCAACCGACTGCAGCACGCGCTGGCGCGCGAGGCCTTTGCGCTGCTGGAGGACGGCGTGGCCAGCGCCGAAGACATCGACGCGGCGGTGCGCTTCGGATTCGGCTTTCGCTTCCTGGCTGCCGGGCCGGTGCTGCAGCGCGAGCACGCAGGCCTGGACATCCACTGCGCGGCCGCGGCGACGATCTACCCCAGCCTGTGCAACGACGACCAGCCGGCGCGCGTGCTTCGTGAGCAGGTGGCCGCCGGCCGCATCGGCATGAAGGCCGGCGCGGGCTTCACGGACTGGCCGCCCGAGCGCCGCGACGCCGAACGCGCCCGCTACGACCGCCTGCTGCGCGCCGGCCTGACGCTGCTGCGTGACGAGCTGCCGCCAACGCCCCCTCGGCCCGATTCGCTTGACTTGCCTGATCCGCCCGCGCCCACCCCATGACCGACCCGCTCATTCTCACCGTCGCTCCCAACGGCGCCTACAAGCAGCACGCCGATCACCCAGCGGTGCCGCTGACCGCGACCGCCCTGGCCGACACCGCCAAGCACTGCCTGGAGGCCGGCGCCGCGATGCTCCACCTGCACATCCGCGACGCCCAAGGCCGCCACAGTCTGGACGTCCAGGGCTATCGCGAGGCCCTGCGCGTGGTGCGCGCCGCGGTCGGTGACGAGATGGTGCTGCAGATCACCAGCGAGGCCGCCAAGGTCTACCGCGCCGAAGAGCAGCTGGCCATGGTGCGTGCGCTGCGCCCCGAAGCGGTGTCGGTGGGCCTGAGGGAGATCGACCGACCCGAGATCGGCGATGCCGGCCTGGCCGCGTTCTTCGGCGAACTGGCCACCCAGCGCACGATGACCCAGGTCATCCTGTATGACCTGCCCGACCTGCGGCGCTGGCAAGCGCTGCGCGCGGCCGGCACCGTGCCCGATGCGCCCTGGTTTCTGCTGTTCGTGCTGGGTCGCTACAGCGCCACCCAGACCTCCGAGCCACGCGAACTGCTGCCTTTCGTGCAGGCGCACGGCGGAACCGAACCCTGGGCGATGTGCGCCTTCGGGCCAGGCGAGAACGCCTGTGTGGCGGCGGCGGCGGCGCTGGGCGGCCACGCCCGCGTGGGCTTCGAGAACAACCTGCGCCTGCGCGATGGCCGACTGGCACCGGACAACGCGGCCCTCGTGAGGCAGGCCGCCGAGGTGGCGGCCGCCCTGGGGCGGCCACTGGCCACGGCCGAGCAAGTCCGCAGCCGCTTCGGCACCTGATCCCGTTGCGTCCCACCACCCTGTCACAGGAGACTCCCCGATGACGCTGTCGCGCCGCACTGCTCTGCTCGCCCTGGGCCTCGGCCCAGGCTCTCTGGTCCATGCGCAGACCGGCTACCCCAACGGACCGATCCGGTTCGTCGTGCCCTACCCGCCGGGTGGTCCCACCGACCTGATGGCGCGCCTGTTGCAGCCGGAATTGCAGAAGCGTCTGGGTGTCCCCGTCCTGGTGGAGAACAAGGGCGGCGCCGGTGGCAACGTGGGCAGCGCGGAGGTGGCCAGGCAAGCGCCAGGCGATGGCCAGACCCTGCTGCTGGCGGCCAGCGGTCCGATGGCCGTCAACGGCACCCTGTTCCGCAGCATGCCCTTCAATGCCATCAACGACCTGGCGCCGGTGGTGCAGTTGTCCGCCTTCCCGCTGGTGCTGGAGGCCCATCCGTCGCTGAACCTGAAGACGCTCAAGGCGTTCGTGGCCGCAGCCAAGGCGCAGAAGCAGCCCTTCACCTTTGCCTCGGCCGGCAATGGCACCCCCCAGCACCTGGCAGGCGAGTTGTTTGCGCGCGCCGCCGGCGTGCCGCTGGTGCACGTGCCCTACCGAGGCGCGGGCCCGGCGCTCAATGACGTGCTGGGCGGTCAGGTCAAGGTGATGTTCGACATCCTGGGCAGCTCGCTGCCCCACATCCAGGCCGGCAAGCTCCAGCCGATCGCGGTGACCTCGGCCCAACGCAGCCCGGCACTGCCCCAGGTGCCGACGATGGCCGAGGCCGGCCTGGCGAACTTCGAGACGACTGCCTGGCACGGTGTGGCGGTTCGCGCCGGCACCTCGGCGGCGATCATCGCCCGGCTCAACGCCACGTTCCTCGACATCTTCAAGGACCCGGTCTTCCGCCAGAAGTGGGAGGCCATCGGCACGCCGGTGGTGGCCGGCACGCCCGAGGCCTTCGGGCAACTGGTGCGCACCGAGTCGGTCCGCCTGGGGCGGCTGGTGCGCGACACGGGCGTCACGACCGACTGATCGGTCCCGCACGCCAAGGCCACGGCCCGAGACGCCCCGGGCCGCGGCGGCGTCCTGCGGCGCTCAGTCGATCTTCACGTACTCGTAGTCCACCGGCTGCTGGTTGATGCCCATCCGCGGCGGTGCGATCCAGCTGGCGTACTGGCCGGGGGCGTGGCAGGGCTGCATCAGGGAGTGGATGTAGGCCAGGTCGTCGGCGTTGGGCAGCCACTCGTGCTGGCTGGCGGCCCAGACCTCGGCCCCTACCACCTCGCCGGCGGGGCTGATGGCGTGGCCGGCGAACTCGCCGATGCGGCGGTTGAAGCCCTTGTGCGGCTGGGTCAGCTTGAAATCGATGCCGGCCTTCTCGATGGTCTTGTTCCAGCGGTCGATGCCGCCCTGGCAGTCGGCGATGTAGTCGTCGAGCAGGCGGCTGTTGATCGCGCGCAGCGCGGGCACGTCTTCCCAGACCAGTTCACCGTTCACCACGCGCTGCACCGGGTAGGTGGCGTCCTGCAGCTGGTGGTCGTCGCCGGTGAGCCTGGCTTCGTTGAAGCGGCCCTTCAGGCCGGTGTTGAAGGCCTCGGCGCCGTTGGAGCTGATCTCGCCGCCGAACAGGTCGCGGGTCACGCTCATGTGGAAGTTGGCCTTGCGCTGCAGCAGCGGCAGGTCGACCACGCCCAGCTTCCGGATGGCTGCGGTGTCGCAGGGGTCGGTGATGCCGGCCTTGACCATGGCGGCGCAGGTGGCCTCCACGGTGCGGCCGACGCCGGTCTCGCCCACGAACAGGTGGTGCGCCTCTTCGGTCAGCATGAAACGGCAGCTGCGGCTGAGCGGATCGAAGGCCGACTCGGCCAGCGCGGCCAGCTGCATCTTGCCGTCTCGGTCGGTGAAGTAGGTGAACATGAAGAAGCTCAGCCAGTCGGGCGTCTTCTCGTTGAAGGCGCCCAGGATGCGCGGGTTGTCCTGGTGGCCGCTGCGGCGCTCCAGCAAGGCCTGCGCCTCCTCGCGGCCATCCTTGCCGAAGTACTTGACCAGCAGGTAGACCATGGCCCACAGGTGGCGGCCTTCTTCCACGTTCACCTGGAACAGGTTGCGCATGTCGTACAGGCTGGGGGCGGCGGCGCCCAGCCAGCGCTGCTGCTCCACCGACGCCGGCTCGGTGTCGCCCTGCACCACGATCAGGCGCTTGAGCAGCGAGCGGTACTCGCCCGGCACCTCCTGCCAGACCGGCTCGCCCCGGTGGCGGCCGTGCGAGATGGTGCGGCCCTCCACGGCAGGCGCCAGCAGGATGCCCCAGCGGTAGTCGGGCATCTTCACGTAGCCGAACCTGGCCCAGCCGGCCGGGTCCACGCCCACCGCGGTGCGCAGGTAGACCTCGGCGTTCTGGAAGCCCTCGGGGCCCATCTCCTTCCACCAGTCGACGTAGCGGGGCTGCCAGGCCTCGAGCGCGCGCTGCAGCTGGCGGTCGCTGGAGAGGTCGACGTTGTTGGGGATGCGGTCGTCGTAGTTGACCTCGACGAAGCGGTCGTTCTGGATCGACTCGCGGTCCTCGACCAGGCTGTCGGCGTTGAGCGTGCTCATGGGCTGTCTCCTCGTGGTGGGGGAAATGAGGGTTTTCCATGCACTTTGCTGCGCAACACCCTCAAAGCGCATGCAGTATCATGCTTATGACTCATTCGGCACTTTGCGCTACATCAGAAGAACAGTGCACAGCGCCACGGCCCACCCCGCACCAGGAGACACCCATGGCCACCTTTGTCGACGACCCCGACCACGTTGCCCCGCCCCGGGTGGAACGGCTGGAGATGACCGATGGCAGCTTCGTGCTGCGCTCGCCCCAGGCGCTGGGGCCCTACGCCCGCTGCATCGGCGACTGGCTGGAGAAGTGGGCCCGCGAAACCCCGGACGCACCGGCGGTGGCTGAGCGCGCCCCCGACGGCGAGTGGCGCCGCCTGAGCTGGGCGCAGCTGCGCGCCGCGGTGGGCTCGGTGGCGCAGGGCCTGCTGGGCCTGCACCTGCCCGCGGGCAAGCCGGTGGTGGTGGTGTCGGACAACTCGGTGGACCACCTGGCGCTGATGCTGGCGGCCATGCACATCGGCGTGCCGGTGTGCACCGTCAGCAGCGCCTACTGCCGGCTGAGCAAGGACTTCCTGAAGATCCGCGAGATCGTGCAGATGCTGGACCCGGCACTGGTCTACGCCAGCGACGCCGCCACCTACGGCCCCGCCCTGCGGGCCTGCCTGGACGCGGGCGCGTTGAACGGCGTGGTGGTGCTGGGCACGGGCGCCGACCAGGTGCCCGGCGCCTTCGCCTGGGACACCCTGGCCGGCATGAAGGAAGGCCCGGGCGTGATGCAGGCCTTCGCCCGCGTGCTGCCCGACACCGTGGCCAAGTACCTGCTGACCAGCGGCTCGACCGGCCACCCCAAGGTGGCGATCAACACCCACCGCATGCTGTGCGCCAACCAGCAGATGATCGCCCAGACCTGGCGCTTCCTGAAGCGCGAGAAGCCGGTGCTGCTGGACTGGCTGCCCTGGAGCCACACCTTCGGCGGCAACCACAACCTGAACATGGTGCTGTGCCACGGCGGCACGATGCACATCGACGATGGCCGCCCGGTGCCCGGTGCGATCGAGAAGACGGTGCGCAACCTGAAGGACTGCACGCCCAACATCCACTTCAACGTGCCGCGCGGGCTGGACATGCTGATGGGCTTTCTCGAGGAAGACCCGGCCTTCGCCAAGAAGGTGCTGGCCCCGCTGCGCGCCGTGTTCTACGCCGGCGCCGCGCTGCCCCAGGCCAGCTGGCAGCGGCTGCAGGCCATCGCCGCCAAGGTGCGCGACGAGCCGCTTTGGCTGACCACCTCCTGGGGCGCCACCGAGACCGCCCCGGCCGTCACCAGCGCCCACTTCATGCTGGAGGGTGCCGGCTGCATCGGCCTGCCGCTGCCGGGCACCGAGCTCAAGTTCATCCCCAACGGCGAGAAGCTCGAGCTGCGCGTGCGCGGGGTCAACATCTTCCCCGGCTACCGCCACGCGCCGCAGACCAGCGCCGACGCCTTCGACGAGGAGGGCTACTACAAGATCGGCGACGCCGGCTACCTGGTGGACCCGGCCCACCCCGAGAAGGGCGTGATGTTCAACGGCCGGGTGGCCGAGGACTTCAAGCTGACCACCGGCACCTGGGTCTCGGTGGGCACGCTGCGGGTCAAGCTGGTCTCGGCCCTGGCCCCGCTGGTGACCGACGCGGTCATCACCGGCCACGACCGCGACGAGATCGGCGCCCTGGTCTTCCTGAGCGCCACCGGCCAGGCCCTGGACCGCGAGGCCCTGCACGCCAAGGTGCACGCGGCGCTGCTGGAGCTGCGCCGCGGCGGCGGCTCGTCGCAGTGCCCGGGCCGGGTGCTGCTGATGACCGAGCCGCCCAACGCCGACGCCGGCGAGATCACCGACAAGGGCTACATCAACCAGCGCGCGGTGCTCAGCCGGCGCGCGGTCGAGGTGGCCACGCTGTACGCCGACACCGTCGACCCCCGCGTCGTCACCCTGCTGCACTGAGGACCGCCCGATGACCTCCGCCCTCCCCTTGCGCGGCCAGTTCCAGGCCTTCGACGACGTCTGGATGCTGGACGGCCTGCGCACCCCCTTCGTGGACTACTGCGGCGCCCTGGCCGACGTCAATCCGATCGACCTGGGCATCAAGGTGGCCCGCGAGGTCATCGCCCGCAGCGGCCTGGGCGCCGAGCAGGTGGACTCGGTGCTGGCCGGCAACATGGCGCCTGGCGACTTCGACCAGTTCTACCTGCCGCGCCACATCGGCCTGTACGCCGGCGTGCCACAGCACGTGCCGGCGCTGATGGTGCAGCGCATCTGCGGCACCGGCTTCGAACTCTTCCGCCAGGCCGGCGAGCAGCTGGGCAGCGGCCTGGCCAGCCTGGCGCTGGTGGTGGGCACCGAATCGATGAGCCGCAACCCGGTGATGGCCTTCGACCACCGCCAGGGTTTCAAGCTGGGCGCGCCGGTCAACTTCCGCGACAACCTGTGGGAGATGCTGAAGGACCCGGCCGCCGGCATCACCATGATCCAGACCGCCGAGAACCTGGCCAAGCAGTACGGCATCACCCGCGAGGAAGTGGACGCCTTCGCCTCGGCCTCGTTCGCCAAGGCGGTGGCGGCGCAGGAGAGCGGCTTCCTGGCCGGCGAGATCGTGCCGGTGACGAGCGAGAAGTTCGAGCTGAGCGGCCACAAGACCCGCGGCATCCGCCTGTCCGGCAAGGCCCCGGTGGCCGACCGCGACACCCACCCGCGCCTGTCGCCGCCCGAGGTGCTGGCCAAGCTGCGCGCCGTGTACGAGGGCGGCGTGCAGACCGGCGGCAACAGCTCGGGCCTGACCGATGGCGCCGCCGCCGCGCTGGTGGCCAACGGTGCCGTCAAGGCCGCCTGGGGCCGCCCGGCCCTGGCCCGCGTGGCCGCGGTGGCGGTGGTGGGCGTGCCGCCCGAGACCATGGGCATAGGCCCCGCCCCGGCGATCGAGCTGCTGCTGCAGCGCGCCGGCCTGACGCTGGACGACCTCAGCCTGGTCGAGGTCAACGAGGCCCAAGGCGCCCAGACCCTGGCCGTGCAGCGCGCCCTGGGCCTGGATGGCGCCAAGCTCAACGTCAACGGCGGCGCGATCGCCCTGGGCCACCCGCTGGCCGCCAGCGGCGTGCGCCTGACCCTCACCGCCGCCCGCGAGCTGCAGCGCCGCGCCGGTCGCTGGGCCGTGGCCTCGGCCTGCATCGGCGGCGGCCAGGGCATCGCGGTGCTGCTGGAGAACCCCTCGACCTGAAAAAAATTCTGAGGGGGTCTTGCCAACCTTCAGAAATCCACGCTATAGTTCAAGGCTTGATGGCGCTTTAGCTCAGCCGGTTAGAGCGACGGAATCATAATCCGCAGGTCCGGGGTTCGAATCCCTGAAGCGCCACCAAAATTCCCGGCCCGAAGTGTTCGCACTACGGGCCTTTTCGTTTTGACCCGGCCTCTGGATCCACACCATGCTCCGCTCGGTCCCGACACCCCGCCGCCGCGCCCTGCGCGCATGCACCGGCCTGATGGCCGCCGCGCTGGCCACCCTCGGCCTCGCCCCCCTGCCCGCCCAGGCGCAGGTGCAGCGCCTCTTCCCCTACCAGGCCCTGCGCGGCGAGATGGTGTTCACCGCCCCGCCGGCGGTCACGCTCAACGGCCAGGCCACGCAGCTGGCGCCCGGCGCCCACATCCGCGACACCCAGAACATGGGCGTCTCCTACGGCACGCTGGAAGGCCGCAAGGCCACGGTGAACTACACCGTGGACCAGCTGGGCCAGCCCAAGGAGGTGTGGCTCCTGACCCCCGAAGAGCTCGCCCGCAAGCCCTGGCCCCGGACCGAGGCCGAGCGCAGCACCTGGCAGTTCGACTACGTTTCCCAGACCTGGACCCGGCCATGAGCAGTACCCCGCCGACCCCCAAGAAAGTCTTCATCCGCACCTTCGGCTGCCAGATGAACGAGTACGACTCGGACAAGATGTCCGACGTGCTGCGCGCGGCCGAGGGTTACGAGCCCACCGACGACGTCGAGCAGGCCGACCTGGTGCTGTTCAACACCTGCTCGGTGCGCGAGAAGGCCGCCGAGAAGGTTTTCTCCGACCTGGGCCGCGTCAAGCACCTGAAGAAAAAGGGCGTGCTGATCGGCGTGGGCGGCTGCGTGGCCAGCCAGGAGGGCGCGGCCATCGTCGAGCGCGCGCCCTACGTGGACATCGTCTTCGGCCCGCAGACCCTGCACCGCCTGCCGCAGATGATCGCCGAGCGCCAGCGCGCCCAGCGCCCGCAGGTCGACATCAGCTTCCCCGAGATCGAGAAGTTCGACCACCTGCCACCGGCCAAGGTGGACGGTGCGTCGGCCTTCGTCTCGATCATGGAAGGCTGCTCCAAGTACTGCACCTATTGCGTGGTGCCCTACACCCGCGGCGACGAGGTCTCGCGCCCCTTCGAGGACGTGCTCACCGAGATCGCCGGCCTGGCCGACCAGGGCGTCAAGGAAGTGACGCTGCTGGGCCAGAACGTCAACGCCTACCGCGGCAAGATGGGCGACAGCACCGAGCTGGCCGACTTCGCCCTGCTGCTCGAGTACGTGGCCGAGATCCCCGGCATCGAGCGCATCCGCTACACCACCAGCCACCCCAACGAGTTCAGCCAGCGCCTGATCGACGTCTACGCCCGGGTGCCGCAGCTGGTGAACCACCTGCACCTGCCGGTGCAGCACGGCAGCGACCGCATCCTGATGGCGATGAAGCGGGGCTACACCGCGCTCGAGTACAAGAGCACGATCCGCAAGCTCAAGGCCATCCGCCCCGACATCAGCCTGTCCACCGACTTCATCGTCGGTTTCCCCGGCGAGACCCAGGAAGACTTCGACAAGCTGATGAAGCTGGTCGATGACGTCGGCTTCGACGCCTCGTTCAGCTTCATCTACAGCCCACGCCCCGGCACCCCGGCCGCCTCGCTGGCCGACGACACCCCGCACGAGGTCAAGCTGGCCCATCTGCAGACCCTGCAGGCCCGCCTGGAAGAGAACGTGCGCGCGATCAGCGCCCGCCGTGTCGGCACGGTCCAGCGCATCCTGGTCGAAGGCCCGTCGCGCAAGGACCCGAACGAGCTGATGGGCCGCACCGAGTGCAACCGCATCGTCAACTTCGCCGGTCCGGCCCGCCTGATCGGCCAGATGGTGGACGTGACCATCACCAGCGCCCTGCCGCACTCGCTGCGCGGCGAGGTCCTGGTGCGCGACTCGGTCAGCGCCTGACGAAGCCCCGCCACCACAGCGCCAGCGCGGTGGCGGCCACCAGCAGGCCGTAGGTGGCCATGCGGCCGTCGCGGCCGAAGACCACCAGGCCGCCCACCAGGGCCACGGCGCCGGCCGCGGTGCTCCACAGCAGCAGCGGCCGCCAGGCCACCGGGCCCAGCTCGCGCCGGTACACGGCCTTGGCCAGCACGGTGGTGATCAGGCCCAGGCCCAGCGCGGGGGCGAAGAAGTTCAGCAGATGCCAGAGTGCGTCCAGCGGTCCCATCGGGCTCCCAGGTGCAGGTGTCGCGTGGCCGCCGCACACGGACTTGATTCCCATCAAGACCGTGACGGCTGCAGCCGGGCCCATGCCCCCTGCACCACCTCCCCAATTTTATAATCGCGCCCCATGGGAGTCTTCGCGCTCGGACTGAACCACACCACCGCACCGCTGGACGTGCGGGGCCGGTTCGCGTTCGCCCCCGAACAACTCACCCCGTCCCTGCGCGGCCTGCAGCACCAGTTGCTGCGCGCGGTGCCCGAAGCCGCCATCCTGTCCACCTGCAACCGCACCGAGCTCTACGTGGCCGCCGGCCAGGGCCGCGCCAGCGAGATCGTGCGCCCCACCATCGAGTGGCTGGCCGCGCACGGCGGCATCGACGCCGGACAGCTGATGGACCACACCTACGTGCTCGAGAACCGCGACGCCGCGCGCCACGCGTTTCGCGTCGCCTCGGGCCTCGACTCGATGGTGCTGGGCGAACCCCAGATCCTGGGCCAGATGAAGCAGGCCGTGCGCGGCGCCGACGAGGCCGGCACCCTGGGCACCACCCTGCACCAGCTGTTCCAGCGCTCGTTCTCGGTCGCCAAGGAGGTGCGCACCAGCACCGAGATCGGCGCCCACTCGATCAGCATGGCCGCCGCCACGGTGCGCCTGGCCGCCCAGCTGTTCGAGGACCTGCACGAGACCCAGGTGCTGTTCGTCGGCGCCGGCGAGATGATCGAGCTGGTGGCCACGCACTTCGCCGCCCGCGAGCCCAAGGCCATGGCCGTGGCCAACCGCACGCTCGAGCGCGGCGAGAAGCTCGCCAGCCGCTTCGGTGCCCAGGCCCTGCGCCTGGCCGACCTGCCCACCCGCCTGCACGAGTTCGACATCGTCGTCTCCTGCACCGCCTCCACGCTGCCCATCATCGGCCTGGGTGCGGTCGAGCGCGCCCTCAAGGCCCGCCGCCGCCGCCCGATGTTCATGGTCGACCTGGCCGTGCCGCGCGACATCGAGCCCGAGGTCTCGCGCCTGTCCGACGTCTACCTCTACACCGTCGACGACCTGACGCAAGTGGTGCGCACCGCCGGCGAGAAGCGCCAGGCCGCGGTGGAGCAGGCCGAGGCCATCATCGACGCCGGCGTGCAAAGCTTTGCCCACTGGCTGGACCAGCGCGCCAGCGTGCCCCTGATCCAGGCCCTGAACAAGCAGGCCGACGACTGGCGCGCCGCAGAGATCGCCCGCGCCCGCAAGCTGCTGGCCAAGGGCAATGACCTGGACACGGTGCTCGAGGCGCTCAGCCGCGGCCTGACCCAGAAGATGCTGCACGGCGCCCTGGCCGAGCTGCACTCGGCCGAAGGCGAGCACCGCCACCAGACCGCCGAGGTCCTCTCGCGCCTGTTCCTGCGCTCGACCACGCGCAACCCGGCCGACGAGTCCGGCCGCTAGCGGCGCGCCCTGCGCCCGCCGCCCGGGTGGCCCCGCGGCGCCCGCCCCTCTCCCCGCTGCCCCTGTTCCCGATGAAAGACGCGCTGCGACAGCAGCTCGACCGCCTGGCGATGCGCCTGGCCGAGCTGGACGCCAACCTGGCCGATCCCGCGGTGATGGCCGACATGTCGCGCTTTCGCCAACTGGCCCGCGAGCAGGCCGAGGCCGCCGAGGTCACCGCCCTGTGGCGCGATTACCAGCAGCGCGAACGCGACCTGGCCGCGGCGCTGGAGCTGCAGGCCGAGCCCGACTTCGCCGAGATGGCCGCCGAGGAGATTGCCGCCGCCCGCGCCGACCTGGAGCGCCTGGACGCCGCGCTGCAGACCGCCCTGCTGCCGCGCGACCCCGACGACGCCCGCCACGCCTTCGTCGAGGTCCGCGCCGGCACCGGGGGCGAGGAGTCCGCGCTGTTCGCCGCCGACCTGGCGCGCATGTACCTGCGCTACGCCGAGGCCCAAGGCTGGCGCACCGAAGTCATGTCCGAGAGCGCCTCCGACCTGGGCGGCTACAAGGAGATCGTGATCCGCGTCGAGGGCGACGGCGCCTATGGCCGGCTGCGCTTCGAGTCCGGTGGCCACCGCGTGCAGCGGGTGCCGGCCACCGAGGCCCAAGGCCGCATCCACACCAGCGCCTGCACGGTGGCGGTGATGCCCGAGCCCGACGAGGCGGCCGAGGTCACGCTCAACCCGGCCGAGCTGCGCATCGACACCTTCCGCGCCAGCGGCGCCGGCGGCCAGCACGTCAACAAGACCGACAGCGCGATCCGCGTCACCCACCTGCCCACCGGTCTGGTGGCCGAGTGCCAGGACGACCGCAGCCAGCACCGCAACAAGGCCAAGGCCCTGGCGGTGCTGCAGGCCCGCCTGCGCGACCGCGAGGCCCAGGCGCGCGCCGCCACCGAGGCCGCCACCCGCAAGGCCCTGGTCGGCTCGGGCGACCGCTCCGACCGCATCCGCACCTACAACTTCCCGCAGGGCCGGGTGACCGACCACCGCATCAACCTGACGCTCTACAAGTTGGGCGCGGTGGTGGACGGTGACCTGTCCGAGCTGATCGCCGCACTGCAGGCCGCCCGTGCACAGCAGCAGTTGGCCGCCCTGGAGACCGGCGCATGAGCACCCGCCCCAACCCACGCACCATCGCCACCGCCCTGGCCGACGCCCGCACCGCGGGGCTCGACCGGGTGGACGCCTTCGCGCTGCTGGGCGCGCTGCTGCAGCGCGAGCGCGGCTGGCTGATCGCCCACGACGATCAGGCCCTGGACACCGAACAGGACGCCCGCTTCAGCGACTGGTGCCGCCGTCGCGCGGCCGGTGAGCCGGTGGCCTACCTGGTGGGTGAGCGCGAGTTCCACGGCCTGCGGCTCGCGATGTCACCGGCGGTGCTGGTGCCGCGACCGGACACCGAGGTGCTGGTGGACTGGGCGCTGGAATTGCTGCGCGGCGAGCTCGCCGGCCGTGAGGCGGCCACCGTGCTGGACCTCGGCACCGGCAGCGGCGCGATCGCGCTGGCGGTCAAGGCCGGCCATCCGATGGCCTCGGTCACGGCGGTCGACGCCAGCGCCCCCGCCCTGGCCCAGGCCAGGGCCAACGGCGAGCGTCTGGGGCTGGCGGTGGCCTGGCAGGCGAGCGACTGGTGGCAGGCGCTGGCCGGCCAGCGCTTTGACCTGGCCCTGTCCAACCCGCCCTACATCGCCGAGGGCGACCCGCACCTCGACGCCCTGGGCCACGAGCCCCGCAGTGCCCTGACCGCCGGCCCCGATGGCCTGGACGACCTGCGCCGCCTGTGCGCCCAGGCCGCCGACCACGTCGAGCCGGGCGGCTGGATGCTGTTCGAGCACGGCTGGGACCAGGCGGAGGCGGTCCAGGCGCTGCTTCGCGCCGCGGGGTTCGAGGCCGTCTCCAGCCGCCGCGACCTGGGCGGTCAGCCGCGCTGCACCGGCGGACGCCGACCGCCCTCGCTCTGAAACACCTGTTCACCAGGCCGCCTCGAAACAGACCCTGAGCCCGTGTGCTTTTCCGCGCACGGGTCGGTGGCATCGGCGTAGCATGACCCAGACCAAGGAGGTGCTTCATGTCGAACGTCCGGCAAGCCCTGGTCTTCTGCGCGGCCCTCGCCGCCCTGCCCGCCGTCCACGCCACGCCCCTGGGCGACGGATTGCGCCTGAACGATCCCCTGCCCGAGGGCCCGAGCTGGCAAACCCGGCTGGCCACCCTGCCGGCGCCGCTGCTGCTGCTGCCCGGCGAGGCCATGTCCGGCGCCACCGTGGGCGGGCTGCGCCTGAACGCCGACCGCTACTTCGGCGTCGGCCGCCTGGGTGACGGCGGCGGCCTGCGCGCCACCAGCGGCCTGTGGCTGGGCTCCCGCCTGACCTTGGGCACCGCCAATGCCGCGCCGGGCAGCAACACCGCCGACACCGACTGGTCGGCCCTGCCCTACCTGGGCGTGGGCTACAGCGGCGCCTGGCCGCGAAGCGGCCTGGGCCTGAGCGCCGACCTGGGCCTGCTGGCGCAGCGGCCGGCCTCGGGCCTGCGGGCGCTGGGGGCCGGATCGGGCCTGGAGAACACGGTGCGGGCGATGCAGCTCTCACCGGTGTTCCAGCTGCAGCTGTCCTACGCCTTCTGAACACGGGCCCCGGGCCGGCACCGGGCACACCCCGGACCGAAGACGACCGGGTCGGACGCCGCCAGCGGATCCCCTTGCACCGCAAAAGGCCTGCAGACAGGTGGCCCTGGGCCATGGGCGACAATCCGGGCATCGTCTTCGACTTTCCCGGAACAACAGCCATGAGCGACGTCCAGCAGCGCATCGACCAGATCGTCAAGGGCCACAAGGTGGTCCTCTTCATGAAGGGCACCGCCCAGTTCCCGATGTGCGGCTTCTCCGGCCGCGCCGTGCAGATCCTGAAGGCCTGCGGCGTCAAGGAGCTGACCACCGTGAACGTGCTCGAGGACGAGGCCGTCCGCCAGGGCATCAAGGAATACGCCAACTGGCCCACCATTCCGCAGCTCTACATCAACGGCGAGTTCGTCGGCGGCTCGGACATCATGATGGAGATGTACGAGGCGGGTGAACTGCAGCAGGCCCTGTCGGCCTGATGGACGCCCGCGCGCACGCCCCGCGCCGCCCACCCTGCGTGGTGGTCGGCATCACCGGCGCCTCCGGCGCGGTGTATGGCGTGCGCCTGCTGCAGCGCCTGCGTGAGCTGGCCGCGCGCAGCCACCTGGTGGTCACGCCGGCCGGACTGCTCAATGTCCACCACGAGCTGGGCCTGGACCGTGAGGCCCTGGCCGCGCTGGCCGACCAGACCCACGGCATCGCCGAGGTCGGCGCCTGCATCGCCAGCGGCAGCCACCCGGTCGACGCGATGGTGATCGCCCCCTGCTCGATGAAGACCCTGGCCGCGGTGGCCCACGGCTTTGGCGACAACCTGCTGACGCGGGCCGCCGACGTCACCCTGAAGGAACGCCGGCGCCTGCTGCTGATGGTGCGCGAGACGCCCTTCAACCTGGCGCACCTGCGCAACATGACCGCGGTGACCGAGATGGGCGCAGTGGTCTTTCCGCCGCTGCCGGCCTTCTACCACCGCCCGGCCAGCGTGTCCGAGCTGGTCGACGAGACCGTCGAGCGCGCGCTGGAGCTGCTGGGCCTGGGGCTGGGCGACCCGCGCCGCTGGGACGGACTCTGAGTCGCACGCCGCCTCAGGCGGTGTGCGCCCACTGGCGGCTGGCCGCCGTCACCATGTCCGGGTACTCGGCCCTGCCACGGCTGCCGTTGTAGCGGCCCAGCGCATAGAACAGGTCACCGCGCTCGGTGGCCAGGTAGTGGCGCAGGATCACGCAGCCGAAGCGCAGATTGGTCTGCATGTGGAACAAGCGCGCCGGATCGCCATCCCCGATCAGGCGGGCCCAGAAGGGCATGACCTGCATGTAGCCCCGGGCGCCCGCCACGCTGACCGCGTACTTGCGAAAACCGCTCTCCACCTGCACCAGGCCCAGCACCAGCTGGGGGTCCAGGCCGGCGCGCTTGGCCTCGTACCAGAGGGTGTCGAGAAACTCGACCCGGGTCTGCAGCTCGCTCATGCGGCGCTTCAGGCGCTCGCTCATCGCCGCCTGCCAGCGCAGGTAGGCCAGGCGGTCCTCGATGCGGTCGAAATGCGGTTTGGGCGGCGCCTTGGCCGCCACCGCCGCCGACAGCGCGGTGCGCACCGCGTCGGCCAGTGGCTCCTCGGCCTGCCGGCCCGCGTGCGTGGCCAGGGGCCAGCCCGCCAGCGTGGCGGCCGGCGCCGCCAGCAGCCAGCGCCGCCGCGGCCATGCCGGTGCCGTCATGGTCAGGCGACCAGGCGCGCCTTGACCTGCGCCGCCACGTCGGCCACGGCCACCTTGGCGGCCTCGGCGTCGCGGCGGCCCTGCACCTCGAGCAAGCCTTCCTTCAGGCCGCGGTCGGACAGCACCACGCGCACCGGAGCGCCGATCAGCTCCCAGTCGGCGAACATCGCGCCCGGGCGCTCGCCGCGGTCGTCGAGGATGGCGTCCACGCCCAGGTCCAGCAGCTGCTGGTACAGGGCGTCGGCGGCGGCCTTGACCTCGGCCGAGCGGTCGTAGCCGATCGGGCACACCGCCACCTGGAAGGGGGCGATGCTGGCCGGCCAGATGATGCCGCGCTCGTCGTGGTTCTGCTCGATGGCGGCGCCCAGGATGCGGGTCACGCCGATGCCGTAGCAGCCCATTTCCATCAACGCCGGCTTGCCGGTCTCGTCGAGGAAGGTGGCGTTCATCGCCTTGGAGTACCTGGTGCCCAGGTAGAACACGTGGCCCACCTCGATGCCGCGCTCGATCGCCAGCACACCCTGGCCGTCGGGCGAGGGGTCGCCTTCGACGACGTTGCGGATGTCGGCCACCAGGTCGGGCTCGGGCAGGTCACGGCCCCAGTTGGCGCCGGTGTAGTGGAAGTCGACCTCGTTGGCGCCACAGACCCAGTCGCTCATCTGCGCGACGGTGCGGTCGGCGATGACCTTGACCGGCTGCTTCAGGCCGATCGGGCCCAGGTAACCCGGCTTGGCGCCGAAGTGGTCCTCGATCTCGGTGACGGTGGCGAAGCGGAAGCCGTTCTTCAGGCCCTCGAGCTTGCCGACCTTGACCTCGTTCATGTCGTGGTCACCGCGCAGCAGCAGCAGCCAGACGGTGGACTTGACCACGTCGCCGGCCTCGTTGAGCTCGTCGGTGGCCAGCACCAGGCTCTTGATGGTCTGCTTCAGGTCCAGGCCCAGCAGCGCCGCCACCTCGGCACAGGTGCTCTTGCCCGGGGTCGGGGTCTTGGCCAGGGCCAGGGTGGCAGCGCCGCGCAGGGCGGCCGGGGCCACGGCCTCGGCCAGCTCGATGTTGGCGGCGTAGTCGCTGGTCGGGCAGTAGATGATCGCGTCCTCGCCGGTCTGGGCGATGACCTGGAACTCGTGGCTGAGGTCGCCACCGATGGCGCCGGTGTCGGCGGCGACCGCACGGTAGGTCAGGCCGAAGCGGTCGAAGATGCGCTTGTAGGCCGCGAACATGGACTCGTAGCTCTTGGCGGCGGCGGCGGGGTCGCGGTCGAAGGAATAGGCGTCCTTCATCGTGAATTCGCGGCCGCGCATGATGCCGAAGCGGGGCCGGCGCTCGTCGCGGAACTTGGTCTGGATGTGGTAGAAATTCTTGGGCAGCTGCTTGTAGCTGCGCAGCTCCTGACGAGCGATGTCAGTGACCACTTCTTCGCTGGTGGGCTGGATGATGAAGTCGCGGTCGTGGCGGTCCTTCACCCGCATCAGCTCGGGGCCCATCTTGTCGAAGCGGCCGGTCTCCTGCCACAGCTCGGCCGGCTGCACCACCGGCATCAGCAGCTCCACCGCACCGGCGCGGTTCATCTCCTCGCGGATGATGGCCTCGACCTTGCGGATCACCCGCAGGCCCATCGGCATGTAGTTGTAGATCCCGGCGCCCAGGCGCTTGATCATGCCGGCACGCATCATCAGCTTGTGGCTGACGACCTCGGCATCGGCGGGGGCTTCCTTGAGGGTCGAGATGAAGAACTGGGAGGCTTTCATGGCGCGGGCGGTCTCCGATCGGCGGGCCGCTCGCGGGCTCTCCGGGTAAGCGAGAGCCTGTGTCCGGGGGGCCGCCGGTGCTATATTGGTTTCAGTTCAAAATTTGGGGTTCGATTATGCTCGACCGGGAAGGCTACAGGCCCAACGTCGGCATCATCCTGCTCAATGGCCGCAACCAGGTGTTCTGGGGCAAGCGCCTTCGCACCCACTCCTGGCAGTTCCCGCAAGGGGGCATCAAGTATGGCGAGTCGCCCGAGCAGGCGATGTTCCGCGAGCTGCACGAAGAGGTGGGGCTGACCCCCGACCATGTGCAGATCATTGCGCGCACCCGCGACTGGCTGCGCTACAACGTCCCCGAGCACTACATCCGCAAGGACGCCCGGGGCCACTACAAGGGTCAGAAGCAGATCTGGTTCCTGTTGCGCCTGACCGGGCGCGACAGCGACATGAACCTGCGCGCCACCGACCACCCCGAGTTCGACGCCTGGCGCTGGAACGACTACTGGGTGCCGCTGGATGTGGTGATCGAGTTCAAGCGCGACGTCTACCAGATGGCGCTGACCGAACTCGCGCGCTTCCTGCCCCGCACCAGCCACCACAACCGCTTCCTGCGCAGCGGCATGCGGGGCCACGGTCGGCCGCGCCACGACGGCGAGCATCCGTTCGAGGCCTTCGAGCCCCCGCCCGAAGCCGCGGCCTGAGGTCCTGTTGAACCGCCCGCCCGGCGACGCGCCCGTTTCAGGGCGGCTGCCGGGGGCGCGCGTTCAGCCCAGCACCAGGTTGTCGCGGTGGATCAGTTCGGGTTCGGCCGCGAAGCCCAGCAGGCCCTCGATCTGCGACGAGGGCTTGCGGGCGATCAGCCGGGCCTCGGCGCTCGAGTAGTTCGACAGGCCGCGGCCGATCTCGGCCCCGGCCGCGTTGCGCACCGCGATCACGTCGCCGCGGTGGAACTCGCCCTCGACCTCGACCACGCCGATCGGCAGCAGGCTCTTGCCTTCCTCGCGCAGCTTGATCGCCGCGCCGTCGTCCACCCGCACCGCACCGCGCAGCTGCAGGTGGTCGGCCATCCACTGCTTGCGTGCCGCCAGCTTGGGCGTGCCGGCCAGCAAGGCGGTGCCGATGGCCTCTCCGCCGGCCAGGCGGATCAGCACGTCGGGCTCGCGGCCCCAGGCGATCACGGTGCTGGCGCCGCTGCCGGCCGCCCGCTTGGCGGCCAGGATCTTGGTGATCATGCCGCCGGTGCCCACGCGCGAGCCGGCACCGCCGGCCATGCGCTCGAGCTCGGGGTCTCCGGCCTGGGCGACGTCGATGAAGCGGGCGTCCGGGACCTTGCGCGGGTCGGCCGAATACAGGCCGCGCTGGTCGGTCAGGATCACCAGAGCGTCGGCCTCGACCAGGTTGGCCACCAGCGCCGCCAGGGTGTCGTTGTCGCCGAACTTGATCTCGTCGTTGACGACGGTGTCGTTCTCGTTGATGACCGGCAGCACCTTCAGGCCCAGCAGGGTCAGCAGCGTGGAGCGGGCGTTCAGATAGCGCTCGCGGTCGGCCAAGTCGGCGTGGGTCAGCAGCACCTGGGCGCTGCCCAGGCCGTGCTCGCTGAGCTGGCGTTCGTACATCTGGGCCAGGCCCATCTGGCCCACGGCGGCGGCGGCCTGCAGCTCGTGCAGCTCCTTGGGCCGGGTGGCCCAGCCCAGGCGCTTCATGCCCTCGGCGATCGCGCCGGAGGAGACCATCACCACCTCGCGGCCCTGATGGGCCAGCGCCGCGAGCTGGCGGCACCAGTTGCCGATGGCCTGCGCGTCCACGCCCTTGCCCTCGTTGGTGACCAGGCTGGAACCGACCTTGACGACGATGCGCCGGGCGTTCTTCAGGGCGTCGCTCATCGGCTGGGACTCACTCGTCGTCGCGGGGTTCGAAACGGGGATCGCGCTCAGGGGCGGGAATGACCTTCTCGGTCTTGCCGCGGCCCTTGGGCCCCGGCTTGGTCAGCGCGTTGCCGCCGCGCACGCCCGCGGTGACCTTGCGCACCTTCTGGCCGGTGGACGGCGCATCGGGCGCGGCAAAGCGGGGATCGGGCGCGGTGGCCACCGGCACCTGGTCCTTGGCCACTTCGTCCCAGATCGCGTGGACCAGGGGCTGCAGGCCTTCGCGGGCCAGGGCCGAGATCTGGAACACCGGGCCCTTCCACTTGAAGCGCTTGATGAAGTCCTTGACCTTGGCGGCGCGCTCGGCCTCGGGGACCATGTCCAGCTTGTTCAGCACCACCCAGCGCGGCTTGGACAGCAGCGGCACGTTGTGGTGCGGACGCGGCGCCGGCTCGGGCAGTTCGGCCTCGAAGGAGTCCTCGTCGGACAGGTCTTCATCCTCGTCGCCGTCGTCATCGAAATCTTCGTCGTCGAAGTCGTCGTCCATCGCGGGCTGCGCGCGGCGACGCGGGCGCTTCGGCCCCTCCTCGTCGTACTTGCGCAACTCCTCGACGATGGCCTTGGCCTGCGCCACCGGATCGACCTCGTCGTCGAACGGGGCCATGTCCACCACGTGCAGCAGCACGCGGGTGCGCTGCAGGTGGCGCAGGAAGAGGTGACCCAGGCCGGCGCCTTCCGAGGCCCCTTCGATCAGGCCGGGGATGTCGGCGATGACGAAGCTCTTCTCGGGACCGACCCGCACCACGCCCAGGTTGGGGTGCAGCGTGGTGAAGGGGTAGTCGGCGATCTTGGGTCGGGCGTTGGAGACGCTGGCGATCAGCGTGGACTTGCCCGCGTTGGGCATGCCCAGCAGGCCGACATCGGCCAGCACGCGCAGCTCCAGCTTGACCTTGAAGCGCTCGCCCGGCCAACCCGGGGTGGACTGGCGCGGGGAGCGGTTGGTGCTGCTCTTGTAGTGCAGGTTGCCGAAGCCGCCGTCGCCGCCCTTGGCCAGCAGCACCGGCACTTCGGGGTCGACCAGCTCGGCCATCAACTCGCCGCTCTCGGCATTGGTGATGATGGTGCCGACCGGCATGCGCAGCACGATGTCCTGCGCGGCGGCGCCGAAGCAGTCGGCACCGCGACCACCCTCGCCGTTGCGGGCCTCGTGGCGGCGCGCGTAGCGGTAGTCGATCAGGGTGTTCAGGTTGGGGTCGGCCACGGCATAGACGCTGCCGCCCTTGCCGCCATCGCCGCCGTCCGGCCCGCCGAAGGGAATGAACTTCTCGCGCCGGAAGCTCACGCAGCCGGCGCCGCCGTTGCCGGCTGCGATGTCGATGGTGGCTTCGTCAACGAATTTCATGGTGGTTCGGTGGGTAGCGGGCTAGAAACGACGAAGCCCCGGCAGGCCGGGGCTTTGCACGTGCCGCGGGAAAGCGGCCGTCAAACGGTCACAGGGGAGTGACGTTGACGGTGTGGCGGTTGTGCTCGCCCTTGACGGCGAAGGACACGGTACCGTCGACCAGCGCGAACAGCGTGTGGTCACGGCCCATGCCGACGTTGTTGCCGGCGTGGAACTTGGTGCCACGCTGACGAACGATGATCGAACCGGCCGAGATGGCCTGACCACCGAACGCCTTCACGCCCAGCATCTTCGGTTGGGAGTCGCGGCCGTTCCGGGTGGAACCGCCGCCCTTTTTCTGTGCCATGGTTCAGAACTCCTTGAGCTGCCGGATCAGGCGTTGATCGAGCCGATTTCCAGCTCGGTGTAGTTCTGGCGGTGACCGCCGTGCTTCTGGTAGTGCTTGCGACGGCGCATCTTGAAGATGCGGACCTTGTCGTGGCGACCGTGCGAGACGACGGTGGCCTTGACGGTGGCACCGTCCACCAGGGGAGCACCGACCTTCAGGTCCGCGCCGTTACCCACGGCGAGCACCTGATCGATCACGACTTCCTGGCCAACGTCCGCAGCAATCTGTTCTACCTTGATCTTTTCGCCGACAGCAACCTTGTATTGCTTGCCACCGGTTTTTACGACCGCGTACATGTGGACCCTTCGTGTTTTGCAGAAATGCAATAACGCTTGCCTGCACGCGGCGCCCCGGAATCGACCGCCCGCTCCCCGAAGGAACCGGACCGCACCAGACTCAAGACCACCCACTCGCGCAAGGCAACCTCACCCAAACCATTCGGGTGAAGCCGGGCATTATAGCGTCAACCCTGAGGCCCACGCAAGCCTCCACACGCCACCGCCGGCAGGCCCAAGCCGACTCGCCCTGAGCCAACCCCTATAATCTGCGGCTTTTGTCTCACCGCGCATCCCGCGCCCGCCCACCGTGACCACCCCCAGCCCTGCGACCGCCCCGGCCCAGACGGCCGCCGATCCCATGGCCGCGGACATGGCCCGGGTCGACGAGGTCATCCGCGCCCGCCTGAGCTCCGACGTCGCGCTGATCGAGCAGATCTCGCACTACATCATCGGCGCCGGCGGCAAGCGCATCCGCCCCCGCCTGGTGCTGCTGTTCGCCCAGGCCCTGGGCTACCAAGGCCCCCACAGCTACGAACTGGCCGCCACGGTCGAGTTCATCCACACCGCCACGCTGCTGCACGACGACGTCGTCGACGAGTCCTCGCTGCGCCGTGGCCGCCAGACCGCCAACGCGATGTTCGGCAACGCCGCCAGCGTGCTGGTGGGCGACTTTCTCTACTCGCGCGCCTTCCAGATGATGGTGTCGGTCAACCGCATGCGCGTCCTCGACGTGCTGGCGGACGCCACCAACGTCATCGCCGAGGGCGAGGTGCTTCAGCTGATCAACATGCACGACCCCGACATCGCCGTCGAGGACTACCTGCGCGTGATCCGCTACAAGACCGCCAAGCTTTTCGAGGCCAGCGCCCGCCTGGGCGCCGTGCTGGCCGACGCCCCTTTGGAGCTGGAAGAGGCCTGCGCCGATTACGGTCGCGCGCTGGGCACCGCCTTCCAGCTGGTCGACGACCTGCTGGATTACGAAGGCCAGACCGAGGCCCTGGGCAAGAACGTGGGTGACGACCTGCGCGAAGGCAAGCCGACCCTGCCCCTGCTGTACGCGATGCAGCACGGCACCACCGACGAACGCGAGCTGATCCGCCACGCCATCGAGCACGGCGAGGTCGAGCGCCTGCAGGACATCATCACCATCGTTCGCCGCACCGGCGCGATCGAGGCCACCCGCGCAGCCGCCCGGGCCGAAGCCGACCGGGCCCGCGAACGAATTTTTGCAGTCCCCGCTTCCACGGCGAAAAATTTCTTGCTAGAATTAGCGGCTCGATCGGTGGAGCGCTCTTCCTGAAGTCGACAAGACAGAGAGTTCAGCGCGAAGAAAAAACCAAATCGACATCGGGGTGTAGCTTAGCCTGGTAGAGCGCTACGTTCGGGACGTAGAGGCCGGAGGTTCGAATCCTCTCACCCCGACCAGGATCTGTCGGTTCACCCGACCCCAAGAAGGCCCCAGCATGCTGGGGCCTTCTGCTTTTCCGGCCCGCCCCGTCCACCGACGCGCCCACCATGCACATGGGCGTGGCGCCGGCGAGACCCGACACAAATTGGCACGCCTGGCAGCGTTTACAGCGCGCGCGCCTTCGGCGATCATCGCCGTTTGTTGCTTTGTTGCATCATGCGCCAACCCTGCGCCGCCCACAGGCTAGATTCCAGCGATCAGGGCTGCGGTGGTGCATGAGCGGCCCTCGCCCTGCCAATTCCTGTGGACACCCTCGCCGAAGCCCCCTCCCCCGCCCTCTCCGGCGTCGCCCGCGTGCTCGTGCATGGCGGCAAGTTGTCCGCCCGGGCCGCCGAGGAACTGGTGCTGGCCGCCAAGGACAAGCGCCAGTCCTTCGTCGAGGCCCTGGTGGCGTCGGGCGCGATGAGCGCCAGCGGTCTGGCCCATTCGCTCTCGAACGCCTTGTCGGTGCCATTGCTGGACTTGGACGCGGTGGACGCCAAGCGCCTGCCCCTGAACCTGATCGACGCCAAGCTGATCAGCCAGTACAAGGTCCTGCCGCTGGGACGCCGGGCCAGCCGGCTGTTCCTGGCCTGCTCCGACCCCACCGACCAGGAGGCCGGCGAGCGCATCAAGTTCGCCACCCAGCTGGCCCCCGAGTGGATCCTGGTCGAGCACGACAAGCTGGCCAAGCTCATCGAGGCCCAGACCACCAGCGCCAACCAGGCCCTCGAGACCCTGGCCGCGGCCGAGTTCGAGTTCGACGTCACCGACGAAGAGCCGCAGCAGGCGCCCGCCAATGAGGTCACCTCGGATGTCGAGGACGCGCCGGTGGTGCGCTTCCTGCAGAAGATGCTGGTCGACGCGATCAACATGCGGGCCTCGGACCTCCACTTCGAGCCCTACGAGTACCACTACCGGGTGCGCTTCCGCATCGACGGCGAGTTGCGCGAGATCACGCAGCCGCCCATCGCGATCAAGGACAAGCTGTCCTCGCGCATCAAGGTCATTTCGCGCCTGGACATCGCCGAGAAGCGCGTGCCGCAGGACGGCCGCATGAAGCTGCGCTTCGGCACCAAGTCGATCGATTTCCGGGTCAGCACCCTGCCGACGCTCTTCGGCGAGAAGATCGTGATCCGTATCCTCGACTCCTCCAGCGCCAAGCTGGGCATCGATGCGCTCGGCTACGAGCCCGAGGAGAAGGTCCGTCTGATGCACGCGATCCAGCGCCCCTACGGGATGGTGCTGGTGACCGGCCCCACCGGTTCGGGCAAGACGGTGTCGCTCTACACCTGCCTGAACATCCTGAACCAGCCGGGCATCAACATCTCCACCGTCGAGGACCCCGCCGAAATCAACCTGCCGGGCATCAACCAGGTCAACGTCAACGACAAGGCCGGCCTGAACTTCGCTTCCGCCCTGAAGGCCTTCCTGCGGCAGGATCCGGACGTGATCATGGTGGGTGAGATCCGCGACCTCGAGACCGCTGACATCGCGATCAAGGCCGCCCAGACCGGCCACCTGGTGCTGTCCACGCTGCACACCAACGATGCGCCCTCCACCCTCACCCGGCTGCTGAACATGGGTGTCGCGCCGTTCAACATCGCCGCCAGCGTGCTGCTGATCACCGCCCAGCGTCTGGTGCGCCGGTTGTGCGAGGGCTGCAAGCAGCCGGCCGACTACCCGGAAGACGCGATGCTGGACGCCGGCTACACCCAGGCCGACCTCGACGGCACCTGGCGTCCGTACCGGGCCGTGGGCTGCGCCAACTGCAACAATGGCTACCGGGGCCGGGTCGGCATCTACCAGGCGATGCCGATCACCGAGACGCTGCAACAGCTGATCCTGAACCAGGGCTCGTCCACCGACCTGGCCGAGCAGGCCAAGCGCGAAGGGGTGCGCGACCTGCGGCAGTCGGGGCTGGTCAAGGTCCGCCAAGGCGTCACGACCCTCGAGGAAGTGATTGCCTCGACCAACGAATAAGTCCACACACAGAACCGCCGTCGGAGGCACCATGGCAACTGCAGCGGCCGCCAAGGTCCAGGAATTCATCTTCGAGTGGGAAGGCAAGGACCGCGCGGGCAAGGTCGTCCGAGGCGAATTGCGCTCCGGCGGCGAGGCCGCGGTCAGTGCCAGCCTGCGCCGCCAGGGCATCCTGGTCACCAAGGTCAAGAAGCGCCGATCCACTGGCGGCCGCTCGATCTCCAAGCGCGACATCGCGACCTTCACGCGGCAACTCGCCACGATGATGAAGGCGGGCGTGCCCTTGCTGCAGGCCTTCGACATCGTCGGCCGCGGCAGCCCCAACCCGCGCCTGACCCGTCTGCTGCTGGACATCCGCTCGGATGTCGAGACCGGCACCAGCCTGTCCTCGGCCTTCCGGCGCCACCCGCAATACTTCGACGCGCTCTACTGCAACCTGGTCGAGGCCGGCGAGTCCGGCGGCATCCTGGAAGAGCTGCTGACCCGCCTGGCCATCTACCAGGAGAAGATCCTGGCGATCAAGCAGAAGGTCAAGTCGGCGCTGATGTACCCGATCGCGGTGCTGGTCGTGGCCTTCGTGGTGGTGACCGTGATCATGATCTTCGTGATCCCGTCCTTCGAGCAGGTCTTCTCGTCCTTCGGCGCCGAACTGCCCGCCCCCACCATGATGGTGATCGGCATGAGCAAGTTCTTCGTGTCGTACTGGTGGATCATCTTCGGCACGCTGTTCGGCGGCGGCTACATGTTCTTCCGCACCTGGCAACGCTCCGAGAAAATGCAGTTCTTCATGGACCGCCTGCTGCTGCGCGTGCCGGTGTTCGGCGAGCTGATGCGCAAGTCGGTGATCGCGCGCTGGACCCGTACCCTGTCGACCATGTTCGCCGCCGGCGTGCCTCTGGTCGAGGCGCTGGACTCGGTGGGCGGCACCGCCGGCAACATCATCTACTCCCGCGCCACCGAGCAGATCCAGCGCGACGTCGCCGCCGGCTCAGCCCTGACCGGCTCGATGGCCACCACCGGCGTGTTCCCGAACATGGTGCTGCAGATGGCCGCGATCGGCGAAGAGTCCGGCTCGCTGGACGCCATGCTGGGCAAGGCGGCCGACTTCTACGAAGAGGAAGTCGACGAGATGGTCAAGGGCCTGTCCAGCCTGCTCGAACCCATCATCATCGTCTTCCTCGGCACCCTGATCGGCGGCATCGTCGTCGCGATGTACCTGCCGATCTTCAAGCTCGGCCAGGTGGTCTGATCCCCGTTCGTCCATGACCCCTGATTCCCTCGCCCTGTGGCTGTCGCCGGGCGTGCTGGGCCTGCTCGGCCTGTGCATCGGCAGCTTTCTCAACGTCGTCGTGCACCGCCTGCCGCGCATGATGGAGCGCCAGTGGTGGCGCGACGTCGCGGCCCAGCTGGGTGACGCCGACAGCTGGCAGCGGGTGACCGGCCAGGCCGCCCCGCGGCCGCACGCCGCCACTGCCCAGGAACTCGAGCGCCAGCTCGACGGCCTGGGTCCCCTGACCCTGTCCCGGCCCGCGTCCACCTGCCCGCGCTGCGGCCACCGCATCCGCTGGCACGAGAACATCCCCGTGCTGTCGTGGCTGTGGCTGCGCGGCCGCTGCTCGGCCTGCACCAACCCGATCTCCTGGCGCTACCCGGCGGTGGAACTGGCCACCGGCCTGCTGTTCGCAGGCGCCGCCTGGCGCTTCGGGCCGCAACCCGTGGCCCTGGCCTGGTGCGGCGTGCTGGCGGTGCTGGTCGCGGCCACCCTGATCGACTGGGACACCACCCTGCTGCCCGACAGCCTGACCTTGCCGCTGCTGTGGGCCGGTCTGCTGGCGTCCACCCTGGGCTGGACGCTGCCACTGAGCACCGCGGTGTGGGGTGCGGTGGTCGGCTACCTGTCGCTGTGGTCGGTGTACTGGCTGTTCAAGCTGGCCACCGGCAAGGAGGGCATGGGCCACGGCGACTTCAAGCTGCTCGCGGCACTCGGCGCCTGGCTGGGCTGGCAAGCCATCCTGCCGATCGTGCTGATGTCCTCGGTGATCGGTGCGATGGTCGGCATCGTCCTGAAACTGCGCGGCGGCCTTCGCGAGGGCCAGGCCATGCCCTTCGGCCCCTTCCTGGCCGGCGGCGGCATCGTCGTCATGCTGGCGGGCACCACTCGCGTGCTGGGCTGGATCGGCCAGTGATGCGTGGCTGGCGCCTGGGCCTGACGGGCGGCATCGGCAGCGGCAAGAGCACCGTGGCGCGCGCCCTCGCGGCGCGTGGCGCCCACGTGGTGGACACCGACGCGATCAGCCGCGCCCTCACCGCCACCGGCGGGTCAGCCCTGGCGGCGATCGCGCAGGCCTTCGGCCCCGGCGCGACCGCCGCCGATGGCGCCCTGGACCGGGCCTGGATGCGCGAACGCGTCTTCGCCGACCCGGCCGAACGCCAACGCCTTGAAGCCATCCTGCACCCGATGATCGGCGAGGCCACCGCGGCCGAGGCCGCCCGCGCCGAACCGGGCCAGCCCGTGGTCTTCGACGTGCCGCTGCTGACCGAGTCAGCCCACTGGCGTGATCGGGTGGACCGTGTGCTGGTGGTCGACTGCGACGAGGCCGTGCAGGTCGAGCGCGTGATGGCCCGCAACGGCTGGCCCGAGGCCCAGGTGCGCGCCGTCATCGCGCAGCAGGCCACCCGGGCGCAGCGGCGCGGCATCGCCGATGCGGTGATCGTCAACCAGGGCCTGGACCTGACCGCGCTGGATGCCGAAGTGGCCCGCTTGTGGTCCCTCTGGGCCCTGTCCCGCCCTGCGCCGCTCAAAGACGGTGCGGGGCTGTGAAACAATCGGGACAACCCGCTGCGCCCCGACGCGAAAGCCGAACTTGGTCCTGTACGAATACCCCTTCAATGAAGGCATCCGCACGATGCTGCGGCTGGAGCACCTGTTCGGCCGTCTGGGCACCCTGGCCCGCCGCACCGAACCGGTCGACCACCACTTCGCGCTGGCCACGATCTTCGAGATCATGGAGGTCGCCGCCCGCGCCGACCTGAAGTCCGACCTGCTCAAGGAGCTTGAGCGCCACAAGGCGCAGTTCCAGGGCTACCGCGGCAACCCGCACGTTTCCGAGGCCGCGCTTGACGAGGTCGTCGGCCGCATCGACCAGGCCTTCAGCGCCCTGCACAACCTGGCCGGCAAGGCGGGCCAGACCCTGGCCAGCAACGACTGGCTGACCGGCGTGCGCAGCCGCATCAGCATCCCCGGCGGCACCTGCAGCTTCGACCTGCCCGGCTACTACGCCTGGCAACAGTACCCGGCCGATCGCCGGCAAGCCGACCTGTCGCGCTGGATCGAGACCCTGGTGCCGCTGGCCGACGCGCTGCGCCTGTTGCTGGGCCTGCTGCGCGACGGCGGCGTGCCCCACCGGGTGGTGGCCGCGGCCGGCCACTACCAGCAAAGCCTGCCCCAGAACCGCAGCTACCAGCTGCTGCGCCTGCGCGTCGAAGGCGACCTGGAGCTGGTGCCCGAGATCACCGGGCACCGACTGATGGTGTCGGTGCGCATGATGCGTGCCGACGCCGATGGCCGCCTCAAGCCCTGCGGCCACGACGTGGCCTTCGACCTGACGCTCTGCGCCTGAGCCATGCCCGACACCCGAAGCGCGCCCCTTGAGGTCAAGTGCCCCGGCTGCGGCGAGGCCACGTGGTACACCCCCGAGAACCCCTGGCGCCCCTTCTGCAGCGCCCGCTGCCAGGGCCATGACTTCGGCGCCTGGGCCAACGAGGCCTACCGCGTCGAAGCCCCGCCCAGCACCGAAGACCTGGACGAAGCGCCTCCCTGAGGCCCACCGCGGCCTGGCCCTCCTCGGAATGCCCCTGAGCCCCACCGGGGTCTTGAAAGCCGGGACGCGAACCCTATAATTGTTGCTAGCACTCAGGCCAGCCGAGTGCTAACAAGCCGGCAACACCGCCCCGCGCCGGGGTGGATGGGCCTGATGTGACGGGTGGACCGCAAGGCCCTCCCTTCCAACCCTCACTGCTCAACACATTGGAGATGCAATGAAGCTTCGTCCGTTGCACGATCGCGTGATCGTCAAGCGCCTGGAAAACGAGACCAAGACCGCCTCGGGCATCGTCATCCCCGACAGCGCCGCCGAAAAGCCCGACCAGGGCGAGGTGCTGGCCGTCGGCCAGGGCAAGCGCAATGACAAGGGCGAGTTCGTCGCCCTGAACGTGAAGGTCGGTGACCGCGTGCTGTTCGGCAAGTACTCCGGCCAGACCGTCAAGGTCGATGGCGAGGAGCTGCTCGTCATGAAGGAAGACGACCTGTTCGCCGTGGTGGAAAAGTAATCCACCCGCCGTCGTCCCCCCAAGCACACTGAATTCGGAGAATACACATGGCTGCAAAAGACGTTGTCTTCGGCGCTGACGCCCGCCACCGCATGGTCGAGGGTGTGAACATCCTCGCCAACGCCGTCAAGACCACCCTGGGCCCCAAGGGCCGCAACGTGGTGCTCGAGCGTTCCTTCGGCGCCCCCACCGTCACCAAGGACGGTGTCTCGGTCGCCAAGGAAATCGAGCTGAAGGACAAGCTCCAGAACATGGGCGCCCAGATGGTCAAGGAAGTCGCTTCCAAGACCTCGGACAACGCCGGTGACGGCACCACCACCGCCACCGTGCTGGCCCAGGCCATCGTGCGCGAAGGCATGAAGTACGTGGCCGCCGGCATGAACCCGATGGACCTGAAGCGCGGCATCGACAAGGCGGTCGCCGCCCTGGTCGTCCAGCTGAAGGCCGCCTCGAAGGCCACCACCACCTCGAAGGAAATCGCCCAGGTCGGCACCATCTCGGCCAACAGCGACTCCGACGTCGGCGGCATCATCGCCGAGGCGATGGACAAGGTCGGCAAGGAAGGCGTCATCACCGTCGAAGACGGCAAGTCGCTGAACAACGAGCTGGACGTTGTCGAAGGCATGCAGTTCGACCGCGGCTACCTGTCGCCCTACTTCATCAACAACCCCGAGAAGCAGGCCGCTCTGCTGGACAACCCGTTTGTCCTGCTGTACGACAAGAAGATCAGCAACATCCGTGACCTGCTGCCGACGCTCGAAGCCGTCGCCAAGGCCGGCCGTCCGCTGCTGATCATCGCCGAAGAAGTCGACGGCGAAGCACTGGCCACCCTGGTGGTCAACACCATCCGCGGCATCCTGAAGGTCGTCGCCGTCAAGGCCCCGGGCTTCGGCGACCGCCGCAAGGCCATGCTGGAAGACATCGCCATCCTGACCGGTGGCAAGGTCATCGCCGAAGAAGTCGGCCTGTCGCTCGAGAAGGTCACCCTGGCCGACCTGGGCCAGGCCAAGCGCGTCGAAGTCGCCAAGGAAAACACCACCATCATCGATGGCGCCGGTGCCGCGGCCGACATCGAAGCCCGCGTCAAGCAGATCCGCATCCAGATCGAAGAAGCCACCAGCGACTACGACCGCGAGAAGCTGCAAGAGCGCGTGGCCAAGCTGGCCGGCGGTGTCGCCGTCATCAAGGTCGGTGCTGCCACCGAAGTCGAGATGAAGGAAAAGAAGGCCCGCGTGGAAGACGCGCTGCACGCCACCCGTGCCGCCGTTGAAGAAGGCATCGTCGCCGGTGGCGGCGTGGCCCTGCTGCGCGCCAAGGCCGCCGCTGGCGCCATCAAGGGCGACAACGCCGACCAGGACGCCGGCGTCAAGCTGGTCCTGAAGGCCATCGAAGCCCCGCTGCGCGAGATCGTCGCCAACGCCGGTGGCGAGCCCTCGGTCGTGATCAACAAGGTGCTGGAAGGCTCGGGGAACTTCGGTTTCAACGCTGCCAACGACACCTACGGCGACATGATCGAGATGGGCATCCTGGACCCGACCAAGGTCACCCGCACCGCGCTGCAGAACGCCGCCTCCGTGGCCGGCCTGATGCTGACCACCGAGTGCATGGTCGCCGAGGCCCCGAAGGACGAGGCCCCGATGCCCGCCGGCGGCGGCATGGGCGGCATGGGCGGCATGGGCATGGACATGTAAGTCCTGCTCGCACCCGTTGCGACAAAGGGCCACCTTCGGGTGGCCCTTTTTTCTTGGGCACCGCGACAATCGCGGCCCATGCGCCGCCTGATCCCCTCGCTGTGCCTGGCCCTGTGGCTGCCGCTGGCGGCCGCCGCGGACCCGGCCACCCCAGACCCAGCCCCCGAAGTCCGCCCGCGCCCGCGCCTGGGGCTGGTGCTGTCGGGCGGCGGCGCGCGCGGCCTGACCCACGTCGGCGTGCTGAAGGTGCTGGAGCAGGCCCGCATCCCGGTGGACGTGGTCGCCGGCACCTCGATGGGGGCGATCATCGGCGGGCTGTACGCCAGCGGCATGAGCGCCACCCTGATCGAATCCGACCTGCTGCAGGTGGACTGGAACAAGCTCTTCGCGGCCCGCGTGAGCCGGCAGGCGCTCAGCCAGCGCCGCAAGGAAGAGGACTTCGAGATCCCCAGCGCGATCGAGCTGGGCTGGCACGACGGGACCTTCCACGCGCCGCAGGCCGCCGTGTCCAGCCGCGGCCTCGAGACCCTGCTGCGCCGCTACACCCTGCCGGTGCGGCACCTGGACCACTTCGACCAGCTGCCGATCCCGTTTCGCGCCGTCGCCACCGACATGGAGACCGGCGACATGGTGGTGATGGACCACGGCGACCTGGCGATGGCGCTGCGCTCCAGCATGAGCGTGCCGGGCGTCTTCCCGTCCACCGAGGTCGACGGACGGGTGCTGGGCGATGGCGGCCTGGTCAACAACGTGCCGGTCGACGTGGCCCGCTCCATGGGTGCCGAGCGGGTGCTGGTGGTCAACATCGGCACGCCGCTGGCCCCGCGCGAGACGCTCAACTCGGCGATCGGCCTGACGGCGCAGATGATCAACATCCTGACCGAGCAGAACGTCAAGCGCAGCCTGGCGTCGCTGGGTCCGCAGGACGTGCTGCTGGCGCCGGACCTGGGCCAGATCACCTCGGGCGACTTCGACCGCGCGCTGGAGCTGATCGCCCTGGGCGAGGCCGCCGGCCGTGCCCTGCTGCCGCAGTTGCAGGCCCTGGCCCTGCCCGAGGCCGAGTACCAGCGCTGGCGCGAGGCACGCCGCCCGCAGCCACCGGAGACGCCGCGCATCGGCACCCTCGCCTTCGAGGGCACCCAGGTCACGAACCCGCAGCGGCTGTCGCCCCAGCTGCAGTCGCGCCCCGGCCAGCCCTTCGATGCCGAGGCGGCCGCCGCCGATGCCCGCTTCCTGGCCGCCAGCGGCGACTACCTGCGTGCCGACTACCACCTGATCGACGACAAGGACGGCGGCCCGGCGATGCTGCTGTTCGAGCTGGAAGACAAGCCCTGGGGCCCCAACTACCTGCGGGTGGGCCTGGACCTGTCCACCGACATGGGCGGGCGCAGCGCCTTCAACATCAAGCTCAGCCACAACCGACACTGGCTCACGCCGGCCGGCACCGAGTGGCGCAACCGGGTGCAGATCGGCGAGGTGCCCTCGTACTACACCGAGCTGTATCACCCGCTGGGCTGGCGACTGGGCCTGTGGGACGACTGGTTCGTCTCCGCTTGGGCAGGCCTTCAGCAACGGATCGTCTCGGTCTACGACGGCGTCGGCGGCGCCGAGCTGGCGCAGGTGCGCCAGAGCGACGGCGCGGTGGGCGTGGACCTGGGCCAGCCCTGGGGCCGCCTGGGCGAGCTGCGGGTGGGTCTGCGCCAGGCGGGCGGGCATGACAAGCCGCTGCTGCTGGCCGCCGGCGTCACCGGCAGCGAGATCCGCTGGCGCGAGACCGGCGCCCGCCTGCGCATGGTGGTCGACCAGCTCGACTACGCCAACTTCCCGCAGCGCGGCTACCGCACCACCGCCGAGGTCCAGCTGGGCCGCCGCTACATCGGCAGCGAGGGCCAGAGCCTGGTGCGCCTGGAGGCCGACGCCAACCGCGTCTGGACCCTGGGCGAGCACACCTTGAACCTGTACGCCCTGGCCCGCGCCGCCGACAGCCGCGACGGCACCCTGGCCGGCCAGTACGCGCTGGGCGGCTTCCAGAACCTGTCGGGCTACCGCTACGGCCAGCTCAGCGGCAACGCGGTGCTGCTGGCCCGCGCCGGCTGGTACCGGCGCCTGTCCGAACCGCCGGTGTTCGCCCGCGCGCTGTTCGTGGGCGGCACGCTGGAAGCCGGCAACGCCTGGGCCCGGCGCCAGCAGGTCGGCCTCGACGGGTTGCGCGCCGGCATGAGCCTGTACGTGGGCGCCGACACCGGACTGGGCCCGGCCTTCCTGGGCCTGACCTGGGCCCCGCGCGGCGAGACCGGCCTGGCGCTGTTCATCGGCCGGCCCTGAGGCGCGCGGAGTTCAGCTGGCCAACGCCTCCCGGATGGCCTGCGCCACCCGGCCAGGGCGCTCGTGCACGATCCAGTGCCCGGCGCCGGGTTCGCGCTCGATGTGCAGGTCCGGCACGAACGCGTCCAGGCCCTCGAGCAGCGACGGGGGCAGGGCCCGGTCGTCCTCGCCCCACAGCACCCGCGTGGGCACCCGCACGGTGACCGCGGCGGGGTCCAGGCGCAGCCGCATCACCGCATCATCGGGCGACTGCGGAGGCCGCAGCGGCGAGCCCCGGTACCAGGCCAGCATGGTGTCCAGCGAGCCCTGCCACAGGGCCAGGTAGCGCTGGCGCTGCGGAGCGTCCAGCCAGGTGGGCGGACGGCCGTCCCAGCCCTCGAAGAAGGCCCACAGACCGGCGGCGCCGTCGGCCAGCAGGCGCTGCGCGGCACCGGGCGCGCACAGGGCGTTCATGTAGGCGCTGGCGGCCTGTTGCGCCGGGTCCTCGCGCAGCGCCCTCAGGAAGGGCGCGGGGTGCGTGGCATTGACGATCAGCAGGCGCCGCATCAGGTCGGGCCGCGCGGCCGCCAGCCCCCAGGCCAGCGCGCCGCCCCAGTCGTGCGCCACCAGCAGGTCCAGCGGCGCCCCTTCGGCTTCGATCAGCGCCACCAGGTCGGCCACCAGGGCGCGCGGGTGGTAGGCGGCCGGATCGGCCGGGCAGCTGGAGGGCGCGTAACCGCGTTGCGTGGGCGCCAGCAGCCGGGCCTCGCCTTGCAGGGCCTCCATCACGGGGACCCAGACGAAGCCGGCCTCGGGAAAGCCGTGCAACAGCAGCACCCGCGGCCCGGCGGTGCCGGCCCGCAGCGCGTGCAGGCGCAGGTCCCGCGCCGGCAGCTCGATCGTGTCCTCGCGCATCGCGTCTCCTCGCCCCGACCCGGGGCGTCGCCGCAGTATGCGGGCGAGCGCGGGTTGGCGCTGTCAGTCCGGCGACGCTTCGGCCGAGTCTGGGGCCGCCGGGGCGTCCGGTGCGGCGGGCGCCGCGGCGGCACCCGCCGCACCGGTCTCGGCCACGGCGGCCGGGCGGGTCCAGTCGTGCAGGGTGGTGGCCAGGTCGGCCAGACCGATGCGGTTGGGGCCCGAGAACAGCAGCATGCCAACGTCCGAGGCCTCGTTGGCCAGCGGGGCCAGCACCTCCTGGGCCGCGGCCAGCGAGGCGTCCTGCTCGCGCCGGTTGAGCTTGTCGGCCTTGGTCAGCAGCACCAGCAGGCGGACCGAGCCGTTGACCACCCGCGGGGTGATGAAGTCCAGCAGGCGCTGGTCCAGCGGCGTGAACCCGTGGCGGCTGTCGACCATCAGCACCACGCCGTGCAGGTTGCGGCGCACCTCCAGGTAATCCGCCATCACCTTCTGCCAGCGCAGCTTGGCCCCGCGCTCGACGGTGGCGTAGCCGTAGCCCGGGAGGTCGGCCAGGTACGCGTCGGGCTCGTCCTTGGGGCCGAGCGCGAACAGGTTGATGTGCTGGGTGCGGCCGGGCGTCTTGGAGGCGAAGGCCAGCTGGCGCCGCTGGGCCAGGGTGTTGATCGCCGTGGACTTGCCGGCATTGGATCGGCCGACGAAGGCGATCTCCGGCAAGTCCCCGGCCGGCAGCTGGTTGAGCTGGCTGGCGGTGGTCAGGAAACGGGCGTTGTGGGCCCAGGCCAGCGCCGTACGCTCGGCATCGGAAGGGGTCGGTGTGACGGGTCGCAAGGCTTGGGTCATGGAGCATTGTAAAATCTGCCGGTTTGGTCCCGCCCGCACCCCTGTCGGCAAGCCGTCAGGCCGCGGGGGTACCGTCAGGAATCCCCTCATCCCCGAACCATCAGCAGGCCCTTCGCAATGAAGACCCCCGTCGCGCTCGCCCTCACCGCCGTGTTCGCCGCCCTCGTGTCGGCGCCCGTCTTCGCCAATGAGGCCGCCGCGGCGCCGGCCAAGGCCGACATCGCCAAGGGCGAGCAGATCGCCGCCACCTGCGGCGCCTGCCACACCCACGACGGCTCGCGTGGCATCGCCACCAACCCGATCCTGCAGGGCCAGCACCCCGACTACATCGTCAAGCAGCTGACCGAGTTCAAGGAAGGCAAGCGCAAGAACGCCGTGATGAACGGCATGGCGGCCCCGCTGTCCCCCGAGGACATGAAGAACGTCGCCGCCTTCTACGGCAGCAAGAAGCCGGTCGCCGGCGCCGCCAAGAACAAGGACACCGTGGCCCTGGGCGAGAAGATCTGGCGCGGCGGCATCGCCGACAAGCAGGTCCCGGCCTGCGCCGGCTGCCACAGCCCGAACGGCGCTGGCATTCCGGCCCAGTACCCGCGCCTGGGTGGCCAGCACGTCGAGTACCTCGAGGCCCAGATGAACGCCTTCCGCGCCGGCGAGCGCACCAACAGCGTCCAGATGTCCGCGATCGCCGCCAAGATGAGCGACAAGGAGATCAAGGCCGTGACCGACTACGCCGCCGGTCTGCGCTGACATCCGCCTTATCACATATCAAGGGGCCGGTCTTTGACCGGCCCTTTGTCTTTGGGGGACGCCCCCCCGGGATAATCGCGCGACCATGACCACCCAGACCTCCCCCGTGCCCCGCACTTCCCGGGCGCTGCGCGACGCCTACGAGCTGCTGTCCTCGATGCGTTTCGCGATCGCCCTGCTGACCGTGATCTGCATCGCCTCGGTCATCGGCACGGTGGTCAAGCAGAACGAGCCGCTCAACAACTACATCAACCAGTTCGGGCCGTTCTGGGCCGAGGTCTTCGGGCGCTTCGGTCTGTACACCGTCTACTCGGCGGGCTGGTTCCTGGCGATCCTGGGCTTCCTGGTGCTGTCGACCAGCCTGTGCATCGCCCGCAACACGCCCAAGATCGTCGCCGACCTGCGCACCTTCAAGGAAGACCTGCGCGAGCAGGCCCTCAAGGCCTTCCACCACAAGGGCGAGGGCACGCTGACGATGGACCGCGCCGCCGCGCTGGCCCGCGCCGACGCGGTGCTCTCGGCCCGCGGCTGGCAGGCCCGCGCCCAGGTGCGCGAGGGCGGCACCATGGTGGCGGCCCGCACCGGCCGAGCCAACAAGCTGGGCTACATCGCGGCCCACTCGGCGGTGGTGCTGATCTGCCTGGGCGGCCTGTCCGACGGCGACCTGATGGTGCGGCTGCAGATGGCGCTGGGCGGCAAGAGCACCTTCGAGGGCGGCGGCCTGATCAAGGACGTGAAGCCCGAGCACCGGCTGCCTGCCACCAACCCCACCTTCCGCGGCAACCTGCTGGTGCCCGAGGGCGGCCGCGCCGGCGTGGCGGTGCTGTCCATGCCCGACGGCATCGTGCTGCAGGACCTGCCCTTCGACGTCGAGCTCAAGAAGTTCATCGTCGAGTACTACGACACCGGGATGCCCAAGCTGTTCGCCAGCGAGATCCTGATCCACGACAACGACACCGGCCGGACCACCGCCGCCACCGTCAAGGTCAACGAGCCGGCGATCCACCGTGGCGTGGCGATCTACCAGAGCAGCTTCGACGACGGCGGCTCCGTTCTCAAGCTGCGGGCGGTGCCGATGGCGCGCCGCGGCCAGGCCTTCGAGGTGCAGGGCCGGGTGGGCGACACCCTGAACCTGACCAACGGCCACGAGAAGCTGACCGTGGAGCTGGGCGCCCTCAAGGTCATCAACGTCGAGAACCTGGGCGGCGGCAGCGACAGCGCCACCGACGTGCGCCGGGTGGACCTGGCCGACACCCTGGGCAAGCACCTCGGCAGCGGCGCCCGGCCGACCGACAAGGGCAAGGCGATGCGCAACGTCGGCCCGGCCATCACCTACAAGCTGGTGGACGCCAGCGGCCAGCGCCGCGAGTTCCACAACTACATGGCACCGGTCTCGCTGGACGGCCAGCTGGTGTTCCTGGTGGGCATGCGGGAGACCCTGTCCGAGCCCTTCCGCTACCTGCGCGTGCCGGCCGACGAGAACGCGTCGATGGACGGCTGGCTGCGTCTGCGCGACGGTCTGCGCGACCCGGTGCAGCGGGCCGCCGCGGCCAAGGCCTATGCCAAGGCCGCCTCGCCCACCGACCGCCCCGAGATGGCCGAGCAGCTGCGCATCACCAGCGAGCGGGCGATGGCCCTGTTCGCCGGTGACGAGTCCCCCGGCGACGACAAGCCCGTCACCGGCGGCCTGGACGCCTTCAGCCGCTTCGTCGAGCACACCGTGCCCGAAGGCGAGCGCGCCAAGGTGGCCGAGGTCCTGCTGCGCATCCTCAACGGCTCGCTCTATGAACTGGCCCAGCTCGGCCGCGAACGCGCCGGCCTGAAGCCGATGCCGGCAGGCGAGGCCACCGAGCGCTTCATGACGCAGGCCGTGCTGGCCCTGTCGGATGCGCCCTTCTACCCGGCCCCGGTGATGCTGCAGCTCGACGGCTTCGAGCAGGTGCAGGCCAGCGTCTTCCAGGTCGCCCGTGCGCCGGGCAAGACCCTGGTGTACCTGGGGGCCGTGTTGCTGATCATCGGCGTCTTCGCCATGCTCTACATCCGCGAACGCCGCCTCTGGATCTGGCTGTCCGACGACCCGGCCCAGCCGGGCCAGACCCGGGTGCAGCTGGCCATGTCCACGCCGCGCCGCACCCTGGACATCGACGCCGATTTCGACCGCCTGCGCGAGCAACTGCTTTCCCGAGAGACCTCCGCCGCATGAACACCACCACCATCGCCATGGGCCGCCCCGGCCCGCTGAGCGGGCGCAGCCCCTTCGACTGGGTCTTCGCCGCCCTGATCCTCGTCGGCGCCGGCTACGCCTGGCAGCGCTACGGCGCGGCCATGGACGTGTACGAGAAATCCATCCTGGTCGGCAGCGTGCCGGCCCTGGTGGCGCTGGGCTGGTTCTGGGGCCCGCTGCGCACCCTGAGCCTGGCGGTGGGGGCGGTGGTGCTGCTGGCGATCCGGCTGTACCTGCAGCAGACCGACGACTTCGGCGCCGACCTGGCCGCCGCCGACCGGGTGTTCTGGCTGAAGTACCTGCTGTCGAGCCAGAGCGCGATCCTGTGGATGAGCACCCTGTTCTTCATGGCGACGCTGTTCTACTGGATGGGCTTCTTCGCCCGCGGCGCCGACAACGCCGCCCTTCGCATCGGCTCGCGCCTGACCTGGGCCGCGGTCTTCATGGCGCTGGTGGGCACCTTCGTGCGCTGGTTCGAGAGCCACCAGATCGCCCCCGACATCGGCCACATCCCGGTCAGCAACCTCTACGAGGTCTTCGTGCTGTTCGCCTGGATGACGGCGCTGTTCTACCTCTACTACGAAGCCCACTACAAGGTCCGCACCCTGGGCGGCTTCGTGCTGCTGGTGATCAGCGCCTCGGTCGGCTTCCTGCTCTGGTACACCGTGGCCCGCGAGGCCCACGAGATCCAGCCCCTGGTGCCGGCCCTGCAGAGCTGGTGGATGAAGCTGCACGTGCCGGCCAACTTCATCGGCTACGGCACCTTCGCGCTCGCTGCCATGGTCGGCCTGGCCTACCTGCTCAAGGCCGCGCCGGGCCGCAGCCTCTGGACCGGCCTGGTGGCGGTGCCGGGCGGCATCGTGGTGCTGGTGCTGCTGGCCTGGGCCACCGGCCTGGGCGGGTCCGAGGTGGCCGGCGCGCTGCGCAAGACCGCCACGATGCTGGGCGGCCTGACCGCGCTGTTCGCCGCCCTGGTGGCGCTGCGCGGCACGATCAACGCCCGCAGCCCCGAGCTGACGCTGATGGACGACCTGATGTACAAGGCCATCGCGGTGGGCTTCGCCTTCTTCACCATCGCCACCGTGCTGGGCGCCTTCTGGGCCGCCGAGGCCTGGGGCGGCTACTGGAGCTGGGACCCGAAGGAGACCTGGGCGCTGATCGTCTGGCTGAACTACGCGGCCTGGCTGCACATGCGCCTGATGAAGGGCCTGCGCGGCATCGCCGCGGCCTGGTGGTCGGTGGGCGGCCTGGTGGTGACCACCTTCGCCTTCCTGGGCGTGAACATGTTCCTCAGCGGCCTGCATTCCTACGGCACCCTCTGAGCGCATGCGCTTTCCCGGCCCGCGGGCCGGGGCTATATTCCGCCCCATGCCCTATGTCCTGCGCGACGGCGACGGCCGCCTGACCAGCCTGCACCGCGAGGCCCCGCACCCCGGCGCCGAGGCCCTGCCCGACGACCACCCCGAGGTGCAGGTCTTCATCGGCCGCGCCGACACCGGCTTCAGCCGCCTGGACGCCGACTTCGTGCGGGTGCTCGAGGACGTGATCGACACCCTGATCGCGCGCCACATCATCGCCATCACCGACCTGCCGGCCGAGGCCCAGAGCAAGCTGCTCTCGCGCAAGTCCTATCGCGAGCGCCGCAACACCCAGGCCCTGTCGCTGTTCGGCGACGAGGGCGTCATCCGCGCTCCCTGAGGCCCGGAGAACCAGCGGCCGCACCTCGGGCTTGCAGGTCGTCGTAAGGTTCGGGCGCGATGCCCCGACTGAGCAGGCATCGCCCTTTGCGGAGCCTGTCCGATGCATGTCCTCCCCGACCGCGGTGACCACCGCGTCCCCTCCGAGATCACGCCGCGCGAGGCCTGGCTGAGCCGTCGCCAGTGGCTGGCCGCCGCGGCCCTGGGTGGCAGCGGCCTGGTCCAGGCCCAGACCCGCGGCCCCGGCCGCCTGCCACCCCTGCCCGGTGCGCGCAGCGCGGTGGCCGGCGCGGTCCTGATGGAAGCGCCGACCGCCCACGCCGACGCCACCGGCTACAACAACTTCTACGAGTTCGGCACCGACAAGTCCGACCCGGCGCGGCTGGCCCACACCCTCAAGCCGCGGCCCTGGACCGTGATGGTCGATGGCGAGGTCCGCCATCCCCGTCGCTTCGACCTGGACGAGCTGCTCAAGCTGGCGCCGATGGAGGAGCGCATCTACCGCCTGCGCTGCGTCGAGGGCTGGTCGATGGTCATTCCCTGGGTCGGCTGGTCGCTGGCCGAGCTGCTGAAGAAGGTCGAGCCCACCGGCAACGCCCGCTTCGTCGAGTTCACCACCCTGGCCGACCCGGCCCAGATGCCCGGCCTGCGCTCGCCGGTGCTGGACTGGCCCTACACCGAGGGCCTGCGCCTGGACGAGGCGATGCACCCGCTGACCCTGCTGGCCTTCGGCCTGTACGGCGAACTGCTGCCGAACCAGAACGGCGCCCCGGTGCGCCTGGTCGTGCCCTGGAAATACGGCTTCAAGAGCGCCAAGTCGCTGGTGCGCATCCGGCTGGTCGAGAAGCAGCCGGTCAGCAGCTGGGAGCGCGCCGCACCCCGCGAGTACGGCTTCTACTCCAACGTCAACCCGGCGGTGGACCACCCGCGCTGGAGCCAGGCCAGCGAGCGGCGCATCGGCGACGGCCAGGGCCTGTTCGCCAAGAAGCGGCCGACGCTGATGTTCAATGGCTACGAGGCCCAGGTCGGGCAGCTGTACGCGGGCATGGACCTGCGGCGGCAATTCTGAGCCGGCGGTGCGCGCCACCCTCAACCGCGCCCTGGCCCACCGCGCGGCCGGCCCGCTGCTGGCCCTGCTGCTGGCCAGCCCAGGCGCCTGGCTGCTCGCCCGCGGCCTGGCCGACGCCCTGGGCGCCAACCCGGCCGAGGCCCTGATCCGGGGCCTGGGCGACTGGGCCCTGCGCGGCCTGTGCCTGGGCCTGGCGGTGACGCCGCTGCGGGTCTGGAGCGGGCTGCACGCGCTGGGCCGGCACCGGCGGGCGATCGGCCTGGCCACCTTCGCCTACGCCAGCCTGCACTGGAGCGCCTATGCCTGGCTGGACCAGGGCTGGGACTGGCCGTCGCTGTGGCAGGACGTGGGCAAGCGGCCCTTCATCCTGGTGGGCACGCTGGCCTGGCTGGCACTGCTGCCGCTGGCGGCCACCTCGGCGGACGCCGCGGTGCGGGCCCTGGGCGGGCGCGCCTGGCGGGCCCTGCACCGCCTGGTCTACCTGGTGGCGCCGTTGGCCTGGCTCCACCACTGGTGGATGAAGGGCAGCAAGAACGACCTGCGCGAGGTGTGGTTCTGGGGCGCGGTGCTGGCCCTGCTGCTGGGCTGGCGCCTGTGGCGCGCCCGAGCGCGCCGGGCCTAGGCGGGCCCGGCCCACGCCGCGATCGCCGCGCGGATCGCCACCAGCAGCGCGTCCAGCGAGCCGATCGTCGCGTCCAGCGCGGCGGCGGTGGGAGGGACACCCCGACGTAGTTCGGACTCGAGCTCGGCGATCTGGCCCAGCAGGGGCGTTGCCCCCAGGTTGCCCAGCGCGCCCCGCAAGGCGTGCAGATGCTCGGCCAGCGCGGTCAGGTCGGGCGTGCCGGACAGCACACGCAGCCGCTCGCCGTCGCCGCCATGGTGCTCGACGAACACGCGCAGCAGGCGCCACAGCACCGCCTCCTGCCCGCCCAGCAACCCCGTCGCGCGGTCCAGGTCCAGGCCTTCGATCACCGGCCCGCTCCAGCGGCTGCCACGCGGCTCGGTGGGGGTGGCCGCATCCGAGGGCAGCCAGCGCCGCAGCACCGCCGACAGGTCCTGGGGGTCCACCGGCTTGGAGATGAAGTCGCTCATGCCGGCAGCCTGGCAGCGCTCGCGGTCCTCCTCGAAGGCATTGGCCGTCATGGCGATGATCGGTGTGCGCGCCTGTCCGGGCAGTTTCCGGATCTCACGGGTGGCCTCAAGCCCATCCATCTGGGGCATCTGGACATCCATCAGGATCAGGTCGTAGTGGGCCTCTCGGGCCATGTCCAGGGCCATCAGGCCGTCGTGGGCCAGGTCGGGCGACAGACCCAGCCCCTCGAGCAGCTGGGCGCTGACCTCGCGGTTGAGCGGGTTGTCCTCGACCAGCAGCACCCGCGTGCGGGCATCGGCCAGCCATCCCTGCGTGGTCTCGGGCGCACTGACACGCTCGTCGCGGCGCAGGGCGCGGGTCAGGGCGTCGTGGAGCTGCGAGGGCGAGACCGGTTTGCTCAGCACCGCCGCAAAACCCACCTCCCCCAGAGGCTCGCGCGGCACCTGCCCGCCCATGGCCGAAATCATCAGGAAGGCAGGCTGCTGGCGCAGCGGCAGGCCACGCACCTGGCGGGCGGTGTCCAGCCCGTCCATGCCCGGCATTCGCCAGTCCAGCACGCAGAGTTCGAACGGGTCCCCGTCGGCCTCGGCCTCGGCCAGCCGGCGCAGTGCCACCGCCCCGCCATCCACCGCATCGACGCGCAGGCCCAGCATCTCGAGCATCTCGGTCAGGGCCTCGCGGGCATCGGCCAGGTCGTCGACCACCAGCGCCCGGGTGCCCAGGAAACGCGCCACCGCCCGGCGGCCCGGGGTCGGGGTCCGGGCCGCCTCCAGGGGCAGATCGAACCAGAAACGGCTGCCCCGCCCCTCGCGGCTCTCCACCCGCAGGGTGCCGCCCATGAGGTCGACCAGGCGGCGGCTGATGGTCAGGCCCAGGCCGGTGCCCCCGAAGCGGCGGGTGGTGGAGCTGTCGGCCTGCTCGAAGGGCTGGAACACCCGATCCTGCTGGCGCTCGTCCATGCCGATGCCGGTGTCACGCACCTCGTAGCGCACCTGGGGACGGCCATCCGGCCCCTGCAGCCGGGTCAGGTTGACACGGACATGGCCCTGCTCGGTGAACTTGATCGCGTTGCCGATCAGGTTGACCAGCACCTGGCCCAGGCGCAGGTCGTCGCCGCGCAGGTGCGAGGGCAAGGCGGGATCGATGCGCTGAACCACTTCGAGGCCCTTGGCCATCGCGCGGTCGCAGACCAGGTGGCAGGCCTGGTCGACCATGTCGTCGACGTCGAAGTCGCGCGAGGACAGGGTGAGCTTGCCCGCCTCGATCTTGGAGAAGTCGAGGATGTCGTTGAGGATGGCCAGCAGGTGGCGCGCCGCGCCGGCCAGCTTGTCCAGATGGGCCACCTGCTGGGGCGAGGCCTCGCGGCGTGCCAAGTGGGCCAGGCCCAGGATGGCGTTCATCGGGGTGCGGATCTCGTGGCTCATGTTGGCCAGGAACTCGCTCTTGGCCCGCGTCGCGGCCTGAGCCTCGTCGCGCGAGCGCTCCAGCGCCAGGGTGCGTTCGGCCACCAGGTCCTCGAGGTGGTCGCGGTGGCGCTGCAGTTCGGCATCGGCGGCCAGCCGCTGGGTGATGTCGCGGACCACCGCGGTGTAGCGCCAGGCCCCGCCCACGCGCAGGCGCGACAGCGCGATGTCCAGGTCCAGCACCCGGCCGTCGCGGTGCATGCCCTGCACCCGCCGGTCGCGGCGGGACGCGCCGTGGGTGGAGGCCTCGGCGGCGAACAGGGGCAGGAAGCTCTGGTGACGGCCCCGCGCATCGGCCGGCAACAAGCGCTCCAGCCCCTGTCCCAGCATCTCGTCCGCGCTCCAGCCGAACATCTGCTCGGCCGCCGCGTTGTACTGCTCGACCAGGCCCTCGGGGGTCACGGTGAGCACGGCCTCGGGGGCGGCATCGAGCACCGCGCGCAGGCGGTGCTCGCTGGCGGTCGCGTCGTCGATGCGGCGCGCCAGCTCGATCGCCATGCGGTTGAAGGCCCCGGCGACCTGCTCGAGTTCGGTGGTCCGCTGGGGCGGCAGGCGGTGGCCCAGTTCTCCCGCCCCCAGGGCCAGCGCAGCCTGTCCCAGCTGGTCCAGCGGCCGGCGCACCAAGGCCTCGAGCAGGGCGAACAGCAGCAGCCCGGCCAGGGCGAAGATGGCAGCAGGCCAGGCGAAGGCACTCCAGGCCTCGTGGCGCAGGCGCTCGATGCGCTCGGCGAGCTGGTAGCGCAGCAGCAGCGTGCCGCGGCCCGGGGCCTGCAACTCGCCCGGCCGCAGTGGCCACGCGAAGGCGTGGACCAGCACCAGCTCGTTGCGGTCGGCCAGCACCAGGTGGCGGGCCTCGCCCCCCAGGGCGACCCCCTCGAGCCAAGCCGGCGCCACGTCCGGCAGCTCCTCGAGGGAAGCCCCCACATCGGCGACGCGGCTGGCGCTGACCACCCGGCGCTGCGGGTCAAGCACCGCGGCATAGGCCAGGCCCGGGTCGGCGGAGACCTGCGCCGTCAACTCGACCAGCCAGCCCTGGTCGCTGAGGCCCAGCCGCTCGCTGGCCATGGACAGCAGGGCCAGATCGCGCTGGCCGTGGTCCAGCGCATCGCGCCAGGCCTGTTCCTCGGCATGGCGCAACTGCAGCCAGCCGGTCAGACCGAGCGCACCGATCATCGTCGTCGCCACCAGCAAGGGCAGCAACAGGCGCAGCGACAAACGCTGTCCCCAGGTCACCATCAGCCTTCTCCCTCGGGCAGGAACTGCGCCGACGCCAGCGTGTCGACATCAACCGCCTCGCGCAACAGCCCCGCCCGCATCATGATCTCGCGCAGGCGGCGGGCCGCCTCCAGCAACCGGCCCGGCGGGCCCAGCCAATCGCGATTGGCGGCCACGCCGGGCAGCTCGAGTTCGGCAAAGGCCGCCGGGACCGCTTCAGGGGGCAGGCCCAACCGCGGCGCCAACAGCGGCGCCTGGGACACGCGGTCCCGGCGCCACAAGGCCAGCGCCGCGAAGTGGGCCGCCAGCGCCTGGCGCAGCGCCGGCGCGTGGCTGGACTCGGCCGACTCGCGCACGGCCAGCACATCGACGATCAGGCCAGGCACCTCGGCGCTGCTGAAGAGCACCCGCGCCCCCAGCGCGGTCAGGCGGCTCTTGACCGGCTCGTAGGTCACCACGGCATCCACCCGGCCCTGGCGCCAGGCGGCTTCGTGCTCGTCGACCGGCACCGGCACGATGCGCAGGTCACCCGCCTTGATCCCGTGTCGGGCCAGCAAGGCATCCAGCATCACGGCCCCGGTGGCGGTGGCCTCGACGCCCACCCGCCGGCCACGCAATTGCTCGGGCCGCCCGATGTCCGGCCGCGCCAGGACCACGTCGGCCCCCATGGAAACGTCCAGCACGGCCACCACCCGCAGCGGCAGGCCGCGGGCCCGGGCGGTGAGCACCTCGTCCAGGGTCAGTCCGGCGGCCTCGAGCGTGCCGGTGGCCAGGCCCCGCAGGCTGGCCGACGCCGAGGGCGTCTCGATCAGGCGCACCAGACGCGAAGGCAGCAGGCCGCGCGCCCGGGCCAGGTAAAGCATCTCGTAGCCTGGCCAGGGGTGGGCGCCGATGCGCAGGACCTCGGGCGGCGGACCGCCGCAGCCCTGCACCACGGGCAGGCCGATGACCAGAGCCGTCTTCAGCAGATCGCGGCGCGTGGCATCGGCGGTGTCGACGGGCATGGTCAGCCGATTCTGCACCCGCGGCGCGGGACCGGGCGGACGGGTTCACCCCCTTGTCGCGGCCGGCCCACGGAGACCGGCCGGCGTCTCAACGCGCCAGCACCGGCGCCAGCGCGAGTCCGGTGTGGGTGCCCGCGGCCACGAGGGCCTCGGGCGCGCCGGCGCAGACCACGCGGCCGCCGCCGCTGCCGCCCTCGGGGCCCAGGTCGACCACCCAGTCGGCCTCGGCCACCACGTCCAGGTCGTGCTCGATCACCACCACGCTGTGGCCCCCGTCGACCAGGCGGTGCAGCACGTGGATCAGCTTCTCGACGTCGGCCATGTGCAGGCCCACGGTGGGCTCGTCCAGCACGTACAGGGTGTGTGGCGGCTTCTGGCCGCGGCGGGTGACGTCGTCGCGGACCTTGGACAGCTCGGTCACCAGCTTGATGCGCTGGGCCTCGCCGCCCGAGAGCGTGGGGCTGGGCTGGCCCAGGGTCAGGTAGCCCAGGCCGACGTCCTGCAGCAGCTTGAGCGGGTGGGCGATGGACGGCATGCTGGCGAAGAACTCCACCGCCTCGTCCACCTCCATGCGCAGCACGTCGCCGATGCTGCGGCCGCGCCAGGTCACGGCCAGGGTCTCGGCATTGAAGCGCTGGCCGTGGCAGACGTCGCAGGGCACCTTGACGTCGGGCAGGAAGCTCATCTCGATGGTTCGAACCCCCTGGCCTTCGCAGGCCGGACAGCGGCCCTGGCCGGTGTTGAACGAGAAGCGCGCCGCGGTGTAGCCGCGGGCCTTGGCCTCGAGCGTCTCGGTGAAGAGCTTGCGGATGGGGTCCCAGAAGCCGATGTAGGTGGCCGGGCAGGAGCGCGGGGTCTTGCCGATCGGGGTCTGGTCGACCTCGAGCACGCGGTCCACGCCACCCCAGCCGCTCAGGCCGGTGCAGCCCAGCAGCGGGACCTGGGACGCCGCGGCCTCGTCCGGCGCGCGGCCCTTGGCCGCCACCAGCGCGGCCACGTTGGCCAGCAGCACGTCGCGCGCCAGCGTGCTCTTGCCCGAGCCGGACACGCCGGTGACCGCCACCAGCCGGGCCAGCGGCACGTCCACGTCCACCGCCTGCAGGTTGTGCAGGGTGGCGCCGCGCAGCGCCAGCGCCGGGCCGTCGGCCGCCACCGGGCGGCGCGGGTGCAGCGGGTGCTTGAGCGGCGTGGCCAGGCAGCGGCCGGTGAGCGAATCGGGGTGGGCCGCCAGCTCGGCGGGCGAGCCGCTGGCCACCAGTCGGCCGCCGCGCTTGCCGGCCCCGGGGCCGATGTCGATCACGTGGTCGGCGCGGCGGATGGTGTCCTCGTCGTGCTCGACCACCACCAGGGTGTTGCCGGCCCGGCCCAGCTTCTCGAGCGCCCCCAGCAGGATGCCGTTGTCGCGCGGGTGCAGGCCGATGGTGGGCTCGTCAAGCACATAGCAGACGCCCTGCAGGTGGCTGCCCAGCTGCGCGGCCAGGCGGATGCGCTGGGCCTCGCCGCCCGACAGGGTGGGCGCGGCACGGTCCAGCGTCAGGTAGCCCAGCCCGACCTCCTCGAGGAAGGACAGCCGGCTGCGGATCTCGACCAGCACGTCGCGGGCGATGCCGGCGTCGCGGCCCTCCAGGTCGAGCGACTCGATCCAGGTCCGGGCCTGTTGCACCGACCAGCCCGCGACCTCGTGGATGCCGCGGTCGTGAAAGGACACGCCGCGCGCCACCGGGTTCAGGCGGGCGCCGTGGCAGTCGGGGCAGGCCTCGCCGGCCAGGCCCTCGACCTCGGGCTCCTCGCTGGGAAAGCTCTGTTCGCGGCCGCGGTTGTCGTCGTCGCGCACCGAGTCGTCGAAGGCCTTGCGCTGCTCGCGCGTCAGGGCCAGGCCGGTGCCCACGCAGGTGCCGCACCAGCCATGCTTGCTGTTGTAGCTGAACAGGCGCGGGTCGAGCTCGGGGTAGCTGGTGCCGCACTGCGGGCAGGCCCGCTTGGTGGAGAAGACCTTGAGCGTGCCCAGGCCGGCGGTGGGCTCGCCCGACTCCAGGCGCTCGGCCAGGCCGTCGAGCGGGGCCAGCAGGTGCAGCACGCCCTTGCCGGTGTCCAGGGCCTCGGCCAGGTGCTGGCGCAGCTCGGCCTCGTTGGCCGGGTTGACCACCACGTCGCCCACCGGCAGCTCGATGGTGTGTTCCTTGAACCGGTCCAGCTTGGGCCAGGGGTCGGTGGGCAGGAACTCGCCGTCCACCCGCAGGTGGCTGTGGCCGCGGGCCTTGGCCCACTTGGCCAGGTCGGTGTAGATGCCCTTGCGGTGGACCACCAGCGGCGCCAGCAGGCCGATGTGCTGGCCGGCGTGGTCGCGCAGGATCTGCGCGGCGATGCTCTCGGCGCTTTGCGGCCGCACCGGGGCGCCGTCGTGCACGCAGTGCTGCAGCCCCAGCTTGACCCACAGCAGGCGCAGGAAGTGCCAGACCTCGGTGGTGGTGGCCACGGTGGACTTGCGGCCGCCGCGCGACAGGCGCTGCTCGATCGCCACCGTGGGCGGGATGCCCCAGACCGCGTCGACCTCGGGGCGGCCCGCCGGCTGCACGATGGAGCGGGCATAGGCGTTGAGCGACTCGAGGTAGCGGCGCTGGCCCTCGTTGAACAGGATGTCGAAGGCCAGCGTGCTCTTGCCCGAGCCGGACACGCCCGAGACCACGGTGAACTTGCCGCGCGGGATGTCGACGTTGAGCGACTGCAGGTTGTGCTCGCGGGCGTTGACGATGCGGATCGCGTCGGCGCCCTCGCCGCGCGGGCGGATCGCCCGGCCCAGGTAGGCGCCGTCGGTGTCTCGCTCGGCGGCGCGCAGGGTGCCGTCGTAGTCGCGCAGCGCCGCGCCGGTGTGCGAGCGGGGGTGGGCGCGCAGGTCCTCGGGGGTGCCGGCCGCCACCAACTGGCCCCCGCCCTCGCCGCCCTCGGGGCCCAGATCGATCAGCCAGTCGGCGGCGCGGATCACGTCCAGGTTGTGCTCGATCACCAGCAGCGAGTGGCCGGCCTCGAGCAGTTTGCGCAGCGCCCGCATCAGCTTGGCGATGTCGTCGAAGTGCAGGCCGGTGGTGGGCTCGTCGAAGACGAACAGCGTGCCCTTCTTCGCCACCGCCTGGCGCGGGCTGGACGCCGCCTCGGCCAGGAAGCCGGCCAGCTTCAGGCGCTGGGCCTCGCCACCGGACAGCGTGGGCACCGGCTGGCCCAGGCGCACGTAGTCCAGGCCGACGTCGACGATGGGCTGCAGCGCGCGCAGCACCTCGCGGTCGCGGGCGAAGCACTGCACCGCCTCGCTGACGGTGAGCTCCAGCACGTCGGCGATCGACAGGCGGCGGTCGCCGCGCAGGATCTGCACGTCCAGGATCTCGGCGCGGAAGCGGCGGCCGTCGCAGTCCGGGCAGCGCAGGTACACGTCCGACAGGAACTGCATCTCCACATGCTCGAAGCCCGAGCCCCCGCAGCTGGGGCAGCGGCCGTCGCCGGCGTTGAAGCTGAAGGTGCCGGCGGTGTAGCTGCGCTCGTGGGACAGCGGTGCGGCGGCGAAGAGCTTGCGGATCTCGTCGAAGGCACCGACGTAGCTGGCCGGGTTGGAGCGCGCGGTCTTGCCGATCGGGCTCTGGTCGACGAAGACGGCGTCGGCCAGGTGGTCGGCGCCCAGCAGCCGGTCGTGCGCGCCGGGGGCGTCGGTGGCCTTGCCGAAGTGGCGCATCAGCGCCGGCACCAGGATGTCCTGCACCAGGGTCGACTTGCCCGAGCCGGAGACGCCGGTGACCACGGTCAGGCGCTGCAGCGGGAACTGGACGTCGAGGTCGCGCAGGTTGTTCTGCCGCGCGCCCTCCAGGATCAGGCGCGGCGTGCTGTCGTCGACGAAGCGCTTGAAGCCCATTCCCACGCTCTTGCGCGCGCCCAGGTAGGCGCCGGTCAGGGTGTCGGCAGCGCGGGCGGCCTCGGGCGTGCCGTCGAAGACGATCTGGCCGCCCTTTTCGCCCGGGCCCGGGCCCATGTCGATCAGGCGGTCCGCGGCCAGCATGACCGCCGGGTCGTGCTCGACCACCACCAGGGTGTTGCCGGCGTCGCGCAGGCGCTGCATGGCCTGCACGATGCGGTTCATGTCGCGCGGGTGCAGACCGATGCTGGGCTCGTCGAGCACGAACAGGGTGTTCACCAGCGAGGTGCCCAGGGCGGTGGTCAGGTTGATGCGCTGCACCTCGCCGCCGCTGAGGGTGCGGCTCTGGCGGTCCAGGGTCAGGTAGCCCAGGCCCACGTCGCACAGGTACTTCAGGCGGTGCTGGATCTCGCCCATCAGCAGCTTGAGCGCCTCGTCGAGGAAGCCCTCGGGCAGGCTGAGGCCGCCGAAGAAGCGCTGCAGGCGCTCGATCGGCAGCACCATCAGGTCGTGCAGGCACAGACCCGGCAGGGCCTCGAGCTGCTCGCGCGACCAGTCCGCGCCCTGCGGCAGAAAGCGGCCCGCCGGCGGCAGCACCGCGTCGGCATCGGCGCGGCTGCCCAGGCGCCACAGCAGGGCCTCGGGTTTCAGGCGCGCGCCGCCGCAGGCGGTGCAGGGGGTGTAGCTGCGGTACTTGGACAGCAGCACCCGGATGTGCATCTTGTAGGACTTGCTCTCCAGGTACTCGAAGAAGCGGCGCACGCCGTACCACTGCTTGTTCCACTGCCCGCCCCAGTTCGGCGAGCCCTCGAGCACCCACTCGCGCTGGGCCGGGGTGAGCTGGTTCCAGGCGGTGTCGCGCGGGATGCCGGCGTCGCCGGCGTGGCGCATCAGGTCGTCCTGGCACTCCTGCCAGGCGGGGGTCTGCATCGGCTTGATCGCGCCGTTGCGCAGGGTCTTCTTCTCGTCGGGGATGACCAGGCCGAAGTCGACGCCGATCACCCGGCCGAAGCCGCGACAGGCCTCGCAGGCCCCGAAGGCCGAGTTGAAGCTGAACAGCGCCGGCTGCGGGTCGGCGTAGCGCAGGTCGCTCTCGGGGCAGTGCAGGCCGGTGCTGTACTTCCAGAGCTGCGGCTCGCCCACTTCGGGCAGCGCATAGACCGTCAGCCGGCCTTGGCCGCGCTTGAGGCCCAGCTCGATCGCCTCCATCACCCGCACGCGCTCGGCGTTGGAGAAGCGGAAGCGGTCGGCCACCACGTCCAGCAGCTTCTGCTCGCCGCTGATGCGCTCGGCCTGCACCCGCGAGAAGCCGCTGGCCTGCAGCCACTGCTCGAGCTGCTCGGCGTTGGTGTTGGCGGGCAGGGCCACCGGGAAGGTGACGACCAGGCGCGGGTCCCCCGCGGCAGCGGCGCGCGCGGACAGGTCGGCCAGGATGGTGTCGGGGTTGTCGTGGCGCACCGGCCGCGCGGTCTGCCGGTCGAACAGCTGCGCGGCGCGGGCGAACAGCAGCTTCAGGTGGTCGTTGAGCTCGGTCATCGTCCCGACCGTGGAGCGGCTGGTGCGCACCGGGTTGGTCTGGTCGATCGCGATCGCCGGGGGCACGCCCTCGACCTTGTCCACCGCCGGACGGTCCATGCGGTCCAGGAACTGGCGGGCATAGGCCGAGAAGGTCTCGACGTAGCGGCGCTGGCCTTCGGCATACAGGGTGTCGAACACCAGGCTGGACTTGCCCGAGCCGCTGGGGCCGGTGACCACCGTGAGCTCGCCGGTGCGCAGGTCCAGGTCGAGGTTCTTCAGGTTGTGCTGGCGGGCGCCGCGGATGTGGATCAGGCCGTCGGACATGGTGAAGGGCTGGAAGCGCAGGGCAATCGCCGATGTTGCCACGCGGGGCCGGCCGCTGCCGGTGCCAGGGTTTGCCCGTGCGCAATCTCCACAACGCCGGGTCGAGCGGCGGTGCCCACAATCGCGGACACAGGACAAAGGGGACCCGTCATGAGGTTCGCAAGGACGTGTTGGGAACGCGGCGCCGGCTGGGTGCTGGGCTGGGCGCTGGGCGCCGCCCTGGCCCTGCCGGCGCAGGCGCAATGGAAGATCGGCCAGACCGTGGGCCTGACCGGCGCGGTGGCGGCCACCTCGGCCGAGGCGCGCCAGGGCGCGCTGCTGCACTTCGAGGCCATCAACCGCCAGGGCGGCATCCAAGGCCAGGCGATCGAGTTGGTGACGCTGGACGACGGCTTCGAGGTGGCCAAGGCGGTGGAGAACGCCCGCACCCTGATCGGACAGGGCGTGCTGGCGCTGTTCCTCAACCGCGGCACGCCGCACACCCAGGCCCTGATGCCCTTGCTGGCCGAGGCCCGCATCCCGCTGGTGGCGCCGTCCACCGGCGCGATGGTGCTGCACCAGCCGGTCAACCCCTGGATCTTCAACGTCCGCGCGGCCTACCAGCGCGAGGCCGAACGGGCGGTCGCCCACCTGACCCAGATCGGCGTGCGCCGCATCGCCCTGGTGCAGGTCGACGACAGCTTCGGCGACGACGCGGTGCAGGGCGCGCTCAAGGGCCTGAAGGCCGCGAACCTGGCCCCCGTCAGCCACCAGCGCTACGACCGCGCCAAGCCCGATTTCGGCACGATCGCCCCGGCGCTGGCCAAGGCCGATCCGCAGGCGGTGGTGTTCATCGGCTCGGGCACCGCGGTGGTCGAGGGGATGAAGGCGCTGCGCGCCACCGGCTCCCGCGCGCAGCTGGTCACGCTGTCGAACAACGCCTCCGGCGGCTTCGTCAAGCAGCTCGGCGAGATCGGCCGCGGCGTGATCGTCAGCCAGGTCTTCCCGTCCGAGCGCTCGATCTCGGTGCCCATGGTCAAGGAAGCCCAGGCGCTGGCGCGCGCCAAGGGCCTGGAGCTGACCCCGGCGATGGTCGAGGGCTATGCCGCCGCCAAGGTGCTGGCCGAGGGCCTGCGCCGCGCCGGCCGCAGCCCCACCCGAGAAAGCCTCGCCCAGGCCCTGGGCGGCCTGCAGCGCTTCGACCTGGGTGGGCTGGAGCTGAGCTACGGCAGCGCCGATCACAGCGGCCTGGACTACGTGGACCTGTCCATCGTCGGCGAGGATGGCCGCTTCCGGCGCTGACCCCCCGGCCACGGCGGTCGGTGACAAATCTTTGCAGTCGCCCGGTCATCCGGCCCCGGGGGTGCGGGGTTGAAGGGACATGAACGCCCTGATTCCCCCCCTGCGCGGCCTGGCCGCGGTCCTGCTGGCGGCCAGCCTGAGCGCCTGCATCGTCGTGCCGGCCCACCGCGGGCCCTACGGCGGCCCCTACGGCGGGGTCATCGTGGCACCCGAGGCCCCGCCGCCGGCACCCGTCGAGGTGGTGCCCGCCATCCCGTTCGTCGGCGCGCTGTGGATCGCCGGCTACTGGAACTGGGTCGGCCACCGCCACGTGTGGGTGCCCGGCCGCTGGGAGGCGCCGCGCCAGGGCCACCAGTACGAGCCGCGCCGCTGGGCGCCCACGGGCGGCGGCTACGAGCTGCGCGGCGGCTGGCGCGAGCGCTGAGCCCGCGGCGGCACGGCCGCCGGCCGGTGGCCCGCCCCCCCCAGCGGCCGCCCCGGCCGCGGGATGGGCTTCCCATCCCCCACCCCGGACGATGGAGACCCCCATCCGCGGAGGCCTCCATGCCCTTCCTCAATACCCTGCGCGCGGGCATGGCCGCCGCCGCCCTGCTGGGCGCCACGGCTGCCCTGTCCGCAGACTACCGGCTCACCGACCTGGGCACCCTGCCCCAGGGCGACCTGAGCCGCGCCACCGCGATCGGTCCCGACGGGCGGGTCTTCGGCCAGTCCTCGGACGCCCCGCTGACCTACCGGATGCGGCCGGTGGAATTCCGCGATGGCCGGGTGCGGCGCCTGCTGCGCGGCACCGACGCGGCCCAGGCCGTCGGCTCGGCCGTGGCCGTGGACGCCCAAGGCCGCATCGCCGGCACCCTGTCGCTTCGGCACGGCCCCGTCGCCTACCGACTGCACGGCGCCGTGCTCGAACAACTGGCCCCGCGCCACGGCTGGGCGGCCGCCCTGGGCATGAGTCCGGGCGGCCTGGTGGTCGGCCAGGCCCGGCTGGACGGCGAATCGATGACCGGCTTCCAGTGGGCCGGCGGTCCACCGCTGGCCCTGCCCGGGCCGGTGCCGGCCCTGGCCAGCGCGGCCCAGGGGGCCCAGGACGGCGGCCTGGTGGTGGGCTGGGCCGACCTGTCGACCGGTCCCCAGGCCCGGCGCGTGGCCTATGCCTGGCGCGACGGCGTGGCCGTGGGCGAACTGCCCGGCCTGGGCGGCCCCTGGAGCGAAGCCACCGCGGTGAACGCCCACGGCGCGGTGGTCGGCCACTCGACCCTGAGCGACCGATACGACCGCCACGCCTTCCTGTACCAGGACGGGCGGCTGCTGGACCTGGACGGCGACCTCGCCAGCGTCAGCGAGGCCTGGGCGATCAATGGCCGCGGCGAGGTCGTGGGCTGGCGCGCGCGGTCCGGTCGCGACGGCGCCTTCCTCTACCGCCAGGGCCGCATGCATCGGCTGGACACGCTGCTGCCGGCGGCGCAGCGGGCCGTCTGGACGGTCGACCGGGCCCACGCGATCGACGACCAGGGCCGGATCGCGGGCGAGGCCATCCACCCCACCCTGGGCCGTCGCGCGGTGCTGCTGACCCCGGTGCCCCCGCGCTGAGCGGGCCGAACGTGACATCTCGTGTCACCCCGGTAAAGCGCAGGTGAACAGCGCAGGCGGCACCCACCTGATCCGGCGCTGGGCCGCGCGGCGCGTGGGTAGCGTGACGGGTGTCGAATCCACCCGCCCACCGCCATGCCCGCCACCAACCACGCCCCGACCGGCCGCCTGCTGCTGCTCGACCCCGATCCCCTGTCGCGCCGGCAGGCCGCGGCCTGGCTGCGCGGCGCCGGGCATTCGGTGGACGAACGGGCCCGGGCCGACCCGCTGGCCCACGCCGGCCGCGACGGCTACGCCCTGGTGCTGCTGGACCCGGCCGCCCCCACGGGCCGCGGCGCCCGCCACGGCCAGGACGCCTGGGAAGGCCTGCGGACCCTGCGCGCGCAGCACCGCCGCCTGCCGGTGATCGCGCTGCAGCACGGCGCCGGCCCCACCGACCGCTGCGTCGCGCTGGAGTTGGGCGCCGACGCGGTGCTGGACAAGCCGGCACACCGGGGCGAGTTGTGCGCCCGCGTCGGCTCGCTGCTGCGGCGCCAGCAGGCCCTCTCGGAGGACACCGGACTGGCCTGCGGTCCCTGGCGCCTGGACCCGGGGCGGCGGCGACTGCGGGCCGCCGACGGCACCGAGGTGCCGCTGTCACCGGCCGAGTCGCGGTTGCTGCAGCAGTTCCTGACCCGCCCGCGCCACCCCTTCAGCCGCGCCGAGCTGCTGGCGCTGGCTGGCGAGCGGGGCGCCCCCCCGCTGGACCGCAGCGTCGACCTGCTGGTCTCGCGCCTGCGCCACAAGCTGGGCCTGCCCGCGGCCGGACCCATCCGCACCGTGCGCGGGGTCGGCTACCTGTTCGACGCCCTGGGCGCCTCGGCGTTGGGTCCGGGCTAGCGCCGTCGCCACCCGGAGGACGAGCCGACCACCTGACGGCCGGCGCCCGGCCAGCGGGACGCCGCGCCGCGGAACCTGGCGCCACAGATCGCCCTGGCGATGGCCGGCAGCGGCGTCAGCGGCTCCGTCACCCCGGGCCGGTCGATCGGGGGGGGTCGTCGGGGCGGCCTCAGCCCCCGGCGAAGAAGCGCTCGACCAGCGCGAAGTGCTCGGGCACGTTCAGCGCCGGCGCATGGCCGCAGCCGGCGATGGTGGCCACCACCGCGCGCGGGCCGCGCTGGCGCATCCGCTCGGCCACCGGCGCCTCCAGCAGGTCCGAGTGCTCGCCGCGCAGACACAGCACCGGAATGTCCAGCGCGTCCCACTGGGCCCACTGGTCGTAGTCCTGCGGGTGGTCGATGAACTGGCGCACCATCGCCGGGTCGTAGTGGGGCGTGACGCGGCCGTCGGGCAGGCGGCGCACGCTGGTCTCGGTCAGGCGGCGCCACTGGGCATCGCTGAGCCAGCCGTAGGGTGCGTACACGGTGCGGAAGTAGGCCTCGAGTTCGGACACCGTGGCGAAGCTGGCCGGGCTGCCGGCATAGGTGCGGATGCGCTCGACCGCGCTGGCGGCGATCTCGGGCCCCATGTCGTTGAGCACCAGGCGCTGGATGCGGCCCTTCAGGCGGCCCGCCGCACCGCGCAGGCCGATCGCCCCGCCCATCGAGGTGCCCAGCCACCGCGTGCTGGCGATGCCCAGCTGGTCCATCAGCGACTCGGCCAGGCGGACGTAGAAGTCCAGGCAGTACTCGGCGCCCGGGTCGGGGCTCCACTGGCTGAGGCCGCGGCCGATGGTGTCGGGGCAGACCACCCGGTAGCGCGCCGACAGGTGCTCGGCGATGTCGTCCATGTCGCGCCCGGTGCGCGCCAGGCCGTGCCAGGCGATCACGGTCTCGGCGTGGCCGGCGCCCCATTCGGTGAAGTGGATCTCGCGCTCCAGGCAGCGCAGGTAGTTCGAGCGGAAGGCCATCGCGGTCTCCTCAGGTGGGGGTGCGGCCGGCGCGCAGGCGCCCGACGATGCCGCTGGGGAAGTGGTAGACCGAGAGCACGAACAGCACGCCCAGCCACAGCAGCCAGCGGTCCGGCGACACCAGCGCGCCCAGCACCGGCACGTCGGCCAGCCAGCCGCCCTCGCCGCCGGCCAGCTTCAGCAGGTCCTGCAGGTAGTTCTGCGCGAAGACGAACAGCACCGCGCCCACCGCCGCGCCGTACATCGTGCCCATGCCGCCGATGACGACGATCAGCAGGATGTCCAGCATGATCTCGAAGGACAACGTGGTGTCGGGCCCGGTGTAGCGCAGCCACAGCGCCAGCAGGGCACCGGCCAGGGTGGCGAACAGCGCCGACAGCACGTTGGAGCCGGTGCGGTAGACCACGGTGCGGTAGCCGATGGCCTCGGCCCGGAAGTCGTTCTCGCGGATCGCCTGCAGCACCCGGCCGAAGGGCGAGTTGACGATGCGCAGCAGGGCCCCGAAGGCCAGCAGCACCACCACGAAGATCAGGTAGTAGCTCAGCACCTTGCCGTCGAGCATCAGGCCCAGCACCGGCTCGTCGAAGGGCTCCCAGCTGGGCGAGAGCACCGCCGGCAGCTTGAAGCTCAGGCCGTCCTCGCCACCGGTCAGCTCGCTGAGCTGCGAGGCCAGGGTCTGGAAGGCCGCCGCCACCGCCAGCGTGATCATGGCGTAGAAGATCGCCTTGACCCGCAGGCTGAACAGGCCGATCAGCAGGCTCAGCGCCAGCGACAGCAGCAGCGCCGCGCCCAGCCCGCCCAGCAGCGCACCGAAACCCACGCCGTCCTCGCCCGCCCAGCGGGTGGCGCCGATGGCCACGCCGTAGGCCCCGATGCCGAAGAACATGGTGTGGGCGAAGCTGACGATGCCGGTGTAGCCCAGCAGCAGGTCGTAGCTGGCCACCAGCAGGATGAACACCAGCATCTTGGCCGCCACGCCCAGCGCCTTGGCGCCCGGAAACAGGAAGGGCGCCGCCGCCAGCGCCAGCAGGATCAGCAGCAGCGCCGCGGCCAGCCAGCGGCTGCCGGGGCGGTCGTGGGAAAGCAGTCGGTCAAGCATCGTGATGACGCGGCCGGACTTTCGCCGGGCCGTCCCAAGAAAGTCCAAGCCCCCTCGGGGGGCAGCGAACGAAGTGAGCGTGGGGGCTCATCGATTGGTCACGGGGTAGAGACCCTGCGGGCGCCAGAGAAGGACGGCCACCATCAGCGCGATGTTCGAGAACAGCGCCAGCTTGGGGGCGACGAATCCCAGGTAGTTGGCCACCAGGCCCACCAGCAGCGCGCCCATGAAGCAGCCCAGGGTGCTGCCCAGGCCGCCGATGATGATGACGATGAAGATCAGGGTGTTGACCTGGGCGCCGATCTGCGGGACCACGCTCTGCTGGTACAGGCCCCACATCACCCCGCCCAGGCCGGCCAGGCCCGAACCCGCGACGAAGACGCCCAGGAACAGCCGGCGGATGCGGTAGCCCAGGGCCTCGACCATCTCGCGGTCCTGCACGCCGGCCCGGATCAGCAGGCCGAGCTTGGTGCGGCCCAGCACCCAGGCCAGCGCCGCGAACACGCCCAGGCCGATGACCACCGCCAGCAGGCGGTACTTCTCGACCGCGGCATCGCCCAGCAGCACCGCGCCGCGCAGGGCCTCGGGCAGGGGCAGCGGGATCTGCTGCGGGCCCCAGAGGACCTTGATCAGCTCCTCGCCGACGATCATGCCGCCCATGGTGATCAGGATCTGCTTGAGGTGCTGGCCATAGACCGGCCGCACGATCACCCGCTCGAAGGCCAGCCCCAGCGCCCCGGCCACCGCCATCGCCACCGCCATGGCCGCGAACACCGCCACCAGGTTGGCGCCCAGCGAGGCGCTGCCGGTCCAGTCGGCCATGCCGCCCATCACGCTGGTGGCGACGAAGGCGCCCACCGCGATGAAGACGCCGTGGCCGAAGTTCAGCACGTCCATCAGGCCGAAGACCAGGGTCAGGCCCGAGGCGATGATGAAGACGATCAGGCCCATGGCCAGGCCGGCCACGGTCAGGGTCAGCCAGGTGCTGCCGCTGCCGACCGCGGCCGCGCCCACGGCCATCACGGCCAGCAGCAGCAGGACCGGCTTCCAGTCGAAGCGGGCCTGGGGGATGGCGGCGCCCGCCGAGGGCGCCGTCACGGCGGTAGTGCTCATTGGTGCGCTCCCAGCGACAGGCCCAGCAGGCGCTGCTGCAGCGATTCGTCGGCGGCCAGCTCGGCCATCGCGCCGGCGTGGACGACGCGGCCGTCGTCCATCACCGCCACCCGGTCGCCCAGGGCCTGGGCCATCATGAAGTTCTGCTCGACCAGCAAGATGGTGGTGCGCTGGCGCTTGAGCTCGGCAAAGCACTGCACCAGGTTCTGGATGATGGCCGGCGCCAAGCCCTTGCTGGGCTCGTCGATCAGCAGCAGCGCACGCGGCTCGACGATGGCGCGGGCCACGGCCAGCATCTGCTTCTGGCCGCCGCTGAGCTTGCCCGCGGGGTAGAGCCAGAACTTGTGCAGGGCCGGGAAGAAACCGAAGATCCAGTCCAGGCGGGCGCGGTCCAGATCGGCCTCGCGGCGGGCGCCGCGAGCGGCCAGCAGCAGGTTCTCGCGCACCGTCAGGTCGCTGAAGATGCCCATGCTCTCGGGCACGTAGGCGATGCCGCGGCGGGCGATCTCGGGCGTGTCGGCCCGGCCGCCCGGGCCGCCGATGGCCTCGCCCTTGAAGGCCACGCGGCCGGCACTGGCCGCCCACAGGCCCATGATGGTGCGCAGGGTGGTGGTCTTGCCGGCGCCGTTGCGGCCCAGCAGCATGGTCACCTGCCCCTCGGGCACGGCCAGATCCACGCCGTGCAGGATGTGGTACGCCCCGATGTGGGTGTGAACGCCCTGCAACTCCAGCACGTTCGACGGAGTGTTCGCCGCCGTGCTCATGCGGCCTCCGCCACGGGCGCGGTGCCCAGGTAGGCCTGCTGCACGATGTCGCTGGCGATCACCGCGGCGGGTTCGCCATCGGCCACCAGCGCGCCCTGGTGCAGCACGATGATGCGGTCGGCCAGCTCGCGCACCACGTCCATCTTGTGCTCGACCAGCAGGATCACCCGGTCCTTTCGGGTCTTGAGCGAGCGGATCAGGTCCAGCACCACCGGCACCTCGTCCACGCTCATGCCGGCGGTGGGCTCGTCGAACATGTAGACCCGCGGGTCCAGGGCCATCAGCATCGCCACCTCCAGCTTGCGCTGGTCGCCGTGCGGCAGGCTGGCCGCAGGCGTGTCGCGCTTGTCGTGCAGGCGCACCGCGTTCAGCAGCTCGCGGGTCTCCTCCAGCCAGTCTTTGCGGTCACGCCAGACCTGCCACAGGTTCAGGCCGCCGCCATGGCGCGCCTGCACCGCCAGGCGCAGGTTCTCCTGCACGCTCAGGTGCGGGAAGAGCTGCGTCAGCTGGAAGGCCCGGCCCAGGCCGCGGCGGGTGCGCAGCGGCGCGGGCAGCGCGGTGATGTCCATGTCGTCCAGCAGCACCCGCCCCTCGCTGGCCGGCAGCTGCCCGCTGATCAGGTTGAAGTAGGTGGTCTTGCCGGCCCCGTTGGGGCCGACGATGGCGGTGAGCGTGCCCGGCGCGAAGGCGCAGGACACGTGGTCCACCGCGACGTGCCCGCCGAAGCGGATCGTCAGGTCTCTGGTTTCCAGCAAGGCGTGCCCATCCAGAATCAAGACAGAACCCCCTCTCGGAGGGGGCAGGGGGAGCGCAAGGGTCGCGGCTTGCCGCAACAAGCGCCTTCAGCGCTTGTTGCGGATCGGCACGTCCATCTCGCCGGGCTTGATCTCGCGCACCAGCTCCGGCACGCCCCAGGCGAAGGCCGGGTCCACCTTGATCTTGAAGTGGTACATGCTCTGCATGGCCTGGTGGTCCTCCTTGCGGAAGGTCATCGTGCCCTTGGGCGTGTCGAAGCTCATGCCCTCCATCGTGCTGATGAGCTTGTTCGTGGCCGTCTCGCCATTGGCCTTCTTGAGCGCGGTGACCACCGCCATCGCGGCGCTGAAGCCGCCGGCGGTGAAGAAGTCCGGCGGCTGCTTGAACTCCTTGTAGTGCTGCGCCACCAGGGCCTCGTTGACCGGGTTCTTCGGGATGCCGAAGTAGTAGTAGGTCGCGCCTTCCATGCCGGGGAAGTTCTTGTACGCGGCCATGGCCGGCAGGATGTTGCCGCCGGTGGCGATCTCGATGCCGTGGCGCTTGAGGTCGAGGTCGGCGATCTTGAACGGGTTGCCCGCGCCGGCCCAGATGATGAAGATCACCTTGCGGCCGGGCTGGTCCTTGAGCTTGTCGATCAGGCGCTGGGCCCCGGCGGTGAAGTCGGTGGTGGTGGTGGGCAGGTACTCCTCGTGGACCACCTTGGCCTTCTTGACCGCGTCCTTGAAGGCCTTCACGCCGTCACGGCCGAAGGCGTAGTCCTGGGCCAGCGTGGCGATGGTGGTGCCGGGCTTGTCCAGCGCCACCGCGTTGCTGATCGCGTCCTGGCTGCTGTTGCGGCCGGTGCGGAAGATGTACTTGTTCCACTTGTCGCCGGTGATCGAGTCGGCCACGGCCGGCTCGACGACCAGCAGCTTCTTGTATTCCTCGGCCACCGGCAGCATGGCCAGGGCCACGCCGGAGCTGGTCGGGCCCACGGCCAGGTCGGCCTTGTCGTCGCCGTAGGCGGCGGCCAGCAGGCCCTTGCCCAGGTCGGGCTTGCCCTGGTCGTCCTTCTCGATCACCACCAGCTTCTTGCCGGCCACCTCCATCGTGCCCCCGGTGGCGTACTCCAGGCCCATGCGGAAGCCCAGCGCGGTCTGCTTGCCGTAGGCCTCGAGCGGGCCGGTCTTGCTGTAGATGTGGGCGATGCGGATCTCACCGGCGGCCTGGGCCGGCAGGGCGTGGGCGCCCAGCGCGATCAGCGCGGCGGCGGCGAAGAGGGTATGGCGGCGGTTGCTCATGAGGTCTCCTGGTCCATCCGGGTGTGGATGGACGGAAACGGTGCAACGGCCGTGCCCGGATCGCTCCGGACAAACCCGGGGTCAGAGGCCGCGCAGCAGGCCCACGGCCGCGCCGATCAGCAACACGACGATCGGCACGAAGCTCAGGCCGAAGCCGGCGCTGCGGCTGCGCGGGTCGCGGACGTAGCTGAGCGCGTAGAGCGTGCGGCCCACCAGGTAGACCGCACCGCCGACCACCGCCGCGGTGGTCGACCAGTGGGCTGCGGCCAGGAACAGCGCAGGCAGGAAGGCCGCCAGCAACTCCAAGGTGTTCATCTGCACCCGGTATTGGCGCTCGAAGCGCTCGTCGCCAGTGACGGCCGGTGCCCGCACGCCGTACAGGCCGCGGGCCCGGCCCACCAGGGCGCCAAAGACCAGGTATTGGACGACCGCCGCCACGGCGATCAGGGGAACGAGGTTCGGGTGCATCAGGGCTCCTGCGGCTGGGGTGAGGGATCGAGGGTGGAGAGCTTTTCGTAGAGCGTGGCCCGGGCGATGCCCAGGCGCAGGGCGGCGGCGCGCTTGTTGCCGCCGGTGGCCTGCAGGGCGTCGCGGATCAGCCGCGCCTCGAGCGCAGCGACCGCGGCGGGCAGCGTGGCGGGGGCGCCCGACGGGGAAGTGTCCGGCTTCCGGACAGGTGCCGCCGGGTCGGCGGCGGGCAGCAGCGGTCGCAACGCGGCGGCGTCGAGCTGCAGCTGGTCGCTCATCAGGCTGGCCTGTTCCAGCACGTTGCGCAGCTCGCGGATGTTGCCGGGCCAGGCATGGCCGGCCAGCACGTCCAGCGCGTCGGCGGCCAGCCCGCGCGGGGCCATCGCGCCGCGGCGGGCGATGTCTTCCAGCAGGTGCTCGGCCAGGGCATCCAGGTCGTCCAGGCGCTCGCGCAGCGGCGGCACCCGGATCGGCAGCACGTTCAGGCGGTAGTACAGGTCGGCGCGGAACTGGCCGGCGGCCACCATGGCCGGCAGGTCGCGGCTGGTGGCGGCGATCACCCGCAGGTCCAGCGGCACCACGGTGTTGCTGCCCAGGGGCTCGACCTCCTGCTCCTGCAGCACCCGCAGCAGCTTGGCCTGCAGCGGCAGGGGCATGTCGCCGATCTCGTCCAGGAACAGGGTGCCCCCGTCGGACAGCTGGAACTTGCCCGGCCGACCCTTCTTGTCGGCCCCGGTGTAGGCGCCGCCAGCGACGCCGAAAAACTCGGCCTCGAGCAGGGTGTCGGGCACCGCGGCGATGTTGACGCCCACGAAGGCGCGGCCGGCGCGGTGGCTGGCGTTGTGGATGGCCTGGGCCAGCAGTTCCTTGCCGGTGCCGGTCTCGCCCAGCAGCAGCACGGTGGCGTCGCTGCCGGCGGCGCGGCGGGCCAGGCGCTTGACCTCCATCACCACCGGACTGGCCCCGATGAAGCTGGCGATGGTGTGCTTGGCGCGGCGGCGCTGGCCCTGCTCGGCGGCCAGCTGGCGGCGGGCGTCGGCCAGCTCCTGCGTCAGGCGGGTGAACTTGGCCATCAGCGGCTGCATGGTGGTCTCGGGGTGGTCCAGCAGCACCAGGCCCAGCGCGCCCAGCACCTGGCCGGCGTCGTCGCGCAGCGGCAGGCGGCTGACCAGGAAGGTGCCGGCCTTGTTGGTCAGCAGGTCCAGCAGCATGGGCTGGCCGCTGTCGATCACCTGCGCCATCAAGGTGTTGGGCACCACCTCCTCGACGCGTCGGCCGACGAACTGGGTCTCGCGCTCGAAGCCCAGCGCCGGCAGGAAACGCTTGTAGCCCTCGCTGATCCAGACGATGCGGTGCTCGCGGTCGACCACCATCATCCCCTGGGCGGCCTGGGCCAGGGTGTCGAACATGGTGCGGGCCGCCAACTGCAGCACCGCGTCGGCGGAACGGGGCAGGGCCTGGGACGGGGCGGGCATGGGGCGAATGTATCGATTCCAGACAGACGTGTCCACGTTTCGGACACTTCCGCATCACCGCGGCTCCGGGTTACGCCCGCTCCGCGCGGGCCGGACCGCTCGATACGATGGGCCGGTGGGCGCGCCAGCGCCCGTCGACCCCACAGGAGACCCGATGCATCACCCCCGACGCCGCGCGCCGCTCGCCTGCGCGGCCGCCCTGGCCCTGCTGGCCGCCCTGCCCTCCGCGGGCCTGGCCCAGGGGGGCTGGCCCACCCGGCCGGTCACGATCATCGTGCCCTTCCCCGCCGGCGGCGGCACCGACGCCTTCGCCCGCCCCCTGACCGCCGTGCTCAGCCGTCAGTTGGGCCGGCAGGTGCTGATCGACAACAAGGGCGGCGCCGGCGGCACCCTGGGCGCCACCCTGGCCGCCAAGGCCTCACCCGACGGCTACACCTTCTTCATGGGCGCGGTGCACCACGCCATCGCGCCGGCGATGTACCCCAAGCTGGACTACGACCTCGAGAAGGACTTCGTGCCGGTGGGCCTGGTCTCCAGCGTGCCCCAGGTCATCGTGGTCAACCCGCAGAAGGTGCCCGTCAAGGACCTGCCGGGCCTGCTCGACTTCGTGCGCAAGCACCCCGGCAAGCTCAACTACGGCTCGGCCGGCAACGGCACCTCGCACCACCTGGCGGGCGAGCTGTTCAAGCTGCAGACCCAGACCTTCATCACCCACATCCCCTACCGCGGGGCGGGTCCGGCCCTGCAGGACCTGATGGCGGGCCAGGTCGACCTGATGTTCGACGGCCTGGGCTCCTCGGCACAGCACATCAAGGGCGGGCGCATCAAGGCGCTGGCCGTGGCCTCGGCCCAGCGGGCCCCGGGCTTTCCGGACATCCCCACCAGCGCCGAAGGCACGGTGCCCACCTACCAGGTCGCCACCTGGTACGGGCTGTGGGCGCCGCGCGGCACGCCCCGCGAAGTGGTCGAGCAACTGCAAGCGGAGCTGAAGAAGGCGATGGCCACCGAGGAACTGCGCAGCACCTGGACCGGCCTGGGCAGCGCCCCGCCCAACCTCTGGGGCGAGGACTTCGGCCGCTTCGTCAGCGGAGAGGTCAAGCGCTGGGGCTCGGTGGTCAAGCTCTCGGGCGCCAAACTGGATTGATACTGCCGGGATGACCGGACACGTTCGACTCGACCCGCCCGACGCCCAGGGCATCGCCCGCCTGACGATCGCCCACCCGGGCAAGCTCAACGCGCTGGACACCGCCATGTGGCGCCAGCTGCGCGTCCACGCCCAGGCCCTTCAGGCCGCCCCGCCGCGCGCGGTGATCGTGCAGGGCGAGGGCGGCAGCTTCGTCGCCGGCGGCGACATCGCGGAGTTCCCCGCCTTCCGTTTCCAGGCCGACACCCTGGCCGCCTTCCACGAGGACCTGGTGGCCCCGGCGCTGTGGGCGCTGCTGGAGCTGGACGTGCCGCTGGTGGCCCAGATCGAGGGCGCCTGCGTCGGCGGCGGCCTCGAGATCGCCTGCTGCTGCGACCTGCGCATCGCCGGCCAGGGCAGCCGCTTCGGGGTGCCGATCGCCAAGCTGGGCTTTCCGATGGCGCCGGCCGAGGTCGAGATCGTCGCCCGGGTGGTCGGCGAGACGGCGCTGCGCGAGCTGCTGCTCGAGGCCCGCGTGCTGGACGCCGAAGAAGCCCGCCAGCGCGGCCTGCTGACCCGCGTGGTGCCCGACGCCGAGGTGGCCGCCGAAGCCCTGGCCAGCGCCCGCCAGATCGCCCGCCTGTCGCCGCAGGCGATGCGCCTGAACAAGCGCGTGCTGCGCCAGTTCGGCCACCGCGACACCCCCAGCACCCGCGCCGAGCGCGACCCCCACTACGCCTACGCCCCCTCGGACGAACACCGCGAGGGGCTGGCCGCCTTCAACGAGAAGCGCCCGGCGGTGTTCCGCTGAGCGCCCCGCCTTCCCGCCGCGAGACCGCGATGCTCAACCACAACCTCTTCGTCACCCTGCGCCAGCATTTCCCGGCCGACCTCGACGCCTGCGCGATCGAGACCGCGGACGGCCCCGGCGCGCCGCTGTTCTACACCTGGGGCGACCTGGACCGCGCCAGCGCCCGCATCGCCAACCTGCTCGACTCGCTGGCCCTGCCGCCGGCCAGCCGGGTGGCGGTGCAGACCGAGAAGAGCGTCGAGGCCCTGATCCTGTACCTGGGCGTGCTGCGCGCCGGCCACGTCTACCTGCCGCTCAACACCGCCTACCAGGCGGCCGAGATCGAGTACTTCATCGGCAACGCCGAGCCCGCGGTCTTCGTGACCACCCAGAAGAACTTCACCTGGGTCAGCCGCCTCGCCTTCGCCGCCGGCACCACCCACGTGTTCACCCTCAACGAGGACCGCACCGGGACCCTGCTCGACCGCGCCAGCTTCCAGCCCGACACCCATGCGCCGGCCTTCAAGGAAAGCGACGAGCTGGCCGCCATCCTCTACACCAGCGGCACCACCGGGCGCAGCAAGGGCGCGATGCTCTCGCACCGCAACCTGGCCAGCAACGCCCAGGTGCTCAAGCACGTCTGGCGCTGGCAACCGGGTGACGTGCTGGTGCACGCGCTGCCGATCTTCCACGTGCATGGCCTGTTCGTGGCCTCGCACGGCGCACTGCTCAACGGCAGCAAGATGATCTGGTTCAGCAGGTTCGACCCCCAGGCGGTGCTGGCCCGGCTGCCCGAGGCCACCGTCTTCATGGGCGTGCCCACGCTGTACGTGCGCCTGCTGGGCGAGGCCGGACTGGACCGCGAAGCCTGCCGCCGCATGCGCCTGTTCATCAGCGGCTCGGCCCCGCTGCTGATCGAGACCTTCACCGAGTGGCAGCGCCGCACCGGCCACACCATCCTCGAGCGCTACGGCATGAGCGAGACCGTGATGCTGACCTCCAACCCCTGCGACCCGGCCGAGGGCGAGCGCCGCGGCGGCACCGTCGGCCCGGCCCTGCCGGGCGTGGGCCTGCGCATCCGCGACGACGCCGGCTTGGACCTGCCCGCCGGCGAGATCGGCGGCATCGAGGTGCACGGCCCCAACGTCTTCGGCGGCTACTGGCGCATGCCCGAGAAGACGAAGGAAGAGTTCACCGCCGACGGCTGGTTCAAGACCGGCGACGTCGGCCGGCGCGACGCCGACGGCTACGTCACCATCGTCGGCCGCAGCAAGGACCTGATCATCACCGGCGGCTACAACGTCTACCCGGCCGAGGTCGAGGGCTTCATCAACGAGCTGCCCGGCGTGGCCGAGAGCGCGGTGATCGGCGTGCCCCACCCGGACTTCGGCGAAGGCGTGGTGGCGCTGGTGGTGGCACGCCCCGGCGCGCAGCCCGAGGGCGCGGCCATCGTCGCGGCGCTCAAGTCGCGCATCGCCAACTTCAAGGTGCCCAAGCAGGTCTTCGTGGTGCCCGAGCTGCCGCGCAACACCATGGGCAAGGTGCAGAAGAACCTGCTGCGCGCGGCGCACCAGGACCTGTTCAAGCCCTGAGCGTCGGCGCACGCCGGCGTGAATCCTTCTCGCGGGCGCGTGGCCCGAGCCACAGTGGGCGTGACCGGCTTCACCGAGCGGTCGCCCACCGGATTTCGCGCCACCACGGGGCTGGCTAAGCTCATCGGATCCCTCCACCGAGCTGTCCCCACCATGCCCCTGCACCGCCTCCGCTGGCCCCTGCCCCTCGTGCTTTGCGCCGCCCTGGCCGCCTGCAGCGCCCCGCCGCCGGCCCCACCGGCCGCTCCCTACACCGGCCCGGTGCTGGCGATCGAGCAGATCGACCGCGGCGTGCAGATCGTGCTGCCCGGCAGCGTGCTGTTCGAGAGCGGCCAGGCCCGCTTCAACACCGCCGCGGCCGCGCCGTTCCTGGACCGGGTGGCCGACCTGCTGACACGCAAGACCCGCCAGCGCATCGCGATCGAGGGCCACACCGACACCGACGGCACCCCGCAGCTCAACGAGCAGCTGTCGCGCGCCCGGGCCCAGGCCGTGGCCGATGCCCTGGCGGCCCGGGGCGTCGCCGCCGACCGCCTCGAGGTCAGCGGCTTCTCGTTCAGCCGCCCGGTGGCCGGCAACGGCACCGAAGAGGGCAAGCGCCTCAACCGGCGCGTCGAGCTCATCGTGCTGGGTGAGCAGGTCGCCAACCTGACCGCCGGCGAACCGGCCGGGGCCTTCGAGTCCGCCTGGGGCAAGCTCAAGGACCTGATCGACCAGGGCCTGGTGCGGCCGGTCGGCGCGGGCGGCACCCGATGAGCCGCCGCCGCGACTGGCTGCTCGGTGCCTCGGCCCTGGTGGGCATCGCGCTGGTCCACCCGGCCCGGGCCCAGCCCGCCGCGACCAGCAGCGGCCCGCGTCCCCGCCTGGCCCTGGCGCTGGGGGGCGGCTCCGCGCGCGGCTTCGCCCACATCGGCGTCATCAAGGCGCTGGAGCAGGCCGGCATCCGGGCGGACATCGTCGTCGGCACCAGTGCCGGTGCCCTGGTCGGCGCCTTCCTGGCGGCCGGCTGGAGCGCCGCCGCGATGGAGGAATTCGCGCTGCAGGTGCGCGAGGCCGATGTGGCCGATTTCGCCAGTGCCGGTCGGCGCGGCATGCTGGCCGGCGAAGCGCTGGCGCGCATCGTCGGCGAACGCCTGCGCGGCGCCCACATCGAACAGCTCAAGCTTCGCTATGCCGCGCTGGCGACCGACCTGCGCAGCGGCGACGCGGTGGTGATCCAGCAGGGCCCGGTGGCCGACGCGGTGCGGGCCTCCTGCAGCATCCCCGGGGTCTTCGTCCCGAAGGAAGTCAGCGGCCGCGAACTGGTGGACGGCGGCCTGGTCTCGCCGCTGCCGGTGCGCACGGCGCGCCAACTCGGGGGCGAGGTGGTGCTGGCGGTGGATGTGGCCGCGCGCCCCCGCCGCAGCGAGTTCAGCGGCCTCTACGAGGTCATCCTGCAGTCCTTCGAGATCATGGGACGTGCCCTCGCCGACCAGGAAGCCCAGCAGGCCGATCTGGTGCTGCGGCCCGACACGGCCCGCTTCGCCAGCAGCGACTTCGGCGTCCGGCGCGAGATGATCCAGGCCGGCCACGACGCCGCCCAGGCCCTGATGCCCGAGCTGCGCCGACGGCTGGAGGCGGCGCCTGTGCGCCGCACGCCACGCCCGCCCACCCGCTGAGCGCTTGGGGCTACCATCGGCGCGGGAGGCGTCGATGGACCCTGTGAACGGTCGTGGCGGTCGGTTCCGGTGCGGCGTGGCGCGCGTGGCGGCCCTGCTGTGCCTCGTCCTGCCGGCGCTGCCGGCCGCGGCCCAGCCCGGCCCCGAGCACCCGCTGCTGGGCGCCTGCGCGCCGGTACCGGACGAGGCCTGCGCGGAGCGGCTCGAGGCCCGCGCACTGGCCTTGCATGGGGGCGTGCGCGAAGGCGGTCGCCTGAAGACCGCGCAGGGCGTGGCGCTGGCCGAGGACCCGCCCGACGAGCCCCCGCGCCACCGCCTGCTCGGTCCCCTGGGCGACTCCGGTCTCTGGTTGCTGTGGCGCCGCACCGGCGATCAGACGTCCTTCGTCACCGCCGGCCCGGGGGCCCTGCCCCTGGCCTGGCGCTCGCCGCCCTGGCCGGCCCCGGGCGGGCGCCACCTGCTGGTCGCGCCGCCCGCGGTGCCAGCCGAGGACGCCCTGCTGGCGCTGCTGGAGCACGCCGGCGGCCGCTGGCGCCTGGTCTGGCGCCTCGATGGGCCGCCCGCCTTGGGCTATGAAGGGGTGGAGTGGCGCAGCGATGGCGCCTCGGCGCGGCTGCGCTGGCGGTGCGCCAGCGGCGCGCCCGGCGGTGCGGTGCGCCTGCGCGATGGTCCCTATGGCTGGGACCTGGCGCCCGCCCTGCCCTCGTCGCCCTGCAGCGGCCGCTGAGGGCGGGACGGGGCCTCAGTCGTCGTCGTCTTCGGCGGCGTTGGCGGCCCCGGCCGCGGCGCCCCCCGGGCGCCCCGGCAGACCGGCCGGCGCTTGGCCAGGCACCCCGGGCGCCGCCCCGGCCACCAGGCCCGGGGCCCGCATGGCGGGCTGGGGCATCGGGCGGGCCACGGCAGGGGCCGCACCCGCAGCACCGCGCGCCGGCTCCGGCAGCGCCAGTTCGATCGTGGCCGGACCACCGCGCGGCCCCAGCGAGGCCGCGCGGCGCGAGACCGACAGCAGCACGAGGTCGTCCTCCAGGGCGGCGCCGGTGCGCCAAGCCCGTGCGGGGCGGTCATCGACCGCGATCAGGGCGACGCCCTGGCCCGGCGCGGCGCCCGCCCCCGGAGCGACCACGCCCAGCAGGCGGAATCGTTCGGCGGCGGCGGGCGACTCCTCGTCGCCCTCGTCCTGGGCCGACGCGCCCAGCAGGCGCGGCCACTCGCCGCCACCGGCGGCGACGCGCTGCGGCACCTGCGCCTGTGCGGGCAGGACCGGCCCGGCGGACACCAGCTTCAATCCCCAGAACAGGGACGAGCCGGCGACCACCGCCCAGACCCCAAAGCTTAACAATCGTGTCCGCATCGGACGATTATGATGCAGCCGCCTCAAGACCTTTTGCTGACAGCGCCCTGCGCCTCCCCACGATGAAGTCCCCTCAGATCCACCGTGCCTTCGGCCGTGTCCGCGCCGCCGGTTTCACCCTGATCGAGCTGATGGTGGTGCTGGTCATCATCGGCGTGCTGGCCGCGCTGGTGGTGCCCAACGTGCTGGACCGGGCCGACGACGCCCGCGCCACCGCCGCCCGCACCGACGTCGGCAACCTGATGCAGGCGCTCAAGCTCTACAAGCTCGACAACCAGCGCTACCCCAGCGCCGAGCAGGGCCTCGAGGCCCTGGTGGCCAAGCCGGCCGCCGCCCCGGTGCCCCCCAACTGGAAGAAGTACGTGGACAAGCTGCCCAGCGATCCCTGGGGCCGTCCCTACCAGTACGCCAACCCCGGCGTGAAGGGCGACATCGACGTCTTCAGCCTGGGCGCCGATGGCCAGCCCGGCGGTGAAGGCAAGGACGCCGATATTGGCTCGTGGCAGTGAGCCCCGCGGGCCGCGTCGCCCGCACGGCTTCACGCTGCTCGAGCTGATGGTGGTGGTGGCCATCCTGGCCATCGCCACCGGGGTTGCCATGCTGTCGCTGCGAGACGCCGACGCCAGCCGCCTCGAAGAAGAAGCCGCCCGCCTGAGCGCGCTGTTCGAGGCCGCCCGCGCCCAGTCGCGCGCCAGCGGCCAGGAGGTGCTGTGGCTGCCCGGCCGCCAGGAAGGGCCCGGATTCGCCTTCGTCGGCCTGCCCGAGTCCGCCGGTCTGCCCGCCCAGTGGCTGGACGAGCGCACCCGCGCCGAGGTCATCGGTGCGCCGCGACTGCGCCTGGGCCCCGAGCCGGTGATCGGCGCCCAGCGCCTGGCCCTGCGCCTGGGCGAGCGCCAGCTGGTGTTGTCCACCGACGGCCTGGCCCCGTTCGCCGTGCTCGAGAGCGGCACCACCCCATGACCCCGGCCCGTTCCCGCCGTGCGGTGCGCGGTTTCACCCTGGTCGAGGTGCTGGTGGCCGTGGCCATCGTCGCCGTCGCGCTGGCGGCCGGCAGCCGCGCCGGCGGCGCCTTGCTGAACAACGCCGAGCGCCTGGGCGATGTCACGCTGGGCCAGTGGTGCGCCGAGAACCGCCTGGCCACGATGCGCCTGGCCAAGCTGTTCCCCGACGTGGGCGAGGCCGACCTCGAATGCGAGCAGATGGGCCGGCGCTTCCGCCTCAAGCAACAGGTGCGCGCCTCGTTCAACCCGAGCTTCCGCATCGTCGACATGGGCGTGGCCACCGAGGCCGGCGTGCCGCTGCTGCGGGTCTCGGTGATCATGCCGCGCTACTGACCATGGCCCTAGCCCCCGCCAGCCGCCGCACGCGCGGTTTCACCCTGATCGAGGTGCTGGTCGCGCTGCTGATCCTGTCGATCCTCGCCACCATGGCTTGGCAGGGCGTGGACGCGATGGTGCGCACCCGTGACGGAGCCCGACAGGCGACCGAGGGCATGCTGCGGCTGAGCACGGTGATGTCCCAGTGGGAGCAGGACCTGAACCACCTCCAGGACACCGCCGCCGCGCCCGCGTTGCGCTTCGATGGCTCGGCCCTGCGCCTGACCCGCCGCACGCCGGAAGGCATCCAGTTCGTGGTCTGGACCCGCCAGGGGCGGCAGCTCTGGCGCTGGGCCTCGGCACCGGTCTCGCGCGTGCAGGAGCTGCAGGAGGGCTGGATGCGGGCCCAGCAGTGGAGCGCGATCAGCGCCGATGCGCTGGCCATGGTCGACGAGGTGTCGGACTGGCAGGTGTACTACTGGCGGGCCAACGACAACAGTTGGTCCAATGCCCAATCCAGCGGTGACCGGGTCGAAACGCCGGCACCGCCGGCCTCGGGCGCGTCGGGCGCGGCGCCCGAATTCGAACGCGAGGCCCTGCCCCGCGGCGTTCGGCTGCAGCTGCGCCTGCCCGGTGGTCTGCTCACCCGTGACCTGACGCTGCGCTGATGAGCTCGGCCCGACGCCCCGCCCCCCGACAGCGCCAGCGCGGTGCCGCGCTGCTGCTCGCCATGCTGATCGTCACCCTGGTCGCCACGCTGGCCGCCGGCATGGTCTGGCAGCAGTGGCAGGCCACCGAGGTCGAGGCCGCCTCGCGCGCCCGCACCCAGGCCACCTCGCTGGTGCAGGGGGCCGTGGACTGGGCCCGCCTGATCCTGCGCACCGACGCCCAGGACACCAAGCGCGGCGGCATCGATTCGCTGGACGAGGTCTGGGCCACGCCGCTGCAGGACGTCAAGCTGTCCGAGTTCCTGGCCGCCGACCGCGACAACACCACCGACACCGCGCTCGACGCCTTCCTGTCGGGGCAGATCAGCGACGCCCAGGCCCGCTACAACCTGCGCAACCTGGGCGAGACCGATGCCGAGGACGCGCAACCACACCTCAAGGTGCTGCAGCGCCTGTGCGACACCCTGGGCCTGCCCCGCGAGGTCGCCACCCGGATCGCCGACGGGATGAAGGGCGCCGAGACCGCCGAGGAGCAGATCGACGAGAGCAGCCGCGTCACCGCCGGCCTGCCGCTGGCGCCGCAGCGGCTTGAGCAGCTGGCCTGGCTGGGCCTGGACGCCGCCACCATCGCCCGCCTCAAGCCCTTCGTCGTGGTGCTGCCGATGCGCACCAAGGTCAACCTCAACACCGCCACGCCCGAGGTGCTGATGGCGGTGGTCGAGGGCCTGGACCGCGCCAGCGCCGAGCGCCTGGTGCGCGCCCGGGCCTCGGGCGGCTTCGCCTCGGTCGAGCAGGCCGGCAAGCTGCTGCCCGAGAAGCTGGCCCTCAGTGCCGATCTGCTGGACATCAAGTCCTCGTTCTTCGAGGTCCTGGGCGAACTGCGCTACGACCGCTTCGTGCTGCGCGAGCGCAGCCTGGTGCAGCGCCGCGGGCTGGACGTGGTGGTGGTGCAGCGCGAAACGCTCCCCCCACAATGAATGGCGCCCCCCGTCGCCACCCCGGGCAGCCCCTCCACGGGACCGCAACAATAATGCGGTACAAACGAAGGATGTCTGCCTTTGGCGGACCCGCTGTCCTGTGCGCCGCCCTGCGCGGCCCTCTGCCCTGTCCATGTCCACCCTGATCGTCCAGCTGCCGGCCCCGCCCCGCCTCGCGGCCTCGTCCCCGGAGCGCACCGCCGACGCAGCCGACACCGCGCCCGAATGGGACTGGGTGCTGGTCAATGACGCCCAGCAGGTGCTGCAACAGGGCCGGGGCCCGCTGTCCGCACTCCCCGCGGCCACCAGCCGGCTGGCGGTGCTGCCGCCGCAGGCGCTGGCCTGGCACCGGCTGGACGTGCCGCGCGCGCCGGTCGCGCGCCTGCGCGCCGCGCTGGCCGGCCTCCTTGAAGACGCGCTGCTCGACGACGAAGCCGATGTCCACTTCGCCCTGGCGCCCGGCTGGAAGGCCGGCGAGCCGGGCTGGGTGGCCACCGGCCACCGGCCCTGGCTCCAAGCCCAGCTGTCGGCCCTCGAGGCCGATGGCGGCACCATCGACCGGCTGCTGCCGGCCTGGGCGCCGGAGGGCCCGGTGGCGGCCCACCTCTTCAGCCCCGGCGAGGGCCAGGCCCACCTGCTGGCCTGGCGCGATGAACTGGGCCCGGCCTGCCTGCCCCTGGCCGGCGGTGCGGCCAGGGCCTGGCTGGCAGGCCGCCCCGCCGACGAGGCCATCGCCTGGAGCGCAGCCCCCGACTGCGCCGAAGAAGCGGCCCACCTGGCCGGCAACACCGTCGCCGCACGCTCCCTGGCGCAGGGGCTGCAGGCCGCCGCGCTCTGGGAAGGCAACCTGCGCCAATTCGACCTGGCCCCGCAGCACCGCGGCAGCCGCCTGCTGCGCGAGGCCTGGCGCCGCTTCCGCACCGAGCGGGCCTGGCGGCCGGTGCGCTGGGGCCTGGTGGCCCTGGTGGCGGTGCAACTGGTCGGCCTGAACGCCTGGGCCTGGCAGCAGCGACAGGCCCTGGCGCGGCAGAAGACCGCGGTCACGGCGCTGCTGCAGGGCAGCTTCCCGCATGTGCGGGCCGTGCTCGACGCGCCCGCCCAGATGGCCAAGGAGCTGGAGCGGCTGCGCGCCGCCGCCGGCCGCCCCGGCGACACCGACCTCGAGCCCATGCTGCGTGCCGCCGACGCGGCCTGGCCGCCCTCGCGCGGCCCGGCCGAATCGATCCGTTTCGAGCCCGGTCGCCTGACCCTGGCCAGCCCGGGCTGGACCCCGCCCGAAGTCGACGGTTTCCGCCAGCGCCTGCGCACCTTCGGCCTGGACGCCGAGGCCGCCCCCGGCCGCCTGGTGGTGGCCCGCCTGGACCCCGGCCGGGCGCCACCGCCCGCCGCGGCACCAGCCCAGCCGCGCCCGCCCGTCGGCGCCGGCCCCGCGGGCGCCCGCCCCGTGGCGCCGCCGCAGCCGATCCAGCCGGTCAGCGAGGACGACAAGTCATGATGCCCTGGCAGGACACCCTGAACCAGCGCTGGGCCGCCTTGGCCGCGCGCGATCAAGCCCTGCTGCGCCTGTGCGCCGCGGTCGTCGGCCTGGGCCTGCTGTGGTTCGTCGGCCTGCAGCCGGCCTGGCGCACCTGGCGCGAGGTTCCGGCCCAGCGCGAAGCCCTCGAGGCCCAGGCGCTCCAGATGCAACGCATGGCCAGCGAGGCCCGCGAACTCAAGGACCTGCCCGCGGTGGGCGCCGAGCAGTCCGCCCTGGCCCTGAAGGCCGCCACCGAGCGCCTGGGCCCGAAGGCCAAGCTCAGCGTGGTGGCCGACCGCGCCACCCTGCAGGCCAACGGACTGCCCCCCGCGGCCCTGGCGGCCTGGCTGGCCGAGGTGCGCAGCGGCGCCCGGGCCCGCCCGGTCGAACTCCAGCTCAACCACGGCGCGGATGGCCTGAGCGGCCAGGTCGTGCTGCAACTGCCGGGCGCGGCGCCCTGAGATGGCCCTGCCGACGATCCGTCGCGCCGCCCTCGCAGGCCGGGTGCGCCCGCGCGACAGCCAGCCCACCGCTCGGCGCTGGGCCGTGGCCGGCGGGCTCTGCGGGGCCCTGCTGACCACCGTGGCCTATGCCCCGGCGGCTTGGCTGGCCGAGGCCGTGGCCCCACTCACCCAGGGGCGCCTCCTGCTCACCGACGCCCAGGGCACGGTCTGGAACGGCAACGCCCTGACCGTGCTGGCCGGTGCCAGCGGCGCCCGCGACGCCTCGGTCCTGCCCAGCCGCCTTCACTGGTCGCTGCGGCCGGCCGGCCTGGGCCTGACGGTCACGCTGCAGCAGGCGGGCCACATCGAGCAGCCCCTGCAGCTGCGGTGGCAGGCCGGCTGGGCTCAACAGCGCCTGGAACTCGTCGGTGGCCCGGGCGTGCTGGCGCGCTGGCCGGCCGCCTGGCTGGAGGGCCTGGGCGCGCCGCTCAACACCCTCAAACCCGGTGGCGAGCTGCGGCTGAGCAGCCCTGGCATGGTGGTCACGCTGGACCGCGACGGCTGGTCGGCACAGGGCCAGGCCGCGCTGGAGCTGCAGGACTTCTCCTCGCGCCTGTCCACCCTGGCGCCGCTGGGCAGCTACCGGCTGCAGCTCTCGCCAGAGGGCGACCGCCGCCTGGCCCTGCAACTGGCCACCACCAGCGGTGCGCTGCTGCTCAGCGGCCGCGGCCACCTGGGCGCGCGCGGCCTGCAGCTGCGCGGCGAGGCCCGCGCCGCCGCGGGCCAGGAGGCCGCCCTGAACAACCTGCTCAACATCCTGGGCCGGCGCGAAGGCGCGCTGACCCGTCTTTCGATCGGCTGACCATGGCACGGACCCTTCTCCTCACCCGCCCCCACCGCCTGGCCCCGCTGCTGGCCGCGCTGGCGCTGGCCTGGCCCGTCCTCGGCAGTGCCAACGACTCGCCCGAGCCGCCGATGCCGGCCACCCGGGCCCGCGCGCCGGTGACGCTCAATTTCGTCAACGCCGACATCGAGATGGTCTCGCGCGCCATCGGCACCATGCTGGACCGCCAGATCCTGGTCGATCCGCGGGTGCGTGGCACGCTGACCATCAGTTCCGAGAAGGCGCTGCCGCCGACCGAGGCCTGGCGCAGCTACCTGGCCGCGCTGCGCGGCCTGGGCTTCACGGTGGTCGAGAACGCCGGCCTGCTCAAGGTCGTGCCCGAGGCCGAGGCCAAGCTGCAGGCGGGCACCGTGTCGGTGGGCGCGCCCAGCGCCCGCGGCGACCAGATCCTGACCCAGATCTTCCGGCTCAACCACGAGAACCCGAACAACCTGGTGGCCGTGCTGCGCCCGCTGATCAGCGCCAACAACACGATCAACGCCAACCCGGGCAACGGCACCCTGGTCATCACCGACTACGCCGACAACCTGCAGCGCCTGGCCAAGATCATCGCGGCGCTGGACCAGCCGGCCACCTCCGAGGTCGAGGTGGTGCCACTCCGGCACGCCCTGGCCGCCGAACTGCAGCCGCTGGTGCAGAAGCTCTCCGAGACCACCGCCGCCGCCGGGGCCCCCGCGGCCCAGGCCGCCCAGAGCGCCGCCACCAGCGTGGTGGTCGAGCCGCGCAGCAACGCGCTGATCATCCGCGCCGCCAATCCGGCCCGCCTGGCCACGGTCAAGGCCCTGATCGAGAAACTCGACAGACCGATCGCCGACGGCGGCCCGGCCGGCCAGATCCGCGTGGTCTACCTGAGGAACGCCGACGCCACCAAGCTGGCCGAGGTGCTGCGCGCGGTGCTGGCCAGTGCCGCCGGCGGCGCCGGCGGTGGCGGCAGCACCAGCACCCTGACCGGCAGTGAGGGGGGCAGCCGCCCGAGCGCCCAGGCCGCCACCGGCGGCGGACAGCTGGGTTCGGCCGGCGGCGGCACCGGCACCAGCGCCGCGGCGACCACGCCGGTGGCGCAGTCGGCCCGCCCGTCCACCGGCGGCCAGATCCAGGCCGACCCCGCCACCAACTCGCTGATCATCTCGGCCCCCGAGCCGGTCTACCGCCAGCTGCGCCAGGTGATCGACATGCTCGACACCCGCCGCGCCCAGATCTACGTCGAGTCGATGATCGTCAAGGTCGACGCCTCGCGCAGCGCCGAGTTCGGCATCCAGTGGCAGGGCCTGCTGTCCAACAGCGGCAACACCCGGGGCGTCTTCGCCGGCACCAACTTCGGCAGCGGCGGCAACAACATCCTGAACCTGTCGGTCGCCTCGGCCACCGGCAGCACCACCACGTCCGGCTCCAGCAGCCTGACCCTGCCGGGCTCCGGCCTGAACATCGGCCTGATCAACAAGATCCAGGGCGTCTACACCCTGGGCACGCTGGCGCGCTTCCTCGAGAACCAGGCCGGCGCCAACGTGCTGTCCACCCCCACGCTGCTGGCGCTGGACAACGAAGAGGCCAAGATCGTCGTCGGCCAGAACGTGCCCTTCATCACCGGCTCGTACACCAACACCGGCAGCGGCAGCGGCTCGACCAACCCCTTCCAGACCATCGAGCGCAAGGACGTCGGCCTGACGCTGCGCATCAAGAGCCAGGTCGGCGAGGGCGGCACGGTGCGCATGACCATCTACCAGGAGAACTCCTCGGTCAACTCCAACACCACCGCCGGCCTGATCACCGACAAGAGCGCGGTCGAGACCACCGTGGTGGTGGACGACGGCCAGATGATGGTGCTGGGCGGCCTGATGAAGGACGAGTTCACCGACAGCGATGGCCGCATCCCCGGCCTGGCCAGCCTGCCGGTGCTGGGCAACCTGTTCCGCAACGACAGCCGCACCCGGGTCAAGAGCAACCTGATGATCTTCCTGCGCCCGGTGGTGGTGCGCACCCAGGCCGATTCCGACCGCCTGGCCATGGACCGCTACGAGGCGATCCGCGCCACCCAGCGCAACGGCCAGCCCGAGTCCAGCGTGCTGACCCCGATCAACGACGCCCCGGTGCTGCCCGAGCTGCCCGGCACCCGCCCGGCCCAGGGTCAGTGAGATGGGCCAGCGCCACCCCCTGCCCTACGCCTTCGCCAAGGCGCAGCACCTGCTGCTGGAAGACGATGGCCAGCGCCTGACGCTGCGCCTGTGCGAGGCCACCCCCCGCAGCGCGCTGGCCGAGGTCATGCGCCACTACGCGCTGGACCAGTGCCTGACCGAGGACGTCGCCGCGCTGGACCGCCGGCTGGCCGAAGCCTATGCCGGCGGCGAGGCCAGTGCCGCCGCGGTGGTGGGCGAGGTCGAGAGCGCGGTGGACCTGTCGCGCATGATGCTGGAGCTGCCCGCGGTCGAGGACCTGCTGGAGGCCGCCAACGACGCGCCGATCATCCGCATGCTCAATGCGCTGCTGACGCAGGCCGCCAAGGACGGCGCCAGCGACATCCACATCGAGCCCTACGAGCGCAGCTCCAGCGTGCGCTTCCGGGTCGACGGCAGCCTGCGCGAGGTGGTGCAGCCCAACAAGGCCCTGCACGCCGCGCTGATCAGCCGCCTGAAGATCATGGCCGAGCTCGACATCGCCGAGAAGCGCCTGCCTCAGGATGGCCGGATCTCGCTGCGCATCGGCGGCAAGGCGATCGACGTGCGCGTCTCCACCCTGCCCAGCGCCCACGGCGAGCGCGCGGTGCTGCGCCTGCTCGACAAGTCCGAGTCCAAGTTCACCCTTGAGGGCCTGGGCATGAGCGGTGAGGTGCTCACCGAGTTCGACCGCCTGGTGCGCCAGCCGCACGGCATCGTGCTGGTCACCGGCCCCACCGGCTCGGGCAAGACCACCACGCTGTACGCCAGCCTGGGCCGCCTGGACAGCAGCACCACCAACATCCTGACGGTGGAGGACCCGGTCGAGTACGAACTCGCCGGCATCGGCCAGACCCAGGTCAACCCGAAGATCGACCTGACCTTCGCCAAGGCCCTGCGCGCCATCCTGCGCCAGGACCCGGACGTCATCATGATCGGCGAGATCCGCGACTTCGAGACCGCGCAGATCGCGATCCAGGCCTCGCTCACCGGCCACCTGGTGCTGGCCACGGTGCACACCAACGACGCGCCCTCCACCGTGGCGCGCCTGATCGACATGGGCGTCGAGCCCTTCTTGCTCAGCTCCTCGCTGCTGGGCGTGCTGGCTCAGCGCCTGGTGCGCAAGCTGTGCGGCCACTGCAAGGTGCTCGACGGCGACGGCCAGTGGCGCCCGGTGGGCTGCCCCGAATGCGGCCACACCGGCTACAAGGGCCGCACCGGCGTCTACGAGCTGATGACCGTGGACGAGTCGGTGCAGCAGCTGATCCACAACCGCGCCGGCGAGGCCGAGATCGTCGCCGCCGCCACCGCGCGCGGCATGCGCACCATGCGCGAGGACGGCGAGCGCCTGTTCGAGCAGGGCATCACCTCGATGGAAGAGGTGATCCGCGTGACGCGGGACTGAGCCCATGCCTGCCTACCGCTACGAGGCGCTGGACGCCGCCGGCAAGACCCGCCACGGCCTGGTCGAGGCCGACCACGCCAAGGCCGCGCGGGCGCAGCTGCGTGCGCAGCAGCTGGTGCCCCTGGCCGTCACCCCGGTCGGCAGCGAATCCGGCCCCGGTGCCGCGACCGGGCCCCGCTTCCGACGCCGCGCCTTCAGCGCCTCGGGCCTGACCGTCTGGACCCGGCAACTGGCCGGCCTGGTGGGCTCGGGCCTGCCGCTGGAGCGGGCCCTGACCGCGCTGGCCGAAGAATCCGACGAGCCGCGCCAGCGCGAGCTCATCGCCCACCTCAAGAGCGAGGTCAACGCCGGCAGCCCCTTCGCCCGCGCCATGGCCACCTGCCCCAAGGACTTCGACGAGGTCTACCGGGCGGTGGTCGCCGCCGGCGAGCAGAGCGGTGCGCTGGGCGGCGTGCTCGAGCGCCTGGCCGACGACCTCGAAGAGCGCCAGGCCCTGCGCGCCAAGCTGCTGGGCGCGATGCTCTACCCGCTGATCGTCTCGCTCATCGCGGTGGTGATCGTCACCTTCCTGGTCACCTACGTGGTGCCGCAGGTGGCCAGCGTGTTCACCAACAGCAAGCGCGCGCTGCCGGGCCTGACGGTGGCGATGCTGGCGATCAGCGACTTCGTGCGCCACTGGGGCTGGGCCGCGCTGCTGGCGCTGGCCGCGGGTGGCGGCGCGCTGGCCGTGGCGCTGCGCAACGAGGCCTTCGCCCAGCGCTTCGACGCCGGCGTGCTCAACCTGCCGCTGGCCGGCCGACTGGCGCGGGGCTACAACGCCGCGCGTTTCGCCGGCACCCTGGCCATGCTGGCCGGCGCCGGCGTGCCCATCCTCAAGGCCCTGCAGGCGGCCGCCGAGACCCTGGGCAACCGGGCGATGCGCGCCGACGCGATGGACGCGCTGGTGCAGGTGCGCGAAGGCGCCCCGCTGGCCAGCGCCCTGGCCGCCAAGAAGCGCTTTCCGGGCCTGCTGGCCATGTTCAGCCGCCTGGGCGAGCAGACCGGCCAGCTGCCCCTGATGCTCGAGCGCGCCGCGCGCCAGCTGGGCGCCGAGGTGCAACGCCGCGCGATGACCATGGCCACCCTGCTCGAGCCGCTGCTGATCGTCGCCATGGGCGGCGTGGTGATGCTGATCGTGCTGGCGGTGCTGCTGCCCATCATCCAGCTCAACACCTGGGTCAAGTAAACCCCGATTCGCGCCTTGGCGCGGCCCTTGCTTGATTTGTCTGCACCGGTTTCGGGGCGCTGTTCGGCGCACCGCCGCCGGGCGGGACTTGCTGCAATCAGGCCACGGGGCGCTTCGGCCCCGTGCCTGCGTGATGGAGGTGTTCACCATGTCCACTTCACACCCACTCGCGACGATCGCCCCCGGCGGGCAGATCCCGATCGCCCGCATGCGCCCGGTGTACCAGGTGGATGAGGTCGAGAAGCGACTGGGCAAGCTGCCCGACCGCGACCACGAGCACCTGCGCCACACCTACGAGCGCATGATCGAGAAGGGCCCCGAGCGCTTCCAGGTCAAGCCCGCCGGCCTGCCGGCGATGCAGCACCTGTACGAGGAACTGCCCAACTTCAGCGAGGTCCTGGACGACGTGCGCCGCCAGCTCGCCCTGTGCGAGCACAGCCGCGACGCGCTCGAGATCACGCCGATGCTGTTGCTGGGCCCGCCCGGGGTCGGCAAGACGCATTTCGCCCGCGAGGTGGCCAAGCTGCTGGGCACCGGCATGGGCTTCATGGGCATGGGCTCGCTGACCGCCGGCTGGGTGCTCTCCGGCGCCTCGAGCCAATGGAAGGGCGCGCGCCCGGGCAAGGTCTTCGAAACCCTGGTCGAGGGCCACTACGCGAACCCGGTGATGGTGGTCGACGAGATCGACAAGGCCCGCGGCGAGCACGCCTACGACCCGCTGGGCGCGCTCTACAGCCTGCTGGAGCACGACACGGCCGGGGCCTTCACCGACGAGTTCGCCGAGGTGCCGATCGACGCCAGCCAGGTCATCTGGGTGGCCACCGCCAACGACGAGCGGGCGATCCCCGAGCCCATCCTGAACCGGATGAACGTCTACGAGGTGCAGATGCCCGACGCCGCCGCGGCACGGGCCATCGCCACCCGGCTGTACGCCAGCATCCGGGGCGAACACGACTGGGGCCGGCGCTTCGAGCCCGAACCCGCCGACGAGGTGCTGGAGCGTCTGGCCGAGATGGCCCCGCGCGAGATGCGCCGGGCGTGGATGACCGGCTTCGGCAATGCCCGGCTGGACGGCCGGGACCGCGTGCTGGCGCGCGACCTGCCCGCGCCGGCCGGCAAGCGCAGCGCGATCGGTTTCGTGCACTGAAGGGCGGCGGCGCCGCAGCGCCCCGCCGGCCGACCGGGCTCAGGCCAGGCCGTGCGAGGCGCCCCCGCGGCGCACGCAGGACTTGCCGTCCTGTTTGCCGCCGTACATCGCGGCGTCGGCCCGCTTGAGCAGGCTGGGCGCGTCGTTCGCGTCCAGCGGGACCAGGGCGAAGCCCACGGTCACCCCGACCTGGCACGGCTCGCCGCGGACCACGATCGGCCGCAGCACCGCGTCGAGCAACTTCTCCCCGATGCGCTGGGCCGCGGCGTCCGACTCCAGGCCATCGGCCACGACGACGAACTCGTCGCCGCCCAGGCGTGCCACCAGGTCGCTGGCCCGCAGGCTGTCCTGCAGACGCCGTGCGACCTCGCACAGCAATTCGTCGCCAGCGTCATGGCCGTACCGGTCGTTGACGGCCTTGAAGCCATCCAGGTCCAGCACGTAGGTGGCCAGCATCTGGCCAGGGCGCGCGCGGGGCAGCCGCTCGTCCAGCGCCTGCATCAGCCCCCGGCGGTTCGCCAAGCCGGTCAGGGGATCGGTGTGGGCCAGCGAGCGCAACGCCTCGCGCTCATGGCGGCTGCGCTCGGCCTCCTGCCGCAGTTCCTCCAGGCGCACGCCCAGCGCGCGCAGCCACATCGTCATCTCCAGCACGCTGCCCGCCTGGAAGGCGTGCATCGTCACCGGGTTGGCTTCGACCAGGCCGCGCAGCAGCAGCGCCATCAGCACGATCCCCACCGAGTAGATGCCCCAGCCGATCAGGATGTAGAGGGCGCCGCGGTCGCCGTCGCGCGCTCGGGCCCAGGCCACCGGCAGTCCCAACAGGATCGGCGTCGGGCCCAGCACCGAGCCCACGAGGTGCGCCCCGCGGTAGTCCACCCAGCCCAGCACGAAGCCGACCAGGGCCAGGGCGGCGATCACGCCGCAGGTCCGCATGGCCAGGGCCACGCGGGGCATCAGCTCGCCCACCCGCAGCGTGCGGTCCAGAAAGCCCAGCCCGCACACCAGCGCCGCCAGCACCCAGAAGGGTCCGCCATTGCGCGTCAACCACTCGCTGCCCTCCCACCAGTGCTGTGGCCCCACGCCTTCAAGCGCGTAGAAGAAGGCGGTGATCGACAGCTCGGCGCAGGCATACCAGAGGAAGCTCGCGTCCCGCGTGCCGATCCAGTGGGCCAGCGCATAGATCGCCAGACACAGGCCGATGCCGCCGGCGATGCCCTGGTAGAACTGCATCGCGGCCTCGTAGCGGGCCAGCGCCGGGGCGCTGATCAGCCGGATCGGCAGGATCATCGAACTGGTGGTCTCGACCCGCAGCCACAGCTCGTGGGCCTGTCCGGGGCTGAGCCGCAGCGGCACGTTCAGCGCCCGGTGCGGCATCGGTCGCTCGGCCACGGGCAGGTGGTCCCCCAGCAGGGCCTGCTGTTCCAGCCGGCCGTCACGCAGCAGGAAGACCTCGACCCGGTCGATCGACGGGTAGTCGATGTCCAGCAGCCACCGCCCCTCTTGCACCGCCCCGGCCTGCACCGTCAACTGCAGCCACACGGGGGTGCGGCGCACGCCCAGGTTGGCCCGCGGGGTGTCGGGCACCAGCAACCCCTCGTGCGCCGCGCGGGCCTGCTCCAGGGTCCAGCCGGTGCCCGCTTCAGGCATCCAGCGAACGGCCGGCCAGGCCTCGACCGTCAGTGGCGTGCGCGAGGACAGCAGGTCCGGCAGGCCGAGCACGGACGCCAGGACGGGCCCTGCGGACAGCAGCAGCCAGGTCGCCAGCAGCCAGCGGGCACAGCGGGCCGCCAGGGTCCGCAGCGGCGGGCCCTGCAGGAGGGGTGGGGGGCAGGAAGGCACGGCGATCAAGGGGAGGTTCTCCCAGGGGTATCGGCGGCTCGGCCCGGGGGTTGAGCCCGCCCTATGATCGGCCCATGCCCACCGCCCCCGACCGCCCCCTGGTCGTCGCGATCTCCTCGCGCGCGCTGTTCGATTTCGAGGACGAGAACCGCGTGTTCGAGGCCGCCGACGACCGGGCCTACACCCGGCTGCAGCTCGAGCGCCTGGAGCGCCCCGCCCCGCCCGGCGTGGCCTTCTCGCTGGCGCGCAAGCTGCTGGCCTTCAACAGTGGCGGCCACACCCGGGTCGAGGTGGTGATCCTGTCGCGCAACGACCCGGCGTCGGGCCTGCGGGTGTTCCGCTCCTGCGCCCACCACGGCCTGCCGATCGAGCGCGGCGTCTTCACCCGCGGGGCACCGCCCTGGCGCTACCTGGCGCCGCTGGGGGCCCAACTGTTCCTGTCGGCCCACGAGGCCGATGTGCGCGCCGCCCTGGCCGCCGGCGTGCCGGCGGCGCGGGTGTTGCCCCACGCCGCCCGCGCGGGCGAGGCCCACCCGGACGAGGTCCGCATCGCCTTCGACGGCGACGCGGTGCTGTTCTCGGACGAGGCCGAGCGCGTCTACCAGTCCGGCGGCCTGCCGGCCTTCCAGCGCCACGAGCAGGACAAGGTGGCCACGCCCTTGCCGCCCGGTCCGTTCAAGCCCCTGCTCGACGCGCTGCACCGGCTGCGCCTGGCGCCCGGTCCGATGCGGCTGCGCACCGCACTGGTGACCGCCCGCGGTGCGCCGTCGCACGAGCGGGCCGTGCGCACCCTGATGGACTGGCAGGTGGAGGTGGACGAGGCGCTGTTCCTGGGCGGGCTGCCCAAGGGCGCTTTCCTGGCCGAGTTCGAACCCGACTTCTTCTTTGATGACCAGACCGGCCATGTCGAGGGCGCCGCTGGCCACGTGCCCGCCGGCCACGTGGCCAGCGGCGTGCGCAACGAGCCCCCGGCCTGAGCGACCTCGACCGGCCCCGGCCTCAGTTGCGCGCGTGGGCCAGGCTGAAGCGCTCGACCGGGCCCCAGGCCGCCAGCGCGGCGGCCAGGCGGTCCAGCGTGGCGGCATGGCGGCGGTCCTGCACCACGGCGACGAAGCGCCAGGTCACCTGCCCGGGGGCGCTGGACACCGCCAGCGAACCACTGGCCAGCATGAAGCCCAGGCCCTGCAGAAAGCGGTCCAGCGTGGCGGCGTCCACCGCCGCGCCGGGCTGCAGTCCCAACTCGATGCCCACCGCCTGGTGCGAGGGCAGCCAGGCCTCCAGCCGGCTGCCCCACATCATCGCGCCCGCCGACAGCAGGGCCAGCAGGATGGCCGCGCCGTAGAAGCCCAGGCCGATCAGCACGCCGATGGCCGAGGCGGCCCAGATCGACGCCGCCGTGGTCAGGCCGCTGATGTTCAGACCGTCCTTCATGATCACGCCGGCGCCCAGGAAGCCGATGCCGGTGACGATGCCCTGGATCACGCGGGTGGGGTCGGTGACCAGCGCGGTGCCGGCACCGGCCTGGCCACCAAACCACAGCGCGGGGTAGCCCGCCACCACGGTCAACGCGGCCGAGGCCATGCAGACCAGGCCGTAGGTCCGCATGCCGGCGGCACGGCCGCGGTAGGCGCGCTCGTAGCCCACCATCGAGCCCAGCAACAGAGCCCCCGCCAGGTTCAGGAAGACCAGGGCGTTGACCTGCAGCTGATCGGGACTCCAGTAGGCCGTCAGGTGGGCGATGAACGCGTCGGAGAACATCGGGCCATGCTGCCAGCCCGGCCCTCGCCCGATGGCCGGAAATGCCGGGTCCGAGCGCCCCTGCTCCGCGGCGGACGCGGCGCTCAGCGGTGGCGGTAGCCGCGCAGCCCCTGCAGGTCGAGCACCCGCACGCCGCCGTACTCGATGCGGATCAGGGCCTGGGCCTGCAGCACCTTGAGGGCCTCGTTCACGCGCTGGCGCGACAGCCCGACCAGAAAACCCAGCTCCTGCTGGGTGATGCGCAGCACCTCGCCCACGCCGGGATAGAGCACCGGGTGGAACAGCGCCGCCAGGTTGCGCGCCACCCGGGTGTCGGGGTCGCCCAGGCGGTCGGTCTCGCGCGCCGAGATGAACTGGCCCAGGCGCTCGTTGAGCTGGTTGAGGACGAATCGGTTGAAGGCGATGCTGCGGTCGAGCAGCCCGTGGAAGGCATCCACCGGCAAACCGGCCACCGCGCTCTTGCGCAACACCTCGATGTTGTAGCGGTAGGGCTCGCGCTTGAGCAGGGTGCCCTCGCCGAACCAGGCGCCCGGGGGCACGCCGGTGAAGGTCACGGCCGGCCCCTGGGCCGCGTCGTTGCTCATCTTGAGCAGGCCATCGACGACCCCGAACCAGTAGGTGGCTTGCCGCCCGATGCGGCAGATCAGGTCACCCGGCGCCGCGTGGGCGATGATCATCGACGCCTCGGCCTCGCGGCGGTCCGCCGGTTCCAGCAGGCCCAGCCAGGGCACGTTGGCCAGTTCGGTGGGGGTCAGGGGTCGGGCGCGCTCGCGCAGTGGAGATGCCATGGCCTTGGGTGACAGGAGGCTGACAACACGGGGCGGGGAAAGCCCGCCCCGGAAAAGCCCTTGAATTGTCGTCCGACGGACAACATGGCGTCAAACCCGGGCATACGATCCGTTTCACGTCATGGCCACCGCCGTGCCCACTGTCGGGCGCGGCCCACCGGAGAGACAGACCGTGCAGACCACCTTCGTGCGACTCCTGCTCGAGCACGCGACCCAGCGGCCGCAGGCCCCCGCGCTGCGGGAGAAGGAATACGGCATCTGGCAGACCACCACCTGGTCCCAGCTGGCCACCCTGGTCAAACGCCTGGCCGGCGGCCTGGCCGCGGCCGGCCTGCGCCCGGGCCAGCACCTGATCGTGGTGGGCGACAACCGCCCCCGCCTGAACGCCACCATGCTGGCGGCCCAGGCCCTGGGGGCGATCCCGGTGCCGCTCTACCAGGACGCGGTGGCGGCCGAATTCGTGTTCCCGGTGCAGAACGCCGAGGTCGCCTTCGCGGTGGTCGAGGACCAGGAGCAGGTCGACAAGATGCTGGAAGTGCGCGAGCAGTGCCCGGCGCTGGCCCGCATCTGGTTCGACGACCCGCGCGGCCTGCGCCAGTACGACGAGCCGGGCCTGTCCTCGCTGGATTCGCTGGCCTCCGACGGCGACGCCTGGATGGCCCGCCACCCCGGTTTCTTCGAGGCCGAGGTGGCCAAGGTCTCGCCCTCTGACGTGGCGGCGATGTTCTTCACCTCGGGCACCACCGGCAACCCGAAGGGGGTGGTCCACACCCACGCCTCGCTGCTCGACCGCGCGATGGCCGGCGGCAAGTTCGACCGGCTGACCGAGCGCGAAGAGGTGCTGGCCTACCTGCCGCCGGCCTGGATCGGCCAGAACATCTTCAGCTATGCCCAGTGGCTGGCCTGCGGCTACGTGGTGAACTGCCCCGAGTCCGGCGCCACCGTCTCCATCGACATGAAGGAGATCGGCCCGACCTACTACTTCGCCCCGCCGCGCGTCTTCGAGGGCCTGCTGACCACCGTGATGATCCGCATGGAGGACGCCGGCGCGCTCAAGCGCCGCATGTTCCACCACTTCATGGACGTGGCGCGGCGCGTCGGTCCCGACCGCATGGATGGCAAGCCGGTGGGCCTGCTCGACCGCCTGCACTACGCGCTGGGCAACCTGTGCGTCTACGGCCCGCTGCGCAACACCCTGGGCATGAGCCGGGTGCGCGTGGCCTACACCGCCGGCGAGGCGATCGGCCCCGACCTGTTCACCTTCTATCGCGCGATCGGCATCAACCTCAAGCAGCTCTACGGCTCGACCGAGACCGCGGTGTTCGTCTGCCTGCAGCCCGACCACGAGGCCAAGGCCGACACCGTGGGGGTGCCTTGCGAGGGCGTCGAGATCAAGCTCAGCGAGAGCGGCGAGGTGCTGGTGAAGTCGCCCGGCCTGCTCAAGGAGTACTACAAGAACCCGGCGGCCACCGCCGAGGTGCTGAGCGCCGACGGCTGGTACCACACCAGCGACGCCGGCTTCATCGATGCCAGCGGCCACCTGAAGATCATCGACCGCGTCAAGGACGTGGGCCGGCTCAAGGGCGGCACCAGCGACGGCGCGATGTTCGCGCCCAAGTACGTGGAGAACAAGCTCAAGTTCTTCCCGCACATCAAGGAGGCCGTCGCCTTCGGCAACGACCGCGAGAAGGTCTGCGCCTTCATCAACATCGACTTCGAGGCGGTGGGCAACTGGGCCGAGCGCCGCAACCTGCCCTACGCCGGCTACACCGACCTGGCGTCCAAGCCCGAGGTGCTGCAGCTCATCCGCGAGAACGCCGAGAAGGTCAACGCCGACCTGGCGCGCGACGAGCTGCTGGCCGGCAGCCAGATCTCGCGCTTCATCGTGCTGCACAAGGAACTCGACGCCGACGACGGCGAGATGACCCGCACCCGCAAGGTCAAGCGCGGCTTCATCAACGACAAGTACCGGATGCTGGTCGACGCGATGTACGAGGGCCGGGCCGAGCAGTTCATCGAAACCGCGGTGAAGTTCGAGGACGGCCGCAGCGGCAGCGTCTCGGCCACCCTGAAGATCATCGACGTGAAGACGTTCCCGGCCCAGACGAGGAAGGTGGCCTGACATGGCGGCACGAAACATCGGCGACGTCATCCTCGACGTCCAGAACATCAGCCTGCGCTTCGGCGGGGTCAAGGCGCTGACCGACATCAGCTTCAACGTGCGCGAGCACGAGATCCGCTCGATCATCGGCCCCAATGGCGCTGGCAAGAGCTCGATGCTCAACTGCATCAACGGGGTCTACACGCCGCAGGAGGGCAAGATCACCTTCCGCGGCCAGACCTTCGGCCACATGAACAGCCGCCAGGTGGCCGAGATGGGGGTGGCGCGCACCTTCCAGAACCTGGCCCTGTTCAAGGGCATGAGCGTGATCGACAACATCATGTCGGGGCGCAACCTGAAGATGAAGACCAACCTCTTCCAGCAGGCGATCCGCTGGGGAGCCGCCGAGCGCGAGGAAAGCGCGCACCGCGCCTTCGTCGAGCACATCATCGACTTCCTCGAGATCCAGGCCTTCCGCAAGACGCCGGTGGGCCGCCTGCCCTACGGCCTGCAAAAGCGCGTGGACCTGGGCCGCGCCCTGGCCATGGAGCCCAGCGTGCTGCTGCTCGACGAGCCGATGGCCGGCATGAACGTCGAGGAGAAGCAGGACATGTGCCGCTTCATCCTGGACGTCAACGAGGAGTTCGGCACCACCATCGTCCTGATCGAGCACGACATGGGCGTGGTGATGGACATCTCCGACCGCGTCGTGGTGCTGGACTACGGCAAGAAGATCGGCGACGGCGCCCCCGACGAGGTGCGCGCCAACGAGGACGTGATCCGCGCGTACCTCGGCACCAGCCACTGAGGAGATTGACCATGGGATTCTTCCTCGAAACCCTCATCGGCGGCCTGATGACGGGCATGCTCTATTCCCTGGTGGCCCTGGGCTTCGTGCTGATCTTCAAGGCCTCGGGCGTCTTCAACTTCGCCCAGGGCGCGATGGTGCTGTTCGCGGCGCTGGCGATGGCCCGCTTCGCCGAGTGGATCCCCCAACTCACCGGGCTGGACAGCAAGTTCCTGGCCAATGCGCTGGCCTTCGTCGCCGCGATGGCGGTGATGGTGGCGGTGGCCTGGGCCATCGAACGCCTGGTGCTGGGCAAGCTGGTCAACCAGGAGGGCATCACCCTGCTGATGGCCACGCTGGGCATCACCTACTTCCTCGACGGCTTCGGCCAGACCCTGTTCGGCAGCGAGATCTACAAGATCGACGTCGGCCTGCCCAAGGATCCGCTGTTCCTGCTGGAAAGCGTGTTCGACGGCGGGGTGCTGGTGAACAAGGAGGACCTGTATGCCGCGGTGATCGCCGCCGCACTGGTCGCCGCGCTGTCCGCCTTCTTCCAGTACACCAGCACCGGCCGCGCGCTGCGCGCGGTGGCCGACGACCACCAGGCCGCCCAGAGCATCGGCATCCCGCTCAAGCGGATCTGGGTGATCGTGTGGTCGGTGGCCGGCTTCGTCGCCCTGGTGGCCGGGATCATCTGGGGCTCCAAGCTGGGCGTCCAGTTCTCGCTCAGCCTGGTGGCGCTCAAGGCCCTGCCGGTGGTCATCCTGGGCGGCCTCACCAGCGTGCCCGGGGCCATCCTGGGCGGGCTGCTGATCGGCGTGGGCGAGAAGGTCTCCGAGGTCTACGTCGGCCCCTTGCTGGGCGGCGGCATCGAGATCTGGTTCGGCTACGTGCTGGTGCTGTTTGTGTTGCTGGTCCGCCCGCAGGGGCTGTTCGGCGAAAAGATCATCGACCGGGTCTGAGGGAGCGACCATGTTCTACCGCGAGAACGGCCAGTTCAAGACGGACTACCGCGCCGACCAGCAGATCTTTCCGGTCACGCAGGACCGGATGGCCATCGGCCTGATCATCGCCTTCGCCATCCTCGGCGTGCCCCTGCTGGCCGACGAGTACATGTTCCGCGCCATCCTGATCCCCTTCCTGATCATGGCGCTGGCGGCCATCGGCCTGAACATCCTGGTGGGCTACTGCGGCCAGATCTCGCTGGGCACCGGCGCGTTCATGGCCGTGGGCGCCTACATGGCCTACAACGCCTTCGTGCGGCTCGAGGGCATGCCGGTGATCGTGGCCATCCTGATCGGCGGGGCCTGCGCGACCGTGGCGGGGGTGCTGTTCGGCATCCCCTCGCTGCGGATCAAGGGGCTTTACCTGGCCGTGGCCACCCTGGCGGCACAGTTCTTCTTCGACTGGGCCTTCCTGCGGGTCAAGTGGTTCACCAACGACTCCACCTCCGGCACCGTGAGCGTGGCCGACCTCTCGCTGCTGGGCATCAACATCTCCAGCCCGCTGGGCAAGTACTACTTCTGCCTGGGCTTCGTGCTGGTGTTCGCGCTGATGGCCAAGAACCTGGTGCGCAGCCACATCGGCCGCGAGTGGATGGCCATGCGCGACATGGACGTGGCGGCCGCGGTGATCGGCATCCGCCCGGTCTACGCCAAGCTCACCGCCTTCGCCGTCAGCTCCTTCATCGTCGGCGTCGCCGGCGCACTCTGGGGCTTCGTGCACCTGGGCAGCTGGGAGCCCGCCGCCTTCAACATCGACCGCTCGTTCCAGCTGCTGTTCATGATCATCATCGGCGGCCTGGGCTCCATCGTCGGCAGCCTGTTCGGTGCGGCCTTCATCGTGGTGCTGCCGATCTTCCTCAACCAGGCGCTGCCGGCCCTGGGCAACCTGTTCGGGGTGTCGATCGGCACCGCCCTGATCTCGCACACCGAGCTGATGATCTTCGGCGGCCTGATCGTGTTCTTCCTGATCGTCGAGCCCCACGGCCTGGCGCGGCTGTGGTCCATCGCCCGCGAAAAGCTGCGGATGTGGCCCTTCCCGCACTGATCCCCTCCCCGACCGCTCCCTTTCCCCCCCGCACCGCCGAGTGCACACACTCCCAACCGGAGGCAACATGAAGCTGAAAACCCTCGCCCTGGCATCCGCCCTCATCGCCTCGACCGGCACGGTGGCCTACGCCCAGCAGAAGACCCAGTTCTTCCCGGTGCTGTCCGGCCGGACCGGCCCGGTGGCGCCCAACGCCACCCCCTGGGCCAACGGGCACAACGACTACATGAAGCTGGTCAACGCCCGCGGCGGCATCAACGGGGTGATGACGCTGGTCGAGGAATGCGAGACCGCCTACGACACCGCCCGCGGCGTCGAGTGCTACGAGCGACTCAAGGGCAAGAACGGCGGCGCCACCGTGTTCCAGCCGCTGTCGACCGGCATCACCTTCGCGCTCACCGACAAGGTGCCGGCCGACAAGGTGCCGCTGATCACCTCGGGCTACGGCCGCAGCGACACCGCCGACGGCAACATGTTCAAGTGGAACTTCCCGCTGATCGGCCACTACTGGGTGGCCGGTGACGCGGTGCTGCAGCACATCGCCAAGACCCAGGGCGGCTGGGACAAGCTCAAGGGCAAGAAGATCGGCGTGGTCTACCACGACTCCGCCTTCGGCAAGGAGCTGCTGCCCATCGTGCAGGAGCGCTCCAAGATGCACGGCTTCGAGCTGCTGCTGCTGCCGGTGCCGGCCCCGGGCGTCGAACAGAAGGCGATCTGGCTGCAGGTGCGCCAGCAGCGTCCGGACTTCGTCGTCATGCAGACCTGGGGCGTGATGACGCCCACCGCCATCAAGGAGGCGGTGGCCACGGGCTACCCGCGCGAGAAGATGTTCGGCACCTGGTGGTCGGGGGCCGAGCCGGACCTGAAGGACGTGGGCGCGGCCGCCAAGGGCTACAGCGCGGTGATGATGCAGCACGGTGCCGAACCGCAAGCCCAGGTGGTCAAGGAGATCCTCGAGAAGGTGCACGACAAGGGCCAGGGCACCGGTCCGAAGGACGAGGTCGGCAGCGTGCTCTACATGCGCGGCGTCGTCGGCGCCATGCTGGCCACCGAGGGCGTGCGCGCGGCGCAGGAGCGCTTCGGCAAGGGCAAGCCGATGACCGGTGAGCAGGCGCGCTGGGGCTACGAGAACCTGAACCTCACGCAGGCCAAGCTCGACGCCCTGGGCTTCAAGGGCGTGATGCGCCCCGTCTCGACCAGCTGCGCCGACCACCTGGGCGCCAACTGGGCCCGCGTGCACACCTGGGACGGCGCCAAGTTCACCTGGGCCAGCGACTGGATCCAGGCCGACGAGCAGATCATCAAGCCGATGGTCAAGGCCTCGGCCGAGAAGTACGGCACCGAGAAGAAGCTCACCCGCCGCGACCCGGCCGACTGCCAGTCTTGACCCACCCCCGAGGCGGCAGGTGCCGCCTCCCCCTCAAGGGGGCCATGCCAGCGGCCCGGCAGAGCCGGTTCCGCGGCATGTGCCGGACGCCCCCTGGAGGGGGCTTCATTCAAGCGCGGCGAGCCGCGCTTGAATGAGTCAACCAGGACCCGACGATGAGCAACATCCTTCTGAACGTCAACGGCATCGAGGTCATCTACAACCACGTGATCCTGGTGCTCAAAGGCGTGAGCCTGCAGGTGCCCGAGGGCCAGGTGGTGGCCCTGCTGGGCGGCAACGGTGCCGGCAAGACCACCACCCTGCGCGCGGTCAGCAACCTGCTGGCCGGCGAGCGCGGCGAGGTCACCAAGGGCTCGATCGAGCTGCGCGGCGAGCGCATCGAGAAGCTCTCACCGGCCGAGATGGTGGACCGCGGCGTGATCCAGGTGATGGAGGGGCGGCACTGCTTTGCCCACCTCAGCATCGAGGAGAACCTGCTCACCGGCGCCTACACCCGCCAGGACGGCAAGGCCGCGGTGGCCGAGACGCTGGAGAAGGTCTACAACTACTTCCCGCGCCTGAAGACCCGCCGCAACAGCCAGGCGGCCTACACCTCGGGCGGCGAGCAGCAGATGTGCGCCATCGGCCGCGCCCTGATGGCCAACCCGAAGATGGTGCTGCTCGACGAGCCCAGCATGGGCCTGGCGCCGCAGATCGTCGAGGAGGTGTTCGAGATCGTGAAGGACCTCAACACCAAGGAACGGGTGACCTTCCTGCTGGCCGAACAGAACACCAACATCGCGCTGCGCTACGCCGACTACGGCTACATCCTCGAGAACGGCCGCGTGGTGATGGACGGCGAGGCCAAGGCCCTGCGCGAGAACGAGGACGTCAAGGAGTTCTACCTCGGCATGGGCGGCGGTGACCGCAAGAGCTTCAAGGACGTCAAGAGCTACAAGCGCCGCAAGCGCTGGTTGGCTTGACCCACCCCCTGCGCGCTGACGCGCGCCCCCTCAAGGGGGCAGCACCGGCGGCCCGGCGGAGCCGGATCCGCGGCGCTGGCTGGTTTTGGGAAGCGGTACTGCTGAGGAATCGGTGATGAGCGAAGAATGGGGCTTTGCCTTGCCGGCGTTCAAGCCGGACGAGGCGCTGCAGCGGCTGCGGCGTGACCTGCGCGAGCTGGGGCTGACCGAGCGCGAAGGTCGGTTCGAGCGCGGCGGTCTGGAGGTGGCCCGCGCGGTGGCCGACGACACGGTGCTGCGGGTGTCCCTCGTGCGGCGGCCCTCCCGCAGCCCGGAATGGACCGAGAAGGTGTTGAAGGACAGTGCCCAGGTGCGCGATTTCGTCGCCCTGGTGAAGAAGAACCTGGCTGGCTGGAGCGACCACGATGAGTGATTTCTACGACGCCCTGGAAGCGCGTGACCCGGCCGAGCGCGAGGCCGCGCTGATGGCCGCCCTGCCCCGCGTGGTGGCCCGTGCCCGCGAGGGCAGCGAGGCCATGGCCGAGGTGCTGGCGGGTATCGACCCACAGGCCATCGACAGCCGCGCCGCGCTGGCCACCCTGCCGGTGACGCGCAAGCACGAGCTGCTCGAGCGCCAGCAGGCACGCCGCGCCGACCGCGCCGTGCACGAACCCTTCGGCGGCTTCTCGGCCATCGGCTGGCGCGGCCTGCGCGCGGCCCAGGGCGCCCGCCGGGTGTTCCAGTCGCCCGGCCCGATCTACGAGCCCGAGGGCACCGCCGCCGACTACTGGCGCATGGCACGGGCGATCTGGGCCGCCGGCTTCCGCGCCGGCGACCTGGCGCATTGCAGCTTCAGCTACCACCTCACGCCCGCCGGCTCGATGATGGAAAGCGGCGCCCACGCCATCGGTTGCACCACCTTCGCGGGGGGCGTCGGCAACACCGAGCTCCAGCTGCAGGCGGTGGCCGAGCTGAGGCCCCACGGCTACATCGGCACGCCCAGCTTCCTGAAGATCCTGGTCGAGAAGGCTGCCGAGTCCGGCGTCGACATCGGTTCGCTGACCAAGGCCATGGTCTCGGGCGAGGCCTGCCCGCCCTCGCTGGTCGCTTGGTTGGCCGAGCGCGGCATCACCGCCTACCAGTGCTACGCCACCGCCGACCTGGGCCTGATCGCCTACGAGACCCCGGCCCGTGAGGGCCTGGTGATCGACGAAGGGGTGATCGTCGAGATCGTGCGCCCCGGCACCGGCGACCCGGTGCCCGACGGTGAGGTGGGCGAACTGGTGGTGACCTCGCTCAACCCCGACTACCCGCTGGTGCGCTTCGGCACCGGCGACCTGTCCGCCATCCTGCCGGGCCCTTGCCCCACCGGCCGCAGCAACCGCCGCATCAAGGGCTGGATGGGCCGCGCCGACCAGACCGCCAAGGTGCGCGGCATGTTCGTGCACCCCAGCCAGGTGGCCCAGGTGGTGCGCCGCCACCCCGAGGTGCTGCGCGCCCGCCTGGTGGTCGAGGGCGAGATGGCCAACGACCGCATGACCCTGAAGGTCGAGGTGTCCGCCGCCGCCGACGGCCTGGCCGCCGCGATCGCCGACACCGTCCGCGACGTCACCAAGCTGCGTGGCGAAATCCAGCTGCTGACCCCGGGCAGCCTGCCCAATGACGGCAAGGTGATCGAGGACGCGCGCTCGTATCAGTGAGCCCCCGGCACCCGGGGGACCGGGCGCCACCCCCCAAGGGGGTCCGCATGCCGCTTTGGGCAAGTCCGGACGTGACGGCATCCAGTGGATGCCGGCTCGCCTGACGCGCCGGACGAGCACTGCGAGTCCGTGGACCGGCCGTGCGCTGGCCTGCGGGACATGAGCCCCCGGCGCCCGGGGTACCGGGCGCCACGGCGGCTCAGCGCTCGACGATCACGAAGTGCTTGCGCACCTTTTCCAGCACCTCGAAGCTGCCCTGGAAGCCCGGGGGGATGACCACAGCGTCGCCGGGGCCGGCTTCGGTGAAGCCGCCCTGGGCGTCGTGCACCCGCACGCGGCCAGAGAGCACGACGAAGTACTCGTGCTCGGTGGTGCCGAAGACGATGCGCCAGCGGCCGGGCTCGCAGTCCCAGATGCCGGCGGACACGCCCTGGCCGGCGGGCTCGTAGAGGGTCCAGGTGTGTCGCTCGGGGTCGCCCTGCTCCAGGCGCTCGGGGCGCGGGTGGTCGACGACGGGCGGGGTGTCGGGCAGGTCGAATCGGACGGCTCGGCTCATGCGGCAGCTCAAGAGGCGTGGAGAACGCCCATCTTAGCGGCGGGGCTTACGTAGTTCCCCACATGGCGGCCACCGCCGCCACCGCTAGCATCCCGCACACCCAAGACCGTATTCCTAGGAGACCGTGATGCGCACCGCCCTGAAGACCCTGGCCGCCGCCACGCTGGTGGCCCTTGGCCTGCCCGCGCTGGCCGAGTACCCCGAGAAGCCCGTCACCATCGTGGTGCCCTTCGCTGCCGGCGGCCCGACCGACAAGGTCGCCCGCGACCTGGCCGAATCGCTTCGCAAGCCGCTGGGCGGCACGATCGTGATCGAGAACGTCGGCGGCGCCGGTGGCACCCTGGGCGCCACCAAGGTGGCCAAGGCCGCGCCGGACGGCTACACCATCCTGCTGCACCACGTCAGCATGGCCACCTCGCCGTCCCTGTACCGCTCGCTGCAGTACAAGACGCTGGACGACTTCGAGTACCTGGGCATGATCAACGAGGTCCCGATGACCCTGATCGGCCGCCCCTCGCTGCCGGCCAACAACTACGCCGAACTCGCCAAGTGGATCGACGCCAACAAGGGCAAGATCAACCTGGCCAACGCCGGCCTGGGCTCGGCTTCTCACCTGTGCGGCCTGATGTTCCAGCAGGCCATCAAGGTCGACATGACCACCGTGCCGTACAAGGGCACCGCCCCGGCCATGACCGACCTGCTCGGCGGCCAGGTCGACCTGATGTGCGACCAGACCACCAACACCACCGGCCAGATCGAGTCCGGCAAGGTCAAGGCCTACGCCGTGTCCACCAGCAAGCGCCTGACCGCCCCGGCGCTGGCCAAGCTGCCCACGCTGGACGAGTCGGGCCTGAAGGGCTTCCACGTCACCATCTGGCATGGCCTGTACGCGCCCAAGGGCACGCCCAAGCCGGTGCTCGACAAGCTCAACGCGGCCCTCAAGGCCGCCCTGAAGGACCCCGAATTCCTCAAGCGCGAAGATGCGCTGGGCGCGGTGGTGGTCACCGACACCCGCGTCAACCCGGCAGAGCACAAGAAGTTCGTCGCCGCCGAGATCGACAAGCTGGGCGTCGCCATCAAGGCTGCCGGCCAGTACGCCGACTGAGGCCGCGAACCCTCATCGGACAGGGGCGCCCAGGCGCCCCTTTTTCACGCCCGTCAGGCGGGCAGGCGCATCGGGATGGTGACCGGTCCCTCGTTGACCAGGTGCACCTGCATGTCGGCGCCGAAGCGGCCGGTGGCCACCGCACCGGTGTGGCGCTGGCGCGCCAGCGCCACCAGCGCGTCGTACAGCGCCAGGCCCAGGGCCGCCGGGGCGGCGCCGCTGAAGCCCGGGCGGTTGCCGCTGCGGGTGTCGGCCGCCAGCGTGAACTGCGAGACGATCAGCAGGCCACCGGGCGTGCCCGCCCCGTCCAGGTCCTGCAGGCTGCGGTTCATGCGGCCCTCGGCATCGGCGAAGACCCGCAGCTTGAGCCATTTGTCGAGCATCTTGGCGCCGGTCTCGGGCGTGTCCGACGGTTCGGCGCAGACCAGGGCCAGCAGGCCCGGGCCGATGGCGCCGGCCACCTCGCCGGAGATCTCCACCCGCGCCTCGCGCACGCGCTGAAGCAGGGCGATCATCGGACGGCTCCAGGGGCGGACAAGGGACGGTGCTGGGGGCTCATGCGCGGCAGGCCAGGCGGCTACACCTGGACACAAGGGGAATCGCCGGGTTTGTAACATGGGCAGCCTTCCCTTTTTTCGGTCCACACGCCCATGAAGTACCCCACCCGCCTGTTCACCCTGGTCCTGGCCAGCAGCCTCAGCTTCGCCGGTTTCGTGCAGCCCGCACAGGCCGCCACCATCGGCGCCGAGCAGGTGGCCGTGGACGAGGGCGTGCCGCTGCGCGCCGCCGCCGATGCCCGCGCGCTGATCGACGCCACCCTTTCGCGGGGCGACGTGGTCGCCGGCCTGCAGGCCCGCGGGGTCGATCCGCAACAGGCGCGCGACCGCGTCGCCCTGCTCAGCGACGCCGAGGCCCAGTCCCTGGCCCAGCGCATCGACAGCGCCCCGGCCGGTGCCGGCGACCTGATCGGCGTGCTGGTGTTCCTGTTCGTGCTGCTGCTGGTCACCGACATCCTGGGCCTGACCAAGGTCTTCCCCTTCACCCGCTCGGTGCGCTAAGTCCCGTGCGCCGCCGCGCCTGCCTGGCCGCGGCGCTGGCGCCCGCGCTGGGTGGCTGCGCCCTGCTCCCGTCCTCGCCCATGGCCGGCGCGCTGCGCGCCGACGCGGGCGGCTTGCCGCGCCGGCACCACCTGAAGGGAGTGCCCTTCTTCGCGGGCCAGGACACGCTGTGCGGCCCGGTCACCCTGGCCGCTGCCATCCAGGCCGCCGGCGTGCCGGCCGATCCCGCCGCGCTGGCGCCCCGGGTGCTGCTGCCCGGCCGCGGCGGCAGCCTGCAGACCGAGATGTTGGCCGCGCCGCGCGCGCTGGCCCTGGTGGCGGTGGAGCTGCCACCCCGCCTGGACGCCGTGCTGGCCACCGTGGCGGCGGGCACGCCGGTGGTGCTGCTGCTCAACCTGGGCCTGTCCGTGTGGCCGCGCTGGCACTACGCGCTGCTGACCGGCCATGACCTGGACCGCGGCGAGGCCTGGCTGCACAGCGGCGAGCAGGCCGACCAGCGCTGGGACCTGACGCCGCTGGAGACCACCTGGTCGCGCAGCGGCCACTGGGCCTTTTCGGTGCACCGGCCGGGTGATTGGCCGCCCCAGGTGGACGAGGCGGCGGCGCTGCAGGCGCTGCTGGGCCTGGACCGGGCCGGCGCCCCCACGCCTGCCCGTCTGGCCGCCTGGCGCTTGGCCCAGGCGCGCTGGCCGCGGCGACTGTCGATGGCCGTGGGGCTGGCCCAGGCGCTGGCCGACGACGGCCAGGACCGGGCCGCCGAAGCGGTGCTCGAGCGCTGGCTGACGCTGGGCGACAGCGCGGTGGCCTGGAACAACCTGGCCCAGCTGCGCCTGGCGCGCGGTGACCGCGGCGGCGCGCAGGTGGCCGCCGCGCGCGCGGTGGCGCGGGCCCGGCAGACCGAGCCGCAATGGCTGGACAGCGCGCTGTCCACCCAGCGCGAAGCGGAGGCCCGCTAGGCCGCCAGACCGATCAGCGACCGCTCAGCCGACGCTCAGCGCTTGGCGACGCCCAGCAGTTCGACCTCGAACTGCAGCGTGGCGTTGGGCGGGATCACGTCGCCGGCGCCGCGCGCGCCGTAGGCGATCGCCGGCGGGCAGGTCAGCTTGGCCTTGCCGCCAGCCTTCATCATCTGCACGCCCTCGGTCCAGCAGGGGATCACGCGGTCGAGCGGGAACTCGATCGGCTTGCCGCGGCTGTACGAGCTGTCGAACTCCTTGCCACCGGGAAAGGTGCCGCGGTAGTGCACCCGCACCACGTCGCTGGCGGTGGGGGTGACGCCGTTGCCGTCCTTGAGCGAGCGGTAGACCAGTCCGCTGGCGGTGCGCTGCGCGCCCGCTTCCTGGGCGGCAGCGGTCAGCACGGCGTTGTCCTGGGCGGCGGCGGCCGAGGCCAGCAGCGAGAGGGTCAGGGCGGCGAAGAGGGGCTTCATCGGAAGGTCCTGTGGAGGGAGAGGATCAGGCCAGCGTGACGCGGGCGAACTTGCGCTTGCCGACCTGCAGCACCACGGTGCCGGCGCCGACCTTCAGGCCCTTGTCCGAGACCACGGCACCATCGATGCGCACGCCACCCTGCTCGACCATGCGCAGGCCCTCGCTGGTGCTGGGCACCAGGCTGGCGGCCTTGAGCAGCGCGCCGATGGCCATCGGCGCGCCGGACAGCGAGACCTCGGGGACGTCATCGGGGATGCCACCCTTGGCTCGGTTGTTGAAGTCCTGCTCGGCCGCGTCGGCGGCGGCGGCGGCGTGGAAGCGGGTGGTGATCTCCTTGGCCAGCATCACCTTGGCGTCCTTCGGGTTGCGGCCCGCGGCGACCTCGGCCTTCAGGGCCTCGATCTCGCGCTCGTGGCGGAAGGACAGCAGGGTGAACCACTTCCACATCTGCTCGTCGCTGATCGACAGCACCTTGGCGAACATGGTGTTGGCCGGCTCGGTGATGCCCACGTAGTTGTTCTTGGACTTGGACATCTTCTCGATGCCGTCCAGGCCCTCGAGCAGCGGCATCGTCAGGATGCACTGCGGCTCCTGGCCGTACTCGCTCTGCAGGGCACGCCCCACCAGCAGGTTGAACTTCTGGTCGGTGCCGCCCAATTCCAGGTCGCTCTTGAGCGCCACCGAGTCGTAGCCCTGCATCAGCGGGTAGAGCAGCTCGTGCACCGAGATCGGGGTGTTGCTCTGGAAGCGCTTGGTGAAGTCGTCCCGCTCGAGCATGCGCGCCACGGTGTACTTGGCGGCCAGCTCGATCATGCCGCGTGCGCCCAGCGGGTCGCTCCACTCGGAGTTGTAGCGGATCTCGGTCTTGGCCGGGTCCAGCACCAGGCTGGCCTGGGCGTAGTAGGTCTTGGCGTTGGCCTCGATCTGCTCGCGGGTCAGCGGCGGGCGGGTGGCGTTGCGGCCCGACGGGTCACCGATCATCGAGGTGAAGTCGCCGATCAGGAAGATCACCTGGTGGCCCAGGTCCTGCAGCTGGCGCATCTTGTTGAGCACCACCGTGTGGCCCAGGTGGATGTCGGGCGCGGTCGGGTCCAGGCCCAGCTTGATGCGCAGCGGTGCACCGGTGGCCTCGGCCCGCTGCAGCTTCTTGACCCAGTCGGCCTCGGGCAGCAGCTCGGCACAGCCGCGGCGGCTGATCGCCAGGGCCTCCTGGACGCGCTCGCTCAGCGGCGCGGGTTCGGCGGCGGGGGTGGCGACGGGCTCGGTCATGGTCGGGACTCGGTGTAAATCACCCCCCCACGAACGGGGGGGCCGGTAGAATGCGCGGTCGCCCGGCCGGCCACATCGGCCACCTCCGGGCGGGGCCCGATTCTACGGGCCGACGTCACGACCGCCGACCTCCAACCCCGGAGCCTGCCACCGGGGCCCGGCCCATCCGGCCGCCGCCCCGACCCGCAACCGATCCGCTGATGCCGCCCGCCCGCGACCCTCAAGAACACCTCCGCTCCGCCCTCGCCGCCGTCGGCGACTGGGCCCGCCGCCACCACCGCGCCCTGGGCGCCGGCACCCTGGCCCTGCTGGCCGGTTTCGGCGTCACCGCCTTCGGCATCGCGCCGCTGGCACCCGATGCCGCCGAGCTGCCGCGCCGCCTGATCAGCGAGTCCATCGAACCCCAGGGCCTGGACACCCAGCTCGAGGCCCTGGCCGGGCTGAAGCTGCAGCTGCGCCGCGGCGACGTCACCCGCCCCAGCGACACCGTCGACAGCCTGCTGCAGCGCCTGGGCGTGGCCGATGCCGCCGCCGCCACCTGGATTCGGCAGGACCCGCTGGCCCGCCGCCTGCTGGAAGGCCGCGCCGGCAAGCTGGTGCAGGCCGAGGTCGGCCCGCAAGGCCAGCTGCAGTCGCTGGTGGCGCGCTACCCCGCCGACACGCCGGGCAGCAGCGTGCCCACGCATTTCCAGCGGCTGAGCCTGCAGCGCGACGGCGAGCGCTGGACCAGCCGCGTCGAGGTCGCCCCGCTCGAAGCCACCACCCGCCTGGCCAGCGGTGCCATCGAGTCCTCGCTCTTCGCCGCCACCGACGCGGCCCAGATCCCCGATGCCGTGGCCGTCCAGATGGCCGAGGTCTTCTCCACCGACATCGACTTCCGCCGCGAACTCCGCAAGGGCGACCGCTTCAGCCTGGTCTACGAGACCCTGCTGGCCGACGGCGAGCCGGTGACCTGGGGTTCGGGCGCCGGGCGCCTGCTGGCGGCCGAGTTCGTCAACAACGGCAAGTCCTACCAGGCGGTGTGGTGGGGCGAGGGGCGCGGCGGCTACTTCGACGCCGACGGCCAGAGCAAGCGCCGCGCCTTCCTGGCCAGCCCGCTCGAGTTCTCCCGCGTGACCTCGGGTTTCGCGATGCGATTCCATCCGATCCACAAGACCTGGCGCGCCCACCTGGGGACCGATTTCGGCGCCCCGACCGGCACGCCGGTGCGCAGCGTGGGCGACGGCACGGTCAGCTTCGCCGGGGTGCAGAACGGCTACGGCAACGTGGTGCGCATCGCCCACCCGGGCGGCCGCGAAACGGTCTACGCCCACCTCAGCCGCATCGACGTGCGAAAGGGCCAGCGCGTGGGCCAGAGCGAGCGCATCGGCGCCGTGGGCGCCACCGGCTGGGCCACCGGGCCGCACCTGCACTTCGAGTTCCTGGTCGGCGGCCGCCACCAGGACCCTCAGGTGATCGCCAAGGCGTCCGAGGTCGTCACCCTCGACCCCGCGCAGCGCCCGCGCTTCCGCGAGGCCGCCACGCTGCGCCGCACCCAGCTGGCGCTGGCCGCGCGGGTCGAAGGCCACCCCGGCCGCGTCGAGTGAGCCCGCTGCCGCGCGGCGACGACCCGCGCACGCTGTGCATCGGCCTGATGTCCGGCACCTCGCTGGACGGCGTCGACGGCGTGCTCGCCACGCTGGATGGGGGCCTGCGCGTGGAGGCCCATGCCCATGCGCCCATGCCCGACGCCCTGCGCGCCGAGCTGCTCGCCCTGAACCAGGCCGGCCCCGATGAACTGCACCGCGCCGCCCTGGCCGCCAACGCGCTGGCCCGGCTGCAGGCGGCGGTGGTGGCCGACCTGCTGACCCGGTCCGGTGTGGCCGCCTCATCGGTGCGGGCGATCGGATCGCACGGGCAGACGGTGCGGCACCGGCCGGGCGCCTTCGACGGCACCGGCTACACCCTGCAGCTGAACCAGCCCGCGCTGCTGGCGGAGCTCACCGGCATCGACGTCGTGGCCGACCTGCGCAGCCGCGACGTGGCCGCCGGCGGCCAGGGCGCCCCGCTGGTCCCCGCCTTCCACGCCGAGGTCTTCGGCCGCCCCGGGCGCGCCCGTGCGGTGCTGAACCTGGGGGGCATCGGCAACCTCACCCTGTTGCCGGCAGACCCGGCCGTGCCGGTGCGCGGCTTCGACACCGGCCCGGGCAATGCGCTGCTGGATTTCTGGGTCCGGCGCCACCTGGGCCTGGATTACGACGCCGGCGGTGCCTGGGGGGCCTCGGGGACGGTGCAGGACCGCCTGTTGCGGGCGCTGATGGCCGAGCCCTTCCTGGCCGCGGCACCGCCCAAGAGCACCGGTCGCGACCTGTTCAACCCGGACTGGCTGGCGCCGCACCTGGCGTCGACCGCGGGCCTGGCCCCGCAGGACGTGCAGGCCACGCTGGCCGAGTTCACCGCCCGCAGCGCCGCCGAAGCCCTGCGTCGCCACGCCCCCGACACGCCGGAACTGCTGGTGTGCGGTGGCGGCGCCTTCAACGATGACCTGATGGCCCGCCTGGCCCGGGCGCTGCCGGGCTGCGCGGTGCGCTCCACCACCGAGGCCGGCCTGCCGCCGCTGCAGGTCGAGGCGGCGGCCTTCGCCTGGCTGGCCTGGGCCTTCGTGCAGGGCCGCCCCGGCAACCTGCCGGCGGTCACCGGCGCCCGCGGGCCGCGCCCGCTGGGTGCGCTCTACCCGGCCTGACGCGGCCACCCCCAAACGACAACGGCCGCCCGAAGGCGGCCGCTGGCCATCGGCACCGACCCGTGACGGGCCGGCGCCCGGGGCATCAGGCCGAGAAGCTCGAGCCGCAGCCGCAGGTGGTGGTGGCGTTCGGGTTCTTGATCACGAACTGGGCGCCCTGCAGGTCTTCCTTGTAGTCGATCTCGGCGCCGACCAGGTACTGCAGGCTCATGGCGTCGATCAGCAGGGTGACGCCGTTCTTGCTCATCTGGGTGTCGTCCTCGTTGACGACCTCGTCGAAGGTGAAACCGTACTGGAAGCCGGAGCAGCCGCCACCCTGCACGAAGACGCGCAGCTTCAGGTCGGGGTTGCCTTCCTCGGCGACCAGGTCGGCCACCTTGGCGGCGGCGCTGTCGGTGAAGACCAGCGGTCCGGGCATCTCGGTGGCGGCGGGGGCGAGGGTGTCGGTGGCGGCGTTCATGTGCGTGTCCTTCAGGAAATCGGGTTCAGTGGTCGTTCGAGGCGGCCAGCGTGAGCATGGGCTTGTCCTCGGTGGTGCCGGCGTGCCGGAGCTCGCCGTCGATCTTGGCGCCCTGGTGCATTTCCAGGGCCTGGTAATGCACGTCGCCGACGATGCGGGCCTTGGGCTGCAGCTCGAGCAGCTCGGTCGACGTGACCGGACCGCGAACCTCGCCATTGATGATCACATGGCCTGCGATCACCTTGCCCTGGATGCGGGCATTTTCGCTGATGACCAGCAGGCTGGGGCCGTCTCCGGTCGCGATGACGTCGCCCTGGACCTCGCCGTCGACGCGCAGGCCATCGGCAAAACGCAGTTCGCCGTGCACGGTGGTGCCTTCACCGATGAGGCTGCGGATGGGGGGTTGCTTCTTGCGGTTGAACCACATGTGTTGTTGCTCCTGACGGGTCCCGAACGACGGCGCCGCGCGCCTCGGCTCACGGACGCGCGGTCTGCGTGGACAGCACCACGCCGCGGGCGTCGAGCACCCGCACCTGCGCGGTTTTTACCACGGCCCCCGCCGGGTGGTCGATCTCACCCTCCAGCCGCAGGTATTGGCGCAGCTGGAAGGCACGCGCCCCGCCGGGCATGGCCAGGGTCCAGGGTTTGCCATCCATCACGCCCTGCAAGGTGACCTCGTAGCGGCCTTCACCGGCCACGCCCCGCTGCGGACTCATGACCAGCACCTGGAAGCGGGTGCGCCCCGGCTGAACGGCGGCCACCTGGAAGGCGCGCACCTGCGGGCCGTCGCTGGGCTGGCCGGCGGCCGGCAGCAGCCGCTCGAAGAAGCCCAGGTCGGCCTTGAGCTGCAGGTTCTCGTCCTCGACCCCCCGCAACTGGGCGGCCAGACGATCCTGCGCGACCTTCTCGGTCTTGAGCAGGCTCTCGGCGGTGTTGGCGATGGACTGGGCCTTGTCCCGCTCCTCGCGCAACTGGCCCACCTCGTCGCGCAGGCGCACCAGCTCGGCCTTGGCGTCCTTGTCCAGCCCGGCCAGGTCCTTGCCGAACTCGAAGGCCCACAGGGCGATCGCCGCCGAGAAGCCCAGCGCCAAGGCCGCCACCGCCCAGCGCAAGGGCCAGGGGAGGTGGCTGCGCACGATCATGCGCGGCGCGGAGATCGAGAACCGGCGGCGCAGCAGCTTCCAACGCATCGACAGGGACTCCTCGGGCCAGAAATGGAAAAAGGCCGCTTTCGCGGCCTTCGGGTACACCCGGAGGACCCGGGTGGACAAGGATCGATCAGCGCTTGCTGAACTGCTTGCGGCGACGGGCACCGTGCAGACCGACCTTCTTGCGCTCGACTTCACGGGCGTCACGGGTGACGTAGCCGGCGTTGCTCAGGGCGGGCTTCAGGCCTGCATCGTAGTCGATCAGGGCGCGGGTGATGCCGTGGCGGACGGCGCCGGCCTGGCCGGATTCACCACCACCGTGGACGTTGACCTGGATGTCGAAGGCTTCGACGTTCTCGGTCAGCACCAGCGGCTGCTTGGCGATCATGATGGAGGTCTGACGGCCGAAGTACTGCTCAACGGGCTTGCCGTTGACGACGATCTGGCCAGTGCCCTTCTTGATGAAGACGCGGGCGACGGACGACTTGCGACGGCCGGTGCCGTAGTTCCAGTTACCGATCATTCAGCGCTCCTCAGATTTCCAGGGCCTTGGGGGCCTGGGCGGTGTGCGGATGCTCGGCACCGGCGTACACCTTCAGCTTCTTGATCATGGCGTAGCCGAGCGGGCCCTTGGGCAGCATGCCCTTGACGGCCTTTTCCAGGGCGCGGCCCGGGTGCTTGGCTTGCATGTCCTTGAACTTCGTGGCGTAGATGCCGCCGGGGAAGCCCGAGTGACGGTAGTAGATCTTGTCGTTGGCCTTGTTGCCGGTGACGCGGAGCTTGTCGGCGTTGACGATGACGATGTAGTCACCGGTGTCGACGTGAGGCGTGTAGATGGCCTTGTGCTTGCCGCGCAGACGGAGTGCCACTTCGCTGGCGACACGTCCGAGCACCTTATCGGTGGCGTCAATCACAAACCACTCGTGCGTCACTTCGGCCGGCTTGGCGCTGAAGGTCTTCATGAGGGAACTCTCTTGATAGAGATGAAACGGCTGTCCGCTCGGGGATCACCAGGCACCATCGGAACCGCTTGCTGCGACCTCTCAGGCCCCCCGGCGCGCACCCGACTGAGCACGCCCGAACTCCCCGCCGTTAACGGGAAAGCCGACGATGATAGCACAACCCGAATTTCGTGAAAAGCCGCATGTCCCTTGGAAGTCGTGGGGACACCTGTCACCACTGCCGGGGCGGACTTGTGTAGAGTGCGGGTAATCCCTAGCCTCCCCGGGAGCGTCCCATGAGTGACCCCCTCTTCAACGGCACCGACCCTACCCCTCAGGTGCCCGCCGCCCCGGCCTTCCGCTGGGTGCCGATCCGCTCGCTGTCCGAGCGCCACCGCCCCCGCGTGCTCGCGCACCTGCTGGCGCTGGAGCCGCACGACCGCTACCTGCGCTTCGGCTACGCCGCCAACGACACCCAGATCCGCCGCTACGTGGACCTGCTGGACTTCCGCCGCGACGAGGTGTTCGGGGTCTTCAACCGCCGCCTGCAACTGATCGCGATGGCGCACCTGGCCTACCTGCCCGACACCCCGAACGAGCGGCCGATGGCCGAGTTCGGCGTCTCGGTCAGCGCGCTGGCGCGCGGCCGCGGCTACGGCGCCCGCCTGTTCGACCACGCGGTGCTGCACGCCCGCAACCGCCACATCGACACCATGATCATCCACGCGCTGAGCGAGAACGCCGCGATGCTCCGCATCGCGCGCAACGCCGGCGCCCATGTCGAGCGCGAGGGCGGCGAGTCCGAGGCCCGCCTGAAGCTGCCCTCCGAGACGGTCGGCTCCCACTTCGAGGAGTTGATCGAGGAGCAGGCCGCCGAACTCAATTACGGCCTGAAGCAGGGCGCGCGGCGCGTCGACGCGCTGGTGGACCTGATCCTCGAGGTCAAGGACAGCATCGGCCGGGTGCGCCGCCAGACCATCGACTGAACGCCGGGGCGTACCATGCCCCGATGAACCACGCCCCCTACGCCGACCTCGACCCCGCCGGGGTCTTGCAGGCGCTGTTCCTGGCCGGCCTCGAGCCCGACGGCCGGCTGTTGCAGCTCAATTCCTACGAGAACCGCGTCTTCCAGGCCCACCTGGACGATGGCGGCGTGGTCGTCGCCAAGTTCTACCGCCCCGGCCGCTGGAGCGATGCCCAGATCGCCGAGGAACACGCCTTCTGCGCCGAACTGGCCGACGCCGACCTGCCGGTCGTGCCGCCGCGGCCGCTGACGCCCCGCCTGCCGGGCGACCCCGAACTCGCGCTGAGCCCCGAGGCCGACACCCTGGCCCATTGGCGCAGCCCGGGCGGCGCGGTGTTCCGGCTGTCGGTCAGTGATCGCCGGGTCGGCCACGCCCCCGAGCTGGAAGACCCCGAGACCCTGGCCCGCCTGGGCCGCCTGATCGGCCGCCTGCATGCGGTGGGTCGGCGCGGCCGCTTCGCGCACCGGCGCCGGCTCGACGTGGACACCTTCGGCCGCGCGCCGCGCCAGCGCCTGCTGGACGCCGAGCACGTGCGCCCGGACAACGCCGCCGGCTGGATCTCGGCCAGCGACCAGGCCCTGGACCTGGTGGCACGCGCCTTCGAGCGCCACGGCCCGCTGGCCACGCAGCGCCTGCATGGCGACTGCCACCCCGGCAACGTGCTGTGGCGCGACGAGGGCGCCCATGCGGGGCCGAACTTCGTGGATTTCGACGACTGCGTCAGCGGCCCTGCCGTGCAGGACCTGTGGATGCTGCTGCCCGGCGAGCGCGAGGCGGTGCAGTCGGCCCAGTGGCACCTGCTGGACGGCTACCGCGACTTCGCGGACTTTGACGACCGCGAGCTGCGGCTGATCGAGCCGTTGCGCACGCTGCGCATGGTCCACCACAGCGCCTGGATCGCCGAACGCTGGGAGGACCCGGCCTTTCCGGTGGCCTTCCCGTGGTTCGGCTCGGGCGGCTACTGGGCCCAGCAGGCGACCGAGCTGCGCGAGCAGATCGAGCGCCTGCAGGACCTGGGCTGATCAGGCCGCCGGGGCCAGCAGGCGGGTGACCCGCTGCACGTAGGCGGCCGGGTCTTCCAGCTGCCCGCCATCGGCCAGCACCGCCTGGTCGAACAGGATCTGCGCCAGGTCGTCAAAGCGCGGGTCGGTGGCCAACTGGCGGACCAGCGCGTGCTCGGGGTTGACCTCGAGGATGGGCAGCGAGGCCGGAGCGTCCTGACCGGCCTGCTTGAGCAGGCGCGCCAGGTGGGCGCTCATGTCCTGGGCATCGGCCACGATGCAGGCGGGCGAATCGACCAGGCGGGTGGTCACGCGGACGTCCTTGGCGCGGGCCTTGAGCGCCTCCTGCAGGCGCTCGAGCGTGGGCTTGAACGCCTCGGCGGCCTGCTCGGCCTGCTGCTTCTCGGCCTCGTCCTGCAGCTCGCCCAGGTCCACCGCGCCCTTGGCCACGCTCTGGATCGGGTGGCCGTCGAACTCGTGCAGGTGGCTGAGCATCCACTCGTCCACCCGGTCGCTCAGCAGCAGCACCTCGATGCCCTTCTTGCGGAAGATCTCGAGCTGCGGGCTGCTCTTGGCGGCGGCCAGGGTGTCGGCGGTGATGACGTAGATCGCCTTCTGGCCTTCCTTCATGCGGGCCACGTAGTCGGCGAAGCCCACGCCCTCGTCGGACTGGGTGGAGGCGAAGCGGCACAGCTTGGCCAGGCGTTCCTGGTTGCCGAAGTCCTCGCCGATGCCTTCCTTGAGCACCGCGCCGAAGGCCTTCCAGAACTCGGCGTACTTGGCCTTGTCGTCGGCGCTGTCGCTGTCGGCCATGGACTCGAGCATGCCCAGCACCCGCTTGGTGCTGCCCTCGCGGATCGCCTTCACGTCACGGCTCTCCTGCAGCAGCTCGCGGCTGACGTTGAGCGGCAGGTCGGCCGAGTCGATCACGCCCTTGACGAAGCGCAGGTAGGTCGGCATCAGGGCCTCGGCGTCGTCCATGATGAAGACGCGCTTGACGTAGAGCTTGACGCCGCCGCGCTTGTCGCGGTTCCAGAGGTCGTAGGGCGGGTTCTTGGGGATGAACAGCAGCTGGGTGTACTCGCTGCGGCCCTCCACCCGGTTGTGGGTGTAGGCCAGCGGCGGCTCGCTGTCGTAGCTGATCTGCTTGTAGAAGTCCTGGTATTCGGCGTCGGTGACGTCGGACTTGCTGCGGCTCCACAGGGCGGCGGCCTTGTTGACCGTCTCCCAGTCGTCCGAGACCACCTGCTCACCCTTCTCGGCGTCCCAGGTCTCCTGCTTCATCAGGATGGGCAGGGAGATGTGGTCGGAGTACTTGCCGATGATGGACTTGAGCTTCCAGGCCGACAGGAACTCGGCCTCTTCCTCGCGCAGGTGCAGGATGACGTCGGTGCCGCGGGCGGCGCGCTCGATGGCCTCGAGCTCGTACTCGCCGGTGCCTTCGCTGCTCCAGCGCACGCCCTGGTCGGCGGGCAGGCCGGCGCGGCGGCTCTCGACGGTGATGCGGTCGGCGACGATGAAGCCCGAGTAGAAGCCCACGCCGAACTGGCCGATCAGGTTGGCGTCCTTCTTCTGATCGCCTTGGAGGCGCGACATGAACTCGCGCGTGCCGCTGCGGGCGATGGTGCCCAGGTGCGAGGCGGCCTCCTCGGCCGACAGGCCGATGCCGTTGTCGCGGATGGTCAGGGTGCGCGCATCCTTGTCGAAGAAGATGCGGATCTCGAGGTTGGGCGCGTCTTCGAACAGGGCGGCGTCGTCCAGCGCCTCGAAGCGCAGCTTGTCACAGGCGTCCGACGCGTTGGAGACCAGCTCCCGCAGGAAGATCTCCTTGTTCGAGTACAGCGAGTGGGTGACGAGGTGCAGGATCTGCTTGACTTCGGCCTGGAAGGAATGGGTCTGCTTGCTCATGGTGTTCGCGGTGGTCTCGGGCATGACAGGCGCCCGTGGCGGGCGCGCCCGAGGGATCTGGGGGCGGGACTGACGGGTTTCAAGGGGCGTGGCGCGCGACAGGACTAGCATCGCGCCATGCACCGCCTGGCCCACGCCATTCTCGACCAGCTCGCCGCCGCCCTGGACGGCAGGCCGCCGCCCCGCGTGCGTGGCCTGCACCTGCCACCGGGTCCCTGGGGCCAGGCCCGCGACGGGGAGTTCGGCGCGCTCGAACTCGAGGACGGCAGCCTGGGCCTGTCCTACCTGCTGCTGGATCCGGCATGGGCCGGGCTCGGGCGCGGTGCCCCGGCGCTGGCCGGCGCCGACCCGCTGCACCTGGCCCGCGGCTGGCTGTCCGAGGACCCGCAGGCCCGCACCCTGGGCTTTGCCGCGGTCCAGGCCCTGAGCCGTCACGCCTTCGAGCGGCGCGGCTGGTCGCCGCCCGACGCCCCGGACTCGATCGCCGGTCTGGACCCGCGGCCGGGCGAGTCGATCGGCATGGTCGGCCACTTCCCGCCGCTGCTGCGCCAGGTCACCGGCCGAGGCGCCCGCCTGACCGTGCTGGAGCTGCGCGCCGACCTGGTCGGCCACCGCGACGGCGTCACGGTGACCCTGGACCCGGCCGACCTGGCCGGCTGCACCCAGGTGCTGGCCACCAGCACCACCCTGCTCAACCACAGCCTGGAGGGGGTGCGGGCCGCCTGCCCGGCGGCGCGGCGCTTCGCCCTGATCGGCCCGGGCGCGGGGATCTGGCCGGGGCCGCTGTTCGCGCACGGCATCACCGCCCTGGGCGGCAGCTGGATCGTCGACGGCCCGGCCTTCCTCCAGGCCCTGCGCGCCGGCGAGTCCTGGAGCCGGCACGCCCGCAAGACGCTGCTGACCCGGGCCGATTGGGATCGATGGCAGACCGGCCCCGACGGAAAATGCCCGGCATGACCCTGCCCGACCCCGAGCGCGTGCGCGCGCAAACCCTGGACTGGCTGGAGAAGGCCGTGATCGGCCTGAACCTGTGCCCCTTCGCCAAGAGCGTGCATGTCAAGGGACAGGTGCGCACCGTGGTGAGCGACGCCACCGACACCGACACCCTGTACGACGAGCTGTTGCGCGAGCTGCAGCACCTGGCCGCGGTGGACCCCGAGCAGACCGACACCACGCTGCTGGTGCACCCCCGCGTGCTGCAGGACTTCCTGGACTTCAACGACTTCCTCGACGTGGCCGACCTGGCGCTGCGCCAGCTGGGCCTGGAAGGCACGCTGCAGATCGCCAGCTTCCACCCCGACTTCCAGTTCGCCGGCACCGAGGCCGACGACATCTCCAACTTCACCAACCGCTCGCCCTGGCCGACGCTGCACCTGATCCGCGAGAGCAGCATCGACCGCGCGGTGGCGGCCTTCCCCGAGGCCGAGGCCATCTTCGAGCGCAACATCGAGACCCTCGAGGCCATGGGCCTGGAGGGCTGGCACCGCCTGTTCCCGCAAGACCCCCAGGACAAGTCCGCATGAAGACCTTTCTCTGGCGGGCCGGCACGGCCCTGGCCGCCCTGCTGCTGCTGGCCGCCGGCGCCGCGCTGTGGTTCATGTTGCAGCGCCTGCCGCAGCGCGAAGGCGAGTTGCCGCTGCAGGGCCTGCAGGCCCCGGTCACGGTGCGCTACGACGAATGGGGCGTGCCGCACCTGAAAGCGGGCAGCGAGGACGACCTGTACCGCGCCCTGGGCTGGGTCCACGCCCAGGACCGGCTGTTCCAGATGGAGATGATGCGGCGCCTGGCCCGCGGCGAGCTGGCCGAGGTCCTGGGCCCCAAGCTGCTGCCCACCGACCGCCTGTTCCGCGCCCTGACGCTGCGCCAGCACGCCGACGAACAGGCCCGCCGCCTGGACCCGACGCGCCCCGAGTCGCGCGCCCTGCTGGCCTACCTGGACGGCATCAACCAGTACCAGGCCCAGCGGCCGCAGCCGCTGGAACACGTGCTGCTGGGCATCCCGCGGCGCGACTTCACGCCCGCCGACACCCTGGCGGTGGCGGGCTACCTGGCCTACAGCTTCGCCGCGGCCTTCCGCACCGAGCCCGTGCTCAGCCAGGTGCGCGAACAGCTGGGCCCCGATTACCTCAAGGCCTTCGACCTGGCCTGGCAGCCCGACGGCGCCGTGGCCCACGGCGCGCGCCAGCGCCTGGCCGGCGTGGACTGGCCCGGCCTGCAGCGCCTGGCCGCCCTGAGCCAGGACGCGGTCGAGGCCGCCGGCCTGCCCCAGTTCGAGGGCAGCAACGCCTGGGTGCTGGGCGGCGCCCGCACCCGCAGCGGCCAGGCGCTGCTGGCCGGTGACCCGCACATCAGCTTCTCCACCCCCGCGGTCTGGTACGAGGCCCGGCTCGAGGCCCCCGGCTTCTCGCTCTACGGCCACTTCATGGCGCTCAACCCGCTGGCCCTGCTGGGCCACAACGAGCGCTTCGGCTGGAGCCTGACGATGTTCCAGAACGACGACCTGGACCTGGTCGTCGAGCACACCGACGCCCAGCACCCCGGCCAGGTGCTGGTCAAGGGCCAGTGGGTGCCGCTGCAATCCCGCCAGGAGACGATCAAGGTCAAGGGCGCCCCCGACGAGACCCTGGTGCTGCAGCGCTCGCCGCACGGCCCCCTCGTCAACACCGTGCTGGGCGAGGCCGCCGGGGCCGCCCCGGTGGCCATGTGGTGGACGCTGCTGGAATCCGACAACCCGGTGCTCGAGGCCTTCTGGCGCCTGAACCGCGCCGACACCCTGGCCAAGGCGCGCCAGGCGGTGCAGGGCATCCACGCACCGGGCCTGAACGTGGTCTGGGCCAACGCCAGCGGCGACATCGCCTGGTGGGCCGCCGCCCGGCTGCCCATCCGGCCCGACGGCGTGGACCCGAGCTTCCTGCTCGACGGCCGCGGCGCCGAGGCCGACAAGCCCGGCTTCCTGCCCTTCTCGCAAAACCCGCAAGAAGAGAACCCGGCGCGCGGCTGGATCGTCTCGGCCAACCACCAGCCCGCCAGCGCCCGACCGGTGCCGGGCTATTACAACGCCTGGGACCGCGCCCTGCGCCTGCACCAGCAGCTCTCGGCCGACGGCCCCTGGGACGCCGGGCGCGCGCGCGCGCTGCAGCTGGACACCCGCACCGGCTACGGCCCGCGCACCCTGGCCCCGGTGCTGGCCGAGCTGCAGGCCGCCGCCGCCGACGACGCCGAGCGCGCCCTGGTGGCCCAGCTGGCGGCCTGGGACGGCAGCCACACGCCGGCGCAGATCGCGCCCACGCTGTTCTACCAATTCCTGCACGACCTGGCCCACGAGGCCATGGCCGACGAGCTGGGCGAAGCCGCCTGGAGCAACCTGCGCCGCACCCGCGCGCTGGACCACGCCCTGCCCCGCCTGCTGGCCGACGCGGCCTCGCCCTGGTGGGACCGCCGCGACACCGCCGACCGCCGCGAGACCCGGGCCGACGCGGTGCGCGTGGCCTGGCGGTCCGCCCTGGCCCACCTGAGGGGCCTGTACGGCGACGACCCGATGGCCTGGACCTGGGGCCGCGCCCACACCATCACCCACGCCCACCCGCTGGGCCAGCAGAAGCCCCTGGACAAGGTGTTCAACGTCGGCCCCTGGCCGGCGCCCGGCGGACGCGAAACGCCCAACAACCTGGCCCAACCTTTCGCGCCGGCGCCCTGGGGCGTCACCTACGGCCCGTCCACCCGCCGGGTGCTGGACTTCGGCGACATCGCCGCGGCCACCGGCAGCAACCCGGTCGGCCAGAGCGGCGTCTGGGGCGACCCGCACTACCGCGACCAGGCCGAACCCTGGCTGCGCGGCGAGGCCCGCCCCATGCACCTGGCCGAGCCCGATGTGGCGGCCCACACCCGCTCCACCCTGCGCCTGACCCCGGCCCGCTGAGCGCCGCGCCGGGACGAAAAAAAGGGGAGCCGGCCCACCGCCGGCTCCCCAAACTGAACGGCTTCCCTGTCGTTCAGAAGTTGTGGCGCACGCCCAGGGCGAACGACGACACGTCGGCACCGGCCGCGCCCGAGGCGTAGGCGGCGTTGCTGTCGTTGTTGACCTTGGTCCAGAAGCCGTAGACCTTGGTGCGCTTGCTCAGGTTGTGGTTCACGCCCAGGGTCAGCTGGGTGGCACCGGTGCCGTCGGCGCCGCCGACTTCGCCGGCCTTGCCCACGTTCAGGTGCAGCTCGTTGGCGCCCATGGCGTACATGCCCGACAGGCGGAAGTTGTTGCGGCTGCCGGCACCCGAGGTGTCGGTGTCACGCTGGAAGTAGCCACCGACGGTGATGGCGCCCAGCTCGTACAGGCCGCGCACGGCGAACTGCTTGCTGTCGCCCAGC
>CALRTJ020000001.1:0-318340 GCA_943371055.1 Hydrogenophaga intermedia | reverse complement strand
CCGCGGCGTGGCCACCCGCTACCTGCACCACTACCTGGGCTGGTTCAGAGCCGTCGACCGCTGCGCCCCTCGCCATCTGCCAGCCGAGCAGTTCCTCGACCTCTCCCTAGGACGGTTCGCCCATCCATAGGCAACGGGCAAAGAGCCATGACAAAGGCCACCCGAGGGTGGCCTTTTTCGTGGGCGCGGGGGCTGCGCTCAGTCGCCGTGGCCGCTGTCGATCAGGCCCATGTCGGCCGAGGACATCAGCGCCTGGATGTCCATCAGGATCAGCATGCGCTCGCCGACGTTGGCGATGCCGGTGATGAAGGACATGTCGACCTGGGCGTTCATGGACGGGGCCGGCTTGATCGCCTCGCCCTGCAACTCCAGCACATCGGACACCGCGTCCACCACCGCGCCGACCACGCGGCCGCGGATGTTGAGCACGATCACCACGGTGAAGGCGTTGAATTCGGCGCTGGGGCAGTTGAGCTTCACGCGCAGGTCGATGATCGGCACGATCACGCCGCGCAGGTTGACCACGCCCTTGAGGAAGTCCGGCGCATTGGCGATGCGCGTGGGCTGCTCGTAGCTGCGGATCTCCTGCACGCGCAGGATGTCGATGCCGTATTCCTCACCCCCGAGGCGGAACGTGAGGTACTCGCCGTGCGCTGCCTTCGCGGCCGCGGTGCCGGCGCCCGGTGCGCCCAGGGCGGTGGAGCGCGGGGATTCGTGCTGCGCCACCTGGCGGGCTTCGGTGATCATGTCCATCGGGACTTCCTTGTGTCAGGGTGACGGGGAGGGCGGGTCAATCCGCGGCGTCTGTCGGAGGTATCGGCAGCGGGCGGGGGGCACTTGAGGGTGTCGTCCCTCAGAAACTTTCCCAGTCGTCCGCGCCGCGGCCGGCAGGCGCGTGGCGCGAGGTCTGGCGGGCGCGGTCGATCGCCTGGCGGGCCACGTCCTCGTGGCGTGGCTCGGTTCGAGGTGCGGCCGCAGCCACCACGCCCGTCGGGCCGTCGTCCAGCCGGAAGGCGGCCACGGCCTGGGTCAGGCGGCTGGCCTGCTCGCGCAGGCTGTCGGCGGCGGCCGCGCTCTGCTCGACCAGGGCGGCGTTCTGCTGGGTCATCTGGTCGAGCTCCTGGATCGCCGCATGCAGCTCCAGCATCCCGGTGCTGCGCTGCTCGGAGTCGGCGGTGATCTCGCGCACCCGCTCGGAGACATGGCGCACCGACTCCACGATGCCATCGATGCGCTGGCCGGCGTCCTGCACTTGGGTGGTGCCGCGGTCCACCTGTTCGACCGAGCCGGTGATGAGGGACTTGATTTCCCTGGCGGCCTGGGCCGAGCGGCCGGCCAGCGAGCGGACTTCGCTGGCGACCACCGCGAAGCCGCGGCCCTGCTCGCCGGCGCGGGCCGCTTCCACCGCGGCGTTCAGCGCCAGGATGTTGGTCTGGAAGGCGATGCCGTCGATCACGCCGATGATGTCGGCGATCTGGCGGCTGGAGGCGTGGATGCCACCCATGGTCTGCATCACCTCGCCCATCGACTCGCCGCCGCGGGCGGCGGCGCCCGAGGCCTCGCTGGCGAGCCGGTCGGCTTCGGTGGCGGCGCCGCTGCTGCGGTGCATGCTCTCGGTCAGGTCCTGCATGCCCGAGGCGGTGCGCTGCAGGTAGCCGGCGGCACGCTCGGTGCGCTGGCTCAGGTCCAGGTTGCCGCTGGCCACCTCGTGGCTGGCGGTGTGGATGCTGTCGGCCGAGGCCTGCACCTGGCGCACGATCTGGCGCAGGTCGTCGCGCATGGCGATGACCGAACGCATGACGTCGCCGATCTCGTCGGCTCGGGTGGTGTCCAGTTCGACCCGCAGGTCGCCTTCGCCGATGCGGCGGGCCGCCTCGGCCAGGGACTTCAGCGGGTGGCAGATCGCCCGCACCAGCAGCACCGAGGCCACGCTGAGCACGCCGGCCACCAGCACCGACACGCCGGCGACGAGCCAGACCGTCCGCATGCGCTCGCGGCTGGTGCGCACGTGCAGGGCCTCGGCCAGTTGCTCTTCAAGCTGCACCAACTCGCCCAGGGCCTGGCGGTAGGGGGGCAGGGCGGCGGCCTCGGCGGGCAGCGCGGTCAGGCGCTCCAGCAGGCGGGACTCCTCGGGCGTGGTCGCCAGCGGCGCCAGGCGCTGGCGCAGTTCGACGATGCGGGCCGGCTCGGTCCCGCTCGTGCCCGCGGCCAGCCGGGCTTCGTGCACCGCCAGCAGGCCCTGCCACTGGTGGGCCAAGGTCAGCAGGGTCTGCTGGTCACGCGAGGCCTTGCCCGCCGCCTCGATCAGGCCACTGGTGCGCAAGAAGGCGATGCCGGTCATCACGACGAGCATCAGCAGCAACACGAGGGTCGGCATCCACAGCCGGGTGGCGAGTTTGAGCTTCATGTCCGGGGCCGGGCTGGGTCGTTCAGAACGAGGTCCACTCGCCGTCGTCGGCGGCCGCCAGGGCCGGAGACGGGGCAGGGCGGGCGGGGGCGGGGGCCGCGCTGGCGGGGGCCGGACGCGCCAGCGGCGCCGGGGCCGAGGGGGCCTGCGGGGCCCGCGCGGCTTGCGGTGCGACCGGTGCCGGGCGGTGCACCGCGTCGTCACCGCCGAGGCGGAAGGTGGACACCAGCGAGGTCAGGTTCTCGGCCTGGCGCTTGAGGCTGTCGGCCGCGGCGGCGGATTCCTCCACCAGGGCCGCGTTCTGCTGGGTCATGGTGTCCAGGCTCTGGACCGCGCCACCGACCTGGGCGATGCCGCTGTTCTGCTGGTTGGACGAGGCGGAGATTTCCTCGACGATGGTCGAGACCTGCTGCACCGAGCCCACGATCTCCTGCATGGTCTGGCCGGCCTCGCGGACCTGGGTGGTGCCGCTCTCGACCCGCTCGACCGAGCGGCCGATCAGCGACTTGATCTCCTTGGCCGCCTCGGCGCTGCGCTGGGCCAGGGTGCGGACCTCGCTGGCCACCACCGCGAAGCCGCGGCCCTGCTCGCCGGCGCGGGCGGCTTCGACCGCCGCGTTCAGCGCCAGGATGTTGGTCTGGAAGGCGATGCCGTCGATCACGCCGGTGATGTCGCCGATCTGGCGGCTGGCCTGCGAGATCTCGTCCATGGTGCGCACCACGCGCTCCATGGCCGCACCGCCGCGGCTGGCCACCTGGCTGGCGTTGCCGGTCAGGTCGCTGGCCTGACGCGCGGCCTCGGAACCGGTCTGCACCATGCGGGTCAGCTCCTGCATGTGCGAGGCGGTCTGCTGCAGGTCGCCGGCGGCGCGCTCGGTGCGCTGGCTCAGGTCCAGGTTGCCGCTGGCCACCTCGGTGCTGGCCACGCGGATGCTGTCGGCGCTCTCGCGCACCTGACTGACGATGCGGTGCAGCGAGCCCTGCATCTCGGAGAGCGAGCGCATGAACTGCGCGATCTCGTCGCGGCCGCTGGCATCCATCCGCTGCGTCAGGTCGCCCCGGGCCACGGCGCTCGCGGCTTGGGTGGCCTCGTTGAGCGGGCCGGTGATCGAGCGCACGGTGACCCAGGTGAGAGCACCGAACAGGCCCAGCACCACCAGCACGGCCCCGATGCGCAGCAGGGACTGCTGCTGGGCCGCGGCGGCACGCTCGGCGGCTTCGGTGGCCAGGGCGGCCCGGCTGGCCTCGGCCCAGGCCTGGGCGGCCTTGCGGGCCTTGTCGAGGTCCTCGGTGGCGCGGCTGGCGTAGGCAAAGCCGGCGGCGGCATCCATCTTCGCGTCCACCACCTGCTGCAGCACGTCGGCCACGGCACCGGCATAGGCGTCCAGTCCGGCCTTGGCGGGGGCCAGGGCCTCGGTCGCCGCGGCCTCGACCTGGCGGCGGGTGGCGTCCACCGATGCGCGCCAGCCCTTCTGGAGCTCGGCCGCCTCGACCGGGTTGTTGCCGTTGAGCAGCACCGCCTGCTCCAGGCGCTGCGTGCGCTCCAGCGCCAGCAGCAGATCGGCGCTGGCGCCGGCCACGCGGGTCTGGGCCTCCTGGTGCGCGGCGGCCTGGCGCTGCTGCGATTGCAGGGCCCAGGCCGACCAGCCGCCCAGGAACAGGATGACCACCGTCAGCAGCCCCAGGCTGCCCAGCAGTCGCTGGCGGATCGTCAGTTGGCGCAGGAATTGATGCATGGCGGTAGGCCCGGACGGGTCGATCAAGCGGGGATTCGGAAGGATTCGACCACCTGGCTCAGGGTGCCGGCCTGCGAGCGCAGGTGCTCGGCGGCGGCGGAGCTCTGCTCCACCAGGGCGGCGTTCTGCTGGGTCACCCGGTCCAGGTCCGTGACCGCGGCGCTGATCTGGCCGATGCCGCGGCTCTGTTCGTCGGAGGCGCGGGAGATCTCGGCGATGATGTCCGAGACCCGCTGCACCGAGGCGACGATCTCGTGCATCGTGCTGCCGGCGTCACGCACCAGGCGCGAGCCGGTCTCGACCTTCTCGACGCTGGCGCCGATGAGGGTCTTGATCTCGCGGGCGGCTTCGGCCGAGCGGCCGGCCAGGCTGCGCACCTCGCTGGCGACCACGGCAAAGCCGCGGCCCTGCTCGCCGGCGCGGGCGGCTTCCACCGCCGCGTTGAGCGCCAGGATGTTGGTCTGGAAGGCGATGCCGTCGATCACGCCGATGATGTCGGCGATCTTGTGCGAGGCGCGGTTGATCTCGTCCATCGTCACCACCACCTGCTCGACCACTTCGCCGCCGCGGCGGGCGACGTCGCTGGCCTCGTGGGCCATCGAGCTGGCCTGGGTGGCGCTGTCGGCGCTGTGGCGCACGATGCCGGTGATCTCCTCCATCGAGCTGGCGGTCTGCTGCAGGCTGCTGGCGGACTGCTCGGTGCGTTGGCTCAGGTCGGCATTGCCCGAAGCGACTTCGCTCGAGCTCAGGTGGATGCCTTGGCTGGCCTCGCGCACCTGACCGACCAGGCCGGTCAGGCCTTGCTGCATGTGCTGCAGCGAGCGCAACAGGTCCGCGGCCTCGTCCTGGCCCTCGGTGCGGATGGGGCGGGTCAGGTCGCCGCCGGCGATGGCCTCGGCCACCTGTCGGGCGTGCTCCATCGGCTGGATGATGGAGGCCGAGTTCAGCAGCGTCAGCGGGACCACGATCCCGACCACCAGGAACAACGCGCCGCCAAAGGCCCAGGCGGTCGTGTGAAGCTGGTCGTCGAAGGCCTTGCGGGTGGCCTCGACCTCCTGGCCCAGGATCTCGTTGATCTTGCCGATGTCGTCCTGCACCACGCCGATGTGGCCGCGGGCGCGGGCCAGCATGCGGTCGGCCCCTCTGGCGTTGTCGAAGGCGCCGTCCTGGATGCGCAGCAGCACGTCTCCGGTGGATTTGGCGTAGGCCTCGATTTCGGCCAGCGCGTGGCGGGCGATCGGGTTGTCTTCGTCCTCCTCGCCCTCCAGCAGCCCGTTGAGCGCCTTCTTCAGCCGGGCCATCTCGACGTTCCATTGGTCGCGGTGGGCCAGCACGGCCACACCGTCCTCGTAGTCGATCAGCATGTTGCGCTCGTGCAGGCGCATCTGGGCCATCGCGGCCCGGATGTCGGCCATGCCCTCGAGTTCGGACACCGAGTGCGTCATGAACTCTTCGCTGAGCTCGGCCAGGTGGCGACCCCCCAGCAGGCCGGCCAGGCCGACCAGCGCGAACAGGGCGAGGACCACGCCGATCGCGCCCTGCATGCGCAGGCGGATCGAGAAGCGACGCATCAGGAGCATCAGGCTGTGCACGTCAAGCTCTCCGTCAGGGTGAGCGCGGCCCGCCGCAGCGCCTGCGGCAGGGGGCGGGTGGTGCGCTTCAGAACGTTTCCCAGTCGCCGTCGGCCGAGGCCGTGGCGGGTGCGGGTACCGGGCGGGCGGCTGCGGGCGGCGCTGCCGGGCGGGGTGCCGTCGGGGCCGGGCGTGGCGCCGGAGCGGCGGCGATCACCCGGGGGGCGGGCGCCGCGGCCGGGCTGCGCGGCAGTGCGCCACCAGCGCCGTGCTCGGCATGGGGTTCGAGCCGGAAGCTGCGCACGGTCTCGGCCAGACGGGTGGCCTGATCCTTCAGGCTCTCGGCGGCGGCGGCCGATTCCTCGACCAGGGCCGCGTTCTGCTGCGTCATCTCGTCGAGCTGGGTCACGGCGCCATTGACCAGGCCGATGCCGCTGCTCTGCTCCGCGGTGGCAGCGGTGATCTCGCCGATGATGTCGGAGACCCGCTGGACGCTGCCCACGATGTCCCCCATCGTGGTGCCGGCCGACTCGACCAGGCGCACACCGGACTCCACCTTCTCGACGCTGGCGCCGATCAGGGTCTTGATCTCGCGGGCGGCTTCGGCCGAGCGACCGGCCAGGCTGCGCACCTCGCCCGCCACCACCGCGAAGCCACGGCCCTGCTCGCCGGCGCGGGCGGCTTCCACCGCCGCGTTCAGCGCCAGGATGTTGGTCTGGAAGGCGATGCCGTCGATCACGCTGATGATGTCGGCGATCTTGCGGCTGGAGTCGGCGATGTCGCGCATGTTCGCGACCACCTCGCCGACCACCGCGCCGCCCCGGCCCGCCGCTTCGGCCGCGGTGGCGGCGAGCTGGTTGGCGGTGGTGGCCGAGTCGGCGGTGGAGCGGACCGTCACGCTCAGCTCGGTCAGCGACGAGGCCGCCTGCTGCAGGTTGGAGGCGGTCTGCTCGGTGCGGTGGCTCAGGTCCTGGCCGCCCGAAGCGATCTCGCTGCTGGCGGTGGTGATGCCGTCGGTGCTCTGGCGAATGCCGGCCACCACGCCTTGCAGGCTTTGGCGCATGTGCTCCAGGGCGCGCTGCAGCTGGCCCAGTTCGTCGCGGCGATCCGCCGGCATCGGCCGTGAGAGGTTGCCCTCGGCGATCGCTTCGGCCTCCTCGACCAGAAGGCCCACCGGCTGGCTGACCGATCGGGTCAGACGCCAGGCGATGAGGCTGCCGAGGGCCAGGGCCAGCAGCGCCAGACCGGCCATGCCGTTGCGGTAGCGCGTGGCCACCGCGCGGGCCTCGGCCTGCTCCTCCTCAAGGGTGTTGTACAGGAGTTTGGACAGGCCCTCGATCGACGCCATGTAGGCCTCGACCGCGGGGGTGAGTTCGGTCTTGATCAGGCCGTGGGCGCCGGCCGGATCGGCCTCGAGGGCCTTGAAGACCTTGTCCCGGGTGGCGATGTAGGCCTTGCGTTCGGCACCGACGGTCTCGTAGGCGGCCTGCTCCTCGCCACTCAGTCCCAGGCCTTCGAGTGTCTTCTGCAATTCGCTGATGTGGGCCGATGTCGCCTTGATCTGCGGGGCCAGCGTCTCCTTGACCTCGGGCGTGCCGACCGTCTGGGCCAGCAGCATCGTGCGTGCGAGGTTCAGTCGGGTGTGGCCCTGCCATTCGGTGACGACACGCACCTGATGGGAGGTCTCGAAGCCGGTTTCGGCGCTCAGGGCCATCTGGCGGTTGGCCAGCATGCCCAGGGCGGCGACGCCCAGTGTCAGGGCGATCACGATGGCAAAGCCCGACCCCAGCCGGGCGCCGATGGAAAACTGTGACAACTTCATGGTGGTGCCGGAGGGTTGGGAGGCGCTCAGTGGCGCGAGCGACGGACCAGGGCGCCGACATCGAGGATCAGCGCGACGCGGCCGTCGCCCATGATGGTCGCGCCCGAGACGTCGTTGACCTTGCGGTAATTGGCCTCGAGGTTCTTGACCACGACCTGTTGCTGGCCGAGCAGTTCGTCGACCAGCAGGGCGACGCGGCCACCCTCGGCCTCGACCACGACCATGATGTTGGAGACGTTCTCGAAGTCGAAGCGGGGGACCTCGAAGACCTTCTCCAGGTCGATCACGGGCATGAACTCGTCTCGCACCTCGACCACGCGGCCGGTGCCGCCGATGGTCTTGATCATGGTGTCCTCGACCTGGAAGGACTCGACCACCGAGGACAGCGGCAGGATGTAGACCTCCTCACCGACGCCGATGCTCATGCCGTCCATGATCGCCAGGGTCAGCGGCAGCCGGACCTTGACGCTCATGCCGTAACCCTCGGCCGAGTCGATCTCGACCGAGCCGCCCAGGGCGGTGATGTTCTTCTTGACCACGTCCATGCCGACGCCGCGGCCGGAGACGTCGGTCACCACGTCGGCGGTGGAGAAGCCCGGCGCGAAGATCAGGCCGTAGACCTCCTGATCGGTCATGGTGTCCGGCGCGTCGATGCCACGCTCGCGGGCCTTGGCCAGCAGCTTGGCGCGGTTCAGGCCCTTGCCGTCGTCGCGCACCTCGATCACGATCGAGCCGCCTTGGTGGGAGGCGACCAGGGTGACGGTGCCGTGCTCGGGCTTGCCCTTGGCCAGTCGCTCCGCGGGCAGCTCGATGCCGTGGTCGCAGCTGTTGCGCACCAGGTGGGTCAGCGGGTCGGTGATCTTCTCGACCAGGCCCTTGTCCAGTTCGGTGGCCTCGCCCTGGGTGACCAGCTCGACCTTCTTGCCCAGCTTGCTGGCCAGGTCGCGCAGCATCCGCGGGAAGCGGTTGAAGACCATGGACATCGGAATCATCCGGATCGACATCACCGCTTCCTGCAGGTCGCGGGTGTTGCGCTCCAGGTCGGCCAGGCCCGACAGCAGCTGCTGGCTCAGGGCGTGGTCGGCGTCGCGGCTGTTCTGGGCCAGCATGGCCTGGGTGATGACCAGCTCGCCCACCAGGTTGATCAGCTGGTCGACCTTCTCGACCGACACCCGCAGCGTGCTGCTGTCCAGGCCGGCGGCGCCGGCCTTGGGTTCGGCCTTGGGGGCCGGCTTGGGGGCCTGCACCGGGGCCGGGGCGGGTGGCGGCGCGCTCGCCTCGACGACCGCGGCGGCCGGGGCCGGAGCGGCCGCACCGGGCGCGCCAGGGGCGTCGTCGAAGAAGCCGTAGCCGAGGTCGACCGCCGGGGCGGGCGCAGGCGCTGCGGACTCGGCCGGGGCGCCGGGGGCCCCGGCATGGAAGCCGTAGCCCGGGCCCAGCGGCGAGAGCGTCATCAGCTCGCGCGCCACGTGGAAAGTGAACAGGTCCAGCAGGTCGTTGTCGCTGGACCCGGTGGTGATCTTGAAGCGGCGCATGCCGTCGGCGTCGCGACCGGCGTCCAGCGGCTCGATCGTGCCCAGGTCGGTGATCTCCTTGAACAGCTCGGCCAGGTTGTCGGCCTGCTCCGGGTGGTCCAGCGGGCCCACCCGCAGCTCGAGCTGTCGCAGGCCTGGCGGTACGGCGGCGGCCGGGGCCGGGGCCGCCGTGGTGGCCACCGCCGGTGCCGCTGCCGCCGGCGCGGGGGCGGCGCCTTCGGCCAGGGCGCGGATGTGGGCGACGAGGTCGGAGGTGTCGAGCACCGGTCCGCCGCCCGTCTGGTGGCGGGCCAGCAGGCTCTTGAGGGCGTCGCCGGCCTGAAGCAGCACGTCGACCATCGCGGTGGTGGGCTGCAGCTCGTGGCGGCGCAGCTTGTCGAGCAGCGTCTCCATCTGGTGGGTCAGCTCGGCCACGTCGGAGAAGCCGAAGGTGGCGGCGCCACCCTTGACCGAGTGGGCGCAGCGGAAGATGGCGTTGAGCTCCTCGTCGTCGGCGGCGGTGACGTCAAGCTCGAGCAGCTTCTGCTCCATCAGCTCAAGGTTCTCACCGGCTTCCTCGAAGAAGACCTGGTAGAACTGGCTCAGGTCGATGCCGTCACCGGCCTGGCTGGATTCCTGGTGCGTGGTGTCACCCATGTCGGTGCGCTCCTGATCGTTGTGCTGTCGGGGACGTTCTGGCGGGTCAGCGGATGACCTTGCCGATGACCTCGATCAGCTTGGCCGGATCGAAGGGCTTGACCAGCCAGCCGGTGGCGCCCGCTGCGCGGCCGGCCTGTTTCATCTGGTCGCTGGACTCGGTGGTCAGGATCAGGATCGGGGTGGACTTGAACTTCGGGTTTTCCCGCAGCTTCTTGACCAGGCTGATGCCGTCCATGCGGGGCATGTTCTGGTCGGTCAGCACCAGGTTGAAGTCGCGCTGGTTGGCCTTCTCCCAGGCGTCCTGGCCGTCCACGGCCTCGACGACGTTGAAACCTGCGTTCTTGAGGGTGAACGACACCATCTGGCGCATGGAGGGGGAATCGTCAACGGCAAGGATGGAATGCATGGCTGTGCTCCTGTGATCTGTCGAATCTGTGGCGTGGTCTGGCGGGTTCAGAAGAGGTCGATGGACCCTGCATCCATCTCGTCCTGGGTCACGGGGTTGGGTCTCCCCGGGCCCTCCTCGATGACGGGCGGTCCCTCGTCGTCCTCCCCCATCGCCTCGCAGGCGATGCGGTCGGCGCAGTTGCGCAGCCGTCGGTGGGTGTGGGCGATCAACTGGGTGGCCATGTCATGGAACTGCAGCGCCGTGATCGCGCCGGCCAGCTCCTGCATCGCTCCATGCACCGAGCCGCCGTCGTGGTCGGGCTCGGTCGCCAGGTCGCGCAGGGCGTGCTGGATGTTGGCGGACGCACCATAGAAGTGACCCGACAGGGTTTCACTGGCGTCGTCGAGCAGGCGCTGCAGGCGCTCCAGGTCGTTGGTGACGACCATGAGCTGGTCCTGCAGGTCGGCAGCCATCAGCAGCGGCAGGCTGCCGCCGCTGGTGGTGGGTGGAGATTCGGTCATCGGCATCGGGACTCCAGGTTCCGAGGGATCTGTGCACCCCGCCAGGGCAGACGGCGCGGCGTCCGCCTTGAAGGGCCTGTCAGCGATTCTTCGGCACCGCCGTCCGATTCGTTACCGGAAAGACGGCGGGAAAGGGGCCGTATTTCGCACGACAGGCGGCCTCCTCGCGGCCGAGGGCCTGCGCGATACTGGCGCCCATGAGTGCCGAGCCGTCCCGACCAGCCCTGAGGGTGCTCCATCTGGAGGACTCGGACCTTGACCACGCGCTGGCCATGGCCCAGCTGCGCCGCGGCGGCCTGGACATCGAGGTCGAGCGGGTCGAGGACGAGGCGGGGCTGCGCGCCGCGCTGCAGCAGCCCTGGGACATCGTGCTGTCCGACTACAACCTGCCGGGCTTTTCCGGCATCCGCGCCCTCGAGATCGTGCGCGCCCTGGCCGAGCCCCCGCCCTTCATCCTGGTGTCGGGCGAGATCGGCGAGGACGTGGCCGTGGCCGCCATGCGCAACGGCGCCAGCGACTACCTGCTCAAGAACAACCTGGCGCGTCTGGCGCCGGCCGTCGAGCACGCGGTCGAGGCCCACGCCAATGCCCAGGCCCGCCGCGCCGCCGACCGGGCCCTGGCCGCCTCGCGCGAGCGCGTCTCCGAGCTGGCCCAGCACCTGCAGACCAGCGTCGAGATGGAGCGCGCCGCGATCGCCCGCGAGATCCACGACGACGTCGGCGGCTCGCTCTCGGCGCTCAAGTTCGACCTGGCCTGGCTGGGCCGCCATGTGGGGAACACCTCGCCCGAGGTGCGCCAGCGCCTGGACAGCGCCCTCGAGACCGTGACCCATGCGCTGGAATCCAGCCAGCGCATCATGCACAACCTGCGCCCGGCCATCCTGGAGCAGGGCCTGGTGGCCGCGCTGCAGTGGATGGCCACCCGCTTCGAGCGCCGCACCGGCATCGCCTGCGCCTTCCGCACCACCGTCGAGAACCCGGCCCTGCCGCCGGGCGTGCCCCTGGTGGCCTACCGCACCGCCCAGGAGGCGTTGACCAACATCAGCAAGCATGCCCAGGCCACCCGGGTCTCGATCGACCTGACCCTGGCCGCCGGCGTGCTGTCGCTCGAGGTCAGTGACAACGGCCGCGGCCTGTCCAGCCAGGACCTGGCCAAGGCCCGCAGCTTCGGCATCCGCGGCCTGCGCGAGCGCAGCAGCACGGTCGGCGGCTGGGTGGACCTGTCCAGCGGGGCCACCGGCACGACTTTGATACTCTCCATCCCGTTGGACGGCGACGGCGCGGCCGACGACGACCTGGGCTCCCACGAGACCGGGCTGTTCGGCGAAGCCGGGCACGATCCATCGGCCTGGGGAGAACCATGACACGCGTCATCATCTGTGACGACCACGCACTGATCCGCCGCGGCATCCGCGACACGCTGTCCGACGCGCCCGACATCGACGTCATCGGCGAGGCCGGTGACTACGGCGAGCTGCGCACCCTGATGCGCAAGGAAAGCTGCGACGTGCTGGTGCTGGACATCAACATGCCCGGCCGCAGCGGCCTGGACGTGCTGCACGTGCTCAAGGACGAGGGCTCGCCCATCAAGGTGCTGGTGGTCAGCATGTACCCGGAGGACCAGTACGCGATCCGCGCCCTCAAGGCCGGCGCCTTCGGCTATGTCAACAAGGGCGGCGACCCCGCCGCGCTGGTGCAGGCGGTGCGCACCGTGGCCCAGGGCCGCAAGTACGTCACCCCCGAGATCGCCCAGATGCTGGTCGAGAGCCTGACCGCCCCCGAGGTGGCCAACGCCCACGAGAAACTCTCCGACCGCGAGCTGCAGACCCTGGTGATGATCGCCAGCGGCAAGCGCCTGGCCGACATCGCGGGCGAACTCACCCTCAGCCCCAAGACGGTCAGCGTCTACCGCGCGCGGGTGCTGGAGAAGCTGGGCCTGACCAACAACTCCGAGCTGACGGTCTACGCGATCCGCAACGGCCTGGTGGGCGAATAGGATGGTGCACCCGGCGGCTGGGTACAGCCGCCACCCTCCGAGAGGGTCGCGCGGCCGCTTGGGAGCGGCCCGGCGCTGGCCGCGCGGGGGGGCACCCGGCGGCTGGGTACAGCCACCACCCTTCGAGAGGGTTGCGCGGCCGCTTGGGGCGAGACCGGACGTGACGACGTCCTGCGGACGTCGGCTCGCCTGACGGGCCGGGCGAGCACCGCGCGCCAGTGGTTGGCCCGGCGCTGGCCGCGTGGATGGGACACCCGGTGGCTGACGGCGCTGCCGCCGACGGCCGTGCGGCTCAGCGGGGCGGGATGCGGTAGACCCAGACGGGTTTGCCGGGGACGGTTTCCAGGCGGGCGTGGGGTGTCCAGCCGATGGCCTCGAAATCCAGGCTGACCAGCCAGGTGCCGGGGCGCATCTCGGTCCGGGCCTTGGCCATGGCGCGGGGCATGCTTTCGGGGCGCTGGAACAGGTAGACCAGGTCCATCGGTCCCCAGTCGGCGGCCCACAGGTCGGTGCGGCGAATGCGGGCGAAGCGGCAGCGCAGGGCGCTGCCCAGCACCAGGGGCCAGCTCCATTCGTGGCCTTCCAGCGTGGCGTCGGGGTATTGGGCGTGCAGGGCGCGCAAGCCGTCGCCCAGGCCGCAGCCGGCGTCCACCACCCGGGCGCCCGCAGGCAGCGGGGCGGTGCGGGACAGGCCGTCGAGCGCACCCACCGGGGTCGGGAAGAGCGGCGCGTCGCGCCAGCTGCGCAGCGGGTAGAGCAGGGCCAGCGCGGCCAGGGGCAGCAGCCACCAGACCGGGGCCAGGTGGCCCAGGCTGCCGCTGGCCAGCAGCGACAGTGGAAAGCCCGCCAGCATGAACACGCGGCGCCAGCGGGTGTCGCCGTGCCAGGCCAGGGCGGCCGCCAGGCCCAGGGCCAGGCCGAAGGCCGGGCCGCCGTCCAGCCCGGCGCCGCGGAACACGGTGAACGCCACCCAGGCCAAGGCCCAGGTGAGCAGCGCGGGAAGGGGCCACACCAGGTGCATGGGCCCGATTGTGGCGACGCCCGCGCGAGGCGGGCGTCGGAAGTGCGGGGTGCAGGCCGGGCAGTTCCGGCGCGGCGGGCTAGAAGCCCAGCGAGGCGAGCAGGTCGTCGACGTCGTCCTGCTGCAGGGCCCGGTCGGGCACCTGCACGCCGGCCAGCGCTTCGGTCGTGCCGCTCATGTTGGCCACCGGGTCGGGCAGTTCGCCGTCCTGCAGCACGTGCTTGAGTTCGTCCTCGACGCGGAACAGGATCTTCATGACCTTGCCGATCACCTGGCCCGACAGGTCCTGGTAGTCCTGCGCCATCATCACGTCGGTCAGCACGCGGTTCTGCTCGTCGGCGAAGGCGGCGGCGCGGGCGGCGTAGTCGGCGCACATGCGCATCAGCACGCGCGAGCGCTGCTCGTCGAAATCCGAAGCCTCGGAGAGCCGGCGCATCGCCTCGGCGATCTCCAGGCCGCGGCGGCGAACCTCGTCGCAGGCCGGCTTGGCCTCATCGACCAGGGCCAGCACGCGGTTGGCCGCGTTCTCGGTGAGCTTGCCGACGTACTCCAGGCGCTCGCAGGCGTCCGGCACTTCGCGCACCACATGCTTGAGTTCGGGCTTGACCCAGGCGTGGGTTTCCTGGGCAGCTTGGGGGGGCAGATCGGCCAGCATGGAGTTGCCTGTGGGGTTCGATCGGTGGGGTGGGTTCAGCGCCGTGGGTGGCCGTCAGTCCGGCCTCAGGAACGGCATCGCGGTGGCCCGGCGGTTGGCCCCCTTGCGGCTGCGCAGCACGGCATCGAAGCCGTCCCGGGCACCGTTGAGCAGGCCGTTGACCAGACTCAACACATCGGCCTCGGGCATCGTGGCCAGCTCGGCACGGCAGTGGTGCAGGGCCGCCGCCAGGCGTGCGCGGGGCACGCCCTGGTGGGTGGCCCCCACCAGCAGCACCAGGCTGGCCAGGTCGGGCACCTGGTCGCACATCCAGCGGATGCGCTTCAGGCAGGCCACCGGGTCGGCGCCGGCGTCGGGCCGCAGCCAGTCCAGCTGCACGGCCATGGGGTCCTCGGCCGGCGCGTCCATGGGGCGGCAGGCAGGTCAGAAGCCCAGGCTGGCGAGCAGGTCGTCGACTTCGCCCTGGCTGGAGACGACGTCGGCGCGGCCCTCGGCATTGACCACCGGGCCTTGCAGCACTGACGGGTCGACCTTCTCGCGCTGCTCCGGCGGTACCACCTGCACCAGCAGCTTCACCAGGCTGTCCTCCAGATCGCTGGCCAGCGTCACCACCTTGGCCACCACCTGGCCGGTCAGGTCGTGGAAGTCCTGGGCCAGCATGATGTCGGTGAGGTGGCCGTCGATGCGGGCGGTGCTCGCCTCGACGTCCTGGACGAAGTTCATGACCTTGCCCGAGGCCACCGCCCGCACCGGATCGGCCACCAGGGCGGCGGCCAGCTCACGGGTGGCGTTGCTGATGTGGGCGTGGTCCGCCTTGGCCTGGTCGACCGAGTTCAGCACCTTGTTGGCGGCGTCGGCGGTCTTGTTGGCGATGTAGCTCAGGCGGCTGCGGGCGTCCGGCAAGCCGTCGGCCGCCACCTGCAGCTTGGGCATCACGCCCAGTTGCTGCATGGTGTCGTGCAGCAGGCGGGTGATGCTGCCCAGCTGCTGGAACACCTCGGACGGCACCTGCATCGACTGGCCCGGGGTCAGTTGCTCAAGATCTTCCATCTTCATGGCACGCTCCCAGCGTCTGGTGGATCAGGCCGGGGTGGCCAGCTTCTGCAGGATCTTCTGGACCTTTTCCTCCAGCGTCGCCTTGGTGAAGGGCTTGACGATGTAGCCGGCGGCGCCGCTCTGGGCGGCCAGCACGATGTCTTCCTTGCGCGCCTCGGCGGTGACCATCAGCACCGGCAGGTGCTTGAGGGCCGGGTCGGCCTTGATCGACTTCAGCAGGTCGAAGCCGTTCATGTTGGGCATGTTGATGTCGCTGACGACGAAGTCGAAGCGGGCGCCCTTGAGCATGTTCAGGGCCACTTGGCCGTCTTCGGCCTCTTCGACGTTGTTGCAGCCCATCTCCTTGAGCAGGCCGCGCACGATGCGCCGCATCGTCGAGAAGTCGTCAACGACAAGGAATTTCAGATCAGTGGCTTGACTCATGGCGGTCCTCTGGCTCGGAGATGAGAGGGTTATCGGTCTTTGGCGGGCGGGGTTGAGGCCGATTCGGTGGCGGATTCCGCACCGGATTCATTGGCGTCGAGCCCGGGCTTGAACACCCGGTCCTCCGCCTCCCGGTTCATCACGATGATGCTGATGCGCCGGTTGCTGGGGTGGGTCGGGTTGTCGCGCTCGAACAGCTGGCTGCTGGCCAGGCCGGTCACCCGCAGGATGCGGCGCTCGTCCAGCCCGCCGGCCATCAGCTCGCGCCGGCTGGCGTTGGCCCGGTCGGCCGAGAGCTCCCAGTTGCTGTAGCCCCGCTCGCCGCCGGGAAACGGCGTGGCGTCGGTGTGGCCTTCCAGGGTGAGCAGGTTGGGCACCTCGCCCAACAGCTCGCCGATGGCGCGCAGCAGCTCCCGCATGTACGGTTTGACCACCGCCGACCCGGAGTCGAACATCGGCCGGTTCTGGTCGTCGACGATCTGGATGCGCAGGCCGTCGCGGGTCATGTCCAGGCGCACCTGTGACGAGATCGCCTTGAACTTGTCGCTGCCCTGCATCTTGGCCTGGATGGTGTTGCGCAACTCCTCCAGGCGCTCCTGTTCGGCGCGGCGCTGCTCGGCCTTCAGGGCCTGCAGGTTGAAGGTGCGCCGCGGGGCCTCGACCTCGCCTCGCTTGACCTGGCCCCCGGTGCGGGTGATGTCTTCGCCACCACCCTTGATCACGTGCGACGAATCGCCGGAGCCGCTGCCGCCGCCCAGCGCGACCTTCAGGGGCGACTGGAAGTAGTCCTGCAGGCCCTTCTTGTCACCCTCGGTGGTCGAGCCCAGCAGCCACATCAGCAGGAAGAAGGCCATCATCGCCGTCACGAAGTCGGCATAGGCGATCTTCCAGGCGCCGCCGTGGGCTGCATGGCCGCCTTTCTTGACCTTCTTGACGATGATCGGCTGGAGCTTCTTGGCGTCGCCGGCCATTTACAGATCTCCCAGAGGCGGTGATGGCGCTCGCCCGGTGAGGCACCGCCAGGGGCCTGGCGAAGCCGCCGCAGCAGCAGCGGCTGGGCTGGAGGGGGGGCGGTTCAAGGGCTTACTTCTTCTTCACGTGCGCTTCCAGCTCGGAGAAGCTGGGGCGGTCGCCGGAGAACAGCACCTTGCGGCCGAACTCGATGGCCACCTGCGGGGCGTAGCCCTGCATGCTGGCCAGCAGGGTGGTCTTGATGCAGAGGAACTCCTTGGACGCGTCCTCCACCTTCTGCTCCAGCAGGCCGCCCAGGGGCTCGACGAAGCCGTAGGCCAGCAGGATGCCCAGGAAGGTGCCGACCAGGGCCGAACCGATCATGCCGCCCAGCACCGCCGGGGGTTGGCCCACCGAGCCCATGGTGTTGACCACGCCCAGCACGGCCGCCACGATGCCGAAGGCCGGCAGGCCGCCTGCCAGGCGGGCGATGGCCGCCACGGCGGCATGCTCCTCCTGGTGGTGGGTCTCCAGCTCGGCGTCCATCAGGGACTCGATCTCGTGGGCGTTCAGGTTGCCCGAGACCATCATCCGCAGGTAGTCGGTGATGAACTCGGTCACATGGTGATCGTGGCCCACGGTGGGGTACTTCTGGAACAGCGGCGAGTTGTGGGGGTCTTCGACGTCCTTCTCGATGGACATCAGGCCTTCCTTGCGCGCCTTCTGCAGGATGTCGTACATCAGCGCCAGCAGCTCCATGTAGCGGGCCTTGCTGTACTTGCTGCCCTTGAAGCACTGGCCCAGGCCCTTGAGCGAGGCCTTGACCACCTTCATCTGGTTGTTCACCAGAAAGGCGCCGAAAGCCGAGCCGAAGATGGTCGTGAACTCCCAGGGCAAGGCCTTCAGGATCACGCCCATGTTGCCGCCGTGAATGATGTACACGCCGAAGATGCAACCGATGGCGACGACCCATCCAATGATGACAAACATGTTGATTCCGTCCCGAGAGGGTTCCCGGCCGCCACGTGCGGGCGGCCGCTGAAGGGCATATCGACGCCATCTTGCGTGCGCTTGAGGCGGGCGAAGCGGGTGAAAAGACCGCCGTCAGCGGCGCTGTTCCCGCTGGACAGCCCTCCCGGGCCAGGGCGCGCATCGGGCACCCAAAGAAAAAAGGCGGGCGCCCGGTGGGCGGCCCGCCTGAAAGCACAGGGGTTGTGCTAGGAGGAGACGAACATGAACGGAAAACTTGCTGCCTTGCCTGGTGTTTCGGGCTCCCGGCCGGGCACTTGAGCCTCAGCTGGTGACCTTTGACACGCTTTCAAGGCGGGTGGGATCGAAAAAGGGCGACCGGGTTCAGTCGGCCAGGGCGCGGGCCGGGGTGGGCAGCTGCAGGGCGCCGGCCTGGCGGCCCTTGCCGGCACGGGCGGGCGGGTTGCACAGGCCGCAGACGTAGTGCTTGGCGATCTCGTGCGGGTGGGTGACGTAGTGGCCCCCGCACTTGGTGCACTTGGTCATGGTCAGCATGCCGTTGTCCACGAACTTCACCAGGCGCCAGGCGCGGGTGACCGACAGCAGCGGCTCCAGGCCCTGGGACTCGGTCTGCTCCAGGTAGAGCTGGTAGGCCTTGATGACCGTGTCGATTTCCTCGATCTCCGAGGTCTTGTTCAGGTACTCGTGGATGTTGAGGAACAGGCTGGCGTGGATGTTGGGCTGCCAGGTCATGAACCAGTCGGTGGAGAACGGCAGCTGACCCTTGGAGGGGCTGCGGCCCGAGACTTCCTTGTACAGGCGCAGCAGGCGCTCGTAGGAGAGGTCGGTCTCGGACTCCAGGACCTGCAGGCGAGCGCCCAGTTGGATCAGCGTCACGGCGCGTTCGATCTGGCGGGCTTCGGTGAGGATGCTCTTGGTGCGGGCCATGGTGTTTCTCCGTCCTGTGTGATCTGGTCTGTTCGGTGTTCAAGGCTGGCGGGCCGTGCTCAGGGCCCTGGGACCGTGGTCTGCCGGGCCAGCGCCGGGCCGCTCCCAAGCAGGCCCGGCAACCCCCTCGGGGGGTGGTCCGGCGTGCCGCCGGACCGGGAGCTCCAACTCAGGCAGCCTCTTGATGGCGGCCGGCCATCAGGATCGAGGCGTGCAGGCGCTGGACGCTGTCGTTGGAGGCGGACTTGCCGTGGCTGGTCAGCAGGCCCCACACCAGGTCGTCGTCCATGCGGAAGCGGCACAGCAGGGTGTTGCCGGTGGCGATCTTCAGCATCTGGGCCGGGGTCAGGGTGGTCAGCAGGTTGGCGGTCTCTTCCGAGATGCCCAGGCGGAACAGGGCCTGCTCGCGGTCGGCGCGGATCAGGCTCTGGGCCAGCATCAGGTAGGACAGATTGGCTTCGCGGATCTCGGCGAGGATTTGCTGGGTGTCCATGGTGTGCTCTCCTGGGTGTGTGTCGGGGGGAAGGGATTTCGTTTCGCGTTGGAATGAACTGTAAGCATCGGAACTGGGCGGAAACATCGGTTCACTTCCAGCGCTTGAGTCCCGGTTTTTCTGTCAGGCGTGTCAGGCAAATTCCTACAAGCCCTGTCATCCAAACGCCCGGTGCGCGGGCGGCGGCGCCACAGATGGGGCCGATTCGCCCCGCTCTTCCGACCTCAGGCCGTCACCCGCGCTGCCTAGACTGCCGCCCATCACAGCCCCACGCTCCTCCCGGGGAGCCCACCGCCATGGACTACCTGATCGTCGGCGCCGGCTTTGCCGGTGCCACCTGCGCCCGTGCCCTGGCCGACGCCGGCCACCGCTGCCTGGTGATCGACCGCCGTCCGCACCTGGCGGGCAATGCCTACGACGCCCCGGATGCCCACGGCGTGCTGGTGCACACCTACGGGCCGCACATCTTTCACACCAACAGCGACAAGGTCTGGGACTTCCTGTCGCGCTTCACCGCGTGGCGCCCCTACGAGCACCGGGTGCTGGCGCGGGTGGAGGGGCGCGAGCTGCCGATCCCGATCAACCGGACCACGGTCAACGCCCTGTACGGCCTGGACCTGGACGAGGCCGGCGTGGCCGCGTTCCTCGAGCGCGTTCGCGAGCCGCGCGAGCCGCTGCGCAGCTCCGAGGACGTGGTGCTCAACTCGGTCGGCCACGACCTGTGCGAGAAGTTCTTCCGCGGCTACACCCGCAAGCAGTGGGGCCTGGACCTGTCCGAGCTGTCGGCCGGCGTGGCCGCGCGCATCCCCACCCGCACCAACGACGACGACCGGTATTTCACCGATCGCCACCAGGCCATGCCCCTGGAGGGCTACACCCGGATGTTCGAGCGCCTGCTGGACCACCCGCTGATCGAGCTGCGCCTGGGCACCGACTTCGAGTCGCTGCGCCACACCCAGCCGCGCGACGCCACGGTCTACACCGGCCCGGTGGACGCCTACTTCCAGCATTGCCACGGCCGCTTGCCCTACCGCTCGCTGCGCTTCGAGCACCAGCACCTGCCAGGGGTGGACCGGCTGCAGGCCTGCGGCACGGTCAACTACCCGAACGAGGAAGCCTTCACCCGCATCACCGAGTTCAAGCACCTGACCGGCCAGCAGCACGCCGGGACCTCGGTGGTGCGGGAGTACCCCAGCGCCGACGGCGACCCCTATTACCCGATCCCGCGGCCCGAGAACGAGGCGCTCTACAAGCGCTACGAGGCCATGGCCGAGGCCGAGGCCGGCGTGCATTTCATCGGCCGCCTGGCCCAGTACCGCTACTACAACATGGACCAGGTGGTGGCCTCGGCGCTGGCCCTGTGCGAGCGGCTGCTGGCGGCGCACAGCGCCGCCGCGCCAGTGGCCGCCTGACCCCACCGCCAGCCGCCGGAACAGCGCCACCGCCCACCCGCTTATCCCGCCATGCCCGTGTCCGCGGCCGGGCCAACATGCGGGCATGACCGGCCCGTGCCGGTGGTGACGGAGCGAGATGTGAGCAGCATGCACACGGCCGGCCAGTCCGGCGACGCGCCCGCGGCGATCGACGCGCTGCAGCAGCGCCTGGACGCGGTCGAGACCCTGGGGCAACAGGTCAGCCAGGCCATCGAAAGCCTGGTCGACGCGGTGGTGGGCCTGCAGCAGCAGGTGACCGTGCCCGAGGAGGCACCGGCCACCAACGACCTCGCCGGACTGGCCGCCCGGGTCGGTCAGCTGGAGCAGCAGGTCCGCATCCAGACCGCCTGCGCGGACCTGGCCGCGACCTCCCGCTTCCACCCCAAGCGGCCCTGCGTGGTCTTCGTGGGCACCACCTACTTCGGCTGCAACGTCAAGTACGCCTGGCTGGACTTCCGCCACCGCGCCCGTGCGGCCGGCATCGAGGCCTGGTTCCTGCCGCAGACCGAGGCCCAGGAGGCCGCGGTGCGTTCGCTGGGCGAGGCCTGTTTCCCCTGCCGCGCCACCGACTGGCAGGCCGAGCACCTGAGCACCGCGCTGTCGGCCGCGGTGGTCGTCACCTGCGACCACCTGCTCAACCCCAACCCCTACGCGGCGGCGTTGCTGGCCGGGGCCCGCCACGTGCAGCTCTGGCACGGCGTGTCGATCAAGGAGATCGGCCTGCGCAACCTGGCCCCGCTGAAGTCGATGAGCCCGCAATTCGCCCGGGTGCTGGCCACCTGCGGTCCCTTCAGCCGGATGATCGGCACCTCGGCCTCGCAGGAGCGCGAGTTCCGCCGCTGGTTCGGGCTGTCGCGCTACGACGCCATCGGCTACCCCCGCAACGACGTGCTGCTGCGCGAGCCGGAACCGGCCGACCTGCTGGGCTGCGACCTGGAGGCCCTGGAGCGTGCCCGCGCCGCCAAGGCGCGGGGCCGCCGCGTGGTGCTGTACGCGCCCACCTTCCGCAACGCCCGGCGCGGCAGCTGGATCGTCGAGGCCGGCCTGGAACGCCTGGCCCGCCGCCTGGACCAGCGCGGCGACGCCCTGGTCGTGGCGATGCACCCGGTCGAGGCGCCGATGATCCCGCAGCTGGCCCAGGCCGTGCCCACGGCCCGCTTCGTGACGCCCCGCACCGACCTCTACCCGATGCTGCGCGAGGCGGACCTGCTGGTCACCGACTACTCGTCGATCATGTTCGACTACCTGCTGCTGGACCGCCCGGTGCTGCTGTTCCGGCCCGACCACGCCGACTACGTGGCGCGCTCGCGCCAGCTGCACGACGACAAGCTGCTCGAGGCCCTGCCGGGCCCGTTGCTGACCGACGTGGACGCGCTGCTGCAGGCCCTGGACGGCCCCGCCGCGCGGCCCGACCGCCACGCCGCCGCCCGCCAATGCCTGCGCGAGCAGCTCTTCGACCATGTGGACGGCCGTTCGGCCGAGCGCCTGGCCTCGGTGCTGCTCGAAGAGATGGACCTGGCCCTGGCCGACTGAGCCCCCGCACTGGAGACGCCCATGACCCCGGACGCCCGACCCGCAGCCCTGACCGCCGCCCCTCGGAACCTGGTGTCGCCCGCGGCCACCGACGGCCTGGCCCCGACCGTGGCGCTGACCTACGGCACCTACGACCTGTTCCACATCGGCCACGTCCGCCTCTTCGAGCGCATCAAGCAGCGCTGGGGCCGGCTGGTGGTGGCGGTGTCCACCGACGAGTTCAACGCCCTCAAGGGCAAGCGCTCGGTGGTGCCCTTCGCCGACCGGGTGGCCATGGTGCAGGCCTGTCGCCATGTCGACGAGGTCATCGCCGAAGAGTCCTGGGCGCAGAAGGCCCGCGACATCCGTGCGGTGGGCGCCGACGCCCTGGTGATGGGCAGCGACTGGGAAGGCCGCTTCGACGAATTCCGCGACCTGTGCGAGGTGGTCTACCTGCCGCGCACCGAGGGCGTGTCCAGCACCGCGCTGAAGGCCGACGTGGTGGCCCGCGTGCAGGCGCTGGGCTGACGGGCCGGGTCCATGGCCGATACCCTCAAGGTCTATGTCGACTCGACCTCGCTGTCGCTGGTGCGGCAGGTGGCCGACTTCGTCACCACCGCCGACGACCCTGGCCACCACCACCTGCTGACCTGGCTGCGCCTGCCGCTGACGCCGGCGCAGCTGCAGGGCCTGCACGCCGACTACGTGCCGCAGCTGGCGGCGGTGCAGGCCGACTTCATCGCCCGGGTGCGCCGCGCCCTGGCCGAGACCGGGGCCCGCCGCCTGGTGGTGCATGGCAACCAGACCCATGCCTGGCGCGGCGTGATGCCGATCCTGGCCGCGCTGCAGGCGGCGGGCGAGCTGGCCCGGCTGGAGGTCTCGCTCGAGCTCCACGACGATGGCACCCTGAGCCTGCAGCACCGCGACACGATGCGGGCCTGGGGATCGTCACTGCCCGACCGCATCGAGGCCGGGGCCCGCGCCCTGCGCGAGGCCCTGCACGGCCGCGGCCGACTGGCCCCCGACATCGCCCACAGCCACGCCTGGCACCGGTTGCTGCCCACCCGCTACCACGTGCTGCGGCCCGACCTGCTGCTGCAGGACGCCGCCGGGCAGGCGGTGTGGGACTGGCTGGCCCCGCTGGCCGAGCCGATGCGCTTTGACGGCCTGCCCGGGCTGAGCGCCGCGCAGTGCGACCGCTACCTGGGGCTGTTCGGCATCGACCAGGCCCTGGTCGACGGCCTGGGCGGGCTGCCCGGCGCCGCCGACGGCCTGCTCTACACCGGCACCGGCTGCTGGGACCCGGTCGAACATGACCGCATGCTGGGCCACCAGCTCGACGCGATCGCGCGTTTGCAGGACCAGGGCCTTCTGGGCGGCCTGCGCCTGGGCTACAAGGGCCACCCGGCCAGCCGTCGTGGCGACGAGCGCGTGCTCGACCGCCTGGGGGCAGGCACCGTGGTCTACCCCCACCAGGTGCCGCTGGAGGTGCTGTCGATGGCGGGCCTGCTGCCGGCGATGGTCGGCGGCGTGCTCAGCAGCTCCTATGCCAGCCTGCCGCCGGAGCAGATCGCGTTCGCCTTGTTCCACCCCCGGGGCAGCGAGAGCGCGGCGCGCGACGAGCTGCTCGAGCAGGTGCTGCGCACCGGCTGGGTCGATCCCGCCAAGCTGCTGCTGATCCTGGGCCAGGGCCGCTGAGCGGTCCGGCCGGGCCCCTTCCCGCCACGGGCGCCACCCGGCGCCATGGGGCACCGCATCGCGCCCGGTGCCCGGGCCGGCCCTGCCGGGCCTCAGCCCACGGCCGGCAGGTGCTCCGGCGGCAGACCGGCCTGGTCCCGCTCGTGCATGCGCATCAGCAGGGCCTCGAAGGCGCGGGTGTAGCGCTCGCTGTCGAACAGCGGCAGGGTCATGCGCTGGTCCTCCAGGTGCCGCTGCAGCGCACCCAGCGCGGACCGGTCGTTGGCCAGCGCGATCGCCCGGGCCACGTAAGCCTCCTCGTCGGCCGCGGCCAACGCCGGCAGGCCGGCGGCGCTGACCAGGCTGGCCGCCACCCGCGAGGCGTAGGTCTGCCCCGGCACCGTCAGCACCGGCACGCCGGCCCACAGGGCCTCGCTGGCGGTGGTGTGGGCGTTGCAGGGCCAGGTGTCCAGGAACAGATCGGCCTGGCGCAGGCGGGCGATGTGGTCGTTCATGTGGCGGGTCGGCGCCCAGCACACCCGGGACGGGTCCACGCCGCGGGCCGCCAGCTCGTGCTCCAGGTTGGTCCGGGCGGTGGGGTTCCAGGCCAGCATCCACAGCACCGCCTGCGGTGCGCCGTGCAGGATGCGGGCCCACAGGTCCATCATCCGCGGCGACATCTTGTAGGTCTGGTTGAAGCAGCACAGCACCACCGCGTCCTCGGGCAGGCCCAGCGCGGCGCGGCTGGGCGCTGGCGGCAGCGCCCGGTGGCGGTCGTTGGGCTGGTAGCTGTCGGGCATCTGGGCCAGCTTCTCGCTGTAGCGGTCGGCATGCTCCAGCGGCGTCACCACCGGGTCGCCCACCAGGTAGTCGATGAAGTCGGCGCCGGTGCTGGCCGGGTAGCCCAGGAAGGCCACCTGGACCGGCGCCGGCCGCCAGGCCAGCAGGTCGAAGCGGCTGCCGCGGGTGTGGCCCTTGAGGTCGACCGCGATGTCGATGTCGAGCTCGCGCAGGCGCCGCGCCACCTCCTCCTGGGTCCCGTGGGTGACGTCGTGGAAGCGCTCGCAGGCGGCACGGATGCGCAGGCCGGTGGCCGAGGCGTCGTCGCCGCTGTGGGAGAACAGGTGGACCTCGAAGCGGGCGCGGTCACGGCGCTCCAGCATCTCGGTCATCAGCACCGCGGTGGCGTGGTGGTGGAAATCGCAGGACAGGTAGGCCACCCGCACCGGGCCGGGCCGGCGCGCGCCGCGCCGGGCCCAGGGCTTGACGCCACGGGTCAGCTGGCGGCTGCGCAGCTCGCCGATGCGGCGCTGCTGGGCCGGGCTGGCCTCGATCGCCAGCAGCACGAAGGGCGAGAGCTGCTCGCCGGTGGCGGGGTCGGCGGCGTCGATGGCCTGCAGCAGGTCGGCGGTGTCGGCCTCGATCTGCGACCACTCGCAGCATTGGCGGCCCTCGTGCACCAGCAGCGACAGCGCCAGCGCACGCACGCCACCGTCGTCCAGCAAGGACGCGGTGCGGAAGCACTCCACCGACTCCTTGGCCATGCGCAGGTCCTTGAAGGCCAGCCCCAGCCGGTAGTGCACAATCGGCGCGTCGATCTTCAGGGCCAGGGCCTGGAAGCCGGCCTGGATCGAGTCCTGCAGGCGCTTGCACTGGAACAGGGCGGTGGCATGGGTGTCGTGCCAGGCGAAGTCGCGCACCGCCTCGGGCGGCAGGGCGTCCATCACCGCCGCGGCTTCGGCGTGGCGGGCCTGCTTCATCAGCACTTCGGCCAGCACGCGGCGCGCCAGCGGCTCGCCCGGGGCCAGGTCCACCGCGCGCTGGGCGGCGGTGGCGGCTTCGGCCTGGCGGCCGGCGCGGCTCAGCGCGCTGGCCAGCTGCAGCCAGGCCCGCGCACTGCCGGGCTGCAGCCGAGCGGCCTGCTGGAACTCCTGGCAGGCCAGGGCCCAGGCGTGGCTTTGCAGGGCCCGGCGACCGGCCTCCAGGTGGCGCTCGGCGCGCTTGTGGGTCGAACTCATCGCGGGGCCTCCAGGGCGGGAAACATCGAATGCAACAGGGCGAGGTTGTGGCGGGCCAGCGTGCTGCCGCGGCCCACCACCGCACCTTCCAGGTCGGGGCGCTCGCCGATCTCCAGGCAACGCTGCCAGGCCTGCTCGGCCATGGGCAGCAGCTGGTCGGCCAGGGCGGGCTGCTCGGCCGCCCAGTCCAGGAACAGGTCGCCCAGCGCGAAGAAGAAGTCGGGCGAGTCCTGCCAGGCCTGCAGGCCGGCTTCGGCGCGGGCCACGCCCTCGGCGTGGCGGCCGCAGCGCTTGAGCGCGTGCAGCGAGCGCACCATCAGGTCGTGGCGCCAGCCCGGCCGCGCGTCGCCCAGCAGGGCCTCGGCGCGCCCGAAGTGCTCCAGCGCCTGGTCGTGGCGGGCATAGACATCCAGGTCCTTGCCCATCTGGTAATGAAGATAGGGGTCGCCCGGGTGCGCCGCCAGTTCGGCGGCCAGCAGCGCGGCGTTGCGGCCCTGTTTGGCCTGCAGGGCCGCGCGCAGGTAGCCGTCATGGGCCAGGCGGACCGGCAGGCGACGCACTGCCAGCGTGTGCTGCGGCTGCTCGTGCACCCGGCCCCGGTAGCGCACCGGGCCGGGCAGCAGGCGGCTGATCCAGCTCGGGGCGGTGCCGTCGCCGCCGTCCTGCAGGCTGTCGACCCGCAGCGCGCCGACGAAGTCCGGGGCCTGGTGGGCCAGCGCGCGCAGCGCGTCGCCGCCCTCGACCAGCCATTCGTCCGCATCGACCACCAGATGCCAGCCCCCGTGGGCCAGCCCCAAGGCGTGGTTGCGGGCCGCCGAGAAGTCGCCGGGCCAGGGCAGGTGGTGCACCTCGGCCCCGGCGCCACGGGCGATGGCCGGCGTCTCGTCGGTCGAGCCGGTGTCCAGCACCAGCATCCGGTCCACCCAGGGCCGCAGGCTGTCGAGCGCGCGCGCGATGCGTGGGGCCTCGTCGCGGGCGATCATGACCAGGACCACGGGGTGGCGGGCGGAGGAGGGCTCGGCGCTCATGGCGGTCACTTTAGGGTCGGGGCCGTCCGGCCAAGCGCCGATAAGCAGGGGTGCTGCGGGCCATTCCGGCGCCGCGGTCGGGGGCTCGGCAGGCCGGTCCGGATCGATCCGATGAAAAGGCCGAAAAAAATGCCTCAAGTCCGGCGATCAACTTTCCGAAAGCCATCTCACGGCCCCAAAGGAAACCAACGGGGGCGCAAACGAAGGCCCCGCCAAGGGCCAGAACCTTGAACCCCGTACAGGAGTCACCAACATGCCCGCGATCATCAACACCAACATCGGTTCGCTCAACGCCCAGCGCAATCTGGCTTCCAGCCAGGCCTCGCTGGCCACCTCGATGCAGCGCCTGTCCTCGGGCCTGCGCATCAACTCCGCCAAGGACGACGCTGCCGGCCTGGCGATCGCCGAACGCATGAACGCCCAGGTGCGCGGCATGAACGTCGGCATCCGCAACGCCAACGACGGCGTCTCGATGGTGCAGACGGCGGAAGGCGCGCTGTCCAAGGTGGGCGATTCCCTGCAGCGCATGCGTGAGCTGGCGGTCCAGGCCCGCAACGCGACCAACACCAGCTCCGACCGCGATTCGCTGAACAAGGAATTCGCCCAGCTGCAGAAGGAAATCACCCGGGTGCTCGGCGGTGCCAGCTTCAACGGCAAGAAGATGCTCGGTGCAGACGCCACCGCGATGAGCTTCCAGGTCGGGGCCAACGTGACCGACGACGACATCATCGAGATCACCACCACCGACATGACCTCGGACGCGGACATCACCGCGGTGACCACCGGCGCCGCCATCGACGGCGATGCCACGGTCTCGGACATCGGTGACGTGATCAGCGACATCGACACCGCGATCAACACGATCAACGACCAGCGCGCCGAGTTCGGTGCCGCCCAGAGCCGCTTCGAGGCCGTGATCTCGAGCCTGCAGCAGGGGGTGGAGGCGCAGAGCGCGGCCCGCTCCCGCATCATGGACGCCGACTTCGCGGTGGAGACGGCCAACATGAGCCGGGCCCAGATCCTGCAGCAGGCGGGCACGGCGATGATCGCCCAGGCCAACGCGGCCCCGCAGAACGTCCTGTCGCTGCTTCGATGACGCCAGCCCGGCTTCCCTGAGAGGGATGCCGGGCGGCGGGGACAGCGGTTCGGGCTAGCCCCCGGCGGCAGACGGATCCCCGAGGAAGGCCCCCGCAACGGGGCCTTCCGATTTTTTTGCGAGGTGACCCTCAAGTTCCGAAAGACGCTCTCCGATACCCCACTCAACGGGACATGCAAATGCAGGTTCCGCGGTCCGGTGAGATGGCCAAGGGTCAGGCGACACCCCCAGGTGGAGCCCGATCGGAGGAGCACCCGGCGCTGGGCGTGTACGACGCGCCGGTGCTTTACCGGAGACTTTTGGAACTTGTTTTAGGAGAGTCACCATGCCTCAAACCATCAACACCAACATCGCTTCCCTGAATGCCCAACGCAACCTGAACTCGTCGCAGAGCTCGCTGGCCACCTCGATGCAGCGCCTGTCCTCGGGCATGCGCATCAACTCGGCCAAGGACGACGCGGCCGGTCTGGCGATCGCCGAGCGGATGAACGCCCAGGTGCGTGGCATGAACGTCGCGATCCGCAACGCCAACGACGGCGTCTCCCTGGTCCAGACCGCGGAAGGCGCGCTGGCCAAGGTCGGCGACTCGCTGCAGCGCATGCGTGAACTGGCGGTGCAGTCCCGCAACGCCACGAACAGCAGCTCGGACCGCGACTCGCTGAACAAGGAGTTCCAGCAGCTGCAGAAGGAGATCACCCGCGTCCTCGGCGGCACCGCCTTCAACGGCAAGCACATGCTGGGCGCCGACGCCACGGCGATGACCTTCCAGGTCGGTGCCAACGTGACCGATGACGACGTGATCGAGATCACCACGACCGACATGACCTCGGACGCCGACATCACCGCGGTGACCACCGGCGCCGCGATCGACGGCACCGCGACGATCTCCGACATCGGTGACGTGATCAGCGACATCGACACGGCGATCAACACCGTCAACGACCAGCGTGCCGAGTTCGGCGCGGCGCAGAGCCGGCTCGAGGCGGTGATCTCGAACCTGCAGCAGTCGGTCGAGAACCAGGCGGCGGCGCGCTCGCGGATCATGGACGCGGACTTCGCGGTGGAAACCGCGAACATGAGCCGGGCCCAGATCCTGCAGCAGGCGGGCACGGCGATGATCGCCCAGGCCAACCAGGCCCCGCAGCAGGTCCTGCGCCTGATCCAGTAAGCCTCCTGAGACCCAGCCGCGGCGCTTGCCGCGGCCCCCCCCCGGCTTCGCCCGCGGTGCCCGGCCATCCATGGCAGGGAACTGGCGGGCGAAGCCGTTTCATTTCCCGGCTTTGCGGCTTGACACGGGCTTCCAGAATCACACCAACGCCTCCCGCTTCATCGGCGAAGGCGGTCCGGAATCACTGCCGACCCCTGCTTCCAGGTTCACGCCCCACGCAGACGACGGTGACCAGGTCCCGGACGAGGGACCCAGGCCCCCAACGGCCCGGGTTCAATGTCCGGCACGTTCGCCGGGTGTGGAAGTTTTTTCAGGAGTGCTCGCATGCCACAGACGATCAACACCAACCTCGCGTCGCTCAACGCGCAGCGGAACCTGAACGCCTCGCAGTCCTCGCTGGCCACCTCCATGCAGCGGCTGTCGTCGGGCATGCGGGTCAATTCCGCGAAGGACGACGCCGCCGGCCTGGCGATCGCCGAGCGCATGAACGCCCAGGTCCGCGGCATGAACGTCGCGATCCGCAACGCCAATGACGGCATCTCGCTGGCCCAGACGGCCGAGGGGGCGCTGTCCAAGGTGGGCGATGCCCTGCAGCGCATGCGTGAGCTGGCGGTGCAGTCCCGCAACGCGACCAATTCCTCGTCGGACAAGGACTCCCTGAACAAGGAGTTCCAGCAGCTGCAGAAGGAAATCACCCGTGTGCTGGGTGGCACCACCTTCAACGGCAAGCACATCCTGGGTGCCGACGCCACCACGCTGACCTTCCAGATCGGTGCCAACGTCACCACCGACGACGTCATCGAGATCGACACCGCGAACATGACGTCGGAGGCCGACATCACCGCGGTGACGACCGGTGCCGCCATCGACGGCGCGGCCACGGTCTCGGACATCGGCACCGTGATCAGCGACATCGACACCGCGCTGAACCTGATCAACGACACCCGGGCCACCTTCGGTGCGACCCAGAGCCGGTTCGATGCCATCGTGTCCAACCTGCAGCAGTCGGTCGAGAACCAGGCGGCGGCGCGGTCACGGATCATGGACGCGGACTACGCCTCGGAAACCGCCAACATGAGCCGGGCACAGATCCTCCAGCAGGCGGGCACGGCGATGGTGGCGCAGGCCAACGCGTTGCCGCAGCAGGTGCTCAAGCTGCTGGGCTGACGACCCGTCGCCATGTCCTGGCAGGTGCCGCGGCGCGCGCGGCCGGCACGAGTGCCGGTCGGGCCCCGCGGCCGACGCGCTGGCGCGGGCCTTCAGGAACCGCCGTCGGCTGCCGATAAGGGATCTGTCCCCCCGGGCAGGTCGAAAGGATCACCATGAGCACGATCTCATCGCTGGGCGTCGGCTCCGGCCTGGACGCCGAGTCCATCATCAGCAAGCTGGTGTCGCTCGAGCGCGTGCCGATCACCAATCTGCAGTCGCTCGAGAGCGACATGAAGACCAAGCTGTCGGCGGTGGGCACGCTCAAGAGCCTGCTGTCGACCCTGCAGGACAAGGCGCAGGCCCTGACCTCGACCACCTTGTGGAACCAGACCGCGGCCAGCTCCAGCGATGCCACCATCGCCAGTGCGACCACCGCCACCGGGGCGATCGCCGCCACCTACGAGGTGACGGTGCAATCGCTGGCGGCCGCCCAGACGGTGACCAGCACCGCGGTGGCCAGCGCCTCCTCCACGCTCAGTGAGGGCACCCTGACCATCGAGCTGGGCACCTGGAGCGGCAGCAGCTTCACCGGCAAGGCCGGCAGCAGCCCGGTGACCATCAGCCTGGGCGCCGGTGACACCAGCCTGTCCAAGATCCGCGACAAGATCAACGCCGCCGGGGCCGGGGTGACGGCCACCATCGTCAACGACGCCAGCGGGGCGCGGCTGTCGCTGCGTTCCACCAGCACCGGGCTGGAGAACGGCTTTCGGGTCACCGCCAGCGAAACCGTGGACGACGGCGATACCGCCACCGGGCTGTCGATGCTGGGCTATGACGCGGGCAACGCCTCGTCTCCGATGTCCCGCAACCTGGCCGCGGCCAATGCCACCGCCAAGGTCAATGGCATCGAGGTGTCCTCGGCCACCAACACCTTCACCGGCGTGGCCGATGGCCTGACCCTGAACCTCTCCAAGGTCAGCGCCACGCCGGCGCTGATCACCGTCAGCTCCGACACCAGCGCGGTCAAGACGGCGGTCAATGAGTTCGTCACGGCGTTCAACGCGCTGGCCGCCAACCTCAGGACCACGCTCAAGTACGACGAGGCCAACAAGAAGGCCGGCGCCCTCCAGGGCGACAGTGCGGCGGTCAACCTGCAGTGGGCCTTGCGGGGCGTGCTCAACCAGGGCAGTTCGGCCTCGTCGGTCTTCGGCACCCTGTCGTCGATCGGCATCACCATGAAGCAGGACGGCAGCCTGGTCAGCAATTCGGCCAAGCTGGACTCGGCCCTCGCCAACCAGACCGAGCTGCGCAAGATGCTCAGCGCCAACACCGGCGTGACCGCCAGTTCGGGCTTCATGACGCGCTTCAACAACCTGGCCAGCAGCCTGCTGGGCACCGACGGCTCGCTGAGCACGCGCGAAGAGGGCCTGCAGGCCAGCATCAAGCGCAACCAGTCGCAGCAGTCCTCCTACGAGAGCCGGGTGACGCAGACCGAGGCGCGGCTGCGCGCCCAGTACGAGGCGCTGGACACCAAGATGGCCACCCTCAGCACCCTGGCGTCCTACGTGAACAAGCAGTTCTCGAGCTGAGTGGCGGTCCGGCCCGACCGGCCCGCGACCGCGGGCCGTGGCGGTCGACCCTGCGGGGGCGCCTTCGGGCGCCCCCGGTCGTTTCGGCGGTCGGCCCGCTGGCCGCGGTGCCCGCCAGCGCCCAAGGGCGCCCCCTGTCAAGACCGCGGGTCCTTGGAATTGGCGGGCCTTCCCGGGGTCGGCGAACCTTAAGTGCCGTTGGCGCGGGGCCGATATCCACTCAACGACATTCAACAGACCCCGCACCATGTTCGCTGCTGCCATGTCCTCTCCCTTCGGCCGTTCCAAGTCCCTCGCCAACGCCTACCACCGCGTCGGTGTCGAGACCAGCGTGGTGGATGCGGATCCGCACCGGCTGATCGAGCTGCTGTTCGACGGCTATGCCCAGGCCCTGGTGCAGGCCCGCCTGGCCATGGGCGAGGGCCGCATCGAGGACAAGGGCCGGGCGATCAGCCAGGCTGCCAAGATCGTCGATGAGGGCCTCAAGGCCTCGCTCGACCTCGAAGGCGGCGGCCGTCTGGCCGGCGAGCTGCGGGCGCTCTATGAATACGTGTCGCTGCGCCTGGTGCTGGCGAACGTCCGCAACGACGCGTCCATCCTGGACGAGTGCAGCCGGCTGATCGAGCCCCTGCGCCAGGCCTGGAAGGACATCCGGCCCCAGGTGGCGAACACGCCGCGGCGCGCGAGCTGAGGGGCCCGCCACGCCATGAATCCGACCCTGGCGGCGTCTCGTGCGCCGCACGTTCGAAAGCAGTCCATGACCAGCACGCTCCTCAATTACTACGAGGCCATCGAGAAGGCCAGTGCCGACATGCTCGAGGCCGCCCGCCTGGGCGACTGGGACCAGGTGGTCCAGCTCGAGGGGGCCTGCGCGGTGCTGATCGCGCAGCTCAAGCACGCGGCGCAATCCGAGCAGCTGCGGGCCGAAGAGTCCAGGACCAAGTCCCGCATCATGCAGCGCATCCTGCTCAACGACGCCGAGATCCGCCACCTGGCCGAGCCCTGGATGGACGACCTGGCGCAGATGATGACCGGCAAGTCGCGCACGGTGCACTGACCCGACACAGACCGCCGCCATGGACCAAGACACCCGCCCCGCCGACCTGGACGCCCTGGGCTCGCCCGAGCAGCTGTCGGACTTCGCGGTCACCGACCCGTTCGAGGTGCGCGCCGTGCTGCGCGACCTGATGGACCGCGGCACCGTGATCAACCTCAACGCTTCGGACGGCGGCGCGTACGGCAGCACGCTGTGGTCGGTGGATGCTGACCAGCGCCGCATCGCCTTCACCGCCGACCTGGCCTCGCCGATGGTGCAACGCCTGGTCGAGGCCGAGGAGGCCGTGGCCGTGGGCTACCTGGACCGCATCAAGATCCAGTTCGACCTGGGCGGCCGCCTGCTGCTGCACGGACGCCAGTCCTGCGTGCTGCAGGCCGACCTGCCGCGGGTCCTCTACCGCTTCCAGCGCCGCAACGCCTACCGCGTGCGGACCATCGAGCGCATGGCGCCGCACGTGATGCTGCGTCACCCGTCCCTGCCCGACATGGCCCTGAGCCTGCGGGTGCTGGACCTGAGCATCGGCGGCTGCGCGCTGTTCCTGCCCGACAACGTGCCCCAGCTGGCACCCGGCGTGACCCTGGGTGGCGCGGTGCTGGAGCTGGAGCCCGGCACCCAGCTGCCGGTGCGCCTGCACGTGCACCACGTCACCGCCATCACCCCGGAAGCCCGCGGCGTGCGCCTGGGCTGCGAGCTGGTGCAGCTCTCGCCCGACGCCCAGCGTTCGCTGCAGCGCTACATCGACCAGATGCAGAAGCGTCGGCGGCAGATGTCGCTGGACTGATCAGCGCACCGAGGTCCAGGCCAGCTCCAGCCAGTTGTCGGCACGGTGGGTCGTGTCGACGTTCTGGCGCGCCGCCCAGGGGATGAACTGGCGGTGCAGCGGGATGTAGTGGACCTGCTCCTTCATCTCGGTGAAGACCTGGCGGATCAGCGCCTGGCGCTTGGCCGGATCGCCCTCGATGGAGCTGGCGGCGGCCAGGGCGTCGAGCTTGTCGTTGCGGAAGTTGCCCCGGTTGTACTCGCCCACGCCATTGGCGCCGCGGTTGCGGTACATCGGGGTGAAGGTGGTCTCGGCGTCGGTGATCGCGCCGCCCCAGCCGAACATGTACAGGCTGGTGTCGAGCTTCTCGGTCTTCGGGAAGTAGGTCGTCTTGGGCATCGCGTTGACGCGCACCTTGATGCCGATCTTGTCCCACATCGCCGCCAGCGCGACGCAGATCTCCTCGTCGTTGATGTAGCGGTTGTTCGGGCAGTCCAGCGTGACCTCGAAGCCGCCGCCATAGCCGGCCTCGGCCATCAGCGCCTTGGCGCGGGCCAGGTCGAAGGGCAGGCGCTTCTCGAGCTCGGGGTCGTTGAAGGCCGCCAGCGGCGAGGGCACCACCACGCCGGTGGGCGCGGCCTGGCCGTTCATCAGCTTGTTCTTGATGGTCTCGATGTCCACCGCCTGGTACATCGCCCGGCGCACGCGCACGTCCTTGAACGGGTTCTTGCCATCGGGCGACTTGCCGTACAGCAGGCTGTCGCGGGCCTGGTCCAGGCCGATGTAGACGATGCGGTTCTCGGGGCCGTCGATGATCTTCAGGCCGCTGGTGCCGCGCAGGCGGGCCACGTCGCGCGGCGGCGGGTCGAGCACGAAGTCGAGTTCGCCCGAGATCAGGGCGGCGGTGCGCGTGGCGTCGTTGCTGATCTGGTGAAAGACGGCGTCCTGCACGTTGCCGTCGAACTTGCCCCACCAGCCGGCGAAGCGCTTGTAGACCGTCTTGCTCCCCGGGGCGCGGCTGACCACCTGGTACGGCCCGGTGCCGTTGGCGTTGGTGGCGGCGTAGGTCTCTTCCTTGTCCTTGAAGCTCTGCGGCTTGGTGACCCGGTTCTTCTCGGACCAGGCCTTGCTCATGATGAAGATGGTGTCCAGGTGCTGCAGGAAGATCGGGTTGGGCGCCTTCAGCGTGAACTCCACCGTCAGGTCGTCGACCTTCTTCGCCTCGCCCAGCGCGGCGGCGTAGTTGGAGATCTGCGAGGTGGGCTGGTGGGCCCGGTCCACCGAGAACACCACGTCATCGGCCGTGAACGCGGTGCCATCGTGGAACTTCACGCCCGGGCGCAGCTTGAAGCGCCACTTGGTCGGGGACAGCTGCTGCCAGGACAGGGCCAGCTGCGGCGCGATGCCCAGCTGCTTGTCGCGCATCACCAGGCGCTCGTAGACCTGACCGTTCATCATGTTGGTCAGGCTCTCGTTCTGGGAGTGCGGGTCCAGGGTCAGCAGGTCGCCGGCGCTGGCGTAGCGCAGGGTCTGGGCCTGGGTGGCGCCGCAGGCCAGCAGGGCGGCCAGGGCCAGGGGAAGCAGGGCACGGGTCATGCAGAGGGTCCTCCTGTTTGAGTGACCCGAGTGTAGGCAAGCGGCATGCCCTGTGCGCGGCGGGGATTCCCGGTGCGGGCGCACCGGGATGGGGCGGTCCGGGCCGCCCGGGGACGGGCTTCAGGCCGCGGCGGGATAGCCCTCGTCGGCCAGGGCCTGGCGCACCGCGTCGGCCGGCTGCGCGGTCTGGATGCGCACCGTGTGGCTGGGCAGGTCGACCTCGACGGTGGCGCCGGCGTCCAGCTTCTGGACGGTGCTGGTGACGGTCTTGGCGCAGTGGCCGCAGGTCATGTCGGGCAGGGTCAGCTCGAGGGTCATGGGGGGCTCCGGGTCAGGGGTGGATGGACAAAGTATGCCCGCGCGCCGGGCCGGGCGGCTTGCGCCAGGGCATTCCCCCCGGGGTACAGTGGCACCATGATCTCCCTGCCGATCGAGGGCATGACCTGCGCCAGCTGCGCCGGTCGTGTCGAGCGGGCCCTGAAGAAGGTGCCCGGCGTGAGCGCCGCCACGGTCAACCTGGCGGCCGAGCTGGCCACGGTGGACGCCGCCGACGGTGTCGGGGCCGCGGCCTTGGCCGAGGCGGTGGCCGCCGCCGGCTACCAGGTGCCGCTGGCCACCACCGCGCTGGCGGTCGAGGGCATGACCTGCGCCAGCTGCAGCGGCCGCGTCGAGCGGGCGCTGCGCAAGGTGCCCGGCGTGCTCGAGGCCAGCGTCAACCTGGCCACCCACGAGGCCCAGATCCGCCACCTGGCCGACCCCGAGCTGCCCGCCGCCCTGGTGGCCGCGGTGCAGACCGCCGGCTATGGCGCCCGCGCTGCCGGATCGCCCGAGGGCCCGGCCGTGCCGGCCTGGCGCAGCGAGGGCGCCCAGGTGCTGATGGCATCGCTGCTGAGTGCGCCCCTGGTGCTGCCCATGCTGGGCGACCTGATCGGCCGCCACTGGATGCTGCCGGCGCTGTGGCAGTTCCTGCTGGCGTTGCCGGTGCAGGCGGTGTTCGGGGCGCGCTTCTTCGTCGCCGGCTTCAAGGCCCTGCGCGCGGGCAGCGCCAACATGGACGTGCTGGTGGCGCTGGGGACCGCCTCGGCCTTCGGCCTGTCCCTGGTGCTGTGGGCCCGCGAGCCCGACGGCATGCCGCACCTGTACTTCGAGAGCGCGGCGGTGGTGATCACCCTGGTGCGCTTCGGCAAGTGGCTGGAGGCGCGGGCCAAGCGCCGCACCCTCGACGCCCTGCAGGCCCTGCAGGCGCTGCGCCCCGGCACCGCCACGGTGCAGCGCGACGGCCAGTGGCAGGAGCTGCCGGTGGCCCAGCTGGTGCGGGGCGACCGGGTGCAGGTCAAGCCGGGCCAGCGCATCCCGGTGGACGGCGTGGTGCTTGAGGGCCAGAGCCATGCCGACGAATCCCTGATCACCGGCGAGAGCCTGCCGGTGGCGCGCGGCCCCGGCGACGCGGTCACCGGCGGCGCGGTCAACGGCGAGGGCCTGCTGGTGGTGCAGGCCACCGCGCTGGGTGCCGAGAGCCAGATCGCCCGCATCGTGCGCCTGGTCGCCTCGGCCCAGGCCCGCAAGGCGCCGATCCAGCAGCAGGTCGACCGGGTCTCGGCCGTCTTCGTGCCGGTGGTGATCGCCATCGCCCTGGCCACGCTGGCGGGCTGGACATGGGCCGGCGCCGACACCGCCACCGCGCTGATCCACGCGGTCTCGGTGCTGGTCATCGCCTGCCCCTGCGCGCTGGGCCTGGCCACGCCGGCCACCTTGATGGTGGCCAGCGGCCTGGCTGCGCGCCGCGGCATCCTGGTGCGCGACGCCACCGCGCTGGAGCGCCTGCGCGCCGTGGCGGTGGTGGCCTTCGACAAGACCGGCACCCTGACCGAGGGCCGGCCCACCCTGGTGGCCTGCGAGGCCGCCGCCGGCGTGGACCCCGCCGCCCTGCTGCGCAGCGCGGCCGCGCTGCAGGCCGGCAGCGAACACCCGCTGGCCAGGGCCGTGCTGCAGGCCGCCGCCGGGCAGCCCCTGCCCGCCACCCAGGGCCTGCGCGCGGTGCCCGGGCAGGGCGTGGCGGGCGAGGTCGAGGGCGTGGGCCTGGTGCTGGGCCATGGCCGCTGGATGGACAGCCTGGGCGTCGACCGCGGCGCGCTGGCCGCCCGCGCCGACGCGCTGCAGGCCGAGGGCCGCACGGTGTCCTGGCTGGCGATGGCGCCGCCGGCGTCGCACCTGCTGGGTCTGCTGGCCTTTGGCGACGACGCCCGCGCCCACGCCGCCCCGGCCGCCGCCGCGCTGCAGGCCCAGGGCGTGCGCCCGGTGCTGGTCAGCGGCGACAACGCCGGCGCGGTGCAGCGCCTGGCCCAGGCGGTGGGCATCGCCGAGGCCCACGCCGAGGTCCGCCCCGAGGACAAGGCCGCCCTGGTGGCCCGCCTGCGCGAGGGCCTGCCGCCCGGCGCCGCCGTGGCCATGGTGGGCGACGGCATCAACGACGCGCCGGCCCTGGCCGCGGCCGACGTGGGCATCGCCATGAGCCATGCCGACGGCGGCACCGACGTGGCCATGCACACGGCCGGCCTGACCCTGATGCGGGGCGACCCCTGGGGCGTGGTCGAGGCCCTGTCGCTGGCCCGCGCCACCGGCCGCAAGATCCGCCAGAACCTGTTCTGGGCCTTTGCCTACAACGTGGTCGGCCTGCCCCTGGCGGCGCTGGGCCACCTGAGCCCGGTGGTGGCCGGGGCCGCGATGGCGCTGTCCAGCGTCTGCGTGGTCACCAACGCGCTGTGGCTGGCGCGCTGGAAGCCGCCCCGTCCCTGACCGCGGGGCGCGGCGGCACGCCCTCGGCCGCGCGCGCGGCCTGGGTGCGCCCGCCCCAGCCCCAGTGGGCGGCGGGCACCTCCTGCACCTGCACGTAGCTCACCTCGTGCAGGCCGCCCAGCGTGGTGCGCAGGGCGGCGTGCACCGCGGCCACGTAGTCGGCGATCTGGGCGGCGGTGTTGCTGCCGGCGCTGACACGGATCTCGACGAAGGCGCTGGGCGGGCCGGCCCCGTCCAGCGCCCGCCCGCCGATGAACCACAGCGGCGGCTCGACGAATTGCACCGTCACCGCGGTCAGCTCGGGGCGCTTGCCCAGCACGCCCACGGTCAGGGCCTGCAGGTCGCCGGCCACCGCGGCGGCCAGGTGGGGGTCGGGCGCGGTGCCCAGGCGCACGGTCAGGATTGGCATGGCTGCTCCCGGTTCGGGGCGGTGGCGTGGCGCTGCAGCCGCGCGCCCAGGCGATCGGCGCTGCGGGCGGGAGGGCGGGGGCGCATGGCCTGCGCCAGCAGCCAGTCCCAGGCCTGGGCGATGGCGGCTTGTCGCAGGTCGTGGGCCCGGTGGCGGGCCTCGTCCAGGGCGTGGTTCCAGTCTTCGGCGTTCATCGGGTGCTCCGGTGGGTGGGGACTGGTTTGCACTCTATAAAGGGTTCCGTGGGCCGGAAACCGCTGAAAATCCAAATCGGTATTGCGGAAACTGCAAAATAAGCCGATGAACCTGCACCTCGACGACCTCGCCCTGTTCGTCCGCGTGGCCGAGCTGGGCACCCTCTCGGCGGCCGCGCGCGAGCGCGACGCGCCGGTCAGCCAGGTCACCCGCTGCCTGACCCGCCTCGAGGCCGCCTGCGGCGCCCGCCTGATGCACCGCAGCACCCACGGCCTGAGCCTGACCGACGAGGGCGACATGGTGCTGGCCCATGCGCGCCAGATGCTGCAGACCGGCCAGCAACTGCAGGCCGAGCTGGGCGGGCGCCAGGGCGGGCCGCGGGGCTGGGTGCGGGTGGGGGCCAGCGCGGTGATCGCGCAGGCCGTCATCGCGCCCAGCCTGCCCGCGCTGCAGCGCCGCCACCCGGGCCTGTGCCTGGACATCTCGGCCGACGACCGCATGGTCGACATGGTGCGCGAGGGCCTGGACGTCACCATCCGCACCGGCACCCCGGCCGGCGAGGACCTGGTGGCGCGGCCGATCGGCCAGCTCAGCCGCAGCCTGTACGCCGCGCCGGCCTATGCCCGGGAGCACGGCCTGCCGCAGCGCCCGGCCGAATTGGCGGGCCACGCGCTGGTGGGCCACAACCTGCTGCCCTTCCTCAACCAGTGGGACACCGCCACGCCGGGCCTGTCGGCCTGGACCGCCCGGCCGGTGACCCGCGCCAGCGACTCGGCCACCCTGCTGACCCTGGTGCTGGCCGGCGCCGGCATCGGGCGCATGGTGGACCTGGTGGCGCGGCCGCTGGTGCGCGAGGGCCGCCTGCTGCCGGTGCTGCCCGAGCACTTCGGCGAGCAGCCGCTGCCCATGTACGCGGTGATGCTGCGCGAGCGCCACCGCCTGCCCAAGGTGCGGGCCTGCATCGAGCACTGGGCCGAGTGGATGGCCGCGCAATGAGGCGCGGCGGCGGGCCTCAGGCCAGCCAGTCCCAGAGCAGCTTGGTGCCGGTCAGGGCCATGCCCAGGTGGAACAGGCGGTAGAACCAGGTCGGGTCGATGCGGCGCACGATCTTCAGGCCGATCCACACGCCCACCGGGGCGAACGGCGCCAGCGCCAGCGAGGTGCTCAGGTTGCCCAGGTCGATCAGCCCCAGCCAGGCGTAGGGCAGCCACTTCGAGAAGTTGACCACCGTGAACAGCACCGCCAGCGTGGCGGTGAAGGTCAGCGGCGGCAGGCGCAGCGGCAGCAGGTAGAAGCTGACCGGCGGCCCGCCCGCGTGGGCGACGAAGCTGGTGAAGCCTGCGGTGGTGCCCAGCAGCGCCCCCAGCCAGCGGGGCGGCGGCGGGGCGTCGGCGCGCGGCGGAAAGGCCAGCCGGATCGCCAGGAAGACCAGCGTGATCACGCCCACGATCCCGGCCACGGTGCGGCTGGCCAGCACGCCGAACAGCAGGTTGCCGATGGCGGTGCCCAGCAGCGCCGCCGGCACCAGCAGGCGCAGCAGCGGGCGGTCGGCCTGGCGCACCAGGGCGCTCAGGCCCATCAGGTCCATGATGGCCAGCAGCGGCAGCATGATGGCGGCGGCCTGCGGCACCGGCACCACCAGCGCCAGCAGGGGCACCACGATGGCGCCGAAGCCGGCCCCGAAGCCGCTCTTGGAGATGCCCATGAGCACGACCGCGGGGATCGCCACCGCGTAGAAGAGCGGGTCGGTGATCATCCGGCGACAATTGGAGCATGTTCCAACCGTCCCAGAACGACGTGCGCCGCTTCTTCTGCGAGACGCACGCCAAGGCCCGCCAGGGCCTCCTGCTCACGCCCATCGAGACCCTGGCCGCCGGCTGGATCGACGAGCACCCCGAGTACCACGCCGACCTGGCCGACCTCGAGGCCGCGCTGGCCGCCGTCTACACCGTGGAGGAGGGGCGCACCAACCCCTTCCTGCACCTGGCCATGCACCTGACCATCAGCGAGCAGGTGTCGATCGACCAGCCGCACGGCATCCGCCAGGCGGTGGAGCTGCTGGCGGCGCGCCGCAACTCCCTGCACGAGGCCCAGCACGCCGCCATGGACGCGCTGGGCGAGATGGTCTGGGCCTCGCAACGCAGCGGCCTGCCGCCCGACGGCCACGCCTATCTGGAGGCGGTCCGCCGCCGCGCCACGGGCTGACCGGCCCCGAGGCGGCGCCACGGCGCGGCGCCTCATCCGTTTGGGGGAACCCGGCCAACTGCAGGCACATGGACCCGCAATTCGTGCATTTGCCACCGCCGCGTGGCGTGCACGATGCGAACCTGACCCGTCGGACCTGTCCCCGGCGGGCACCTCAGATCCACCTTGGCGGGCTACCCCATGCGACTGAACCATCCGGTCACCGGCAAGCAGTACCCCTTTCCCCCTGGCGTCACCCTGGTGTCGGTCACCGACCCCCAGGGCCGCATCACCTATTGCAACGACGCGTTCGTCGCGGTCAGCGGCTTCACCCGTGAAGAGCTGATGGGTCAACCGCACAACCTGGTGCGGCACCCCGACATGCCCCCCGAGGCCTTCCGGGACATGTGGTCCACCCTGGAGGCGGGCCTGCCCTGGACCGCCCTGGTCAAGAACCGCCGCAAGGACGGCGACCACTATTGGGTGCGCGCCAACGTCACCCCGATGCTGGCCGAGGGCCGGCTGCTGGGCTACCTGTCGGTGCGCTCAGAGCCCGCCGCCCAGGACATCGCCGAGGCGCAGGCGCTCTACACCCGCATGAACGAGCAGGTCGCCGCCGGTGGACTGCGGGTGGGCCTGTACCACGGACGGGTGGTGCGCCTGGGCCTGGCCGGGCGGCTGCAGCGCCTGTGGCAGCCGGTCGTCGACCAGATGGGCGGGGCCGCCGTGCTGCCCTCGCTGCTGGCCCTGCCGGCGCTGGCGGTGGCGGCTGCCCAGTGGCCCGTGGCCGGCCAGGTCGGGGCCGGCCTCGTGTTGGCGCTGGCCCTGGGCTGGTGGCGCGAGCGCGGGGTTCGACGGGGCCTCGAGCAGGTCCTGGCCGACGCCCAGCAACTCGCCGCCTGCGACCTCTCGCACCAGCCCGCCCATGGCGCCCGTGGCCCGTTGGGGCGCCTGCAGCTGACCCTGGTGCAGCTGGCGGTCAACCTGCGCACGGCGGTGGGCGACAGCCGACAAGGCGTGGAGCATGTGCGCCACTCGATGGACGAGATCGCCGCCGGCAACCACGACCTCTCGGCCCGCACCGAGTCCCAGGCCGCCAGTCTGGAGCAGACCGCGGCCTCGATGGACCAGATCACCGGCACCATCCGGCAGAGCGCCGAAGCGCTGCAGCGGGGCGCCCGCCTGGCGGCCGACAGCGCCGGCATGGCCGAGGGCTGCGCCCAGGCCGTGGGCCAGGTCGAGTCGGCGATGGGCGAGATCCGCCGCTCCTCGGCCGAGATGAACGAGATGATCGCGGTGATCGAGGGCGTGGCCTTCCGCACCAACATCCTGGCCTTGAATGCCGCGGTCGAGGCCGCGCGCGCCGGCGAGGCCGGGCGCGGCTTCGCGGTGGTGGCCGGCGAGGTCCGGGCCCTGGCGTCCAGGGCGGCCGATGCCGCGCGCCAGATCCGCAGCCAGATCCAGGACTCGGCCGGCCGGGTCGAGACCGGCGTCGGACACGTCGGCGAGGCCCGCCGCCGCATGGACGAGGCCCTGTACGCGGTGCGCGAGGTCAGCCAGGCCCTGAAAGAGCTGGAGCACAGCAACGTCGAGCAGGCGCGCGGCGTGTCCCAGGTCAACGAGGCGGTCTCCCAGCTCGACGGCATCACCCAGCAGAACGCGGCCATGGTCGAACAGCTGGCCGCCACCGCCACCTCGGTCTGCAACCAGGCCGAGGCCGTGGCCGGCACGATGCGCATGTTCCGCCTGACCCATCAGGACACCAGCCCCGCTCAGGCGGACGCGGTGGCCCTGCGCAAGGCCCAGCGCGCCGAGGCCCCCGGACACGCGGGCTGAACTTTTCGGCCGTGCGGGGCACTGACCCTGCATGCCCCACGACACCGCCCTCATCGCCACCATCGCCGCCGGCTTCGGCCTGGCCATGGTGCTCGGCCTGCTGGCCGCCCGCCTGAAGCTGCCGCCCCTGGTCGGCTACCTGCTCGCGGGCGTGGCCGTGGGGCCGGCCACGCCGGGCTTCGTGGCCGATGTGGGCCTGGCCGGCCAACTGGCCGAGATCGGCGTGATGCTGCTGATGTTCGGCGTCGGCCTGCACTTCTCCTTTGGTGAGCTGATGGCGGTGCGCCGCGTGGCCGTGCCCGGGGCGCTGCTGCAGATCGGCGTGGCCACCGCCATGGGCGCGGGCCTGGGCTGGGCCTGGGGCTGGAGCCTGGGCGGTGCCCTCGTGTTCGGCCTGTGCCTGTCGGTGGCCAGCACCGTGGTGCTGCTGCGCGCCCTTGAGGCCCGTGGCCTGCTGCACAGCGGCGGTGGCCAGATCGCGGTGGGCTGGCTGGTGGTCGAGGACCTGGTGATGGTGCTGGTGCTGGTGCTGCTGCCGGTGATGGCCGGCGGCGCCGCCGAGCCGGGTGGCGACAGCCTGGGCTGGACCGTGGCGCTGACCCTGGCCAAGGTGTCCGCCTTCATCGCCCTGATGCTGGTGCTGGGCCGGCGCCTGCTGCCGCGCTGGCTGTGGTGGGTGGCGGCCACCGGCTCGCAGGAGCTGTTCCGGCTGAGCGTGGTGGCCATCGCGCTGGGCGTGGCCTTCGGCGCGGCGGCGCTGTTCGACGTCTCCTTCGCGCTGGGGGCCTTCTTCGCGGGCATGGTGATGCGCGAGTCCGAGTTCAGCCAGCGTGCCGCCGACGAGTCCCTGCCGTTGCGCGACGCCTTCGCCGTGCTGTTCTTCGTCTCGGTGGGCATGCTGTTCGACCCGGCGGTGCTGTGGCAGCAGCCGCTGCAACTGCTGCTGACCGTGGCCGTGGTGCTGCTGGGCAAGACCGCGGCCGCAGTGGCCCTGGTGCTGGCCCTGCGCCTGCCGCTGGGCACCGCGATGACGGTGGGCGCCGGCCTGGCCCAGATCGGCGAGTTCTCCTTCATCCTCGCCGGCCTGGGCGTGGCCCTGGGCCTGCTCCCGCTGGAGGGCCAGAGCCTGGTGCTGGCGGCGGCCATGGTCTCGATCGCCGCCAACAGCGCGCTGTTCCCCGCCCTGGAGCGGCTGCAGCAGCGCCTGGTGCGCCGCTGGCCGGCGGCGCGGCGCTGGGCCCTGCGCGAGGACCCGCTCGAAGCCGTTCCCGACTCGGTGCCGGCCGCGGTGCTGGAGCGTCCTCTGGTGCTGCTGGGCCACGGCCGGGTGGGCGCCGCGGTGGCGGCCCGGCTGCGGGCAGAGGGCCGGCCGCTGGTGGTGGCCGAGCAGCGCCGCGAGGTGGTCGATGAGCTGCGCCTGGCCGGCGTGGCCGCCGTTTGCGGCGACGCCCGCCTGCCCGAGGTGCTGGTCCAGGCCCATGTGGCCCGTGCCTCGCTGCTGTTGGTGGCCCTGCCGCAGGAGGCCGAGCTGCCGGCCCTGCTGGCCCAGGCCCGCCAGCTCCAGCCCGGCCTGCCGGCCCTGGTCTGCGCCGCCACGCCCGCGGGGGCCCAGTGGCTGCGCGAGGCCCTGTCGGCCGAGCCGGGCGTGACCGTGCTGGACGCCCCGCAGGCGCTGGCCGAGGCGGTGGGCCGGGCGCTGCCGGCCGCCGCCGCCCGGGAAGTGCCCGCCGCGGCGGCCACTGCCCATTGAGGCCCTGCTGAGGCCCGGTGCAGGCGTGCGCCGGCCGGACCGGCGGCCCCGCTGCGGCGGTCCCCGTGGTCGACCCGGGAGGTCATGGACTCAACTGCGGCGCCGGCCGGCCGATACCCCGGCCATCGCGGTGAAGACGGCACGACCCTTGGCCGTCCGCGGTTGCAGCATGCCGATCTTCCAACCTGGCCAGGGCCTCAACAGCATCCGCTGGCGCTTCGCGGTCGCCGGTGCGGTGCTGACCGCCTGTGCGCTGGCGGCCTTCGTCGCCGCGCTGGAGCTGCCCCTGGCCGGCGTCGGCCGCGCCTGGCTCGCGGGTGGCCTGTCGGTGGTGGGGGTGGGCGGGGCGTTTCTGTGGATGGCCGGGCGCCTGACCCGCCTGGTCGAGGCCCTCAAGCGCAGCACCGAGGCCATCGCCGATGGGGCGTTCGACACCCCGGTGGAGGTGGACTGCGCCTGCGAGATCGGCGGCCTGGCCAGCAGCTTCCGCAAGATGCGCTCGCGCCTGAACGCCAACGTGCTGCGCATCAACACCCTGGCCTACACCGACGCCATCACCGGCCTGCCCAACCGGGCGGTGATCGACCACCTGCTGGGCTACGCCATGGCGCCGGCGCGCCGGGGCGGCTTCCGGGCCGCCATCGTGTTCATCGACCTCGATGGCTTCAAGCGCGTCAACGACACCTTGGGCCACTCGGGTGGGGACCAGTTGCTCAAGCTGGCCGCCAGCCGGCTGCTGACCCAGGGCCTGGGCCACGACCTGAGCACCATCGACACCTGCCTGGACGCTTTCGGCATGCCCTGCGAGCGCCTGCCCTCCGGCATCGTGTTCGCGCGTTTCGCCGGCGACGAGTTCGTCGCCATCCTGCCCGGCGTCACCGACCGCGGCGCGTTGGCGGCCATGGGCGGGCGAATCGTCCAGTCCCTGGCCGACCCCTTCCGCATCCATGGCCAGGAGGTCACCGTCAGCGCCAGCGTGGGCATCGCGCTCACGCCAGAGGACACCACCGACCCGGCCGAGGTGCTGGCCTTCGCCGACTTGGCGATGTACGACTCCAAGCAGGCCGGCAAGGGCTGCTTCCGCTTCTTCGACCAGCAGGCGCGGCAGTCGATGCTGGACGCGGCGCGGGTCGAGGCCGAGTTGCGGGTGGCCCTGACCCAAGGCCAGCTGCGGGTCCACTACCAGCCCAAGTTCCACCTCGCCGAGGGTCGCCTGATGGGCGTGGAGGCGCTGGTGCGCTGGCAGCACCCGACCCGCGGCCTGCTGCCGCCTGGGGCCTTCATCGACGTGGCCGAACGCAGCGGCCTGATGGGCCAGCTGGGCCGACAGGTGCTGGCGATGGCGGTGGTGCAGTGCCGCCGCTGGCTGGACGCCGGGCTGGGCCTGAACGTGGCGGTCAACGTCTCGCCGCTGCAGTTCACCGACCCGCAGTTCTGCCCCGAGGTGCTGGGTGCCATCGAGCAGGCCGGCATCCCGCCCGGCCTGATCTCGATCGAGATCACCGAGTCCATGGCCATGGCCGACTTCGAGGCCACCGCCGCCCGCCTGGCCCGCCTGCGCGAGGCGGGGGTGATGGTGGCGCTGGACGACTTCGGCATCGGTTTCAGCAACCTGTCGCAGCTCTCGCGCCTGCCGCTGGACATCCTGAAGGTCGACCGCTCCCTGGTCCAGGGCCTGTGCGTGGACGGCAAGGCCGACGCCATCGTGCGCGCCATCATCGGCATGGCCCATGCCCTGTCCTGCCGCGTGATCGCCGAGGGCATCGAGACCGATGCCCAGCGCGAGCACCTGCACCAGCTGGGCTGTGACTGCGGCCAGGGCTTCCTGCTGGGCCGTCCCATGCCCGCCGAAGAGATCGCCCTGCGCGCCGCCCAGGCCGTGGCGGCCTGACCCCCGACCCGCCCGCCGCGTTACCCTGGGGCCACCGCCGGTGGGCGGTGCACACCAGGGAGAGACCAGGATGGGAAGGTCCTCAGTGCCCTTGCGGGCCGCTGAATGGCCGGCGCTGCACAGCCGGTTCGAGTGGCTGGCGCTGGCGTTGGCCTTGCGCCCCGGGCCGGAGACCACCGGCTGCGCGGACACGGTGAGCCGCGACCTGGTGCTGCTGCTGTGCGTGGACCCTTCGGCGCAGGGCCGTGGGGCACGGCGGCAGCTGGCGGCGGGCTGCCTGGCCGGAGAGGTCGAGGTGTTCGGGCAGCCCGCCGGCACCGACTTGCGCGAGACCCTGGCCGCCTGGCGGGCCCGGGGCGACGCGGAGGGTCTCGGCCTGGTGCTGGTGCTGCCCGCCTGGGAGCCGGCGCTGGCCGACACGCTGCACGCGCTGCTGCACGGGCCTGGCGGCGTGCTGGACCCCGCACGGGCGGTGCCCACGCTGGTTGCCGTGGTGGCCGAGGACTGCGCCCCTTGGCAGTCACTGGGCGAGGGCGTGGGTTTCGTGCAGGCGGCGGTGGGCGAGCGCGAACACGCCGGCCTGCTGTGCTGGCAGCTGCTGGCGGCGCTGAGCGCGCCCGAGGTGGCGGCCTGCGCCGACCTGGAAGACCTGCGGCCCAGCCTGGGTTCGGCCATGGCGCCGGCCCGGATCGGCCAGGCGATGCTCCACTTCAGCAGCGGCGAGCGGCTGTTCGAGTCACCCGCGCTGGGCGAGCGTCTGGGCCAGTCGGGGGCCGTCAGCCTGTTGCTGACCGGCCGGCGACTGAGCCTGTCGGCCCACAAGGCCTGCATGCGTCAGCTGCGCGAGCACCTGCGCGACGACGCCCAGGTGACCTGGGTGCTGCCGGCCGGCCAGTGGGTCGGGCCGCCGTTGCCTTTGGGCTGGGTGGCGGTGACGGTGTTGGTCGGCGGCTGAAGTCGGAGCCGTGTCGCACGGTGGTGTTGGCGGAGGGGGTGGCGTGGCACCGGCCGCGGGGCAGCGGGCCGGGCGCACGAGGGGCGGTCGGCACTGCGTGCCGACTGCCCTGCGGTGCTCGCCGCCTGGGGTGGGCTCGGAACTCCCGCCGCTCGGCTTCGCCTCGCTGTGGTCGAACAGCCGAGCCCGAGCCAGTTGACGAAGCCTGACCTGCGGTCAGGCCCCCAGGCGGCTGTGCTCCTCGGCGCCCCTCGCATCGCGCCCGGCCCGCTGCCCCGCGGCCGGTGCCGGTTCAACCCGGTGCGCACGGCTCGCGTGGGCAGTCGGCGGCCGGTGGCAGGCGCGGAGGGGGGCTTTGGCCCCGAACGAAGCAAAGAAGGAGGCCGCAGGCCGGGTGACATGAGAGAGGGGCCAAAGCCCCCCTCCGCGCTTCGCACCCACCGCCGCAGCTGAGCGCCACCAGTACACCCCTTCAGGCGGCCGTCCCGCCCAGCACCTTGAACAGCGTCAGCCGGTTGGCCTGTTCGGCCAGGCGCAGCGACACCAGGGCCTGCTGGGCGCTGTAGGCGCTGCGCTGGGCGTCCAGCACCTCCAGGTGGCTGATGGCGCCGGCGCGCCAGCGGGCCTCGGCCAGGGTCAGGCTGCGGCGGGTGGCGTCCACCACGCCCTGCTGGGCCTGCAGGCGCTGCTGCAGGCCTTCGCGCACGGCCAGGGCGTCGGCCACTTCGCGGAAGGCGGTCTGCACCGCCTGCTCGTAGGCCAGGGCGCGGGACTGGCGGCTCAGCTCGGCGCTGCGTTCGGCACTGGCCAGGGCGCCGCCATCCAGCAGGGGCAGGCTGAGCGCCGGCACCAGGCTCCAGGCGCCGCCCTGGAACAGCTGGGACAGGCCGCGGCTGGCGGTGCCGGCGCTGGCGGTCAGGCTCAGGCTGGGCCAGCGGGCGGCGCGGGCCGCGCCCAGGCTGGCGTCGGCGGCGTACAGCGCGTGCTCGGCGGCCTGCACGTCGGGGCGCTGGCGCAGCCGCTCGGACGGCAGGCCCTCGGGCACGGCGACCAGGCGGGCGCTCTGGGCGCCATCGTCGGCGTCGGGGCGCAGGGCCTCGGGCAGGTCGGTGCCCAGCAGCAGGCGCAGCGCGTTCAGGTCCTGGCGCACCTGGCTGGCGGCGCTGGCGCGGTCGCGCCGGGCGGTCTCCACGCTGGTCTGCGACTGGGCCAGCGTCAGCGCGCTGTCGGCGCCCAGGGCGGCGCGGCGCTGCACCAGGGCCAGGCTGTCCTGCTGGGCGGCCAGGGTGTGCTCGGCCAGGGCCAGCAGGGCCTGGTCGGCGCGCAGGGTCAGCCAGGCGTTGGCCACCTCGGCCACCAGGGTCAGCTGGGCGCTGCGCAGGGTCTGCTCGCTGGCCAGCAAGGTCTGGCGGGCGGCGTCCTGCTGCTCGCGCAGGCGGCCGAACAGGTCCAGCTCGAAGGCCGAGAAGCCCAGTGCGGCGCTGTCCACCCGGCTGTTGACGGCCACGCCGCTGCTGCTGGCCTCGGCCGGGGTGCGGCTGGCGGTCTGCGAGAGCGTGGCGCGCACGCTGGGCCAGCGCGCGGCGTCGGCGCTGCCCAGGGCGGCGCGCGACTGCTCCACCGCCAGCAGGCTCTGGCGCCAGCCGGGGCTGCGCTCCAGCGCCAGGGCCACGGTCTGGCGCAGGCGGGGCTCGGTGATCAGGTCCTGCCAGGCCAGGGGCTGGGCGGCAGTGGCACCGGCCGCGGCCGATGCGGGGGCCGAGGCCGCCGAGGCGGCTGCCCCGGGCCACTGGCCGGGCAGGTCCGGCTCGGGGCGTTGGTGGGCGGGGGCCAGCGAGCCGCAGGCCGACAGGGTCAGGGACAGGACCAGGACCAGCGCCGCCACCGCGGTGGGGCGCCCGGACCGGCGGGTCGCCAGGGAAGGGGGCAGGGACATCGGAAACCTCAGGGTGGGGTGGCGCCCGGCGCGGTGGCGGGGGCCGGCGCACGGCGGGCCAGCCAGCGGCGCAGGCCGACGTAGAAGACGGGCACGAACAGCAGGCCCAGCACGGTGGCGCTGAGCATGCCGCCCAGCACGCCGGTGCCGATGGCGCGGCGGCTGGCAGCGCCGGCCCCGCTGGCCAGGGCCAGCGGCAGCACGCCGAAGATGAAGGCCAGCGAGGTCATCAGCACCGGCCGCAGGCGCAGCCGCAGCGCCTGCAGCGTGGCCTCGACCAGGGCGTCGCCCTGCTGCAGGCGCTGCTGGGCGAACTCGACGATCAGGATGGCGTTCTTGGCCGCCAGGCCCACGGTGGTCAGCAGGCCGACCTGGAAGAACACGTCGTTGGCGCCGCCGGTGGCCCAGGTCAGGGCCAGCGCGCCGACCACGCCCAGGGGCACCACCAGCATCACCGCGAAGGGCACCGACCAGCTCTCGTACAGCGCCGCCATGCACAGGAACACGAACAGCACCGACACCGCGTACAGCAGCGGGGCCTGCGAGCCGCTCAGCCGTTCCTGGTAGGACTGGCCGGCCCAGCTGATCGACACGCCCGGGGGCAGCTGGGCGACGACCGACTCCACCGCCGCCATCGCCGCGCCCGAGCTGACGCCGGCCGCGGCCTCGCCCACCAGTTCCACCGAGCCGACGCCGTTGTAGCGCTCGAGCTTGGGCGCGCCGGCGGTCCAGGTGGTGCGGGCGAAGGCCGAGAACGGCACCATCTGCCCGCTGGCGTTGCGCACCTGCCACTGCGCGATCGCGTCGGGCGCCATGCGGAAGGGCGCGTCGCCCTGCAGGTAGACCTTCTTGACCCGGCCCTGGTCGACGAAGTCGTTGACGTAGGTGCCGCCCAGCGCGATCGACAGGGTGGTGTTGATGTCGCTGGTGGACAGGCCCAGGGTGCCGGCGCGGCGCTCGTCGATGGCGATGCCCAGCTGCGGCGCGTCGTCCAGGCCGCTGTAGCGCACCTGGGCCAGGGCCGGGTGCTGGCGGGCCAGGGTCAGGAACTGGTCGCGCGCCCGGAGCAGGCCCTCGCGGCCCAGGCCGCCCTGGTCCTGCAGCTGCACCGTCCAGCCGCTGGCCGAGCCCAGGCCGCGGATGGTGGGCGGCTGCATCACGAAGACGCGGGCGTCGCGCAGCGAGCCCAGCGCCTGGTTGGCGCGGCGGGCGATGGCGGCGGCGGTCTGGTCGGCGCCGGTGCGCTCGTCCCAGGCCGTCAGGCGGATGAAGGCGCGGCCGGTGGCCTGGTCGCCGCCGGTGCCGCTGATCATGGTGTAGCCGTCCACCTCGGGCTGCCGGTCCAGCCAGGCCTCGACCTGCTTCATGGACACCAGCAGGCGCTCGGCGGTGGCACCGGCGGGCAGCCGCACCTCGGCCATCAGCACGCCCTGGTCTTCCTCGGGCAGGAAGGCGGTGGGCAGGCGCTGGTAGAGCACGGCCATGGTGCCCAGCAGCAGCGCGTAGACCAGCGCCATGCGACCGCCGCGCGCCAGCAGCCGGCCGGCCAGCGCGCCGGTGGCGGCGTTGCCGCGCTCGAAGCCGCGGTTGAAGGCCTTGAAGAAGCGCCCGGCCAGGCCGTGGTGCACCGCGTGGGTGGCGCCCGCCGGCAGCGGCCGCAGCACGCTGGCGCACAGCGCCGGGGTCAGGGTCAGGGCCACCAGCACCGACAGCGCCATGGCCGAGACCACGGTGATCGAGAACTGGCGGTAGATCACGCCGGTCGAGCCGCCGAAGAAGGCCATCGGGATGAACACGCCGGCCAGCACCAGGGCGATGCCCACCAGCGCGCCGGTGATCTCGTCCATCGAGGCGCGGGTGGCCTCGCGCGGGGACAGCCCGCGCTCGGCCATCAGGCGCTCGACGTTCTCGACCACCACGATGGCGTCGTCCACCAGCAGGCCGATGGCCAGCACCATGCCGAACATGGTCAGGCTGTTGACCGAGTAGCCCGCCGCCGACAGGATGCCGAAGGTGCCCAGCAGCACCACCGGCACGGTGATGGCCGGGATCAGGGTGGCGCGCCAGCGCTGCAGGAACAGGTACATGATCAGCACCACCAGCAGCACCGCCTCGGCCAGGGTCTTGACCACCTCCTCGATCGACACCTTCACGAAGGGCGTGGTGTCGTAGGTCAGCTCGGCCTGCAGCCGGTACGGGAAGGATGGCTGCAGCTCGGCCACCTTGGCCTTGACCGCCTGGGCCACCGAAATCGCGTTGGCGCCGGTGGCCAGGTACACGCCCATGGCCGCCGAGGGCTGGCCCTTGTAGCGGGTGGAGATGGTGTAGCTCTCGCCGCCCAGCTCCACGCGGGCCACATCGGCCAGGCGCACCGCGCGGCCGTCGCTGCCGGTCTTGAGCACGATGTCCTCGAACTGGGCCACCGTCTGCAGCTTGCTGCGCGCGGTGATCGCCACGTTGAGCTGCTGGCCCGGCGCCGCCGGCAGGCCGCCGACCTGACCGGCCGAGACCTGGGCGTTCTGGGCGGTGATGGCCGCGCTGACGTCCGAGGGCATCAGCGACAGGCTGGCCAGCTTCACCGGGTCCAGCCACACCCGCATGGCGTGCTGGGTGCCCAGGGTCTGGACCTCGCCGACGCCGTCCAGGCGGCTGATGGTGTCGACCAGGTGGGCGCTCAGGTAGTCGCCGATCTGGACCGAGCTGGCGCTGCCGTCGGCCGAGTAGAAGGCCATGATCAGCAGGAAGTCGGTGCCGCTCTTGGTGACGGTGACGCCCTGGCCCTGCACCACCTGCGGCAGCTGGCTCAGGGCCTGCTGCAGCTTGTTCTGCACCTGCATCTGGGCCACGTCGGGGTTGGTGCCGGCGACGAAGCTCAGGGCCACCTCGGCGCTGCCCGAGTTGGACGAGTTCGAGGCCATCGCCTGCAGGCCGTCCAGGCCCTTCATCTTCTGCTCGATGACCTGGGTCACCGAGTCCTCGATGGTCTTGGCCGAGGCGCCGGGGTAGCTGGCCTTGATCGACACCCGGGTGGGGGCGATGTCGGGGTACTTCTCGAGCGGCAGGCCGGTGATCGCGAAGGCGCCGGCCAGCATCACGACGATGGCCAGCACCCAGGCGAAGATCGGGCGGTCAATGAAGAAACGTGCCATGGAGCGCTCCGCTCAGCGCGCGGCTGCCGAGGCCGACGCGGACGCGGCCGCCGCCGCTGCCGGGGCGGCCGCGTCCTGCACCTGCACCGTGTCACCGGCCTTGACCTTCTGGCTGCCCTCGGTGATCACGCGTTCGCCGGCCTTCAGGCCGCTGGCCACCAGCCAGCGCGCGCCCACCGCCTGGTCGGCGCTGACCGCGCGGCGCTCCACCCGGCCCTTCTCGTCCACCACCCACACGCTGGCGGCACCGCGGACATCGCGGCTGAGCGCCTGTTGCGGCACCAGCAGGGCCTGTTCGGCCCGGGCGGTGGGCAGCTGCGCCCGCACGTACATGCCGGGCAGCAGCCGGCCCTCGGGGTTGGGGAAGAGGGCGCGCAGCGTGACCGCGCCGGTGCCGGTGTTGACCGAGACCCCGCGCAGGCTGAGCTGGCCGGCCAGCGGGTAGCGGCTGCCGTCTTCCAACAGCAGCTGCACCGGGGCGTTGGCCGCGGCGGCGCGCAGGCCCCCCGCGCCCAGCGTGCGCTGCAGGCGCAGCCACTCGGCGCTGGACTGGGCGATGTCGACCTGGATCGGGTCGGTCTGGCGCACCGTGGTCAGCGCGGTGGCCTGGTCGGCCGAGACCAGGGCGCCGGTGGTGACGGTGGACACGTCGGCCCGGCCGCTGATCGGGCTGGTGACCTGGGTGCGCCGCAGCGCGATGCGGGCGGTCTGCAGCGTGGCCCGCGCGGCGGCCAGGTCGGCCAGGGCCTGGCGGTGGCTGGTCTGGGCGTCCTGCAGGTCCTGCTGGCTGACCGCGTCGACCTGGGCCAGCTCGCGGCGGCGCTGCAGCGTCAGGCGGGCGCTCTCCGCGGTGGCCTCGGCCTTCTCCAGCGCGGCCTGGGCGCTGGCCTCGGCGGCGCGGTAGGACTCGGGCTCGATCTCGTACAGGGTGTCACCGGCCTTGACCAGGCCGCCCTCGGTGAAGCGGCGGGTCCGCACCAGGCCGCCCACCTGCGGCCGGATCTCGGCGCTGAGGGTGGCGGCGGTGCGGCCGGGCAGCTCGCTGCTCAACTCCAGCGCCTCGGGCTGGATGGTGACGGTGCCGACGGTGACGGGGCGGGCGTTCGGGGCGGCTTGGCCGCTGGCGCGGCCACAGCCGGTGACCAGGGTGCCGAGGGCCAGGGCGGTGGCCAGGGCCAGCGCCAGGCGTGGGCGGGGCAGGGGAGGGATCAGGCTCATGGGGCAGGGTGTGGATGCACTGCCGCCATGCTCGGGAGTCAATGTGGAGGAAATTTGCAGGCGCCCGCGGCGCTGCATTTCTTAACCTTCCAGGCGCTCGTGGAAGTCGCTGGCGCCGGGTTTCCAGTAGGCGGCCACGCGCACCCAGGCCTTGGGCAGGCGGTGGTGCTGCAGCAGGGCGTCGCGGGCGCCGGCCATGGTGCGGGCCTCGCCGGCGCACCAGGCAAAGCCTTCGCCCGCGGGCGGGGTCCATTCGCGCAGCGCGGCCAGGAAGGCGTCGGCGTCGCGCGCCACCCGCCGCTGCACCGTGGCGGTGACCGGCAGGTCCAGCAGGGCGTCGTCGGCGGCGTCGGGCCACAGGCCCAGCACCGTCACCCGGGCGTCGGCGGGCAGCTCCTGCAGGCGGCGGCGCATGGCGGGCACCGCGCTCAGGTCGCCGGCCAGCAGGTGCCAGCCCAGGTCGGTGGGGATCACCATCGAGCCGCGCGGGCCGCCCAGGGCCAGCGTGTCACCGGGCTGCAGGCCGGCGGCCCAGGTGTCGGCCACGCCGCCGCCATGCAGGGCGAACTCGACCGTCAGCTCCTGGCGTTCGGGGTCGAAGGCGCGGGGGGTGTAGTCACGCATCACCGGGTTGCCGTCGGCGCCGGGGATGAACAGCTTGATGTGGTCGTCGAAGGACAGCGAGGTGAAGCCCGCCAGCTCGGGGCCGCCGGCGGTGACGGCCAGCAGGTGCGGGCTCAGGCGCTCGGTGCGCAGGACGGTCAGGCGGCGGCGCACCAGCTCGTGGCGCACGCGCACCACGCGGGAAACGGGTTCGGGGGAGTGGGGGGTGTCGGCGGTCATGCGGGTCCCTGAATGGTTGATAATGTCATCCATCATGAAGGACTCTGTTGACAATGTCAACCAATCGGATGCGTCGGGCCCCGACGTGTTCGAGCGGATGCACGACCTGATGCACCGGATGCGCCACTACCTGGCGCGCCACGCGGTGCACGGGGGCGAGGTGTCGCCGCTGGAGGGCAAGGCGCTGGGCTTCTTCAGCCGCCACCCCGGCGCCACCCTGTCCGACCTGGTGGCCCACTCGGGCCGCGACAAGGGCCAGTTGGCCAAGCTGGTGGCGGGCCTGCGCGAGCGCGGCCTGCTCGAGGCGCAGGTCGACCCGCAGGACCGGCGGGTCACCCGCCTGCACCCCAGCGCCAGCGCCCGTGCGTTGCACGCGCAGGTGCAGCGCGAGCGCCGGGCCCTGGCCAGCCGGGCCTGCGCCGCGCTGGACGCCACCGAGCTGGCCCAGTTGCAGGGCCTGCTGCAGCGGCTGCAGCAGCACGTGGACACGCTGGACTGAGGCGCGGCGCCTGGCGGCGCCCCAGAGGGCGTCAGAGCGCCACGGCCAGGGCCCCCAGCCCGCCGAAGGCGACGCGCACCGTCTGGCCACGGGCCACCGGCAGACAGCCGCTCCAGCTGCCGGTGCTGACCACGGTGCCGGCCGGCACGGTCTGGCCGTGGCGGGTCAGGTGGCGCAGCCAGGGGCCCAGGCCCCACAGCGGCCCGCCCAGCGGGTGGCTGCCGCGGAAGGGCCGCGGGGCCTCGTCGCCGATCTGCAGCGTGCCGGCCTGGGCCGACCAGTCGTGCGCGGCCCAGGGGCCGAAGGGCTGCCAGGGCCCCAGCGCCAGCGCACCGTGGACCTGGAAGTCGGCCAGCTGCAGCGTCGGCGCCACCTCGGCCCCGGCCGCCCAGCGGCTGTCCACCACCTCGATCGACAGGGCCAGCGCGTCGACCAGGGCGGCCGAGGTCTCGGGCGTCACGGCAGCGGCGGTGGCCGGGTCCACCGGACGGCCCAGCCGCAGCGCGACCTCGGCCTCGACCCGCGGCCAGAAGAACGGACGGCCCCGCAGGTCGGCCACGCCGCCCTCGGCCACCGCGACCACGCCGGTCGGCAGCAGCGGGGCGTGGGTGAGCCGCGCCCCGCGGGCCGGCCCGCCGGATTTCCAGAAGCCCGGCACCTGATCGGCCGCCCAGGCCCCCAGCGCCACGCCCTGGGCGTGGGCCAGCGCGCAGGCGGTCTCGTCGTCGGGCACGGCGGCCGCCCAGGCGGCGGTGGGGGCCAGCGCCTGGTGGCGCGAGCGCGCGCCCAGCAGGGCCTGGGCCAGGGCGGGCAGGGCAGGGGTGGAGTGTTCGGCGGGCACGGGCGGGTCGGGGTGGTGGCGGGCCAAGGCGGCGCGCCGGATTGTCGCCCTGCGGGCCCGGCGGCCACCCGGGCGCCGCTACGATGCCGGCCATGGCTACCGATCTGAACGACGACGACCTCGAACCCCTGCACGAACCCCGCCTGTGGCGCGACGACGGCTGGACCGCGAAGGTCATCAAGAACCTGGACGACGACGGCTGGGCCGTCGAGATGACCCGCCACGGCGACCCCGAGCCGGCCCTGACCGGCCCGTGGACCATGGGCCGCGACAAGAAGAACCCCAAGCCGCTGGACACCTCGGCCTTCCACACCCTGGTCAAGACCGCCTCCGAGGTGCTGCGCCGCCACGAGCAGCAACTGCACGCCAGCCTGCACAAGACGGTGCACGTGGAAACCGACGCCGGCCGCGTCACCGTCGCCTTCGACATCGTGCAGGACGAGTACGACCCCCACGCGCTGCTCAGCGCGACCAGCGCCGATGGCGAGCGCCTGGCGCAGGCGCGGGTGCCGGCCGATGCCCGCTTCAACGCGGCCAGCGCCCGGGCCTGGGTGGACGCGGGGTTTCCGCGGCGGCTTTGAGCCGGGTGACTTCCGGGCCCGTGCGGGGCCAGGCGCGTGGCAGTCCGCATCCGTTCGCACCGGACAGGGGTGTCTGCAGAGTACGCCAGCGCACCGACGGATCACCTGCCTGGGAACAGAGTGATCAGCACGCCCGGGTGCCGCAGGGTTCCCGGGCGGCCGGGCTTCGGGCGTTGCGCCCGGGCGCGGTGTGCCCACACTCAACCCAGGAGATCCCTCATGTCCAAGCCACATCGAGTCCACCATTCGGACACGGACACCCATGGCGATGTCGTTCCGGCGTCCGGAGCCCGCGCCCTTGCCGCCATGACCTCCGCCGAAGGGGACGACCTGGTCCAGGGTTCTTCTGAGCGCCAGGACCGGATCCGGGCCCTGGCCTTCGAGATCTTCCAGGCCCGAGGTGAAGTGGATGGTCACGAAGTGGACGACTGGCTGGAGGCCGAGGCCCGGGTCGGCCGGGGCGGCTGACGCCAGCAGGCCGGACCGTCTCGCCGGTTTGCGGTCGGATGGTCGCGCTCGCCGGGCCGCGGTGTCAGTCCGCCGCGGCAATACCACCCCCGGCGACCTTGGCCAGATACATCGCCTGGTCGGCCCGCGCCGCGAGCGCTGACCACGCTTCGCCCGGGTGCCTTTGCACGGCCACACCGATGCTGGCATCAAGCCGCAGGGGCGTGCCTGCCACCTCGCAAGGTGACACGAGCGAGTGGAGCACGTCGCGGGCGATGTCCACCGCCAGGTCGTTGTCCGGGACGTTGTTCAAGACGCAGACGAATTCATCGCCTCCCACCCGGTAAACCTTGTCCGCTTGGCGGATCGCCTGCCTCAAGCGGCTGGCCATCAGGCACAGCAGCGCATCCCCGACGGCATGGCCGTTGCGGTCATTGACTGGCTTGAAGTCGTTCAAATCCACATACAGCATGGCCATCAAACCCGAGCCGCAGGCCTGGCCGTCGGAATCCAGGGCACGTCGGTTGGGCAGTCCGGTCAGCGCATCGTGGTCTGCACGGAGCCGGGCCTCGCTCAGTTCACGTCGGACCCGCCCCAGGCGGAGGTTGGTCGCGGTGAGCAGACGGCGCAGCGTCTCGTACTTGCTGCGCTCCCGGTCCAGCGAGACGGCCAGCTCGTCCAGCAGCTGGTCGGGCTGGGGGACGGCATCGGCCTGTGGTCCGGCTTCCGCTGCGCGCACGGGCGCCAGGGCGTCGGCGGATCCCGACATCAGCAGGAACGGGGTCGCGGGGCTGGTCTGCATCAAGGATCTCCATGTGGGTGGCGGTGGCATGCTCCCCTGCGCGGGGGCGGTCGTCTGTGCGGTAGCTGACCCAGTACACCCGCCCAGAGTCCCTTGAGTGCGCCTGAGCACGACACCGGACAGAATGGCTCGCAGCGCTCAATGCATACTTGGATAGGTATCAGCCGCGCCGCAGTGCCGAGGAGTCTTCTCATGTTGAATCGTCCTTACTGCGGCCACAACCGCCTCCTGGCGGCGCTGCCGGCGGTCGATCGGGCACGATGGGAGGCCCATCTGGAGCCTGTGGAACTGCCGCTGGGCAAGGCCCTTCACGCGCCGGGCAGCACCATGAGCCACGTGTACTTCCCCACCACGGCCATCGTGTCCCTCTTGTACGTGATGATCGACGGCTCGTCGGCCGAGATTGCGGTGGTCGGCTGCGAAGGAATGGTCGGGATCGCGCTGTTCATGGGGGGGGAGTCGACACCCAGCCACGCCATCGTCCAGAGCGCAGGCCAGGGCCTCAGGGTACCGGCGGCGTTCTTGAAGACCGAGTTCTCCCGGGAAGGTGTGGTCATGAGTCTGCTGCTGCGCTACACGCAGGCACTGCTGACCCAGATGGCTCAGACCGCGGTCTGCAATCGCCACCACTCGCTGGACCAACAGCTGTGTCGCTGGCTGTTGCTCAGTCTGGACCGGCTCCAGGGGCAGGAGCTGGTGATGACCCAGGACCTGATCGCCAACATGCTGGGTGTGCGCCGCGAGGGGGTCACCGAGGCGGCCATGAAGCTCCAGCGAGCCGGCCTGATCCGTTACGCGCGCGGCCACATCTCCGTGCTCGACCGGCCCGGACTGGAACAGCGGACCTGCGAGTGCTATGCGGTGGTCAAGCACGAGTACGACCGCCTGTTGCCGCTCTCCTGAGCGGCAAGTGCGCTGCAGCACGGACAACCGATCCGCGAGCGCACAGGCTGCGGAATGAATTCCATCCGCTCGCGCCCTGACCTGCGGCGTCTCCATGACCACCATGGGCTGGGGAGGTGGACAAGGTCGGCGCGCGGACCTGCAGAGAGCGTTTCGCGCGCCGGGGCGCGAGCGTGTGGCGGCGTGCCCTGGCGCAGCCGGGTCCCGTGCGTCGGGGACGTCGGATGGCTCGACCGGGTGGCGTCTGGGCTGGCCCGGTGGTGGATGAGGTGCGAGGATCAGATGCACTCAGCCCCGTGCCAGATCCCCCACGAGCGGCTGGCGCTGTGGCCGGGGTCGCGCCGGGTCAGCGTCACCCGGGGAGCTGAAGCCCTGCAGCGGGGCGGCACGCTCAAGTCCCTGCCGGGGTGGTCGTCTTCACCCGCCGGATCCCGGCCAGCTGCTCGCACCGGCCTACAGTGGCCACCAGCGGGGCCGACGGGCCCGCCGGCATTCCACCGGCGCCGAAGCGTGGCCCCCTAGTCTGGCGGACAGCCGTGGTGCGCTGGGCAACGGACGAAGCGGTGGCCCTGGCGGAGGATGAGACTGCCGCGAGCCTTGCGGCCCGAGTCCCCACAAAGGAGTCCCTCTTGAATGCCATGCCTCTCCATCGATCCGCGCTCTCGCCCTCGATCGTCCACAACGCCCAGCTCCTGGGCATGAGCCTCTACCACTGTCAGGTGCTGGCCTACAACCTCCGCGCCGCGGCCGAGATGATGGTGGGCTCTCACCCCGGGGATGCGGCCATCGAGCACCTGGACGCCTATCTGCGCCTGCAGTGGCTGGCGCGGGTCGATGGACGGTGGGTTTTGACGCCCTCTGGTCAGTCCGTCTGCGACCGGACCGCCTGGCGAGGCGTCGCCTGATGACGTCCTTGGAAATGCTGCAGGCGGTGGTGCGTCTCCTGACCTATGAGGGATCACAGGTCCGGACATCGGCCAGTGGATTCCTTTGGCGGCGCGACGGCCGGCTGTACCTGGCGACCGGGCTTCATGTCCTGCATGACGAGCGCTCCGGGCACGCGCCGGATGGTCTGGAGGTGTGGTTCCATCCCTGCTCGGGCCTGCTGGGACGGGTCGACTGCGTGCGCCTGCCTCTTTACCCGGGCGGTCGCAGGGCTTGGATGCAGACCACCGATGCCGTGGGCGACATCGATGTCGCGGTGCTCGAACTGCAGGCGGCGCTGGGTCAAGGCGGCAGCCAAGTCAGCGCCTTCGACGTGACGGATCTCGCCCGCCCGGAGGAGACTTGGGATGTGGGCCAGGCCCTGCTCATTCCGGGCTATCCCTTGGGCTTTCAGGATGAGTTGCACCACCTGCCGGTGGTGCGTTCCGCTTCGCTGGCCTCGGCCCACGGTTTCGGCTTCCAGGGACGCGCGATGTTCCTGACCGACAGCCGCACCCACAGTGGCAGCAGCGGTGCGCCGGTGCTGTGTGGCAGGGCCGGGCCGGCAGGGCCTCCCTTGTGGCGTGTGTTGGGTGTGCATTCCAGCCGTCTGGACATGTCCGGACGTGACCGGGGACTTGACGAGTCCCTGGGGTTGAACTCGGCATGGTTCGCCTCGGCCCTGCTTCGGCTGACGGACGACGACGGGCGCTGGTCGGGGCGGCAATGATCCGACAGGCCCTCGGGCCTGGGGCCGAGGTCTGCCTCCAACCCTGGGTCCGCCATGAAGCCTCGTCCGCGGTCTTGCGCGGGCTGGGGTGGGGCGCTTGCGCGCCGACACGGCGCTCAAGGTGTCGTCGAAGTGGGTCTCGCCGACGCGATGGACCTGGCGAGCCAGATCCTTTGGCTCACGAACGCGTGCGCTGGATCGCACGAGCACCGGGCCGACGGTCGCTGCTGCCAACGCTCGGTCGGCGCCGTGGCACAGGTCCCCGCCGCCCCGCCGATGGAGCGGGGACGGCGCCTGGCGTGGGCGGATGGATCCGTGGCGGAGACGGTGAGATTCGAACTCACGGAGGGCTTCCACCCTCGGCGGTTTTCAAGACCGCTGCCTTAAACCACTCGGCCACGTCTCCAGGGAGCCCGCGATTATCAGGCAAGTTGGGACTGTCTTGGCGCCGCGGTCGTGCGGCCGTCGCCCGGGGCGTCGCCCTGCACCTGGTCGCGGCCCATGGCCTTGGCCACGTAGAGGGCGGCGTCGGCGCGGGCCAGGCTTTGCTCCAGGTCCAGGTCGGCCTGTCCGGTGGCGTGCAGGCCCTCGGCCACCCCGACCGAGACGGTGCAGTGCAGGCTGACGCCGTTGGGCAGGTGCACCGGGGCGTTGCGCACGGCGTCCAGCAGCCGCTGGCCGAAGGCATGGGCGACCTCGGCGTCGGCGTCGTCCAGCATGACCACGAACTCCTCGCCGCCGTAGCGGCCGACCAGGTCGCTCTGGCGCGAGCTGTCGGCCACCAGCCGGGCCAGGTGGGTGATGGCGACGTCGCCAGCGGCATGGCCGTGGCCGTCGTTGATGCGCTTGAAGTGGTCGACGTCGATCATCGCCACCGCGAAGCGGCCGCCCCGCTCGTGCGCGAGGCGGTGGCGGGCGGCCTCGAAGAAGGCGGTTCTGTTGAGCACGCCGGTCAGGCCGTCGCGGCGGGCGCGGTCGTTGGCCTGGCGGCGGCGCAGCTCCTGGACCATGGTCAGGAAGGCGATGGAGCCGGCGACGATGAAGGCGCCGCCGATGAGCAGCGACAGCTTGTGCGATCCGGCGGTGGTGCTGATGTCGGGCTGGGTGCCCTGCCACCACAACACCGCGCTGTTCACCGCGCGCCAGCAGAACGTGACCATGGCGAGCAGGGCCACCACGCCGGTGAAGCGCGCCGCGGGCAGGCTGCGGGCGAGCGGATGGGTCCACATCAGCCGGGCCAGGGCACCGGACATCACCGCGATGCCGCCGGACACGCTGACCGCGCCCAGCACGCTCAGGCCAGGCACCAGGGTCCCGGGCACCACGCCCAGAACGCCCGCGACCATCACCCAGCGGCTGAGCCCCGGGTGGGCGGTGTGGCCGACCAGACGCGCCAGGGCCCGCAGCATCAGGATGGGCACCATCAGCACCGCCAGGTTGGCGACGAGGAAGCTGATCGCGAACGGGATGTGGCCGCGCAGGAAATACAGCAGGAAGGCGATGCCGGCGGCCAGGTTGGCGCGGGCCCATTCGTCCAGGCAGCGCCGCTGCTCGGGCATGGCGCGGGCGGTGCTGTAGGCGAACGCCGACATCAGGCCGCTGACCATCGCGATCGAGAACAGCAGGGTGGGGGGGTCCAGGGGCGGACCGGGCAGGGCGTACACGTCGTCAACGCTCCAGCCCCGCCGGTGCGGGGCTTCTGCAAGCCTATCGGCCGGATGCCCCATGGACTTGAGGCGTCCGGGCGCCCGCTTCAGATGCCGGGCGCCTGCGCCTGCTCGCAGCGCACCTGCACCACCTCCCGGCGGCCGCCGTCCACCCGCACCGCGGTCAGGGCGCCGCCCCAGACGCAGCCGGTGTCGATGGCCAGCAGGTCGGGCCGGTTCACCAGTCCCAGCGTGGACCAGTGGCCGAAGGCGATCGGCTGGCCGGCGCTGGCGCGGCCCGGGTGCTCGAACCAGGGGGCGTGGCCCGGCGGGGCGCTGTCGGCGCCGTCCTTGGTGTCGTGGTCGAGCAGGCCGTCGGCGGTGCAGAAGCGGATGCGGGTGAGCACATTGACGATGAAGCGCCAGCGGTCGAACCCGCCCAGCGCGTCGTCCCAGCGGGCCGGCTCGTTGCCGTACATCACCTGCAGGAAGTCGGGCAGCTGCGGGCTGCGGACCATGGATTCGACCTCGCGCGCCAGCGCCAGGGTGCGCTCGGCACTCCATTGGGGCAGCACGCCGGCGTGCACCGTCAGCCAGCCACAGGCGGTGTCGGCCAGGCGGCATTGGCGCAGCCAGTCCAGCCAGGCCTCGCGCTCGGTGTCCGCCAGCACCTGCTCCAGGGTGTCCTTGCGGTGCGGCTTGCGCACCCCGGCGGCCACCGCCAGCAGGTGCAGGTCGTGGTTGCCCAGCAGGCAGGTGGCGGCGCTGCCCAGTCCGCGCAGGCGACGCAGCACGCCCAGCGAGGCCGGACCGCGGTTGACCAGGTCACCCAGCACATGCAGGTGGTCGCGGGAAGGGGAGAAGCCGATCTCGGCCAGCAGGCGCTCCAGGGCGTCGCAACAGCCTTGCAGGTCGCCGATCAGGTAATGCATGGCCCGGATTCTGCTACGCTGCGCATCCCTTTGTTACCCGATGCGGTGCCCGAACACTAGGCGCCGCGCTCCATGGACGTTGCCCTTCTTGTCTTCCTGATCCTCCTCAACGGCCTCTTCGCCATGTCGGAGATGGCGCTCTCGGCCAGCCGCAAGGCGCGGCTGCAGGTCATGCTGGAGGCGGGCGAGCGTGGTGCCCTGGCGGCCATCGAGCTGCACGACAACCCGACCAAGTTCCTGTCGACGGTGCAGATCGGCATCACCTCGATCAGCGTGCTCAACGGCATCGTCGGCGAGGCGGCGTTCTCGGGGCCGGTGTCGGCCTGGCTGACCGAGCAGTTCCATCTGGGCGAGAAGGCTTCGGACATCACCGCCACCGCGCTGGTGGTCATGGTGATCACCATGCTCAGCATCGTCTTCGGCGAGCTGGTGCCCAAGCGCGTCGGCCAGATGTTCCCCGAGACCGTGGCGCGCACGGTGGCGCCGCCGATGCAATGGCTGTCCGCCGCCACCCGCCCGCTGGTCGCGCTGCTGTCGGTCAGCACCGAGGCCATGCTGCGCCTGCTGGGCATCCGCGGCACCGCCAACCGCAGCGTGACCGAAGAGGAGATCGCCGCCAGCCTGGAAGAAGGCCTGGACGCCGGCGTGATCGAGGCCCAGGAGCACCAGATGGTGCGCAACGTGTTCCGCCTGGACGACCGCCAGATCGGCTCGATGATGATCCCGCGCGCCGAGATCTCGTGGATCGACGCCGTGGCACCGATCGACGAGGTGCTGCGCATCGTCACCGAGGCCCAGCATTCTCGCTACCCGGTCTGCCGCGGCGGCCTGGACGACGTGATCGGCGTGGTCGCCGCGCACAGCCTGGTCAAGCCGCTGGCCGAGGGCACGCTGGGCGCGTTGGCCGACCACATCAGCCCGCCGGTCTTCGTGCCCGAGACGCTGTCGGGGATGGAGCTGCTGGAGCATTTCCGCACCTCGGGCGCCGAGCTGGTGTTCGTGGTGGACGAATACGGCGCGGTCCAGGGCGTGATCACGGTGCGTGACGTGCTCGAGGCCATCACCGGCGAGTTCGGCGACCCCACCGACGAGGACGCCTGGGCCGTGCAGCGCCCGGACGGCAGCTGGCTGGTGGACGGCCTGATCCCGGTGCCGGAGCTGAAGGACCGACTCGACATCAAGGAATTGCCCGAGGAAGACCGCGGGCGCTACAACACCCTGGCCGGCATGGTCATGCTGCTGCTCGGGCGCCTGCCCCGCACCACCGACGCGGTCGAGTGGAGCGGATGGCGCTTTGAAGTGGTGGACCTGGACGGCAAGCGTGTGGACAAGGTGCTGGCCAGCCGGCTGCACGACGACAACGAGAGACAGGATCCATGATCAACCAGGAACTGCACAAGCAGCCCGAGCTGCTCGACCGCAACAAGCACCGCGGCCTGCGCCTGCGCACCGACGCCAGCCCCGTGGCGGCGGCGGCGCAGATGAACGCCATCTTCCTCACCATCGCCGAGTTCGGCGACGCGTGCAAGGACTACCCGATCCTGTTCCTGCCTGCGGGCAATGGCGAGAACGGCAAGCCCCTGGTCGCCCCGGTGGCGGTGATGGGCCTGAAGCCGGCCGAGAACCTGTTCGTGGAGACTGGGGCCGACGGCGCCACCGTCTGGACCGGCCGCTACGTGCCGGCCATGCTGCGCGCCTACCCCTTCACCATGGTGCAGACCGGTGAGGAGCAGTGGTCGGTGTGCATCGACCGCGCCTGGAGCGGCCTGTCCGAGACCGAGGGCGAGCGCCTGTTCGACGACCAGGGTCAGGCCACGCCGTTCATGACCGAGCTGCAGGGCTTCGTCGAGCGCCTGGAGGCCGAGGTCATTCGCACCCGCTCCGCCGGCGAGCGCCTGCTGGAGCTGGGCCTGCTGCAGGAAAAGCGCTTCGACGCCACCCTGCCGGACGGCACCCCGCTGTCGGTGGACGGCTTCATGGCCGTCAACGACAAGCGCCTGGGTGAACTGACCGACGCCGAGATCATCGAGCTGCACAAGAGCGGCCTGATGGGCGTGCTGGTGACGCACCAGGTGTCGCTGGGCAACATGCGCGCGCTGGTCGAGCGTCGCCTGTCGAAATAAGGCACCCGGCGGCCGGGTACGGCCGCCACCCTCCGAGAGGGTGACGCGGCCGCTTGGGAGCGGCCCGGCGCTGGCCGCGTGGGTGGGCCATCCGGCGGCGGCGTGCCGCTGACGGGCGCTGGCCGGGCCTTCAGCCCTTCCAGCCCAGTCGCTGGGACAGCGCCTGGGCGGCGTCCTGCATCTTCAGGGCCACCGCACCGCCGGCGCGCAGGTCGGTGCCACCACCGGGCGCCACCACCGTCAGGCACAGCACCAGCCGCGACAGGCTGTCGAACACCGGCACGGCCAGGGCGCTGATGCCGGGCACCGCGTCGCCCTCGGCGCGGGCGGGCTCGCCGGCGCGCACGGCGGCCAGCGCGGCCTGGAAGGCCGGGTCGCGGTCCAGGGCATCGGCCTCGGGACCGGCCACGGCGCGCCATTGCGCGTCGGGCATCAGGGCCGCGAACAGGCGGCCTGACGCGGTGTCGCGCAGGCTCATCACCGTGCCGTGGCGCATGGTCACGTGCACCGGCGCGGCGGCTTCGGCCACCCGCACGATGGTCGGTCCGCGGTTGCCCCACAGCGCCACCGCCACCGTCAGGCCGGTGGCCTCGGCCAGCTCCTCGATCAACGGGGTGGCCAGGCGCAGCGGGTCGTACTGCTGCAGGCCGATCAGGCCCATCTGCATCGCCAGCGGCCCCAGGCCGTAGTGGCCGCTGGCCCCGTCCTGGGCCACCAGCCCCACCTTCTGGAAACTCACCAGGTAGGGGTGGGCCTTGGCCGGCGCCATGCCGGCCTCGCGCGCCAGGTCCTTCAGCGGCATCGGTCGGCCGTGGTGCGCCAGGGCCAGCAGCAAGGTGCCGCCGACTTCGATGCTCTGGATGCCGCGGGGGCCGCGCGGGTCGGTGTCGTCGGGGGCGGGCAGGGGATGGGAAGCCATGAACGGGTTTATACCGAAACGAATCGATTAGACATTATCGAACAACCAGACTAAGATCAAGTGGTGGATCCGGCAGGGCCGGGTCCGGTCATGTCCGATTCCCTTGCCGCCGCAGGAGCCCTTGATGAGCACCAAGACCTTCGCCTCGCACGCCGACCTGGAAGAAAAGCAGGTCAGCTTCACCCAGCTGTCCGAACACGCCTGGGCCTACACCGCCGAGGGCGATCCCAACACCGGCATCATCATCGGCGACGACTCGGTGATGGTCATCGACACCCAGGCCACCCCGGTGATGGCCCAGGACGTGATCCGCCGCATCCGCGAGGTCACCGACAAGCCGATCAAGTACGTGCTGCTGAGCCACTACCACGCGGTGCGCGTGCTGGGCGCCAGCGCCTACATGGCCGAGGGCGGCGAGCAGATCATCGCCAGCCAGGACACCTACGACCTGATCGTGCAGCGCGGCGAGCAGGACAAGGCCAGCGAGATCGGCCGCTTCCCGCGCCTGTTCCAGAACGTCGAGAGCGTGCCCGCCGGCCTGACCTGGCCGACCATGACCTTCACCGGCAAGATGACCGTGTGGATGGGCAGCGTCGAGGTCCAGCTGCTGCAGCTGGGCCGCGGCCACACCAAGGGTGACACCGTCGCCTGGCTGCCCCAGGAGAAGGTGCTGTTCTCGGGCGACCTGGTCGAGTTCGACGCCACCCCCTATGCCGGCGACGCCTACTTCCAGGACTGGCCGCAGACCCTGGCCAACATCGCCGCCCTGCAGCCCGAGAAGCTGGTGCCCGGCCGCGGCGCCGCCCTGGTCACCCCCGAGCAGGTCAAGGCCGGCCTGGACGGCACCTCGGCCTTCGTCAGCGAGCTCTACGCCTCGGTCAAGGCCGGTGCCGCCGCGGGCCAGCCGCTGCGCGCGGTCTACGAAGAGACCTTCCGCCGCCTGCAGCCCAAGTACGGCCACTGGGTGATCTTCAACCACTGCATGCCCTTCGACGTGACCCGCGCCTACGACGAGGCCACCGCCCACGCCGACCCGCGCATCTGGACCGCCGAGCGCGACGTCGAGATGTGGAAGGCGCTGGAGGGCTGACCCGATGTCGCTGGACCACACCCACGACCCCTCGCTCCAGAGCTGGGTCGCCTCGGCCCAGGCACCGGGCACCGACTTTCCGATCCAGAACCTGCCCTACGGCCGCTTCCGCCGCGCCGGCACCGATGAGCCGCTGCGCATCGGCGTGGCCATCGGCGACCAGGTGCTCGACCTGCGCCTGGCGCTGGCCGCCGGCGGCTGGAGCGCCGAGGCCGCCGACTGGCTGGCCCCGCTGGCCCAGGGCGACCTGAACGCCTTCATGGCCCGCGGCCCGGCGGCCCGCCGCGGCCTGCGCGCCGCGCTGTCGCAGGCCCTGCGCGCAGGCAGCCCGCAGCAGGCGGCCCTGCAGGGCGCGCTGTGCCCTCAGGCCCAGGCCGAAATGGCCCGCCCCTGCGCGATCGGCGACTACACCGACTTCTACACCGGCATCCACCACGCCACCACGGTGGGCAAGCTGTTCCGCCCGGACAACCCCCTGCTGCCCAACTACAAGTGGGTGCCGATCGGCTACCACGGCCGGGTGTCGTCGATCGGCGTCAGCGGCCAGTCCTTCCCGCGCCCCAAGGGCCAGTTCAAGGCGCCCGAGGCTGCCGTGCCCGAGGTCGGCCCCTGCCGCCGGCTGGACTACGAGCTGGAGATGGGCGTGTTCGTCGGCAGCGGCAACGCGCAGGGCGAACCCATGGGCATGGAGCAGGCCGAGGCCGACTGGTTCGGCATGGTGCTGCTCAACGACTGGTCCTCGCGCGACGTGCAGGCCTGGGAATACCAGCCGCTGGGGCCCTTCCTGTCCAAGAGCTTCGCCACCACGCTGTCGCCCTGGGTGGTGACCCAGGAGGCGCTGGCGCCCTTCCGCGTGCCGTTCTCGCACCCGGCGGACGATCCCCAGCCGCTGCCCTACCTGGACTCGGCCACCAACCGCAGCCGCGGCGGCGTGTCGGTGCAGCTGCAGGTGCGCCTGCAGACCGCGCGCATGCGCGAGGCGGGTGAGGGCTTTGCCGAGCTCTCGCGCAGCGATTACGCCGAGGCCTACTGGACCGTGGCCCAGATGCTGACCCACCACAGCAGCAACGGCTGCAACCTGCAGCCGGGCGACCTGCTGGGCACCGGCACCCTGAGCGGCCCGCGCCCCGAGCAGGGCGGCTCGCTGCTGGAGTTGACCCAGGGCGGCAAGCAGCCGCTGACCCTCCCCAACGGTGAGCAGCGCGTCTTCCTGCAGGACGGCGATTCGGTGGCCCTGGTGGGTCGCTGCGAGGCGCCGGGCGCGGCGTCGATCGGCTTCGGGCCCTGCGTGGGCACGGTGCTGCCGGCCCGCTGAGGGCCGCAGGTGGCCGGCCGGCTCAGGCCGGCCGTGCCGCGCACAGCCGGTCGAGCACCGGCAGCACCCGCGCCAGCTCGATCGGCTTGGACCAGTAGTCGTCCAGACCCAGCGACGCGGGGCTGTCCTGCGGCATGTCGGCGGACACCGCGACCACCGGCAACGCCCGGTGGCGAGGGTCCTGCCGGAGCAGGCCCAGCAGGTCCCAGCCCGACATGTCGGGCAGCTGCAGGTCCAGCAGCAGCAGCTCGGGGGTGTGGGCCTGCAACCAGTCCAGCGCTTCCTGGGCGGTGGCTGCGCGAACCAATCGCAGGTGGGGCCGCATCTGCAGCACGGCCTCCATGAGCATCGCGTTGACGTCGTTGTCCTCGACGTAGAGCACGCAAGCCGGTGGCCGGTTCGCAGGCTCGGGTGGCGCGACCGCGGGCGCCGGCGCTTCGGCGTGCGGGCGGGCGGGGCACGCCGGGGCGCTCAGCTCAAGACGGAACACCGCGCCGCCCGCTGGGTGGTTGCGAGCGCTGATCTGCCCGGACATCGCCTCCATCAGGCCACGGGTGATCGACAGGCCCAGGCCGGTGCCCTCGACCTTGCTGCGCTCCGCCCCCAGCCGGTTGAAGGGCTCGAACAGGTGCGCCAGCTGCTCTGCGCTGAAGCCCGGGCCCTCGTCACGCAACTCGAACCAGGCCCGCCCGGCGTCCTCACCCCAGCGCAGCCACAGGCGGCCGCCAGGCGGGCCGTACTTGATCGCGTTGCTCAGCAGGTTGCCCAGGCACTGCAACAGCCGCTGCTCATCGGCGAGCGCGTGCACGGGCGCGACCGGCGGCTCGTTGAGCAGCTGGACGTGGCGGGCCCTGGCCGGGCCCTGGACCAGCGCGCTGGCATTGGCGATGGCCTCGGCCAGAGACACCGGCTCGAGCTGGAGCGTCAGACCGCCAGCCTCGATCCGCGAGATCTCGAGCACCTCGTTGACCAGCTTGAGCAACGTGCGCCCGGCCTGTTCGATGTGGCCCAGCTGGCGCCGATGCTCGGCATCGACCACGCCGCGTGTGGCGTCCTGCAGCAACTGGGTGAAGCCGAGGATGCCGTTGAGCGGGGTGCGCAGCTCGTGGCTGACGCGGGCCAGGAACAGGTTGCGTGACGCGGCCGCCTGCTGAGCCGCCTCCCGCGCGGTGACCTCGGCGAGCAGGGCCTTGCGCTCGGTGATGTCGGCGGTGTAGCCGTGCCACTGCACGCTGCCGTCGGGCTGTGGTCGGGGCTCCGCATGGGTCTCTCGCCAACCGGGCTCGGGGCCGCCTTCGACCTGGAACTCCAGCCGAACCGGGTGCAGCGTGCGGGCGGAGGCCTCGAAGGCCTCGCGCAGCCGGACCCGGTCCTGCCGCGCGACGGTCGTCAGCAAGTGCCTCGCGTCAGCAAGCACCGGCTGTGGCGCCACCCCGTGGATGTGCCGGACGGCATCGCTGACGTAGGGAAAGCGGTAGCGGCCGGAGGGCTCTCGCAGCAGCTCGAAGATCAAGCCGGGCACCTGCTCGGCGGCGCGCTTGGCGCTCAGCAGCTGCTGCTCCAGGCGGCGCCGCTCCGTCCAGGGAAACAGCACCAGGTGGACCCGGGCCTCGCGCTGCGGGTGCTCGGGGTCGGTGCGGCGGCTGGCGCGCAGCAGCACATCCAGGTCCTCCCCGTTGCGGTGGCGCAGCACCAGCGTCAGGCCAGCCACCTCGCCATGGAGCTGCAGCAGGGGCATCAGGTAGGAGTGGAACAGCAGCCGTGACGCCGGGTTGAACAGCTGGTCCACCGATTCAGGGGCGGCCGCATCGGCGTCCCAGCCCAGGGTTCCGCGCAGCCAACGGTTGAGGCGCAGGATCCGGCCGCGGTCGGTGACCGCCACCAGGCCGGCCGGCACATGGTCCGGGTTCACGGAGCCTCAGTGTTCGGCAAGCCAGTCCTGGAGACAGCGCACGGTCTCGGCCGGATGGCTCATGTGCGGGCAGTGGCCCGCGATGTCCAGCAGGCGCATCTCGGCACGGGGCAGGTGGTCGCGCACGTACTCGCCCACCGCCACCGGCGCGATCGCGTCGCGAGCGCACTGGATCACCAGGGCGGGCACCGGCACGAGCGGCAGGTCGGCGCGGTTGTCGCCGAAGAAGACCAGCCGGGCGAACTGCCGGCCGATCGCCGGATCCCCGGCGCAGAAGCTGCTGGCCAGCTCCTGCGAGAGCTCGGGACGGTCGGCGTTGTCCATGATGACCGGCGCCAGGTAATCGGCCCAGCCGATCATGTTGGTTTCCATCAGCTCCAGCAGCCCCTCGACGTCCCGGGCCTCGAAGCCGCCGTGGTAGGCCGGCGGGTCGTTGATGTACCGCGGTGATGGGCAGACCATGACCAGGCTGGAGAACAGCTCCGGGCGGCGGATCGAGGCCAGCGCACCGACCATCGCGCTGACCGAGTGGCCGACGAACACCACATCGCGCAGCGCCAGTGCATCCAGCACCTCGATGACATCGTCGGCGTAACCGCTCAGCGAGCCGTAGCGGCGGGCGCTCCAGGCCCGGTGGTCGGCCTGGCCGCAGCCCACGTAATCGAAGCGCACGGTGCGGCATTGCTGCGCCATCGTCGGCTCGACGAAACGCCACATCTGCTGGTCGCAGCCGAAGCCGTGGGCGAACACCAGGGTCCGCGGGCCGTCGCCCCGGACCTGGACATGGTTGCGTTGGAGCACGGGATCGGTGATCGGGTCCATCGGGGGCGTCGGGCAGGTGCGGCGGTCTTTCGATTCTCAGGGGCGCCCCCGGGCTTGCACAGCCGCGGGCCCATGCCCATCCGCGGAGCATGGCCATTCACCGGGCAGCCTGGGTGGGCCCGGCGCGGGCCGGCGGCGGGCTATGCTGCCGCCATGGACGACACCGACCGCCGCCTGATCGCGCTGCTGCGCCAGGACGCCCGCATGAACCTGGCCACGCTGGCCCAGAAGCTGGGGGTCTCGCGCGGCACCGTGGCCAACCGCCTGCGCCGCCTCGAGGACGAGCAGGTCATCACCGGCTACACGGTGCGGCTGCGGCCCGACGCCGAGCCCTCGCAGATCCGCGCCTGGATGGGCGTGGTGGTCGAGGGCAACCAGACCCGCGAGGTGGTGGCCCACCTGCTGGGCGAGCCCGGCGTGGCGGCGTTGCACGACACCAACGGCCGCTGGGACCTGCTGGCCGAGCTGCGGGCCGACTCGACCACCCAGCTCTCCAAGGTGCTCGAGCGGGTGCGCCTGATCAAGGGCATCCGCAGCACCGAGACCAGCATCCTGCTCGACAGCTACCGCTGAGCGCCGCTCACATCACCGGCAGGCGCTTGGCGCGGATCGGCGTGCGGCGGAAGGCCGCGGCGTCAAAGCCCAGGGCCTGGGCGCGGGCCAGCAGGGTCTGCAATTGGGCCTCGTCCATCGTCTGCTCGCGCGCCAGCACCCAGGCGTAGCGGCGGCCGGGCTCGCCCACCAGCACCCAGCGGTAGTCGGGGTCCAGCGCCAGCACCCAGTAGTCGCCCCAGAAGGGGCGGAAGAAGCTCACCCTCAGCTTGGCGTTGCCGCTGCCGGGCACCACCTCGGCGATGCCTTCGGCGTCCAGGCGCTGGCCGGCGCTGTCCAGGCATTCGTTGCGCACCTTCACCTGCGCGCCGTCGAGCCGATACTCGGCCCGCGTGCTGGCCACGCAGCGCGACTGGAAGGGGTTGGGCAGCGAGGCGATCTCCCACCACAGGCCCTGGTAGCGCGCCAGGTCGACCTGGGGCACGGTGGGCAGCGGCGCGGTGGGCGTGCTGGCGCAGCCGGCCAGCAGGGCGGAACAGGCCAGCGCGGCCAGGGCGGCGCGGCGGGGCAGGGCGGTGATCGGCATGCGCCATTGTGGCCAGCGCGGGCAGGCCGCGCCCGCCCCCGGGATAATCCGCAGATGAACACCCCCGCCCCCGCCGACGCCCTGGCCTTCTCCCACCTGCCGCTGGACCCTGCCCAGCAGGCCAACCTGGCCCAGCTCGGCTACCAGCGCATGACCCCGGTGCAGGCCGCCAGCCTGCCTGCGGCGCTGTCGGGCCGCGACCTGATCGTCCAGGCCCCCACCGGCAGCGGCAAGACCGCCGCCTTCGGCCTGTCCCTGCTGCACCGCCTGGACCCGGCCCTGTGGCAGGTGCAGGCCCTGGTGCTGTGCCCCACCCGCGAACTGGCCGACCAGGTCTGCGAAGAGCTGCGCCGCCTGGCCCGCGCCGTGGGCAACCTGAAGATCCTCAGCCTGTGCGGTGGCGCCACCATGCGCCCGCAGCGCGAGAGCCTGGCCCACGGCGCCCACATCGCGGTGGGCACGCCGGGCCGTCTGCTCGACCACCTCGAGCGCGGCAGCCTGGACCTGTCCGCGCTGGCCACCCTGGTCTTCGACGAGGCCGACCGCATGCTCGACATGGGCTTCATGGACGACATGGTCACGCTGGTGCGCCAGTGCCCGCCCAAGCGCCAGACCCTGCTGTTCTCGGCCACCTTCCCCGAGGGCATCGACAAGCTCGCTGCGCGCTTCCTGCGCGAGCCCCAGCGCATCACCGTGGCCCAGGCCGCGCCCGCGGCGGCGCAGGCCGAGGGCGCGATCCGCCAGGTCGCCTTCGAGGTGGGCGAGACCGAGCGCCTGCACGCCGTGTCCACCCTGCTGGCCCACTACCGGCCCGCCAGCGCGATCGCCTTCTGCAACACCAAGCAGCAGTGCCGCGACCTGGTCGATGTGCTCACCGCCCAGGGCATCGTGGCCCTGGCGCTGCACGGCGACCTGGAGCAGCGCGAGCGGGACCAGGTCCTGATCCGCTTCGCCAACCGCTCGGTCAGCGTGCTGGTGGCCACCGACGTGGCGGCGCGCGGCCTGGACATCGACAAGCTCGAGGCGGTGGTCAACGTGGACGTCACGCCCGACGCCGAGGTGCATGTGCACCGCATCGGCCGCACCGGCCGCGCCGGCCAGGACGGCCTGGCGCTGAGCCTGGTCAGCATGGACGAGATGGGCCGCATCGGCCGCATCGAGCTGCTGCAGGGCCAGCCGCTGGAGTGGCTGAAGCTGGCCGAGCTGAAGCCCGCCGCCGGCGGCCCGCTGCGCCCGGCCATGGCCACGCTGCAGATCCTGGGCGGCCGCAAGGAAAAGATCCGCCCGGGCGACGTGCTGGGCGCGCTCACCGGCGACGCCGGCTTTGCCGGCACCCAGATCGGCAAGATCAAGGTCACCGATTTCCACACCTACGTCGCGGTGGATGCCGCCATCGCCGACGAGGCGGTGCGCCGCCTGTCGGCCGGCCAGCTCAAGGGCCGCAAGGTCAAGCTGCGCCGCTTGGACGACGTGGTGCGCTGAGCGGCGCGGGGCGGCCGGCCCCTGGGTTGCCGGCCTGGAAGGTCAGCCCAGCGTGCGGCCGAAGAAGCGCAGCGTGCGGTCCCAGGCCTGCTGGGCCCAGACCGGGTCGTACTGGGTGGCGGGCAGGCGCGCCGGGCCGACCGCGGTCTCGTTGGCGAAGGCGTGGTGCGCCAGGTAGCGGTGGAACTCGTGCGCCACGCCGGCGTCGGTCAGCTTGGCCGACAGGGCGTCCACCGTGGCGATCGGGAAGAACTGGTCCTGCTCGGCGAAGTGGCCCAGCAGCGGCACGCGGACCGCGGCGGGGTCGATGTACTCCAGCGGCGGGCAGCCGTACCAGACCGCGCCGGCGTCGGCCTCGGGCACCTGGCACAGGGCCAGCAGGGTCAGCGCGCCGCCCATGCAGAAGCCGCTCACGCCCACCTTGGGGCTGCCGGCCTTGAGCCACTGCACCGCGCCGCGGATGTCCTGCGACGCCGCGTCGCCGAAATTCAGGCCTTCCATCAGGTGGTGGGCTTCCTCGGCCTCGACCGTGGACCGGCCGCGGTACAGGTCGGGCACCAGGGCGCGGTAGCCGGCGCTGGCCAGGCGGTCGGCCACGCCGCGGATCTGGTCGTTCAGGCCCCACCATTCCTGGATCACCACGACGCCGGGGGCGCCCGCAGGCTGGGCCGGCTCGGCCAGGTAGCCCTGGACCGTCTGGCCATCGGGGCGGGTGAAGGTGATCGTCTGTCCCATGCAATCTCCAGGGTCGGGTGGCAATCCCGACAGGATACGTGGGGCCGCGGGTCCGACCCGCTGGCGGGGACAAGCGCCGCCGCTACCATCCGGTCACCGTCACTCCTGCCTCGCACACACCCATGCGAATGAACTGGATCGCGCTGGCCATCGCCGGCGCCCTGGCCCTGCCAGCCCATACCGCCCTGGCCCAGACCACCGCCCGCCCCCGCATCGAGAAGGCGGCCGACCTGCCGCGCTTCAGCTACCCGGTGCAGGGCGCGCTGGACGAACTGGTCCGCTCGCCCGAGCGCTTCGCCCCGCTGGCCGCGGCGATCCGCCGCGACACCGAGTCGGTGTTGGCCGGGTATGACATCCCCGACAAGGCCACCCGCCGCGACCTGCTCAGCCTGCTGGCCGCGATGGACTACCTGGATGGCCGCTACGACGCCGCGCTGGACAAGGCCGAGCAGGTGCGCGCGCTGCAGGACAAGCCGGCCGACAAGCTGATTTCGGGCCTGCGCCTGCGCGCCATGGCCACCGCCGCCAAGGCCCACGGGCCCGCCGGGGCTGCCTTCCAGCGGGCGGTGGCGGACTTCATCGCCCGCGAGCTGACGCCGCTGCCCTACGAGGTGATCGCCAACGACATCAAGGGCGCCAAGGCCAGTGCCGAGCTGGTCGGTGAGGGCCTGGCCCTGGGCCGCGTGCGCGAGGTGCTGCAGCCGATCGCCGACAGCTCGGGCCGCATCAGCTCCGAGTTCGCGCCGATGCTGGTGGGTGCCCGCCTGACCCTGACCGGCGTGCTGCCGCTCAAGCAGACCCTGGTCGACACCTACGGCCGCTACCTGGCGGCGCACCAGGTGGCCAAGGCCGACATCTGGGCCGCCCGCGACGTCACCCTGCAGCCGTCGCAGGTCAAGGCCCCGGTGGTGGTGGCGGTGTGGGACAGCGGCGTCGACACCGCGCTGTTCAAGGACCAGTGGCTCAAGGACGCCTCCGGCCGCGTCCCGGTGATCGGCTTCGACAAGTACTCGCGTCCGGCCGACACCGAGCTGATGCCCATCCCCGAGGCGCTCAAGTCCAAGCTGCCGGCGATGATCTCGCGCACCAAGGGTTTCTCGGACCTGCAGTCCAACATCGACAGCCCCGAGGCCGGCGAGGTCAAGCGCTGGCTGTCCGGCCTGGCCCCGGCCGACTACAAGGCCGCGGTCGAGGAAATCGGCCTGGCCGGCAACTACGAGCACGGCACCCATGTCGCCGGCATCGCCCTGGCTGGCAACCCGGGCGCTCGCCTGCTGGTGGCGCGTCTGGAGTTCGGCCACACCCTGCAGCCCGATCCCTGCCCGTCCGATGAGCAGAACGCCCGCGAGGCCGCGTCCATGCAGGCCTATGTGGACTTCATGAAGCGCCACGGCGCCCGCGTGGCCAACATGAGCTGGGGCGGCAACGTCAAGGCGATCGAGCACGACCTGGAGCAGTGCGGCATCGGCAAGACGCCCGAAGAGCGTGCCGCCACCGCGCGCCGCTACCACGAGGCCCTGCACAAGGCCGAGCGGCAGGCCATGGCCAGCGCGCCGGAGATCCTGTTCGTGGCCGCGGCCGGCAACAGCAACAACGACGCCAGCTTCATCGAGGACATCCCGGCCGGCATCGTGCTGCCCAACCTGCTGACCGTGGGCGCGGTGGACCTGGCCGGTGACGAGGCGCCGTTCACCAGCTACGGCCCGACCGTCAAGGTGCACGCCAACGGCTACCAGGTCGAGAGCTACCTGCCGGGCGGCGCCCGCGTGGCGCTGTCGGGCACCTCGATGGCCTCGCCGCAGGTGGCCAACCTGGCGTCCAAGATGCTGGCGGTCAACCCGTCGCTCACGCCCGTCCAGCTGATCGAGCGCATCGTCGCCACCGCCGAGCCCAGTGCCGACGGCCGTCGGCGCCTGGTGCACCCGAAGAAGGCGGTCGAGGCCGCCCGGGCCGGCCGTTGAAGTCCTGCCCACCGGTCCCCGGGAGGGGGCCGGTGGCGGGCCCGTCCGGGCCCGGGGCGCTCAGTGCCCGCGCATCTCGCGCGCCAGCTGCGGCGCGCCGTAGACCTTTTCCAGCGCCACCAGGATGGCGTCGGCATGCACCGCGATCGCCCGCGCGCTGTGGTCCTGATAGGCATAGGCGCCGCCCAGGCCCTCCAGGTTGCCGTCGAAGATCAGGCCCACCAGATCCCCCTCGGCGTTGACCACCGGCGAGCCCGAGTTGCCGCCGATGATGTCGGCGGTCAGCACGAAGTTGAGCGCCGTGCGCGGGTCGACCCGGCCGCGGGCGCGGTCGATGCGCGGCGCCAGGTCGAAGGGTGGGCGCTGGTCGAAGCTGTCGGCGCGGTCCCACCAGCCGCCCCAGGTGGTCTTCCAGGGGTGGGTCAGGCCGGCCGAGGTGTAGCCCTTGGCCGGACCGAAGGACAGGCGCAGGGTGTTGGTGGCGTCGGGCGGCACCGCATGGCCGTGCAGCGCGAAGCGGGCCTGGTCGATCGCCTCGGCCGCCAGGCGCGCCGGGGTGTCCACCTCGGTCTCCACCCGCAGCCGCAGCGCGCGGCGCAGCGGCCAGGCGTCGCGGGCCAGGGCCAGCAGCGGGTCGGTGGAGGCGGCGATGGCCGCGGCGCCGCCGGCCAGCAGGCGCTCGCGCTCGGCGCGCTGACCCAGCCGTGTGCCGCGCACCAGGGCCTCGGCGGCCTGGGCGGGGGTGCGGCCGCCCAGGGCGCGGCGCACATACGGGTGGTCCGGGCCGAGCAGGTCCCGCGCGCGCTGCAGCTGGGTGGTCAGCCGCACGGTTTCGAGCTCAGGGTAGAAGGGGGCGTCGGCGCGCAGGTGGCGCTCCAGCGCGGGCAGGGCGGCGTCGCGGTAGGCCGCCAGGCGCTGGTCCTCGGGCAGGGCGCGTTCGCTGGCCAGGGCCACCAGGTCGCCGGCCAGCGAATAGACCGTGTGGTAGCCGAAGTTGATCGCCCACAGCGAGGGCGACAGGGTGTCGTTCAGCGCATTGACGCGGGCCACCTCGGCCCAGGGGTCGCCAGGCAGGCCGCGCTGGCGCCAGGCGGCCTGCAAGGCCTGCTCGGCCTGGCGCTTGCCGGCCAGCAGCGCGGGGTCCATCAGCGCGCGGTGCTCGCCGTCGCTGGCCTTGAACCAGTTCTCGGTGCCGAACAGCACGCTCTGGGTCTGGCGCGCGGCCTCGGGCGAGGTGGCGGCGTAGGCGTGCAGCGCCGCGATCTCGGCGCGGGCGGTGGCCAGGGCCAGCGGCAGCTGCAGGTCGCGCGCCGACTCGAGCTGGGCCACGGTGCGCAGTCGCTCGGTCTGGCCCGGGTGGCCGGCGACGAAGAGCAGCTCGCCCTCGCGCGGCATCTGCCGGGCCGGGCGCAGGAACGAGGCCGGGCGGTGCGGCCGGCCATCGGCCTCGTAGACGCGCATCAGCGCGGCGTCGAGGGCGAAGCGCGGGTAGACGAAGTTGTCGGGGTCGCCACCGTAGAAACCGGTGGCGGCCTCGGGGCCCCAGACCAGGCGCACGTCGTTCCACTGCCGGTAGTGGTGCAGGGCGTGGCGGGCACCGCTGTACAGCGCGACCACCTCGCAGCGGGCGCCGGTGGCCTCGTCGCTGCAGCCCTTCTCGATGGCCGCGATGGCGGCCTTGCGCGCGGCGTTGCGGGCCGCGTCGTCGGCGCCGGTGGCGGCGGCGTTCACCTGGGCGCTGACATCCTCGGTGCGCTGCAGCACCCGGGCGGTGAAACCGGGGCAGCGCAGCTCGTCGGCGGGCCTCTCGGCGACGAAGCCGGTGGCGGCCAGGTCGCGACCGGGGCTGGAGAGCTGGGCCATGCAGCCCTCGACCACGTGGTGGTTGGTCAGCAGCAGCCCGTCGGCCGACACGAAGGACGCCGAGGCGCCCACGTGCACTGCGGCCGCCTGCAGCCGCGCCAGCATGTCGGGCGAGACGCTGACCCCGTGGCGCGCCCGGATGGCGTCGAGCGGGGCGTGCTCGAAGGTCCACATGCCTTCATCGGCCTGGGCCGCGGCGGTGGCCAGCGCCAGCAGCGCGGCCAGGGTGTGCGTCGGTCTTGTCATCGCATCCCCTCCCTGGGGTGTCGTGGGGGTTCAGTCCTCCAGCCAGCAGGCGCGGCGGTGGGCCTCGCCGCGGATGGGCGGGGCGTCGGTGCAGCGGGCGTGGGCCTGCGGGCAGCGCGCCGCGAAGGCGCAGCCCGCAGGCCGGTCCAGGGGCGAGGGCAGCTCGCCCTGCAGCAGGATGCGGGTGCGGCGGCGCGCCGGGTCCACGGTGGGCGTGGCCGACAGCAGGGCCTGGGTGTAGGGGTGGCCCGGGGCGTCGAACACCGCGTCGCGCGGGCCCTGCTCGACGCAGCGGCCCAGGTACATCACCATCACCTCGTCGGCCACGTGGCGCACCACGCCCAGGTCGTGGCTGATGAACAGGTAGGCCACGCCCAGCTCGCGCTGCAGCTCGGCCAGCAGGTTCAGCACCTGGGCGCGGATCGACACGTCCAGGGCCGACACCGGCTCGTCCAGCACCAGCACCCGCGGGCGCGGCATCAGCGCCCGCGCGATCGCGATGCGCTGGCGCTGGCCGCCCGAGAACATGTGCGGCCAGCGGTGGAAGTGCTCGGGCCGCAGGCCCACCCGGGCCAGCATCGCGCGGGCCAGGGCCTCGCGCTCGGCGGCGTCGGCACCGATGCCGTTGACCTCGAGCGGCTCGATCAGGGCCTGGCCCACGGTCTGGCGCGGGTTGAGCGCGCCATACGGGTTCTGGAACACGATCTGCACCTCGCGGCGCAGCCGCGCGCGGGTGGCGGGATCCGCCGCGGCCACGTCATGGCCGTCGATCAGCAGCCGGCCGGCGCTGGGCGACTCGATCATGGTCAGCAGCCGGGCCAGGGTGGACTTGCCGCAGCCGCTCTCGCCCACCACCGCCAGGGTGCGGCCGGCCTGCAGCGAGAAGCCCACGCCGTCGAGCGCGTGCACCGTGGCCTGGCCGCGCAGGAAGCCGCGGCTGACCCGGTAGTGGCGCACCAGGCCCTCGGCCTGCATCACGACGGCGTTCATGCGCGGGCCTCCAGCGGGTGCCCGCCCTGCAGCGGGGTGTGGCACAGCGCCAGGCCGCGCGCCGCGTCGGCGAGCGGGCGCTCGGCGTGGCAACGGGCGCTGGCGTGGCGGCAGCGCGGTGCGAACAGGCAGCCGGCGGGCCGGTCGTGCTGGCCGGGCACCAGGCCCTCGATGGCGGGCAGGGCTTGGCCGGGCACGGCGCGCTCGGGCAGGGCGTCGAGCAGCGCGGCGGTGTAGGGGTGGCGCGGCTCCCGGAAAAGGGCGTCGGTGGGCTGCTGTTCGACCGCCCGGCCGGCGTACTGCACCAGCACCCGGTCGGCGCATTCGGCGACCACGCCCAGGTCGTGGGTGATCAGCACCAGGGCCATGCCGGTGTCGCGCCGCAGCCGGGCCAGCAGGTCCATGATCTGGGCCTGGATGGTGACGTCCAGGGCCGTGGTGGGCTCGTCGGCGATCAGCAGGCGCGGTGCCCCGGCCAGGGCCATCGCGATCATCACGCGCTGGCTCATGCCGCCCGAGAGCTGGTGCGGGAAGGCGCGGGCGCGCCGCGCCGGGTCGGGGATGCCGACCTGCTCCAGCAGCTCGACCACGCGCTGGCGGCGCTGGGTGCGGGTGAGCGTGGTGTGGGCGGCCAGCGCCTCGGCGATCTGCCAGCCGACGGTGAAGCAGGGGTTGAGGCTGCTCATCGGCTCCTGAAACACCATCGCGAGGTCCTTGCCCACCAGGGCGCGGCGCTGGCGCGGCGACAGGGCCAGCAGGTCCTGGCCATCGAAGGCCAGGCGCTCGGCGGTGACGGTGGCGGTCCAGGGCAGCAGGCCCATCAGGGCCAGCATGGCCACCGACTTGCCTGAACCGGACTCGCCGACGATGGCCAGCACCTCGTCGCGGGCCACCTGCAGCGACACGCCGTCGACCGCACGAAAGGGTCCGCCGCGGGTGGCGAAGCTGACGCTCAGGCCCGAGATGTCCAGCAGCGGCGTGCTCATGTCTTGCGCATCTTGGGGTCGAGGGCGTCGCGCAGGCCGTCGCCCATCAGGTTGATCGCCACCACCGTGACCAGGATGGCCAGGCCCGGCAGGGTGACCAGCCAGGGGTCGGAGCGGATGAACTCGCGGGCGTCGGCCAGCATGGTGCCCCACTCGGCGGTGGGCGGCTGCGCGCCCAGGCCCAGAAAGCCCAAGGCGGCGGCCTCGAGGATGGCGTCGGAGATGCCCAGCGCGGCCTGCACGATCAGCGGCGCCATGCAGTTGGGCAACACGGTGCGCCACATCAGGCGCCCGGTGCGCACGCCGGCCACGCGGGCGCCGGTGACGTAGTCCTTCTGCAGCTCGGCCAGGGCCGAGGCCCGCAGCAGCCGCACGTAACGCGGCAGGGTGACGATGCTGACCGCGACGATGGTGTTGGGCAGGCTGGGGCCCAGCACCGCCACCACCAGGATGGCCAGCACCAAGGAGGGCACCGCCATGATCAGGTCCATCACCCGGGTGATCACCACGTCCACCGCCTGCCCCAGCGAAGCCGCGGCCAGGCCCAGGCCGATGCCCAGCACGAAGGACACGCCCATCACCGAGGCGCCGATGAACAGCGAGATGCGTGCGCCGTGGATCAGGCGCGAGAGCTGGTCGCGGCCCAGGCTGTCGGTGCCCAGCCAGAAGCGGCTGCTGCCGCCGTCCACCCAGGCGGGCGGCACCCGGACCGCGTCGCGGAACTGCTCGGTGGGCGAATAGGGCGCCACCACGTCGGCCAGCAGGGCCAGCAGCACCACCACCGCCACCACCACCAGGCCCATCAGCGCCCCGCGGTTCTCGCGGAAGGCGGCCCAGAAGGCCAGGAAGGGGTGCGGTGGCTTGTCGGGCGGCGGCCGGTGGCCGGAGGGTGGCGGCACGTCCACGCCAGCCGGCGCCGGGCCGCTCCCAAGGCGGCTGGCGCAGCCCCCTTGGGGGGCAGGCGCCGTACCCGGCGACTGGGGGCTCACATCATGCATGGCGGATGCGAGGATTGATCAGGCCGTAGGTCAGGTCGACCAGGAGGTTGACCGCGATCACCACGGTGGACACCAGCATCACGCCGCCCTGCAGCGCGGGGTAGTCGCGCCGGGCGATGGACTCGATCAGCCACTTGCCGATGCCGGGCCAGGAGAAGATGGTCTCGGTCAGCACCGCGCCGGCCATCAGGGCGCCGATCTGCAGGCCGATCACCGTGACCACCGGGATCAGCGCATTGCGCAGCGCGTGCAGACCCACCACGCGCCAGGGCGACAGGCCCTTGGCGCGGGCGGTGCGGACGTAGTCCTCGCCCAGCACCTCGAGCATGGCCGAGCGGGTCATGCGGGCGATCACCGCCAGCGGCACCGTGCCCAGCACGAAGGCGGGCAGCAGCAGGTGGTGCAGGGCGTCCTTCACGGCACCGGCCTGGCCCGAGAGCCAGGCGTCGATGACCATGAAGCCGGTGACCGGCTCGAAGTAGTACTGGATCAGGTCGATGCGGCCCGAGACCGGGGTCAGGCCCCAGCGCTCGCCCACGAACATGATCAGCAGCAGGCCCCACCAGAAGATCGGCATCGAGTAGCCGGCCACCGACAGGCCCATCAGGCCCTGGTCGAACCAGGTGCCGCGCCGCGCCGCCGCCAGCGTGCCCGCCGGCAGGCCCACCAGCACCGCCAGCAGGATGGCGGCCAGGCTGAGCTCCAGGGTGGCCGGGAACAGGGTCAGGAATTCGGTGAGCACCGGCTGGCTGGTGGCCAGCGAGGTGCCGAAGTCGCCCTGCAGCAGCTGGCCCATGTAGTCCAGGAACTGCTTCCAGAGCGGTTGGTCCAGGCCCAGTTCATGGCGGAACTGCGCCAGGCGCTCGGGGGAGATGCCGCGCTCACCCACCCGCACCTCCACCGGGTCGCCGGGCACCAGACGGATCGCCACGAAGGTGACCGCCATCAGCGCGACGAAGGTGGGAAGCGTCAGCGCCAGGCGGCGCAACAGGTAGGCCAGCACCGGTGGATCACCAGACGTCGCTGCGGCCCAGCAGCTGCCATTCGCCCCGCGTCATCTGGTAGATGCTGACCATGCCGTAACGCTGCTCGCCGTTGTCGGCGAAGCGGATGCTGCTGGTCACCGGCGGGGCGGCGTCGATCTTCTTCAGGGTGGCGATCAGCTTGTCGCCGTCGGCGGTGCGGGCCGCCTTGATCGCGTCGATCAGCACGTGGACCGCGTCGTAGGCGTAGTGGGCGCCGTAGACCGGGTCGTGGCCATACTTGCCGCGGAAGGCCGCCAGGAAGGACTTGCTGCCCGGAAATTCGTTGGCGTCGATCACCGGCGAGGTGGCGTAGACCTCGCCCACCGGGGTGGTCAGCCCCCGCAGGCGGTCGGACTTGATCACGTCCGAGCCGACGATGTCGAAACGCAGGCGGCGCTGCAGGGCCTGCTCGGACAGGGCCTGGACCTGGAAGTCGGCCAGCGTGGTGACCAGGGTGTTGACCTTGGCGGCCTGCATCTCCTCGAGCAGCTTGGCGAAGTCGGTGGTCTTGTCGTCCAGCGAGCGGCGCAGGGTGACCTCGCGCTTCTTCTCCTTCATGCGCTTGACCGCGGCCTCGGCCAGGCCCTTGCCGTAGGGCGTGCTGTCGTCGACCACCGCGTAGACGCGCTCGCCGGCCAGCTGGGCCGCGAAGCCGCCCATCGCCACCGACTGCAGGGCGTCGTTGGCGACCAGGCGGAAGGTGGTGGGCAGGCCCATCGCGGTGTATTCGGGCTTGGTCGAGATCGCCAGCTGCGGGATCTTGGCGTCGGCGTACAGCGGCGCGGCGGCCATGCTGACCCCCGAGTTCAAGTGGCCGATCACGGCCACGACCTTGGCGTCGACCAGGGTCTTGGCGGCGGCCTTGCCTGCCTCGGCGTCGGCCTTGTCGTCGGCTGACACGATCTCGATCTTCACCTCCTTGCCGTTGACCTTCAGGCCAGCGGCATTGAGGTCGGCGGCGGCCATCTGGGCGCCGTCCAGCATGTCCTGTCCCAGGCCCTTGAGCGGGCCGCTAAGGGGCTGGGCGACGCCGATGCGGAGGGTGTCGGGCACCGAGGGCTGGCAGCCGGTGATCAGGGCACAGGCGGCCCACAGCGCCGCCAGGCGCAGCAGAGGACGGGACTTCATGGGAGGGGCGTGGGTCTGGTGGGCCGCAGCGGGGCGGCAGGGGGCGGAAGGCCCGGCGCGCCAAGGGGCGCCCCGGGCCGCGGGGGAGCCCGGCTTACTTCAGCTCGACACCGTTGAACTGGTGCGAGTTGAAGGGGCTTTGGCGGTAGCCGCTGACCTCGGCGCGCATGGCTTCGAAGACCACCGAGTGGGCGATCTTGAAGTCGGGCGCCTCCTCGCGCTCGATCAGCTGCATTTCCTCGTACAGCTTGGCGCGGGCCTTGTTGTCGGTCAGGGTGCGGGCCTTCTCGAGCTTCTCGTCGAAGCCCTTGTGGCACCACTTGCTCAGGTTCTGGCCACCCGGGCGGGCGGCGTCACAGCCATGCAGGAAGAAGAAGTTGTCGGGGTCGCCGTTGTCGCCGTTCCAGCCCAGCATGCCGGTCAGGTGTTCGCCCTGCTGCAGGCGCTTGCGGTACTCGCCCCACTCATAGGTGACCAGCTTGGCGTTGACGCCGACCTTGACCAGGTCGGCCTGCATCATCTCGGCGATGCGCTTGGCGTTCGGGTTGTAGGGCCGCTGCACCGGCATGTACCAGAGGTCGATCTCGAGCGGGGTCTTCACGCCCGCCTTGGCCAGCAGTTCGCGCGCCTTGGCCGGGTCGTGCGGCCACTCGGCGACCTTGTCGTTGTAGCCCCACAGGGTGGGCGGGATCAGGTTCTTGGCGGGGGTGCCGGCGCCCAGGTAGACGTCCTTCAGGATGGCCGCCTTGTCGATCGCCATGGTCAGGGCCTGGCGGACCTCCTTCTTGTCGAAGGGCGGCTTCTGGGTGTTGAAGGACCAGTACGCGATGTTCAGGCCCGGCATGCTCACCACCTTGAGCTTGGGGTCCTTCTGCATCTCGGGCAGGTCGGCCGGGCGCGGGTAGCCGCTGACGTGGCACTCGCCGGTCTTGAGTTTGGCGTAGCGGGCGGTGGCGTCGGGGGTGATGGCGTAGACCAGGTCGTCCACCAGGGCCTTCTCGGCGCCCCAGTAGGCCTTGTTGGCCTTGTAGCGGATCACCGCGTCCTTCTGGTAGGTGACGAAGCTGAACGGGCCGGTGCCCACCGGCACCTGGTCGAACTGGGCCAGCTTGCCGGCCTTGGCCAGCGCGTCGGCGTACTCGGCCGAGTGCATGGCGGCGAAGTCCATCGCCAGGTTGGGGATCATCGTGACGTTGGGCTTCTTGAGCACGATGCGAACGGTCAGCGGGTCGATCTTCTCGACCGCCGCCAGGTCATCCTTCAGGCCCATGTCGGCGAAGTAGTCGTACTTGCCGCCCGAGACCTTGGCGTAGGCGTGGTCGGCCTTCCACTGGCGCTCGAAGCTCCAGACCACGTCGTCGGCATTGAAGTCGCGGCTGGGGGTGAAGCCCGGCACGCTGTGGAACTTGACCCCCGCGCGGAGCTTGAAGGTGTAGGTCTTGCCGTCGGGCGAGACGGTCCAGCTCTCGGCCAGGCCGGGCTCGGTTTCGGTGCTGCCGCGCTTGAAGTGCACCAGCCGGTCGTACACCGGCCGGGCGGCGTCGAAGCTGGTGCCGGTGGTGTTGATCGACGGGGTGAAGTTCTCGGGCGAGCCTTCGGCGCAGTAGACCAGGGTCTTGGCGCTGGCGGCGCCGGCGCACAGGGCCAGGGCGGCCAGCGCGGTGGCGGCCAGGCGCGGGGTGCGGGCGGAAGTGGACGAGGTCGTCATCGGGGTCCTCCAGAACGGGGTTCGGGCAGTGGTACTGCTCTGTGCGCGGGCGAAACGGGGTGGCCGTCGCGGCTGCGATGCTACGTCGGAATCCGTGATCGCCGACACGCCGGATCGTCGGCGGGATCGGGGCAATCCCGGAGGTTCTGCGCTGGATCAGGGAGAATCCCGAGTTGCTCGCTGCGGTCCATGCCCCGGGACCAGCAGTTTCCGTTCCAGGGGCCATGTCGAGGACAACCATGTTCAAAAACCTCCGCCGCGCGGGCGCCGTCGCCGCCGCCGCGCTGTCTTTCATGGGCCTGCCGGCCGCGGCCGCCGAGCCGCTGAAGGTGGCCTTCGTCTACGTCAGCCCGGTCGGCACGGCCGGCTGGTCCTACCAGCACGACCTGGGCCGGCGCGAGCTGGAGCAGGCGCTGGGGCCTGCGGTGAAGACCCAGGTGGTCGAGTCGGTCGCCGAGGGCGCCGACAGCGAACGCGTGATGCGCGACCTGGCCGCGCAGGGCGCGCAGCTGGTCTTCGCCACCAGCTTCGGCTACCTGGAGCCGGCCCTGCGCGTGGCGGCCGAGTTCCCCGGCACCCGCTTCGAGCACGCCGGCGGCTACAAGACGGCGCCCAATCTCAACACCTACAACGCCCGCTTCTACGAGGGCCGCTACCTGGCCGGGATGCTGGCCGGCCACGCCAGCCAGAGCGGCCTGGCGGGCTATGTGGCGGGCTTTCCCGTGCCCGAGGTGGTGCAGGGCATCAACGCCTTCGCGCTGGGCATGCGGGCGGTCAACCCCAAGGCGCAGGTGCGGGTGGTGTGGCTCAACACCTGGTTCGACCCTGCCCGGGAGCGCGACGCCGCGCTGTCGCTGGTGGCCCAGGGGGCCGATGTGCTGGCCAACCACTCGGGCTCTCCCGCGGTGCCGCAGGCGGCCGAGGAGAAAGGCGTCCACCTGCTGGCCTACCAGAGCGACATGAGCCGTTTCGCACCGCATGCCCAGCTGGCCGCGGTCACCCACCATTGGGGCGCTCATTACACGCGGGTGGCCAAGTCGGTGCAGGCCGGCACCTGGAAGGCGCAGCCGGTGTGGGGCGGCCTGAAGGACGGCATGGTGCAGCTCAGCGCGCTGCGCGCCGACCTGCCGGCGGCCTGGACGCGGTCGGTGGCCGCGCGGCAGGCCGAGCTGGTCGCCGGTCGCTTCGCGCCGTTCACCGGTCCGCTCAAGGACAACACCGGACAGACCCGGCTGGCCGGCGGCCGCCTGGACGATGCCCGGATCCAGCGCATGGACTGGTTCGTCGAGGGCGTGCTGGGCAGCGTGCCCACGCGCTGAGCGGCCGCGGCGCTAGAAGAAGTCGACGCTGCCCAGGGCCTCGACCGGGGCCAGGGTGCCGGCATCGACCACGCGGTCGCGGCCGGCCGCCTTGGCCGCGTAGACCGCACCATCGGCACGCCCGAAGGCCTGCTGCGGCGTGTCGTCCTCATGGACCCGGGTGAAGCCCACGCTGACGGTGAGACTGCCGACCTGCGGAAACGCCTCCCGGGCGATGGACAGGCGGAGCCGCTCCAGCGCGCAGGTCGCGCGGTCGGCGTCCGGGCACCGCAACAGGGCCACGAACTCCTCGCCGCCGAACCGGTAGACCCGATCGGAATGGCGCAGCGTCTGCTGCAGCCGGCGAGCCACCAGGAGCAGGACCTCGTCGCCGATCAGGTGGCCCCATTGGTCGTTGACCGACTTGAAGTGGTCGATGTCCACCACCGCCAGGTAGCAGGGGTCGCCGGCGCTCCACTGGCGCCGCGGGTCGGCCACCGGTGCCTCGGCCCCCGCCGGTCCCCAGTGGCCGGCCATGCGCATGAAGGTCTCGTCGAAGGTCTTGCGGTTGAGCAGGCCGGTCAGGCTGTCACGGTGGCTTTCTTCCAGCAGCCCGCACTGCTGTCGGTAGACCTGCAGCAGCCGCTCGGCCAGCCGCTCCTGAGGCGGCGGCACCGGCTGCGCGAACCGCAGGGCCAGCACCGCGTCGGTGCCTCGGTCGGTCGCCAGGGGCAGAAAGCTCAGCGCCTGGCCGTCGGACTGCGGCCGCTCGGCACGCTGGGCCTGGCGGCAGCACGCCAGCAGCAGCGGCGCGTCGGTGGGCTCGACCAGGTCGGGGCGGCCCAGGCCGCAGAGCGCCGTCCAGCCGCCGTCGGCCTCAGGGTCGTCGGTGTAGAGCCGGGCCTCGGTCGGGCGCAGGACCTCCACCAGGGCCTGCACCAGCCCGGCTTGCAGGGACTCGCGGCTGCGCAGACCGCTCAGGGTGGCCATGTGCTCCGCCAGATGGCACAGCGCGGACCAATCGGGAGCGGCGGGGGGGTGGATCATCGGCAACAGGGTGGGCTGGCGGGCCCCGGGGGCCCCTGCTCCCCTTATCGGGCGATGTGGGCGTCGGCTGAAGGGTTCGGCAGCCAGTGCGCCGGGGGCTGGAAGCCGGGGTTGCGCAGGGCCAGCAGCCGGTGATCGCGCCAGGCCCCGTCGATGAACAGGTAGTCGCGGGCCAGGCCCTCGTCCTCGAAGCCCAGCCGGGCGAGCACTGCCAGGCTGCGGGCGTTCTCGGGGCGCACGCCCGCCTGCACCCGGTGCAGGTTGACCCGGGGCGAGAAGGCCTCGTCCAGCGCGGCCCGCAGGGCCTCGTGCATCAGGCCCCGGCCCTGGAGGGCGCCGTCGAGGGCATAGCCCAGGCTGGCGCTCTGGGCGACGCCGCGGCTGATCTGGCTGAGGTGGACGCTGCCGATCACGCGGTCGGGCTCCTCCAGCGGGCTGAGCCACCAGCGCAGGGCCTGACCGCTGTCGAAGGCCCGCAGGCCTTGGGCGATGCGCTCGGCCTGGACCCTGACGCTGAAGAACTGGGGCGGCGTGGGGGGATCCCAGGGCGCCAGGTGGACCCGGTTGCGGTGGTGGAAGTCGGCCAGGGCACGACCCAGCGACGGGCTGCCGACCTGCAGCAGCAGCCTTGCGGTGCTGAGGTGGCGGCGGGCGGCACAGATCGACATGGCGTCGACTGTAGCCGCCCGGGTGCCCCGGGCGTGCCGCGACTCAGCTGCCGATGCGGCCGCCGTCGTCCTTGGTGATGACGATGGTGGCCGAGCGCGGACGGGCCAGCGCCCCGCCATTGCCGTGGCCGGTGTTGCCGGGCCAGTGGCTGGAGTAGCGGGTGGGGTCGGCGACGTCGGCCTGGGCGATCGTCTCGCCCGGGTGCTGGATGTTGACGAACAGCGCGCGTCCGTCCGGGGTCTCGCAGCAACCGGTGATCTCGCAGTCCTTCGGGCCCACCAGGAAGCGCTTGAGTTTGCCTTTGGGCGGGCGTGCGCCGACCGGGGTGGTCACGCGCAGGGTGCTGCCGTCGGCGGCGGTGTGCTCCAGGGTGCGGGTGGCGCCATCGCCCACTTGGCCCGGCACCGCCGCCAGCATCATGCAGTTGCTGGTGTCGGTGTAGGCGCCGTCGTCGGTCTGGATCCAGCACACGCCCGTGCTTTCGCTGAACCACAGGCCATCCGGGCTGGAGAAGTCCTGGTCGGCGGTCAACGAGGACAGGTTGACCAGGCTGGGGTCGGCGTCGGACTGGGCGCCGAACAGGTAGATGTCCCAGCGGAAGCGGTTGGCGTTCGGGCGCAGGCCGTTCTCGCGCACGCGCAGGATGTGGCCGTTGACATTGCCCGGCAGGCCCGGCTGGCCGCCGGCGTAGCTGTCGCTGTAGGAGCGCGGGTTGGCCGCGTCGACCTGCGACTGGCTGCTGCCGACCGGCGAGACCTTGCGGTTGCTGTTGTTGGTCAGGGTGAAGTAGACCTCGCCGCTGAGCGGGTGGGTGGCGCACCACTCGGGGCGGTCCATCTTGGTGGCGCCCACCGCGTCGGCGGCCAGGCGAGCGTTGACCAGCACATCCGCCTGATCGGCGAAGGCGTAGCCGGTGTAGCCCGCGATCAGCGGGTTGGTGATGCTCAGCTCGATCCAGTCGCCGGAGCCGTCGGCATTGAAGCGGGCGACGTAGAGCTTGCCCTGGTCCAGGTACTTGCTGCCCACCGCCAGACGGTCGGCGGCCTCGGCATCGCCGGCACGCCAGAGCTCGTTCGAGACGAACTTGTAGATGTACTCGTTGCGCGAGTCGTCGCCCATGTAGACCGCCAGCGGCAGGCCCGGGGTCAACTTGGAGAAGGCGCCGCTTTCGTGGGCGAAGCGGCCCAGGGCGGTGCGCTTGACCGGGGCGGCGGCGGGGTTGTAGGGGTCGACCTCGACCATGTAGCCGAAGGTGTTGAGCTCGTTGCGGTAGTCGTCGCTGCCGTCGGCGCTGCTGCCGCTGCGGCTGATCTCGAAACGGCGGTACTTGTCGTCGCTGCCGCTGGTCTCCCAACCGTGGCGGCTGGCGGCGCCGGCGGCGCGGCCGTAGCGGTTGAGCGAGGCCACGCTCTTGTCGTTGCCACGGGCGGTGTTGTCGGCCGCGGCGCGGGTGAAATAGCCCGCCCAGTTCTCCTCGCCCGAGACCAGCGTGCCCCAGGGGGTGCGGCCGGTGCCGCAGTTGTTGATCGTGCCCCGGCACTGGCGGCCGCTCGGGTCATAGGCCGTGCGCATCAGGGCATGGCCGGCGGCCGGTCCGCCAATCACCGCCGGGGTCATCGGCGTGATGCGTCGGTTGTAGCGCGAGCCGACGAGGGTGCGGAAGGTGGACGGCACACCCGCGTTGCGGGCCACCTCGACGATGCTGATGCCGTGGGCCGGGATCTCCTTGTCGGATTCGCTGGCCGGGCGGGGGCGGACGCTGGCGCCGTTGGCGTGCAGGAACTGGTCGGTGATCGCCTCGTGGTTCATCGCCAGCAGGCCGCGGCGGGTGCTCAGGGGGTCCGGGCCGCTGCGATCGGCCGACAGACCGAAGTACTCCATGCCGTCGTGGTGGTCGCCCGCCCGCTGGTCGAAGTCGGTGTCGGTGCCGTCGTTGCGGTAGGCGCCCACCCGCTTGGTCAGCGGGTCGCCCAGGGCGTAGAGCACGGTGGCGGTGTAGCCCGCAGGCACGACCACCTGGTCCGCCAGGGACTTGGGCACCGCGCCGAAGCCCAGTCCGCGCAGCGGCTGGCTGGGCAGCGCGACCTGCTCGGTCACAGGAGCGGCCAGGGCCGGGGTGCCCAGCATCGCGGAGGCGGCGGCGCCCAGGCCGCTCAGCACCAGGCCGCGGCGCGACAGGCGGGTCTCCAGCACCTGCTGGAAGTGGGTGTTGGGGCTGTCGTTGTGGCCGACGTCGTCGGCATCGAAGGAGTGGCTCATGGGCGGCTCGTGAGGGGAAGAATGCACAGAGCCGCGATGCTTGCCGCCGCCCATGAATTCCCCGTGACGGCCGCCCGCTTCCGCTGTCCCAGGCGCCAGACCCCCCTAATTCAAGGGGACTTCAGCGCCTCTTGCAGCGGTCCCGCACCGGGGCCGAAGGCGTACGCGTCCATGCCCAGGTGGCCCCAGACCACCTGCTCGAACAGGCGCAGTCCGGGGGCGCCGCCGCCGGCCCCGGCGGCCACGTGCAGCGGCAGCAGGTGCTCGTCGGTGGGGTGCATGTGGGCGGCGTGGGGCGCCTGGCGGCGGTAGTCGTTCAGGGCGGCCCAGTCGGCGCGGGCGGTGGTGTCGGCGACCCAGCCGCGGAAGGCGGCGCTCTCGGGGTACTCGGGTTGGTGCTCGTCCCCGCGGCCCTGGGCGAACAGGCGCAGGTTGTGGGTGATCGCACCGGTGCCCATCACCAGCACGCCCTCGGCGCCCAGCGGCGCCAGGGCCTGACCGAGCCTGAACAGCTGCTCGGGCGACCACTGCGGCGGCCAGGCCAGCGGCAGCACCGGCACGTCGGCCTCGGGCCACAGCGAGCGCAGCGGGGTCCAGATGCCGTGGTCCATGCCGCCTTCGGCGGTGAGGTGCACCGGCAGGCCGGCGGCCTGCATCAGGCCGGCCACGCGGGTGGCCAGGTCCGGGGCGCCGGGGGCCTCGTAGCGCAGCTGGTAGAGCTCGGCCGGGAACCCGTAGAAGTCGTGCACCGCCGAGTGGTGGGCGGCCCCCAGCAGCACCGGCTCGCGGGTCAGCGAGTGGCCGGAGATGGCCAGCACCGCCTTCGGCCGGCCGAAACGCTGATCGATCGCGCGGCCCAGCGCGCGCCAGAACCGGGTGACGGGGCCGGTGTCCAGCGCGGTCAGGGGCGAGCCGTGCGAGACGTACAGGCTGGGGAGGGGCAGTGCGGCGGTGTCCATGTCCGCCATTGAAGCACCGGCCCTGCCCACCGCCGTTCGCCCTGCTTGAACGCGGCGTTCAGCCCATCGGTTACCGTCGCGCCATGAGCAACGCATCCCTTGTGTCCCTGTGGCGCCTGGCCTGGGGCCAGACCCTGCGCGATTTCCGGGCCGGCGAGCTGCGCCTGGTGCTGCTGGCCGTGGGCCTGGCGGTGGCGGCGCTGAGCGCGGTGGGCTTCTTCGCCGACCGCCTGGAGGCCGGGCTGCGCCGCGACGCCGGGGCGCTGCTGGGTGGCGACAGCGTGGTCAGCAGCGACCAGCCCGCGCCCGAGGACTTCGTGCGGCAGGCCCAGGCCGCTGGCCTGCGCGTCAGCCGCAGCGCCAGTTTTCCCAGCATGGCCCGGGCCCCCGAGGCCCGTGGTGCGGCGGCCCGTCTGGTGGCGGTGAAGGCGGTGGACGACGCCTATCCCCTGCGCGGTGCGCTCGAGTTGCGCCGCCTCGAGGGTGCGCCGCCGGAGAAGGTGGCCGGTGGCCCGCAGCCGGGCTCGGTCTGGGTGGACGAAGCCTTGCGCGCCGGCCTGGGCGTGCAGCTGGGGGACGCGCTGGGGCTGGGCGACACCGAACTGCGCATCGACGGCTGGATCGTCAACGAGCCCGACCGTGGCGCCGGCTTCCTGGCCTTCGCGCCGCGGGTGATGCTGCACGAGCGCGACCTGGCCGCCACCGGCCTGGTCCAGCCCGCCAGCCGCGTCAGCCACCGCCTGGCGGTGGCCGCGCCCACCGGGCAGGAGGCCGCGCCGGCCGCCTGGGGCCGCTGGGCCAAGGCCGCGATCCGCGCCCGCGAGATCAAGGGGGCGCGGCTGGAGTCCCTGGAGAGCGGCCGGCCCGAGATGCGCCAGACCCTGGACCGCGCCAGCCGCTTCCTGAACCTGGTGGCCCTGCTGTCGGCCCTGCTGGCGGCGGTGGCGGTGGCGATCGCCGCGCGCGAGTTCGCCGAGCGCCACCTGGACGATTGCGCCATGCTGCGCGTGCTGGGCGTGCCGCGCCGGCGCATCGCCCAGAGTTTCGTGCTGCAGTTCGGTGGCCTGGCCCTGGTGGCCGGTGGCGTGGGCGTGGCCCTGGGCTGGCTCACCCACCTGCTGTTCCTGGGCCTGCTGGGCAATCTGGTGCCCACCGACCTGCCGCCGGCCGGGGCCTGGCCCGCGGCCCTGGGCCTGGGCGTGGCCTTCGTGCTGCTGTGGGGCTTCGGCCTGCCGCCGGTGCTGCAGCTGGCGCGGGTGCCGCCGCTGCGGGTGATGCGGCGCGACGTGGGCAACCTGCCGCCGGCCTCGTGGGGCGTGCTGGCCGCCGGGGCGGTGGCCTTTGCCGCGCTGCTGGTGGCGGTGGCGCGCGAGCCGGTGCTCGGCCTGATCGCGGTGGGGGGCTTCGCGGCGGCGGCCGGCCTGTTCGCGCTGGCGGCCTGGGCGGCGGTCAAGCTGCTGGGTCGCCTGGTGCCCGAGGTGGGCGCACCCCGCGCCCTGGTGCTGGCGACGCGTCAGATCGTTTCGCGCCCGGCCTACGCGGTGCTGCAGGTGTCCTCGCTGGCGGTGGGGCTGATGGCCCTGGTGCTGCTGGTGCTGCTGCGCACCGACCTGGTCGACAGCTGGCGCCAGGCCACGCCGGCGGACGCCCCCAATCGCTTCGTGATCAACCTGCAGCCGGACCAGGTGGCCGATTTCGAGGCCCAGCTGGCCCAGGCCGGCGTGGGCGCCCATGACCTCTACCCGATGATCCGCGGCCGCCTGCTGACGATCAACGGCCAGCCACCCGGCCCGGCGATCCGCGCCGACGAGCGTGCTCGCCGCCTGGTGGAGCGCGAGTTCAACCTCAGCCACGCGGCCGAACTGCCCGGCCACAACCAGCTGGTGGCAGGCCGCTGGTCCCCGGGCGACGCCGACGGCCTGAGCGTGGAGCAGGGCCTGGCCGAGACCCTGGGCCTGAAGCTTGGCGACCGCTTGGTGTTCGACATCGCCGGCGTGCCGCGCGAGGGCCGGGTGACCAGCCTGCGCCGGCTGGAGTGGGGCTCGATGCGGGCCAACTTCTTCGTGATGTTCCCGCTGGCCGAGATGCCCGAGGTGCCGGCCACCTGGATGGCGGCCTTCCGCGCGCCCGCCGACCCGGCCTTCGACAACCGCCTGGTGGCGCGCTTTCCGAACCTGACGAACGTGGACGTCAGCGCGTCGATCGCGCAGCTGCAGTCGGTGCTGGGCCAGGTGATCGCCGCGGTCGAGACGCTGTTCGCGTTCACGCTGGCGGCCGGGGTGGCGGTGCTGCTGTCGGCGGTGACGGCCACCCGCGAGTCGCGGGCCCGCGAGTACGCGGTGATGCGGGCCTGCGGGGCCGGCAGCCGGCTGCTGGCGCAGGTGCAGCGCATCGAGCTGCTGGGCCTGGGCGCGCTGGCAGGCCTGCTGGCCACGCTGGCGGCGATGGGGGTGGGCGCGGCGCTGGCGCGCTGGGCCTTCGAGTTCCGCTGGACGGCCGGGCCCTGGGTGCCGCTGGCCGGCACCGCGGTGGGGGCGCTGCTGGCGCTGGCGGCGGGCTGGTGGGGCCTGCGCGAGGTGCTGCGCCGCCCGGTGATGGACACCCTGCGGCGGGCCAGCGAGTGAGCCGGCGCCGCCGCGGGTGAGCGCCGGTCTTACTTGACCGAGGCGAGCAGGTGGTCGAGCGCGGCGGCCACTTCCTCGTCGGTCAGCTTGGGGTTGCCGGCCTTGGGCGGCATCGCGCCCTTGCCCTTCAGGGCCGAGGCCAGCATCGCGTCGCGGCCGGTGGCCAGGCGGGGAGCCCAGGCGGCCTTGTCGCCGAACTTGGGCGCGTTGGCCAGGCCCGGCACGTGGCACATGGCGCAGTTCTGGTTGTAGACGGTGGCGCCGTCGGCCGCCTGGGCGGCCGGGGTGGCGGCCAGGGTCAGGACGGCGAGGGCGGACAGGGCAAGGCGCATGGGAGTCTCCTGGTGTGCGATCGGGTGCGGCGCGCAGGAGCGCAAGCCCTGTGCCAGGCGCAGGCCGGTGCCTCTGCGGCCTGCCGAGGGCCCGGGCCGTGCGGGATTACCCGACGGCCACCGACCGCTGCCACCCCGGTTGTGACAGGCCGGACGCGTCAGATTGGAACGATGTGCCGCGCCAGGGTCAGGTGCGCATCAGGGTGCTCTTGCCGAACAGGCTCTCGATCAGGTCCACCGCCAGGGCGGCGGTCTTGTTGCGCAGGTCCAGGGCCGGGTTGAGCTCGACCACGTCCAGGCTGCCCAGGCGCCCGGTGTCGGCGATCATCTCCATGCACAGCTGGGCCTCGCGGTAGGTGGGGCCCCCGGGCACGGTGGTGCCCACGCCGGGGGCGATGTCCGGGTCGAGGAAGTCGACGTCGAAGCTCACGTGCAGGTGGGTGTTGGCGTCCAGCGTGGCCAGGGCCAGCTCCATCGCATGGCGCATGCCCATCTCGTCGATGTAGCGCATGTCGAAGACCTCCAGGCCCTGCTCGTGGACGAAGCGCTTCTCGCCCGCGTCCACGCTGCGGATGCCGATCTGGCGGATCCACTTGGGGCTGATCGCGGGCACCTGGCCGCCGATCTCGATGAGTTCCTGCGGGCCGTGGCCGCACAGGCAGGCCACCGGCATGCCGTGGAGGTTGCCGCTCGGGGTCAGGGTGTTGGTGTTGAAGTCGGCGTGGGCGTCCAGCCAGAGCACGCGCAGCTTCTTGCCGGTGTCGCGGCAGTGGCGCGCCACCGCGCTGATCGAGCCCAGGCCCAGGCAGTGGTCACCGCCCAGCAGGATGGGCAGTCGGCCGGCACCCAGCTCGGCGTACACGGCGTCATGGACCAGGCGGTTCCAGGCCACGACCTCGGGCAGGTGGCGGTAGCCGTCGACCGGCGGCAGCCAGGGATTGGACGGGCCCGACAGGTTGCCGCGGTCGATCACCTCGACGCCGTGGCTTTCCAGGATGGGGCCGAGGTTGGCCACCCGCAGGGCTTCGGGGCCCATGCTGGCACCGCGGGCGCCGGCACCGATGTCGGTGGGCGCGCCGATCAGGGAAACAGTCTTGCGCATGGGCGCGATTGTGCGGTGGCGCGGGCCGAGGATCCTGCCGTTGTGCGCCCGGGCTGCGGAGGATTTGTCGGCGGGGCCGGGCTACCATCGGGCCGGAGCCCCCAAGCAGCAGGAGGAGCGCATGCCCGTGATCGCGGTCGCCAACCCCAAGGGCGGCGTTGGCAAGAGCACCCTGGCCACCCAGCTGGCCGGCTGGCTGGCCCATCAGGGCCATGCGGTGATGCTGGGCGACCTGGACCGCCAGCAGTCCTCCCGGCAGTGGTTGGGCCTGCGCCCGGCCTCGGTGGCACCGATCGCCGGTTGGGACGCTCAGGGTGGTGCCCTGGTGCGCCCGCCCAAGGGCTGCACACATGCGGTGATCGACACCCCTGCCGGCCTGCATGGCAAGAAGCTGGACGCCTTGCTGAAGGTCGCCGACCTGGTGCTGGTCCCGCTGCAGCCCAGTCTGTTCGACATCCAGGCCACCCATGCCTTTCTGTCCACATGGCGCGAGCACCCGCGCGCCAGCCGCGTGGCGCTGGGGCTGGTGGGCATGCGCGTCAAGGACCACACCATCGCCCAGGAGCGGCTGCAGCAGTTCACGGCCACGCTGCCCGCGCCGATGGTGGCCACCCTGAGAGACACCCAGAACTACGTCCACCTGGCCGCGCACGGCCTGACCCTGTGGGATGTGGCCCCGGGGCGTGTCGAGCGGGACCTGGCCCAGTGGCTGCCCTTGCAGCGGTGGCTGGCGGCGCAAGGGGTGTCCCGTCTATAGGGGGCGAGTCCCCGGGCCTGGTCAACGGGCCGTGCGGATGCAGGGGATAGCATGGCGGCATGTCCTCCGTCCGTCCCCTGAAAGTCCTGCTGGTCGATGACCACCCGCTGATCCTGTCCGCCCTGAAGGCCATGATCGAACAGATGCAGCCCGGCGTGCGCGTGACCGCGCTGGCCAACGCCGCGGCGCTGCGCCGGACCCTGCTGGAGGACGCCCTGCACGACCTGGTGCTGCTGGACCTGCAGCTGGGTGATGCCCGGGGCTTCGAGATGCTGCAGGAGCTGCGCAGTGGCCACCCTGACCTGCCGGTGGTGGTGATCTCGGCCTCGGACCGTCCGGCCGACGTGCTGCACGCGATCGACATGGGCGCGATGGGCTTCCTGCCCAAGCGCATGAGCACCGAGGCCCTGGCCGACGCGCTCAAGCTGGTGATCGAGGGCGGCATCTTCGTGCCCCCGGTGCCGCTGTCCGACCTGATGGTGGCGGCCGACGACGCCGCGCCCGGCCGCCCGCCGGTGCCCGATGCCGTCTACTCGGGCGCGCTCAGCCTGGACGACCTGGGCCTGACCCCGCGCCAGACCGACGTGCTGCAGCTGCTGCTGCAGGCCATGCCCAACAAGGACATCGCCCGCCGCCTGGGCCTGTCGGTGGAGACGGTCAAGGACCATGTGCAGGCGGTGCTGCGCGCACTGGGCGTGAACTCGCGGACCCAGGCGGTGCTGGCGGTGTCGCGCATGTCGGCGGTGCCGCGGCGGCTGCGGGTGGGCGAGACGGCCCCCGGGGACTTCCTCTGAGGTCGGCCTTCGCCGCGCCGGGCGCGGCGGCTCAGTGGGGCGTGAACGCCAGGCGCACGTAGATCGGCGCGAAGGCCTCGGCCTGGGTCAGCTCGAGCAGGCGCTCGCGGGCCAGCTCCAGCATGGCGATGAAGGTCACCACCATCACCTGCGGCCCGCGGCTGACGTCGAAGAGCTCGCTGAACTCGACGAACCTCTCGCCCTGCAGGCGGCGCAGCACCACGCTCATGTACTCGCGCACGCTGAGCTGTTCGCGGGTGATCTTGTGGTGCTGGTGCAGGCGGGCGCGCTTCATGATGTCGGCCCAGGCCTCGCGGATGTCGTCCACCATCACGTCCGGGAAGCGCGGCTCCAGCGACTGCTCGATCGTGACCTGGGCGCGCAGGATGTCGCGGCCCAGCTGCGGCAGCTGGTCCAGGCGGGCGGCGGCCAGCTTCATCTGCTCGTACTCGAGCAGGCGGCGCACCAGCTCGGCCCGCGGGTCCTCGGCCTCCTGGCCGTCCTCGGTCTTCTTGGGCGGCAGCAGCATGCGCGACTTGATCTCGATGAGCATCGCCGCCATCAGCAGGTAGTCGGCCGCCAGCTCCAGGTTGTGGCGCCGGATCTGCTCGACGTAGGCCAGGTACTGCCGCGTCACATCCGCCATCGGGATGTCGAGGATGTTGAAGTTCTGCTTGCGGATCAGGTAGAGCAGCAGGTCCAGCGGGCCCTGGAAGGCCTCGAGGAAGACCTCCAGCGCGTCGGGCGGGATGTAGAGGTCGGTCGGCAGCGCGAACAGCGGCTCGCCGTACAGGCGGGCCACCGCGATGCCGTCCACCACCTGCGGGGTGCCGGCATCGGTCGCGGCGGGGGCCGCCGGCAGCTCCAGCGGCAGCGCCCCGGGCGTGGCGCCGGGCGCCTCGCCGGGGGGCGGGCCCTCGGGGGTATGGTCGTCGCTCACGCGCAGGGGTCAGGGGGCCGGAGGCCCCCCGGCCTCACTTCTTCTGGGCGAAGTAGACGTAGGCGGTCTGGGGCACGCGGGCGGCCTGGTAGCCGACGGCGGCGGCGGCGTCCTGCTCGCGGTCCCACAGCAGGGCGCGGCCGGCGCGCTGCTCGGCCTCGAGCGTGGGCTTCTTGGCCTTGAGCTCGTCGATGAACTGCGTGGCTTCGGACTTGTAGTGCTTCCAGAACAGCGGCATGGCGGGGCTCGGTGGGTGGTGGGAGGACGCGGTGCGTCGAACCCGGCATTCTAGCGGTGGGCACAATCGCGGGCCTGACAGCTTTGCCCCGGGGACCGTGACGTGGTCGAGATCGAACTGAAATTCCAGCTGCCCGCCGCCGCCCGCGAGGCGGTGCGCGCCGAACTGGCTGAAGCCGGTGCCCGCGTGCAGCGCCTTCAGGCCGCCTACGTGGACACGCCCGATCGGGCCCTGGCCCGGGCCCGCGCGGCCCTGCGCCTGCGGCGCGAGGACGGCGCCTGGGTCCAGACCCTGAAGGCCCAGGGCACCGGCGTGCTGGTGCGGCTGGAGCACAACGCCGAGCTGCCTGTCGACGCGGGCGGTGCCGGCGACACGCTGCCGGGGCTGGACCTGGGCCGCCACCTCGGCACCCCGGCGGCCGATGCGCTGGCGGCGGCGTTGGGCACCGATGCCGCCGGCCTGCAGGCCGCCGCGGCCCGTGGCGACACCCTGGGCCTGGGCGTGGTCTTCGAGACCGATGTCCACCGCACCCTGGTGACGTTGCCGGCGCCGGGCGGCGCCTGGGTCGAGGCCGCCCTGGACGAGGGCGAGGTCCGCGCCGCCGGCCACCGCCTGCCCCTGGGTGAGCTGGAGCTGGAGCTGCGCACCGGCGAGCCCGCGGCCCTGCTGGCCCTGGCCGGCGACTGGGTGACGCGCCACGGCCTGTGGCTGGACACCCGCAGCAAGGCTGAACGCGGCGAGGGCCTGTCGCGCGGGCCGACGGCGGTGTCGGCGGCGCGGCCCCTGCCGGGGCGCCAGGAAGGCGCCCCCGCGGGCGGCCACGCGGCCCAGGCCCAGGCGCTGCTCACCTCGGTGCTCGCCAATGGCAGCGTGCTGGCCGACGAGTCGCTGCACGGCGCCGACCTGTCGCTGCACCTGCGCCATTGGCACCGCGGCCTGGGCGAGTTGCTGCACCTGCTGGGGCAGGCCGCACAGGGTGGCGAGGGCCCGGCGCCGCACCCCGACTGGGCGGGCGAGCTGATCGGCCTGCTGGCGCCGCTGGACGCCGGTGCCGGCCCCGGCGTGGTCGTGGCCGGCCGGGTGGCGCGCGGCGTCCGCCTGAACCGCCTGATGCTGGCCCTGCTGGGCTGGGCCCAGCCGCTCTGAGGCCGCGCCGCCGGCTCAGGCGGCCAGGTCGCCCAGGCCGGGCACGATGTGCTCGGCCCCCAGGGTGGCCTCGAAGCCCGAGCGCCGGATCAGGCCCAGCGGCTGCGGGTTGACGCTGGCCAGCACCAGGGCCACGCCGCGGCGGTGCAAGGCGGCATGCAGCTGCTCCAGCGCGTCCAGGCCCGAGGTGTCCATCGACACCAGCCGGGTCATCTCCAGCACCACCGCGCGGGTGCCCTCGGGCACCTGGGACGGCAGGGCCTCGACCTTGCCCACCGCGCCGAAGAACAGCGAGCCGAACAGCTCGAACACCTGCACCCCTTCGGGCAGGCCTTCGGTCGGCACGCGGGTGACGCTGAACAACGTGCCCATGCGCCAGATGAAGAAGCCGCAGGCCGCCAGCAGGCCCATCTCGACCGCCACCGTCAGGTCGAACACCACGGTCAGCACGAAGGTGCCCAGCAGCACGGTGCGGTAGGGCAGCAGGAACTGGCGCAGCCGCGCGAACTCGCGCCACTCGCCCATGTTCCAGGCCACGAACAGCAGGATGCCGGCCAGCGCCGCCAAGGGCACGTGCAGGGCCAGCGGGGCCGCCGCCAGCACGATCAGCAGCAGCGTGGCCGCGTGCAGCATGCCGGCCACCGGCGTGCGGCCACCGGCACGGACATTGGTGACGGTGCGGGCGATGGTGCCGGTGGCGGGGATGCCGCCGAAGAAGGGTGCCACCAGGTTGGCCACGCCCTGGGCCATCAGCTCCTGGTTGGGGTCGTGGCGCGGCAGCTCGCTCATCTGGTCGGCCACCCGGGCGCACAGCAGGGATTCGATCGCCCCCAGCAGCGCGATGGTCAGCGTGGGGATCAGCAGCTGCTTGGCGCTGAGCCAGCTGAACTCGGGCAGCTCGAAGGACGGCAGCGTCTGCGGGATGCCGCCGAACTTGCTGCCGATGGTCTCCAGCGGCAGCCCCAGCCCCCGCACCAGCACGGTGGCGGCGACCAGCGCGATCACCGTGCCGGGCACCCTCGATGCCCAGCGGCGAGCGTGGTCTCGCCAGCCCATCGGCCCCACCGGCATGGTGTAGCTCTTGGGCCAGACCACCACCAGGGCCAGACAGCCCAGGCCCACCGCCAGCGCCCAGGGGTTGAAGCTGCCCAGGTGGCCGGCCAGGGTGTGCAGCTGCGAGAAGAAGTCCGCCGGCATCTTGTCCACCTGCAGGCCCAGCAGGTCCTTCAGCTGGGACAGGCCGATCAGCACCGCGATGCCGTTGGTGAACCCGATGACGATGGACACCGGGATGTAGCGCACCAGCGCCCCCAGCCGCAACCAGCCCATCAGGAACAGCAGCACCCCGGCCATCGAGGTGGCGATCAGCAGGTTGGCCAGGCCGTGTCGCTCGACGATGCCGTAGACGATGACGATGAAGGCGCCGGCCGGGCCGCCGATCTGCACGTTCGAGCCGCCCAGCGCGGAAATCAGGAAGCCCGCGATGATGGCGGTGAACAGGCCGGCCTCGGGCTTGACGCCCGAGGCGATCGCGAAGGCCATGGCCAGCGGCAGGGCCACGATGCCCACGGTGAGGCCGGCGCCGAGGTCGGCGATGAACGTGGCGCGGTCGTAGCCGCGCAGGGTGCTCAGCAGGCGCGGCCGGAAGGGCTGCAGCCGCGTGTCGGCGGAGGGGTCAGACGGCATGGGGTCTCCGAGGGGGGAACGGGTACAGACATGGGGTCTGCCCTCGGGGGACCGCAGTGGTGCACGCGGGCGATGAAGCGGCGTCGGCGCGAAGGCAGCTTCACGCGGGGGGCTTCAGGCGGGCACGAGCCGGACATGGCCCGATTGTCACCCCTGCCGAGGGCTGAGTCCACGGGCGTCGAGAGGGCGGCCCCGAACTGGGCCGGGAAGTCCCCCTTTCTCCGGCGGATCGGCCGGGTCGGCTTTGATACGGTGCGGGGTAGAGCGGTCGGCCGTGGCCGGCCGGCACCGATCAACAGGAGACACCCTTGAAATTCCATGCCTCGACCAGTGTGGTCGCCCGCCTGTCCATGGCCCTTGGGGTCTTGGTCTTGCTGCTGGCCGCGGCCAGCGCCGTCAACCTGTGGCAGCAACGCCGGGCCAATGCCGTGATGGACCAGATCTCCGGCCCGCTGCTGGAGAAGGTCCGGCTGGTCGACCGCTGGGCCGCGCTGGCCGAGTCCACCTCGGTCCGCATCATGGCGCTGAACAAGTCCGCTGACCCGGCCATCGCGGAGCTCTTCGCCGCCGAGATCGGACCCCGGGTGAAGGAGGTGGGGGCGGTCTTCCAGCAGGTCAAGGCGCAGGCCGTCTCACCCGAGGAGCAGACCTGGATGACCGAGATGGAGCCGCGGCGAGGGCGCCTGCTGAAAGCGCTGGGCGCCATGGCGGAACATCGCCAGCGCGGTGAGCTGGCGGCCGCCGGCACCGTGTTCGACAGCGAGTTCATGCCCGCCCAGCGCGAGTACCAGGCCCACATCCACCGCCTCGTGGACATGCAGCACCGGCTGTTGCGGGGCGAGGTCGAGGCGCTGCAGGCCGAGTCGCGCCAGCGCGGCCTGTGGCTGACCGCGGTGGCGCTGGCCTTCGCGGTCCTGGGGGTGTGGATGGCGGTGGGCGTGGTGCGCCACATCCGCCGGTCGCTGGCCGAGGCCGTCGCCGTGGCCGAGCAGGTGGCGGCCGGTGACCTGAGTCAGCAAGCGGCCGCCACCGGCCGGGACGAGTTCGCCGTCCTGATGGCGGCACTGGGCCGGATGACCGCGGCGCTCAGGGGCATCGTCGGCCAGGTCCGCCTGGGCACCGACAGCATCGCCACCGCGTCGGCCGAGATCGCCCAAGGCAACAGCGATCTGTCGCACCGCACCGAGACCCAGGCTGGCAACGTGCAGGCCGCCGCCTCGGCGATGGACCAGATCACCGTGTCGGTGCGGCAGAACGCGGAGCACGCCCGCCAGGCCAATGCCCTGGCCCGTGAGGCGAGCGCGGTGGCGCGGCGCGGCGGCGAGGCGGTGGCGCGGGTCGTCGGCACGATGGGCGAGATCGACACCGCGTCGCGCCGCATCGAGGAGATCATCGGCGTGATCGACGGCATCTCCTTCCAGACCAACATCCTGGCCTTGAACGCCGCGGTCGAAGCCGCGCGGGCCGGCGAGCAGGGCCGCGGTTTCGCCGTGGTCGCGGGCGAGGTCCGCACGCTGGCGCAGCGCTCGGCCCAGGCTGCCAAGGAGATCAAGCAGCTGATCGCGGCGTCGACCGACAAGGTCCGCGTGGGCAGTGACCAGGTCGAGGGCGCTGGCCAGACCATGGACGAGATCGTCCAGTCGGTGCAGCGCGTCAGCGCGCTGGTCGAGGAGATCACGCATGCCACCACCGAACAGGACAGTGGCATCGCCAGCGTCGGCCAGTCGGTGGGCGAGATCGACCAGATGACGCAGCAGAACGCCGCCCTCGTGGAGCAGGCCGCGGCGGCAGCCGAATCGCTGCGCCACCAGGCCCGCCAGTTGGAGCAGGCCGTGGCGGTGTTCCGCATCGCCTGATCCCGCGGCCGAATGCGAGCAGGGGCGCCCGCAAGGCGCCCCTGTGTCATTGGCAGGCCCGCAGGCGGCGGGCTTCAGCGCACCCGCATGCCCGGCTGGGCACCGGGGAAGGGCTCGAGCACGAAGATGCCGGGGTTCGCCTTCTCGTCGGCGTGGCTGGCGGCCAGCACCATGCCCTCGCTCAGGCCGAACTTCATCTTGCGCGGCGCCAGGTTGGCCACCATGACGGTCAGCTTGCCCTCGAGGTCCTCGGGCTTGTAGGCGCTCTTGATGCCGCTGAAGACGTTGCGGGTGCGGCCCTCGCCCACGTCCAGGGTCAGGCGCAGCAGCTTGTCGGAGCCGTCCACGTGCTCGGCCTTGACGATCCTGGCGATGCGCAGGTCGACCTTGGTGAAGTCGTCGATCTTGATTTCGGGCGCCAGGTCCTCGCCGCCGGGCACCACCTTGGGCGCGGGCGGCGGGGCCAGCAGCTCGTCGAGCAGCTTGGCGTCGACCCGCTGCATCAGGTGCTGGTAGGTGCCGATGGCGTGGCTGCCCAGGGCGCGGGCGGCGTCGGCGAAGGTGAAGGGCTCGACCTTCAGGAAGGACTCGACGTTGGCCACCAGGGCCGGCAGCACCGGCTTGAGGTAGATGCTCAGCAGGCGGAAGGCCTCGATGCAGGTGCTGCACACGTCGTGCAGCGCCGCGTCGGCGCCTTCCTGCTTGGCCAGCTCCCAGGGCTTGTGGGTGTCCACGTACTCGTTGACCTTGTCGGCCAGGCCCATGACCTCGCGCAGGGCCTTGCCGAACTCGCGCTCCTCGTACAGGGCCTCGACCGTGCCGCGGTGGGCGCGCAGGGTGTCGAGCAGCACGCGGCCTTCGACGCCCAGGTCGGCGCTGAGCTGGCCGCCGAAGCGCTTGCTCAGGAAGCCGGCGGCGCGGCTGGCGATGTTGATGTACTTGCCCACCAGGTCGGAGTTGACGCGGGCGATGAAGTCATCGGGGTTGAAGTCGATGTCCTCGACCCGGTTGTTCAGCTTGGCGGCGATGTAGTAGCGCAGCCACTCGGGGTGCATGCCGAGCTCCAGGTACTTCAGGGGGCTGATGCCGGTGCCGCGGCTCTTGCTCATCTTCTCGCCGCCGTTGACGGTGATGAAGCCGTGCACATTCACCTTGTCCGGGGTCTTGCGGCCGCTGAAGTGCAGCATCGCCGGCCAGAACAGGGTGTGGAAGTAGGTGATGTCCTTGCCGATGAAGTGCACCTGCTCCACCGCCGGGTCTTGGAAGAAGGCGTCGTAGTCCAGGCCCTTCTTGCCGAAGTAGTTCTTCAGCGAGGCCAGGTAGCCGATCGGGGCGTCCAGCCAGACGTAGAAATACTTGCCCGGCGCGTCGGGAATCTCGATGCCGAAGTAGGGCGCGTCGCGGCTGATGTCCCAGTCGCCCAGGCCACCCTGGCCGTTCTCGTCCTTGGTGAACCACTCCTTGATCTTGTTGAGCACCTCGGGCTGCAGGCGGCCCGGCTCGTGGGTCCACTGCTCGAGGAAGGCCAGGCAGCGCGGATCCGAGAGCTTGAAGAAGTAGTGGTCCGAGGTCTTCAGCACCGGGGTCGCCCCCGAGAGCGCCGAGTACGGGTTCTTGACCTCGGTGGGCTGGTAGACCGCGCCGCAGACGTCGCAGTTGTCACCGTACTGGTCCTTGGCGCCGCACTTGGGGCACTCGCCCTTGATGAAGCGGTCGGGCAGGAACATGCCCTTCTCGGGGTCGTAGAACTGCTCGATCGTCTTCACGTCGATCAGGCCGGCGCTGCGCAGGTCGCGGTAGATGTCCTGCGCCAGCGCGTGGTTCTCGGGCCCGTCGGTCGAGTGCCAGTTGTCGAAGCTGATGTGGAAGCCGCTCAGGTACTGCGGGCGGCCGGCGGCCACGTCGGCCACGAACTGCTGCGGCGTCTTGCCGGCCTTCTCGGCGGCGATCATGATCGGCGCGCCGTGGGCGTCGTCGGCGCCCACGAAGTGCACCTCGTGGCCCTTCATGCGCTGGGAGCGCACCCAGATGTCCGCCTGGATGTACTCCATCATGTGCCCGATGTGGAAGGGCGCGTTGGCGTAGGGCAGGGCGGTGGTGACGAAGAGCTTGCGGGTCATGGTGCGGCGGCGGTGGGGCCCCCACCCCGCGCGGACCGGCGGCCCGCCTGCGGACGTGGGCGCCACAGGAAACCGTCAATTTTAAGCGTCGGGCGGCGCCGGTATATTGCGGCCCCGTCGTCGCCCCCCGCGCGGCCCCGTCCCGTGCCGCCCGCCTGCTGTCCCGTGATCCCCCGTCTGCCCTTCCTCGTCCCCCTGTCCGCGCTGGCCGCCACCCTGGCGCTGGCCGTCGCGCCGGCCCGGGCCGCCACCTACCGCTGCTCCGTCCAGGGCACGGTCACCTTCCAGCAAAGCCCCTGCGCGGCCGAGGGGCCCAGCCGTGGCCCGACGGTGGAGGAACTCAACGCCGAGGAGAAGCGGCGCCGCGCCGCGCGGGCGGCCTCGGCCCCCGCCAGCGGGCGAGCCCTGGCCCAGGCCGGTCTGATCACCGCCGGTGCGCCACCGGCCGCCGGTGGCTTCCGCTGCGACGGCCGCACCCGCTGTTCGCAGATGCACTCGTGTGCCGAGGCCCGCTTCTTCCTGACCCGCTGCCCGGGCGTCCAGATGGACGGTGATGGCGATGGCGTGCCTTGCGAGGATCAGTTGTGCGGCCATTGAACCCCGAGGCTGGAGGGCCCGACCCCATGGTCGCCGAGCCTGACCTGAGCTGGCCGGTCGAGCCCGCCAGCCGCCGCACCCGCGCGGTCCGGGCGGTGGTGGCCCTGGCCTGCACCGCCCTGGGCGGCCTGGGGCTCATCGGGTCGATGGCCCTGGTGGGCCTGGCCCCGACGCAGCCCTGGCCCCGGCCGCTGGTGGGCGTGCTGGTGCTGGTCGCCTGGGGCCTGTACGCCACGCTGTGCCTGCGCTGGGTGATGGATCGCCCGGGCAGCGCCCGGCTGCGCGCGGTGGCCATCGCCACCGGGCTGGCGGCGCAGGGCCTGTGGCCCCTGGGATTGCCGGGCCCGTCCCTGTTCGGACTGGGCACCTTGGGCCATGCACTGGCGGTGGGCCTGCTGGTGACCGCGCCCTGCGCCGCGCTGGCGGTCCACCTGCTGTGGGGCGGCCTGCGCTGGACACCCCGCAGCGGCTGAGGGGCGCCGCGGTGGCAACATCGGGCCGCGGCCCCGCCACCTGACCGGTGGGGTCGGCGCCACCCGCGCCAGCCACCCCCGCGCGGCCGCGCCCCGCCCACCCGCACGGAGCGCCCCCGATGTCCACTGTTCCCTCGCCCGCGCTGCTGCGCGAGGTTCCCGAGACCTTCCTGACCCCCCGGCTGCAGTTGCGCCCGCACCGGCCCGAAGACGCCCCCGCCCTGCAGGAGGCGCTGGCCGAGTCCTCGGCCCACCTGCGCCGGTTCCTCTGGGGCCTGCCGTGGGTGGCGGCCGAACCCACGCTGGAGACCGCGCTGGCGCGCTGCCGCCGCAGCGCCGCGCAGTTCCTGCTGCGCGAAGACCTGGCCTGGCTGGCCTTCGAGCGCGAGGGCGGTCGCCTGGTCGGCTCGGCGGGCCTGCACCGCAGCGACTGGTCGCTGCCCCGCACCGAGGTCGGCTACTGGATGCGGCCCTCGGTGGCCGGCCGCGGCCTGGCGGTCGAGGCGGTGGGCGCGGTGGTCGGCTGGGCCCTGGACGGGCTGGGCGCGCTGCGGGTGGACCTGGTGGCCGACGCCGCCAACACCGCCTCGCGCCGGGTGGCCGAGCGCTGCGGCTTCACGCTCGAGGGCGTGCAGCGCCAGGTCGCCCGCGCCCCCGACGGCAGCCTGCGCGACCACTGCCTGTACGCCCGCCTGGGCCGGCCCACACCGGGCTGACCCGGTTGTGGGCAGCACGGATGCGGCCGCGCCGGCGCGGCCCTAGAGTGGCCCCTCCCCGAGGAGACCCGATGCTGCCCATCCTTCGACGCGCCGCCGCCCCGGCGCTGACCACCGTGGCCCTGCTGCTGGCCGGCTGCGCCCAGACCCCGCCGCCCGCCGCGCCGGTGGCCACGCCCGCCTTCCCGGCCGAGGCCGCGCCCACCGCCACGCCCTGTCCGAAGGAGCTGCCCGCCGGCAGCCGCTGCCTGTCCGGCACCGACCACGCCGGTGCCCACTACCTGATCGCGCTGCCGCCGCAGTGGAGCGGCACGCTGGTGCTGCACGCCCACGGCGGCCCGCTGCTGGGCGCCCCCCGAGCGGACCGGGTGGCCGAAGACCTGTCGCGCTGGGCGGTGGTGGTGCAGGCCGGCCACGCCTGGGCCGGCTCCAGCTTCGCCCAGGGCGGCGTGGCGGTGCGCGCCGCCGCCACTGACACCGAGCGCCTGCGCCGGATCTTCGGGGCCCATGTGGCCCAACCCAGGCGCACGGTGCTGCACGGCCAGAGCTGGGGCGCCAGCGTGGCCGCGGTCGGGGCCTCGATGTTCACCGCCGGCCGGCCCTACGACGCGGTGCTGCTGAGCAGCGGCGTGCTGGGCGGCGGCACGCGCAGCTACGACTTCCGGCTCGACCTGCGGGTGATCTACCAGCAGCTGTGCGGCAACCACCCGCGCCCCACCGAGCCGGCCTACCCGCTGTGGATGGGCCTGCCTGCCGGCAGCACGATGACCCCGGCCGACCTGCAGGTCCGCACCCGCGAGTGCCTGGGCCTGGGCCTGCCGGCCGCGCAGCGCACGCCCGAGCAGGCCCGGAAGCTGGCGGTCATCACCCGCACCCTGCAGATCCCCGAGCGGCAGGTGCAGGGCCACCTGAGCTGGGCCACCTTCCACTTCCGCGACCTCGCCGGCCGTTATGGCGAGCGGCCGGTGTTCGGCAACCGTGGCGCGACCTACCGCGGCAGCGACGACGACGCCGGCCTGAACGCCGCGGTGGACGCCGCCGGCCTGCGCTACACCGCCGACCCGGCGGCGGTGGCCGCCTTCGCGGCCGATGCCGATCCCGACGGCCGCATCCCGGTGCCGGTGCTCACCGTCAAGGGCGTGCACGACCCGGTCGCCTTCGTCGAACTGGACCACCGCTTCGCCCAGACCCTGGCCGCCGCCGGCCGCGCCGATGCGCTGGTGCAGACCTTCACCGACGACAGCGAGCACAGCTTCCTCAGCGCCCCGGTCTACCCGGCCCTGCTCGACGCGCTCGAGGCCTGGGTGGCGCGCGGCGACAAGCCCACGCCGCAGTCGGTGGCAGCGCGCTGCGAGGCGCTCAAGCCCCGCTTCGGCGAGGGCTGCCGCTTCCTGCCCGGCTTCCGGCCGGCACCCCTGGACACCCGGGTCACGCCGCGCCTGCGGCCCTGAGCCCGGGCGGCCCGCCGCGGCCTCAGGCCGGCGCGGCGGCGTCCGAGGCGATGCGGCCGTCTACCAGGGTCACGGTGCGGTCGCAGCGCGCCGCCAGCCGCGGGTCGTGCGTGACCACGATGAAGGTGGTGCCGCGCTCGGCGTGCAGCCGGCGCATCAGCGCGAAGACCTCGTCGGCGCTGCCGGTGTCCAGGTTGCCGGTGGGCTCGTCGGCCAGCACCAGCGGCGGCGCGTGCACCAGCGCGCGGGCGATCGCCACCCGCTGCTGCATGCCGCCCGAGAGCTCGCCCGGGCGCTTGTCCAGCGCCGCGCCCAGGCCGACCGCCTGCAGCATCGCGCGGGCCTCGTCGCGGGCGGCGCGGCTGACCCGGCCCTCGCGCATCAGCGCCGGCAGGGTCACGTTCTCGAGCGCGCTGAAGGCCGGCAGCAGGTGGTGGAACTGGAACACGAAGCCCAGCGCCTCGCGCCGGCGCAGGGTCAGGCCCTGCTCGTCCAGCGCCGTGGTCTCCTGGCCCAGCAGGCGGTAGTGCCCGGCGGTGGGGCGGTCCAGCAGGCCCAGCAGGTTGAGCAGGGTGCTCTTGCCCGAGCCCGAGGGGCCGACCAGCGCGACGAACTCGCCCGCCTCCACCCGCAGGTCCACGCCGTGCAGCACCTCGACCTCGTTGGGGCGGCCGATGTTCCAGGCCTTGCGCAGGCCCGAGAGTTCGATGACCGGGGTGCTCATGGACGGATCGCCTGGGCCGGGTCCAGCGCCGCCGCACGCCGGGCCGGGGCCGCGGCGGCCAGCACGCCGGCCAGCGTGGCCAGGCCCGCCGCGCCCAGCGCGATCGAGGGCGGCATCGACAGGTTGAACAGCGGCAGGCCGTCGCTGCCGCGGGCGAACAGGGTGAAGGCCTGCACCAGGGCCGCCGCCAGGCCCACGCCCAGCACCGAGCCCAGCGCGCCCACCACCGCGCCCTGCAGCAGGAAGATGCGCTGCACCTGGCCGCGGGTGGCGCCCATCGCGCGCAGGATGCCGATCTCGCGCTGTTTCTGCACCACCGACACCACCAGCACGCTGGCGATGCCCAGCACCACCACCACCATCACCACGCCGCGGATGATGGCGGTGCTGATCGACTGCGCGTTCAGCGCCGAGACCAGCTGGCTGTTGGCCTCCTGCCAGCTCTCCACCTTCCAGGGCAGCTGGGCCGACAGCGCCGCGGCCACCTCGCGAGCGGCCCAGACGTCGTCCAGCCGCAGGTCCAGCACCGTGGCGCCGCCGGGCAGGCCCGCCAGGCTCTGCGCCGCGCGCAGCGGCAGGTAGACGGTGCGGCGGTTGAGCTCGCGCACGCCCAGGTCCACCAGCGCGGTCACCCGCACCGGCTCGACCACGCTGCCGGTGGCGATCGACAGGCGGTCGCCCACCGCCAGGCCCAGGTCGGCGGCCAGCTCGCGGCCCAGCACCGCCTCGCCCGGGCCCAGCCGGGCCTGACCCGCCACCACCTTGTCGCGCAGGCGCACGATGCGGTCGTAGCGCTCCAGCTCGATGCCCATCAGCGTCACCGAGCGGCTGGCCTCGCCGCGCCGGGCCAGGCCGGCGGTGGAGACCATGGGCGACACCGCGGCCACGCCGGGCCGGCGCTCCAGCGCCTGCAGCAGCGCCGGCCAGCCGTCCAGGCTGCGCTGGCGCTGGTCGCGCGGCTGGGCGGTGGACAGCCGGGCCTCGCCCGCCTGTGCGGGCAGGGCGGGGCGCACCGCGTCGTCGCGCACGCTCAGCGACACATGGGCCTGCGCGCCCAGCGTCTTCTCCAGGGTGCTGGCCTGCAGGCCGGTGATCAGTACCGAGATGTAGGTCACCACCGCCACCCCGGCAGCCACGCCGACGATGATCAGCATCGACTGCATGCGGCCCTCGAGCAGGAAGCGCAGCGCCACCTGCCACTCGAAACCAGGGCGCCAGGCGCGCCGGCCGGGCTCAGCGCTGGGCATCGCGCGACAGGGCCTTGGCGGCCGGCAGGGCGGGGACGGCGCGCTCCACCGGGCGCACCCGCGCGCCCGGCGCGGGCGACGCGCCGATCAGCACCAGCGCGTCGGGCGCCAGGCCGTCCAGCAGCTCGGCGGACTCGGTGCCGCGCAGGCCCAGGCGCACGCGGCGCTCGGCCACGCGGCCGTCCTCGGCCACCCAGACCACCGGCTCGTCGGTCGGTGTTCCCGCCGCGGCAGGGCGCAGCGCCGCCAGGGGCAGCAGCCGGGCGCGCTCGCGCCGGGCGGTCACCACCTCCAGCGACAGCGTCATGTCCTCGCGCAGGGCGGCCGGCGCATCGGCCGCCGCCAGCCGCAGCTCGACCGCGCCGCGCTGGGCGTCGATGCGCGGTGCGATCCGCGCCAAGGTGGCGCGAAAGGGCTGGCCGGGCAGGGCGTCGGCCAGCACCGCCGCTTCCTGACCGGGCTGGAGCTCGGCCAGGAAGCGCTCGTCCACATCCGCCACCAGCTCGGCCGGGCCCTGCAGCGCCAGCGAGAGCAGTGCCTTGCCCGGCTGCACGATCAGGCCGGGCTCGGCGGCGCGGTCGATCACCAGGGCCTCGGCCGGGGCCCGCAGCACCGTTTGCGCCAGCCGCACCCGGGCGGCCTGGCGGGCGGCGTCGGCGGCCGCCTCCGCGGCCTCGGCCTGGGCCAGTTCGCTGCCGGTCGGCGCCAGGGCGGCGCGCTGGGCGCGGGCGGCGTCCAGCTGGGCGCGGGCCACCTCGGCCGTGCGGCGGGCCTCGTCCAGCCGGGCCGGGCCCAGAAAGCCCTGGGCCACCAGGTCGGTGGTGCGGCCCAGATCGGCCTCGGCGGCGCGGCGCTGGGCCTCGGCCTGGGCCACTGCGGCGTCGGCCCCGTCACGGCCGCTGCCGCGCAGCCCGGCCACCCGCGCGCGGGCCTGCAGCCAGGCGGCCTCGGCCTGGGCCAGGGCGGCGCGCGGCTCGTCGTCCTCCAGTTGCAACAGCACCTGGCCGGCCCGCACGCGCTCGCCCTCCTGCACCGCCACCGAGCGCACCCGCGCGGTCAGGGTGGCGCCCAGGTCCACCCGCGCCGCGGCGGCCACCCGGCCGCTGAACTGCAGGGTGCGGGCCAGCGGGGCCTCGGTCGGGCGCTGGGCGGTGGCCTCGGGCGGGCGGCTCAGGCGCCAGCCCCCCAGGGCCACCAGCAGCAGGGCCAGCGCGATCGGCAGGGCGCGCCCCCGGGGCACGGGGGCGCGGGGCAAGGGGGGCAGGTTCAGGGCCATGGGCCGATTGTCGGGACAAAGCCTTGCCGGGGTCTTGACGACGGTGAAGGCCGGTCCGGCGGGCCCGGCGTTGGCGCCTCCCGGGACGACCGGGTGGGCTGCACCGGGTCGAGTTGTCACCCCCCGGTCATCCGGTTCGGTCATCATGCGGTCATGAAGCCGGAAGACCCCTGGTCCGCTGCCCTGGCGCAGCGCCCGCCGCCGCCCGAAGCCCCCGGGAGCGTCTGGTTGATGGTGGCCTGGATGGCCCTGGTGTTCAGCCCCTTCGCCGGCTTCGCGTGGCACGGCCGGGTCGACGAGACCGGTCTGCGCCTGGGCCTGCTGTGCGGCCTGCTGCCCCTGGCCGCGCTGATGGCCCTGGCCTGGCGACGCCATCGGCACCTGCAGGCCGTGCCGCCCGAGTGGCGGGCGCTGTGGCGCGACGGGGTCCGCGTGCCCGCCGAGGGCGCGCCCGAGGTGCCCGCTCCGGTGCAGTTGGTGGACGGCCCGGCCCGGGTCGGGTGGACCGACGCGGGCCTGGTGCTGGGCCGCCGCCGCGTGTTGCGCTTCCAGGGCGGTCCCGACCGGCTGGCGCGGGTGATGGCGCTGGAAGCCGCCGGGCAGTGGTTCGTGGCCTGGGAGGACCTGCAGGCCTGGTCGGTGGAGACCGACAGCGAGTCGCCCGATCCCTACCGGGTCACGCTGCGCGATGGCAGCCAGCTCTTCCTGGCCCGGCTGTCGCGCGGCCGCGACGAGCGCGCCCTGCTGGATGCGGTGCGGTCCCGCGGCCGGGTGGCGGTGCACCTGCATGACGACCTGCGGCCGCTCTGAACCCTGGGGTACGCTGGCGCGATGCTGAACCACCCCGTCTGGCTCGCGCTGTCCCTGGTCCTGCTGGTGCTGCTGACCCGCCTGTGGCGCCGCCACGTCGCGCTCAGGCGCCAGGCCTTCATCCGCGAGGCGCCGCTGCCGCCGGGCCTGTTCGACCGGCTCCGCCGCCACCACCCCGAGCTGTCGCCCAAGGATTGCCACCTGGTCGCCCAGGGCCTGCGGCAGTTCTTCCTGGCGCACCTGCGCAGCGGCCGGCGCTTCGTCTCGATGCCCAGCCAGGTGGTGGACGACCTGTGGCACGAGTTCATCCTGTACACCCGCCACTACGAGCGCTACTGCGGCCGCGCCTTCGGCCGGATGCTGCACCACACGCCGGCGGTGGTGCTGTCACCCGATCGGCGCGGCAACGAGGGCCTGCGCCGCTGCTGGTGGTGGGCCTGCCGCGAGGAGCTGATCGACCCGCGCCGCCCCAGCCGCCTGCCACTGCTGTTCGCGCTGGACGCCAAGCTGGGGATCGCGGGCGGCTTCCGCTACGTGCCCGACTGCGGCGGGGTGCGGCGCGATGACGGCCAGGGTGGCGCCTACTGCGGGGGCGATTTCGCCAGCAGCGCCTTCGATGGCGGCGCCGCCGGCTTTGGCGACGGCGATGGCGGCAGCCACGGCCACCACGGCAGCGGCGATGGCGCGAGCGACGGAGGCGGTGACGGGGGCGGGGGCTGCGGCGGCGGCGGCGACTGACCGCCGCCGCGCTCAGGCGCAGGCCGCGTCGAAACCGCCCAGCACCGCGGCCACGTTGTCGCCGATCTCGGCCACCGCGTAGCCGCCTTCCATGATGAACACCGTGGGCAGGCCCAGCGCGGCCAGGCGCGCGCCCAGGCGCTCGAACTCGGGGCGCCGCAGCTGGAAGCTGGAGATCGGGTCGCCCTCGAAGGTGTCCACGCCCAGCGACACCACCAGCGCGTCGGCCCGGTGGGCGGCGATGCGGGTGCAGGCCGCCTCCAGGGCCTCGAACCAGCGGGTGTTGTCGCTGCCGGCGGGCAGCGGGTAGTTCCGGTTGAAGCCCAGGCCGGCGCCCTGGCCGGTCTCGTCGGCGTGTCCCAGGTAGAACGGGTACTCGGTGCGCGGGTCGCCGTGCAGGCTCTGGAACAGCACGTCGGCGCGCTCGTAGAAGATCTGCTGGGTGCCGTTGCCGTGGTGGTAGTCCACGTCCAGCAGCGCCACCCGGTCGGCGCCGCCGTCGCGGAAGGCCTGGGCGGCGATCGCGGCGTGGTTCAGGAAGCAGTAGCCGCCATAGAAGTCGGTGCCGGCGTGGTGGCCCGGCGGTCGGGCCAGCGAGAACGCGGCCCGCGCCCCCGCCGCCACATGGGCCTGGGCGCTGAGCGCGCAGTCGGCCCCGGCGCGCGCGGCGGTCCAGGTGCCGGCGGTGATCGGGCTGCCGCTGTCGAAGGAGTACAGGCCCAGCTGGGCCACCAGGTTGTCGGGCTCGACATCGCTGCGGAAGCCGCGCGTGGGCCACACCGCCGGCAGCAGGTCGCGGGTGCCGCCCTGGGCCGCCCACGTGTCCCACACCCGCTGCAGAAAGGCCAGGTAGCGGGCGCCGTGGATGCGCTCGATCGGCGCCATCGGGAACGTCTGCGGCAGCGCGACCTCGCCGATCGCGTGGCGGGTCAGCGCATCGAGCACGAACTCGGCCCGCTCGGGCTTCTCGAAGCAGGGCACCAGCTCGCCGCGGTAGATCTCATGGGTGCCGGCGTGGCTGCGGTGCAGGGGGCTGTGGAAGGTCTTCATGGCGGGGGCCGCGGGGCGGCGTGTCGGCTTTGGGGGGCACCAAGGGGTGCGGTGGCCGATCCTAGCGCGGGCCATGACAATGCCGTCCCCACCCCACCGGAGCCCTGCCATGACCCTGACCTCCCGCCTGGCCCACCTGCCCCCCGGCCTGGTGGCCCTGACCGCCACCGCCCGCGGCATGGAGGGCGGCACGATGTCGCGCGCCGCCCGCGAGGCCTTTGCCGAGCTGTGCGGCGCCGTCGAGTCCGGCGGCCTGATGCCCCGCGTGCGCAGCTGCCTGAGCCTGTGCCCCGACACCCCCCGCGGCGCCGACGACCCGGACTGCCGCTACGTCGCCGGCTTCGTCTTCGGCCATGCGCTGGCCGAGGGCCAGGGCGCGCCCGAGCAGCCCGAGCTGCCCCTGGGCGGCACGCTGGCCTGGTGGCCGCTGCAGCCCGGGCCCTGCCGGGTGTTCCTGCACCGCGGTCCCTACGACACCCTGGGCCGCACCTGGCAGGCGATCCGCCGCGAGGGCCTGCCCGCCGGCGCCATCGGGCGCGACGCGCCGCCGATGGAGCTGGTGCTCAACGACCCCGAGACCACCGCCCCGCAGGACCTGCTGACCGAGATCTGGATCCCCGTGCAGGAGACCCCCGCTTGAGCCCCACCACGCCCCCCTTTCCCACCCTGTCCACCGCGCGCCTGCGGCTGCGCGAAATCACCGAGGACGACGCCCCGGCGCTGCTGGCCGTCCATGGGGATGCCGAGGCCATGCGCTGGTTCGGCAACGACCCGATCCACACGCTGGAGCAGGCCCGGGCGATGGTCGCGACCTTCGCCTCCTGGCGCCGCGCGCCGGTCCCCGGCACCCGCTGGGGCCTGGAGTGGCAGGGGCGCCTGGTGGGCAGCGCCGGCCTGTTCAAGTGGAACCGCCCCTGGGCCAGCGCCACCGTGGGCTACGAGCTGGCCCGCGACGTCCAGGGCCGAGGCCTGATGTCCGAAGCCCTGCGCGCGCTGCTGCCCTGGGGCGTGGCGCAGATGGGCCTGCGCCGCGTCGAGGCCCTGGTGCACCCCGAGAACACGCCGTCCTTGGCGCTGCTGCAGCGCCTGGGCTTCGAGGTCGAGGGTCGCCAGCGCCAGGCCGGCGCCTGGGGTGGCCAGCGCCACGACCTGGTGATGCTGGGCTGGCTCGCATGAGCGCGCAGGGCCGCTCCGAAGCGCGAATCCCGGAGTGCGAGGCACGAAGGGACACCCGATGAGCGCCTCGGCCCCCGAAGGCATGGATCCTGCAAGCCCGGCGGACATGTCCGCCCCGTCCCCCGTCCACACCCCGCTCGAGGATGCCCAGGCCCTGTTCGCCGGCACCCTGTTCGTCTCGCTCGCCCTGATCCTGTTCAACCAGGTCGGCATGATCACCGGCGGCACCGCCGGCGTGGCCTTCGTGCTGCACTACCTGACCGGCTTCAGCTTCGGCAAGTGGTTCTTTCTGATCAACCTGCCGTTCTACGGCCTGGCCTGGCGGCTGATGGGCCGTGAGTTCACGCTCAAGACCTTCGTGGCGGTCTGCCTGCTGGCCGGCATGACCGAGTGGTCGCCCCGCCTGTTCGCGATCGAGCGCCTGCACCCGGCCTATGCCGCAGTGCTGGGCGGACTGCTGCTGGGCGCCGGCTGCCTGTTTCTGGCACGCCACCGCGCCAGCCTGGGCGGCGCCACGGTCATCAGCTTCTGGGGCCAGCAGGCGCGCGGCTGGCGCGCCGGCCGGGTCCAGCTGGCGATCGACCTGTCGGTGCTGGCGGTGGCCGCCACCGTGCTGCCCGCCGACCGCGCCGCGTACTCGGTGCTGGGCGCGCTGGTCATGGGCCTGTTCCTGGCGATCAACCACAAGCCCGGGCGCTACGCCGGGGCCTGAGCGCCGGTCAGCGCCAGCCGAAGTGCTGGCGCAGCTGCGCGGCGCTGGCGTTGACCGGCTGGTGCAGCACGTTGGACAGGCGCAGCACCTCGGTGCGCCGCGACAGTTGCGGCCGGATCGGGTCGGCGCCCAGCACGGCCACCTTCTCGAACTGCCAGCCGGCGGCCTCGAAGGCGTGGATGTAGCCCTGGGCGTCGGGCAGGCGCTGCGGGTCCAGCGGGCTGGCCTGCGGGCTGAGGATGAAGGCCAGGTGCTGGCAGCGGCTGCGCTGGGCCTCGGCGATGAAGTCCTCGGGGCTGGTGCGCGAGTCCTGCAGCGCCGTCACCCGGGCGTACAGGCGGATGGCCTGGCCGTCCTGCCGCTCGATGTCGCGCACGTTGCGGCTGTAGCAGCCGGTCAGGCAGCGCAGCAGGGTGGACTTGCGGGTGCGGGGGCTACCGATCAGGACATAGGCGTGAACACTCATGTCCCGAGCTTAGCGAATCCCGTGCCCGTTCCCGCGCCCGTGCGCCACCGATTTCCCGGGCCGTGGCGGGGCGTTGACGCGGCGCAGACGGCTCGTCCACAATCGCCCCCGCTCCGGGGTGCATGCGACCAGCATGCTGAGATGGTGAATCCAAACCCGCGAACTTGATCCGGTTAGTACCGGCGAAAGAAGAGCTGTCGTCCTCCCAAGGCCCGTGGGGCCACGCCGTCCGCGCGTGGCCATCGGTCCGCCGGGGCGCCTCGGAGCACACCTGTGTCGTGCTCCCGAGAAAGGCCCCGCATGTCTTCGTCCCGTTCCCCCGCACCGGCTGCTGCCGGCCCGCTCAGCGCCGAGCGCCAGCCCTTCCCGCAGTCCCGCAAGGTTCACGAGTCCGGCACCCGGCCAGACGTGCGCGTGCCGATGCGCGAGGTGCAGCTGTCGAACGGCGGCCACGCCGTGCTCTACGACACCTCGGGCCCCTACACCGACCCCTCGGTGGCGATCGACCTGCGCCGCGGCCTGCCGCCGCTGCGCGCGCCCTGGACCCTGGCCCGTGGCGACAGCGAACCCTGCGCGCCCCGCCCCGCCACGCCGCTGGACGACGGCCGCGCCCGTGCCGGCGCCGCCGACCCCGCGCTGCAGGCCTTGCGCGAGGCTGCCGCCGGTCTGCAGCGCACGCCGCGCCGCGCCCGCGCCGGCCACGGCATCACCCAGATGGCACTGGCGCGCCGGGGCATCGTCACCCCCGAGATGGAGTTCGTCGCGATTCGCGAGAACGGCCGCCGCGAGTGGATGCGCGAGCACCTGGCCGACGCCGCCCGCGAGCAGCGCCTGCGCGGCGACCCGCTGGGCGCGGCGATCCCGGCGCTGATCACGCCCGAGTTCGTGCGCGACGAGGTGGCGCGCGGCCGCGCGGTGATCCCGGCCAACCTCAACCACCCCGAGCTCGAGCCCATGGCCATCGGCCGGAACTTCCGGGTCAAGGTCAATGCCAACATCGGCAACTCGGCCCTGGCGTCCTCGATCGAGGACGAGGTGGACAAGCTGGTCTGGGCGATCCGCTGGGGCGCCGACACCGTGATGGACCTGTCCACCGGCCGCGACATCCACACCACCCGCGACTGGATCATCCGCAACAGCCCGGTGCCGATCGGCACGGTGCCGATCTACCAGGCGCTGGAGAAGGTGGGCGGCGTGGCCGAGGAACTGAGCTGGCCGCTGTTCCGCGACACCCTGGTCGAGCAGGCCGAGCAGGGGGTGGACTACTTCACCATCCACGCCGGCCTGCGCCTGCCCTTCATCCCGCTGACCGCGGGGCGGCGCACCGGCATCGTCTCGCGCGGGGGCTCGATCCTGGCCAAGTGGTGCATGGCGCACCACCAGGAGAACTTCCTCTACACCCACTTCGACGAGATCTGCGAGGTGATGCGGGCCTATGACGTCAGCTTCTCGCTGGGCGACGGCCTGCGCCCGGGCTCGCTGGCCGACGCCAACGACGAGGCCCAGTTCGCCGAGCTGCGCACCCTGGGCGAGCTGACCCAGGTGGCCTGGAAGCACGAGGTGCAGACCATGGTGGAAGGCCCGGGCCATGTGCCGATGCACCTGATCCGCGCCAACATGGACGAGCAGCTGCGCCTGTGCCACGAGGCGCCGTTCTACACCCTGGGCCCGCTGACCATCGACATCGCGCCGGGCCACGACCACATCGCCAGCGCCATCGGCGCCGCCATGATCGGCTGGATGGGCACCGCGATGCTGTGCTACGTCACGCCCAAGGAGCACCTGGGCCTGCCCGACCGGGACGACGTCAAGCAGGGCCTGATCGCCTACAAGATCGCCGCCCACGCGGCCGATGTCGCCAAGGGCCACCCGGGCGCGCGGGCCCACGACGACGCGCTGAGCGCCGCGCGCTTCGAGTTCCGCTGGCGCGACCAGTTCGCGCTGGGCCTGGACCCGCAGACCGCCGAGGCCTTCCACGACGAGACCCTGCCCAAGGACTCGGGCAAGACCGCCCACTTCTGCAGCATGTGCGGCCCCAAGTTCTGCAGCATGAAGATCACCCAGGAGGTGCGGGCCTTCGCCGCCGCCCAGGGCGTGGCCGAGGGCGAGGCGCTGCAGCAGGGACTGGCCGCCAAGGGGGCCGAGTTCCGCGCCGGCGGCGGCGAGCTGCTGGTGCCGCTGCATGACGCGCGCGGGCGGGCCTGAGCATGGCGCGCATCGGCATCGCCGGCGCCGGGCTGCTGGGCCGGCTGCTGGCCTGGCGGTTGGCCAGCGAACACGAGGTCTGGGTGGCCGACCCGGCCGACGGCCCCGGACCGCGACAGGACGGCCAGGGGCCGGCCGGCTTCAGCGCGGCCGGGATGCTCAGCCCGCTGGCCGAACTGGAGCACGCGCCGCCCGAGGTGGCGGCGCTGGGCTGGCGCTCGCTGCCGCGCTGGCGCGCCATCGTCGACGCGCTGGCCCCCGACCCCGCCCGCGCCGCCGAGTGGTTGCAGCAGCGCGGCAGCCTGCTGCTGGCCCACCCGGGCGACCGCGGCGCGGCGGCCCGGGTGCTGGACCGCTTGGCGCACGCCACGCCGCCGGACGGTGCCCGGCCCCGGGCCCTGTCCGCCGACGCCTTGCAGGCGCTGGAGCCCGCGCTGCGCCCTGGCCTGCTGGGCTGGCAACTGCCGGGCGAGGGCCGGGTGCTGCCGCACGCGGTGCTGCCCGCGCTGTGCGCGCAGGCCCGCGGCGTGCGCTGGCACTGGGGCCGACGGGTGCAGGCGGTGCGGCCGGGAGGCCTGGAACTGGACGACGGCCAGACCTGGTCGCTGGACTGGGTGCTGGACACCCGTGGCCTGGGCGCCCGGCCCGACTGGCCACTGCGCGGGGTGCGCGGCGAGCTGCTGTGGCTGCACGCGCCGGGCCTGGACCTGCGCCACCCGCTGCGGCTGATGCACCCCCGCCACCGCGTCTACCTGGTGCCGCGGCCGGGGGATCGGGTGGTGGTGGGCGCCAGCGAGATCGAGGGCGAGGACCGCTCGCCGGTCAGCCTGCGCAGCGCGGTCGAATTGCTCAGCGCGGCGCAGAGCGTGCTGCCCGAGCTGGCCGAGGCCCGCATCGTCCACCTCGAGACCCAGCTGCGCCCGGCGCTGCCCGACCACCGCCCGCGCCTGGTCGTGGAGCCCGGCCTGCTGCGCCTGAACGGCCTGTACCGCCACGGCTGGCTGATGGCCCCTGCCCTGGTGGACGACGCCCTGGCCGAGGCCGGCCTGGCCGCACGGCCGCTGGAGGCCGTCGATGCCTGAGCCCATGCCCGACCGCCTGCCCGACACCGCCCCCGCGGTCTGGCTGGACGGCCAGGCGCGGCCCTGGCAAGCGGGCCTGCACCTGGCGGCGCTGCTGCAGGCCGCCGGCCTGGCGCCCGAGGCGGTGGCCACCGCCCTCAACGGCGACTTCGTGCCGCGCCCGCGGCGCCACCACACCCCGCTGCACCCGGGCGACCGCGTGCTGACCTTTCACCCCATCGTCGGAGGCTGAGCCATGACGAACCGTTCCATCCCATCGACCGCAGCCCCCTTCGCGCCCTATGGCGTGCCCCTGGCCAGCCGCCTGATGCTGGGCAGTGCCGGCTACCCCTCGCCCGCGGTGCTGGGCCAGGCCCTGCAGGCCAGCGGCTGCCGCGTGGTCACCGTGGGCCTGCGCCGCAGCCTGGCCGGCGGCGGCGAGCAGGCGCCGCTGGAGCAGGTGCGCCGCCTGGGCCTGCACCTGTTGCCCAACACCGCGGGTTGCCGCACCGCCCGCGAGGCGGTGGCGCTGGCCCACATGGCGCGCGAGCTCTACGCCACCGACTGGATCAAGCTCGAGGTGGTGGGCGATGAGCACACCCTGCAGCCCGACCCCTGGGGCACGCTGGAGGCGGCCACCGCCTTGCTGCGCGAGGGCTTCAAGGTCTTCCCCTACTGCACCGACGACCTGGTGGCCTGCCGCCGCCTGGTGGACGCCGGCTGCCAGGTGCTGATGCCCTGGGGCGCACCGATCGGCTCGGGTCAGGGCCTGCTGCAGGTGCATGCGCTGCGCACCCTGCGCGCGCGCCTGCCCCAGGTGCCGCTGGTGGTCGACGCCGGCCTGGGCGCGCCCAGCCACGCCGCGCAGGCGATGGAGCTGGGCTTTGACGCTGTGCTGCTGAACTCGGCCGTGGCCCACGCGCGGGACCCGGTGCGCATGGCGCGGGCCTTTGCCGACGCCGTGGCCGCCGGCCGCGGGGCCCACGAGGCCGGGTTGATGGCGCCGCAGGACATGGCGGTGCCCAGCACCCCGGTGGGTGGCGAGCCGGTGCTGATCGGATGAGCGCCGTCCTCCCGATCGTCTGGAGCGTGGCCGGGCACGACAGCGGCGGCGGCGCCGGCCTGAGCGCCGACCAGCGCGCCGCGGATGCGCTGGGCGTGCACCTGTGCCCGGTGCTGGCCGCCGTCACCGCCCAGTCCACCACCGAGGTGGCCCGGGTGCAGCCGCTGTCCACGGAGGTGCTGCAGGCCCAGCTCGACACGCTCTCGCGCGACCTGCCGCCGCGGGTGGTCAAGACCGGCCTGCTGGGCAGCGCCGCGCAGGTCGAATGCCTGGCCCGCTGGCTGGACGCCCAGCGCCAGCGCGCCCCGGTGGCCCTGGTGGTGGACCCGGTGCTGCGCGCCAGCACCGGCGACGGCCTGGCCGGCGAAGAGCTGCCCGCCGCGATCCGCCAGTGGCTGCTGCCGCGCGCCACCGTGGTCACGCCCAACCGGGCCGAGGCCGCAGCGCTGCTGGGTACGCAGGCCCCCCGCGACGTGCCGGCCCAGGCCCGGGCGCTGGCGGCGCTGGGGCCTGGCGCGGTGCTGGTCACCGGCGGCGACGACGGCCGCGACCCGCAGGCCGCCCACGACTGGCTGGAGCACCCGCTGGCCAGCGGCTGGCTGAGCGGGCCGCGGGTCGACACGCCGCACCACCACGGCACCGGCTGCACCTTTGCCACCAGCCTGGCCGCGGCGCTGGCGCTGGGCTGGCCGGTGCCCGATGCGGCCGTGGTCGCCAAGATGGCCACCACCCATGCGCTGCGCCACGCCCGGGCCGTGGGCCGCGGCGCCGGGCCAGTGGTGGCCACCCCCGGGTGGTGGCAGGCCCGCGGCCTGCTGCCCCGGCTGGGTTGGGGCGAGGCCTGCCGGCCGCCCCCGCCGCCCCAGCCCGACCGCCTGGCGGCCGGCCTGTATGCGCTGGTGGACGGCCTGCCGCGCCTGCGCGCCGTGCTGCAGGCCGGCGTGGCCACCGTGCAGCTGCGGATCAAGCCCCCGCCCGGGGCCGGCACCCGCTGGTGGCAGGCGCTGCGCCAGGACCTGGTGCAGGCCGTGGCCCTGGCCCGCGCGGCCGGTGCCCACCTGTTCATCAACGACCACTGGGCCCTGGCCCGCGAGGTGGGCGCCGACGGCGTGCACCTGGGCCAGGAAGACCTGCAGGCCCTGGGCGAGGCCGGCCGCCAGGCCCTGCTGGCCAGCGGCCTGCGCCTGGGCATCAGCAGCCACAGCCTGTGGGAGCTCTGCCGCGCGCGGGCCCTGCCCGGCGACTACATCGCCTGCGGGCCGGTCTGGCCGACCCGCACCAAGGCCATGCCCTGGCGAGCGCAGGGGCTCGACAACCTGGCCTGGTGGGTGCGCCACGCCGGCCGGCCGGTGGTGGGGATCGGCGGCCTGCTCGACGAGGACCAGGTCCGCGCGGTGGCCCGCACCGGTGCCCGCGCCGCCTGCGTGGTGCGCGGCCTGGGCGAGGACCCGCAGCACCGGGTGCCGGCGCTGCAGGCGGCCTTCGCCGCGGGGGCGGCCGAGGTGGCCGAAGGGGGACCTGCGGAGGAGTCGCCGCACCCCTCGCTCTGAGGCCGTCCCGCCTCAAGGACGGGCGGCGGGCCCTTCCGCCGGAGTCCCCGCACCCGGCGCCCAGGCCCGCGCCGGGCCCCCGCGGCGCAGCGCCTCGCGCTCCTGCGCGAACAGCTCCTCGAGTTGCTGGCGGCCCTGCTTGGCGACCGACACCAGGGCCTGCTCGTCGCGGTGGTGGGGGTACATGCGCTCGAGCTGATCGACCAGGTGGCGGCGAAAGCGCATCGAGAGCTGGCGGGCCTGGTGCGGCAGCCAGCCCAGCTGCTCGAGCACGCTGCGGGCGCTCAGCAGGGCCGAGTCCAGGGTCTCGCGCTCGATCAGCTGCACGCCGCGGTCGCGCAGGGCGAAGTGGTGCTGCACGTTGCGGGCGCGGGCCACCACGGTCAGGTGCGGGAAGTGCTGGCGCGCCAGCTCGGCCAGCTGCAGGCTTTGCTCGACGTCGTCGATGGCGATGACCAGCACGCGGGCGGTCTCGGCACCGGCCAGGCGCAGCAGGTCCAGGCGGGTGGCGTCCCCGTAGTGCACCCGGAAGCCGTACTTGCGCAGGAAGGCGACCTGTTCGGCGTCGTGGTCCAGCACCGTGGGCTTGAGGCCGTTGGCGTGCAGCAGTCGGCCGATGACCTGGCCGTAGCGGCCGAAGCCGGCGATGATCACCGGCGCCTCCTGCGGCTCGGCCAGCGCGTGGGGCGAGTCCGACGGCGCGCGCGCGAAGCGCGGCAGCAGCGCCCGGTCCACCGCCACCAGCAGCAGCGGCGTGACCAGCATGGACAGCGCCACCGTGCCCACCAGCAGCGAGGACGCGCCGCCGCTGAGCACGCCGGCAGTCTCGGCCTGCTGGAACACCACGAAGGCGAACTCGCCGCCCTGGGCCAGCAGCAGGGTCAGCACCGGACGCTCGGCCAGTGGCACCTTCACCGTGGCGGCCAAGGCCCAGATCACCGCGGCCTTCAGCGCCAGAAAGCCCAGCAGCAGGCCCAGCACCAGCCAGCGCTCGGCCCACAACGCCGCGAAGTCCATCGACATGCCCACGGCCATGAAGAACAGGCCCAGCAGCAGGCCCTTGAAGGGCTCGACATCGGTCTCCAGCTCGCGCTTGTATTCGCTCTCGGCCAGCAGCACGCCGCCCAGGAAGGCGCCCAGCGCCATCGACAGGCCCACCGCCTCCATCAGGCTGGCGATGCCGACCACCAGGCCCAGCGCGGCGGCGGTGAAGATCTCGGGCGAGCGGCTGCGCGCCACCCAGCGCAGCGCGTGCCGCAGCAGCAGCCGGCCGCCCAGGATGATGCCGGCCACCACCGCCAGCGCCCGCAGCGCCTCCCATAGCGGGGAGCCGCCGGTGGCCTCGACCCGGCTGCCCAGCAAGGGGATCAGCGCCAGGATGGGGATCGCGGCCACGTCCTGCAACAGCAGGATCGCGAAGCCGGCCTGGCCCCCGCTGGTGGGCAGCAGGTGGCGCTCCTGCAGGACCTGCAGCGCCACCGCGGTGGACGACAGGGCCAGCCCCAGGCCGGCGATCAGCGCCACCGCCACCGGCGCGCCCAGCGCCCAGCCGGCGCCGGCCAGCACCGCCGCGCAGCCCAGCAGCTGGGCCGTGCCCCAGCCGAAGATCGGCCGGCGCAGGGCCCACAGCCGCGGGGGCTCCAGCTCCAGGCCGATCAGGAACATCATCAGCACCACGCCGAACTCGGCGGCGTGCAGGATGGCCTCGGGGTCCTTGACCACGCCCAGGCCGAACGGGCCGATGGCCACGCCGGCGGCCAGGTAGCCGATGATCGAGCCCAGGCCGAAGCGCTTGGCCAGCGGCACGAAGAGCACCGCCGCGGCCAGGTAGATCAGGGCGGCGTGCAGCCAGTGGGCGTTCACGCGGCCTCCTCGGACGCGGGGCGGTCGGCGGCCGGGACCTCGCAGTCCGGGCACTCCTGCAGCTCGGCCAGCTCGGGCCAGTCGGGGTAGTGGCGCAGTCGGTCCACCCAGACCTGCAGGTGGTCCTGCAGGGCGGCGGCGTCCAGCGCGTGGGCGCCGTGGCAGACCAGCGGCGGCAGGAAGCGCAGGCCGCACAGCGCGGCGGTCTGCCGGTAGGGCGGCAGGAAGTCGTCGAAGAAGTGGCGGTTGTAGCCGCCGGGGTGGTAGGCCGACTCGGCCCCGCCGGTGCTGGTGGCCAGCCACAGGTCCTTGCCGGCCAGGGCGCGGGTGGCGCGGCCCTGGGCGTCGTGGCCGTAGGCCCAGCCGTGGGCCAGCACCTCGTCCAGCCACAGCTTCATCAGCGGCGGCATCGAGTACCACTGCCAGGGGTGCTGCCAGACGATCAGGTCGGCCGCCGCCGTGGCGCGCTGTTCGGCGGCCACGTCGATCGCGTAGTCGGGGTAGAGCGCGTACAGGTCGCGCAGCTCGACATGGGCCAGGCCGCGGACGGCCTCCATCATCGGCCGGTTGACGTGGGAGTGCTGCAGGGCCGGGTGGGCGGCCAGCACCAGGATGCGGGGCGCGCTCATCGGGAGGCTCCGTTCACCAGCTGCCGCGCCAAGGCGTTGTGGCGCTCGAGCAGGGGCTCGAGTTCCAGCGTGGCCAGGCGGCCTTCGCGCACCACCACCCGGCCGTTGACCACGGTGTACGCGGCCTGCGGCACGCCGCACAGCAGCAGCGCGCCCACCGGGTCGTGCACCGCGCCGCCCGCCAGGCCCGGGCCGCGGGTGTCGAAGACGGCCAGGTCGGCCGACATGCCGGGCGCGAGGTGGCCGATGTCGTCGCGGCCCAGCACCCGGGCGCCGCCGCGGGTGGCGATGGCCAGGGCGTCGCGGGCGGTGAACTCGGCCGCGCCGTGGTCGCAGCCGAAGTCGTCCAGCGCCCGGCCGACCCGGCCCAGCAGCATGGCCTGGCGCGCCTCGGCCAGCAGGTGGCCGCTGTCGTTGCTGGCGCTGCCGTCCACGCCCAGGCCCACCGGCACGCCGGCGCGGCGCATGCGCTGCACCGGGGCGATGCCCGAGGCCAGGCGCATGTTGCTGCAGGGGCAGTGGGCCACGCCGGTGCCGGTGGCGGCGAAGCGGGCGATGCCGGCCGGGTCCAGCTTGACGCAGTGGGCGTGCCAGACGTCCTCGCCCAGCCAGCCCAGGCTCTCGGCGTACTCGGCCGGGGTCTGGCCGAAGCGCTCCCGGCTGTAGGCCACGTCGTGGTCGTTCTCGGCCAGGTGGGTGTGCAGCCGGGTGCCGTGGGCACGCGCCAGTGCGGCGGCGTCGCGCATCAGCCCGGGGCTGACCGAGAAGGGCGAGCAGGGTGCCACGCCCACCCGCACCATGGCGTGGCGGTCGGGGTCGTGGAAGGCCTCGATCACGCGGCGGGTGTCGCGCAGGATCGCGTCCTCGCGCTCGACCAGCGCATCGGGCGGCAGGCCGCCGGCGCTCTCGCCCACGCTCATGCTGCCGCGGGTGGGGTGAAAGCGCAGGCCGATCCCCAGCGCGGCCTCGATGGTGTCGTCCAGGCGCACGCCGTTGGGGTACAGGTAGAGGTGGTCGCTGCTGGTGGTGCAGCCCGACAGCAGCAGCTCGGCCATCGCGACCTGGGCGCTCACCCGGGCCATCTCGGGGGTCAGGCCGGCCCAGATCGGGTAGAGCGTGCGCAGCCAGCCGAAGAGCTCGGCGTCCTGCGCCGCCGGCACCGCCCGGGTCAACGACTGGTACATGTGGTGGTGGGTGTTGACCAGACCGGGCACCACCACGTGGCCGCGGGCGTCGATGACCTCGTCGGCCTCGCGCGGCAGGGTGTCGGCGGGGCCGATGGCCTCGACCACGCGGCCGCGCAGCAGCACGCTGGCGCCGCGCAGTTCGCGACGCTCGTCGTCCATCGTGGCGACGGCGTCGGCGTCGCGGATCAGCAGGGTGCGCTCGGTCATGGGCAGCGGGTTCTCCATCGGCGCCGCGAGTGTGGCATGCGATGCCGCTGCTATCGTCCGCCCCTGCCGTCCGGCGCACGGCCCCGTGCCGCCGGACGCGACGGGCAGGCGCCAAGGACCGGCCCGCCCCCCACCGAGGAGACATCGGATTGGCTGATGGCATGACGACCGGCCCCTGGGCCGCGGACCCGCGCGCACTGCTGCGCGAGCTGTACGACGTGGCCGTGGCGCGGGCGCAGCCGGCGGCGGTGCTGCCCGCGCACCTGCCCGCGCCCCCGCGCGGCCGCACCGTGGTGCTGGGCGCCGGCAAGGCCGCTGGCGCGATGGCGCTGGCCTTTGACGGCCTGTGGCCGGCCGACGCCCCGATGAGCGGCCTGGTCGTCACCCGCTACGAACACACGCCCCCGGCCTACCGCGCGGGGCAGGGCCGCATCGAGATCGTCGAGGCCTCGCACCCGGTGCCCGACGCCGCCGGCCTGGCCGCCACCGAGCGCATCGCCGCGCTGGCGCAGGGCCTGAGCGCCGATGACCTGGTGGTCTGCCTGATCTCCGGCGGCGGCTCGGCCCTGCTGACGCTGCCGCAGCCCGGCCTGACCCTGGCCGACAAGCAGGCCATCAACCGCGCCCTGCTGGCCAGCGGGGCCCCGATCGACGCGATGAACTGCGTGCGCAAGCACCTCTCGGCGATCAAGGGCGGGCGCCTGGCCGCGCGGTGCGCGCCGGCCCGCGTGCTGACCCTGATGATCTCGGACGTGCCGGGCGACGAGCCGGCGGTGATCGCCAGCGGTCCCACCGTGCCCGACACCAGCACCTGCGCCGAGGCGCTGGCGATCTGCGAGCGCTACGGCATCGAGCTGCCGCCGGCCGCGCGTGCCGGTCTTGAGGGCGGTGCCTTCGAGACCCCCAAGCCCGGCGACGCCTGTTTCGCCGGCCACGCCTGGCAGGTGATCGCCACGCCGCAGGCCAGCCTGGAGGCCGCCGCCGAGCGGGCCCGTGCGCTGGGCCTGCCGGCCCATGTGCTGTCCGACGAGATCGAGGGCGAGTCCCATGTCGTGGGCGGGGTCCACGCGGCGCTGGCGCGCGCGGTGGCCCGGCGCGGCCAGCCCTTCGCGCGGCCCTGCGTGATCCTCTCCGGGGGCGAAACCACGGTCACGGTGCGCCCGACCGCCGCTGGTGCGCCCAGGGGGCGCGGCGGCCGCGCCACCGAGTTCCTGCTGGGCTGCGCGGTCGCGCTGCAGGACGAGCCGGGGGTGTGGGTGCTGGCGGGCGACACCGACGGCATCGACGGCATCGAGTCCAACGCCGGCGCCTTCGTCACGCCCGACACCCTGGCCCGCGCCCGCGCGGCGGGGCTGTCGCCGGCGGCCCATCTGCAGCGCAACGACGCCTGCGGCTTCTTCGAGGCCCTGGGCGACCTGCTGGTGACCGGGCCCACCCACACCAACGTCAACGACTTCCGGGCCATCCTGGTGCTTTGAACGCCGGCCCGGCCGCTTGTTCAGCAGTGCAGCGACTCGCGCCAGACGGCGTCGGGCGGGCATTGCAGGCACAGGCCCTGCAGCGGCAGGTCCATCGCCTGCCCGTGGCCGTCCTGCAGCGACAGGCGCAGCGGCCCGCGCCAGGACCCGGGCAGCTCCAGCCACGGGAGGCGCCGGCCCTGGGCGTCGTGCAGCAGGCCTTCGCGCAGGCGGCCCCACAGGCGGGGCAGGGCGTCCGGCACGGTGGCGGTGTCCAGGCGCAGGTGCACGGGGCCCAGGTGGCCGTCCTGCCAGCGCCCGTCCTGCCACTGCTGCACCGGGGCGGCCGACAGCCGCAGCCACCACGCCGCGCCTTCACGCCGCACCTCGGCCACCTCGGCATCGGCCAGCGAGAGGCGGCGCCGCGGCGCGTGCAGCGGCCGCTGAAGGTGCCATTTGGCCAGGCAGTGGCCATCGTCCAGCGCCACCGCCTGCGGCTCTCGGCCCCAGGCCACGAAGCCGGCGTCCTCGTACAAGCGGCGGGCCCGGTCGTTGCCCTCGCTGACCGTCAACTCCAGCAAGGCCAGGCCCGCGCGCTGCGTGGCGCCGTCAATCAGCGCCTGCAGCAGGGCCCGACCCAGGCCCAGACCGCGTGCCGCCGGATCGACCACCATGCCGAACACCGTGGCCCGGTGGGCCTGGCGTGCCCGACTGGCGGGCTCCAGCCCCACGGCGCCCAGCAGGCGTGCGCCGTCCCAGGCGCCCCAGACGGTGCCGCCGGCCAGGCGCTGCGCCCACCAGGCCAAGGGCAGTGCGGACCGCTCGGCCGGGGTGGAGGTGAAGGCCGCGGGCTCCCGGGCGTAGGCGGCCAGCATCAGGGTCCGGTGGGCATCGGCGTCCGACGGTGTCAGCGGCCGGATCTGGGCAGGACAGGGCATGGGAGCCGATTGTCGGCTCCCGAGGACTGGGGGGGTGAACGCCTTGTTTTTCGTCATGGTGCCGTCACGGAAAGCGGACAGAATGGCTTCCATTGCGACGAACCCAACCGACCGCACCAATGGGCGGAATGCCGGAACCCGTCACCGGTGTCGCAAGACCGTGCCAGGGCTGAAGCCCGGCGCTTGACCAAGGGACCACCATCGGTGGTCCTTTGTCATTTCCGGGCCTTGTAGTGGCCGGGCATGGCCCGCTGCGGGGGCCTCGGTCCACCTGAGGGCTGCCCCCAACCCCCTGCCGGCCACGTCGGCGCGATGATCGGGGCATGAACACCTCGTCTCGCCCCAACCGTCGCCAGGCCCTGGCCTGGTCCGCCGCCGCAGGCGGCGCCCTGCTGGTGCCCGGCGCCGCCCGGTCGCAGGCCGCCTGGCCCGGCAAGGCGGTCCGCTTCGTCGTGCCGTTCGCCCCCGGGGGCAGCTCCGAGATCGTCGCCCGCGCCACCGCCCAGGAGCTGGGCAAGCTGCTGGGCCAGAGCGTGTACGTGGACAACAAGCCCGGCGGTGCCGGCAACGTGGCGATGGCCGAGGTCGCCCGCGCCGACGACCAGCACACCCTGGTGCTGGGCCACATCGGCACGCTGGCCGTGAACCCGTACATCTTCGACAAGCTGCCCTACGACCCCAACCGGGACTTCCGCCCGATCAGCCTGCTGGCCAAGGTGCCCAGCCTGTACCTGGTGCACCCCGACCTGCCGGTGAAGAACCTGAAGGACCTGGTGGCGCTGGCCAGGAAGAAGCCCGGTCAGCTGAACTACGGCTCGGCCGGCAATGGCAGCGCCGGTCACCTGGCCATGGAATACCTGAAGATGGTCACCGAGACCTTCATCCTGCACGTGCCCTACCGCGGCACCGGGCCGCAACTGACCGACCTGCTGGCTGGCCGCCTGGACTGCGCCTCGGTGGGCGCGCCGGCGGTGATGCAGTTCATCAAGACCGGCAAACTGCGCTGCATCGCCACCGGCACCCCGCAGCGCATCCCTCAACTGCCCGACGTGCCCACCGTGGCCGAGCAGGGCTGGCCGGGCTTCGAGATGACCCAGTGGTACGGCCTGATGGCCCCGGCCACGCTGCCGCAGGCCGCCGCCGACAGGCTGGCCGCCGCCGCGGCCAAGGCGATGCGCGAACCCGCCGCGCTGGAGCACCTGTCCAAGGACGCGGCGATCGCGGTGGGCAGCACGCCGGCCGAGTTCGCCAGCTTCATCGCCCAGGAACAGAAGCGCTGGAAGCCGGTGATCGCCCGCGCCAGGATCAAGCCCGACTGATCCAGCCGACCGGGCGGGGCGGCGTGGCCGCCCCGTGCAGGTTTAATCCAGCCAGGCCGGGTCCCAGGCGTGCACGCCCAGGCGCTGTTCGCCCAGGCCCTGGATGCCCAGGCGCATCTGGTCGCCCGGGCGCAGGTAGCGCGGCACGGGCTTGACGCCCATGCCCACGCCCGGCGGCGTGCCGGTGGCGATCAGGTCGCCGGGCTGCAGGGTGCAGTAGTGGCTGATCACGCTCACCAGCTGCGCCACCCCGAACACCATGGTGCGGGTGTTGCCGGTCTGCATGCGCTCGCCGTTGAGGTCCAGCCACAGGTCCAGGGCCTGCGGGTCGGGCACCTCGTCGGCCGTGACCAGCCAGGGCCCCACCGGGCCGAAGGTGTCGCAGCCCTTGCCCTTGTCCCAGGTGCCACCGCGCTCGAGCTGGAAGGCGCGCTCGGAGACATCGTTGACCACGCAGTAGCCCGCCACATGGGCCAGGGCCTCGTCCACGCCCACGCAGCGCGCGGTCTGGCCGATCACCACGCCCAGCTCCACCTCCCAGTCGCCCTTCTCGCCGCCGTAGGGCAGCACCACCGGGTCCTGTGCACCCACCATGCAGCTCAGGTGCTTGCTGAACAGGATGGGCTCGGCGGGCAGGGCCATGCCGGCCTCGGCGGCGTGGTCGGCATAGTTCAGCCCCACGCAGATGAACTTGCCGCAGCCGCTCCAGGGCAGGCCGGGGCGCAGGCCCGCTGGCAGCGCCGGCAGGGCGGACGGGTCCAGCGCCCGCAGCGCGGCCAGCCCGGCAGGCGTGAGGTGCCGCGGCGTCAGGTCGTCGATCAGGCCGCCGAGGTCGCGGGCGATGCCCTGGCTGTCCAGCAGGGCGGGTCTTTCCTGGCCCTTGGGGCCAAGGCGCAGCAGTTTCATCGGGCTCTCCGGCTTGGATTCGTCCGGATGGTACGGCCCCGCGGTGTTCATCCCACGCGGGAAACCCCCGCCACGGCTGCGGCGCCGATCCCACGGATTTGAGGCAGATCGCATGCAGGTGACGGGGCGTGCGGGGGTGGGCGGGGCGCTTGATCTGGCGCAACACCCGGGGGGGGATGCTGCCGGACAGTGCGGCCGACCCCTCAGGTTTCCCCGAGAGAGCCGCATGGAACACCCCACCCTCCGCCACCCGTCCGCCGGCCCGATGCCCGAGCGTGCGCCGCTCACCCGGCTGCGCACCTCGAGCCGGGTGGCGGCTGCGCCCGCGCCGCTGGGCCCCGGCGTGTCGCTGCTGCCCGATGCCCGCCAATGGGGCACGCTGTTCGGGGGCTCCGCGCTCGGCAGTCCCGAAGCCGCCGCCCTCAACGAGATCTCCCGCGCCCGCCGCGTGGCCCCCGGTGCCCTGGTCCACGGACAGGGCGATGCCGCCGCCGGCCTGCTGCTGGTGGTCGATGGTGACGTGGCCCTGGGCGTGCGCGCCGACGAGGCGGGCTTTCGCACCGAGCGCCACATGCACGGCCCGGCCTGGCTGGACCTGAGCGCCGGTTGGCTGGCCGAGCCGCACGCGCTGGACGCACGGGCCATGACCAGCGCCACCATCGCCGAGCTGCCGCGCGAGCCGCTGGGCCAGGTGCTGGACCGCTTCCCGATGCTGGCGCGCCGCCTGATCACCACCCTGGCGCGCGAGATCCGCGCACTGGCGGTCAACACCCACGAGTTGATGCACAAGGACGCGCCGGGTCGCCTGGCCGCCTGGCTGCACCAGCGCTGCCAGGCCGACCCGGCCCTGCCCGGCCGGGCGGTGGTGCAGCTGCCGATGCGCAAGCGCGACATCGCCTCGCAGCTGGCGATCACGCCCGAGACCCTGTCGCGCCTGATGCGCAGCTTCGCCAGCCAGGGCGTGCTGCAGGTGGCCGGCTACACGGTGCACGTGCTGGACCCGGCGGCGCTGGAGCGCCTGGCCCTGGCCGACTGAGCCCGCCCGCCCCACGCCCCTGCGGGGGCCGGCGCAAGCAAGACGGGGCCCGAGGGCCCCGTTCTTCATGGGGGGTGGGCCGGGCCACCGCGGCCGCGGCGCTCAGGTCAGCAGCAGCTTGACGGCCACCGCGCCCAGAACCACCGCGATGGCGTAGCGGATCAGGGCCAGCGGTGCCCGGGTGCTGACCAGCGAGCCCAGCAGCACGCCCGGCACCGAGCCCAGCAGCAGGTTGACCAGCAGCTGCCAGTCCACGTTGCCCAGGGCCAGGTGGCCCAGGCCGGCGATCAGGGCCAGCGGGATCGCATGCGCCAGGTCGGTGCCCACCAGCTTGGCGGCGTCCAGGCGCAGCGGGTACAGGTACACCAGCATGACCGTGCCCAGCGCGCCGGCGCCGATCGAGGTCAGGGTGACCAGCACGCCCAGGACCACGCCGCAGACCACGGTGAGCACCGGTTGGGCGTGCTTGAAGCTGGCGGCATTGCCGATGCGCAGCTTGCGGCCCAGGCGGTGCATGCCGTCCTTGAAGAAGATGCCCAGCGCCGTGATGATCAGCATCACCGCGACCATGTCGATGATGAAGCCGCTCTTGACGCGGCCGGCCTCGGACAGGTGCATCCAGGCCAGCGTGGCGGCGGCGGCGGGCAGGCTGCCCATCGCCAGGCGGCGCACGATCGGCCAGTCGACCGTGCCGGCGCCGTGGTGCACCCCCACGCCGAACATCTTGGTGGCCGAGGCGTAGAGCAGGTCGGTGCCCACCGCGGTGGTCGGCGCCACGCCGAACATCATCACCAGGATCGGGGTCATCAGCGAGCCACCGCCCACCCCGGTCACCCCCACCATCAGGCCGACCATCAGGCCGGCCAGCGAGGTCATTGCGTCGAACACCATGGTCGGGTCATTCCTTCATGCCGAGAACAGGGCAGGGCAAAAAGGCTTTACCCCCGGGAGCTCGCCAGTGTGGTGCACCGCAGCATCGGTTTTCGAGGATGCTTACTCGTTTTCCGTATAAGAGGTGGCCAACAGCAGCTGGGCGACCACCGACACCGCGATCACGCCGGGTTCCTTGCCGGCCAGGCCGGCTAGGCCGATCGGGCAGGTCATGCCGTCCAGCGCGGCCTCGGAGAAGCCCCGCTCGCCCAGGCGGCGCCGGAAACGGGCGCGCTTGGTGGCCGAGCCGATCAACCCGAACCAGCGGGCATCGCCGCGGCGCAGGATGGCCTCGGCCAGCGCCAGGTCCAGGTCGTGGCTGTGGGTCAGCACCAGGTAGCAGGCGCCGGGCGGGGCCAGTGGCACCTCGGCCGCCACCGGCTCCACGCACAGGCGCTCGATGTGCGGCGGCAGCGGGCCGGCCGGAAACTCTTCCTCGCGCTCGTCGATCCACTGCACCCGGCAGGGGATCTGGGCCAGCAGCTGCACGATGGCGCGGCCGACATGGCCGGCGCCGTAGAGCTGCAGCGTGAAGCGCGGCGCCTCGGCCGGCCAGTCGGCCAGCGCCTGCGCGTCCAGCGGGCGGAAGTGCAGGGTCAGCGCCCCGCCGCAGCACTGGCCCAGCGAGGGGCCCAGCGCCACCGGCCAGTCCCAGGCCAGGGCACCGCCGCCGGCCAGGCGCTCGCGGGCCTGCTCGATCGCCTTCCACTCCAGGTGACCACCGCCGATGGTGCCGGCCACCTCGTCGGCCGCCACCAGCATGCGGGTGCCGCGCTCGCGGGGGACCGAGCCGCGGGTCTCGCCCACGGCCACCACCACCGCGCGCCGGCCGGCCTGCAGCCACTGCCGCGCCCGCGCCGTGTCGGCCACGGCGTGGGGGGCAGGGGAGGGGTGGGGTGTGGACATGGGCCGATTGTCTCAGCGGCGGCGGCGATGCCCTACCATCGGCGCTGGCATGGCGCGGTGGCCGAGGGGCGGCGGGCGTGCCCCGACCCGGAGAGACGCCACCTTGAGCCTGCACGTGGGACATGATCAGCGCTTGGCGCTGCACGGTGACCTGCTGGATTTCACCGCCGAGCCCGCGCTGGACGACCCGGCCAGCCCCGGCCTGCGCTGGCGCCCGGACCACTGGCTGCTGATCGAGAACGGCCGCATCGCCGCGGTCCAGTCCCAGGAGCCCGATGCCAGCTGGCCCAAGGAGCGCCACCCGGGCCGCCTCATCCTGCCCGGTTTCATCGACACCCACGTCCACAGCGCCCAGATCGACGTGCTGGGCGCCTGGGGCACCGAGCTGCTGGACTGGCTCGAGACCCACACCTTCCCGGCCGAGGCCCGCATGGCCGAGCCGGCCCACGCCCGCTTCATCTCGGGCCTGTTCCTGGACGGCCTGCTGGCCACCGGCACCACCAGCGCGATGGTGTTCCCCACGGTGCACGCCGATTCGGTGGATGCGCTGTTCGAGGCCGCCGACGCCCGCGGCATGCGCCTGATCGCCGGCAAGGTGCTGATGGACCGCCACGCCCCCGCGTTCCTGCGCGACGACGTGGCCCAGGCCGAACAGGACTGCGTCGAGCTGATCGCCCGCTGGCATGGCCACGGCCGCCTGGCCTACGCGGTGACGCCGCGCTTCGCGCCCACCTCCACCGACGCCCAGCTGGCCATGGCCGGGGCCCTGATGACCGCCTGCCCGGGCCTGTACATGCAGACCCACGTGGCCGAGAACCGCGACGAGGTGCGCTGGGTGTCCGAGCTCTTCCCCTGGTCGCGCAGCTACCTGGACGTCTACGAGCGCTTCGGTCTGCTGGGCCCGCGCAGCATGCTGGCCCACGGCATCTGGCTGGACGCCGAGGACCGCGCCCGCCTGGCCGCCACCGGGGCGATGCTGTCGCATTGCCCCAGCTCCAACCTGTTCCTGGGCAGCGGCCTGTTCGACTGGGCCGCCGCCCGCGCCGGCGGCGCCGCGGTGACCCTGGGCTGCGACGTCGGCGGGGGCACCAGCCTGTCGATGCTGCGCACCCTGGCCGATGCCTACCAGGTCCAGGCCCTGGCCGGTCGCCGGGTCACGGCCTGGTCGCTGCTGCACGCGGCCACCCGCGGCGCCGCCCTCGCCCTGGGGTTGTCGCACGAAATTGGTGCGCTCGAGCCCGGTACACTCGCCGACGTGGTCGTCTGGGACCGGGCCCGCAGCCCGGTGGAACAGCGCCGCCAGGCGGTGGCGCGCGATTTGCATGACGCGATCTTTGCCTGGCTGACGCTGGCCGGCGACGACCATGTGGTGAGCACCCGCGTGGCCGGCGTGGAGCGTCACCGCCGCAACGACCGACACGAATAAGAATCGCCCACCCCATGACGATGACGCCCGCCCGCCTGGAACTCCGCGGCATCACCAAGCAGTACCCCGCGGTGCGGGCCAACGACGGCGTCAGCCTGAGCGTCGCCCCGGGACAGATCCACGCCGTGCTCGGCGAGAACGGCGCCGGCAAGTCCACGCTCATGAAGATCATCTACGGCGCGGTCAAGCCCGACGCCGGCGAGGTCCACTGGAACGGCCAGCCGGTGCAGGTGGCCAGCCCGGCCGCCGCCCGGGCGCTGGGCATCAGCATGGTCTACCAGCACTTCTCGCTGTTCGACACCCTGACCGCCGCCGAGAACGTCTGGCTGGGCCTGGACAAGGCCCAGGGCCTGGACGAGGTCACCGCCCGCATCCGCGAGGTGTCCGCCGGCTACGGCCTCGAGGTCGATCCGCTGCGCCCGGTCCACACCCTGAGCGTGGGCGAGCGCCAGCGCGTCGAGATCGTGCGCGCGCTGCTGACCCGGCCGCAGCTGCTGATCCTCGACGAGCCCACCTCGGTCCTGACCCCGCAGGCGGTCGAGAAGCTCTTCGTCACGCTGCGCCAGCTGGCCGCCGAGGGCTGCTCCATCCTCTACATCAGCCACAAGCTCGACGAGATCCGCAGCCTGTGCCACCACTGCACCGTGCTGCGTGGCGGCCGGGTCACCGGTGAGGTCGATCCCGGCCGGGAGACCAACGCCGGTCTGTCGCGCCTGATGATCGGTGCCGAGCCGCCCGCGCTGCAGCGCCGCGCCGCCACCGCCGGGGCCCAGGTGCTGCAGGTGCGTGCGCTGGACCTGCCCACCGACGACCCCTTCGGCGTCGCGCTGCGCGGCGTCACGCTGGACCTGCGGGCCGGCGAGGTGCTGGGCATCGCCGGCGTCTCGGGCAACGGCCAGCAGGAGCTGATGGCCGCGCTCTCTGGCGAGGACCCGCGCGCCCCGGCCGGCGCGATCCAGCTGTTCGGCCAGGACATCAGCCGCGCCTCGCCCCGCCAGCGCCGCGCGCTGGGCCTGCACTTCGTGCCCGAGGAACGCCTGGGCCGCGGCGCCGTGCCCACGCTGTCGCTGGCCCAGAACACCCTGCTCACCCGCACCGAGGCCGTCGGCCGCGGCGGCTGGCTGGACCTGGGCGCCACCCGTGCCCTGGCCGCGCGCCTGATCGAGCGCTTCCAGGTCAAGGCCGGCGGCCCCGACGCCGCCGCCCGCTCCCTGTCGGGCGGCAACCTGCAGAAGTTCATCGTCGGCCGCGAGATCGACGCCCAGCCCAGGCTGCTGATCGTGGCCCAGCCCACCTGGGGCGTGGACGTCGGTGCGGCGGCCCAGATCCGCGGCGAGCTGCTGCGCCTGCGCGACGCCGGCTGCGCGGTGCTGGTGGTGTCCGAGGAACTCGACGAGCTGTTCGAGCTGAGCGACCGGCTGCAGGTGATCGCGCAGGGGCGGCTGTCGCCCCCGGTGCCGGTGGGGGAGGCCACCGTCGAGATGATCGGTGAATGGATGTCGGGCCTGTGGGCCGGCGCGCAGCAGGGGGTGTCGGCATGATCCGTCTGGTCCCCCGTGCCCAGCCCTCGCGGGCGATGTCGCTGGCCTCGCCCCTGGTGGCGCTGGCCCTGACCGTGCTGGTCGGCGTGGTGCTGTTCGCCGCGCTGGGCAAGGACCCGCTCAAGGCGCTGCAGGTCTTCTTCTACGAGCCGGTCAAGAACGGCTACGCGCTGGCCGAGCTCAGCATCAAGGCGGTGCCGCTGGTGCTGATCGCGCTGGGCCTGTCGGTCTGCTACCGCTCCAACGTCTGGAACATCGGCGCCGAAGGCCAGTTCGTGCTGGGCGCGATCGCCGCCAGCTGGGTGGCCATGCAGGCCGGCCCCGAGACCTCGCGCTGGATCGTGCTGCCGGTGCTGGCCGCCGGCGTGCTGGGCGGCATGGTCTGGAGCGGCCTGACCGCGTGGCTGCGCGACCGCTTCAACGCCAGCGAGATCCTGGTCAGCCTGATGCTGGTCTACGTGGCCGACATGCTGCTGGCCTGGCTGGTCTACGGGCCCTGGAAGGACCCCAACGGCTACAACTTCCCGCAGACCATCACCTTCGCCGCCGCCACCAAGATCCCGCGCCTGTTCGACGGCTGGCGCATGAACATCGGCGTGCTGGTGGCGCTGGGTGCGGTGCTCGCCTTCTGGGCCTTCCTGTTCCGGACCCAGCGCGGCTTCTCGCTGCAGGTCGGCGGCCTGGCGCCGGCGGCCGCGCGTTACGCCGGCTTCTCGTCGCGCCGGGCGCTCTGGACCGCGCTGCTGGCCAGCGGCGGCATGGCCGGCCTGGCCGGCGCCCTCGAGGCCGCCGGCCCGCTGGGCCAGCTCACGCCCTACGTGCCCGCGGGCTACGGCTTCGCGGCCATCATCGTCGCCTTCGTCGGCCGCCTGCACCCGGTGGGCGTGGTCTTCTCGGCGGTGTTGATGAGCATGTTCTACATCGGGGGCGAGCTGGCCCAGTCCCGCCTGGGCCTGCCCAAGGCGCTGACCGGCGTGTTCCAGGGCCTGCTGCTGTTCGCGCTGCTGGCCTGCGACACCCTGATCCACCACCGCCTGCAGTTCGGCAAGGGGAGCCGCTGATGGAATCGTTCGCGCTGCTGCTGGCGGCCACGTTCAACGCCGGCACCGTGCTGGCCATCGCCGGCCTGGGCCTGCTGATCAATGAGCGCGCCGGCATCATCAACCTGGGGGCCGAGGGCATGATGCTGGTGGCCGCGATCGCCGGCTTCGCCACCGCGGTCCACACCGGCTCCGATGTGGCTGCCTTCGCGGCCGGGGCCGGCACCGGGGCGCTGATGGCCGGCATCTTCGGGGGGTTGGTCATCTGGCTCAACACCAACCAGTATGCCACCGGCCTGGCGCTCAGCCTGTTCGGCACCGGCTTCTCGGCCTTCGTCGGCACCTCCTACACCCAGGCCCGCCTGGGCGACCGCCTGAAGTTCGACTGGCCGCTGCTGGGCGACCTGCCCCTGGTGGGGCCGGCGCTGTTCCGCCACCACCCGCTGGTCTACGGCGCGGTCCTGCTGGCGCTGGGCCTGGCCTGGTTCCTGTACCGCTCGCGCGCCGGCCTGGTGCTGCGCGCGGTGGGCGAGTCGCCCGAGTCGGCCCATGCCCTGGGCTACCCGGTGCGGCGCATCCGCCTGCTGGCGGTGCTGGCCGGAGGGGCGCTGTGCGGCCTGGCCGGGGCCTACCTGTCGGTGGTCTACACCCCGCTGTGGGTCGAGGGCATGGTGGCCGGCAAGGGCTGGATCGCGCTGGCCCTGACCACCTTCGCCACCTGGCGCCCGGCCCGCGTGCTGCTGGGGGCCTATCTGTTCGGCGGCGTCACCATGCTGCAGTTCCACCTGCAGGGCGAGGGCGTCGAGATCGCCAGCCAGTGGCTGACCATGCTGCCCTACCTGGCCACCATCGTGGTGCTGGTGCTGATCTCCCGCAACCCGGCCTGGATCCGGGTCAACATGCCCGCCTCCCTGGGCAAGCCTTTCCACCCGGGCGCGTGATCCGCGCCCGGTCCCTTTCCTCCACCCACCCCTGTACGGAGTTCGCATGACCCTGCACACCAAGCGTTCGATGCTTCGCCTGAGCGGCCTGGCCGCCCTGGCCGCCACCGCCGCCCTCGTCGGCTGCGGCAAGAAGGAAGAGGCGGCCCCGGCCGCGCCGGCGGCTTCCGAGCCCGCCTCGGCCGCGGCCGCCAAGGCCGAACCCCTGAAGATCGCCTTCGCCTACGTCGGCCCGGTGGGTGACGGCGGCTGGACCTTCGCGCACGACAACGCCCGCAAGGCCCTGGAGAAGGAATTCGGCGACAAGATCGTCACCACCTTCGTCGAGAAGGTGCCCGAGGCCGCCGACGCCGAGCGCGTGTTCCGCGACATGATCGGCCAGGGCAACAAGCTGATCTTCGGCACCACCTTCGGCTACATGGAGCCCATGCTCAAGGTCGCCACCGACAGCAAGGACGTCCGGTTCGAGCATGCCACCGGCTACAAGACCGCCGAGAACATGCGCACCTATGACAGCCGCACCTACGAGGGCGCCTACATGGCCGGCGTGATCGCCGGCGCCATGACCAAGTCCAACACCCTGGGCGTGGTCGGCTCGATCCCCATCCCCGAGGTCATCCGCAACATCAACAGCTTCACCCTGGGCGCCCAGAGCGTGAACCCGAAGATCAAGACCAAGGTGGTCTGGGTCAACGAGTGGTTCAACCCGCCCAAGGAAACCGAGGCCGCCACCGCCCTGATCAACGGCGGCGCCGACGTGCTGATGCAGAACACCGACTCCCCGGCCGTGCTGAAGACGGCCCAGGAAAAGGGCAAGCGCGCGTTCGGCTGGGACTCCGACATGACCGCCTACGGCCCGAAGGCCCACCTGGCCTCGTCGGTGATCAACTGGGGCCCGTACTACATCAAGGCCACCAAGGACATGCTGGAAGGCAAGTGGTCCACCGGTCAGAGCTGGTGGGGCGTCAAGGAAGGCGCGATCGACATCGTGTCCATCGCCGATGACGTGCCGGCCGAGACCAAGAAGAAGGTCGAGGACATCAAGGCCGGCCTGAAGGATGGCAGCTTCGTGATCTGGAAGGGCCCGATCGTCGACAACGCCGGCAAGGAAGTCCTGGCCAAGGACGCCGTCGCCGACGACGCCTTCTTGGGCGGCGTCAAGTTCTACGTCAAGGGCGTGGAAGGCAAGGTGCCCGGCGACAAGTGAGCCGCCAGCACCCGCTGACGAAGGCCGCCCTCGGGCGGCCTTTTTTCATGGCCGCGGCGCCGTTCTTGCTACGCTGCGGCCATGGACCCGACCCTTGCCCCTGAAGCCCGCCTGGCCCACCCGGTGGCCGCCCCCGTCGAGCTGGGTCAGGCCCCGCGGTCCGTGCGCCTGCTGGGCGAGGATTGGGTGCTCTGGCGGGATGCTGACGGTCGGCCGCTGGCCGCACCCGACCGCTGCCCGCACCGCGGCACCCGCTTGTCGCTGGGCCGCGTCTGCGCGGGCGAACTGGAGTGCCCGTACCACGGCTGGCGCTTTGACGGCGCTGGCCGCTGCACCCGGGTGCCGGCGGTGCCGGGCTGGGTGCCCCCCGCCGGCCACGGCCTGGCGGTGCGGCCGCTGACCGAAGCGCTGGGCCTGCTGTGGCTGAGTCCGGCGGGCGACGCGCCGCCGCCGCCCTTCGCGGCCGAGTCCGAGCCGCGGCTGCGCAAGCTCAATGTCGGTCCCTTCGACATCGCCACCAGCGCCCCGCGCGTGGTGGAGAACTTCCTGGACTTGGCCCATTTCGCCTTCGTCCACGAGGGCTGGCTGGGCGACCGCGGCCATGCCGAGGTCGCGCCCTTCACCGTCGAGCAGACCCCCGAAGGCCTTCACGCCCGCGGTTGCCGGGCCTGGCAGCCGCGCAGCAACCTGCATTCCACCGAGGGCTCCTGGGTCGACTACGACTACCGGGTCCCGGGCCCTTACACCGCGGTGCTGGAGAAGGCCCCCGACGCGCAGGCCGGCTGGCGCGAGGCCATCGCGCTGCTGGTGTGTCCGCAGGACGACGAGCACTGCCGGGCCTGGTTCCGGCTGGCGCTGCCCGACGCCCGGTCGGCGGACGAGGCCATCGCCGCCTTCCAGCACACCATCTTCGGCCAGGACCAGCCGGTGCTGGAGTCCCAGCGCCCGCGCCGGCTGCCGCTGAGCGGCGAGGTCCACTGTGCCGCCGATCGGCTGTCCACCGCCTACCGGCGCCATCTGGCGGCCCTGGGCGTGGCCTGCGGCGTGCTCCGCTGAGGCGGCCTCAGGCGTAGACCGGCGCGCCCTCGTCGTGCCGCCGGCGCAGCTCGGCCAGCATCGCGCGCTCGGTCAACTCGCCTGCCCAGCCTGGCCGCAGCTGGAAGTGCGGCTGGTCGACGAAGCCCTTCCAGCTGCCGCCCCATTCCAGGCCCAGGTCCATGCCCAGCGCACCCACGGCCTTGTACTGCGGCGCGTCGGGCAGGTAGCGCTTGCCGGAGAACACGCCGATGTCGAAGGCGATGCCGAAGTTGTGGTTGCTGTGGCCGCCGCGCGCGTGGGTCACTTTCGGGCCGGGCGCGGTGCGGCCCTGGGCATACAGCGCGTCCTGCTCCGCGTAGCTGCGCAGGCCGCTGAGGACCTTGATGGTGATGCCGGCGGCGGCGGCCTTGTGCACCAGGGCCCGGGCCATCGGCTGCACCTCGGGCTGCAGGGTCACGATGGCGCGTTCGCTGCGCTCGTCCACCGTGGCGATCGCCTGCGCGGGCGGCAGGCCCTGGATCTTCGGGCGCACCAGGGCGGCGTAGACCGCGCCCCAGGTCTCGGGGCCGGGGCGGCCATCCACCTCGACCCCCAGCGCGGCCTGCACGGCCCGGATCATCTCGTTGAGGTCCATCAGCGCTCTCCCGTGGCATGGGGCCACCCGGCCACTCTAGGCCGGCAGCGGGGCGGCGCCATCCCCTGCCCTTGGCTGGCGGGGCCGCGGTGCTTTATCGTGTCGGCCATCAAGAACGCCCCACCTGGAGCCCCCCATGACCGCGATCGACTTCGACCGCATTCCCCGCGCACGCCTGCCCGAGCTGCTGCGCACCATGCCCAAGGCCGAACTGCACATCCACATCGAGGGCTCGCTCGAGCCCGAGCTGATCTTCAAGCTGGCCCAGCGCAACGGCGTGGCGCTGGCCTACGGCAGCGTCGAGGCGCTGCGTGCCGCCTATGCCTTCACCAACCTGCAGAGCTTCCTCGACATCTACTACGCCGGTGCCAGCGTGCTGCTGCAGGAGGACGACTTCTTCGACATGGCCTGGGCCTACTTCGAGCGGGCCGCCGCCGACCAGGTGGTGCACGCCGAGCTTTTCTTCGACCCGCAGACCCACACCGAGCGCGGCGTCGACATCGGCGTGGTGATCCGCGGCCTGCGCCGGGCCTGTGACCGCGCCCAGGCCGAGCTGGGCCTGAGCGCCTCGCTGATCCTGTGCTTCCTGCGCCACCTCAGCGAGGAAGACGCCTTCGCCACGCTGGAGGCCGCGCTGCCCCACCGCGAGCACTTCATCGGCGTGGGCCTGGACAGTTCCGAGGTCGGCCATCCGCCCGAGAAGTTCGCCCGCGTCTTCGCCCGCTGCCGCGAGCTGGGCCTGCGCCTGGTGGCCCATGCCGGCGAGGAAGGCCCGCCGGCCTACATCCACAGCGCGCTGGACCTGCTGCAGGTCGAGCGCATCGACCACGGTGTGCGCAGCATCGAGGACGCGGCGCTGATGCAGCGCCTGGCCGCCAGCCGCGTGCCGCTGACCGTGTGCCCCCTGTCCAACGTCAAGCTGTGCGTCTACAAGACCATGGCCGAACACCAGTTGCCGGCGCTGCTGGCCGCGGGCCTGTGCGCGATGGTCAATTCCGATGACCCGGCCTACTTCGGCGGCTACCTGAACACCAACTTCCTGGCCACCTTCGAGGCCCTGCCGCAGCTGGGCGCCCGAGAGGCTTGGCAGTTGGCGGCCAACAGCTTCGAGGCCAGCTTCGTGCCGGCCGATCGCAAGGCCGCCTGGCAGGCCCGGCTGGACGCCGTCTTCGCGGCCGCCGTGGCCTGAGGAACGGGCGGCGGGTTCAGCGCGGCACCGGGTCGGCGGGCGTGCGGCCGTAGGACGGCAGCGCCCGCCACGCCGCCCGGGGGTAGCCGGCCGCGTCGGCGCGGGCCAGCGCGGTGTCGACATCGTCCGGTGCCGGGCGCTGGGCTCGGGTCAGCACCCAGGCCCAGCGGCGCTGGCCGTCGCCCAGCAGCAGCCAGGCGCCGGCCTCGTCCGCGGCGATCACCTCCAGCGGGCTGGCCAGGCCGCCGGCGCGGCGCCAGTGCAGCCGGCCCTCGGCATCGGGGCCCTCCAGCGCCAGGCGCTGCTGCCGCCAGCGGCCGTCGCCCGTGCGGCACTGGTGCTCAAGGTACTCGGCGGTCTGCCACAGCACCCGCACATCGGTGGCGCAGCCCTGTTCCAGGCGCAGCGGCACGGCGCTGGCCTGGTGCCACAGACCCTGCCAGCGCGAGAGCTCGTCGGCACGGGCCGCCGCGGGCGACCCTGACAGGGCGGCCAGCAGCGGGAGCAGGGAGAGGATCGGGCGCAGCGCGGGGCGAGAATTGGTCATCCCGCCCATGCTGCCCGGCCGTCGTGGCCGGCCCGTGTCAGCCGGCATGGCCCGCCCGGAGGGCTCAGGCCGGCCGCGGACGCGCCGAGGCCCGGATCACCGAGTGGAAGGCCGCGCCCACCGCCAGCAAGAGCACCGCGCCCAGGGCCCACAGCCCCCCCAGCAGCGGCGCCCACCAGCCGGCCAGGCCGGGCAGCCACTGGCCCAGCGCGGCCAGGCCCATCGACAGCACCAGCAGCAGCCCGTCGCCGGCGTTGACCAGGCCGTCGCGCGCCTCCACCGCCCACGGGCCCCAGGCCTCGGGCACCGGCAGCGCGTGCAGCAGGCGCTGCAGGGACAGCACCCGGGCCTGCGGGTCGACCAGCAGCGCGTGCAGCAGCCACAGCGCGCCGCTCCAGACCAGCAGGACCAGCCCCAGCGCGATCCAAAGGAAAATGGCGATCATCAGGGCTCGGATGGTACGGGCCGCCAACAGTTCCCTTCGCCCGATGCCGCCACCGAACCGCCCCGGTCTGTCCGACCTGTCCCGCCTCGTCTACTCCACCGATCAGGGCCGCTTGTGCCCGGGCTGTGCCCAGCCGGTGGCCGAGTGCCGCTGCGCCGCCCTGGCCCGCGAGGCCGCACGGCCGCGCGGCGACGGCACCGTGCGGGTGGCCCGCGAGGTGGCCGGCCGGGGCGGCAAGGTGGTGACGGTGGTGCGGGGCCTGCCGGGCGACGACGCCGAGCTGGCCGCGCTGGCCAAGGCCTTGAAAGCCGCCTGCGGCACCGGTGGCACGCTCAAGGATGGTGTGGTCGAATTGCAGGGCGAACACCGCGACCGCGCGGTGGCCTGGCTGCAGCAGCGCGGCCTGAACGTCAAGCGGGCCGGCGGTTGAACGGCCCCACCGGAGGAGAACCCATGGCCCTGATGGCCCAGATCGTCATCGCCCTGATCGGCGCCCTGCATGTCTACATCCTGGTGCTGGAGATGTTCCTCTGGGACACCCCGCGCGGGCGCAAGGCCTTCAACCTGACCCCCGAGTTCAGCGCCGCCACCAAGGCGCTGGCCGCCAACCAGGGCCTGTACAACGGCTTCCTGGCGGCGGGCCTGTTCTGGGGCCTGTGGCTGGGTGCCGCCGGCCGGCCGGTGCAGGTCTTCTTCCTGGTCTGCGTGGCGGTGGCGGGCGCCTATGGCGCCGCCACGGCGGCGCGCAAGATCCTGTTCATCCAGACCGTGCCGGCCGCGATCGGCCTGGCACTGCTGGCGCTGTCCTGAGCGCCCGGGGCCGGGCCGCGGCGGCGCCTCAGGCGCGGCCGTGGTGGGTCTCGAAGTGGATGCCGATGTCCTTGAGCAGGGGCGTGGGCAGCACGCCGCCGGCGCAGACGATCACGGCCTGGTTGTCCAGGGCCCGGGTCAGGCCGTCGGCGCGGCGCAGCAGCACCTCGTCGGCGCCGATGCGCTCGACCTGGCTGTCGAGCTGCACGTCCAGTCGCCCCGCCTGCCGCAGCGCGGCCAGGGTGTCGCGGTTCTTCGCCTTCACGCGCGAGAAGGCCTGGCCGCGGTAGCTCAAGGTGACGTGGGTACCGGGCTCGCCGGCCAGCGCGATCGCGGCCTCGAGCGCGCTGTCGCCACCGCCCACCACCAGCACGGCCTGGCCGGCGTACTGCTGCGGGTCGACCAGGCGGTAGACCACCTTGGGCAGGTCTTCGCCCGGCACGCCCAGGGTGCGCGGCGTGCCGCGGCGGCCGATGGCCAGCAGCACGCTGCGGGTGCGCAGCGCGCCGCGCGAGGTGCGCACGACGAAGGCGTCGCCGTCGCGGTCGATGCCCTCCATGCGCTCGCCCAGCCGCAGGGGCAGCGCGAACTTCAGCGTCACGCCGTGCCAGAAGGCCAGCAGGTCCTCCTTGCTGATCTCGGTCATGCGCACCGCGCCCACCAGCGACAGCTGCACCGGTGCGGTCATCGCCACCTTTTGCCGCGGGTAGTGGAAGATCGCGCCGCCCAGCGAGCTTTCCTGCTCGACGATGGCGAAGCGCAGCCGGTGCTCCAGCGCCGACAGCCCGGCGCTCAGGCCGGCCGGGCCAGCGCCCACCACCACCGCGTCCAGCACCTCGGCGTCGCCACGCGGGCGCCGCGCGACGATGGCCTGCATCGCCTGGCGCCCCTGCTCGGCGGCTTTGCGGATCAGGCCCATGCCGCCGAGCTCGCCGGCGATGTAGAGGCCCGGCACATTGGTCTGGAAGTCGGGGGCCAGCAGCGGGATGTCGACGCCCCGGCGCTCGGTGCCGAAGACCAGGGTGATGGCGTCGAAGGGGCAGGCCGCGTGGCAGGCGCCGTGGCCGATGCAGGCCGCGGCCTGCACCAGGGTGGCCTTGCCGTCGACCAGGCCCAGCGCGCCCTCGGGGCATTCGCGCACGCAGCTGCCCGAGCCGATGCAGCGCGCCGGATCGACCACCGGGTGCAGCGAGGCCGGCTCGTTCAGGCCGGCGGCGATGCTGGCGGCGCGCTCGGCCGCGGCGCGGCGCTGCTGGCGCCCCCGCCACCACAGGTGGCCGGCCAGCGCGGCCAGCACCAGCAGCAGGTAGGGCAGCCAGGCCATCGACGCCATGGGGCCTCAGCGGACCTCTTGGCCGATGACGATGCGCAGGCCGGTGGCGCCCGGGGCCACCGGCTCGGCCAGGCCCTCCAGGTCGCCCGGCTGCGGCAGGGCCTGGCCGGACTTGGACACGCGGGCGCCCACCACCACGCGGGCGGCGCCGGACAGGCGGGCGGCCGGGGTCATGGCCATCGAGTCGTCCAGGCTGAACTCGGCGGGCAGGTCGCGCACCCGCTTCCTGAGGAGGGCCAGCGGCATGCGCGAGCCCTCGGCCGCGCGGGCGAAGATGAACACCGTGTCGTCGGGCGAGGCCTTGGCCGCCATGGCGGGTGCGAGCTCGACCCGGCCGCTGACCCCGGCCGGCGCCAGTGCGGGCGCGGACGTGTCCGCGGTCGTGGCGGGGGCGGCGGGGGCCAGCCCGGCGGCCTGGCGGGCCTCGGCGATGCCGCCCTGCAGCTGCTGCACCAGCGCGCTGTCGGCCGGGCCGACCTGCACTGCGCGCTCCCAGTGGCCGATCGCGCCCTTGAAGTCGCCGGCCTCGAAAGCCAGGGTGCCGGCCAGGGCCAACGCCTTGAGGTTGGCGGGGTCTGCCTTCAGGGCGGCGGCGACCAGGGCCTCGGGCTCGCCCTTGAAGCTGCGCTGCTGCTGCATGGCCAGGGCGTCGGCCAGGTCGGCCATGGCCTGGGCGTTCTTCGGGTCCAGCTTGAGGACCGTGCGGTAGGCCGGAATGGCCTCGTCGAAGCGGCCCAGCACGGTGTACGAGCGGCCCAGCATCAACCAGCCATCGGCGTCGTCGGGGCGCTGCTTGAGCTTGGCGGCCAGCGCCTGGACCATGCCCTGGATCTGGGCGTCGCCCACGTCGTGCGAGCCCTCGGCGGTGGTGGTCGTGCCGGCGCTGCCGGGGCCCACCGACCAGGCCTCGGGGTGGCCGCGCCAGGCGTAGCCGGCGGCACCGAAGACCAGCACGAAGCCGCTCAGGGCCGCGACCAGGCGGCGCGAGGGGCGGGCCGTGGCCGGGGGGGGCTCGGCCACGGCCGCTGGCGGTGTGGGGGTGGCGGCGGCAGCCGGTCCCGCCACCACGGCATCCACCAGCTGGCGCTCGAGTTGCGCGCGGGCGGTGGCGGCGGCCTCGGCCGAGAGCGTGCCCTCGGCGGCCAGTTCGTCGATCTGGCGGATGCGGGCGCGCAGCGCGTCGGGGGTGTCGGGGTTCATCGGGGCGGGGCCGTCGGGTCGGCGGTTTCAGCGGTCTCGGGGGCTTCGTCGCGCTCGGGCTCGTAGGCGCTGTCGGGCAGGCGGGCGCGGCGGCGCAGCAGCGCGGCCAGGCCCAACAGGGCGCCCAGCGCCAGCAGGGCCGGGCCGATCCACAGCAGGGCGGTGCGGGCGTTGAAGGGCGGCTTGTAGAGCACGAAATCGCCATAGCGCGCGGTCATGAAGGCACGCACCTCGTCGTCGGACTTGCCGGCCTGCAGCTGCTCGCGGATCTGCTGGCGCAGGTCGCCGGCCAGGCCGGAGTGCGAGTCGGCCACGGTCTGGTTCTGGCAGACCAGGCAGCGCAGCTCGGTGGCGATGCCCATCATGCGGGCCTCGAGGGCGGGGTCGTCGGCCACCGAGCGGGCCTCGCCCGCGTGCAGCCACGGGGCGGCGGCCAGCAGCAGCGTGGCCAAGAGGGGGCGGAAGCGCTCAGCCATTCAGTTGCCTCAGCAGCGGTTCGATCTTGTCGCGCAGCACCGCCGGGGTGACCGGGCCGATGTGCTTGAGGCGCACCACGCCCTGGGCGTCGATGACGAAGGTCTCGGGCACGCCGTAGACGCCCCAGTCCAGGCCGATGCGGCCGTCCGGGTCGAACACCGACAGGGTGTAGGGGTCGCCCAGCTGGCGCAGCCAGCCCAGGCCGTCCAGGCGCTGGTCCTTGTAGTTCAGGCCCACCAGCGGGACCCCGGCGCTGCGCGACCAGGCCACCAGCACCGGGTGCTCGTCGCGGCAGGCGCCGCACCAGCTGGCCCAGACGTTGAGCACCCAGGGCTTGCCGCGGAAGGTGGCGGGGCTGACGCGGGCCTCGGGCCGGGCCAGCTGCGGTGCGTCGAAGGCCGGCGCGGGCTGGCCGATCAGCGGCGAGGGCACCTCGCGCGGGTCGCGCGACAGGCCGATGAGCAGGAAGATGGCCAGCACCATGAACAGGGCCAGCGGGATCAGCAGCTTCTTGTTCATGCGGCGGCTCCTGCGGTGCGGCGGTTCAGGCGGTAGCGGCGGTCGCTCACGGCCAGCACGCCGCCCAGGGCCATCAGCACGCAGCCCCACCAGATCCAGGTGATCAGCGGCTTGTGCTGCACCCGCAGCGTCCAGGCGCCGTCGGGCAGCTGCTCGCCCATCGAGACGTACAGGTCACGCGCCAGGTTGCTGTCGATCGCGGCCTCGGTCATGGGGTTGGACTGCACGCGGTAGACGCGCTTCTCGGGGGTGAGTTCGGCGATGCGCTGGCCACCGCGCAGGACCTCGATGCGGCCCTGGGCCGCGACGTAGTTGGGGCCCTGCACCTCGGACAGCCCGGCCAGGCGGAAGGTGTAGCCGCCGACCTCGGTGGTGTCGCCGACGGCCATGCGCACGTCGCGCTCGGTCTCGTGGCTGCGCACCACCGTCACGCCCAGGATGAAGACCGCCACCCCCAGGTGGGCCAGCCACATGCCGGCCTGGGCGCGGCCGATCTGGCGCAGCGCGGCGCCCAGGCGGCCGGCGCGGGCGGCCGGCAGCAGGCGCTCGAGCAGGTCGGTGGCGATGCTGCTGGCGACCCAGAAGGCCATCAGGTAGCCCAGGGTCTGGCCCACCGAAGCCTTGCCGTGCAGCACGCTGGCCGCCGCGGCGGTCAGCACGGTGACGCCGGCGGCCCAGCGCAGGCGCTTGGCCAGAGCCGGCACGGTGTCTCCCTTCCAGCGCGCCAGCGGGCCCGCGCCCAGCAGGAACACCACCGGCGCCATCAGCCAGGTGAAGACCTGGTCGAAGTAGGGCGGGCCGACCGAGATCTTGCCCTGGCCCAGCGCATCAAGGAACAGCGGGTACAGCGTGCCCAGCAGCACCGCGCCGCAGGCGGCGGCGAAGAGCATGTTGTTGGCCAGCAGCGAGGCCTCCTTGGAGACGGCCTCGAAGCGCTGGCCCAGGCCGACGCCGCTGGCCCGCCACGCGTACAGCAGCAGCGAGGCGCCGATCACCACCACCAGGAAGGCCAGGATGAAGGTGCCGCGGCGCGGGTCGGTGGCGAAGGCGTGGACCGAGGACAGCACGCCCGAGCGGACCAGGAAGGTGCCCAGCAGCGACAGCGAGAAGGCGATGATCGCCAGCAGCACGGTCCAGGCCTTGAAGCTGCCGCGCTTCTCGGTCACCGCCAGCGAGTGGATCAGGGCGGTGCCCAGCAGCCAGGGCATGAAGGAGGCGTTCTCGACCGGGTCCCAGAACCACCAGCCACCCCAGCCCAGCTCGTAGTAGGCCCAGGCGCTGCCCAGCAGGATGCCGATGGTCAGGCAGGCCCAGGCGGCCACGGTCCAGGGGCGGGTCCAGCGGGCCCAGGTGGCGTCGAGCTGGCCGCCCAGCAGGGCCGCGATGGCGAAGGCGTAGGCCACCGAAAAGCCGACATAGCCCATGTAGAGCATCGGCGGGTGGGCCACCATGCCCGGGTCCTGCAGCAGCGGGTTCAGGTCGCGCCCGTCCGGGGCCGCTGGCAGCAGGCGGTCGAAGGGGTTGGAGGTGAACAGCATGAACAGCAGAAAGCCCGCGGCCACCAGGCCCATCACGCCCAGCACGCGGGCGACGAAGGGCTGGGGCAGCCGCCTAGACCCCTGTGACACCGCCACCGTCCAGCCGCACAGCATGGTCACCCACAGCAGCAGCGAGCCCTCGTGGCCGCCCCAGACGCCGGCCACGCGGTAGGCCAGCGGCAGCGCCGAGTTGGAGTTGGAGGCCACGTACAGCACCGAGAAGTCGTTGCGCACGAAGGCCACCGTCAGGCAGGCGAAGGCGCCGAAGACGAAGACCGCCATCCAGCCGCCCAGCGGCCGGGCCAGGGCCATCCAGTCCTCACGGCCGCGCTGGGCGCCGACCAGGGGCAGGCTGCCCAGCAGCAGCGACACGCCCAGGGCCAGGATCAGCAGCAGGTGTCCGAGTTCGGGGATCACTGGGCACCTCCCTTGGGCACCACCAGGGTCTCGCTGGGGGCGGGGACGTGGCCGGCCTTCTTCAGGGCCTCGGCGGCCTCGGGGGGCATGTAGTTCTCGTCGTGCTTGGCCAGCACCTCGCGGGCGCTGAAGGACCCGTCCGGGCCCAGGGTGCCCTGGGCCACCACGCCCTTGCCCTCCTTGAACAGGTCGGGCAGGGTGCCGTCAAAGCGCACCGGCACGCTGCGGGCGGTGTCGGTGACGATGAAGTGGGCGGTGATGCCCTCGCGCCGCACGCTGCCGGCCTGCACCAGGCCGCCCAGGCGGAAGGTGCGGTCCTTCGGGGCCTCGCCGGCGGCGATCTGGGTGGGGGTGTAGAAAAACACCATGTTGGAGCGGAAGGCGTTGAGCACCAGGGCCGCGATGGCCGCCAGCACCAGCAGCACGCCCCCGATCAGGGCAAAGCGTTTCTGGCGCGGGGTCATGCGTCCGCTCCTTCGCGGGCGGCGCGCTCGGCGCGCGCCAGGCGGCGGCGCGCGGCCCAGGCGTCCAGCGCGATCACCGCGGCGGTGAAGGCATAGGCGCCCCAGACGAAGCGGCCGTGGCCGCCCATCGCCAGGAAGGCCTGCAGTGAATCCCATTGCATGTTCAGCGTCCTTGGTCGTGTCGGTATTGCCGGGCCACCCAGTCGGCCTCGGACTCCAGTTCCAGCACCAGGCCGCGGGCGCGGGTCAGGATGACCGCGAACGCCAGGGCCCAGAAGGCCAGGGTCATCAGGCCCATGGCCTGCAGCATGGTCTGCGCCATCTTGGGGGCGGCGGTCAGGCTGACCGAGGCGCCCTGGTGCAGCGTGTTCCACCAGCGCACCGAGAAGTAGATGATCGGCACGTTCAGCGCGCCCACCAGCGACAGCAGCGCGCCGGCCTGGGCCGAGCGGCGCGGGTCGTCGATGGCCTCGACCAGGGCGATGTAGCCCAGGTAGAGCAGCAGCAGGATCAGCTCGGAGGTCAGCCGCGCGTCCCACACCCACCAGGTGCCCCAGGTGGGCTGGCCCCACAGCGCGCCGGTGACCAGGGCGGCAGCGGTGAAGACGGCGCCGGTGGGGGCGATGGCGCGGGCCAGGGTGCTGGCCATGCGGGCGTTCAGGCCCCAGCCCAGCGCGCTCCAGAACGCGATCGCCAGGTACAGCAGCATGCTCATCCAGGCCGCGGGCACGTGGATGAAGATGATGCGGTAGGACTCGCCCTGCTGGAAATCGGTGGGCGCGACGAAGAAGCCCATGTAGAGGCCGGCCAGGCCGGCGAGGGCGGTCACCGCCCAGCACCAGGGCACCAGTGCGCCGGCCAGGGCGAAGAAGCGCTTGGGTGCGGCGAAGGTGCTCCAGCGCAGCGGGGAAGGGGTTTCGGGTTTCATTCGACGGCGATGCGCAGGGCGGCGGCGGTGGCCGGCGGGGCCACCAGGGCGGTGAGCAGGAGCAGGGCGGCCAGCAGGGACAGCGCGGCTTCGGCGGACTCGCCGTGCTGCGCGGCCACCACGGCGCCGCTGCCGAAGATGAGCGCCGGCACCGCCAGCGGCAGCACCAGCAGGAAGACCAGGGTGGCGCCCTGGCGCAGGCCCAGGGTGAGCGCGCTGCCCAGCGCGCCCAGCAGGCTCAGCACCGGGGTGCCCAGGGCCAGCGAGAGCGCCAGCATCGCGCTGGTGGCGCCGTCCAGGTCGAACAGGAGACCGGTCAGCGGTGCCAGCAGCACCAGGGGCAGGCCGCCCTGCAGCCAGTGGGCCAGCACGCGCGCGGCCACCAGGCCGGTCAGCGGGGCGCGGCCCACCAGCATCTGCTCGAGCGTGCCGTCCTGCCAGTCGCCGGTGAACAGGCCGCCCACCGACAGCATCATCGACAGCAGGGCGCACACCCAGACCACGCCGGGGGCGATGCGGGCCAGCAGGGCGCTGTCGGCCCCCACGCCCAGCGGAAACAGCGCCAGCGCGGCGATGAAGAAGGCCAGCGGCAGCAGCCACTGGCCGGGGCTGCGGGCGGCCAGGCGCAGGTCGCGACGGAGCATGGCCCTCATGCGCGGGCTCCGGTGCCGGCCAGGGCCAGGTCCAGGGTGCGCAGCGCCGGCAGGCCCACGGCCTGGTGGCTGGTCAGCACCACCGCGCCGCCGCCCGCCCGGTGGGCCTGGATGGCGGCGTCCAGCTCGGCGCAGCCGGCCTGGTCCAGCGCGTCGTAGGGTTCGTCCAGCAGCCACAGCGGCGCCGGGGCCAGCCAGAGCCGCGCCAGCGCGGCCTTGCGCCGCTGGCCCTGGGACAGCTTGCGCACCGGCATCTGGCCGCGGCGCTCCAGGCCGAAGCGCGCCAGCGCGGCGCGCAACTCGGCCGGCTGCGGCGCGTGGCCGTGCAAGCGGCACAGGAAGGTCAGTGCCTCGTCCAGCGCCAGTTCGTCCTTCAGTGCGTTGGCATGGCTGACGAAGGCCGGGTGCCGGGCCTCGGGGGCGCGCCAGAGCTCGCCGCCGTCGGGCTGCCCCAGGCCGGCCAGCAGGCGCAGCAGGCTGCTCTTGCCGCAGCCGTTGGGGCCGCGCAGCCACAGGGCGTCGCCCGGGGCCAGGGCCAGGTCCAGGCCGGCGAAGACGCGCCGGCCGCCGCGGCGGCAGCCCAGCGCGCGGGCGCGCAACAGCGGTGCGGCCTCAGAGGTCGAGTCGGTAGCCAAGGTAGTAGTACAGCCGGGTGGCGCTCTCGTTCTGTTGCGGGCCCGTGGTCCGGCCCGACTCGATGCTGATCTCGCTCTCCAGCGTCCACTTCTCGCCGCCGCGCCAGGCCAGGCGCATGCCCGGGGTCCAGCGGGTCGAGCGCACGCCGTGGGGGCCGTCCTGGCCGTACAGGCGCAGAGAGGGCTCGACCTGCAGGCGCTCGATCGGCACGGACAGATTGTTGTACGACAGCAGCCAACCCTTGAAGGTCGGAGATTTGATCATCGTCAAGTTGAAGACATGTGTGTCGCGCTCGGAGTAGAGGTTGCTGCCGATCAGCTGCAGGCCGCCCGACCACAGGTTGCCGGTGGCGGGCAGGCCCTGGGGCAGGATGCCGGGCACCGGCTGGATCGCGTCGACCCGGGTCAGGCGCAGGTCGGCGCCCACCTGCCAGGTGGGGTTGAGCGGCGTGGTCGCGCCCAGCAGGCCCTGGCTGGAGTAGGCGGTGGTGTCGCTGACCTGCTGGCGCAGCACCGACAGCGGGCGCTGCTTGAGCAGCTCGGTCAGGGTGCGGGGCATGGTGGGCAGGGTGGGGTCGGCGAAGAACAGCACGTTGCCCAGCATCAGCATCGGCACCGCACGGCGGTCCAGCAGCAGGTTGACGGTGGTGCTGTCGGCCAGGGTGTAGGTGCCCTGCACCGAAGCGATGTTCAGGCCCTTGAGCACCTGGTCGTACTCGAGCTGCGAGAAGACCGTGGTCTCGGGGCTGAACCAGCGCAGGTCCAGGCCCAGTGCGCGGCGGTCGACCTGGCCGTCGATCTGCTGCTGGATGCCGTAGGCGCTGGCGCCCAGCTGCGGCAACAGGGCCTCGGCCTCGACCGAGGCGCCGGCGAACCAGCGGCGGGTGTCGAGCAGCGCGTCGGTGGGCTGGCCGGCCACGCCCTGCAGCTTCCACTTGGGCGCGAAGGACCAACCGCCGGTGACGCCGTCAAAGCGCCCCAGCACGCCGCCCCCCAGACCGCTCTGGCGGCCCACGCGGGCCTGCAGGCCGGGGGCGGTCTCCTTCCAGTCGGCCCACAGCGCGGTCAGCCGGTTGCGCGAGGGGCGGTCGGGCATCCCGTCCAGGGTGTACTGGTCGCGCAAGGACAGGCGCAGGTCGCGCTCGGCGTCGCGCTCGCGCCAGTGGACGTCGGCCGAGGTGCTGAGCTGCTTCTGGTCGGTGCCCGAGAGCGTCTGCTCGGACACCACCTGCGGCACCTGGCCCTCCAGCGGGGTGTCTTTCAGCTGGGTCAGGGTCTTGGAGTTGCCGCCGTAGTAGTACTGCGAGAAGGCGCCGCTCAGCGTGCGCTGCGGGCCGCGGCGGGCGCTGCGCTCGGCGGGCTCGGCCTCGGGCTGCGGGGCCGGCGCGCTGCCGCCCTCCAGTCCGGACAGCAGGGCCCGCACCTCGCGGGCCTGGGCGCCCTGCGGGTGCAGCTGCAGGTAGAGCTCGGCCTCGCGGCGGGCGCCGGCGCGGTCGCCCTTGGCCAGGCGGGCCTCGGCGACCAGGGCCTGGGCGTCGGGGCTGCGCGGGTTGGGCGGCAGGTTCAGGGCCTCGTTCAGGTTCTCGATCGCCAGCTCGGGCTCGCCACGGGTCAGGGCGTCGCGGGCCTGCTCCAGCAGCATGGTGGCGCGGGCCTCGACCTCGACATCGGTGCCGCTGCCACCGCCGGCCGGGGCCGCGGTGGGGGTGGCGGCCAGCAGGGCCTCGCCCAGGCCGTCGAGTTGCACCTCCAGGGTCTGGGCGTTGCGGCCGGGTCGCACCCGCATCTTCATCGCCCGGCTGCTGCGCAGCACCAGCTTGCGGTTGGACAGCTCGGTGCCGCTGCCGTCCTCGGCCACGCTCAGCACCGGCAACGCGCCGCCGCCCACCTGGCGGCGCTCGCCGTCCAGGAAGGCCGGCCGCTCGCGGCTGGGCAGCACGTCGTAGTAGACCTGCACCAGGTCATCGGTCCCGGCATTGACTGCGCGGCGCAGCTGCACCGGCATCGCCAGTCGGATGGTCAGCACGGCATGGGCGCCGTCGCGGCGCAGCTCCAGGTCCTCGATCACCTGGGCGTGCAGCAGCGGCGTGCCCAGCGCCAGGGCGCAGGCCAGCGCCAGGCGGCGCGGGGTGGGGGTGTGCGGGTGGCTCATTCGGGTCTCCTCAATCCCATTCGGTGAAGGTCTTGCCCTTGCTGCCCAGCGGGCGGTGGCAGCCGGACTCGGAGCAGTCGATCGGGGTCTTGCCCTTGGCCTCGTGGGTCAGCGACTTGCGCTCCATGTTCCCCAGGTAGGCGGTGCCACTGGCGTGGCAGGCCTTGCACCAGCCGGCGCCGCCGCCCAGGCTGGCGTTGTGGTTCATCCGCACGCTGCCCCAGCTGCTGGTGCCGGTGTGGCAGCCACTGCAGTCCAGCGTGCTGCCGTTGAGCAGCTGGGCCTCGGGGATGTGGTTGGCCGGCTTGGCCTGCAGGCCCTGGCTGGTGTAGGTGGCGGTGTGGCAGCTCTTGCAGGACTGGCCGGCCAGCAGGCCGTGCTGGGTGGTCACCGCGGTGGACCAGGCGGCCTGCGAGCGGTGGCAGCCGTCGCACTTGACCGCGGGCAGCTGCAGCGGGATGTGGCCGGCCGGCTTGCCGCGCGCGGTGTTGCCGTTGTGGCAGGTGTCGCAGGTGCCCGAGCCGACCTGCTGGTTGGGCCCGTGCTGGAACTGCACCGTGCCCCAGTCGCTGCTGGAGCGGTGGCAGCCCTCGCAGTTCGTCACGCCGGCATGGATCGCGTTGGCCGGCTTGCCGCGGGCCCCCAGGTAGCCGCCGGTGTGGCAGGTGGCGCACAGGTTGCTCACGCTGAAGTTGCCGTGGAAGCGGCCCGGGTTCCAGCTGCCGTAGCCGGCCTTGTGGCAGGCGTCGCAGTTGGCGCTGGCCGCCACCGGAACCAGCGTGTAGGGCACGTGGCCGGCGGGCTTGCCGTCGGCCGGCGGGTAGGCCCCGGTGTGGCAGCTGGCGCACTGCCGCGCCACCACCACCTGGCTGTGGTTCCACTTGCCGGGCTTCCAGCCGCTGGTGGTGTGGCAGGCGAAGCAGCTGGTGCTGCCGCTGGGGAGGTGGTTGGCGGCCTTGCCGGTGGCGGTGCGGCCGTCGTGGCAGCTGGCGCAGTTGGTGGCCTGGTTGAAGCCGGTGTGGTCGACCTTGGCGTTGGTCCAGGACACGGTGTTGTGGCAGGACTCGCAGCCGCTCTGGCCGGCGTGGATCGGGGTGGCGGGCTTGCCGGTGGCGCCCAGGTAGCTGCCGGTGTGGCAGGTGCTGCACTGGCTGGTCACGCTGACGTTGGCGTGCAGCCGGCCTGGGTTCCAGTTGCCGTAGCCGCTCCTGTGGCAGGTGTCGCAGTTGGCGCTGGCGGCGGGGGGCACCAGGGCGTAGGGCACGTGGTTGGCCGGCTTGCCGTCGGCGGGCGGGAAGCTGCCGGTGTGGCAGCTGCTGCACTGCCGGGTCACCACCACCTGGGTGTGGTTCCAGCGGCTGGGCCGCCAGGCGCTGGTGGCGTGGCAGGCGAAGCAGTTGGACAGGCCGGCCGGGATGTGGTTGGCCGACTTGCCGGTGGCCGTGCGGCCGTCGTGGCAGCTGGCGCAGTGGGTGGCCTGGTTGAAGCCCGCGTGGTCGGGCTTGCCGCCACCGCCCCAGCCGCTCGTGACGTGGCAGGACTCGCAGGCCGTGGCGCCGTTGTGGATGGGGGTGGCGGGCTTGCCGGTGGCGCCCAGGTAGCTGCCGGTGTGGCAGGTGGCGCACTGGTTGCTGACCCGCAGGTTGGCGTGCAGGCGGCCCGGGTCCCAGCTGCCGAAGCCGCCGCGGTGGCAGGAGTCGCAGTTGGCACCGGCCGCCGCGGCCACCTGGGTGTAGGGCACGTGGTTGGCCGGTCGGCCGTCGGCGGGCGGGAAGCCGCCGCTGTGGCAGCTGGCGCACTGGCCGGCCACGGCCACCTGGGTGTGGTTCCAGCGGCTGGGCTTCCAGCCGCTGGTGGCGTGGCAGGACTGGCAGTTGGCGCTGCCCACCGGGATGTGGCCGGCCGGCTTGCCGGTGGCGCCGCGGCCGTTGTGGCAGCTGGCGCAGTCGGTGCCCGCGCCAAAGCTGCCGTGGTCCACCCTGGCACCGGCCCAGCCGGCCGCGGTGTGGCAGTTCTCGCAGGCGGTGACGCCGTTGTGCACCGCGGTGGCGGGCTTGCCGACGGCCCCGGGAAAGCCGCCGTTGTGGCAGGTGGCGCACTGCGTCGACGGGCTGAAGTTGGCGTGGAAGCGCGCCCCGCCCCAGGCCGAGAAGCCCGAGCGGTGGCAGGCGTCGCAGCCGGCGCTGGCCGACACCGTGACCTGGGTGTAGGGCAGGTGGTTGGCGGGGCGGCCGTCGGCGGGCGGGAAGCTGCCGTTGTGGCAGCTGGCGCACTGGCCGGCCACGGCCACCTGGGTGTGGTTCCAGCGGCTGGGCTTCCAGGCCGCGGTGCCGTGGCAGGACTGGCAGCTGGCGCCGCCCACGGGGATGTGGCTGGCCGACTTGCCCGAGGCGCCGCGGCCGTTGTGGCAGCTGGCGCAGTCGGTGCCGGCCCCGAAGGCGCCGTGGTCCGGGCGCGCGCCGCCCCAGCCGCTGGTGCTGTGGCAGCTGTCGCAGGACGCGGTGGTGGACAGGTGCTGGGCCGGCTTGCCGCTGGCGGTGCCGCCGTTGTGGCAGCTGGCGCAGGTGCCGGCCACCACGCCCTGGTGCTTGAAGCGGGCGCCGTCGAACTGCCGGGTGTTGTGGCAGCTGTCGCAGCGCTCGGTGGTGGCCACGTGCTGGGCCGACTTGACCACGTTGGCGCGCGACCAGGCGGTGCCGGCGGTGTGGCAGGTGGCGCAGTCGCGCGGCGTGCCCTTGAGCTGGCCCTTGAGGTGGCAGGACTCGCAGCGGGCGTTGGCGTGGGTGCCGGCCAGCGCGAAGCCGGTGCTCAGGTGGTCGAAGCGAGCGCTGGCGGCCGGTGGGGAGGACGCTGGCGGCGTCTGGGCCTGGGCGGGCAGCCACCAGACCCACAGCAGCAGGGCCAGGACGGCCAGGGCCCACAGGCGCAGGGCCAGGGCCGCGGTGCGGACGGCGGGGGGCTTCATCGGCGGACTCCCGAGGCGGTGGCGGGGGGCGGCAGCGGCCGGCGCGGGCTCAGGGCGCGCCAGTCGCTGGTCTGGTGGCATTGCTCGCAGCGCGGGCCGAAGCCGCCGTCGTGCGGGTCGTCGCCGCGGTGGCAGGCGGCGCAATCGGTGCCCAGCGGCGCGGTGGCGCGGCCGGCGGGGGCGGGCTGGCGGTGGCAGTCCTCGCAGCGCAGGCCGGTGTGGCGGCCGTCCAGCGGGTAGCGGGTCCGGGTCTGGTGGTCGAAGCGGGTCAGGCGCCAGTGGCGGGTGTTGTGGCAGCCCTCGCAGGCGGGGCCCTGGGCGCCGCGGTGGCGGTCGTCGGCGCGGTGGCAGCTGGCGCAGTCGCGGGCGGCGTCGCGGTGGCGCGGGCTGCGGTGGCAGGCGGCGCATTCGGTCTTCTGGTGGGCGCCGGTCAGCGCGAAGCGGGCGCGGTTGTGATCGAAGCGCGGCACCGCCCAGCGCTGGTCGCCGTGGCAGGCCTCACAGCGCTCGCCCAACTGGCCCTCGTGGCGGTCGTCGCGGCGGTGGCAGCCGATGCAGTCGCGCGGGGTGTCACGGTAGTGGCGCAGGTCGCGGTGGCAGCTGTCGCAGCGCAGGCCCGGCGCCGCGTGGGCCCCGGCGAGCGCGAACCGGGTGACGCCGTGGTCGAAGCGCGGGATCTTCCAGGTCTTCTCGCCGTGGCAGCTGGCGCAGGCGCTGCCCACGTTGCCCTGGTGGCGGTCGTCGGCGCGGTGGCAGCCGATGCAGTCGCGCGGGGCGTCGCGGTAAGCCACCGCCGCGCCAGGGCGGGCCGGGCGGTGGCAGGCCTCGCAGCGCGCGCCGTCGTGGCGGCCCAGCAGCGGGAAGCGGCTGCGGTCGTGGTCGAAGCGGCTGGTCTGCTTCCAGCCGCCCTCCTGGTGGCAGGCGGCGCACTCGGTGCCCAGACTGCCCTGGTGGGCGTCGTCCTTGCGGTGGCAGGCGGCGCAATCGGTGGCCAGGCGCTCGCGGTAGAGCGCGCCGGTGTGGCAGCTGTCGCAGCGCGCGCCACGGTGCTTGCCGCGCAGGGCGTAGCGGGTGTCGGCGTCGTGGTTGAAGTCGATCTGCTTCCAGGACTTCTCGGCGTGGCAGGACTCGCATTTGTCGCCGTAGCGGCCCTTGTGGCGGTCGTCGGCGCGGTGGCAGCCGATGCAGGTGCTGGGCGTGTCCTGGTAGCGGGCCTTGGGGTGGCAGTCGGCGCAGCCGGTGTCGGCGTGGCGGCCCTTGAGCGCGAAGCGGGTGGTGGCGTGGTCGAAGCGGGCCTCGGCCCAGCGCCGTTCGTTGTGGCAGTCGGCGCAGGCCTTGCCCAGGGCGCCGCGGTGCGGGTCGTCCTGGCGGTGGCAGGCCACGCAGTCCTGCGGCGCCTCGGCCCAGCGCTTGCCCGGTGCGTGGCAGCGGGCGCAGTCCACCTGGGCGTGCGCCTGACGCAGCGGCCAGTCGGTGCGCTGGTGGTCGAAGCGGGCCTTGTCAAGCGACACGATGCGCGCCTCGCGGCCCTTGTGGTCGGTGTGGCAGCTGCGGCAGCTCTGCGCCGGCTGGATGCGGCCGTGCAGGCCGGTGTGCTGGCGCAGGTCCTGGCCGATGGGCTTGTGGCAGTCGGCGCACAGGCGGTCCTGCGCGGCGCGGTCGAAGCGCACATGGCAGCGCGCGCAGTCGTCCTGCCAGCGCGCGTGCGGCTGCACCAGCGGCCCGGGCGACAGGGCGGATTCCACCCCTTGCGCGGCCAGCGGCGGGGCCAGCAGCCCGCACAGCAGCGCGCACAGCGCCTGCAGCCAGCAAAGGAGGGGGCATGGCCGGCGCATCCCGCTCAGTAGGCGTGCACCGCCACCACATGGACCACGGCGCAGACCGCCATCACCCAGACGAAGGGCAGGTGCAGCACATGCCACAGCGAGAACAGCCGCTCCCACGAGGCGAAGTGCGCCACCTTCAGCCACTGGGCCAGGTGGGCATCGGCCTGGGCCAGCCAGGCCCGGCGCAGCTGGCGCTTGAGCGGTGCCTGGGCGCTGGCGGCGTCGACGTCGCGGCGCAGCGCGCGGCGCAGGCGCTGCACCCGCCACCACAGCCGCAGCATCGGCCAGGGCGAGGCCCCGGCCAGGCGGGCGCCGTCCCGGGACTGGGCGCGCTCGAAATCCATCAGCCGGTCCAGTGCCGTCGGCACCAGGGCCAGGCGCTGCTGCAGGCCCACCCGCCCGGACTGCAGGCTGGACTGCAGCTCGGCCAGCTGCAGGCGCTGCTGGCTCAGGCCGCGGTGCACCTGCACGTACAGGAAGCGCCCGACCACGCCGCTGAGCGCCACCACCGCCATCGAGCCCAGCGCCACGCCGGCGTTGAGCGAGCCGATGCGTCCGCCGCAGTGCAGCAGCACCAGCCAGGGCCCCAGCAGGCCCAGGGCCATGTGGGCGATGAACCAGTGGCGGGTGGCGCCCCAGTCGCGCATCCAGCGCACCCGCTTGCGCAGGGGGTACAGCAGCAGGGCGAGCATGGCCACGCCGCCGGCGACGCCGATCCAGTAGCCGGCCTCGCTGCCGGCGCTCAGGCCGATCAGACGGGCCCCGCCCAGTGCGCTGCCGATGCCCGCCAGCAGGGCGAGGGTGGCCAGCAGCCCGCGACGCAGCGGGTGGGGGGTGTCGGAAGAAGCGGTGTTTGATGACATAAATGTGCAACCTGCACATTCAGTCTATCAGACCGTTGGCGGCAGCGGTGTCGTCTTGTGTCCGCCTGAAGGCTTTCTGAAGGCGGCCCCGGGGCCCGTGCTTCGCTACCATCGGCCCATGTCCGACGCCCCCACGCCCCGTCCCCCCAAGATCCCCGAGTCCGTGCTGGTGGTGATCCACAGCCCGGACCTGCAGGTGCTGCTGCTCGAGCGCGCCGACGCGCCGGGCTACTGGCAAAGCGTCACCGGCTCCAAGGACGCCCCCGACGAGGACCTGCGCGAGACCTGCCGCCGCGAGGTGCAGGAAGAGACCGGCATCGCGCTGGGCAGCGCCGCGGTGCCGCCCGAGGCCCTGGTCGACTGGGCCCTGTCCAACGTCTACGAGATCTACCCGCGCTGGCGCCACCGCTACGCCCCGGGGGTGACCCACAACACCGAGCACGTCTTCGGCCTGTGCGTGCCCGCCGGCACCGTGCCCACCCTGGCCCCGCGCGAGCACACCGCCTGGGCCTGGCTGCCCTGGCGCGAGGCGGCCGACCGCTGCTTCTCGCCCTCGAACGCCGAGGCCATCCTGCAACTGGCCGCCCGGAGCCCGAGGTGAGGCCCCACGTCGGCAGCGGGTTCGGCCACACCACCAGCGCCCTGCCCGGCGTGCTGCGGGTGGCCACCTACAACATCCACAAGGGCGTGCGCGGGCTGGGGCCGCAAAAGCGCCTGGAGATCCACCACCTGGGCCTGGGCATCGAGGCGCTGGACGCCGACATCGTCTGCCTGCAGGAGGTGCGCCTGTTCCACACCCGCGAGGCCCGCCACTTCGACCACACCTGGTTCGGCTGGCCCGAGCAGGGCCAGGCCGAGTTCCTGGCGCCCGAGGGCTACCACTGGGCCTACCGCACCAACGCGGTCACCCGCCATGGCGAGCACGGCAACGCGCTGCTGGCGCGCTGGCCGCTGGGCGATGTGGGCCACCACGACGTGTCCGACCACCGCTTCGAGCAGCGCGGCCTGCTGCACGTGCCGGTGGACTGGCAGGGCACGCGGGTGCATGTGGTGGTGGCCCACTTCGGCCTGATCCACCGCAGCCGGGTGCGCCAGGTCGAGCGCCTGGCGGCCTACCTGGCCGCCGAGGTCCCGGCCGACGAGCCGCTGCTGGTGGCCGGCGACTTCAACGACTGGGGCGAGCGTCTGGACGCGCCGATGGCCGCGCAGTGCGGCCTGCAGCGCGCCCGCGCCCCGGCGGGGGCGGTGGACCAGCGCCTGACCTTCCCGTCGCGGGTGCCGGTGTTCGGCCTGGACCGGGTCTACCTGCGCGGCCTGCGCTGCCTGGGCACCATGGTGCCGCGCGGGCCGGCCTGGGCCCGCATGTCCGACCACCTGCCGCTGCTGGTGGACCTGGCCCTGGACTGAGATGACCCGGACCCCGCCCGGCGACCCCGTGCCGCAGGACGCGGCCTGGTACTGGCACCCGCTGCCCCAGTTCAGCGGCGGCAACCGGGTGCGCCTGCTGCGCGGCGGCGACGAGCTGTTCCCGGCCATCATCGCGGCGCTGGCCGAGGCCCGCCACGAGGTCTGGCTGGCCACCTACATCTTCCACCACGACGACGCGGCCCGCACCCTGGCCGAGGCCCTGGCCGCCGCCGCCCGCCGCGGCGTGCAGGTGCGGGTGGTGGTGGACGGCTTCGGCTCGCACGCCAGCCTGCCGCAGCTGCAGCGCTGGCTGCAGCCGCATGGCGTGGCCCTGGTGGTGTTCCGCCCGCTCGAGCGCTGGTGGAACTGGCTGCAGCCCGGCCAGTTGCGCCGCCTGCACCAGAAGCTGTGCGTGGTCGATGGCGAGCGCGCCTTCGTCGGCGGCATCAACGTCATCGGCGACCGGGTCGACCTGAACCACGGCACGCTGGAGGCGCCGCGGCTGGATTTCGCGGTCGAGGTGCACGGCCCGGCCGCGCGTCCGGTGGAGCAGACCGCCCGCGCGGTCTGGACCCGCGCCGCGGCGGGCCGCGACTGGCGCGACGAGATGGTGGCCCTGGCCCGCAGCAGCCAGCCCCTGGCCGGCGCCCGGCGCCTGCTGCGCACCCTGCGCCTGTCCGGCCGCCCGCAGGCCGCGGCGCTGCACCAGGCCCCGGTGCGCGCCGCCTTCGTGGTGCGTGACAACTGGCGCCAGCGCCGCGCCATCGAGCGGGCCTACATCGACGCCATCCGCGGCGCCCGCCAGCGGGTGGACCTGGTGTCGCCTTACTTCTACCCGGGCCAGGCCTTTCGCCGCGCGCTCACCGCGGCCGCCCGCCGCGGCGTGCGGGTGCGCCTGCTGCTGCAGGGACGGCCCGACTACCAGCTGGCCGCCACCGCCGCCCGCGTGCTGTACGACGAGTTGCTGGGCCAGGGCGTCGAGGTCTACGAATACACCCCCGCCTTTCTGCACGCCAAGGTGGCGGTGGTGGACGGCGACTGGGCCACGGTGGGCAGCTCCAACATCGACCCGCTGTCCCTGCTGCTCAACCTCGAGGCCAACCTGGTGGTGCGCGACGAGGCTTTCGCGACCACCACCCGCGCCGCCTTCGAGGCGGCCGTGGCGGCCTCGCGCCGGGTGACGGTGCCGCCGCTGGGACAGGGCGCCTTCGCGGTGCTGCGGCGCGGGCTGATCGCCTCGCTGGCGCACTGGTACCTGCGGTTGGCCGGCCTCAGCGGCCGGTACTGAAAGCGGCCGCCGGCCGCGCGGGCGGGTGCCCGATTGGAGTCTGCAGCCCACACCCGAGACCGCCGCACGCCCATACTGGGCCATCGCCACCCCCGCAGGAGTCCGCCATGGCCACCCCCCTGAAGCCGCCTTGGCCCGTCCAGGCCGACGATGCCCGCGGCCTGGGCCGCCTGGGCGTGGAAGCGGTGCTGGGGGTGGTGGGGATGGTGGAGCAGTTGCACCACACCATCGGCCGGGTCGCCCCGCCGCTGGGCGCAGCGAGCGAGGGACCGGCCAGGGGCGTGGCCGGCTGGGTCTATGGCGCGGTGCGCGGCACCACCCGGGCCGTCGGCCTGGGCCTGGACCGGGGTCTGGAGTGGCTGGCCCCGCACTGGCCCGAGGCCCGCGACAGCGCCCGCCGCGAGGCCCTGCTGGCGGTCCTGAACGGCGTGGTCGGTGACCACTTGGCGGCCACCGCCAACCCGCTGGCCATCCCGATGCACTGGCGCCAACAGGGCCGGCCGGTGGACCCCACGCCCGAGGCCCTGGCCCAGGCCTGGCCCGACGCCGGCCCGAACCTGATGGTGCTGCTGCACGGCCTGTGCATGAACGACCTGCAGTGGGACCGCGACAGCCCGCACGACCTGCCCACGCTGGGGCGCGAGCTGGGCTACACCGTGGTCCGGCTGCACTACAACAGCGGCGAAGCCATCGGCCGCAACGCCGAGGCCTTGGCCGAGCGGCTGGAGCGGTTGCTGGCCGCCTGGCCGGTGCCGGTGCAGCGCCTGGCCCTGGTGGGCCACAGCATGGGCGGGCTGCTGGCGCGCGGGGCCTGCCACGCCGCGGCCCAGGCCGGCCTGGCCTGGCCGGCGCGGCTGCAGCGCCTGGTCTGCCTGGGCACGCCGCACCACGGCGCGCGGCTGGAGCGCGGCGGCCACGGCCTGGAACGCCTGCTGGGCCTGAGCCCCTACGCCGCCCCCTTCGCCCGCCTGGGCGCGGTGCGCAGCGCCGGCATCACCGACCTGCGCCACGGCCGCGTGCGCCCCCCGGCACCGGGCGAGGGCGAGCTGCCCGAACCCACCCCGCTGCCCGCGGGCGTGGCGGTGGGCCTGCTGGCGGCCACCACGGCCGAGCGTGCGCGGGGCTGGCGCCATGCCCTGGTCGGCGACGGCCTGGTCACCCTGGACAGCGCCTGGGGCGAACACCGCGACCCGGCCCGGGCGCTGGCGGTGCCGCCCTCGGGCAAGGCCCTGATCACCCGGGCCGACCACTGGGACCTGCTGGCCCACCCCGACGCCGCGGCGGTGTTGCGGCGCTGGCTGCGCTGAGCGGACCTCAGGTTCCCCAGAGCGCCGCCATCACGGCCCGGAAGTCCGCGTCCGGTGCGGCGCCGGTGTCCACCCAGCGGCCGGCCACCATCACCCCGGCCCAGTCGCGGCCGGGGGCCGAGAAGACCAGACCGTCCAGCCGGTGGCTGGCGGGCAGCCCGGCCAGCGCCGGGTCGTGGGCATCGAGCAGCAGCAGGTCGGCGCGGGCGCCGGCCTGCAGGCCCCAGCGGGCGTGGCCGGCGGCGCGGCCGCCGGCGGCCAGGGCCGACCCGAACAGGCGGGCGGCGGTGGCGCCGCCATGGGTCCGCGGCGCGGCGGCCACGTTGCGTTGGCGGCGGGCCAGGCGTTGGCCCCACTCCATCCAGCGCAGTTCCTCGCGCCAGTCGCGCGTGACCTGGCTGTCCGAGCCCACCGACAGGCCGACGCCGGCGTCCAGCCAGCCGGCGATGTCGGTCAGGCCGTCGCCCAGGTCGGCCTCGGTCCCGGGGCAGATGACGGCGGTGGCGCCGGCCCGGGCCACGGCGGCCACTTCGTCGGGCGTGACGTGGGTGGCGTGCACCAGGTGCCAGTGCGGCGTGAGCAGGCCCTGGTCGGCCAGCCACTGCACCGGGCGCTGGCCGGTGGCGGCCAGGCAGTCGTCGACCTCGGCGATCTGCTCGGCCACGTGAAGGTGCAGCGGCACGCCGGCCTGGGCGGCGCGGGCGGCCAGACGGCGCACCGAGTCGGGCGCGGCGGCGCGCAGCGAGTGCACCGCCACGCCGGCGTTCAGCGTGGCGTGGGCGCTGCGGGACAGGGTCTGGCAGGCGGCCCAGGTGGCGTCGGCGTCCAGGCGGAAACGGGCCTGGTCCGGCCGCAGCGCCGGCTGCCGGAAGCCGGCGCGCTCGTAGAGCACCGGCAGCAGGGTCAGGCCGATGCCGGTGTCGGCGGCGGCCCGGGCCAGGGCCTGGGCAAAGGCCAGCGGCTCGGGCCAGGGCGTGCCGTCGGGCTGGTGCTGCAGGTAGTGGAACTCGCAGACCTGGGTGTAGCCGCCGCGCAGCAGCTCGCGGTAGAGGTGCACCGCCACCGCGTGCAGGCCCTCGGGCGTGATGGCGCCGGCCACGCGGTACATGCGGTCGCGCCAGCTCCAGAAGTCGTCGTGGGGGCCCTCGCGGCGCTCGGACAGGCCGGCGAAGGCGCGCTGGAAGGCGTGGCTGTGGGCATTGACCAGGCCCGGCAGCACCGGGCCGGGCAGGGGTGTCAGGCCCTCGGGGCAGGGGCGGCCGGGGGTGATGGCGCTCCACTGGCCGGCGCTGTCCCACTGCAGCAGCACGTCGGACTGCCAACCGCCGGGCAGCCAGGCGGCGGGGGCCCACAGGGTGCGGTCGGGCGCGCTCATGCGGCAGCCCCGGGGCGCCAGTCGATCATGGTCCGCAGCAGGCCGGTCAGCACCGGCTGCAGCCGGGCCACGCGGGCCGGGTCCAGCGCCGGCTCGCCGGTGGCGGGCATGTGTTCGTCCATGCAGCACTGCCAGCCCATCTCCAGCTGCACCGCCTGCACGCCCTGCTCGGGCTGGCCGTGGTGGCGGGTGATGTGGCCGCCCTTGAAGCGGCCGTCCACCACCCAGCTGAAATGCGGCTGGGCCGCCAGCACGCCGTGCAGCGCCGTGCGCAGCGAGGGGCTGCAGGCGCGGCCTTCGGCGGTGCCCAGGTTGAGGTCGGGCAGGCGGCCCTCGAACAGCCAGGGCAGCTCGGGGCGGATGCTGTGGCCGTCGAACAGCATCGCATGGCCGTGCAGGGCCTTGAGCCGGTCGAGCTCGGCCCGCAGGGCCTCGTGGTACGGGCGCCACCAGGCCTCGCGGCGGCGGGCGACCTCGGCCGCGTCGGGGGCCTGGCCCTCGCGGTAGATCGGCTGGCCTTCGAAATTGCGGGTGGGGCAGAGCTCGGTGTTGTTGGCGCCGGGGTACATCGGCGCGTCGGTGGGCGGTCGGTTCAGGTCGATCACGTAGCGCGAGCAGCGCGGCACGATCAGGCTGGCGCCCAGGTCCTTGGCGAAGGCGTAGAGCTCGCCCAGACACCAGTCGGTGTCTTCCACCCGCAGCGCGCGCTCGGTGAAGGCGCCGCGCAGCGCGGGCGGGATCCAGGTGCCGGCGTGCGGCACGCTGACCAGCAGTGGCGTGTGGCCGCGGTGCAGGGTGAAGGCGGCTTCGGGGGAGCTCATGGGCGGGTCTCCTGGCCGGCGATCCAGGCGCGGCAGTCGGGGCGCTGGCCGAAGGCGGCGGCCAGGTCGCGGGGGTGGTCCACGGCCCAGTGGGCCAGGTCGGCGCGCAGACCCGGGGCCAGGCGGCCGCGGTCGTGCAGGCCCAGGGCGGCGGCGCCGTGGCGGGTCATGCCGGCCAGGGCTTCTTCGGGCGTCAGGCGGAACAGGGTGCAAGCCATGTTCAGGGTCAGCAGCGGCGACAGGGTGGGCGAGCTGCCGGGGTTGTGGTCGGTGGCCAGCGCGATCGGCACGCCGGCCTCGCGCAGGGCCTGCACCGGCGGCAGCCGGGTCTCGCGCAGGAAGTAGAAGGCCCCGGGCAGCAGCACCGCCACCGTGCCGGCACCGGCCATGGCGGCGATGCCTTCTGGCGACAGCCACTCCAGGTGGTCGGCGCTGAGCGCCTGGTGGCGCGCCGCCAGCGCGGCGCCGCCGCTGTCGCTGAGCTGCTCGGCGTGCAGCTTGACCGGCAGCCCCAGCGCGCGGGCGGCGCGGAACACGCGCTCGACCTGGGCCGGGCTGAAGGCGATGGCCTCGCAGAAGGCGTCCACCGCGTCGACCAGGCCCTCGGCGTGCCAGCTGGCCAGCCAGCGGCAGGCGTCGTCCACGTAGTCGTCGGCGCGGCCGGCGTACTCGGGGGGCAGGGCGTGGGCGGGCAGGGCGGTGGTGCGCACCGTCTGGCCGGTGGCCGCGCCCACGGCGCGGGCCACGCGCAGGCAGCGGGCCTCGTCGGCCTCGGTCAGGCCATAGCCGGACTTGATCTCCAGCGTGGTCACGCCTTCGGCCAGCAGGGCGCGGGCGCGGCGGGCGGCCAGCGCCAGCAGGGTGGCGTCGTCGGCGGCGCGGGTGGCGGCCACGGTGGAGCGGATGCCGCCGCCGACGCGGGCGATGTCCTCGTAGCGGGCGCCCTGCAGGCGCAGCTCGAACTCGTGGGCGCGGCTGCCGGCGTAGACCAGGTGGGTGTGGGCGTCGACCAGGCCGGGGGTGAGCACGCCGCCGCCCAGGTCCAGCTCATGCGCCACCGACAGGCCGGCGGGCAGGTCGGCGGCGGGGCCGGCCCAGGCGATCCGCCCGTGCTCGAGCAGCAGGGCGCCGTCGGGGCACCAGCCCCAGGCGGTGTCGCCGTCCATCGTGGCCAGGTGGGCGCCGCGCAGCAGGGTGCGCTCGGGGCGGGGCGCGTTCACCGGCCGGCTCCGGCAGGGGCGCAGAACAGCCAGTAGGTGCCGGGCGCGGGGGTCTCCAGGTGCCAGTGGCGCGGGTCGTCCTCGGCCCAGACCAGCTCGCCCGGCGCCAGCACCACCCGGACCTCGTCGCCCACGCACAGGGTGGCGCCGTGGTGGCTGTAGCAGCCGCGCCAGCCGGGGCCCGGTCGGGCGGGGCCCTCGGCCAGGCGGATGCCGCCACGCTGGTGGGCGGCCAGCATCAGGTTGAGGTCGCGGGTGGGGCCCCCGAGCAGGTGGGCGTGCGGCGGGTCACCGCCGTTGAAGGACAACGGGGCCTCGCCGGCGCGGCACTCGCGCTGGCGCTGCCACCAGCGCAGGGCCACGCCGGCGCCCTCCAGCACCGCGAAGTGGCGGGTCCAGCCCTTCCACGCCGAGAACGGCCCGTCCGTGGCGATGTCGGCCACGCTCAGGCGCAGGTGCCCGTCGCCCGCCGAGGGCCAGGTCAGCAGCTCGCGGGTGGTGCCCCCGCCGTTGCGCCAGGGCTGCTCCCGAGCCTGGTCCAGGTGCAGGTGGTGCAGTTGGCGGCTCATGGCTGGAAGTCTCCGTGCAGCTGGTAGAGGGCGCCCGGGTGCACCAGGCGGGCCAGGGTGATCGGGCCCTGGCGGCTGAAGGTGCGGCGCACGATCACCAGGCAGGGCTCGGCGGCGGCGATGCCCAGCAGCGCCGCCTCCTGTGCCGTGGCCGTGGCGGCCTGCACCTGGTACTGGGCCCGCCACAGGGCGGTGGCCTGGAACAGGTAGTGGGTGGGGGTGATGCGGGTGAAGTCCTGCGCCAGGTACTCGGGGGCCTCGGCGGGGTGGACGTAGCGGTCCTCGCACTGCAGGGCCACGCCGTTCTCGCGGTGCACGATCAGGGTGTGGAAGACCGGCTCGCCCTCGGCCAGGCCCAGCTGGGCGGCCAGGGCGGCGCCGGCGGGCTCGGCGCGCTGGATCGCCACCTCGGCGCTGTGGTGGTGGCCGCGCTGGGTGATCTCGTCGTGCAGGTCGCGCAGGGTCAGGCTGCTCGAGACCTTGTGCAGGCCGGCGGCGAAGGTGCCCACGCCCTGCACGCGCTCGACCAGGCCCTCGGCCTGCAGCTCTTTCAGGGCGCGGTTGACCGTCATGCGGCTGACGCCGAACTGCGCCACCAGCTCGGCCTCGGAGGGCACCTGCGCGCCGGGCGGCCAGTCGCCGGCGGCCAGCCGGTCCTTCAGGTGCTGCTTGACCCGGGCGAAGGGCGCCAGCGCGCTGGCGGGGGAAATGCTGCGGGAAACCATGGGGCTGGATGGTACTTGCATGAACCTGTCTAGACAAGTAGAGTGCGACCCCATTCCGGCATGGCCCGCCGCGGCCGCCGTGCCCTCCACCCCTTCCGGAGTCCGCCATGAACGACCTGTCCCGTCCCGCCGCCGGCCCGCGCCCGGTGCGCGCGCCCACCGGCACCACCCTGCACTGCAAGAGCTGGCTGACCGAGGCCGCCTACCGCATGCTGCAGAACAACCTGGACCCGGCCGTGGCCGAGAACCCGGACGCGCTGGTGGTGTATGGCGGCATCGGCAAGGCCGCCCGCGACTGGGACTGCTTCGAGCAGATCCTGGCCGAGCTGCGCCAGCTGGAGGACGACCAGACCCTGCTGGTGCAGAGCGGCAAGCCGGTGGGCGTGTTCCGCACCCATGCCGACGCGCCGCGGGTGCTGATCGCCAACTCCAACCTGGTGCCCAAGTGGGCCACCTGGGAACACTTCCACGAGCTGGACCGCAAGGGCCTGATGATGTACGGCCAGATGACGGCGGGCAGCTGGATCTACATCGGCAGCCAGGGCATCGTGCAGGGCACCTACGAGACCTTCGTCGAAGCCGCGCGCCAGCACTTCGGCGGCGTGGCCGCAGGCAAGTGGGTGCTGACGGCCGGCCTGGGCGGCATGGGTGGCGCGCAGCCGCTGGCCGCCACCTTCGCCGGCTTCTGCTCGCTCAACATCGAGTGCCAGCAAAGCCGCATCGACTTCCGCCTGCGCAGCCGCTACGTCGACGAGCAGGCCACCGACCTGGACGAAGCGCTGGCCCGCATCGCCCGCTACACCGCCGAGGGCCGGGCCATCAGCATCGCCCTGCTGGGCAACGCCGCCGAGCTGCTGCCCGAGCTGGTCAAGCGCGCCCGGGCGGGTGGCCTGAAGCCCGACCTGGTCACCGACCAGACCAGCGCCCACGACCTGGTCAACGGCTACCTGCCGGCCGGCTGGAGCGTGGCGCAGTGGCGCGCCGCCCAGGCCGACGACACCCGGCACGCCGCGCTGCGCCGGGCCGCCGCCCAGGGCTGCGCGGTGCACGTGCAGGCCATGCTGGACTTCCAGGCCATGGGCATCCCCACGGTGGACTACGGCAACAACATCCGCCAGGTGGCGTTCGACGAGGGGGTGAAGAACGCCTTCGATTTCCCCGGTTTCGTCCCCGCCTACATCCGCCCGCTGTTCTGCCGCGGCAAGGGCCCGTTCCGCTGGGTGGCGCTGTCGGGTGACCCAGAGGACATCCGCAAGACCGATGCCAAATTGAAGGAGCTCTTCCCCGAGGATGCCCACCTGCACCGTTGGCTGGACATGGCCGGCGAGCGCATCGCGTTCCAGGGTCTTCCCGCGCGCATCTGCTGGATCGGCCTGGGCGAGCGCCACCGCGCCGGCCTGGCCTTCAACGAGATGGTGAAGAACGGCGAGCTCAAGGGCCCGATCGTCATCGGCCGCGACCACCTGGACAGCGGCAGCGTGGCCAGCCCCAACCGAGAGACCGAGGCCATGCAGGACGGCTCCGACACGGTGAGCGACTGGCCGCTGCTCAACGCCCTGCTCAACACCGCCGGCGGCGCCACCTGGGTCAGCCTGCACCACGGCGGCGGCGTGGGCATGGGCTACTCGCAGCACTCGGGCGTGGTCATCGTGTGCGATGGCACCGAGGCCGCGGCCAAGCGGCTCGAGCGCGTGCTGTGGAACGACCCGGCCACCGGCGTGATGCGCCACGCCGACGCCGGCTACGAGACCGCCCGCCAGTGCGCGCGCGAGCACGCGCTGAACCTGCCGATGCTCGGCCGCGCCTGAGCCACGAAAGACGTGCGCCCGACCTCAGTCCAGCTTGGCGCCCGAGGCCTTCACGGCCTGGGCCCAGCGCGGCATCTCGCCGGCCAGGAAGCCGCGGAAGCCCTCGTGGTCCAGAAAGGCCGGGTCGGCCCCCTGGGCCACCATGCGCTGGCGGACCTCGGGCGACTCCAGCGTGGCCTTGAAGGCGCCGGAGAGCTTCTCCAGCACCGGCCGCGGCGTGGCCGCCGGGGCCAGCACCCCGTAGAAGCCCACCACCTCGAAGCCCTTCAGCCCCGACTCGATCAGGGTGGGCGTGTCGGGCAGGGCGGGGCTGCGCTCGCGGCTGGTCACGGCCAGGGCCCGCAGCTTGCCGGCCTTCACGTACTGGGCCGCCTGGGGCACCGACTCGGCCATCAGCTGCACCTGCCCCGCCATCAGGTCGGTGAAGGCCGGTGCGCTGCCGCGGTAGGGGATGTGCACGATGAAGGTGCCGGTGGCCTGCTTGAACATCTCGGGCACCAGGTGGCTGATGCCGCCGTTGCCGGCCGAGCCGTAGTTCAGTCGGCCGGGGCGGGCCTTGGCCAGCGCCACCAGCTCGGCCACGCTGCGGGCCGGCACCTCGGGGTTGACCACCAGGGCCAGCGGCTGCTGGGCGGTGCGGGCCACCGGCGCGAAGTCGCGCAGGGTCTGGTAGCCCAGCCGCGGGTAGACCGCCGGGTTGATGACCAGGGTGCCGGTGTTGGCCATCAGCAGGGTGTGGCCGTCAGGCTCGCTCTTGGCCACGAACTCGGCCCCCACGGCGCCACCGGCCCCGGCCTTGTAGTCGATCACCACCGGCTGGCCCAGGCGCTTGCCCAGGTCGTCGGCCAGCAGGCGCGCGTGCGCGTCCAGCGGTCCACCCGCCGGGAAGCCCACGATGATCTTCACCGGCCGGGTCGGAAAGGCCTGCGCGGCGGTGGCCAGCGGCAGTGCGGCCAGGGCCAGCGCCGCCAGGGCGGCGCGCCGGTGTCGGGTCTGCATCGTCATCACGTTCCTCCGGGCCCTTGGGGCCTGTCCACCCCGGATGTTCGCGCCCTTGCGCGGCTTGCGGTCCCCGTATTCCCCCTGTCCCTTCCAACCCCATGAGCCCAGAGCTGACCCTGATCCCCGGCGCGATGACGCTGGACCAACTCACCGCCATCCACGCCGCCCCGCGGCACCTGGTGCTGGACCCGGCCGCGCGCCCCGCCATCCGCGCCAGCGCCGCGGTGGTGCAGGCCGCCGCCGCGGGTGACGCGCCGGTCTACGGCGTCAACACCGGCTTCGGCAAGCTGGCCAGCACCCGCATCAGCGCGGCCGACCTGGCGCTGCTGCAGCTCAACCTGATCCGCAGCCACAGCGTGGGCGTGGGCGAGCCGCTGTCGGCGCCGGTGGTGCGCCTGATGCTGGCCATGAAGGCCGCCAGCCTGGCCCGCGCCCACTCCGGCGTGCGCGAGGCGGTCATCGACACCCTGCTGGCCGTGCACAACGCCGGCCTGGTGCCCTGGGTGCCGGCGCAGGGCTCGGTGGGCGCCTCGGGCGACCTGGCGCCGCTGTCGCACATGACCCTGGCCCTGCTGGGCGAGGGCCACTTCAACGTCGATGGCGCCAAGGTGCCGGCCGCCGGCCTGCTGGCCCAGCACGGCATCGCGCCGCTGGCGCTGCAGGCCAAGGAAGGCCTGGCCCTGATCAACGGCACCCAGACCTCGGCCGCGCTGGCCCTGCACGGCGTGCTGGCCTTCGAGCCGGTGCTGGAAAGCGCATTGGTGATCGGCGCGCTGACGGTGGACGCCGCCCGCGGCAGCGACGGCCCGTTCGACCCGCGCATCCACGCGCTGCGCGGCCAGCCCGGCCAGATCGACGTGGCCCAGTACTACCGCGCCCTGCTGGCCGGCAGCGCGATCCGCCAGTCCCACACCGACGGCGACGACCGCGTGCAGGACCCGTACTGCCTGCGCTGCCAGCCCCAGGTGGTGGGCGCCTGTCTGGACCAGCTGCGCCACGCCGCGCTGGTGCTGGTGCGGGAGGCCAATGCCGTGACCGACAACCCGCTGGTGTTCTCCGAGGACGGCAGCATGGTCTCGGGGGGCAACTTCCACGCCGAGCCGGTGGCCCTGGCGGCCGACGCCTGCGCGGTGGCCATCGCCGAGGTGGGCGCGATCGCCGAGCGCCGCATCGCCATGCTGATCGACGCCGGCGTGTCGCGCCTGCCGCCCTTCCTGACCAGCAATGCCGGTCTGAACAGCGGTTTCATGATCGCCCACGTCACCGCCGCCGCGCTGGCCAGCGAGAACAAGTCCCTGGCCCACCCGGCCAGCGTGGACAGCCTGCCCACCAGCGCCAACCAGGAGGACCACGTCAGCATGGCCACCTTCGCGGCGCGCCGGCTGCAGCCGATGATCGACAACGTGGCCCGCATCCTGGCCATCGAGTGGCTGGCCTCGGCCCAGGGCGTCGAGTTCCTGCGCCCGCTGCGCAGTTCGGACGTGCTGGAGCAGGCCCACGCCCTGCTGCGGACGCAGGTGCCGGCGATGCCGGTGGACCGCTACATCGCCCCCGACATCGACGCCGCCACCGACCTGGTGCGGGCCGGGGCGCTGAGCGCGTTGTTCAAGGGCCTGCCGGACCTGCCGGCGCTGTGGGTGCCGGCTTGAAGCCGGCCTGAGAGCGGCATGAAAAAAGGGGCGCCCTGGGCGCCCCTTCTTCATCGTGCGCGAACCGCTCAGGCGGCGCGCTGACGGCGACGGGCCAGGCCCAGCGCGGCCAGGCCAGCCAGGGCCATGGCGCCGGTGGCGGGTTCCGGCACGGCGGCGGTCACGCTGACGTTGTCCAGGTAGTAGTAGCTGGGGTTGTTGAAGCCGTTGAACACCAGGGCGGTGCTGTTGCTGGCCGCGCTGACGTTGAAGGTGAAGTGGGTCCAGCCGAACGCCTGGTCCTGGGTGGCGTAGACGGTCTGGCCGCCGAAGGTGGCGCCGAAATGCTGGGCGTAGTTGTTGGGCGAGTAGAGGTCGAAGCTCAGCACGTATTGACCGCCGCTGACCGTGCCCAGCACCTGGGTCAGGTAGGCGTCGCTGCTGACCGAGCCGAAGTGGTAAGTGCCGCCGGACGCGCCGGTGAACGAGGTGTCACCGCTCAGCGACCAGCCGCTGGCATCGGTGTCGAAGGTGCCGTTGGTGACGAGTTCGGTGGCGGCGGATGCGGCGCCGGCGGCGGCCAGGCACACGGCCAGGGCCAGAAGGGATTTCGGGGTCATGGGTGCTCTCTCGTTGAATGAAGTTCTTGGGATGAACGGTGAAAGGATCACCGCTCACTACTTCAAACGACATCCCAGGGCCGCAAGTGACATCGGGCCGCTGCCCCTCACCGGCGCTCAGCGCCGACCGGCCGGCCCGTCCTGTCCCAGCAGCGCGTCGCGCAGCAGCGGCTCCACCGCCGACGGGCCCAGCCAGATGCGCAGGACCATCTCGAAGTACTCGGCGTCACCCACCGGCGCGCCCTGGGGCTGGCCCTGGATGAAGAACTGCGTGCCCTTGCCGGGCAGGTAGTCCATCGCGAAGCGCTCGCCCGGCATCAGGCGGCTCTTGCCCGAGAAGATCTCGATCAGCCGGGTGGAGGAGGGCGTGTGGCGCTGCACCTGCTCGCGGGTGGAGTTGGCCTGCAGGCCCTTGATGAAGGCCAGTCCCAGGTCGGTGCCCGGGATCTCGCGCAGGGCCACGAAGGACAGGCGCTTGGGGCCGGGCATGGCCAGCGCGGCCTCGGCCGTGGCGGCCTTGCGCGGCAGGTACAGCGCCATGTCGTAGACCTGGAACATCACCCGGGTGCGGGTGCCGGCGCCGTTGAGCACCAGCGCGGTGTCCTGCAGCTGCGCGCTGCGGTCGAAGGCGGTCTGGGTGGGGGCGGCGTGGAGGGCCGGCGCGGCGGCCACGGCCAGCGCCAGGCCCAGGGCGCGGGCGGCGCCTGGAATCGTCTGCATGGGTTCTCCTCCCTGGGGAACGGGTCGGGGGTCTGCGCCCCCGGTGCCGGGTGGGGCTGGCGCCCGCTGTCAGTGGTCGTGGCCGCAGCCGGGGCCGTGCACATGGCCGTGGCCGTGCGCGTGGTCGTGTTCGTGTTCGTGTTCGTGTTCGTGTTCGTGGCCATGGCCATGGCCGTGGTCATGGCCGCAGCAGCCGCCCGCGTGGTGGTGGTGGGCGGCCGGGGCCACGGCCACCGCGATCGGGGCGGGGTCCGGGGCCTCGCCGGCGGCCGGCATCACCCGCACCAGGCTGCCGTCGTCGGCCAGCAGCACGTCACCGGTGCGCACACCGGTGGGCAGGCTGGCCTGCAGGGGGCGGCCTTCGCTGTCGGTGGCCGAGAACTGACCGCTGCGGCGCTCGGCGGCGGCCACCTCGACGGTGGCGGCCCGCTTGAGCAGGACCTGGGCCAGGCCCTGGCCTTGGGGGACGACTTTGGTGATGGTCAGCACGGCGACCTCTCCGGGTACGGCAATGTGGCGATGGTAGCGCGGCCGCCGTGGCGGCCTTGATCGGGCGCAGACCCCGGTTTCAACCGGGTTACGGGCGTGCCGGCAGGGACCGGGCCGGGTGCAGAATCGGTTGCAGACCGCCCGGCACGCGATTTGCCTGAGGGATGGCAAGCAGCCGGCGAGCGATCACGAGTGACCACAAGAGGAGACCCCATGGACCAAGCCCCCCGCCACGCCGATGCGCGGCAGCTCACCCGCCGCGCCCTGGCCCTGGTGCTGGCCGGTGGCCGCGGCTCGCGCCTGAAGGACCTGACCGACCGCCGGGCCAAGCCGGCGGTGCACTTCGGTGGCAAGTTCCGCATCATCGACTTCGCGCTGTCCAACTGCCTCAACTCGGGCCTGCGCCGCATCGGCGTGATCACCCAGTACAAGTCGCACTCGCTGCTGCGCCACCTGCAGCGCGGCTGGAGCTTCATGCGCAACGAGATGAACGAGTTCGTCGACCTGCTGCCGGCCCAGCAGCGCCGCAACGAGGAAGACTGGTACCGCGGCACCGCCGACGCGATCTGGCAGAACCTGGACATCATCCGCAACTCCACCCCGCCCGAGTACATCGTCATCCTGGCCGGTGACCACATCTACAAGATGGACTACTCGGTGATGCTGGCCGACCACGTGGCCAGCGGCCGTGGCGTCACCGTGGGCTGCATCGAGGTGCCCCGCCAGGAGGCCACCGGCTTCGGCGTGATGGCGGTGGACGAGGGCGGGCGCATCACCGCCTTCGTCGAGAAGCCGGTCGATCCGCCGGCCCTGCCCGGCAACCCGTCGGTGTCGCTGGCCAGCATGGGCATCTATGTCTTCACCGCCGACTACCTGTTCCGCCTGTTGGAAGAGGACGCGGCGGACCCGGCCTCCAGCCACGACTTCGGCAAGGACGTGATCCCCAAGGCGGTGGCCGAGCAGCAGGCCCAGGCCCACCCCTTCAGCCGCTCGGCGATCGCCAACCCGCCGTACTCGCGCGCCTACTGGCGCGACGTGGGCACGGTGGATGCCTACTGGGCGGCCAACCTGGACCTGGCCTCGGTCACGCCCGAGCTCAACATGTACGACCGCGACTGGCCGATCTGGACCTACCAGGAGCAGTTGCCGCCCGCCAAGTTCGTCCACGACGACGAGGCCGAGGGCCGCGTGGGCCAGGCGATCAACTCGCTGGTCTCGGGCGGCTGCATCGTCTCGGGCGCCACGGTCAAGGACTCGGTGCTGTTCTCCAACGTGCTGGTGCGCTCCTACAGCGCCCTCGAGAAGTGCGTGGTCCTGCCCGACGTGCAGATCAACCGCGGCTGCCGCGTCCGCAACGCGGTGATCGACCGCCGCTGCAAGCTACCGGAGGGCCTGGTGATCGGCGAGGACCCCGAGCTGGACGCCCGCCGCTTCCTGCGCACCGAGTCCGGCGTGGTGCTGGTGACCCGCAACATGCTGGCCCGGCTGTGAGCGAGGGGCGGCCGATGCGCGTGCTGCAGGTCTGCGCCGAGATCTTCCCGCTGCTCAAGACCGGCGGCCTGGCCGACGTGGCCGGCGCGCTGCCGGCGGCGCTGCAGGCCGCCGGGGCCGATGCCCGGGTGCTGCTGCCGGGCTTCGGCCCCCTCCTGGAAGGCCTGAAGGACGGCGTGGCCCTGGGCCGCCTGCCCGCCCGCGCCGGCGTGCCGGCGGCGCGCCTGCTGCGCGGCACCCTGCCGGCCTGCGGCGGCGTGGTGGCCTATGTCATCGACGCCCCCGAGCTCTACCGCCGCGAGGGCGGCCCCTACGCCGACGCCCACCAGCGCCCCTGGGGCGACAACCACCTGCGCTTCGCCCGCCTGGGCTGGGCCGCGGCCGATCTGGCCCTGGGCCTGGACCCCGCCTGGGCGCCCGAACTGGTGCACGCCCACGACTGGCACGCTGGCCTGGCGCCGGCCTGCCTGAAGGCGGTGGGCGCGCCGGCGGCCAGCGTGTTCACGGTGCACAACCTGGCCTACCAGGGCGATTTCGAGGCCTCGGCCTTCGCTGCGCTGGGCCTGCCGGCGGTCTACTTCCAGCCCGAGGGCCTGGAGTTCTGGGGCCGGCTCAACTTCATGAAGGCCGGCCTGTTCTTCGCCGACCGCCTGAGCACCGTCAGCCCCGGCTATGCCCGCGAGGTGCAGCGGCCCGAGCAGGGCATGGGCCTGGATGGCCTGCTGCGCGCCCGCGCCGGCGTGCTGCACGGGGTGCTCAACGGTGTCGACGAGGCGGTCTGGAGCCCCGCGCGCGACCCCCTGATCCCCGCCCGCTACGACGCCGGCCGCCTGGCCGGCAAGGCGCGCTGCAAGGCCGCGCTGCAGCAGGCCCTGGGCCTGGCCGAGGACCCGCGCGCGCCGCTGTTCTGCATCGTCAGCCGCCTGACCGAGCAGAAGGGCCTGCACCTGGTGCTGCAGACCCTGCCGGCGCTGCTGGCGCGCGGGGCGCAGTTCGCGATGCTGGGCAGCGGAGACGCCGCGATGGAGTCGGCCTTCCGCGACCTGGCCGCGCGCCACGCCGGCGCGATGGCGGTGCGCATCGGCTACGACGAGGCCTTCGCCCACCAGCTGGTGGCGGGGGCCGACGTGATCATGGTGCCGTCGCGCTTCGAGCCCTGCGGCCTGACCCAGCTCTACGGCCTGGCCTACGGCACCCTGCCCCTGGTGCGCCGGGTGGGCGGCCTGGCCGACACCGTGACCGACTGCGCCCTGGAGCACCTGGCCGACGGCAGCGCCACCGGCATGGTCTTCGAGGCCTTCGACGCCGCAGCACTGGAGGCCGCGCAGCGCCGCGCGCTGGCCCTGTACGCCCGCCCCGCCGACTGGAAGGCGGTGCAGCGCGCCGCCATGGCCCGCCGCCACGACTGGGCGGTGGCCGCCGCCGACTACCTGCAGATCTACCGCCTGGCCCTGGGCCGGACCTGAATCCCTCCCACCCCATCCCCACCCCACGAGCCACGCCCATGGACCTGACCCAGTTCGCCAGCCAGTACGACGCCCTGGCCAACGACGTGCCTGCCCTCAAGCGGGCCATCGCCAACAAGCTGATGTACCAGGTCGGCAAGGACCCGATCTCGGCCCGCCCCGAGGACTGGCTGCAGGCGGCGGCCTTCACGGTGCGCGACCACCTGGTCGAGCGCTGGATGGCCACCACCCGGGCCCAGTACGCCCAAGACGTCAAGCGGGTGTACTACCTGTCGATGGAGTTCCTGATGGGCCGCGCCTTCGGCAACGCCCTGCTGGCCACCGAGCTGCTGGGCCCGATCCGCCAGGCCCTGAGCGAGCTGGACGTGGACGTGGACGGCCTGATCGAGCTCGAGCCCGATGCCGCGCTGGGCAACGGCGGCCTGGGCCGGCTGGCGGCCTGCTTCCTGGACTCGATGGCCACGCTGGGCGTGCCGGGCTTCGGCTACGGCATCCGCTACGACTACGGCATGTTCCGCCAGCTGATCCAGGACGGTCGCCAGGTCGAGACGCCGGACTACTGGCTCAAGAACGGCAACCCCTGGGAGTTCCCCCGGCCCGAGGTCACCTACCGCGTGCGCTTCGGCGGCCGGCTGGAAGAGCAGGGCAGCGGCGCCGCCACCGTGGTGCGCTGGCTGGACACCGACGACGTGCTGGCCATGGCCTACGACACCATCGTTCCCGGCTACGGCACCCAGGCCACCAACACCCTGCGCCTGTGGAGCGCCAAGGCCACCGAGGAGATGAACCTCAAGGCCTTCAACCAGGGCAATTACTTCGGCGCGGTCGAGGGCAAGAACCACAGCGAGAACGTCTCGCGCGTGCTGTACCCGGACGACTCCACCCTGTCGGGCCGCGAGCTGCGCCTGCGCCAGGAGTACTTCTTCGTCAGCGCCAGCGTGCAGGACCTGGTGCGGCGCTACCTGCGCACCCACGCCAGCTTCGAGCGCCTGGCCGACAAGGTCAGCATCCACCTCAACGACACCCACCCGGTGCTGGCCATCCCCGAGCTGATGCGCATCCTGCTCGACGAGCACCGCCTGCCCTGGGCCCAGGCCTGGGCGCTGTGCCAGAAGGTGTTCAGCTACACCAACCACACGCTGATGCACGAGGCGCTGGAGACCTGGCCGCTGGAGATGATCGGCCGCGTGCTGCCGCGCCACCTGCGCATCATCTTCGACATCAACGCCCATTTCCTGGGCGAGCTCACCCGCACCCATGGCGCCGACGTCGAGCTGATGCGCCGCCTCTCGCTGATCGACGAGTCGGGCGAGCGTCGCGTGCGCATGGCCTACCTGGCGGTGGTGGCCAGCCACTCGGTCAACGGCGTCTCGGCCCTGCACTCGGACCTGATGCAGCAGAGCATCTTCTCCGACTTCGCACGGCTGTGGCCCGAGCGCTTCAACAACAAGACCAACGGCGTCACCCCGCGCCGCTGGCTGGCCCACGCCAACCCCGGCCTGGCGGCGCTGCTCGACAGCCGCATCGGCAGCGGCTGGCGCCGCCACCTGGACCAGCTCTCGGGCCTGAAGGGCGCGCTGGAGCTGCCCGGCTTCCTGGGCGCCTTTCGCCGCGTCAAGCGGCAGAACAAGGAGCGCCTGGCGGCCCTGGTGGCGCGGCAGCTGGGCGTGGCGCTCAACCCCGACGCGCTGTTCGACGTCCAGGTCAAGCGCATCCACGAGTACAAGCGCCAGCTGCTCAACCTGCTGCACGTGGTCACCCGCTACCAGCGCATCCTGGCCCACCCGGACGGCAACTGGGTGCCGCGGGTGGTGGTGTTCGCCGGCAAGGCGGCCTCGGCCTACGTGGCGGCCAAGTCCATCATCCGCCTGATCAACGACGTGGCGCGGGTGGTCAACCACGACCCGCGGGTGGGCGACAAGCTCAAGGTGGTGTTCATCCCCAACTACGGCGTCAGCCTGGCCGAGGTCATCATCCCGGCGGCCGACCTGTCCGAGCAGATCTCCACCGCCGGCACCGAGGCCTCGGGCACCGGCAACATGAAATTCGCGCTCAACGGCGCGCTGACCATCGGCACGCTCGATGGCGCCAACGTCGAGATGCGCGAGCATGTCGGTCCGGACAACATCTTCATCTTCGGCCACACCACGCCCGAGGTGGCCGAGCTCAAGGCCCGCGGCTACCACCCGCGCGAGTGGGTGGAGCGCGACGGCGAGCTGGCGGCGGCCCTGGAGGCCATCCGCAGCGGCCTGTTCAGCCCGGACGAGCCCGGCCGCTACCAGGCCCTGCACGACAGCCTGGTGAATTGGGGCGACCACTACCTGCTGCTGGCCGACTACCGCAGCTACGTGGACACCCAGGACCGGGTGGATGCGCTCTACCGCAGCGCCGACGAGTGGACCCGCCAGGCGGTGCTGAACGTCGCCGGCATGGGCTTCTTCAGCGCCGACCGCACGATCGCCGAGTACGCCCAGGACATCTGGCACAGTCCGTCGGTGCAGCTGCCGCCGCTGCCGCGCCCGGCCCCGTAGAATCCGCGCCCTTTCCCGTTTCGATTTTTCCCCGAAAGAAGGCCCCCTTTGGACCTCAAGCTCCCGATCCGCATCCTGGATGAACTCGAAGACTCGGTGATCGAGTCCACCGGCGTGCTCGACCTCGCCAGCGGCGAGATCCGCGACGTGCGCCTCTCCGAGGACAACGACCCGCCCTACGACGGTTTCCCGGGCGAGGACGAGAGCTACGACTTCACCTGCGGCGTGCTGAGCAACGGCAAGAAGGAAGTCGAGTTCCGCATCGAGGTCGACGTCGTCGGCCGCAGCTACTCGGTCACCCCCTCGGAGCTGCTCGAGCTCAAGGGCCGCGCCGCCAAGCTGTTCTCCGCCCCCCCGGGCACCTCCACCCGCTGACCTTCCGGCCGCGCCCCGCGGGGTGCGGCGGGCGCCGCCATGTTCAAGAACCTGATCGTCTACCGCCTGGTCCCCGAGTGGGAGCCCGATGTCGCCGCGGCCGAGGCCGCGCTGGACGCCGCCCGCTTCACGCCCTGCGGCGCCACCCAGCCCGTCTCGGCCGGCTGGGTCGAGCCGCGTGGCGTGGCCCACGGCCCGCTGATCGAGCTGATCGGCGGCCAGTGGCTGCTCAAGCTGCAGACCGAGAGCCGCATGCTGCCGGGCTCGGTGGTCAAGCGCAGGATCGACGAGATCGCGGCGCAGATCGAGCAGCAGACCGGTCGTCAGCCGGGCAAGCGCGAGAAGCGCGAGCTCAAGGAACAGGCCACGCAAGAGCTGCTGCCCCAGGCCTTCACCCGCCAGGGCGCCACCCGGGTCTGGATCGACCCCGAGGCACGCGCCCTGCTGGTGGACGCCGGCAGCGTCAAGCGGGCCGAGGACGTGGTCACCCTGCTGGTGCAGGCGCTGCCCGGTTTTGGCGTGCGGCCGCTGCAGACCAATCTGGCCCCCGCCACCGCGATGGCCGCCTGGCTGACCGAGGGCGAGGCCCCCTTGCCCTTCATCCTGGAGCGCGAGTGCGAGCTCAAGTCGGTGGACGAGATGCGCTCGGTGGTGCGCTACGCCCGCCACAACCTCGACATCGACGAGGTGCGCGAGCACATCCAGGCCGGCAAGCTGCCCACCCGCCTGGCCTTGGGCTGGCGCGGCCGTGTCAGCTTCGTGCTGACCGACACCCTGCAGCTCAAGCGCGTCGCCTTCGATGACGTGGTCTTCGAGTCCACCAAGGGCTCGCAGACCGCGCCCGAGGAGTCCTTCGACGCCGATGCCGCCATCGCCACCGGTGAGCTGGCCCCGCTGATCGGCGAGCTGATCGAGGCCCTGGACGGCGAGGCCGACCCCTCCCAGCCGGCCCCGCTGCCGGCGGCCCCGGCCGATGCCGCCAGTCCGGCCCGCCCGGCGGCGCTGCCCGCGGCCACCGTGGACGACGACACCCCGCCCTGGGAGTGAGTGGCCTCGCGCCCGGATTGACCGGGCGCAATTGTCCCCCGCTTGTGGCGGCGGGCTGGCCCGCTTCTTGAATCATCGGTCGGTGATGCCTGTCGACGCCGCCCCCGCCACCCCCCGTTCCGACCGCGCGATGGACGCCTTCGGCCATGCGCTGATGGTGCTGCGCCCGCGCGACCAGCGCCGGCTGTGGCAAAGCCCGCTGGCACGCCGGCTGCTGACCGACTATTTCCCGGGCCTGCCCGAGGTGGCGGTGCCGGCCGAGGTGTCGGCCTGGGCCGCGCGAGAGTCCCTGCGCCAGTCCGCCGGGGCGGACGCGCACCCGCTGACCATCGCCCGCGGGCCGCGCCGCCTGCACTTCATGCTCCACCTGGACGCGCAGACGCCCGACCAGTGGCTGTTGGTGCTGCGCGACGAGGCCGACGACGCCCGCCTGGCCACGCTGCTGATGGCCTTCGCGCCGATCGATGTGCGCTCGGCCGAGTTGCTGCTGTGGCTGGCCGACGGTGCGCCGGCACAGGACATCGCGGCCGGCCTGGGCATGGACGCGGCCCGCTGGAGCGAGGCGGTGCTGCGGCTGTGCAGCCACCTGGGGGTGGAGCAGCCCGGCGAGGCCGCGCGGCTGGCCCGCGAGGCCCTGGCGACAGAGCGCACCGAGCGTTGACGCCCCCCGCCCCGCGGGTGCCGGGGGCTCAGGCCACCAGCAGGCCCTTGCGCTCGATGAAGTCGATCACCTCCTGCAGGCCGTCCAGGGCCTTCAGGTTGGTCATCACCCACGGCCGGTTCGGGCGCATGCGGGCGGTGTCCGAGCGCATGGTGTCCAGATTGGCGCCCACGTGGGGGGCCAGGTCGGTCTTGTTGATCACCAGCAGGTCGCTCTTGGTGATGCCGGGCCCGCCCTTGCGAGGGATCTTCTCGCCGCCGGCCACGTCGATCACGTAGATCGTCAGGTCGCTCAGTTCGGGGCTGAAGGTGGCGGCCAGGTTGTCGCCGCCGGACTCGATGAAGACGATGTCGGCGTCGGGGTACTTGCCCAGCATGCGGTCCACCGCCTCGAGGTTGATCGAGGCGTCCTCGCGGATCGCGGTGTGGGGGCAGCCGCCGGTCTCGACGCCGACGATGCGGTCCGGGTCCAGGGCGCCGGCCACGGTCAGCAGGCGCTGGTCTTCCTTGGTGTAGATGTCGTTGGTGATGACCACCAGGTCCCAGCGCTCGCGCAGGGTCTTGCAGAGCATCTCGAGCAGGGTGGTCTTGCCGGAGCCGACCGGGCCGCCGACGCCCACGCGCAGGGGCGGCAGGGTCTTGGTGCGGCCAGGGATGGCGTGCAGGGCGGGGGCGTTCATCGGGAGGGACCTCGGGGACGTCAGGAACGGAACAGGCGCGAGTACTGGACCTCGTGCTGCGCGGACAGGATGGCCAGCATCGGCGACATCGCCTGGCGCTGGCTGTCGGGGGTGGCCCGGGCCCGGGCGGCGGCCTCGGGCAGGGCGTCGGAGAGGGCGCCCAGCAGGCGCTGGCCGGCGCTCTGGCCCAGCGGCACGGCCTTCATCGCGGCCTGCACCTGGTTTTCGGCCCAGCCGAAGCCGAAGGCCAGCAGCGCCTCGTGCTCGGGGGCTCCGGCCAGGGTGGCCGCCAGGGCGAAGGCGATCGGCCAGGCCGGCGCCGGGGGCAGGGCGGCCAGGGTGACCAGCCGGGGGTCGTCGGGGTGCTGGGCGCGCAGCCAGGCGGTCAGGGAGTAGCCCATCTGCTCGCCCATCAGGCGCAGCTCGCGGCCCTCGCGGGTCAGGCGCCACCAGTCCTGCAGCTCGGCCAGGCGGGCGCCGTCGTGGCGCCGCCAGGCCCGCATGGCCTGGGCCAGCACCGGGCCCTCGCTGCGGGCCAGGCCCAGCTCAAGCTGCGACAGCAGCCAGTCGCGGGCCTGGGCCTCGTCGCGCACGCGGCCGGACTCGACTGCGGCCTCCAGGCCCTCGCTGTAGCTGAAGCCGCCCACCGGCAGCGCCGGCGAGGCCAGCCAGATCAGGCGCAGCAGCGTGGCCGAGGCCAGCGCCGGGGCGGGGCGGTGGACGCGGGGCATCTCAGGGCCCGCGGTGCGCGACCGGGGCCGCGTCGGCCACGGCGTGGGCATGCCCATGGTCGTGGCCGTGGTCATGCGAATGTCCATGGGTGTGGGCAGCCCCATGCAAGTGGCCATGCCCGCCATGCGAGTGGCCATGGTCGTGGTCGCTGCCGTGGTCGCCGTAGGCGCCGCCCTCGGGCTCGAAGGGGTGCTCGGTGGCCTGCACCTGCAGGCCCAGACCTTCGAGCATCGCCGCCAGCACCGGGTCGGGCTCCAGGTGCAGGGCTTGCGGCGAGAGCGACAGCGGCACATGCCGGTTGCCCAGGTGGTAGGCAGCGCGCAGCAGGTCGAACGACGCGCCGCCGGGCCGCACGGTCACGGCCAGCACCGGCTGCGGCGCGGCCTCGATGCGCAGCAGCGAGCCGTCCTCGGCCAGCAGCAGGTCGCCGCCGCGCAGCACCTGGCCGCGCGGCAGGAACACGCCCACGCGCCGGCCCAGGCTGTCGGTGGCCTCGAAGCGGCTTTTCTGGCGGGTGTCCCAGTCCAGGCACAGCACCGCCGCGCGCGCCAGCAGCGGCCGCGCCACGCGGCCCTCGCGCGGCAGGCGCCGCCCCACCTGCAGCCAGCTCACAGCGTCTTCACCATGTAGCGGCTGTGCGGGTCCAGCCGGTAGTCGGCGAAGGGCCCGCAGTCGGTGAAGCCGTAGCGGCGGTACAGCGCCACCGCCGGGTCGAAGAAGGGCGCGGTGCCGGTCTCGAGCAGCAGCTGCGACAGGCCCAGGCGCTGGGCGTGGCGGATCAGGTGGGCGAGCACCTGGCGGCCGGCGCCTCGGCCCCGCCAGGACTCGGCGGTGCGCATGGACTTGAGCTCGGCGCGCTCGGCGTCCAGGCGCTTGATCGCGCCGGTGGCCACCAGGGTGTCGTCCGACCAGGCGGTGAAGAACTCGATCTCGGGCCGGCGCAGCGCGTCCATGTCCAGCGCGTGCACGCTCTCGGGCGGAGAGGTGCGGTGCATGTCGGCCAGGTGCTCGCGCATGAAGGCCTCGATGCGCGGGTCCCGCAGGTCGTCATGGCGGATCTTCAGGGACAGGGCGGCGGCGGCGGTGGCCATGGCGGTCTCCGGTCAGAACAGGAAGTAGCGCTGCGCCATCGGCAGCTCGGTGGCCGGCTCGCAGCTCAGCAGCTGGCCGTCGGCCCGCACCGCGTAGGTCTGCGGGTCGATCTCCATCTTCGGCAGCCAGGCGTTGTGGACCATGTCGGTCTTGCGCACCGTGCGACAGCCGCGCACCGTGGCCAGGGCTCGGCGCAGGCCCAGCTCGGCCGGGCGGCCGGACTGCAGGGCGGCCTGGCTGACGAAGGTCAGCGAGCCGCGCGCCAGGGCCCCGCCGAAGGCGCCGAACATCGGTCGGTAGTGCACCGGCTGCGGCGTGGGGATGCTGGCATTGGGGTCGCCCATGGCCGCGGCGGCGATGAAGCCACCCTTGAGGATCAGGCTGGGCTTGACGCCGAAGAAGGCCGGGCGCCACAGCACCAGGTCGGCCCACTTGCCGACCTCGACCGAACCGACCTCGTGCGCGATGCCGTGGGCCAGCGCCGGGTTGATCGTGTACTTGGCGATGTAGCGCTTGATGCGGCCGTTGTCGTTGCGGGCGCCGTCGGACAGACCGGGTTCGGACAGCGCGCCGCGCTGCTGCTTCATCTTGTGCGCGGTCTGCCAGGTGCGCAGGATCACCTCGCCCACCCGGCCCATGGCCTGGCTGTCGGAGCTGAACATGCTGATCGCGCCCAGGTCGTGCAGGATGTCCTCGGCGGCGATGGTCTCGCGGCGGATGCGGCTCTCGGCGAAGGCCAGGTCCTCGGCGATGGACGCGTCGAGGTGGTGGCACACCATCAGCATGTCCAGGTGCTCGTCGATGGTGTTGACCGTGTAGGGCCGCGTGGGGTTGGTGGAAGACGGCAGCACATTGGCCTCGCCCACCACCCGCATGATGTCGGGGGCGTGGCCGCCGCCGGCGCCCTCGGTGTGGAAGCTGTGGATCGTGCGGTCCTTGAAGGCCGCGATGGTGTCCTCGACGAAGCCGCTCTCGTTGAGCGTGTCGGTGTGGATCGCGACCTGGGTGTCGGTCTCCTCGGCCACCGACAGGCAGCAGTCGATCGCTGCCGGGGTGGTGCCCCAGTCCTCGTGCAGCTTCATGCCGATGGCGCCGGCCTCGACCTGCTGGCGCAGGGCCTCGGGGCGGCTGGCGTTGCCCTTGGCCAGGAAGCCCAGGTTCATCGGGAAGGCCTCGGCTGCCTGCAGCATGCGGGCGAGGTTCTCGGGGCCGGGGGTGCAGGTGGTGGCGAAGGTGCCGGTGGCCGGGCCGGTGCCGCCGCCGATCATCGTGGTGACGCCGCTCATCAGCGCTTCTTCGATCTGCTGCGGGCAGATGAAGTGGATGTGGGTGTCGATGCCGCCGGCGGTGACGATCATGCCCTCGCCCGCGATCACCTCGGTGCCCGGCCCGATGACGATGTCCACGCCCGGCTGCACGTCGGGGTTGCCGGCCTTGCCGATGGCCGCGATGCGGCTGCCGCGGATGCCGATGTCGGCCTTGACGATGCCCCAGTGGTCGACGATCAGGGCGTTGGTGATCACGCAGTCGACCGCGTCGCCGGCGCCGGGACCGTTGATGCGCTGCGACTGGCCCATGCCGTCGCGCACGGTCTTGCCGCCACCGAACTTGACCTCCTCGCCGTAGCCGCCGGCGCGCAGGGTCAGGTCGGCCTCGACCTCGAGCACCAGGGCGGTGTCGGCCAGACGCAGGCGGTCACCGGTGGTGGGGCCGAACATCTCGGCATAGGCGCGCTTGTCCACGGTGCTCATCACAGCGCTCCCTGCACCAGGCCGCGGAAGCCCCAGACCGCGCGGTCGCCCGCGTAGTCCACCAGCTCGACCGTGCGCTGCTGGCCCGGCTCGAAGCGCACCGCGGTGCCGCTGGTGATGTTCAGGCGGGTGCCGCGGGCGGCCTCGCGGTCGAAGCGCAGCGCGCCGTTGGTCTCGGCGAAGTGGTAGTGCGAGCCGACCTGGATCGGGCGGTCGCCGGTGTTCTCGACCACCAGGGTCAGGGTGCGGCGGCCGGGGTTGAGGTCCAGCACGCCGGGGTCGGTCATCAGCTCACCAGGGATCATGGGGGCTCCAGGCACGGAATTGGTGCGTCAGGCGATGGGTTGGTGCACGGTCACCAGCTTGGTGCCGTCCGGGAAGGTGGCCTCCACCTGGATCTCGGGGATCATCTCGGGGATGCCCTCCATCACCTGCTCGCGGCGCAGCACGGTCTTGCCGGCGCTCATCAGCGCGGCCACGCTCTGGCCGTCGCGCGCCCCCTCCAGGATGGCGGCGGTGATCAGGGCCACCGCCTCGGGGTAGTTCAGCTTCAGCCCGCGGGCCAGGCGGCGCTCGGCCAGCAAGGCGGCGGTGAAGATCAGCAGCTTGTCCTTCTCGCGGGGGCTCAGGTCCATGGGGTCTCCAGCAGGTCCTGCCGCACCTTGCAAGGGCGATGCCACATGCTGGTGCGGATCTTGTGTGCAGGGTGCGGATCGCCATGGACGCCACCGCACCGCCCCCTCCGCCACCACCACGCCCGCAGCAGGTCATCAAGATCCGCCGCGACTACAACGCCTGGGTCGCCAGCGAGACGCTGGAGGACCACGCGCTGCGCTTCACGCCGCGGGCCGCGCGCAAATGGGGCGAGTGGCGGGTGGCCAACACCGCCTTCGGCGCCGCCTCCTTCCTGGTGCTGGAGGCGGTGGGCGCGACGCTGCTGGTGCAGCACGGTTTCGTCAACGCCTTCTGGGCCATCCTGGCCACCGGGCTGGCGATCTTCCTGGCCGGCTGGCCGATCAGCGTCTACGCGGCCCGCCACGGCCTGGACATGGACCTGCTCACCCGAGGCGCCGGCTTCGGCTACCTGGGCTCGACGATCACCTCGCTGATCTACGCCAGCTTCACCTTCATCTTCTTCGCCCTCGAGGCGGCGATCATGGCCTACGCCCTGGAGCTGGCGCTGGACATCCCGCCAGCCTGGGGCTACCTGCTGTGCGCCCTGGTGGTGATCCCGCTGGTGGCCTACGGCGTGACCGCGCTGTCGCGGCTGCAGGTCTGGACCCAGCCGCTGTGGCTGCTGATGCTGGTCACGCCCTATGCGGCGGTGGCCTGGCAGCACCCCGACCTGCTGGCCGGCCTGCGCGCCTATGGTGGCGAGGGGGGTGGCCCGGCCGCCTTCGACCTGCTGTCCTTCGGTGCCGCCACCACGGTGGGCATGGCGCTGATGACCCAGATGGGCGAGCAGGTGGACTACCTGCGCTTCATGCCCGAGCCGGGCCCGCGCCGGCGCGACCGTGCCCGCTGGTGGGCGGCGGTGCTGGTGGGCGGGCCGGGCTGGGTGATCCCCGGCGTGCTGAAGATGCTGGGCGGCGCGCTGCTGGCCTGGCTGGCGCTGCGGCAGATGGTGCCGGCCGAGCGCGCGGTCGACCCCAACCAGATGTACCTGGTGGCCTGGGAGCACGTGACCTCGCACTACGGCGCCGCGGTCGCGGCCACCGCGGTGTTCGTGATCGTCTCGCAGCTCAAGATCAACGTCACCAACGCCTACGCCGGGTCGCTGGCCTGGTCCAACTTCTTCTCGCGCGCCACCCACAGCCACCCCGGCCGGGTGGTGTGGATGGTGTTCAACCTGGCCATCGCGCTGATGCTGATGGAGCTCGACGTGTTCCAGGCCCTGGGCCGGGTGCTGGGCCTGTTCTCCAACCTCGCGATCAGCTGGCTGATGGCGGTGGTGGCCGACCTGGTGGTCTGCAAGCCCATGGGCTGGAGCCCGCGCGGCATCGAGTTCCGCCGCGCCTACCTGCACGACCTCAACCCGGTCGGCGTGGGGGCGATGGGCCTGGCCTCGGCGCTGTCGATCGCGGCCCACCTGGGCGCCTTCGGGCCACTGGCGCAGGCCTTCTCGGCGGCGATCGCCGCGGCCACCGCCTTCGTCACCGCGCCGCTGATCGCCTGGGCCACCCGCGGCCGCCACTACCTGGCGCGCGACCCGGCCGAGGATGGCGGCCGCTACATGGGGGCCGCCCTGCTGCGCTGCGTGGTCTGCGAGCGCGAGTACGAGGGCGAGGACATGGCCGGCTGCCCGGCCTACGGTGGCCCGATCTGCTCCTTGTGCTGCACCCTGGACGCCCGCTGCCACGACCGCTGCAAGCCGGTGCCGCGCCTGGGCGACGCGATCTGGGGCCGCTGGCGCGACACCCTGCGCCGCCTGCTGCCGCGGCCCTGGGCCAGCCAGGTGGACACCGGCCTGGGCCAGTACCTGCTGACCATGGCGGTGCTGGTGCCCCTGCTGGGCGGTCTGGCCGCGCTGCTGGTGCGGCTGGCGCGCGCGCCGCACGACGGCTTTCTCCAGGTCTATGCAGCGATGCTGCTGCTGACGGCGGTGGTGGCCTGGTGGGGCGTGCTGGCCCAGCGCAGCCGGGCGGTGGCTCAGGAAGAGACCGAGCGCCAGACCGAGGCCCTGGTGCGCGAGATCGACTCGCACCACCAGACCGACCTGGCCCTGCAGGCCGCCAAGCGCGCCGCCGAGGCCGCCAGCCAGGCCAAGACCCGCTACATCACCGCCGTCAGCCACGAGCTGCGCACCCCGCTCAACAGCATCCTGGGCTATGCCCAGCTGCTGGGCGACGACCCCACGCTGCCGGCCCACCGCCAGCAGGCGGTGCAGGTCATCCGCCGCGGCGGCGAGCACCTGCTGGGCCTGATCGAGGGCACGCTGGACGTGGCCCGCATCGAGGGCGGCAAGCTGACCCTGGACGTGCGGCCGATGCGCCTGCGCGAAGGCCTGCAGTCGCTGGCCCGCATGTTCGAGCAGCAGGCCGCGGCCAAGGGCATCGGCTTCGTCTGCGAGGGCGTGGACGCGCTGCCCGAAGCGGTGCGTGCCGACGAACGGCGCCTGCGCCAGATCCTGATCAACCTGCTGGGCAACGCGGTCAAGTTCACCCGCCAGGGGCAGGTCACGCTGCGCGTCAGCCACGCCCGCGAGATCGCCCGCATCGAGGTCATCGACACCGGGCCGGGCATGGACGCGGCCGAGCAGGCGCGCTGCTTCGAGCCCTTCGAGCGCGGCTCGGCCGCCGGCGGCAGCAGCGCCGGCGGCACCGGCCTGGGCCTGACCATCGCCCGCATGCTGACCGACCTGATGGGCGGCGAGCTGCGCCTGGACAGCGCGCCGGGGCGGGGCAGCACCTTCACCCTCAAGCTCTTCCTGCCCGAGGTGGATGCCACCCGGGTCAAGCCCAGCCACCGCGCCGCGCACGGCGGCTACGAGGGTCGGCGCCGCACCCTGCTGGTGGTCGACAACGAAGAGGCCGATCGCCAGCTGCTGACCGACCTGCTGCAGCCCCTGGGCTTCGTCATCCAGACCGCCGCCTCGGGCGAGGAGGCGTTGGAGCGCCTGGCCACCCTGCGGCCCGACGCGATGTTCATGGACCTGGCCATGCCCGGCATCGATGGCTGGGAGACCATCCGCCGCCTGCGCGACCAGGGCCTGTGCGACGCGCCATTGGCAGTGGTCTCGGCCAATGCCTTCGACCGCGCGCTGGACCACGACGTGGACCTGCCGCCCGAGGACTTCCTGGTCAAGCCGGTGCGCCTGGACGACCTGCTGGCGTGGCTGGAGCGCCGCCTGGCGCTGCGCTGGACCGACGCCCCGGTGGCCGCCGCGCCGCCGGCCCCCCGCCCGGCCGCGCCCTGCACCCTGCCCGAAGCCGCGCTGCGGTCGCTGCTGTCCCTGGCGGCGCAGGGCTACCCGCGCGGCCTGACCCAGGCGATCGACCGCCTGGCCACCGACCACCCCGACAACGCCGCCTGGCTGGACGGCCTGCGCGCGCAGGCGAAGGCCTTCCGCCTGGACGCCGTGTCCGACACCCTGCACAAGGCCCTCGATGCCGCCCGCGCCTGACCCCCTTGACCACGGCTTCGACGCCGGCGCCTCCGACGTGGTGCTGGTGGTGGACGACGTGCCCGACAACCTGGCCGTGCTGCACGACGCGCTCGACGAGTCCGGCTACACCGTGCTGGTGGCCACCAACGGCGCCGACGCGCTGCAGCGCGCCGCCACGATGCAGCCCGACCTGGTGCTGCTGGACGCGGTGATGCCGGGCATGGACGGCTTCGAGGTGGCGCGCCGGCTGAAGGCCGACCCGGCCACCGCGCCGATCCCGGTGGTCTTCATGACCGGCCTGACCGACACCGAGCACGTGGTGCAGGCCTTCGCCGCCGGCGGCATCGACTACGTGAACAAGCCACTGCGCCCGCGCGAGGTGCTGGCCCGCATCGCCGCCCACCTGCGGGCCGCCCGGGCCCAGCGCCAGGCCCGCCACGCGCTGGACGCCTTCGGCCACGCCACCTTGGTGCTGCGCGCGCGCGACGGCCGGCGTCTGTGGCAAACGGCGCTGGCCCGCGAGCTGATGCAGGCCTGGTTCCCGGGCCGCCCCGACACCGTGCTGCCCGAGGAGCTGCGCGACTGGGTGGCCCGCTGCGCCGCCAGCCCGCCGCCCCCCGGCGCGCCGCACAGCCTGAACCTGACGCGTCCGCAGGGCCGCCTGACGCTCACCCTGCACCCGATGGCCGAGGAGGGCGGGGCCGAGGACGAGTGGCTGATGGTGCTGCGCGAGGCCGGCGAGGCCGCGCTGATGCAGGCCCTGGCCCAGGCCTTTCCGGCGCTCACCGCGCGCGAGTCCGAGGTCCTCTACTGGGTGGTGCAGGGCAAGACCAACCGCGACATCGGCGACATCCTGGGCACCAGCCCGCGCACCGTGCACAAGCACCTGGAGCACGTGTTCGGGAAGCTGGGCGTGGAGACCCGCACCGCGGCGGCGGCGATGGCGCTGGCGCGAGCGGGTCGGGGCTGAGCGCGACCGGCGCGCTCAGTCCGGCTGGCGGCGCCGGCGCATCGCCGCGACCGCGGCCAGGCCGGCCAGCATCAGGGCGGCCGACTCGGGCTCGGGCACCGCACCGGCCAGCTGGACGTTGTCCAGCAGCAGCTGCTGGTCGCCGCCCACGGTCACCCGGATCTCGTCGAAGGTGATGCCCTGGAAGCCGAAGTAGGACCAGGTGCTGCCGTCGAAGTGGGTGAGGGCCGAGAAGCTCTCGACCACCACGCCGTCGTTGAGGGCCTCGAAGAAGGTGGTGGCCGGGTTGGTGGCCACGCCGAAGGCGGCGCCGGTGACGTCGCCGCCGAAGAAGATGGAGAACGGGTTTTGCACCGCGCCGCCGTTGTTGCCCAGGTAGTGGCCGGTGATGCCGGGGAAGGCGGCCGAGCCCTGCGAGTCGTAGCGCAGGAAGGGCGAGAAGCCCAGGCCGAGGTAGCTGGTGACCGCACTGCCGGCGGCCAGGATGTTTTCGCTGAAGGTGACCACGCTGGCCGGGCTGGCCAGCCCGGTGTGGTTCTGGACCGAGGCGGCCTGGGTGCCCAGGGACGCGAGGCCCAGGAACAGGGCGAGGACGGTGTGCGGAAGACGCGGCATGACGGGGCTCCTGATGGGTGGGGCCCGGGCGGGTGCCTTGGGCCGGAGCCCCGGACTCTAGGCAGGCGGGCGAGGCTCACCCATCCCGTGCGGCAGGGGGGCGGATCGGCCGCCGGAATCCGAGCGGCCCGATCGCCGGGTCAGCGCAGGTCGCGCACCAGGCGCACGGCCAGGCGGGACTGGCGGGGCACGTCGTCGCGGGCCTGGCCGTCGCCCAGGTGCACCGCCCAGCCGTTGACGAAGGTGGTGTCGGGGCCGGGCTGGCCGGTTTCGCCGCGCATCACGCTGCCGTAGTTGTAGGGGTTCACCGGCTGGCGCACCAGGGCCGGGGTGCCGCTCCAGTGCCAGTCGGCCGGGGCGCCGGGGAACAGCGTCGGGTCCAGGCCGTCGCTGCCACGGCGCGGCAGCTTCTGCAGCTCGGCCACGCGCGGCAGCCGCCAGGCCTGGCCGCTCTGGCGGGCCTGCTCGCGGGCGCGGGCCAGGGCCTCGGACTGGCGCAGCAGCACCGGCGTGCCGGTGCAGGCCTGGCCGCTCCAGCGCTGGCCCCACAGGCAGCGGTCCCAGGCCAGGTGGGCGGCGGGATCCAGCACCTCGCGGCCGTCGCGCGACACGCTCAGCGGGCCGGCCCGTGCGGCCGGCACCGCGCCCAGGCCCAGCACCAGCGAGGTGGCCAGGGACAGGGTGAAGGCGCGGGCGACGGGCATCCGGCCACTGTATACGCAGCGGCCTACGCCAGTGTGCGTATTGGTGCGCAGGGGGGGGGCGCCTAACCTGAATCCCGTCGAACCAACCCCCCCTCACAGGAGCACCGCATGAAGTTCACCCGCCGTTCCGTCACCGCGCTGGCCGCCGCCGCCTGCGCCCTGGGCTTCTCCTCGCTGGCCCAGGCCGCCGACACCATCAAGGTCGGCATCCTGCACTCGCTGTCGGGCACCATGGCCATCTCCGAGACGGTGCTCAAGGACGTCGCCCTGATGACGATCGACGAGATCAACGCCAAGGGCGGCGTGCTGGGCAAGAAGCTCGAGCCGGTGGTGGTGGACCCCGCGTCCAACTGGCCGCTGTTCGCCGAGAAGGCCAAGCAGCTGATCGACCAGGACAAGGTGGCCGCGGTGTTCGGCTGCTGGACCTCGGTCTCGCGCAAGTCGGTGCTGCCGGTCTTCGAAGAGAAGAACTCGCTGCTGTTCTACCCCGTGCAGTACGAGGGTGAAGAGCTGAGCAAGAACGTGTTCTACACCGGCGCCGCGCCCAACCAGCAGGCCATCCCGGCGGTGGAGTACCTGATGAGCAAGGACGGCGGCTCGGCCAAGCGCTTCGTGCTGCTGGGCACCGACTACGTCTACCCCCGCACCACCAACAAGATCCTGCGCGCCTTCCTGAAGAGCAAGGGCGTGGCCGAGTCGGACATCATGGAGGAGTACACCCCCTTCGGCCACTCGGACTACCAGAGCATCATCGCCAAGATCAAGAAGTTCGCCGCCGAGGGCAAGAAGACCGCCGTGGTCTCGACCATCAACGGCGACTCCAACGTGCCCTTCTACAAGGAACTGGGCAACCAGGGCCTGAAGGCGACCGACGTGCCGGTGGTGGCCTTCTCGGTCGGTGAGGAAGAGCTGCGCGGCGTCGACACCAAGCCGCTGGTGGGCCACCTGGCCGCCTGGAACTACTTCATGAGCCTGAAGAACCCGGCCAACGCCGAGTTCGTCAAGAAGTGGAGCGACTACGCCAAGGCCAAGGGCATCCCGGGCCACAAGGACAAGCCGCTGACCAACGACCCGATGGAGGCCACCTACATCGGCATCAACATGTGGGCCCAGGCCGTGGCCAAGGCCAAGTCCACCGACACCGACAAGGTGATCGCGGCGATGGCTGGCCAGACCTTCAAGGCGCCGGGCGGCTTCACCAGCACGATGGACAAGGAAAACCACCACCTGCACAAGCCGGTGTTCATCGGCGAGGTCAAGGCCGACGGCCAGTTCAACGTGGTGTGGAAGACCCCGGGCCCGGTCGTGGCCGACCCCTGGAGCGACTACATCGCCGAGAACAAGGGCAAGAAGAACGTGCCCGAAAAGAAGTGATCTAGACCCCCCCCTACCGCAGCACAGCTGCGGCCCCCCCAGGGGGGCGCCACTGGCGGACCGGCGGAGCCGGATCCGCGGTGGCTGCTGGAAGGCGCGGGCGGCTGGCGCCGGCCCGCGTTTTCCATTTTTCGAGGGACTGTGATGATTCGTTGGATGGTGGGCCTGGGTCTGGCACTGTCGGCCTGGAGCGTCTCGGCGCTGACGCCGGAGCAGGCGCGGGCGATCGCGGCGGGTGAGACGGATGCGCGGATCGCGGCGCTGGGCGAGGCGGCCAAACAGCCGGACGCGGCGCTGGCGGGCTTGGTGCAGGCGCTGCTGGAGGATGCGGTCAAGCTGACCCCCAAGGCGGTGCTGGTGGTCGAGGGCACGGCGGTCAAGGACGCGGTCAGCGGTGCCGCGGCCGCGCTGCCGGACGATGCCGAGGACGTGGTCAACAACAACCGGATGCGCGGCGCGCTGCAGGCGGTGCAGGCGTCGATGAAATTGCTGTCGCCCGAGTTGACGGTGCGCCAGGCGGCGGTGGTCGAGCTGGCCAAGGCCGGAGTGGACGAGGCCCAGCTGCCGCTGCTGGACCGGGCGGTCGAGGCCGAGTCGGACGCTGCGCTCAAGGCCACGCTGGAGCGGCTGCGCGCGGGCGTGCTGGTGGCCTCGACCGACAAGGCGCAGCGGCTGGCGGCGGTGCAGGCCTTGGCGGCCAGTGGCGAGCCCACGGTCAAGGCGCTGCTGCAGGAGCGCCTGCTCGTCGAGACCGAGCCCGAGGTCAAGGGTGCGCTGATCGGCGCGATCGACCGCGTCGGCGCGCGCCTGGCCTGGGGCGAGCGTCTGGGCGTGGTCTTCACCGGCATCAGCCTGGGCAGCATCCTGCTGCTGGTGGCGCTGGGCCTGGCGATCACCTACGGCCTGATGGGCGTGATCAACATGGCGCACGGCGAGCTGATGATGGTCGGTGCCTACGCCACCTACCTGGTGCAGAACGCCTTCAAGGCCTGGGCGCCCGACGCCTTCGGCCACTACCTGTGGGTGGCGGTGCCGGCGTCCTTCTTCGTGGCGGCGGCGGTGGGCGCGGTGATGGAGCGCACCGTGCTGCGCTGGCTGTACGGCCGCCCGCTCGAGACCCTGCTGGCCACCTGGGGCCTGTCGCTGGTGCTGATGCAGGCGGTGCGCGCGGTCTTCGGCGCGCAGAACGTGCCGGTCGAGAACCCGGCCTGGCTCTCGGGCGGCCTGACCGCGCTGCCCAACCTGACCCTGCCCTACAACCGCCTGGCGATCATCGGCTTCGCCCTGGCGGTGCTGGCGGGCGTGGCGCTGCTGATCGCCCGCACCCGGCTGGGCCTGTTCGTGCGCGGCGTGACCCAGAACCGCCGCATGGCCGCCTGCGTGGGCATCCACACCGCCCGCATCGACACCTATGCCTTCTCGCTGGGTGCGGGCATCGCCGGCCTGGCGGGCTGCGCGCTCAGCCAGGTGGGCAACGTCGGCCCGGACCTGGGCCAGGGTTACATCGTCGACAGCTTCATGGTCGTGGTGCTGGGCGGCGTGGGCCAGCTGGCCGGCACCGTGTACGCGGCGCTGGGCCTGGGCGTGCTGTCCAAGTTCCTCGAGGGCTGGGCCGGCGCGGTGCTGGCCAAGATCATGGTGCTGGTGGTGATCGTGGTGTTCATCCAGAAGCGTCCCCAGGGCCTGTTCGCGATGAAGGGTCGAGAGGCATGACCCGTCCCCTGCGCGCGCCACAGGCGCCCTCGAGAGGATTCCACCCGTGGCCTGGCAGTGCCGGCGCCGCGGCGGGGACTGCACAAGGTCGGATCGAACTGGACGCATGAGATGACAAGCTACTCCCTTCCCACCCCGCGCCGCGGCCTGCTGCTGGGCACCGCCGGCTGGAGCGGCGTGGCCCTGGCCACCCTGGTGGTGACCGTGCTGGTGCCGCTGCTGAACCTGGTGGTGCCGGCCGACAACCCGCTGCACCTGAGCGACTTCTACGTGCAGTTGACGGCCAAGATCATGTGCTACGCCATCTGCGCGCTGGCCATGGACCTGATCTGGGGCTACACCGGCATCCTGTCGCTGGGCCACGGCCTGTTCTTCGCCCTGGGCGGCTACGCCATGGGCATGTACCTGATGCGCCAGATCGGCCGCGACGGCAACTACCAGAGCGAGCTGCCGGACTTCATGGTGTTCCTGGACTGGAAGACCCTGCCCTGGCACTGGGCCTGGAGCGACAGCTTCGCGCTGCAGATGCTGCTGGTGGTGGCGGTGCCCGGCCTGCTGGCCCTGGTGTTCGGCTTCTTCGCCTTCCGCAGCCGCATCAAGGGGGTGTACTTCAGCATCATCACGCAGGCGATGACCTTCGCCGCCATGCTGCTGTTCTTCCGCAACGAGACCGGCTTCGGCGGCAACAACGGCTTCACCGACTTCAAGCGCATCCTGGACATCCCGATCGCCTTGCCCTCCACCCGCATGGTGCTGTTCGTGCTGACCGGCCTGACCCTGATCGGCTGCTACCTGATGGCCCGCGCCATCGTGCACAGCAAGTTCGGCCGGGTGCTGCAGGCCATCCGGGACGCCGAGAGCCGCGTCATGTTCACCGGCTACGACCCGCTGGCCTACAAGCTGGCGATCTGGACCCTGAGCGCGGTGATGTGCGGCGTGGCCGGTGCGCTGTATGTGCCCCAGGTCGGCATCATCAACCCGGGCGAGATGGGCACCGCCGCCTCGATCGAGATCGCGGTCTGGGCCGCGGTGGGTGGCCGCGCCACGCTGATCGGCCCGATCGTCGGCGCCTTCTTCGTCAACGGCACCAAGAGCTGGTTCACCCAGGCCTTTCCCGAGTTCTGGCTGTACTTCCTGGGGGCGCTGTTCATCGCCGTCACGCTGTTCCTGCCCAATGGCCTGGTGGGCCTGGTCGAGCAGTTCAAGGACCGCCGCAAGGAGCGCGCATGACCCCCGACCTGATGGAAGCCGGCGCCAAGGCGCTGCAGGCGCACCGCGCCAAGGTGGAGGCCGAGGTCACCAGCGGCGACCGCGGGGCCAGCTTCGGCCGCCTGCTGCAGGGCGCCGAGCCGGACTTCGCGCACGGCGTGGCGCTGTACCTGGACGACATCACGGTCACCTTCGATGGCTTTCGGGCACTCAACGCCCTGAGCCTGGCGGTGGATGTGGGCGAGCTGCGCTGCATCATCGGCCCCAACGGCGCCGGCAAGACGACGATGATGGACGTCATCACCGGCAAGACCCGGCCCGACGCCGGCACCGCCAGCTTCGGCTCCAACATCGACCTGCTGCGCCTGCGCGAGAACGAGATCGCCCAGGTCGGCATCGGCCGCAAGTTCCAGAAGCCCACGGTCTACGAGCAGCTCAGCGTGTTCGAGAACCTGGAGCTGGCGCTCAAGGCCGACCGCCGCGCCCGCGCCAGCCTGTTCTCGCGCCTGGGCGGCGAGCAGCTGGACCGGATCGCCAGCACGCTGCAGCTGATCCACCTGCTGCCCGAGGCCGGCCGCACCGCCGGCCTGCTCAGCCACGGCCAGAAGCAGTGGCTGGAGATCGGCATGCTGCTGATGCAGGAGCCCCAGCTGCTGCTGCTGGACGAGCCGGTGGCCGGCATGACCGATGAAGAGACCGAACGCACCGCCGAGCTCTTCCTGAGCCTGGAGGGCAAGCACTCGCTGGTGGTGGTCGAGCACGACATGAAGTTCGTCGACCAGCTGACCGAGGGCCGCAAGACGGTGACGGTGCTGCACGAGGGCCGCGTGCTGGCCGAGGGCCTGCTGAGCGAGGTCCAGGCCAACGAGAAGGTGGTCGAGGTCTACCTGGGACGATGAGATGCTGAAAGTCGACGGATTGCACCAGTACTACGGCGGCAGCCACATCCTGCGCGGCCTGTCCTTCGAGGCCAGGCTGGGCGAGGTCACGGTGGTGCTGGGCCGCAACGGCGTGGGCAAGACCACGCTGCTCAAGAGCCTGATGGGCGTGGTGCCCACCAAGAGCGGACAGGTCACGCTGGACGGCCAGGACCTGACCCGCGCCACGCCCTACGAGCGGGTGCGCGCCGGCATGGGCTACGTGCCCCAGGGCCGCGAGATCTTCGGCCGCCTGACGGTCGAGGAGAACCTGAAGATGGGCCTGGCCAGCCGGCCCGGTGGCACCCCGGTGCCGCCCGAGCTGTTCGAGCTCTTCCCGGTGCTCCAGCAGATGCTGCACCGCCGCGGCGGCGACCTCTCCGGCGGTCAGCAGCAGCAGCTGGCGATCGCCCGGGCCCTGGCGCCGGGCCCGAAGCTGCTGATCCTGGACGAGCCCACCGAGGGCATCCAGCCCAGCATCATCAAGGACATCGGCCGCGTCATCCGCATGCTGGCCGACCGCGGCGACATGGCCATCGTGCTGGTCGAGCAGTACTACGACTTCGCCGCCGAACTGGCCGACCAGTACCTGGTGATGGAGCGCGGCGAGTTCATCGACCGCGGGCGGGGTGACGAGATGGACGCCAAGGGCGTCAGGCAGATGATGTCGATCTGAGCGCGCGTCGTCGGCCCCCCAACCCGGTCGAGCCACCGGCCGTGACGCAGTCGCGGCACCAGCGGGTCAGACGGACTGCCAAGCCGCCTTTGCTTCTTGACGTCCATGCGGCCAGTTGCAGGTGTTTGAGAGGCCTGCACGTGGCGTGGTCACGTCATCGCATCCGGTCACCGGGTTCGGATTAGGGGGGGGTAATCTGAGCAGGTAGACCCTTGATGGCTGCCCTTGCAGAATCAAGGGGCATGCAGTAACCCAGGAGATCTCATGTCGTTTCGTCGTTTCGCCCTGGCCGCCACGCTGGCGGCCTGCCTCGCTCCGTCGGCGCAAGCGCTGACCGTTGATTACACCGCCTACTATCAGGGCAGCGTTTGGGGTTCGGGCACCTTCTCTGGCACCGATGCCAATGCCAATGGCACGCTGGAGTTCGCCGAGCTGGCGTCATTCACCGACGTGTCCGTCATGGAAAGCTGGACCCTGACGCTGGCCGACCTGGTCGGCTTCGGCAGCTACACCATCGCCACCAACACTTGGAACGCGGATGGCCTGAGCTGGAACGGTCAGCCGAACAACGCCTACTTCACCTGGAACAACCGCAACAACTCGGTCAACAGCACCTGGGCCACGGTGACGACCCAAGCCGCTGCCGTTCCCGAACCCGGTGCCTGGGCCATGATGGGCCTGGGCCTGCTGGTGCTGGGGGCTCGTCGCCGCAAGGCCTGAGTCGCTGCGGCCCACGGGGCTGCGATCCGCGCTTTGAAGGGCGTGCCTCCGAATGGGGGCACGCCCTTTTTCCTGGCGTCGAGGGCGGCAGGGCTGCGCGCGGCAGGGACACGGAGCGGTCCTCTGCCGCGGCGGTGCATGCGGGGCCCTTGAGGTGGCTGCCTGCATGACTGCATGGCCCTTCCGGCCGTGTCCGGAGCCAGAGTCTTGCCGGGAATCGGTTGCGACCGCAGAGGGCTCGGCCGGCTGGAGGGCGCTTGGCCACGACCGGTTCCACTGGAGGGCCTCACACGTCGGCGCTGTGGCTAGTCCGGAAATGAGCCCTGCCCGGACTCCCTGGCAGGGCTTTCGATGACTTCTCGGAATGTCAGGTGCGGCGGCAGCGGGTGATGCCCAGGTCAAGGACCTCGGCTCCATCGTCCGCATGCCGGCCGACTGCGGCGAGTTCATCGACCGCGGGCGCGGCGATGAGATGGAGACCTGCGGCGTGCGCCAGTGCCTGTCGATTTAGGGATGAGCCGGTCCGCAGGGGGCTGCGGACAAGGGGGGAAGGTCTTGGCAGGCCGGCGCGGCGGTGAGAGCCTGTGGGCGCGTCGGCTGGCTGCACTCAGAGGGGGACTGCCGGGTCACGGCGCGTGCACCGATAGGGAGTTTCCCCATGGCATGGACCTCACGATGGATGGCGGCGGGCGCGGCGCTCGCGTTGGCCGGGACCGCGAACGCGACCGTGTTGCTGGACTTTGAAGGCGTGGGCGACAACGTCGCCGTCGGCAACTTCTATGCGGGCCAGGGGGTGACCTTCGGGCCGAACGCTCTGGGCCTGGTGGACGCCGATGCGGGGGGCTCCGGGAACTTCGCCAACGAGCCCTCCGGCGACACCATCATGTACTTCACCGCCGGCTCCGCGATCCTGAACTACGCCGCCGGCTTCAACACCGGCTTTTCGTTCTACTACACCTCGTCGACCTCGGCCACGGTCAATGTCTACGACGGACTGAACGGCACCGGCAACCTGCTGGCCACGCTGAACCTGTCGGCCAACTACCAGAACGGCGGTTGCGCCGGCGACCCCAGCGGAGGCTTCTGCCACTTCGACGCCGTGGGTGCGGCCTTCGCGGGCATTGCACGCTCGGTCGACTTTGGCGGCGTGGCCAACCAGGTGGGCTTCGACAACGTCACCTTCGGCTCGGTCACCCCTGCGGTGCCCGAACCCGAGACCTATGCGCTGATGCTGGCGGGCCTGGGCCTGCTGCTGAGCCGTCGGCGTCGCGGCACGGCCTGAGCATGAAAAAAGCCCCTGCCGGACACCGGCAGGGGCTTTTCGTGCGGATGCGCCTGGGGGCGATCAGGCGCGGCGGCGGCGGGCGAAGCCCAGGGCCAGCAGGCCGGCCATCATCAGGGCAGCGGTTTCGGGTTCCGGCACGGCGGCGGTGAAGCCGGTCAGCGAGACGGTGATGGTGGCGGCGCCCAGCTGGCCGTCGGTGGCGTTGATGTAGAAGCCGAACAGGTCACCGGCGCTCAGTGCCAGCGAGCCCAGGCCGGACTGGCTGTCAGGACCGTTGTTGTCGCTCAGCTGGAAAAAGCTGCCGTTCAGGTAGTAACCAGCCAGGTCAAGCGCGGCGCCATCCACGTCGGTGGTCAGGTAGTCCCAGGTGAAGCTCAGCAGGCCGGCCAGGGGGGCGGTGGTGGTCAGCAGCGTGACGCTGTTGGTGGCGCCGTTGTTGGTGCCGGTGATCGAGAAGGTGTTGGTCAGCGGGTCGATGATCGCCCAGCTGCCATCGCCACCGTTGCTGGAGCTGAAGTTGAAGGACTGGGCCTGGACGGCCGGCGTGGCGAACAAGGCCAGGGCGGTGGCCGCAGCGGCCAGGAAACGGGTGATCAGGGACATGGACGACTCCTTGGGTTGACAGACGAAGGCGACGTGGCGGCAGCCACTGCCGCGGCGTGGCCCGAAGGCCGCGCGTTGGCGGGGGCTGTCATGCGCGGTCTCGCGTCCTCCCGTGGCCGTGAAACCGTCAGTCCTGCCCGTCGAAGCCTTCTGCAGACTTCTTGCATGGGCGAGTATCACGGGGCCGTGGTCCGGCGTTGTGACACTTGTCCACAGGTGTCACCAACGGCAGGCCGGCGCGGGAAAGAGGCCCCTGCCTTAGACTCCGCCCCCTGATGACCCGTCCCCCTTCCTCTCCTGATGCTGCGGCACGCCGCACGGTGGCCATCGTCGGCGCCGGCCCGGCCGGCCTGATGGCCGCCGAGGTGCTGGCCCGAGCCGGCTGCGCCGTCGACGTCTACGATGCCAGCGCCATCCCGGCGCGCAAGTTCCTGCTGGCGGGCAAGGGTGGGCTCAACCTGACCCACGCCGAGCCGCTGCCTGATTTCATCGGCCGCTACGGCGCACGCGGGGCCGAGGTCGGGCGCTGGCTGCAGGCCTTCGGGCCGCAGGACCTGCGCGACTGGGCCGCCGGCCTGGGCGTGGGCACCTTCGTGGGCAGCTCCGGCCGGGTGTTTCCGGACGAGATGAAGGCCGCGCCACTGCTGCGGGCCTGGGTGCAGCGACTGCGCGCCCAGGGCGTGCGGCTGAACCTGCGCCACCGCTGGCAGGCTGGCGCGATCGAGGCCGGGGAGGGCGGTGGCGTGCAGCTGCGCTTCGACACGCCGCAGGGCCCGAAGGCGGTGCACGCCGATGCGGTGCTGCTGGCGCTGGGCGGGGCCAGCTGGTCGCGCCTGGGCTCGGACGGCAGCTGGGTGCGTCCGCTGGGCGAGACCGGCCTGGCCGTGGCCCCGCTGCGGCCGAGCAACTGCGGCTTCGACATCGGCTGGAGCGAACACTTCGCCAGTCGCCACGCCGGCGCCCCGCTCAAGGGCGTGCTGCTGGATGCCCGCGACCACCAGGGCCAGCACTTTCGCCGCAAGGGCGAGTGCGTGGTGACGGCAGGCGGCCTCGAGGGCTCGCTGGTCTACGCCGCCTCGGCCCTGCTGCGCGAGGAGATCGCGGCCCGGGGCCAGGCCCTGGTGCTGCTGGACCTGCTGCCCGAGCGCCCGCTGGAGGCCTTGGAGCAGGCCCTGGCCCGTGGCCGCGGCGCCCGCAGCCTGGCCAACCACCTGAAGGAGCAGGCCAGCCTGAGCGGGGCCAAGGCGGGTCTGCTGCGCGAGGGCCTGGACGCCGCCACCTGGACCGAACAGAGCCGCGACCCGGCCTGGCTGGCCCGCCGCATCAAGGCCATGCCGCTGGTGCTGCGCGCCCCGCGGCCGATCGACGAGGCGATCAGCAGCGCCGGCGGCGTCTGCCTCGAATCCCTGGACGCGGGCCTGATGTGGCGTGAGCGCCCGGGCGTGTTCTTCGCGGGCGAGATGCTGGACTGGGAGGCGCCGACCGGCGGCTACCTCCTGACGGCCTGCTTCGCCTCGGGGGTGGTCGCGGCGCACGGTCTGCTGGCCTGGTGCGGCGCCAAAGCCCCCTAGGCACCGCACTCCAGGGCGGCGCCCCAGAATCGCCGCCATGATCACCGTCCACCACCTGAACAATTCGCGCTCGCAGCGCGTGCTCTGGCTGCTCGAGGAGCTGGGGCTGCCCTACGAGATCCGCCATTACCAGCGCGACCCGGTCACGATGCTGGCGCCGCCGGACCTGAGGGCGGTGCACCCGCTGGGCAAGTCCCCCGTCATCACCGAGGGCGACGCCACGGTGGCCGAGAGCGGCGCGATCATCGAGTACCTGCTCGAGGTGCACGGCGCGGGACGGCTGCGGCCGGCGGCCGGCACGCCGCAGGCGCGCCGCTTCACCTATTGGCTGCACTTCGCCGAGGGCTCGGCCATGCCGCCGCTGCTGCTCAAGCTGGTGTTCGCCCGGGTGCAGTCGGCGCCGATGCCCTTCTTCGTCAAGCCGATCGCGCGCGGCATCGCGGCCAAGGTGCTGCAGTCCTTCGTCGAGCCCAACCTGAAGGCGCAGCTGGACTTCCTGGAGGCCGAGCTGGCGCAGCGCCCCTGGTTCGCCGGCGACGACTTCAGCGCCGCCGACATCCAGATGAGCTTTCCGATCGAGGCCGCGGCCCAGCGCGCCGGGCTGGACGCGTCGCGGCCGCGCCTGATGGACTGGCTGCGGCGCATCCACGCCCGCCCGGCTTATCGCCGGGCCTTGGAGCGCGGCGGCCCCTACGATTTCGCGCGGGACTGAGCGGGCGCCTCAGACCTTGAGCTGCGCCACCAGCTGGTGCAGCTGGTCGGCGCCGTGGCGCAAGCCGTTGGCGGCCTGCGAGGCGCTCTCGGCGCTGTGGGCGTTGTGGCTGGTGGTGTCGCCGATCTGGCGCACCGCCTCGGCCACCTGACCGACCGCCAGGGTCTGCTCGCGGGTGGCGATGGTGAGTTGCCCCATCGCGTCGCCCACGCCGCTGACCTGGTCCAGGATGCGGTCGACGCTGTCGCGGGCCTGGTGGATCTCGCCGACGCCGGCCTCCACCTGTCGGGACGAGGTGGCGATCAGGCCCCGGATCTCGCCGGCGGCGCTGGCGCTGCGCTGGGCCAGGGCCCGCACCTCGCTGGCGACCACCGCGAAGCCGCGGCCGGATTCGCCCGCCCGGGCGGCCTCGACCGCGGCGTTCAGGGCCAGGATGTTGGTCTGGAAGGCGATGCCGTCGATCACCGAGACGATCTCGCCGACGCGGCGGCTGGTGGCCGCGATGCCCTCGACCGTCTCCACGGCCGCCTGCATGCGGCCGCGGCCGTCCTGGCCGGTGGCCCGCATCTCGGTGAACAGCGCTTCGACCTGCTGCACATGGCCGGCATTGGACTGGGCCGTCTGGGACACCTGTTCCAGCGTGGCGGCCGACTCCTCGACGGTGGCCGCCTGCTGGGTGGCCCGGGCCGCCAATTCCTGGCTCTGGCTCTGCATCTGCTGGCCGGTCTGAGCCACCTGGCCGGCGTGGTCGCGGATGCCGTTGACCACCTGCGCGAGGTGGTCGCACATGGTGTCGAGTTCGCGGCCCATCGCGGCGAATTCGTCCTGGCCGGGCACCTGCGCACGCTGCGACAGGTCGCCACCGGCGCCCGCGTGGCTGACGCGGGCCACCCGCCGCAGGGCGTCGAGCACGCTGACATAGAAGCCGGTCATGAAGTAGGCCAGCAACAGCAAGCCGGACACCGAGCCGACGATGGCCAGCGCCAGCTGGCGCTGCAGATCACCGACCCGCTCGACCAGCAGGGCGCTCAGCCGGGCGTTGACTTCGCGTGCCAGGGCGGCGGTGGACTCGATCGCCTCGGTGCCGGCCTTGAAGTAGGCCGCCGAGTCGCCCTGGGCCTGGCCATTGGTGAACGCGGCCTGCGCGGCCTTGGCGAAGGTCTGGTTGGCCTGCACCGCCGCGGCGTAGGCGGCGGGCGGGCGCTCCCCCGCGCGTTGCAGCGCGGCGACCTGGCGCTCCACCCCCTCCAGTTGTTCATTGAGCATGCCCACGCGGGCGGCCACCAGGGCCAGCTCGTCCGGGGTGGCTTCGCCACGGGCGAGCAGGCCGGCGCCCTGGCCGCGCAACAGGCCGGCCACTTCGGTCAGCGGCACCATGCGCTCCACCGTGAGGTCCATCAGGAAGTAGCTGGCGGCCTCGGGGTCGAACAGCAGCCCCGAGGTCTCGCCGATGCGCACCACCAGGCTTCGCAGGGCCTTGACCTGCTGGGTGTGGGCGGCGAAGACCGCGGCGCGCTCACCCGGGCGCTGACCCTGACTCAGCGGTTCCAGGGCCTGCCTCACCGACTGCCAGTCCTTGTCCACGCCCCAGCGGGCCATCAGGGCCTGCTCGGGCTCCAGCGCTGCCAGGCCCTTGCGCCAGGCCTCGCGGGTGGCGGCCAGGGCCTGTTCGGCCTGGGCATTGCCACTCATCGCCATGTTGGTCTGGCCTCGGTGCTTCTGGGTCGACACGGTGACGTCGATCAGCGCGCCGACGACGCGGGCGCCCTCGAGCTCGCTGCGGGCGACCTCGAGGCGGTTGCGGGTCTCGTTCACCGCGATGCCCACCAGCAGCAGCAGTGGCAGGGCCACCAGCGCCACCAGCAAGGCCATCTTGGCGGGCAGGCGGAGCCGGCGCATCAGGCCCGTGGCGGGGCGCAGAAGGGGCGATTCGGCGGTGTGGGGCATGGTCGCGGCGTGACAGTGGACAGGGCTGCCCCATTTTTCGGTGCAGCGCGGCCCCGGTATCCTTGAAAAAGAGCCGGCAAGCCGGCGCAATAGCCGCTTGCCACTGAGGCCGGGTGCCCTGTGCCGAGTCAGAGCGCCCAGAGCCGGGGCGGATGGGCCGGCAAGTCCCACAGCACCGCGCGCCAGGCCGCCCGCACCGCCCGGGCCAGCGCGAACAAGGCCTCTGTGCGGGCCGCCAGGGCCCGGCAGACCACCACCCCGTCGTCCGCGGCGCTGGCACCGGCCCTCGAGGCCAGAGGCGATGCCGCGATGGCGCCACGGGCGGCCTCCAGCAGGGCCTCGCGGCGGGCGTCGGCAAAGCCGCTGCCGGCCGCGCACCACAGCGTGGCCAGCGCGCGCTGGCCATCCCAGCCCAGCGGCGAATCCAGCAGGGACGGGTCGTCCGCTCCGATGCGCCCCTGCTCCAGCCAGCGGCCCGGGATCTCCAGCCGCTGTTGAAGGGAGCCGCGCTCGAAGGCCTGGCCGGCCGCGGGCAGGCCCAGGGCCAGCAGGTCCCAGCCGATCATCTCGGCGCCGGGGTCCAGCTCAAAGCGCAGCGCGTTCTCGGCCACGCAGCCGCTGTAGGCCAGCGTTTCCAGCGGCAGCCATTCCAGGCGGGACCGCTCGGCCAGCCGGGCCCGGACCGTCTGGCGGGCCGGCGCTCCGGTGCTGCGGTAGAAACGGGTGGCGCCCGGGGTGGTGATCAGTGCATGGCTGCCGGGGGCCAAGGTGGCCTCGACCGTGAGCTGGTCGCCGCCGACGATGCCCCCGGGCGGGTGCACCAGCACGTGGTGGCAGACGGCATCGCCCTCCGGGTACAGGCGCTGCAGCACCCGAAGGGGGCCGGTGTGGCGGTCCAGGGCGATGGTGCGGCCGTGCTCCAGCCGGTAGTCCAGGTCCAGCTGGCCCAGCCAGTGGGTGTGAGAAGGGGTCAGGCTCAAGGCGGTTCGGGGCAGGGCGCCGCGTGGCGCGGCGCCGGGTTCAGGGGGCCGGCAGCTGGGCGACCGCGTCGCGCAGCCAGTCACCCGGCGGGATGGTGGTGATCAGGCCCTCGCCGCGCATGCGCTGCAGCACCCGGCGGCTGGCGCAGAAGGGCGTGCCCTGGCGGCGGCTGAAGGCGAAGAACTGGCCGTTGTCGCTGATCCAGTCCAGGCGCACCGTGGTCCAGCGGCCCTGCAGGCTGGCGCGGCACAGGTCACCGGCCTGCAGGCCGCCCAGCCAGCGCTGGCGGTCGTCCGCGCCCGGGGTGTCGGGGGCCTCGTCCATGGACACCGGCACCGTGGCCAGGTCGGCATGGTGCAGCCAGTTGGAGGCCAGCATGTCTTCAGAGCCGGCCTCGGGCGGGATCGACCCGGTCGCGGAGGGCCCGGCCGTCGGTGCCGGGACCCGGCGCGGCCAGGCCTTCAAGGCCTCGCCCAGCTCGCCCAGCTGGCGCTCGATCCGGCTCGGGGCCTCGCCGATCGCCCGCAGGCCGTCCCGGACCTCGAGCAGCAGGCAGTCCAGTTCGGCGGGCGTGAGGGGGCGGGGGCGGTTCTGGTCGGCCGCGGCGCTCAGCTCATCGATCGTGCGGGTCCAGCGCCTCGGGCCGGCCCCCTCCACGCCCTCGCGGGCACTGGTGTGGGCGAGCACCCGCACCCAGTCGCCCAGCAGGAACTGCGCGACGGTCGGCACCAGTTCGGTGCGGCGCAGCTGATCGGCGATCTGGGCCCGCACCAGGGGCTGCAGCTCGGCCTGCCGCTGGGCCTGTTCCCATTGGGCCGAACCGCTGCCGGGCAGCGGCTCGGGCAGCGCGGCCGGGGCCAGCCGTTCAAGGTGGAACAGGGCCTGTTCGTAGTGGCGGGCCTGCAGCGGTTGCGGGGCCCGCACCAGCGCATCGGCCAGCGGCTTGAGCCGGGTGTGCAGGGCCGGTCGGCCGGCGTCCTCTTGCGCGGGGGCCAGCTGGGTCAGGGCCACCAGGCGGTCGGCCAGCCGCCAGGCCGGGTGCTCCGCCTGGTGGCGCAGGGGCGGGTCGGCCTGTGCGCTGGCCTGGACCAGCCGGCCCAGGTCGCGCAGCAGGGCCGCCATGCCCGGATGGCCGACCAGGCGGGCTTCCAGGCGCTCGAACACCTCGGCCACCTGGTGCTCGCCCAGGTCCAGCCGCGACGCGGGGGGCGCGATCGGCGAAGTGCCCGGTGCCGTGGCGGAAACGGGGGCGACTGGCGGGTGGGGCGCCTGGGTGGGCGAGCCGGTCGGGCGGGAGACACCCGGCAGGCCCCGGCGTCCCTGGCCCTGCAGCCAGGCGCATTGGCGCTCGTACAGCGCGGTGGCGACGCTCACCAATGCCGGCGTCAGCTCCTGCCACAGCTCCAGTCGGCGGGCAGCCAGTGGCACGCAGTCGTTGAGTGCCCGGTCCAGGGTCTCGGTCAGGGCGGCGGGCTCCAGCAGCAGCGGGCTGGAGTGGCCCAGCCAGACGGCCTCGGCCTGCCACGGCAGGGTCAGCGCGGCCAGCTCGCGCAGCGGCCACTCGGCGGCGTGGTCCAGGGCCTGCACCGCGCCTCGGCTGCGGATGGCCTGGTTGACCTCGTCGTCCGAGACCAGGGTGATGCCGCTGAGCGTGTCCACCAGCAGGCCACCGATCGCGCTGTCGAGTGCGGCGCGGCGGGGCTCCAGCAGGGCTTCTCGCAGCTGCGCTTGCCACGCCGGCCGCAGCCCGGGCTGGGTGCGTGCGCCGCCATGGAACAGCACCTGATCGACCAGGTCCAGCGCCTCGTCCAGACAGTGCTGGCGCCAGACCGAGAACTCGGGGTGGAGGGAGCCGTTGGGGACCATCCCCTCAGTGTGCCTGAGAGCCCCGGTGCGCCCAGGCGGTGGTGTGCTTCTCGACCCAGCTGAAGAGCTCGTACATGGCCATGGCCATCGCGCCCACCACCACCAGGCCGGCGAAGGCCAGGCCCATCTGCATCGCGCTGCCGGCGCTGACCAGCAGGTAGCCGATGCCCTCGTTCGAGGCCTGCATCTCGGACACCGTGGTGCCGACGAAGGCCAGCGTGATCGCGACCTTGAGCGAGCCGAAGAAGTAGGGCATGGAGCGCGGCAGGCCGACCTTGGTCAGCACGTCCCAGCGGCTGGCGCCCAGCACGCGCAGCACGTCTTCCAGCTCGGGCTCCAGCGTGGCCAGGCCGGTGGCGATGTTGACCGTGATCGGGAAGAAGCTGATCAGGAAGGCGGTCAGGATGGCCGGGCCGATGCCGATGCCGAACCACACCACCAGCACCGGCACGAAGGCCGCCTTGGGCAGGGCGTTGAAACCGGTCATCAGCGGGTAGAACGCGGTGTAGGCCAGACGCGAGCTGCCGATCAGGAACCCCAGCAGCACGCCCACCACGATGGCCAGGCCGAAGCCCGCCATCGTGACCCAGAAGGTCCGCCAGGCGTGGCCGGCGATCACGCCCTTGTATTCCAGCAACTGCTCCCAGATCCGGGCCGGGCTGGGGAAGATGAACTCGCTGACGTTGAAGACGGTGCACACCCCCTGCCAGACCAGCAGGATCAGCACCAGCAGCACCCAGGGCGACCAGGCTTCGAGGGTCTTCTTGCTCATGCTCATTGAGCCACCTCGGCTCCGCTCTTGCGCATGGCGCCGATGTGCCCGCGCAGCTCGTGGACGATGTCGGTGAACTCGGGCGTGTAGGTGATCTCCAGGTCGCGCGGGCGCGGCAGGTCGATCTGGCGGCGCACCACCATGCGGCCGGGGCTTTTGCTCATCACGTAGACGGTGTCGGCCAGGAACACGCTCTCGCGCAGGTCGTGGGTGACCAGGATGACGTTGAACTTCTGCACCGCCTGCAGGTCGCGCAGGGTGCACCACAGCTCTTCGCGGGTGAAGGCGTCGAGCGCGCCGAAGGGCTCGTCGAGCAGCAGCATCTTGGGCTCGTGGATCAGCGCGCGGCAGATGCTGGCGCGCTGCTGCATGCCGCCCGAGAGCTGCCACGGGAACTTGTCCTCGTAGCCGCCCAGGCCCACGCTCTGCAGCAGGGCGCGGGCCTTGGCCTCGTACTCGGCCTTCTTCTGCTTGAACTGGCTGCGGTAGGGCTCGACGATCTCCAGCGGCAGCATCACGTTCTGCACCGTGGTGCGCCAGGGCAGCAGGCTGGGGGCCTGGAAGGCCATGCCGGTGATCTTCAGTGGCCCCGTGACCGGCTGGCCGCCGATGTGCACCGTGCCGCGGCTGGGGCGCTTCAGGCCGGTGGCCAGCTTCATGAAGGTGGACTTGCCGCAGCCCGAGGGACCGACGATGGCGATGAACTCGCCCTCGTCGACCTGCAGGTGGATGTCTTCCACCGCGAAATGGCCCTGGGCCAGCAACTCGTCGTTGTAGGCCAGCCAGACGCCGTTGAAATCCACGAAAGCCATCAAACCTCCAGGCTGCTTGCGGCGCCCGGCGCAGCGGCGCCGGGCGGGTCCAGGGTCACTTCTTCAGGATGTTGCGTTCGGCCGCGGCGGGCAGGTAGGCGCCGCTCCAGACCGCGTCGGGGTTGATCCGGCCCTTGGTCTGGAAGGCGTCGGCCACCTGGCTGGCCATCAGGGCCAGGCGCGGCTTGCTCAGGTCGCCGAAGCCCTCGGCCTTGGCGTCGGCGGTGGCGACCGACGAGTCGATGGCCAGGCGCAGGCGGCGTTCCTCGAGGTCGGCGTTGATGATGCCGTCGCGCTCCTTGACCACCGCGATGGCGGCCTTGGGGTCGGCCATCACCTCCTTGGCGCCCTTGGTGAAGGCGCGCAGGAAGGCCTTGACCGCCTCGGGGTTCTTCTTGAGGAAGTCCTCGCCGGCGATGATGACGTTGCCGTACATCTTCACGCCGTGGGCCGGGTACATCATGACGTTGACGTCCTCGGCCTTGATGCCGCGGGCTTCGAGGTTCAGCAGGCTGGTGAAGTAGAAGCCGGTGATCGCGTCGACATCGCCCTTGGCCAGCATGGTCTCGCGCAGCGGCGGGTCCATGCTGATCCACTCGACCTTGCCGATGCCGTTGGCCTTCTGGAAGATCGGGAAGGCGCGGCGGCCGGCGTCGAACACCGGGGCGCCGAGCTTCTTGCCGGCCAGGTCGGCCGGGGCCTTGATGCCGCTCTTCTTGAGCGAGAACACCGCCGCCGGGGTGTTGTTGTAGACCACCATCACGGCCACCGGCTTGTTCGGGGCGGTCGGGTTGTTGGCGTGGAACTCCATCAGCGCCGACAGGTCGGCGAAGCCCATGTCGTAGGTGCCCGAGGCGACCCGGTTGACCGCGTTGCCCGAGCCGTTGCCGGCGTCGATCGTGACGTTGAGCTTCTCGGCCTTGAACTGACCCTTGGCGGCGGGCAGCAGGAAGAAGGCGCTGGGGCCCTCGAAGCGCCAGTCGAGCTGGAACTTGACGGCGGTCTCCTGGGCGGCGGCCGGCAGGGCGGTGCACAGACTGGCGGCGGCGGCCAGGGCGAGGACGGTGCGGCGGACAAGGGTCATGGACGGGCTCCGGGGGTTCTGGGGCGGTGCCGGTGAAGGCTGGATGCGATTGTCGGTCAGGATGTCACCAGCAGTTTCCGTGCCCAAGTCAAGGAATGCTCAGGGTTTGCCGGGGGTGTCCATCCCGAAAGGCGGAGGGGCGCGGGATAATCCACAGCTTCCTTCCTCCTCCAGCCGGAGCCGCCGCATGTCGCAGGCCACCAACACCGTCCGAGTCGTCATCGACGGCCACCTCGTCGAGGCCCAGGGCCTGCGGCGCACCACCACCGTGCTCGACTTCCTGCGCGAGCACCAGCAGCGCAGCGGCACCAAGGAGGGCTGTGCCGAAGGCGACTGCGGTGCCTGCACCGTGCTGGTCGGCACGCTCAACGCCGCTGGCACCGCGGTGGACTACGTGCCGGTCAACAGCTGCATGCAGCTGCTGCCCACGCTGGACGGCAAGAGCCTGAAGACCGTCGAGAGCCTGAAGAAGGCCGACGGCAGCCTGCACCCGGTGCAGCAGGGGCTGGTGAGCTGCCACGGCAGCCAGTGCGGCTTCTGCACCCCCGGCATCGCGATGAGCCTGGCCGGCCTGATGCAGGTGGTGCCGGCGCCCAGCCGCCAGCAGATCAACGACTCGCTGCAGGGCAACCTGTGCCGCTGCACCGGCTACCGCCCGATCGTCGACGCCGCGCTGCAGGCCAGCGCCGCCGGCCCCGAGGCCCTCAAGCTCGACGACGCCGCCGACCTGCCGCTGCTGCGCGAGATCCGCCGCGCCACCACGCCCACCCACTCGCTCGATGGCGAGCTGCTGGTGCAGCCGGTGATCCGCACCCGCAAGGGCAGCAGCTTCGTCTCGCCCGCCAATCTGGCCGAGCTGGCCAAGGCCCTGGAGGACGCCCCCGGCGCCACCTTGCTGGCCGGCTCCACCGAGATCGGCCTGAAGGTCAACAAGCAGTTCTTCCGCCCGGAGCACCTGGTCTACCTGGGCCATGTGGCCGAGCTGCAGCAGGTGCAGACCACGGCGCAGGCCTGGCGCATCGGCGCCATGGTCTCGCTCGAGCGCGTGCTGGAGCTGGTCAAGGCCGAGTGGCCCGACTTCGCCGAGGTGCTGCGCCGTTTCGGCTCGCCGCCGATCCGCTCCACCGCCACGCTGGCGGGCAACATCGCCAACGGCTCGCCGATCGGCGATTCCATGCCTTGCCTGATGGCGCTGGGGGCCACCCTGGTGCTGCGACGCGGCAGCGCCACCCGCCGCGTGGCCCTGGACGCGTTCTACACCGGCATGAAGGCCAGCGTGCTGCAGCCGGACGAGTTCATCGAGGCGGTCGAGCTGCCGCGCGCCACCGGTGCCGGTGTCTTCGCGGCCCACAAAGTCAGCAAGCGCTTCGACCAGGACATCTCGGCCATCTGCGCCGCCATGCACCACAGCCTGGTGGGCGGCCGCCTGAGCGGCGTGCGCCTGGCGGTCAACGGCGTCACCCCCTTCCCGCAGCGGGTGCCGGCGATCGAGGCCCTGCTCGAGGGCCGCGAGCCCGCCTCGGTCACCGCGGCCGAGGTCGACGCGGCCGTGGCCGCGGCCTTCCCGGCCCGCGACGGCCTGCGCGGCACCTGGGCCTACCGCTCGCTGGTGGCCCGCAACCTGGTCCTCCGTTTCATCGGCAATGAAGAGGCAGCCCTGGCATGAACGCTCCTGAACAACTGAAGTCGCTGCTGCCGGCGCAGACCGGCCCCTTCTCGGGCCAGGAAGTGGCCCACGAGTCCGCGGTGCTGCACGTCACCGGCGAGGCCACCTTCACCGACGACATCCCCGAGATGCGCGGCACGCTCTACGCGGCCCTGGTCACCTCGCCGGTGGCGCACGGCCGCCTGGTCGGCCCGCACAACGGCGTGGACAAGGCCGCGCTGCTGGCCGAGCACGGCGTGGTGGCGGTGTTCACCGCCGAGGACATCCCGGGCGAGAACAACTGCGGCCCGATCGTCCACGACGACCCCTTCCTGTGCCCGGGCGAGCTCAACTACCTGGGTCAGCCGGTGGCGGTGGTGGTGGCGCGCGAGATGGTCTACGCCCGCGAGGCCGCCCGCAAGGCCAAGCTCCACATCGAGGAGCTGCCGGCCATCATCACGATCGAGCAGGCGCTCGAGGCCCAGAGCTACGTGATGCCCAGCAAGAGCGTCACCCGTGGCGATGCCGCCGCCGCGCTGGCCGCCGCGCCGCACCGCGTCAAGGGCACGACCCGCACCGGCCAGCAGGAGCAGTTCTACCTCGAGGGCCACATCAGCTACGTGGTGCCGCGCGAGGACGGGCAGCTGACCATCTACACCAGCAGCCAGCACCCCGAGGGCAACCAGAAGGAAGCCGCCGCCGCGCTGTGCCAGCAGACCAAGGACATCGAGGTCATCTGCCGCCGCATGGGCGGCGCCTTCGGCGGCAAGGAAGGCAACGCCAGCATCTTCTCGCAGAGCGCGGCGCTGGCCGCCTTCCTGCTGAAGAAGCCGGTCAAGCTGCGCGCCTGCCGCGACGACGACATGCTGATCACCGGCAAGCGCCACGACTTCCGCATCGACTACGAGGCCGGCTTCGACGACCAGGGTCGCATCCTGGGCCTGGACCTGATGCTGGCCTCGCGCTGCGGCCCGACGATGGACTATTCCGGCCCGGTCAACGACCGCGCGCTGCTGCACATCGACAACGCCTACTACCTGCCCAACGTCAGCGTCATCGGCCACCGCTGCAAGACGAACACCCAGAGCAGCACCGCCTTCCGCGGCTTCGGCGGGCCGCAGGGCATGTTCGCGATCGAGACGGTGATGGACGAGGTGGCCCGCCACCTCGGCAAGGACCCGCTGGAAGTGCGCCGCGCCAACCTCTACCACGCCAGCGCCGACCCCGCCACGCTGACCACCCAGTACGGCCAGAAGATCGAGGACTGGGTCGGTGACCAGGTCATCGCCGAGGTCGAGGCCAAGGCCGATTACGCCGCCCGCCGCGCCAAGGTCGCCGCCTTCAACGCCGGCCACAAGACCGTCAAGCGCGGCATCGCGCTGACGCCGGTCAAGTTCGGCATCAGCTTCACCGCCACCCTGCTCAACCAGGCCGGCGCGCTGGTCAACATCTTCAACGACGGCTCGGTCGCGGTGAACCACGGCGGCACCGAGATGGGCCAGGGCCTGAACACCAAGATCGCCCAGCTGACGGCTGACGAACTGGGCATCGCGGTGCGGCGGGTGCGCGTCACCGCCACCGACACGCTCAAGGTGCCCAACGCCTCGGCCACGGCCGCCTCCAGCGGCTTCGACCTGAACGGTGCGGCCACCCGCAACGCCTGTGAGCAGCTGCGCGCCCGCCTCGCGCCGGTGGCCGCCGAGGCCCTGGGCTGCAGCGCCGAGCAGGTGGTGTTCGCCAACGACGGTGCCAACGCGCCCGACGGCGGCTTCCTGGACTTCAAGACCCTGGCCAACAAGGCCTGGGCGGCGCGCGTGGGCCTGAGCCAGACCGGCTACTACCGCACGCCCGAGATCGGCTACGACCCGATGAAGCTGCAGGGCCGCGCCTTCTACTACTACTGCTACGGCGCGGCGGTCAGCGAGGTCGAGCTGGACCTGCTGACCGGCGAATGGCGCCTGGTGCGGGCCGACATGGTCCACGACGTGGGCCGCTCGATCAACCCGGCGATCGACCGCGGCCAGATCGAGGGCGGCTTCATCCAGGGCATGGGCTGGCTGACCATGGAGGAGTGCCTGTGGGACCGCAAGGGCCAGCTGCTCACCCACGGCCCCAGCACTTACAAGATCCCGGTGTCGTCCGACGTGCCCGAGCAGTTCCATGTGCACCTGTTCGACGGCCGCAACATCAAGCCCACGCCCTACAACATCAAGGCCACCGGCGAGCCGCCGCTGATGCTGGGCCTGAGCGTGTTCTTCGCGCTCAAGGACGCGGTGGGCGCGGTGCGCCCCGACCGCACGCCGGTGCCGCTGGTCAGCCCGGCCACGCCCGAGCGCCTGCTGCTGGCCGCCCGCGCCCTGCGCGCGGCCTGAACCTGCGGGGCCCCGCGCCCGCGGGGCCCTTGCGCCCTGCGGTGGGCGGGGCCATTGGGCCCTGGGCTAGACTCCGCCGCGTTCCCTCCCCCACGACACGTAGAAGACCATGGCCCTGACCGAATCCGCCCTGCTGGCCGCGCTGCAGACCGTCATCGACCCCAACACCCGGCAGGACCTGGTCAGCACCAAGCAGCTGCGCAACCTGCGCGTGGACGGCGCCGACGTCTCCTTCGACGTCGAGCTGGGCTACCCGGCCGCCAGCCAGATCCCGGCCCTGCGCCAGGCCCTGATCGCGGCCGCCCGCACCGTGCCGGGCGTGGGCAACGTCAGCGCCAACCTGGGCTTCAAGGTGGTGGCGCACTCGGTGCAGCGCGGCGTGCCCCTGCTGCCGGGTGTCAAGAACATCATCGCCGTGGCCTCGGGCAAGGGCGGTGTGGGCAAGAGCACCACCACCGTCAACCTGGCGCTGGCGCTGGCCGCCGAAGGGGCCCGCGTGGGCATCCTGGACGCCGACATCTACGGCCCCAGCCAGCCGATGATGATGGGCGTCTCGGGCAAGCCCGAGAGCCTGGACGGCCAGAGCATGGAGCCCCTGATGGGCCACGGCATCCAGGTGATGTCGATCGGCTTCATCGTCGAGCCCGACCAGGCCATGATCTGGCGCGGTCCGATGGCCACCCAGGCGCTGGACCAGCTGCTGCGCCAGACCAACTGGCAGGACCTGGACTACCTGCTGGTCGACATGCCCCCGGGCACCGGTGACATCCAGCTCACCCTCAGCCAGCGCGTGCCGCTGACCGGCGCGGTGATCGTCACCACGCCGCAGGACATCGCGCTGCTCGACGCCCGCAAGGGCGTGTCCATGTTCGAGAAGGTGGGCGTGCCCATCATCGGCGTGGTCGAGAACATGGCGGTCTACTGCTGCCCCAACTGCGGCCACACCGAGCACATCTTCGGGCAAGGCGGCGGTCATAAGATGGCGCAGGACTTCAACATGCCCTACCTGGGCGCGCTGCCCCTGAACCTGTCGATCCGCGAGCAGGCCGACGCCGGCCGCCCGACGGTGGTGGCCGACCCCGACGGCGAGATCGCCGGCATCTACAAGGCGGTGGCCCGCCAGGTGGCGGTGGCGGTGGCCGGCAAGGCCAAGGACTACTCGTCCAAGTTCCCGACCATCACGGTGTCGGCCAAGACCTGACCGCGGCCAGGACCTGATCGCGGCCACGGCCGCGGGCCCGGACCGGTTCAGGCCGGCTGGGTCAGGTCGCGCAGGTGGGTGGGTCCGGCCAGGCGTTCCACCTCGGCGCGCAGGGCAGTGCGCCAGCCCTGGGCGAACAGCCACTGGGCGACCAGAAACATCGGGCCCACCAGCACGCCGCTGGGGTCGTCGAGCACGGCCGGGCGGCGGCCTTCGTAATAGTGGCCGATGGCCTGGACCATCCAGCCCAGCAGCAAGGCCCCCATCCCGGCGCCCAGCCACAGGGCGGTGCCGCTGACGGCCAGTGGCGCGGCCAGTGCCACCAGCGCGCCCGTGACGGCACTGGTGGCCAGCCCCAGCAGGAAATCCCCGCGCGTCAGGTACCACAGCGTGGCCAGGGTCCACAGGGCCCAGGCCGGGGTCCAGCCACCGGCCCAGGTCGGGCGCCCCAGCAGCACCCCCAGCGCGAACACCACCAAGGGCACCCCGATGAAGTGGGTGGTGATGTTGCGCTGGTCGCGGTGGTATCGGGCGTAGTGGCCGATCAGGCGGATGGCGTGGCGGTCGGGTTCGAGCATGTCGGGCCTCCGGTCAAGGGGGGCAAGGTCGCGATGCTAAGCCCATTCCGGGCGGTCGAGCAGCGGGAAAAGGCCCGGGCAGCGAGGCTTGGCGCGGCATTCAGCACGGGGTCGCCGCCTCGCGCAGGGCCCGTCGCAACGCCTGTGCACTGCTGAAAGGGGCCGGCGCCTGCGGGCCGGACCACAGCCGCAGCAGACCGGCGCACAGCGGGGCGGGCTGGCGCACCGCCTGCCCGAGCCGCACCACCTCGCCGCACAGGGCGTCGATCTCGGTGGGTCGTCCCAGCGCCAGGTCGTCGGCCATGCTGGAGCGGGCGTGGGCGTCGATGCGCAGCATGCGCGCCGCCAACAGCCGGAACAACGGGGTGGGCAGCGACAGCAGCGTCGGCAGGCGGGCCGGCGGCAACGGCGTCACGGCCGCTGGCGCGATGCCGGCGGCGGCCAGCACCGCCAAGGTCTCGCGCTGCAGGTCCGCCAGCAGGCGGCGCCAGCCCCGGTCCAGCAGCTGGGCGCGCAGCGGCAGGCCGGACAGGGCGTTGAGCGGGTTGTTCAGGTTGAGCAGCAGCTTGCCCCACTGCACCGGCCGCATGTCGGGGTGCAGGGACAGCGGCAGGCCGGCCGCCTCGAACAGCGGGGCCAGGCGGCGCAGCACCGGCGCGTCCTGGGCCGCCAGGTGGCCGCCGCTGCCGCGGTGCAGGTGGCCGGGGTCGCGCTCGGCGATGTTGAACGGCACCATGCCGGTCAACCAGTGCAGCGCGGGGGCCACCGCCGCGGCGCGCTCGGCCTGGCCGATGCCGTTCTGCAGCGACAGCACCGGCGTGCCGGGGGGCAGGGCGGCGGCCAGCTGGCGCGCCGCGGTCTCGGTGGCGCCGGCCTTGACGGTCAGCAGCACCAGGTCGGGCCACAGCGCGCTGGGCAGTTGCGGGTGCAGGTGCAGGGTGTCGGCGGGCAGGGACTGGTCGCGGCCGTCCAGGTCGGTCAGGTGCAGGCCGTGGGCGCGCAGCGCCTCGTGCATGCGCGGGCGCACCACCAGGTGGACGCGGGCGCCGGCGGCCTGCAGGCAGCCGCCCAGGTAGCCGCCGACGCTGCCGCTGCCCATGACCAGCACGGTCGCGGCGGGCACGGGGTTGCTCGGGTGATCCATCGCCACGAGCTTACCCCGCCCATGGGCTATGCTCGCGGGCGTGAACGAGTTGAACAAGGCGCTGATCGACTGGCATTCGATGTTCATGGGCGTGGCCCTGCTGGCCTCGGCACGCTCCAAGGACGGGCGCACGCGCAACGGCGCGTGCATCGCCAGCGGGGACCACCGCATCCTGGGTGTGGGCTACAACGGCCTGCCGCGGGGGTGCTCCGACCACGACCCGGTCTACTGGTCGGACGACGACGAGGACCCGTACCTCTCCCGGCACAGCTACGTGGTGCACGCCGAGATGAACGCCATCCTCAACTGCGTCACCCTGCCGCTGACCGGCAGTCGCATCTACACCACCCAGTTCCCCTGCCCGCGCTGCACCCAGTCGATCATCCAGGTCGGCATCCGCGAGGTGATCTGGCTGCGCCGCAAGGCCCACCAGCAGCGCGCCCAGGAGGCCGCCCACAAGATGCTGGCCGAGTCCGGCGTGCGCATCCTCAGCCTGGCCGAGGCCGACCTGCGCGCCGACGCCTGGATCCAGTCGCTCGACGCCCACCTGCAGGGCGGCGCGGCCGGCGCCTGATCAGGCCCGCGGCGTGGCCGCCAGGGCCTCGCGCAGGGCCGCCGACGGCCGCAGCCCACCCACCTCGGTGCCCTGCCAGTTGCGCAACACCACGTCCACATGGGGTGCCACGGCGCGTGCATCGGCGTCGTCGCGCACCAGGAGCGCCTGCACGACGGCCGCCAGCACCACCTCCGCGGCGCGGGCGGTGGCGCCGTCGTCCACCTTCAGGGCCAGGCCCCAGCCCAGCGAGGGCAGGGCGGCGGCGTAGACGCCTTCGGCCCCGACCTTGCAGCACAGGCGCTCGCCGAAGTGCTGCATCAGCACCGTGTCCAGCCGGCCGCTGCCCGCCACCATGAACGGCTGGGCGGCGATGGCCTGGCGCAGCCGCATGGCGGCCAGGGCGTGTCCGGGCGACAGGCCCTGGCCGGTGGCGGCGCGGGCAAAGCCCAGGGCCAGCGCGGGCAGCGGGATCGCCCAGGTCGGGATCGAGCAGCCGTCGGTGCCCATGGGCGCCTCGGCCAGGTCCGCGCCGGTGGCGGCCTGCAGCGCGGCGGCCACCTCGCGCATCACCGGGTGTTCGGGGCGGACATAGCCCCTCAGGACGCGGCGCGCGTCCTCGCCCTGCGCCTCGGCGATCAGGCAGCCCAGGCAGGCGAAGCCGCCGTGCTTGCCCGAGCAGTTGTTGTGCAGCGGCCCCGGTTCGCCGCCCGAGCGGGCCAGCGCGCGCGCAGAGTCCTCGTGGGACGGCCAGTGGCGGCCGCATTCCAGCGCGGTGTCGTCGAGCCCGAGGCGCGTGAGCAGACCGGCCGCGGTCGCCACATGGGCCGGCTCGCCCCCGTGCGAGGCGCAGGCCAGCGCCAGCTCGGCGTCGCTCAGCTGCCAGCGATCGGCCGCCCCGCTGGCCACCAGGGGCAGCGCCTGCAGCAGCTTGATCGCCGAGCGCGGGAACACCGGCCGCCCCGCGTCGCCCAGCGCGCACACGGTGCGCCCCGCGGCATCGACCACCACCAGGGCGCCGCGGTGGCGCGATTCGACGGCCGGACCACGCCAGGCCTCCACCAGCACAGGATTGCTCATGGGGCCCGAGTATCGGGCCACGGCCGGCGCCGCGCCTACACTGCAGCGATGCCCTTGTCCGCCCTGGCGCTGGTGCTCGTCGCCGCGCTGCTGCATGCCCTGTGGAACGTCGCCGCCAAGAAGGCCGGCGGTTCCCACCATTTCGTGATGCTCAGTGCGCTGGGCATCGTCGCGCTCTGGGCCCCGGTGGGCGTCTGGGCGGCGGTGCAGGAGCTGCACCGCTGGGGCCCGGTCGAATGGGGCCTGGTGCTGGCCAGCGCGGTGCTGCACCTGGTGTATTTCAACGTGCTGCTGACCGGCTACCGGCTGAGCGACCTCACCGTGGTCTACCCGGTGGCGCGCGGCATCGGCCCGCTGCTGAGTGCCGCCACGGCCTGGGTGCTGCTGGCCGAGCGGCCCGGCCCGCTGGGCGTGGTGGGCGTGCTGGCGGTGTGCGGCGGCATCTGGCTGATCGCGGGCGGGCCGGCGCTGTGGGCGCGCGCGCACGACCCGGCCCAGCGTGCGCGGGTGCGCGCCGGCCTGCTGTGGGGCGCGGCCACCGGCGTGCTGATCGCCGGCTACACCGTGGTCGACGGCTACGCGGTGAAGGTGCTGCTGGTCTCGCCCATCCTGGTGGACTACTTCGGCAACCTGCTGCGCATCCCCTTCATGGCACCGGCCTGCTGGCGCGACCGGGCCGGCTTCGCCGAGGCCCTGCGCACGCAGTGGAAGCACGCGCTGGTGATGGCCACGCTGAGCCCGCTGGCCTACGTGCTGGTGCTGTACGCGGCGCGGCTGGCGCCGCTGTCGCACGTGGCGCCGGCGCGCGAGGTGTCGATGCTGTTCGCCGCCCTGATCGGCGGGCGCCTGCTGGGCGAGGCCGACCGCGGCTGGCGCCTGGCCGGCGCGGTCTGCATGGGGGCCGGCGTGGTGGCGCTGGCGCTGGGATGAGGCGCGGCGTCTGCGGGCTGGCGGTGCTGGCGCTGCTCTGGGCGCCGGGCGCCCAGGCCTGGGGGCCGCGTGGCCATGCCTATACCGTGGCGGTGGCCGAGCAGCTGCTGGCCGGCACCCGCGCCGAGCGCGAACTCCAGGCCCGCCTGGCCCCGGCGGGCTGGACCCTGGCCCAGGCTTCGGTGTGGCCCGACTGCCTGCGCGCGGTGCGCCGCGAGGGCGAGGCCCTGGTCTACCGGCCCGAGGGGCGCCACCCCGAGTGCCGTCCCTTCGAGGACACCGCCGGCCGGGCCCTGGCCGAGCGCGGCGTCTGGGCGCTGGCCGAGGCCTGTGGCCCGCGGGTGGCGCCGGACGCCTGCCACAAGCGCCTGCACTACACCGACGTGCCCGTCCAGCGCCGGGCCTGGGTGCCGGGCGAGGCGGGCGCGCGCGACCACGACATCGTGGCCGCGCTGTCCGCCGCGGTGGAGCAGTTGCAGGGCCGCACCCCGCGGGGCCCGGTACGCTATGGCGATGCCCGCGAGGCCCTGGCCTGGCTGGCCCATCTGGTGGCCGACCTGCACCAGCCGCTGCACGTGGGCGCCCTTTACCTGGACGCCCAGGGCCATGCACAGGACCCGGCGCTGGCCGGCCGTCTGGCGCTGGACACGGCCGGCGGCAACCGCCTGCGGGCAGGCCGCCACAACCTGCACGCGCTGTGGGACGAGATGCCCCGCGGCCAGTTGCCCGCGCAGCCTGACGCCGCGGTGCTGGCCGAGGCCCGGGCGGTGCCGCGCCCTGGCGGCCCGCCGGCCGAGTGGCCACGGGCCTGGGCGGCCGAGACCCTGGGCGTGGCGCACCAGGCGCTCTCGCCGCTGCGCTTCGGCCCGGCCACGGGCGAGCCGCCGCAGTGGGCGGTGCTGGACGAGGACGGTGGGGCCGGCCGCGCCGCGGTGCAGCGGCGCGCGCTGGTGCGCGCCGGCGCCCGGCTGGCCCAGCTGCTGCAGGCGATCTGGCCCTGAGGGCGGGGCCGCGGCGCCCTGCGGCCCGTCAGCGCCCGCCGCGGCCCTTGGCGGGCTTGGCCGCCTTGGTGCCGGGGCCGGAGCGAGCCGGTGCCGCCGGGCGGCCGGCCGGGCGGGCACCCCGGCTGGCCGGGGCGGCCGGTGCGGGGCGCGACCCGGTCTCGCGCGGGGGCAGGCCGGTGTGCTGGGTCAGCAGGCGGCCCTTGCGCGGGGCCGCGGGTGCGGCCGCCGGTGCGGCCTTGACCGGGGTGGAGTTGGTGCGGCGCGGGCTCTGGTAGCCGCCGTCCTCGCGCGGCTGCCAGGTCGGGATCAGCTGGTGCTTGCCGTTGCCGATCAGGTCGGCGCGGCCCATGGCCTGCAGGGCCTCGCGCAGCAGCGGCCAGTTGGCCGGGTCGTGGTAGCGCAGGAAGGCCTTGTGCAGGCGGCGCCGGCGCTCGCCCTTGACCACGTCCACCTTGTCGGCACGGGCGTCGCGGTGGATGCCCTTGAGGGTGTTCAGGCCGGTGTGGTACATCGCCGTGGCGGTGGCCATCGGGCTGGGGTAGAAGGTCTGGACCTGGTCGGCGCGGAAGCCGTTGCGCTTGAGCCAGAGCGCCAGGTTCATCATGTCCTCGTCGCTGGTGCCCGGGTGGGCAGCGATGAAGTAGGGGATCAGGAACTGCTTCTTGCCCGCCTCGGCGTTGGCCTGCTCGAACAGTGCCTTGAAGCGGTCGTAGGTGCCGATGCCCGGCTTCATCATCTTGGACAGCGGGCCGGACTCGGTGTGCTCGGGCGCGATCTTCAGGTAGCCGCCCACGTGGTGGGTGACCAGCTCCTTGATGTACTCGGGCGATTCCACCGCCAGGTCGTAGCGCAGACCCGAGCCGATCAGGATCTTCTTGACGCCCTTGAGCGCGCGGGCGCGCCGGTACATCTTGATCAGCGGGCCGTGGTCGGTCTTGAGGTTGGCGCAGATGCCCGGGTAGACGCAGCTGGGCTTGCGGCAGGCGGCCTCGATCTCGGGGCTCTTGCAGCCCAGGCGGTACATGTTGGCGGTCGGGCCGCCCAGGTCGGACACCACGCCGGTGAAGCCCTTGACCTTGTCGCGCATGTCCTCGATCTCGCGGATCACCGAGTCCTCGGAGCGGCTCTGGATGATGCGGCCTTCGTGCTCGGTGATCGAGCAGAAGCTGCAGCCGCCGAAGCAGCCACGCATGATGTTGACCGAGAAGCGGATCATCTCCCAGGCCGGGATCTTGGTTTCGCCGTCGTGGCCGCCCTGGGCGTCGGCATAGACCGGGTGCGGGCTGCGGGCGTAGGGCAGGTCGAACACCGCGTCCATCTCGGCGGTGCTCAGCGGCACCGGCGGCGGGTTGATCCAGAGGTCGCGAGCGATGTGGCCCTCGCCGTGCCGCTGCACCAGCGCGCGGGCGTTGCCGGGGTTGGTCTCGAGGTGCAGCACGCGGCTGGCGTGGGCATAGAGCACCGGGTCGGACTTGACCTGCTCGAAGGCCGGCAGGCGGATCGCGGTGCGCTCGCGCGGGATCACGGTGGCGCGGCCGGCGCTGGCGGCCAGGGGCTGGCGCACGATGCGGATCGGCTGTTCGGCAGCCGGGGCGGCCGGGGCCTCGCCTTCAGCGCGGGCGCAGCTGCCGCCGGCCTCGCCGGCCTGCTCTTCCAGGGTCAGGTAGGGGTTGAGCAGGCGGTCGACATGGCCCGGGGTGTCCACCTCGGTGGAGTCGATCTCGTACCAGCCGTCCAGCCGGGCGTCGTCGGGCTTGCGCAGGAAGGCGGTGCCGCGGATGTCGGTCAGCTGGTCCAGGGTCTGGCGCTGCGCCAGGCGGTGGGCGATCTCGACGATGGCGCGTTCGGCGTTGCCGTACACCAGCAGATCGGCCTTGCTGTCGACCAGGATCGAGCGGCGGACCTTGTCGCTCCAGTAGTCGTAGTGGGCGATGCGGCGCAGCGAGGCCTCGATGCCGCCGATCACCACCGGGACGTCCTTGAAGGCCTCGCGGCAACGCTGGGTGTAGACCAGGGTGGCACGGTCGGGCCGCTTGCCGGCCACGCCGCCGGGGGTGTAGGCGTCGTCACTGCGGATCTTCCGGTCCGCGGTGTAGTGGTTGATCATCGAGTCCATGTTCCCGGCGGCGACGCCGAAGAACAGGTTGGGCCGGCCCAGCGCGGCGAAGGCGTCGGCCGAGGACCAGTCGGGCTGGGCGATGATGCCCACCCGGAAGCCCTGGGCCTCGAGCGTGCGGCCGATCACGGCCATGCCGAAGCTGGGGTGGTCGACGTAGGCGTCGCCGGTGACCAGGATGATGTCGCAGCTGTCCCAGCCCAGGCGGGTCATTTCCTCCCGGCTCATCGGCAGGAAGGGCGCGGGGCCGAAGCGCTTGGCCCAGAACGGGCGGTACGCGGTGATCGGCTTGGCGCGGGCCGGTGCGGCGGGGGTGGTGGTGAAGGTCACGGCAAAGGGCTGACGCTGGCGAACCCTCTATTGTCGCCGCCTCGGCCCAAGGGCTTTTCCCTGGTGGGGACAATCGGGGGATGAGCGACGTGAACCCTGCCGCGGCCTGGCCTCTCGTGGGCGTGGACTTCTCCAGCGCCCCCAGCCGGCGCAAGCCCATCGTGCTGGCCTGGGGCCGACGTGCCGGGGCGGTGGTCAGGCTTGAGCGGCTGCAGACCCTGGACAGCCTGGAGGGTTTTGGCGAGTGGCTGCTGCAGCCGGGCCCCTGGCTGGGCGGCTTCGACCTGCCCTTCGGCTTGCCGCGCGAGCTGGTGGCGGCGCTGGACTGGCCCGGCGACTGGGCGCCGCTGATGCGCCACTACGCCGCCCTGGGCCGCGACGAGATCCGCCAGCACTTCCAGGCCTTCTGCGACGCCCGCCCGGCCGGCGCCAAGTTCGCCCACCGCGCCACCGACCGGCCGGCGGGCTCCTCGCCCAGCATGAAATGGGTCAACCCGCCGGTGGCCTTCATGCTGCACGCCGGGGTGCCGCGGCTGCTGGACGCCGGGGTGTCGCTGCCGGGGCTGCACGCGGGCGACCCGCAGCGTGTGGCGCTGGAGGCCTACCCCGGCCTGCTGGCGCGCGAGCTGATCGGCGGCCGCTCCTACAAGAGCGATGACAAGGCCCGCCAGACGCCCGAGCGCCTGATCGCCCGCAAGGACCTGCTGGCGGCGCTGGAGCAGGGCCGCACCCGTCTGGGCCTGCGCCTGAAGGCCACGCCCGCGCAGTGGGAGGCGCTGGCCGAAGACGCGAGCGGCGACCGGCTGGACGCGGTGCTGTGCCTGGTGCAGGCGGCCTGGGCGGCGGGTCAGCCGGACCTGGGCCGTCCGGCGGACAGCGACCCGCTGGAGGGTTGGATCGTCAGCGCCTGAGGGGCGCTCAGTCCAGCGGCGGCAGGCCGTGGCGGGCGCGGGCCCGGGCGCAGGCGTCGTCGCCGCGGCCCAGCGGGGCCAGCTGACCGAACTCGCGGCAGGGCGAGGGGCGCCACTCGTAGATGCCGCAGTGGGCCTGCACGCCCACCGTGCCCACCAGGGCGGCGCAGCGCGGCTGGGCGTGGTCGGTGCCGCGCATGCGGCAGGTGCTGGCGGTGACCTCGACCGCCAGGCCGTCGGGCACGCGGCCCCATTCGCTCTCGAGTTCTTCGCGGGCGAAGTCGACGCGGAAGGCGGCGCAGCAGGCGCCGCAGCGGGTGCAGGGGTTGTCGGCGGCGCTCATGGAGGGCGGGGCGGGGGCGTCAGAACGGCACGTAGCCGTCGTCCTGGTCCTCGGGCGTGGCTGCCCGCACCACGGTGACGGTGCAGTCGGATTCGGCCACCACCTGCGAGGACACGCTGCCCAGGTAGCGCCGCAACGCCGACTGGCCGCGCGCGCCCATCACGATGTGGTCGACCCGGGTGCGCTTGGCGAAGTCGATGATGGCGGCAGCGGGGTCGGGGGCTTCCAGCACATGAAAGGTCAGGCGCCCGTCGTCCAGGTTGAGCGACTTGCTGATCGGCCGCGCCCAGTGCTTCAGGTTGACCAACTGCTTGACGTGCACGCTGTGGCCCTGGGCGTCGACCAGCTCGTCCATGCCGATGCGCGCCGTCTTCATCACGCTGACGCAGGCCAGGCGGGCACCGGGCTCGGTCATCACCAGACGACGCACGGTTTCACGCAGCTGCTCGAGCAGGGTGTTCGAGGCGGAGTCGATGTCCACCGCGGCCATGATGATCGGGCTCTTCTTGACGACCTCGGCGGCGCTGACGCTGCGGGTGTCGGGTTCACTGCCCAGGGCGAAGAACCAGCGCTTCATGCGCTTGAACGCGCTGGAGCGCTGCAGGCGCTCGGCGCGGCGGGTCAGGGCGATCTGGCCGGGGTTCTGCAGGTCCAGGGCCAGCTGGGCGGCGCTCTGGTAGCGCTGCTCGGGCTTGACCTCCAGGCACTTCAGGATGACCTCCTGCAGCCAGGGCGGGCAGTCCGGGCGCAAGGCCCGCGGCGGCACCGGGTCGAGGTACAGGCGCTTGCGCAGCCCGCTGACCGAGTTGGGGGCGCCGAAGGGGCGCTCGCCGGTGGTGAAGTGGTAGAGCATCACCCCCAGCGCATACAGGTCCGAACGCGGGTCGTTGCGCACGAACTGCACCTGCTCGGGCGACATGTAGGGCCCGGTGCCCATGGGCAGGGTGAATTCCTCGTCGAGCAGGTCGGGCAGGTGGTCGTGGCGCGACAGACCGAAGTCCACCAGCACCGCGGTGCCGTCGGGGCGGAACAGGATGTTGCTGGGCTTGATGTCCAGGTGCACCACATGCTGGCGGTGCAGCTCGTGCAGGGCCTGCGCCACGCGGCAGCCGATCTCGACCACCTCGTCCAGCGCCAGCGGGGCCTCGTCCAGGCGCGGGCGCAGGGTGTCGCCCGGGATGTGCTCCATGACGATGTGGGGCTGGCGCGTGAAGTCACCCTTGGCGATGAACTTCGGCACGTGCGGGCCCGAGAGCATCGGCATGATCATGCGCTCGACCTCGAAGCCGACGATCGTGGCCGGGTCCTCGCCGCCCTTGATGCGCGGCACCTTCATGATCAGCGGCAGCGAGGGTTCCTCGCCCAGCGGGCGGCCCTGGTCGTCCACCCGCAGCACCCGCCACAGCGTGGCCATGCCGCCCTGGTGCAGGCGTTCCTCGAGGCGAAAGCCGTCGATCACCTCGCCCGGCAGCAGCTGGCGTTGACCGGCGTCCGGGGCCGGACCCTGCCCGTTGAACAGGCCGCTACTGTCCATGGGCCAGCCGCTCGGCAAAGCGTTCGGGCAGGCCGGCGGCGCGGATCTTGGCCGCGGCGGTCTCGACGTCGTAGGGCACGCGCTGGAAGGTGAGGGTCTGCTCGCGGATGTCGAAGACCGCGTAGCAGGCCGCCGGGTTGCCGTCGCGCGGCTGGCCGGCCGCGCCGGGCACGATCAGCCACTGACGGTGTGGCGGCATCGGGATCGGCACGCCGGGCGTGGGCACGAAGTCGCCCGCCTTGCCGGTGCCCGACAGGTGGAACAGCTTGGGCTCGTGCATGTGGCCGCAGAAGGTGTAGTGGCAGGTCGTGGCGTGCAGGCTGCGCACGGCCTCGATGCGGCCCTGGATGTATTCCCATTCGGCCGGGGCGAAGGCGTTGGCGTGCACGAAGAGCATGTCGCCCTCGGTGTGCGACATCGGCCGGCTGGACAGGAAGGCCATCTGCTCGGGGGTGAGCTGCGAGCGGGTCCACTCGACGGCCTGGCGCGCCTCGGGCCGCATGTTGGGCGAGACTTCCTGGGCGCAGCCGGCATCGTGGTTGCCGTTGACCGCGATCGCGCCCTGCTCGACGTACCCGCGCACGGTGTCGATGACCCAGCCGGGGTCGGCGCCGTAGCCGACGTAGTCGCCCAGAAAGGCGTAGCGCTGGACGCCGGCGGCCTTGGCGTGGTCCAGCACGGCCTGCACGGCCTCGCGGTTGGCGTGCAGGTCGGTGATCAGGGCGAGTTTCATCGTTGTATGGACCCTTGTCGTCTCCTGGGCCCGAGCTTGCGCCGGGCGCCTGACAGGACGCTGATCGCGTCCTTGTCCCCGGTCAATCGACGGATCAGCCGATCCGGCCGAGCAGCAGGTACTCCATCAGGGCCTTTTGCACGTGCATGCGGTTCTCGGCCTCGTCCCAGACCACCGATTGCGGGCCGTCGATGACCTCGGCCGTGACCTCCTCGCCGCGGTGGGCGGGCAGGCAGTGCATGAACAGCGCGTCGGTCTGGGCCACGGCCATCATCTCGGCGTCCACGCACCAGTCGGCGAAGGCCTTGAGGCGGGCCTCGTTCTCGGCTTCGTAGCCCATGCTGGTCCACACGTCGGTGGTGACCAGGTGGGCGCCGCGGCAGGCGTCGAGCGGGTTCTTGAAGACCTTGAAGCAGTCCGGGTTGGAGATGCCGGCGACCTTGGGGTCGACCTCGTAGCCACCAGGGGTGCTCACGTGGACCGTGAAGCCTAGGATCTCGGCTGCCTGCAGCCAGGTGTTGGCCATGTTGTTGCCGTCGCCCACCCAGGCCACGACCTTGCCTTTCAGGCACTCCAGGTCATAGCCCTTGGCGCCCACCGGTGCGCGGTGCTCCAGGTAGGTGAACAGGTCGGCCAGGATCTGGCAGGGGTGGAACTCGTTGGTCAGGCCGTTGATGACCGGCACGCGGCTGTGGGCGGCGAAGCCGTTGAGCTTGTCCTGGCCGAAGGTGCGGATCATCACCAGGTCGACCATGCGGCTGATCACGCGGGCGCTGTCCTCGATCGGCTCGGAGCGGCCGAGCTGGCTGTCGCCGGTGGTCAGGTGGACCACCGAGCCGCCCAGCTGGTACATGCCGGCCTCGAAGCTGACGCGGGTGCGCGTGCTGGCCTTCTCGAAGATCATCGCCAGCGTGCGGTCGGTCAGCGGCGTGTAGCGCTCGTAGTTCTTGAAGCGGCTCTTGATGATGCGGGCGCGCTCGAACAGGTAGGCGTATTCCTCGGCCCGGAAGTCCTTGAACTGCAGGTAGTGCTTCATCAGCGTGTCTCCGGGTTTCATGCGCTCTGCTCGGACAGGAAGGTCTTGATCACCGGCACCAGCAGGGCGACGATCTCGTCGGCCTCTTCCTGGGTCAGGATCAGCGGCGGCACCAGGCGCACCACGGTGTCCGCGGTGACCGACAGCAGCAGGCCGGCTTCCATCGAACGGGTGAGGATGACGCCGCAGGGGCGGTCCAGTTCGATGCCCAGCATCAGGCCCTCGCCGCGGATCTCCTTGACGCCGGGCAGGCCGCCCAGCTCGCGCACCAGTGCGGCCTTGAGGTGGGCGCCCACGGCGGCGGCGTTGGCCATCACGCCTTCCTCTTCCATGATCTTCAGGGTGGCGATGCCGGCCCGCATCGACAGCGGGTTGCCGCCGAAGGTGGTGCCGTGGTTGCCCGGGCCGAAGACGTTCAGGGCCTTGGGGCCGACCACGACCGCGCCGATCGGCACGCCCGAGCCCAGGCCCTTGGCCAGCGGCATCACGTCGGGCTGGATGCCGGCCCACTGGTGCGCGAACCACTTGCCGGTGCGGCCGATGCCGCACTGCACCTCGTCGAGCATCAGCAGCCAGTCGTTCGCGTCGCACAGGGCGCGCACCTCGCGCAGGTAGTCCCAGCGCGCCGGGGTGATGCCGCCCTCGCCCTGGATGGTCTCAAGGAAGACGGCGGTGATGTTCTTGTTGGCGCTGTGGGCGCGAAGGGCCTCGATGTCGTTGAGCGGCACCCGCACGAAGCCCTCGACCAGCGGGCCGAAGCCTTCCTGCACCTTGGGGTTGCCGGTGGCGCTCAGGGTGGCGATCGAGCGGCCGTGGAAGGCCTTCTCGAAGACGACCACCTCGGGGCGGGTGATGCCACGGTCATGGCCGAACTTGCGGGCGATCTTCAGCGCGGCCTCGTTGGCCTCCAGGCCGGTCGAGCAGAAGAAAGCGGCCGACAGGCCCGAAAGCTCGGCCAGCTTGGCGCCCAGCGCCTCCTGCAAGGGGTTCTCGTAGTAGTTGCTGCAGTGGATCAGCTTGCCCATCTGGTCGGTCAGCTCGGCCAGCAGCTTGGGGTGGGCATGGCCCAGGGTGTTGACGGCGATGCCGCCCAGGCCGTCCAGGTAACGTCGGCCTTCGGTGTCCCAGACGCGGCAGCCTCGGCCGTGCGACAGCGCGATCGGCAGTCGGCCATAGGTGTTCATCACGTGGGGCATCGAGGCGGTCATCCAGGGACTCCTGTGCAGGGTAGGGAAGGGTGGAAGGAAAACGGAGGGGCCAATGCAAAAAGCCGGCTGCGACCCCTGTCCCATGCCGGCCATCGCCAAATTCTAAGGCCGCGCACCGGGCGTTCCCCTCAAGTGGGGTGGCGGGGCGTCGAAAACCCGGGCAGACCCGATTGGAGTGACCCTGCGTGCTGCGTTGCAGCAGGAGCGAGGCACAATACCTGCTTACCTCCCGCATCACGAAAACCCGCTGCACGCGGCGACAGCGCCGTGCCAGCTTGAGCCGTTACCCTTGCGGCCGCCGTCTTCATTGCCGCCCATGTCCAACCCCAAGCCCCGCGAGTTCTTCATCCAAGGCATCACCAAGGAAGGCCGCACCTTCCGGCCCAGTGACTGGGCGGAGCGGCTGGCGGGGGCGATGTCCTGCTTTCGCCCGGGCGGCGGCAAGGGGGGGATCGGCGCGGCGATCGGCTACTCGCCCTACTGCGTGCCCCGGGTGATCAATGGCGTGAAGTGCGTGATCGTCAACGAAGCCTTGCGCGGCCTTGAGCCGATGGCCTGGGATTTCGTGATGAGCTTCGCCCGCGACAACCACCTGCAGGTCAGCGAAGCCTGCCTGCTGCCCGACCCGCCGGCGCCGCGAGGGGGCTGAGCGTCCGTTCAGGCGGCCCGTCGATGGTGGCGGTGTCGGCCGTCGGGCGTGGTGCCCCTTGGCCTGGATGTGGCGGGCATGAGGCGGGTGGGCTGGCCATGGGCCGGGCCACCCCGGGGTCGGAGAACCCCTGGACCCGAAAGACGCCTCCCGGCGCTTTCGTCACCCCAGGCGAACATGAAAAAGGCCCCGCGAGCGGGGCCTTCGTCTTTCCACCTGGAAAGTGGATGTCAGGCGGTGACGAGCGCCTTGACCTTGGCCGACAGGCGGCTCTTGTGGCGAGCGGCCTTGTTCTTGTGGAAGATGCCCTTGTCAGCGATCGAGTCGATCGTGCACTGGGCAGTCTTGAACAGTTCGGCGGCCTTGGTCTTGTCACCCGAGGCGATGGCCTTGAGGACGTTCTTGATCGCGGTGCGGAATTCCGAGCGCAGCGAGGTGTTCGCGGCGTTCAGCTTGACGTCCTGGCGGGCGCGCTTGCGGCCCGAAGCCAGACGGACGGTCTTCTTCTTGGCTTTGGAAGAGGTTGCCATTGTGTTTGGATTACCAGGTGGGTAAAGACTGTCGAGTATAGCACCTTGATGACGGATGTGGCAAGGGTGCGGTGGGGCCGCTCTCTATAATCTGCGGTTTCGCCCCGACGGCCCTGGACGGCCACGACCCGCATGAACCTGCTCAAGGCGGCCAGTACCGTCTCCCTCTGGACCCTGTTGTCGCGCGTCACCGGCCTCGTGCGCGAGCAGCTGGTGGCCCACGCCTTCGGTGCCAGTGCGATGACCGACGCGTTCAACATCGCGTTCCGGATCCCCAACCTGCTGCGCCGGCTCTTCGCCGAAGGGGCCTTCTCGGCCGCTTTCGTGCCGATCCTCGCCGCCAGCCGGGAGACCGAAGGCGACGACGCGACCCGGCGCCTGGTCGATGCGGTCGCCACCATCCTGTTCTGGGCCCTGCTGGGCACCTGCGTCCTGGGCGTGGCAGGGGCGCCGGCCATCGTCTGGCTGTTTGGCGCCGGCCTGGAGGAATTGGATCTGGCGGTGCTGATGACCCGCTGGATGTTTCCCTACATCGGCTTCATGTCGCTCGTGGCCTTGTCCGCCGGCATCCTGAACACCTGGAAGCGCTTCGTGGTGCCGGCCGCCACGCCGGTGCTGCTGAACCTGGCGGTGATCGGCTGCGCCTGGGGCCTGAGCCCGGTGCTGGAGCGCCACGGCATCCGCCCGATCCATGCGCTGTCCCTGGGCGTGGTGCTGGGCGGCCTGTTGCAACTGGCGGTCCAGGTGCCGGCGCTGCGCCGCATCGGCTGCCTGCCCCGCATCGGCCTGGGCACCGGCGCCATCCGCCGCGCCTGGTCCCATGAGGGCGTCCGCCGGGTGCTGCGCCAGATGGCGCCGGCGCTGCTGGGGGTGTCGGTGGCGCAGATCTCGCTGCTGATCAACAGCCAGATCGCCTCTCACCTGGGGGCGGGCGCGGTGTCCTGGCTGACCTATGCCGACCGGCTGATGGAGTTCCCGACCGCGCTGCTGGGCGTGGCCCTGAGCGTGGTGCTGATCCCCGGCCTGTCGGCACTGCGCGCCCGTGGCGACGACACCGGCTACAGCGGCCACCTCGATTGGGGCCTGCGCCTGGCCACGCTGCTGGCCTTGCCGTGCGCGGTGGCGTTGGGCGTGTTCGGCCTGCCGATGCTGGCGGTGCTGTTCCACCACGGCGCCTTCAGTGCCGACGCGGTGCGCATGACCACGCTGGCGGTGCAGGGCTATGGCGTCGGCCTGGTCGGTCTGATCGGGGTCAAGGTGCTGGCGCCGGGCTTCTATGCCCAGCAGGACATCCGCACGCCGGTGCGCATCGCGGTGGTGGTGCTGGTGCTCACGCAGCTGATGAACGCCGCCTTCGTGCCTTGGTTGGGCCACGCCGGCCTGGCCTTGTCGACCAGCCTGGGCGCCACGCTCAACGCGGGCTGGCTGCTGCATGGGCTGCGCCAGCGTGGCCTTTACCGCCCGCTGCCGGGCTGGTGGGCGTTTCTGGGTCGGGTGGCGCTGGCCACCGCGGTCCTCGGCGTCTGGCTGGGCTGGGTGGCCTGGCGGCTGGACTGGATCGGGCTGCAGGCCCACTGGGGCCAGCGGGCCGGCCTGATGTTCGGCGCGCTGGCCGTGGCTGCGGTGCTGTACTTCGGGGTCCTGCGCCTGCTGGGCTTGGAGCTGCGGCAGTTCGCCCGCCGGGGCTGAGGCATGGCGTCCGATCTGCCCTTGCGCCGGGACTGCCCGCAGCCGCTGGAGTTCTTCGAGTCCCTGATCGCCGAGGACCACGGGTTGGGGCTGCTTGAGGCTGCGGCCTCGCTGGCCCAGGATGAGTACCCCGAACTGGACCTGCAGGGCGTGCTTGACCAGGTGGACGCCTTGGCGAGGAGGCTCCGGGACCGGGTGCCGGCCGACGCCTCCGGGCTGCACCGCATCCGGCTGCTCCACCGCTTCTTCTTCGGCGAGCTGGGTTTCGCCGGCAACGTCAACCATTACCACGACCCCGACAACAGCTACCTGCACCGGGTGCTTCAGACGCGGCGGGGCATCCCGATCTCGCTGGCCGTGCTGTACCTGGAGCTGGCCGCGGCGGCCGGCCTGCAGGCCCAGGGCGTGTCCTTTCCCGGGCACTTCCTGGTCAAGGTGCGGCTGACCTCGGGCGAGGTCGTGGTCGACCCCTTCACCGGCGAGTCCCTGTCGCGCCGGGCGCTGGAGGAGCGGCTGGAGGCGCTGCGCGGCACGCCCGACGACGACGCGCCGCCGCTGGGCCTGTACCTGGTGGCGGCCAGCCCGCGCGAGGTGCTGGCGCGCATGCTGCGCAACCTCAAGGCCATCCACGCCGAGCGCGCCGACACCGCCCGGCAACTGGCGGTGCAGGAGCGCCTGGTCCGGTTGTTGCCCGAGGACTGGCAGGAGCGCTGCGAGCGCGGCCTGCTGCGGGCCGAGGCGGGAGCGGTGGCGCCGGCGCTGGAGGACCTGCGCCGCTGCCTGTCCGAGCGCCCCGACGACCGGCAGGCCCCGCGGCTGCGACGGCTGGCCGACGAGCTCGGCCGGTCGCCACCGCGACGCCGACCGTGAGCGCACCCCTACAATCCGCCGCGCGGCGCACTGCCGCGCCCGCCGCCTGCCGGTCGGCACGCCGGCGGCACCTGCTCCGCCGCGCCACCCCTGCTGCCTCCTGATGAACCTCTCACCCGCCCAGCGACAGACCCTGAGCTGGCTGCTGATCGCCGCAGCCGTGCTGGTGCTGCTGTGGCTGCTCGCGCCGGTGCTGATGCCCTTCCTGATCGCCGCGGTGCTGGCCTATGCGCTGCAGCCGGTGGTCGAGGCCCTGTCGCGCCGCGGCCTGTCGCGCTCGCTGGCCGCCACCCTGGCGGTGGCGCTGGCGGTGGTGGCGGCGCTGGCCGTGCTGCTGCTCGTGGTGCCGATCCTGGCACGTGAACTGCCGGTGCTGCGGGAGCAGATCCCGCGCGGCGCCGAGTGGGCCAACCAGGTGGTTGCCCCCTGGCTGGCGCGCTTCGGACTGGAGGTGCGGCTGGACGTGGCCGGCATCAAGGACATGGTGATCAAAGGCCTGGGTGGCAGCCTGGAGGATGGACTGGCCACGCTGCTGAGCTCGGCCCGCATCGGCGGCAGCCTGGTGCTGACCGTGCTGGGCAATGTGGTGCTGGTGCCCCTGGTGCTGTTCTACCTGTTGCTGGACTGGCCCGCGTCGATGGCCCGGCTGCGCGAGCTGGTGCCGCCGCGCATGCGCGCCTCGGTGGACAGCTTCCTGGGCGAGTGCGACGAACTGCTGGGTCAGTACCTGCGCGGTCAGCTGATGGTCATGCTGTCGCTGTCGGTCTGGTATGCCGGTGGCCTGGCCCTCGGTGGCTTCGAGCTGGCCCTGCCGGTGGGCGTGTTCACCGGCCTGCTGGTCTTCATCCCCTACCTGGGCTTCGGCCTGGGGCTGGTGCTGGCCCTGCTGAGCGCGGTGCTGCAGTTCGGCAGCTGGTGGGGCCTGGGCGTGGTCGCCGTGGTCTACGGCCTGGGCCAGCTGCTGGAGAGCTTCGTGCTGACGCCGCGGCTGGTGGGTGAGCGCATCGGCCTGAACCCGCTGGCGGTGATCTTCGCCCTGATGGCCTTCGGCCAGCTGCTGGGCTTCGTCGGCGTGCTGGCGGCGCTGCCGCTGTCGGCGGTGGCCCTGGTGGCCGCCCGCCGCGCCCGCGCCGCCTACCTTGAGAGTGAGCTGTACCGCGGATGAGACAGATCCCGCTGGCCATCGGCCTGGGCAACGAGCCCGGTTTCGACAATTTCGTGGTGGGCGACAACGGCCTGGCGCTGCATGCCTTGCAGGCCCTGCAGCTGCCGTCACCGCCGGTCTACCTGCACGGCCCGGCCGGGGCGGGCAAGTCCCATCTGCTGGCCGCCTTGAGCGCCGCGGTTCGTCAGGCCGGCGGCCGCTGCGCCTGGTTCGACGCCGATGCACCATTGCCCTGGACCTTCGACGAAGGCTGGTCGCTGGTGGTGATCGACGGCGCCGACCGCCTGGACGCCGCCCACCAGCACGCCGCCTTCACCCTCTTCGTCGAGGCCGCCACCCATGGGGTGCAGATGGCCTCGGCGGGCCGCCTGCCGCCGGTGGCGCTGCCGGTGCGCGAGGACCTGCGCACCCGCTTCGGCTGGGGGCCGTCCTACCCGCTGGTGCCGCTGGACGAAGCCGGCACCCGTGCCGCCTTGCGCCGCGAAGCCGACGCCCGTGGCATCCTGTTGTCGGACGACGTGATGGACTACCTGTTGACCCGCTTCACCCGCGACCTGGGGTCCCTGATGGGTCTGCTCGACCGGCTGGACCGGTTCTCGTTGGCCGAGAAGCGCGCCATCACCGTGCCCCTGCTCAAGAAAATGCTCACCGAAGACGAGGTCGCCGCATGAAGCTGGCCCTGTTCGACCTGGACGGCACCTTGCTGCCCACCGATTCCGACCACGCCTTCGGCGAGTTCATGTGCGCCACCGGCTGGGTCGATGGCGAGGCCTGGCGCGGGCGCAACCAGCAGTTCTTCGAGCAATACCAGGCCGGCACCCTGGTGCTGGCCGACTACGTGGCCTTCGCCACCTCGGCCTGGCGCGATCGCCCCGCCGCGGAGGCCGAGGCCGCCCGCGAGCGCTTCATGCGCGAGGTCATCGGCCCGCAGATCCGCCCGGTCGCCCTGGCGCTGGTGCGCGCGCACCAGGCCGCTGGCGACCAGGTGGCGGTGGTCACCGCCACCAACGAGTTCGTGACCCGGCCGATCGCCACCGCCTTTGGCGTGGAGACCCTGCTGGCGGTCGAGCTCGAACGCGACGCCGAGGGCCGGGTCACCGGCGCGGTGCGCGGCATCCCGACCTTCCGCGAAGGCAAGGTCACCCGGGTTGGCGCCTGGTTGCAGGCCCAGGGCCGGACCTTCGCCGACTACGACGACGTGCTGTTCTACAGCGATTCCACCAACGACCTGCCGTTGCTCGAGGCGGTGCCCACTCCGGTGGCCACCAACCCGACGCCGGCACTGCGCCAGATCGCCCAGGAGCGGGGCTGGCGCATCATCGACCTGTTCGAGACGCCATGATCCGCAAATTCATCGACAAGCTGCTGGGCAAGCCCGGCGACACGCCGGCCAAGGCCGGCGGCATTCCCCTGGGCAAGCGCGTGGACATCCCCGCGAGCGAGCACGGCATCGACGCCAGCCTGCTCGACGAGCGCGCGATCCGGGTGGTCACCACGCTGCAGGACGCGGGCCACGAGGCCTACATCGTCGGTGGCGCGGTGCGCGACCTGCTGGTCGGCCGCCGCCCCAAGGACTTTGACGTGGCCACCAACGCCACGCCCGAGCAGGTCAAGGGCCTGTTCCGACGGGCCTTCATCATCGGTCGGCGCTTCCGCATCGTCCACGTGATCCATGGCCGCGGCCGCGACCATGAGGTGGTCGAGGTCTCCACCTTCCGGGCCTATCTGGACGCCGCCGCCGCCGAACAGGTGGCCGGCAACGAGCGCACCTCCAAGAGGGAGATCGAAAACAAGAGCCACGTCGTCGATGCCGAAGGCCGCGTGCTGCGCGACAACGTCTGGGGCCCGCAGATCGAGGACGCGGCGCGCCGCGACTTCACCATCAACGCGATGTACTACGACCCGCGCAGCCAGGTCGTGGTCGACTACCACCATGGCTTCAAGGACGTGCGCGCCCAGGTCCTGCGCATGATCGGCGACCCGGCCACCCGCTACCGCGAGGACCCGGTGCGCATCCTGCGCGTGGTGCGCTTCGCCGCCAAGCTGGGCTTCAAGATCGAGCCCAAGACCCACAAGGCGATCGCGCCGGCCATCCCGCTGCTGTCCAACGTGCCGATCTCGCGCATGTTCGACGAGATGATCAAGCTGCTGCAGACCGGCCACGCCCTGGCCAGCCTCGAGCAGATCCGCGCCCAGGGCCTGGACAAGGGCGTCTTCCCGATCCTCGACGCGGTCTACGCCAGCGCCACCCCGGGTAGTGCGCGCGAGAAGTTCGTCCACCTGGCCCTGTCCGACACCGATCGCCGCGTCGGCGAGGGCAAGGCCGTGGCGCCCAGCTTCATGCTGGCCTGCATGCTCTGGCACGACGTGCTGGCCGGCTGGGAGCAGCGCAAGGCCGCCGGCGAGCACGTCACGCCGGCCCTGCAGCAGGCGATCGACGCGGTCTTCGATGCCCGCATCGGCGACATCTCCGGCCGCGGCAAGCTGGCCGCCGACATGCGCGAGATCTGGATGATGCAGCCGCGTTTCGAGCGCCGCACGCCCAGCGCCGCCTTCGGCCTGATCGAGCAGCCGCGCTTCCGCGCCGGCTTCGACTTCCTGCGCCTGCGTGCCGACGTCGGCGAGGCGAGTGCCGAGCTGGCCGAATGGTGGGAAGACTTCTCGCTGGGCGATGACGGCGAGCGCGAGGCGCTGCTCGAATCCGCCCGCGAGGCCCAGCACAAGACCAAGCGCGTGCCGCGCGCGCCACGCGTGGCCGAGGACGGCAGCGCGCCGCGCGCCGCCGCCCCCGCCGACGCGGATGGCGAGGATGGCGAAGAAGCCCCCCGCGACGCTGCCCCGCGCAAGCGCCGCCGCCGCCGCCGCAAGCCCTCGGGCGGCGGAGCGGGTGGCGCCCCGGCGGCGGAGTGATCGCGCCGCCGCGCCAGGCCTACATCGGCCTGGGGGGCAACCTGGGCCCGGCCGGCGAGACCCTGCGCGCCGCCTGGGCGGCCTTGTCGGCACGGCCCGGCGTGCAGGCGCGGGCCCTGTCGCCGCTCTACCGCAGCGCCCCGGTGGACGCCGGCGGGCCTGACTACGTCAACGCCGTCGGTTGCCTGGACTGGTCGGGCGAGCCGCTGGCGCTGCTGGACCTGCTGCAGGCCGTGGAAGCCGACTTCGGCCGCGAGCGCCCCTACCACCACGCCCCCCGCACCCTCGACCTCGACCTGCTGCTGCTGGGGGGCCTGCGGGTGTCGCACCCGCGCCTGAGCCTGCCGCATCCCCGGTTGCATCTGCGCGCCTTCGTGCTGCGCCCGCTGGCCGACCTGTCACCGTCGCTGGTGCTGGAGCAGGGTCCGCTGGCGCCGCTGCTGGCGGCGGTGGCCGACCAGCGCATCGAGCCTCTACACGGCGTTGACTGAGTCCATGCTGAACACCCTGAGCCAGCTGCCGGTGGCGGTGCAGACCTTCGGCCTGCTGCTGCTGTCCAACCTGTTCATGACCTTCGCCTGGTACGGCCACCTGCGCCACCAGGCCAGCCAGGCCTGGTGGGTGGCGGCGCTGCTGAGTTGGGGCATCGCGCTGTTCGAGTACCTGCTGCAGGTGCCCGCCAACCGCATCGGCCACGCCGGCGGCTTCAACCTGGCCCAGCTCAAGATCGCCCAGGAGGTGATCACCCTGGCGGTCTTCGTGCCCTTCGCGGTGTTCTACATGGGCCAGCCCCTGAAGTGGGACTACCTGTGGGCGGGGCTGTGCCTGCTGGGTGCCGTGTACTTCATTTTCCGGGGCTGAGGCGCGCCGGAACCCGCCCGGATACAATCGAGGCATGACAGGGCGATGACCGCATGGTGACGGTCACCGCCCGTTTTTGCGCCTGCCCACGGGCCAAGACGAGGAGAACACGATGTTTTTCGGCAAGCTGTTGCCCAAGGATGGCAACTTTTTTGAACTGTTCAATGAGCACGGCAAGCTGATCGCCGAGGGCGCGCGCGCCTTCACCGCGATGGTGCAGTACTACAGCACCCCGGACCTGCGCGAGAAGTATGCCGCCGAGGTGGACGCCGCCGAGCGCTCGGCCGACAAGGTCACCGCCGAGGTCAACCGCCACCTGCACACCAGCTTCATCACCCCGCTGGACCGCGAGCAGATCCACGGCCTGATCAACGCCATGGACGACGTGCTGGACCTGCTGCAGGACTCCAGCGAGGTCATGGCGCTGTACAACGTGCAGCACGTGACCGAGGACGTGCTGCGCCTGGCCGACATCTCGCAGAAGTGCTGCGAGCGCGTCCAGCACGCCGTCTCGCTGCTGCCCAAGCTGTCCGAGACCGAGGTGGCCGCCGCGGCGATCAAGACTTGCGAAGAGATCGATCGCCTCGAGAGCGACGCCGACCGCGTGATGCGCAGCGCGATGTCCAAGCTCTTCCGTGACGACATCGACGTCAAGGAGCTCATCAAGCTCAAGGCCATCTACGAGCACATGGAGTCCATCTCCGACCGCTGCGAGGACGTGGCCAACCTGATCGAGGGCATCGTCCTCGAGAACTCCTGATCCGGGCACCGACTTCTCATGGAAGCAGTCCAGATCTCGCTCTGGTTCGTGGTCATGCTGGTGGCCCTGGCCCTGGCCTTCGACTTCATGAACGGATTCCACGACGCGGCGAACTCGATCGCCACCGTGGTCTCGACCGGCGTTCTCAAGCCGCAGCAGGCCGTGCTCTTCGCGGCCTTCTTCAACGTCATCGCCATCTCGGTCTTCCACCTCAGCGTGGCCAAGACGATCGGCAAGGGCATCGTCGAACCCGGCGTGGTGGACCACCACGTGGTCTTCGGCGCGCTCATCGGCGCCATCACCTGGAACGTCATCACCTGGTGGTACGGCATCCCCTCGTCGAGCTCGCACGCCCTGATCGGCGGCATCATCGGCGCGGTCATCGCCAAGGCCGGCATGGGCAAGCTGCTGGGCGCCGGCATCGCCAAGACCGTGACCTTCATCTTCGTCTCGCCGGTGCTGGGTTTCACCCTCGGCTCGCTGATGATGGTGGCCGTGTCGTGGATCTTCCGCCGCACCACGCCGATCAAGGTGGACCGCTGGTTCCGCCGTCTGCAACTGGTGTCCGCCGGTCTGTATTCGCTGGGCCACGGGGGCAACGACGCCCAGAAGACCATCGGCATCATCTGGATGCTGCTGGTCGCCTCGGGCTATGCCTCGGCCAACGACGCCGCCCCGGCGGACTGGGTCATCTGGTCCTGCTACATGGCCATCGGCCTGGGCACCATGTTCGGTGGCTGGCGCATCGTCAAGACCATGGGTCAGCGCCTGACCAAGCTCAAGCCGGTCGGCGGTTTCTGTGCCGAAACGGGCGGTGCGATGACCCTGTTCCTCGCCACCTCGCTGGGCATTCCGGTGTCGACCACCCACACCATCACCGGCGCCATCCTGGGGGTCGGATCGGTGCGCACGCCCTCGGCGGTGCGCTGGGGCCTGGCCGGCAACATCGTCTGGGCCTGGATCTTCACGATCCCGGCGTCCGCCTTCGTGGCCGGCATCTTCTACTGGCTCAGCACCAAGCTGTTCTGAGCGCCGGCGGCCGCTGGTTCACTCGAAAGGGCCCTGTGGGGCCCTTTTTGCCGGGTGGCCGTGCCAGTGAGCATTCGCGGTGGGCTTTTGGTGCTTATAATCAACGGTTTTCCGGCCGCGGCCCGGGGTGCCAGCACCCTGATTGGCGTATCTACGGGGCCGGAGCCGTGCTGAAGGGCAGGGCGTCGGGGCATCCCGGTGTCAGGCCTTCGGCGATCGGATCGACCCACCCGGCGGTGTCTCCCAGGCAGGGCGGTCCAAACGAACCTGAACATCCAAGGAACGACAAAATGGTCGTGATTCGTCTGGCCCGTGGTGGCTCCAAGAAGCGCCCCTTCTACAACATCGTCGTGTCTGACTCGCGCGAGCGCCGTGACGGCCGCTTCATCGAGCGCATCGGCTTCTACAACCCGATGGCTTCCGAAAGCGAAGAAGGCCTGCGCGTCGCCCAAGACCGCGTGACCTACTGGCTCGGCGTGGGCGCCCAGCCGTCGGACACCGCCGTCCGCCTGATCGCCGCCGCCAAGGCCAAGGTCGCCGCCTGATCGGCGCTGGCCAGCACACCGAAGCACGCATGACGCCTGCCGATGAGGTGAGCTGGCCCGATGACGCGGTCGAAGTCGGCCGCATCGTCGACGCCTGGGGCATCAAGGGCGGATTCAAGGTCCAGCCTTTTTCCGCCGATCCTCAGGCCCTGTTTTCTTCCCGCCGCTGGTTTCTCCGGCCGGCGGACCTGGCGGCCGCGCCTGCCGCTGCCGCCGCGGCGCAGCGCAAGCCGACCGCCCCCCGGGGCCTGCCGGTGGTGCCCGCTGCACCGCTGCCCACCCTGCTCAAGATCACCCAGGCCAAGGAACACGGCGACGTCGTCGTGGCCACTGCCCAGGAGATCGGCGACCGCACCACTGCCGAGCGCCTCAAGGGCGCCCGCGTGTTCGTGTCGCGCCAGAGCTTTCCCAGTGCCGACGCCGACGAGTTCTACTGGGTCGACCTGATCGGCCTGCAGGTCTTCAACCGCGACGGCGCCCTGCTGGGCACCGTGACCGACCTGCTCGAGACCGGCGCGCACTGCGTGCTGCGGGTGCGCCGCCCCGACGCGGCCGCCAACGCCTCGCCCGACGAGGCGGAGCGCCTGATTCCCTTCGTCAACGCCTTCGTGGACGAGGTCGACCTGCCGGGCAAGCGCCTGACGGTGGACTGGGGTCTGGACTACTGACGGACGGGCGCGCGATGCGCTTCGACGTCCTCACGCTCTTCCCTGAACTCTTCGCGCCCTTTCTGAGCCAGGGTGTGACCCGCCGCGCCTTCGAGTCGCGCCAGGTCGACGTGCGCCTGTGGCCGCTGCGCGAGCACGCCGACGACAACTACCGCCGCGTCGACGACCGCCCCTACGGCGGGGGGCCCGGCATGGTGATGCTGGTCGAGCCGCTGGAGCGCGCGATGGCCGCCGTGCGCTCCGACCGCGGTCAGGGTGCACCGGTGATCCACTTCAGCCCTACCGGCCGGCGCATCGACCAGGCCCTGCTGCGCGAGCTGGCCACCGGTCCCGGCGCGGTGCTGCTGTGTGGCCGCTACGAAGGCATTGACCAGCGCTTCCTGGACCGCCACGTCGACCTGGAGCTCAGCCTGGGTGACTTCGTGCTGTCCGGGGGTGAGCTGCCCGCCCTGGCCCTGCTCGACGGGGTGGCCCGTCTGCAGGAGGGTGTGCTGGCCGATGCCCGCTCGCACCAGCAGGACAGCTTCGAGGACGGGTTGCTCGACTGCCCGCACTACAGCCGCCCCGAGGTCTGGGTGCCGGCGCCCGACGAGGTGCCGCAGCCGGTGCCGCCGGTGCTGCTGTCGGGCCACCATGCGCAGATCGCCCGCTGGCGCCGCGAGCGCTCGCTCGAGCTGACGGCGCGGCGCCGCCCGGACCTCATCGCCGCCGCCCGCGATGCCGGCCGGTTGAGCAAGGCCGACGAGCGATATCTGGCAACGCTGGTTCTGCCTGCGCTATAATGAAAGGCTTTTCGATCCTCTGCTGGGCACAACCGGCAGCCAGCGGGTGCCACACCTGCGGGCCGCCAACCGATCAACCCCCGCGCCAGCACGATCTTTGGAGACCATCTTGGATCTGATCCAGACCCTCGAGCAGGAAGAAATCGCTCGCCTGAACAAGACCATCCCCGCGTTCGCCCCCGGCGACACCGTGGTGGTCAGCGTCAACGTCGTCGAAGGCACCCGCAAGCGCGTGCAGGCCTACGAAGGCGTGGTGATCGCCAAGCGCAACCGCGGCCTGAACAGCAGCTTCATCGTGCGCAAGATCTCCAGCGGCGAAGGCGTCGAGCGCACCTTCCAGCTGTACAGCCCCCTGATCGCCTCGATCGAGGTCAAGCGCCGCGGTGACGTCCGCCGCGCCAAGCTGTACTACCTGCGCCAGCGTTCGGGCAAGTCGGCCCGAATCAAGGAAAAGCTGGCCTGATCGGCCAGTGCGCACGGAGGCCCTGCCTCCGCGCCGGAAGACCGCCCCTCGGGGCGGTTTTTTTTCGCCCTCGCGCAGGGACCGCCTGGGTGTGCACCGCCCACCCCGTTGGGCAGGCTTCTTGCTTGAGCCGCCGTGTTTGTGACGCAGTACACGGAGAGATGTCGATGGGACACATGCTGGCACCCCAGGTACCCCTGGCCCAGATCAGCGCGGGGGACACCGCGTGGATGCTGATGGCCACCACCCTGGTCCTGCTGATGACCTTGCCCGGGCTGGCGCTGTTCTACGCCGGCATGGTGCGCAAGAAGAACATCCTGGGCACCATGGCGCAGATGCTGGCGATCGCGGCGCTGGTGACCGTGCTGTGGTTCGCCTGCGGCTACAACCTGGCCTTCGGTGCAGGCAACGCCTGGATCGGGGATTGGGCCGCCAACTGGATGCAGGCCGTGCGCTTCAACAAGGTGCTCGGCACCACCAGCGTGCACCCGCTGGCGCCCACCGTGCCCGAGGCGGTGTTCGCGATGTTCCAGCTCAGCTTCGCGGTCATCACCCCGGCGCTGATCGTCGGCGCCTTCGCCGAGCGGATCCGCTTCGCGGCCTTGCTGTGGTTCACCGCGCTGTGGTCGCTGTGCGTGTACGCGCCGCTGGCCCACTGGGTCTGGTCACCGGACGGCTGGCTGGCGCAGCTCGGCGCGCTCGACTTCGCCGGCGGCACCGTGGTGCACCTGAATGCCGGCGTGGCCGGCCTGGTGGCGGCCTGGTGGCTCAAGCCCCGGCTGGGCTGGGGCCAGGAGGCGCTGATGCCGGCCAACCTGGGCTACACCATGATCGGCGCGGCACTGTTGTGGGTCGGCTGGATGGGCTTCAACGCCGGCAGCGCCGGGGCGGCGGATGCCCGCGCCGGGATGGCGATGCTCGCCACGCAACTGGCCGCCGCCACCGGCGCACTGGGCTGGATGCTGGCCGAGTGGACCGTGCGCCGGACCCCGACGCTGCTGGGGCTGTCCAGCGGCGTCGTGGCGGGGCTGGTGGCCGTCACGCCGGCCTCGGGCTTTGTCGGTCCGGGCGCCGCGGCGCTGATCGGCGGGCTGGCCGGGCTGCTCTGCTATTGGGGCGCCACCGGCATGAAGCGGCTGCTGGGCGTGGACGACTCGCTGGACGTGTTCGGCGTGCATGGCATGGGCGGTCTGCTGGGGGCGGTGCTGACCGGCGTCCTGGCCGATCCCCGCATCGGCGGCGTCAGCGGTTCGCTGCAGGCGCAGCTGGTCGCCGCCGGCGCCACCATCGCCTTCAGTGCGGTGGCCACCGCGGCCTTGCTGTGGTTGGTGGACGCCCTGATCGGCCTGCGCATCACGCCGGAGCAGGAACGCCAGGGGCTGGACCTGGCCCAGCACGGCGAACGCATCGAGTGAGGGTTTGCACATCCATTTGACCGAGGGGGAACCGCACATGCTGGAGAGCGAGAAGCTGGCCCTGGCCGCCCACCTGCACGTGGTGCTGCGGCGCCGGGTGGGTCGGGTGACCGATGTCGAGTGGCTGGTGCGCGACATGGCCTACGCGCGCGAGATCCTGGCCCTGGCCCTGGCCAGCGAGCACGCCGAGTGCCACGAATGGGCGCACAAGCTGCAGGCGGCCCTGTTCCCGCCGGTGCCCTCGGCGCCGCGGCCGCTGTCGACGCCGCCGCCGGCCGCCGGCCTGATCGCCGCCGGGCGGCGCTACATCGGCAGCCTGCGCTGAAGGGCACCGCGCCCGGGGGCGGCCTATGATGGCCACCCCATGAACCCGCCACCGCGCTCCCTGATCCGCGACCCCCGGGCGATCCCGGTCACCGGGGTCGATGACCACCTGCCGCCGGTGCCGACGCCGCGCCTGCAGGTGCCTTGGCTGCGCCAGCACCTGGCCCGGGCCCACGAGGCCGTGGCCGCCATCCCGGGCGACGGCAACCGCGAGGACCTGTTCATCGACCGGGCCCCCCGGGCGGCGGCGGTGCTGGTCCCGCTGGTGCTGCGTCCCCAGGGCCTGCAGGTGCTGCTGACGCGCCGCACCGACCACCTGCACGACCACGCCGGGCAGGTCAGCTTTCCCGGCGGTCGCCAGGACCCCGAGGACGCCGACGCCGTGGCCACCGCACTGCGCGAGGCGGACGAGGAGGTCGGTCTGGCACCGGGCCAGGTCGAGGTCATCGGCCGCCTGCCGGACTACACCACCGTCACCCGCTACGTGGTCACGCCGGTGGTGGGCGTGGTCGACCCCGCCCACACGCTGCGGCTGGACGCCTTCGAGGTCGCCGAGGCCTTCGAGGTGCCGCTGGCCTTCCTGATGGACCCGGCCCATCACCGCCGGCACCGCTTCGAGGTCTCGCCCGGCGTGCACCGCCAGTTCCTGTCCATGCCCTGGTCACCCGACCCGCGGGGCCAGCCCGAGCGCTTCTTCATCTGGGGGGCGACCGCGGCGATGTTGCGCAATCTCTACCACCTGCTCGCCGAAGGCCCCGAAGCGGTGCGCTGAAAGCCTGGTGTCGCGGTGCGCTGGGTATCATCGCCGGCGTGAGCTTCTTCGCCGTCCTCTTCGCCCTGCTGCTCGAGCAGATCAAGCCGCTGCCCCGTGACAACTGGGTGCACGACACCCTCGCCAGCTGGGTGGGCTGGACCGGCCGCAATTTCGACGCGGGCCAGCCCCGACATGCCCGCATCGTCTGGGCGGTGACCGTGCTGTTCCCGGCCGCGGTCGCGGCCCTGGTGCACTGGCTGCTCAGCGAGTTCGTCAGCTTCTTCCTGGCCCTGGGCTTCGACGTGCTGGTGATCTACCTGACGCTGGGTTTCCGCCAGTTCAGCCACTACTTCACCGACATCCGGGAAGCCCTGGAAAAGGGCGACGAGGACGGCGCCCGTCGTCGGCTGGCCGAATGGCGCCACCTCGACGCCTCCGAGCTGCCCCGTACCGAGCTGCTGCGCCACGTGCTGGAGCATTCGCTGCTGGCCGCGCACCGACACGTCTTCGGCGTCTTCTTCTGCTACGTGGTGCTCGCGGCGCTGGGACTGGGGCCGGCAGGCGCGGTGCTCTACCGCATGGCCGAGTTCGCCAGCCGCTTCTGGAGCTTCAAGAGCCGCCGCCTGGGCGTGGCCGTCAACGAGGGCCTGCGTGACCTGTCGCAGCGCCTGTTCAACGCGATCGACCACGTGCCGGCGCGCATGACCGCCTTCGGCTTCGCGGTGGTGGGCAATTTCGAGGATGCGGTGGCGGGCTGGCGCCGGGATGCCGCGCTCTGGATGCACGCCAACGAGGGCATCATCCTGGCCGCTGCCGCCGGCGCGGTGGGGGTGCAGCTGGGCGGTGCGGCCGCCCCGGGGGTCACCCCCGACCGCTCGCGCAGCTTCACCGGCGGCCCCGACAGCACCGAGGCCACCGGGTCCACGCCGGGCCTGCCGCCCGAGCTGGGCCACCTGGGCAGCGTGGTCGGCCTGGTGTGGCGGTCGGTGGTGCTGTGGATGCTGCTGCTGGCACTGCTGAAGCTGGCCAACCTGCTGGGCTGAACCCGCCCGACCACGGCCGCGCCCCCGATGCCCGGCCAGGGCGCTGCGGTGGCGGTCTCGGCCGACGGCTGGCACGGCTGTCCGCGGCCGGACCCGGGTGATCGGCCTCAGCCCTTGCGCTGTCCGGCGTCGAGCTCGTCCCACAAGCCGCCGTACAGGCGGTAGCGCTGCTCGCTGATCGCGCCGGCCTCGGCCGCGTCGCGCACGCTGCAGCCGGGCTCGTGGCGGTGGGTGCAGTTGTAGAAGCGGCAGCCGCCCAGGGCGGCCCGCAGGTCGGGCATCAGCTCGGCCAGGCGCTGTGGCGTGATGTGCATCAGGCCGAACTCCTGGAAGCCCGGCGAATCGAGCAGGGCGGCGCGGGTGCCGTCGGCCGCGGCGGGCACCCCGTCGAGCCAGTACCAGCGGGTGGTGGTGGTGGTGTGGCGGCCCGAGTTGAGGGCCTGGGAGACCTCCTGGGTCTCGGCCTGGGCCTCGGGGACCATCAGGTTGACCAGGGTGCTCTTGCCCATGCCGCTGGCGCCCAGCACCAGGGTGGCGCGGCCGGCCAGCAGGGGCGCCAGGGTGGCGCGGGCCGCGTCGGGGTCGCGCTTGAGCGACGCTTCGACCACGGTGTAGCCCATGGCCGAATAGGGCTTCAGCCGCTCGCGGGCGAACGCGGCCTGGGGCACATCCACCTTGTTGAGCAGCAGCGTGGCGGGGATGCCGGCGTCCTCGGCGGCGATCAGCGCCCGGGTCAGCTGGCTCTCGCTGAACATCGGCTCGCCGGCCAGCACCACCAGCAACTGGTCGATGTTGGCGGCGAAGCTCTTGTGGCGCCACTCGTCCTGGCGCATCAGCAGGTTGCGCCGCGGCTCCAGGGCTTCGATCACGCCCTCATCGCCCGCGGGTTGCCAGCGCACCCGATCGCCCACCACGCAGGCGCTCTTCTTGCCACGGGGGTGGGCGATCAGGCGCCGGCCTTCGGGGGTCTCGATGACGACATGGCGGCCATGGCTGCCCACCACCAGGGCGGTGTCGAACTCGGGGCGGGCGGCCATCAGGCGACCGCCTTCATCGCGGCCAGGCGCTCGGCGGCGGGCGGGTGCGAGTAGTGGAAGCGGACGTAGATCGGGTCGGGGGTCAGGGTGCTGGCGTTGTCCTCGTACAGCTTGAGCAGGGCGTTCGACAGCTCGCGCGACGAGGTCTGCGCGCAGGCATAGGCGTCGGCCTGGAACTCGGCCCGGCGCGAATGGCCGGCCACCAGGGGCGAGATGAAGAAGGTGAAGCAGGGGGCCGCCAGCATGAACAGCAGCAGGGCCAGCGCGTGGTTGGGGGCGCCCAGGTTGGGCTGAACGCCCAGGCCGGCATAGAAACCGCTTTGGCCGGCCAGCCACCCCAGCAGCGCCAGGCCGGCCAGCGACAGGCCGAAGACCATGGCCATGCGCTGAGGAATGTGGCGGTGGTGGAAGTGGCCGAGTTCGTGGGCCAGGACCGCCTCGATCTCGTCGGTGTTCAGGCGGGCCAGCAAGGTGTCGTAGAACACCACCCGCTTGGACTTGCCCATGCCGCCGAAATAGGCGTTGCCGTGGGCGCTGCGGCGGCTGCCGTCCATCACGAAGAAGCCCTTGCTCTGGAAGCTGCAACGCTGCATCAGGCCCTGCACCCGCTCGGCCAGGCCGGCGTCCTCCAGGGGCTGGAACCGGTTGAACAGCGGGGCGATCCACACCGGGTAGACCACCTGCATCAGCAGCACGAAGCCGGTCCACAGTCCCCAGGCCCACAGCCACCACCAGCCGCCCGAGACCTCCATCACCCACAGCACCGCCGCCAGCAGCGGCAGGCCGATCAGCGCGCCCAGGACCAGGCCCTTGAGCTGGTCACCCAGCCACAGGCCGAGGCTGCTGCGGTTGAAGCCGAAGCGCTGCTCCAGGCGGAAGGTGCGCCACCAGCCCAGCGGCAGCTCGAGCACGGCGCCGATCAGGCTGAAGGCGGCCACCAGCGCCAACTGGTAGGCCAGGTCGCCCCAACGCGCCTGCACCGCGTCGCGGACCAGGCCGTTGAGCGCGTCCAGCCCGCCCAGCAGGGTCCAGCCCAGCAGCATCGCCACGCCGAAGGCTTCGGCCAGCAGGCCGAAGCGGGCCTTGGCGACGGTGTAATCAGCGGCCTTCTGGTGGGCCTCCAGGGGAATGCGGCCGGCGAAGGGTGCGGGCACCTGGCCCCGGTGTGCCGCCACATGGCGGATCTGCCGGGTGGTGAGCCAGTGACCCACCAGGGTGGAGGCGAGCAGGAAGGCACAGAACAGCGCGGTGACGCTGCCGGCAGAGAGCGAGACGGTCATGGCCGGCAGTGTAAGTTGCCGGACAATGAGGGGTTGAGCCTGAAGGGAAGACCATGAGCGACACCACCCCCCCCGTGACCCCCGACACCCCCGCGCTGCGCAAGAGCGAGCAGAACCTGGTCTGGATCGACCTGGAGATGACGGGGCTGAAGCCCGACAGCGACCGGATCATCGAGATCGCCGTGGTGGTGACCGACCCGACGCTGGCCATCCGTGTCGAAGGTCCGGTGTTCGCGATCCACCAGACCGACGCGGTGCTCGACGGCATGGACAACTGGAACAAGGGCACCCACGGCAAGAGCGGCCTGATCGACCGGGTCAAGGCCAGCGAGGTGTCCGAGGCCGACGCCGAGGCCCGCGTGATCGAGTTCCTGGCCCAGTACGTGCCCGCCGGCAAGAGCCCGATGTGCGGCAACAGCATCTGCCAGGACCGCCGCTTCCTGGCCAATCACATGAAGGGCCTGGAGGCCTACTTCCACTACCGCAACCTGGACGTCTCCACCCTGAAGGAGCTGGCCAAGCGCTGGAACCCGGCGGCACTGGAGGGCCTGGTCAAGGCCAACAAGCACACCGCGCTGGCCGACATCCACGAATCGATCGACGAGCTCGCCCACTACCGCCAGACCTTCCTGAAGGTCTGAGCCCGCGGCAGGGGAGGCGCCGGCTGGCTAAGATCCGGCCACCATGAGCAGCTCCTGTCCCCCGGATCGACGGGCCCGTGGGCCCCGGATGGCGCGCCGCACCGCGCTGGCCTGGAGCGCCGGCCTGCTGGCGCTGGCGGCGCAGGCACGCGAGGCCGCCGCGCCGCGCCCGGTCACCCCGCGCGGGCCACTGCTGCCGCAGGAGCAGCAGGTGGTGTCGCTGTTCGAGGCGGCCGCGCCTTCGGTGGCCTACATCACCACCGAGGTGGTGCAGGTGAACGGCTGGATGCTGCGGCCCGAGGTCAGCCAGGGCGCCGGCAGCGGCTTCGTCTGGGACAGCGCCGGCCATGTGGTCACCAACCACCACGTGGTCGAGGACGCGCGCCGGGTCTTCGTGCAGCTCGACGCCGGCTCGCCGATCGAGGCCACGCTGGTCGGCCGCTCGCCCGAATACGACCTGGCCGTGGTGCGGCTGTCCCGGGTGCCGCCCGGCCTGAAGCCGATCCCGCTGGGCAGTTCGCGCGACCTGCGCATCGGCCAGACGGTGTACGCCATCGGCAACCCCTTCGGCCTGCAGCGCACCCTGACCCAGGGCCTGATCAGCGCGCTCGACCGTGAGCTGCCCACCACCGAGTACCGCGAGGTGGCCGGCGTGGTCCAGACCGACGCCGCGATCAACCCCGGCAACTCGGGCGGGCCGCTGCTCGACAGCGCGGGCCGGCTGATCGGAGTCAACAGCGCGATCCGCTCGGCTTCGGGCTCGTCGGCGGGCATCGGCTTCGCCATTCCCGCCGACCTGGTCAACCGGGTGGTGCCGGCGCTGATCTCGCGGGGTCGGGCGCCGCTGCCGGGCATCGGCATCTCGGCGGTGCGGCCCGAGCTGGCGGCGCGCGCCGGCTTCAGCGGGGTGGTGGTGCACGAGGTGCTGCGCGGCAGCCCGGCGGCCGAGGCCGGCCTGCGCGGTCTGGACCGGCGCACCGGCGAAGTCGGCGACGTCATCGTCGCGGTCAACGGCCGGCGGGTCGAGACCCTGTCGGCCTTCGTGGCCGAGCTGGACCGCGCCGGCATCGACAGCACCGCCGAGCTGACGGTGCAGCGCGGCGACCGGGAGCGCCGCGTGCGGGTGCGGGTGATGGACAGCGTGCGCTGAGGCGCACCGGCCCATCCCCGAGGGGCCTGCCGGCGGGCGGCAGGCCGCGGGCGTCAGACGCCCAGCAGCTGGACTTCGAAGACCAGGGTGGCGTTGGGCGGGATCACGCCGCCGGCGCCGCGCGGGCCGTAGCCCAGGTGCGGAGGGATCACCAGCACGCGGGTGCCGCCGACCTTCATGCCCTGCACGCCGTCGTCCCAGCCGCGGATCACCATGCCGGCGCCCAGGTGGAAGCGGAACGGGTCGTTGCGGTCCTTGCTGGAGTCGAACTTGCGGCCGCGCTGCTGCGGGGCGGACTCGTCGAACAGCCAACCGGTGTAGTGCACCGTGACCTGGCGGCCGGAGACGGCCTCGGCGCCTTCACCCACCACCACGTCGGTGGCCTGCAGCTGCGGCCGCTCGGGCGTGGGCAGCAGCTCGACCTCGAACACCAGGGTGGCGTTGGGCGGGATCACGCCGCCGGCGCCGCGGGCACCGTAGCCCAGCTCGGGCGGGATGGTCAGGATGCGCTGGCCGCCGACCTTCATGCCCTGCACGCCTTCGTCCCAGCCGCGGATCACCATGCCGGCGCCCAGGTCGAACTCGAAGGGGTCGTCGCGGTCCTTGCTGGAGTCGAACTTCTTGCCGCGCTTGTCGGCGGCGTTCTCGTCGTACAGCCAGCCGGTGTAGTGCACGGTGACCGATTGACCGGCCTTGGCTTCGGCACCGTCGCCGACGCGCACGTCGTCGATCTGCAGGCCGTTGGGGGTGGAGCTCATCAGGATTCCTTTGGGCAAGAGTGTTCTGCGCAGGGGGGCGATGATGCCACCGATGCACCGGCCGCCCGGCCACTCAGGGTGCGGGCGGCGCACCCAGGCGGGCGCTCAGGCGGCGGGCCGAGGCCCGGACGTCGTCCGCGAAGCCGGCCTGCAGCCGGGCCTCGGGCACGGTCAGGGTGAGGGCCCCCACCAGTTCGCCGGCGGCGTTCCAGACCGGTGCCGAGAGGCCCGCCAGGCCCGGCACCCGATCGCCCACGACCTGCACGAAGCCGTCGCGGCGGACCTTCTCGTTCAGCGGGCCGGGCGCGCCGGCGCAGGCCATCAGCACCCGCCCGCCGGCCCCGCGGTCCAGGGGCAGCACCTCACCGGCGCGCACGTGGTCGCGCAGCAGGTGGGGCGAGTCCACCCGGTAGAGCACCAGGCGCTGCTCGCCCTGGCGCACATGGAAGGACACGCTTTCCTGCGTGCGCCGCATCAGCGCCTGCATCTCGGGCAGCACCACCGACTCGAGCGAGAACGACGCGGTGTAGAGCGCGGCCAGCCGCGCCACTTCGGGGCCCAGGGCCCACTGGCCGTCGGCGGTGCGCTGCACCAGGCGGCCCTGGGCCAGCGAGGCCAGCAGCCGCAGCACGGTGCTCTTGTACAGGCGGGTCCGCTCGGCCAGCGCGGTGACGCTCAGGGCCTGGTCGCCCGGCTGGAAGGCGGCCAGCAGGCTGATGGCCCGGTCCACGGCGGCGGCCCCGCCGGGGGCGGCCTGTTCGTCGGCGACCGAGGGCTGGGACGGCTTTCGGGGCATGGCGATGCGCGGCCCGGTTTGACACCCGCGGTCCGACTTTTTATGATGACCGCGCATATTAGAACGCAATTCCGTAAGATAGAACAAAAGGTGCCGGTGTCCTCCTCCGTGCTGATCAGTGAAGTCGGGCCGCGCGACGGCCTGCAAAGCGTGCAGGCCACCATGGCCACGCCCCACAAGCTCGCCTGGATCAGTGCCCTGCACGCCGCCGGCCTGCGCGAGATCGAGGTCGGCTCCTTCGTGCCGGCCCGGCTGCTGCCGCAGATGGCCGACGTGGCCGAGGTGGTGCGCCACGCCCGGGGCCTGCCCGGCCTGACGGTGATGGCGCTGGCCCCGAACCGCCGGGGCGCCGAGGCGGCCATCGCCGCCGGGGTCCACAAGGTCACGCTGCCGGTCTCGGCCAGCGAGGCCCACTCGCTGGCCAATGTCCGCAAGACGCGCCAGCAGATGGTCGATGAGGTGCGCGAGGTCGTCGCGCTGCGCCGCGACACCGCGCCGCAGGTCCACCTCGAGGTCGGCCTGTCCACCGCCTTCGGCTGCACCCTGCAGGGTGCGGTGCCCGAGGACGAGGTGGTGGCGCTGGCGGCCGCGCTGGCCGAGGCCGGCGTCGACGAGATCGGCCTGTCCGACACCACCGGCATGGCGAACCCTGCGCAGGTGCGCCACCTGTTCCAGCGCGTGCGCGCCGAGATCGGTGAGCGCACCGGCGCCGCCCACCTGCACAACACCCGCGGCCTGGGGCTGGCCAACTGCCTGGCGGCCCACGACGTGGGCGTGCGAACCTTCGACAGCTCGCTGGGCGGACTGGGCGGCTGCCCCTACGCGCCGGGGGCCTCGGGCAACGTGGTCACCGAGGACCTGGTCTTCATGTTCGAGGCCATGGGCGTGTCCACCGGCGTTGACCTCGAGCGCCTGTTCGCCGCCCGCGAAGCCCTGCGCGCCGGCCTGCCGGGAGAGCCCCTGTACGGCATGACCCCCGAGGCCGGCCTGCCGCTCGGCTTCTTCCACGCCGAGGGCCGCCAGCCGCCCGCGGAGGGCCGCGCATGACGCCGCCCGATCGGCTGCCCCTGGCCGGCCTGCGGGTCGTCGAGTTCACCCACATGGTGATGGGCCCGACCTGCGGCATGGTCCTGGCCGACCTCGGCGCCGAGGTCATCAAGGTCGAGCCCCTGGCCGGCGACGGCACGCGCCGCCTGCTGGGTTCGGGTGCCGGCTTCTTCGGCACCTTCAACCGCAACAAGAAGAGCCTGGCGGTCGACGTCCAGGACCCGCGCGGCCGCGAGGTGGTGCTGCGCCTGCTGGCCGACGCCGATGTCTTCAGCGAGAACTTCAAGCCCGGCACGATGGACCGGCTGGGCTTCGCCGACGGGGCCCTGTCGCGCCTGAACCCGCGCCTGATCCGCGTCTCGCACAAGGGCTTCCTGCCTGGGCCCTACGAGCACCGCACCGCGCTGGACGAGGTGGTGCAGATGATGGGCGGCCTGGCCTACATGACCGGGCCCGAGGGCCGACCGCTGCGCGCCGGCACCAGCGTCAACGACATCATGGGCGGCCTGTTCGGCGCCATCGGCGTGCTGGCGGCGCTGGCCCAGCGCGAGAAGACCGGCCGCGGCCAGGCGGTGCAGAGCGCGCTGTTCGAGAACAACGTCTTCCTGGTCGCCCAGCACATGGCGCAGTTCGCGGTCACCGGACGACCGGTCTCGCCCATGCCCAGTCGCATCAGCGCCTGGGCGGTCTACGACGTCTTCACCGTGGCCGGGGGCGAGCAGATCTTCCTGGCCGCCGTCAGCGACACCCAGTGGGGGCTGATGTGCGACGAGTTCGGCTGGGCCGACCTGAAGACCGATCCGCGCCTGGCCCGCAACAACGACCGGGTCCGGGCCCGCGACTGGATGCTGCCCCTGCTGCGCGAGCGCCTGGCGGTGCACACGGCGGCCGAACTGGCCCGCCGCTTCGAGCGCATCGGCCTGCCGTACGCGCCCATCACCCGCCCCGAAGACCTGTTCGACGACCCCCACCTGCTGGCCACCGGCGGGCTGGCCCCGGTGCGCCTGCCGGCGGACGCCAGCGGCGCCGGCCGCGCGGTGGACACCCGCGCCGCGCTGCTGCCCCTGACCCTGGACGGCGAGCGCCTGGGCCTGCGCGCCCCGCCGCCCGCGCTGGGCCAGCACACCGACGAGCTGCTGCACGAACTGGGCTATGGCTCGACCGACATCGAGCGGCTGCGCGCCGACGGCGTGATCGGCACCCCGGCCCCGGCCTGAGGCGGGTGCGGGGGGCTCAACCGCGGCCCGGTCCCCAGGCCCAGGCCGCGGTGGCCGCGGCCAGCCAGTCGCCAAGCTGCTCGCCCGGCAGGCCGCGCAGGCCCAGGTGGCTGCCCGCCTGGCGCAGGGCGGCCAGCGGGTCGGCCAGGTCCAGCGGCGCGGCGCCGTTCTGCTTGCTGAGCTTGCAGCCGTCGGCGGCCAGCACCAGCGGGGTGTGCAGGTGGCGCGGGGTGGGCAGGCCCAGGCGCTGCTGCAGCAGGATCTGGCGCGGGGTGTTGTCGGCCAGGTCCTCGCCACGCACCACGTCGGTGATGCCCTGCGCGGCGTCGTCCACCACCACTGCCAGCTGGTAGGCCCACAGGCCGTCGGCGCGGCGCAGCACGAAGTCGCCCACCGCGGCGCTGACCTCCTGGCTTTGCGGGCCCAGGCGGCGGTCCTGCCAGTCGATCCGGGTGGCGTCGGCGGTGTGCAGGCGCGAGGCGCGGCCCGGGCGACCGTGCAGGCCGCCATGCTCGGGGCGGCAGGTGCCGGGGTAGACCTTCTCGCCGTGGCGGTCGGGCAGGGCGCCGGCGGCGGCCAGCGCGGACTCGATGTCCTTGCGGCTGCAGGCGCAGGCGTAGGCGTGGCCGGCGGCCACCAGGCTGTCCAGCGCCGCCTGGTAGCAAGCGCCCCGCCGGGATTGCCACACCGGCGGTTCGTCGGGGAGCAGCTGGCAGGCGGCGAGCTGGCGCAGGATCTCGGCGTCCGCACGGGGCACGCAGCGCGGGGTGTCCACGTCCTCGATGCGCACCAGCCAGCGGCCGCCATGGGCGCGGGCGTCCAGCCAGCTGGCCAACGCCGCCACCAGGGAGCCAGCGTGGAGCGCGCCGGTGGGGGAGGGCGCGAAGCGGCCGACATAGCCGCCGACGGATCGCCCCATCAGTCCACGTCCGACGGCAGGCCGCAGTGGCGCTCGAGCAGCGCCGCCCGGGTGGTCGGGCTCTCCAGCTGCTGCAGCCACCATTGCAGGGCCAGGCCCTGGCTGGCCGAGCGCCGGCCGCCGGTGCCCCCGGTGCGCCAGGCATAGCCCAGCCGCACCTGGCGGCGCTGGCGCTGCACCTGCTTGGCCACCAGCCGCCCGCCGCGCAGGTGGTCGCGCACCAGGGGCTCAGGGACGAAGCCGCAGCCCAGGCAGCGCAGCTGGGCCTCGATCTTGGCCTGCATGCTGGAGACGGTCAGGGTGTCCTGACCCGGCAGCAGGTTGACCGTGATCGGCGACAGGCGCTGGGCCGAGTCGGCCACCGCCACCGCGCGGTGGCGCAGGATCTCCTCGTCGGGCAGCGGCTCGGGCAGGGCAGCCAGCGGGTGGTGCGGGGCCATCGCGAAGACGAAGTCCATGTCGCCCAGGGGCTTGACCTCGATGCCCGGGGCCGACATTTCCAGCGGCACGCCCAGGGCCAGGTCGGCCTGGCCGGACACCAGGGCCTCCCAGGTGCCGGCCAGCACCTCGGTGCGCAGGCGCAGCCGGGTGCCGGGACCGCTGTCGGAGCCCGCCGGGCGCACTGCGTAGAAGGCCTCGCACAGCTCGAGCAGGGTCAGGCGCGAGAGGATGCCGTCGACCGCGAGGGTCAGCTGGGTTTCCCAGCCGGTGGCCACGCGGCGCACCCGGTTGGCCACCGCGTCCATCTCGGCCAGCAGGCGCCGGCCCTCGGCCAGCAGCTCTTCGCCGGCGGCGGTGGGTTTGGCCTGGCGCGAGCGGCGGTCGAACAGCAGCACGTCCAGCGCGTCCTCGAGCTGGCGCACCGAGTAGGTCAGGGCCGAGGGCACCTTGCCCAGCTCGCGCGCCGCGGCCGCAAAGCTGCCGGTGCGTGCGATCGCGTCCATCATCAGCAGGGCATCGGGCGTCAGGGCGGTGCGGCGGTCGGGCATGGGTTCATCTTATTTGAAAGATCGCTTCAAGCCGCCACAGCCCGGGCCGCAGGGGGCGCTCCTACAGTGGCGCTCTACCGCACGCCGCACCGCAGGAGACCGCACCATGATCACGATTCGCCGCGCCGAGGACCGGGGCCATGCTGACCACGGCTGGCTCAAGAGCCACCACAGCTTCTCGTTCGCCGACTACCTGGACCCGGCCCACATGGGCGTGGGCAACCTGCGTGTCATCAACGAGGACCGCATCGCCCCGGGCACCGGCTTCGGCACCCACGGCCACCGGGACATGGAGATCGTCAGCGTGGTCCTGTCCGGCGAGCTGGCCCACCGCGACAGCCTGGGCCACGAGAGCGTGATCCGTCCCGGCGAGATCCAGCGCATGACCGCCGGCACCGGGGTGCGCCACTCCGAATACAACCACGCCACCGCGCAGACCACCCATTTCCTGCAGATCTGGCTGCTGCCGGCCGCGCGCGGCCTGGCGCCGGGCTACGAGCAGCAGGCCTTCGACCCGGTCGGGCAGCGCGGCCGGCTGCAGCGGGTGGCCCGGGCTGGCGGGGGCGAGGGCGCGGTCACGCTGCACGCCGACGCCGCGCTGTGGCTGGGCCGCTTCGACGGCGACGAGCAGGCCCGCCTGGCACTGGACCCGGCGCGCCTGGGCTATGTCTTCGTGGCCGAAGGCGGGGTCACGGCCAACGGCCAGGCCCTGCGCACCGGCGACGCTCTGACCCTGGATGGCGAGTCGGCGCTGGAGCTGTCGGCCGGGCAGGGCGCGCTGGTGCTGTTCTTCGACCTGGCGCGCTGAGCGCCCGCAGGGCCAGGGCCGCTGGCGGACAATCCCGCGGATGCGCGCCCTCAGCCTTGATGCCCTGACCCTGCTGCCCCTGGCCGACTGGCTGGCGGTGCTCCTTTTCTTCGCCGGCTGGACCGGCTACGCCCGCTTCGCGCGGCGCCGCGCCGCCCACCGGCCCTCGATCCTGGGCCTGACCAACCGGGCGCGCCACGCCTGGATGCTGCGCGCCACCTACCGCGACAACCGGGTCTTCGACGGCGTGGTCACCCAGAGCATGTCGTCGAGCCCGTCCTTCTTCGCCTCGACCACCATCCTGATCATCGGTGGCCTGCTGGCGGTGCTGGGCACGGCGGACAAGGCGGCCGAGCTGGCGCGCGAGCTGCCCTTCGCGGCCCAGACCTCGGCCCTGGTGTTCGACCTGAAGGTGGTGTTGCTGGCCGGCATCTTCGTCTTCGCCTTCTTCCGCTTCACCTGGAGCATCCGGCAGTACAGCTTCGGGGCGCTGCTGCTGGCCGCGGCGCCCCAGCGGGACGACGGATGGACCGACCCCGAGCGCCAGGCCTTCGCCGACCGCGCCGGCGGCATCATGGGCCAGGCGGCCGAGAGCTTCAACGACGGCCTGCGCGCCTATTACATGGCCTTCGCCGCCGTGGCCTGGTTCGTCTCGCCCTGGGCCTTCCTGGTGGGCACGGCGGCGGTGGTGGCCATCCTGTACCGCCGGGAATTCCATTCCGATGTCCTGCACCTGTTGGCCCAGCCCTGAGGGCGTGCAGGGTTTCACGTTCCGCATGGTGGGAGGGGCCTCGGGTCCGGGCCGGCACTCTTGACGACCCGAACCGGTCGTGCGTGTGTTCGTTCACCAATTGGGTGGCAATTCGCATCCAATTGAAAAAATCGCTCAACTCCTGCGCTCCCGTCGCCGAAACACGGAACGACGGGAACCCCGGGAGGCGGGTCGCCGATAGGCCTTGCGGCCATCGCAGCGACTCCGGGGGGTTCCAAACGCTGAACCCCTGGAGTGCTCGATGGCGACTTACATCACGAACCTGACGACGGCCCAGATCGCTGCCCTGTCCACGGCCACGATCTCGCGTCTGACGACCGAAGACTGGGCGGCCTTCTCGACCGCCCAGATCGCGGCGCTGACGACGGCCCAGGTCGCCGCCATCCCGGCCACCCGCCTGTCGGGCCTGAGCACCACCCAGATCGCCGCCTTCGAGACGGCCGATGTGCGGGCCATCACCACCGCCGGCATCGCGGCCCTGGGCTCGGCGCAGCTCAACGCGATGACCACCGCGCAGATGGCGGCCCTGACCACCACCCAGGTGGCCAAGGTCGGCAGCTCGCTGTTCGCGGCACTCGAGACCGAGAACCTCAACGCCCTGGGCACCGCGCAGTTCGCCGCGCTGTCCACTTCGCAGGCCGGGGTGATGACCGCCACCCAGGCGGCGGCCCTGGAGACCGCCGATGTCGCGGCGCTCAACGCCGCCGCCCTGAAGGCGCTGACCACCGCCGCCATCGCCGCGCTGGACACCACGGCCATCCGCGCCATGGGCACCGCCCAGTACACCCAGCTGACCACCCGGCAGATCGCCGCGCTGACCACCGACCAGGTGGCCGCGATCGAGACCGCTGATCTGCGGGCGCTGGGCACCGCCCAGCTGATGGCCTTGACCACCGCCCAGGTGGCCGCGCTGGGCACCGCCCAGGTGCAGGCGCTCACCACGGCCCAGGCCTATGCGATGTCGGTCACCCAGGCCCAGGCCCTCACCACGGACCAGCTGTCCGCGATGGGCACCGCCACCTTGAATGCCCTGAAGACGGCGGCGCTCGCCGCCCTGAGCTCCACGCAGCTCGAGTCCCTCACCACCGCCCAGTGGGCATCCATGGGCACCGCCCGCCTGAATGCCCTGACCACGACCCAGATCGCCGCCATCGCCACCGACGACCTGCGGGCCCTGAGCACGCTGCAGTTCGCGATGCTGACCCCCAACCGCGTGGCGGCCCTGACCACGGCCCAGATCGCGGCCATGGAGACCGCCGACCTGCGTGCACTGGGCACCCGCACCATCGCCACCCTGGGCACCGCCCAGCTCAACGCCCTGACCACCGACCAGGTCGCCGCCCTCAGCACCACCCAGGTGTCGGCGCTGACCACGGCGCAGGTCGCCGCGCTGGGCAGCACCCAGCTCAACGCCCTGGGCTCGGCCCAGGTGGGCGCGCTCACCACCGCGCAGGCCGCCGCCCTGACCACGGCGCAGGCCGCCGCGATGGAGACCGCCGACGTCGCCGCGCTGTCCACCGGCGCGCTGCGCGCGCTGAGCACCGCGGCCGTCGTCGCGCTGGGCACGACCGGTGCCGCCGCCCTGACCACCGCCCAGGTGGCCGCGCTGGGCACCGGCCAGGTCGCCGCGTTCACCACCGACCAGGTGGCCGCCCTGACCACCGGCCAGGTCGCTGCCCTGACCACCGCCCAGGTCCGCGTCCTGGCCACCGACCGCATCGCCGCCATGGAGACGGCCGACGTGGTGGCCCTGACCACCGCCCAGGTGCGCGCGCTCACCACCGCCCAGGTGGCCGCCCTGACCACCGACCAGATCGCCGCCATGCAGTCCCAGGACCTGGCCGCGCTGACCACCGCCCAGGTGCTGGCGCTGGCCAGCGGCCAGCTCAACGCGTTGGGTGCGCTGCAGCTGGCCGCCATGGGCAGTGACCAGGTCCAGCGCCTGAGCACCGCCCAGCTGGCGGCGCTCAGCACCGACAACCTCAACGCCCTGACCACGGCGCAGTTCGCCCAGCTCAGCGCCGCCCAGGTGGCCGCGCTGACCACCGATCAGGTGGCCGCGCTGCAGACGGCCGACGTCGCCGCGCTCAACACCGCCGCCTTCGCCGCGCTGACCGCCGGCCAGGTGGGCGTGCTGACCACCGACCAGCTGGTGGCCATCACCACCGCCCAGGCTGCGGCCCTCACCAGCGCCCAGGCGGCCGCCCTGACCAGCGACCAGATGGCTGGGCTGCAAACTGCCGACCTGGCCTTGCTGCGCACCGCGGCCGTCCAAGCCCTGGCCACCGACGCCCTGGCCGCGCTGGACACCGCCCAGGTCCTCGCCATGGGCTCGGCCCAGTTCGCCGCGCTGACCACCGCCCAGGTGGCCGCCCTGACCACCGCCCAGGTGGCGGCGCTGGAAACCGCCGACCTGGCCGCGCTGTCCAGCGCCCAGGTCCGCGCCTTGACCACCGACCAGATCGACGCGCTCACCACCGCCCAGTCGGCCTCGCTGGGCACCGCCCAGATCGTGGCGCTCAGCACCGACCAGGTGGCCGCCATGGCCACCGACGACCTTCGCGCCCTGGGCACCGCCCAGTACACCGCGATGGGCACCGGCCAAGTCGCCGCGCTCACCACCGACCAGATGGCCGCGCTCGAGACCGCCGACCTGGCCAGCCTGAGCACCAACAAGATCGCCGTGCTGTCGGGTGACCAACTCAACGCCCTGGGCAGCGCCCAGTGGCAGGCCCTGGGCACCGCCCAGGTCCAGGCCCTGACCACGGCGCAGATGGCCGCCTTGGGCACCGACCAGATCGCGGCCTTCACCGCCGCCCAGGCCGCCGCGCTGCGCGCCGCCCAGGTGCAGGCGCTGGACACCGCGCAGATCGCTGCGCTGGAAACGGCTGATCTGGCCGCGCTCAGCACCACCGCGGTGGCCGGCATGACCACCGCCCAGGTCGAGGCGCTGACCACCGACCAACTGGTGGCCCTGAGCACCGCCCAGGCCGCCTCGCTCAGCTCGGCCCAGGCCGCGGCCCTGACCACGGCCCAGATCGGCAGCGTGGAAACCGCCGACCTGGCCGCCCTGAGCACCGCCGCCGTCGCTGCCCTGGACACCGCGGTGGTCGCCGAGCTGTCGACCGCCCAGGTGGTGGCCCTGGCCACCGCCCAGGCCGCCGCGCTGACCACCGACCAGGTCGCCGCCCTCACCACCGACCAGGTCGCCGTCCTCGAGACCGCCGACCTGCGCGCGCTGGCCACCGCCCAGGTGGCGGCGCTGACCACCGCCCAGATCGAGGTGCTGAGCACCGCCCAGGCCCTCGCCTTCAGCGCGGCCCAGTTGCGCGCGCTCAGCACCGAACAGGTGTCCACCCTGGGCACCGACAGCCTGCGGGCGCTGTCCACCGACCAGTACGCGGCCCTGACCACCGCGCAGGTGGCGGCGCTCACCACCGACCAGATGGCCGCGCTGGAGACCGCTGACCTGGCGGCGCTCAGCACCGTGCAGGTGGCCGCCCTCGGCTCGGCCCAGCTCAACGCCCTGGGCACCGCCCAGGTGGCCGCGCTGGGCACCGTGCAGGTCGCCGCCCTGACCACCGCCCAGCTGTCGGGTTTGACCACCGACGTGCTGGACTCGCTGACCACGGCCCAGTTCGCCACCCTCAGCGCCACCCCGGCCGCCGCCCTGACCACGGAACAGGCCGCGGCCCTGGAGACCGCCGACATGGCCGCCCTGAAGGTGGCCACGCTGCGCGGCCTGGGCACCGAGCTGATCGCGGCCCTGTCCACCGATGCGGTGCGTGCGCTCACGATCGCCCAGGTCTCGCAGCTCACCACCGCCCAGGTCGAAGCCCTGACCACGGCCCAGATGGCCGCGATGGAGACGGCCGACCTGGCCGCGCTCAGCACCGTCCAGCTGGGCCGCCTGTCCACCGGCCAGCTCAATGCGCTCGACAGCGCCCAGGTGGCCGCCCTGTCCACCGTGCAGGTCGCGGCGCTGGGCACGGCCCAGATCGCCGGCCTCGACACCGAGCACCTCAATGCGCTGACGACGGCGCAGTTCGCCACGCTCAGCGCCAGCCAGGCCGCGGCGCTGACGACCGACCAGATCAACGCGCTGGAGACCGCTGACATCGCCGCGCTGGGCACCGCCGCCTTCCGCCAGCTGGGCACCGCGCAGATCGCCGCGCTGTCCACCGACGCGATGTCTGCGCTGACCACCGCGCAGGCCGCCGCCCTGACCACTGCGCAGGCGGCCGCGCTGGCCAGCGACCAGGCGGCCGCCATGACCACCGCCGGCATCGCCGGCCTGGGCAACGCCGCCCTGGCCGCGCTGCAGACCGCCACCGTCGCCGGCCTGGGCACCGCCCAGGTCGCCGCCCTGGGCTCGGCCCAGGTGGCAGCCCTGACCACCGCCCAGGTCGCCGCCCTGACCACCGACCAGGTGCTGGCCCTCGAGACCGCCGACCTGCGCGCCCTGGGCAATGCCGCCATCGACGCCCTGACCACCGACCAGGTGGCCGCGCTCAGCGCCACCCAGGTCGCCGCGCTGACCACCACCCAGGTCGCCCGCCTGTCCACCGGCCAGGTCCAGGCCCTGAGCACCGACCAGGTCGTCGCTTTGGGCACCGCCCAGGTCGGCAGCCTGACCACCGCCCAGCTGGCGGCGCTGACCACCGACCAGGTGGCCGCGCTGGAAACCGCCGACCTGCGTCAGATCACCCGCACCGGCCTGCAGGCCATGGGCACCGACCAGGTCAACGCCCTGACCACCAGCCAGTTCGCCGCCCTGACCACCGTGCAGGTCGGGGGGCTGACCACCGCCCAGGTGGCCGCGCTGGGCACCGAGCTGCTGACCGCCCTGACCACAGAGCAGGTGCAGGCCCTGGGCAGCGCCCAGCTGGCTGCCCTGACCACCGAGCAGGTGGCGGCCCTCGAAACCGCCGACCTGGCGCACCTGAGCACCACCGCCCTGCGCGGTCTGGACGCCGCCCGCATCGCCGCGCTGGGCACCGACCAGATCGGTGCGCTCACCAGCGCCCACGCCGCTTCGCTGACCGCCACCCAGGTGGGTGGCCTGACCAGCGCCCAGATCGCCGGCCTGGAGACCGCCGACCTGGCCCAGATCACCACCGCCGCCTTGCAGTCCCTGGCCACCGAGGCCGTGGCCGCCCTGGGCACCAGCCAGGTGGCCGCGCTCACCACGGCCCAGGCCGCGGCGCTGACCACCGACCAGATCCGGGCCCTGGACACCGACCAGGTGCAGGCCCTGGAGAGTGCCGACCTGCGCGCCCTGGGCAGCGCCGCGCTGCAGGCCCTGCAGACGGCCCAGGTCGAAGCCCTGACCACCGCTCAGGTCGCCGCGCTGACCACCGCCCAGCTGCGCCAGCTGACCACCGACCAGGTGGCCGCGCTGGGCAGCGATCAGGTGGTGGCCCTGACCACCGCCCAGGCCTCGGCCCTGACCACCGCCCAGGTGGCTGGCCTGACCACCGCCCAGGTGGCCTCCCTGGAGACCGCCGACCTGGCCGCGATGACCACCGCCCAGGTGGTGGCCCTGAGCACCGAGCAGCTCAACGCCCTGGACACCGCGCAGATGTCCGGCCTGCAGCTGACCCAGGTCGCCGCACTGACCACCGCCCAGGTGGCCGGCCTGGCCACCGATGGCCTGAACGCACTGGGCACTGCCGCCTTCGCCGCGCTGAGCACCGCCCAGGCCGCGGCGCTGACCACCGAACAGGCCGCCGCGCTGGAAACCGCCGACCTGGCCGCCTTGGGCACCGCCGCCTGGCGCGCCCTGGGCACGGCCCAGCTGGCCGCCCTGGGCACCGACCAGGTCGCTGCCATGACCACGGCCCAGGCCGCCGCGCTGACCACCGCACAGGCCGCGGCCCTGACCAGCGCCCAGATGGCCGGTCTGGGCACCGCGCAAGCCGCCGCCCTGGGCACCGCCCAGGTCGCTGCCCTGGCCACCGACACCGTGGCCGCCCTGGACACCGCGCAGATCGCTGCCCTGGGCAGCCTGCAGGTGGCCGCGCTGACCACCGCCCAGGTCGCCGGCCTGACCACCGACCAGGTCGCCGCGCTGGAAACCGCCGACCTGCGCGCCCTGGGCAGCGCCGCCATCCAGGCCCTGACCACCCACCAGGTCGTCGAGCTGACCGCCACCCAGGTGGCCGCCCTGACCACCGCCCAGATCGCTGCCCTGACCACCGCCCAGGCCGCCGCCCTGGTCACCGACCAGGTCGTCGCCCTGACCACCGCCCAGGCCGCCGCCCTGACCACCGCGCAGGCCGCGGCGCTGGGCAGCGACCAGATCGTGGCCATGGAAACCGCTGACCTGGCGGCCATGGGCACCGCCCAGCTCGCCTCGCTGGGCACCGCCACCCTCAATGCGCTGGGCACCGGCCAGGTCGCCGGTCTGACCCTCGCCCAGGTCCTGGCCCTGACCACCGAGCAACTGGCCGCCTGGGGCACCGACAACCTCAACGCCCTGGGCAGTGCCCAGGTGGCGGTGCTGAGCTCGGCCCAACTGGCCGCGCTCACCACCGACCAGGTCAGCGCCATGGAGGCCGGCGATGTCGCCGCCCTTGGCACTGCCGCGCTGCGGGGCCTGGGCACCGACCAGGTGCAGGCCCTGAGCACCGACGCCCTCGCCGCGATCACCACCGCCCAGGCCGGCGCCTTCTCGGCCACCCAGGCCGGAGCGCTGCTGAGCGGCCAGATCGCCAGCCTGGGCACCGCCGCCGTGGCTGCGCTGGGCACCGCCGCGCTGGCCGCCCTGGCCACCGACACGGTGGCCGCGCTGACCACCGCGCAGGTGGCGGGCCTGGGCCTCGCCCAGTTCGCGGCCCTGACCACCGAGCAGGTGGCGGCGCTGACCACCGACCAGGTCCAGGCCATCGAGACCGCCGACCTGCGCATGCTGGGCTCGGCCCAGCTGGCCGCGCTGACCACCGCCCAGGTGGCCGCGCTGGGCACCGCCCAGGTCGCCAGCCTGGCCACCTCGCAGCTGGTGCGCCTGTCCACCGAGCAGATCGCCGCGCTGGGCTCCGACGCCGTGATCGCCCTGGGCAGCGGCCAGTACATGGCCCTGACCACCGCCCAGGTGGCCGCGCTCACCACCGAGCAGCTGCCCTCGATCGAGACCGCCGACCTGCGCGCCCTGAGCAATGCCCAGGTGCAGGCGCTGGGCTCCGACCAGCTCAACGCCCTGGGCAGTGACCAGATGGCCGCGCTGACCGCCGGCCAGGTGGCCGCACTGACCACCGGCCAGGTCGAAGGCCTGACCACCGATGCGCTCAATGCGCTGGGGACCGCCCAGTTCGCTGCGCTGACCGCGGCACAGGCCGGGGCCCTCACCACCACCCAGCTCGCCGCGCTGGAGACCGCCGACATGGCCGCGCTGACCACTGCCGCGGTGCGCGCGCTGTCCACCGCCCAGGTGGCCGCGCTGTCCACCGACGCCGTCGTCGCGCTCACCACCACCCAGGCCGGCGTGCTGACCACGGCCCAGGTGGCGGCGCTGACCACCGACCAGGTGGCCGCGCTGGAAACCGCCGACCTGCAGCGCCTGGGCGCCACCCAGGTCGCCGCCATGGGCACCGACCAGCTCAACGCGCTGGGCTCGGCCCAGGTCGCCGCGCTGACCAGCACCCAGGCCCTGGCGCTCACCACGGCCCAGGTCGCGGCGCTGACCACCGAGACCCTGAACGCGCTGACCACCGCCAACTTCGCGGTGCTCACCTCGGCCCAGGCGGCCGCCCTGACCACCACCCAGGCCGCCGCGCTGGAGACCGCCGACCTGGCGGCGATGAGCACCCTGGCCGTGCGCAGCCTGACCACCGACGTCCTGGCCGCCCTGACCACCGATGCCGTGCGCGCCCTGACCACCGCCCAGGTGGCCGGCCTGTCCACCGACCAGGTCGTGGCCCTGACCACCGACCAGGTGGCCGCGATGGAAACCGCCGACCTGCGAGCCCTGTCGGTCACCCAACTGCGCGCCCTGGACGTCGGCCAGCTCAACGCCCTGGGCAGCGCCCAGGTCGTGGCCTTGGCCAGCACCCAGGTCGCCGGCCTGACCACCGCCCAGGTGGCCGGTCTGGACACCGCCCAGCTGGTGGCCCTGACCAGCGCCCAGTACGCCGCGCTGACCACCGCCCAGGCCGCCGCGCTGGACACCACCCAGGCCGCCGCGCTGGAGAGCGCCGACGTGGCCGCGCTGTCCACCGCCACCCTCAACGCGCTGGGCACCGCCAACCTGGCCGCGCTGTCCACCGACGCCATCGCCGGCATGGCCACCGGCCAGTGGCAGACCTTGAGCACGACCAACCTGGCCGCGCTCACCACCGACCAGATGTCGGCCATCGAGCACGCCGACCTGCAGGCGCTCAGCGTCACCTCGCTGCGCGCCCTGGGCACCGACCAGCTCAACGCCCTGACCACTGGCCAGTGGGCCGCGCTGAGCACCACCCAGGTGGCCGGCTTGTCCACCGCCCAGGTCGCCGGTCTGGACACCGCCGCGCTCAATGCCCTGACCAGCGCCCAGTTCGCGGTGCTGACCACTGCGCAGGTGGCGGCCCTCACCGCCACCCAGTCCGCCGCGCTGGAGACCGCTGACCTGGCCGCGATCAGCACCACGGCGCTGCGCTCGATGGGCACCGCGGCCTTTGCCGCCCTGACCACCGACCAGGTCACCGCCCTCGCCGGCGCCCAGGCCGCCGCGCTGACCACCGCCCAGCTGGCCGCCATGACCACCGACCAGACCGCCGGTCTGCAGGTGGCCGACCTGGCCGAGATCAGCACCGCCAGCCTGGCGGCCATGGGCACGGCCACCCTGGCCAGCCTGTCCACCGCCCAGGTCGTGGCCCTGACCAGCGCCCAGGTCGCCGGCCTGACCACGGCCCAGGCCGCGGCCCTGACCACCACCCAGGTCCAGGCCCTGGAGACCGGCGATGTCCGCGCCCTGACCAGCGCCCAGCTGCAGGCCCTGGGCACCGACCAGGTCGCCGCCCTGACCACGGCCCAGGTCGCCGCGCTGACCGCCACCCAGGCGCGCAGCCTGACCACTGCCCAGGTGGCCGCGCTGGAGACCGACGACATCGTCGCCCTGACCACCGCCCAGGTGGCCGGTCTGACCACCGCCCAGGTGGCGGCACTGACCACCGGCCAGATGGCCGCGCTGGAGACCGCCGACCTGGTCAGCCTGACCACCACCCAGTGGCAGGCCCTGGACACCGACCAACTCAACGCCCTGGGCACCGCCCAGATGGCTGCGGTCACCGCGGCCCAGGCCGCGGCCCTGACCACCGCCCAGCTGGCCGGTCTGGGCACCGAGCCGCTCAACGCGATGGGCACCGCCCAGTTCGCCGCGCTGGGCTCGGCCCAGGCCGCGGTGCTGACCACCGCCCAGATCGCCGCCCTGGACAGCGCCGACCTGCGGGCCCTGACCAGCGTCGCGCTGCGCGCCCTGAGCACGGCCCAGATCGGTGCCCTGACCACCGACCACGCGGCGGCCCTGACCACCGCCCAGGTGGCCGCGCTGACCACCGCCCAGGTGGCCGCGCTGTCCACCGACCAGTGGGTGGCGATGGGCTCGGCCCAGGTGGCCGCGCTGACCACCGCCCAGGCCATGGCCCTGACCACCGCGCAGATGGCGGCCTTCGACACCGCCGACATCGCCGCCCTGGCCACCACCGGCCTGCGCCTGATGGGCACTGCCCAGCTGGCCGCGCTGACCACCGACGCGGTGCAGGCCATGACCAGCGTGCAGATCGGCGCCCTGACCACCGCCCAGGTGGCTGGCCTGACCACCGCCCAGGTGGCCGCGCTGGAGACCGCCGACCTGACCGCGCTGGGCACCACCAACCTGCGCGCCCTGACCACCGCCCAGGTCGAGGCCCTGGGCACCGCCCAGGTCGACGCCCTGAGCACCGCGCAGATCGCGTCGCTGACCACCGCGCAGGTGGCCGCCCTGACCACCGACCACATCGTGGCGCTGGGCACCAACGACGTGGTGGCCCTGGGCACCGCCGGCCTGCGCGCCCTGGGCGGCAGCCAGATCGCGGCCCTGGCGACCGAGGACCTGGTGGCCCTGACCACGCTGCAGGCCGCGGCCTTGACCGCGACCCAGGTCGACGCCCTGACCACTGCCCAGGTGGCGGTGCTGGAAAGCGCCGACCTGCGGGCCCTGTCCAGCGCGGCCCTGCAGTCGCTCGACACCGCCCAGATCGACGCCCTGAGCACCGCGCAGTTCGCCAACCTGGGCACCCAGCAGCTGGCCCGCCTGACCACCGACCAGATCGCGGCCATCGCCACGGACGACCTGCAGGCCATCGGCGGCAGCCAGTTCGCGGCCCTGACCACGGCCCAGGTGGCGGCGCTGACCACCACCCAGTTCGCGGCCCTGTCCACCGCCGAGATCGCCGCCCTGACCACGGCCCAGGCCCGCGCCCTGACCACCGACCAGATCGTCGCCTTCACGACCGACCAGATCGCCGCGCTCAGCACCGCCGACATCGCGGCCATGACCAGCGACCAGGTCTACGCCTTCGAGTCCGATGACGTGGCGGCGATGAGCGCCGCCCAGCTCGACGCCTTCTACCTGGTCTCGCCGATCGTGCTGGACCTGGACGGCAACGGCGTGCAGACCCTGTCCGCCGCCCAGGGCGTGTCCTTCGACCTGGCCGGCACCGGCACCTCGCACCAGGTGGGCTGGGTCGGCGGCAACGATGGCCTGCTGGTGATGGACCGCAACGGCGACGGCGTCATCAACGACGGCGCCGAGCTCTTCGGCACCGGCACCCGCGACGCCAGCGGTCACCGCGTGGCCAACGGCTACCAGGCGATGGCGCTGGAGGACAGCAACCAGGACGGCGTGCTCAACGCGCTGGACGGTAACTGGTCCAAGCTCCAGGTCTGGGTGGACGGCGACCACGACGGCGTCACCGACGCCGGCGAACTGAAGTCGCTCGACAGCCTGGGCATCGCCAGCCTGGACCTGAACGCCCAGCGCAGCACCGAGGTCGACCACGGCAACCTGGTCGGCCTGGTCTCGGGCTACACCACCACCGATGGCCAGACCCACGAGATGGCCGACGTGTGGTTCGCCAAGCAGACCCCGGCCGACACGGCCACGCTGCCCAGTGCGTCCGAGCTGCTGGTGGCGCCCGACACCGTGCTGCCCACGGCGCTGACCGCCCCGGCCACGGCGGCCCTGGACAGCACCGCCCCGGTGGTGGCCCGCACCGCCCTGATCCGGCCCGACCAGGAAGAGGCCCACCGCTGGACCCCGCTGATCTGAGCTGATCGCACCCTCCGAACCGGGGCCCGCCCCTGGGGCCGCCGGGGGCCAAGACCGGCAACTGTCCGGCCTTGGCCCCCTTTTTCCGTGCACCGGCCAGGCCCGGCGTGCCTAGACTGGCCCGCATGAAAGTCCACGTCCTGTGCCCGGCCTCCTCGGTCACCGGGGGCCCCGAAGCCCTGCACCAGCTCGTCGATGCCGGGCAGCGCCTGGGCCACGACATGGCCATGGTCTACCTGCCCGAAGACGACCCCGACCCCACGCCCGGCGTCTTCCGCATCTACCAGCCGCGCGCGGTGAAGGAGATCGTGGACAGCCCCGACAGCGTGGTGGTGGTGCCCGAGACCGGCACCCTGCAGCTGCTGGAGCTGCGCCACGCCACCCGTGCGCTGTGGTGGCTGAGCGTGGAGCACTACTTCTCGCGCGCCGAGGCCATGCGCCAGGGCGCCGCCCGCTCGCCGCTGGACTTCGTCTTCGACCCCCGCTTCGAGATCGTCCACCTGGCCCAGAGCGAGTACGCCCGCCAGTGGGTGGCCCGCCGCGGCCCCGACAGCCTGATGCTGACCGACTACATCCGCGACGAGATCCTGGACCGCAGCCGCCGCCTGCGCCACGGCCCGCGCGAGCACATCGTGGCCTACAACCCCAAGAAGGGCCTGGCCTTCACCCAGCAGCTGATGGCCCAGTCGCCCGCCGGCATCCAATGGGTGGCGATCGAGAACATGAGCCCGGCCGAGGTGGCCGCGCTGCTGGGCCGCGCCAAGGTCTACGTGGACTTCGGCCCCCACCCGGGCCGCGACCGCATCCCCCGCGAGGCCGCGCTGTGCGGCTGCGTGGTCATCACCAACACCCAGGGCAGCGCCGCCAACCCGGTGGACGTGCCCCTGCCCGAAGGCTTCAAGTTCGACGAGCGCCACCCGCTGACCGTGCCCCTGGTGCTGCAGCGCATCGTGCAGGTCATGCAGGACCACGCGGGCCATGCCGCGCTGTTCGCCCCCTACGTGGACTGGATCGAGGACCAGCGCCGCGCCTTCACCGAGGAGGTCTTCACCTTCCTCGCCACCGTGCAGGCCCGGCAGGCCCGCCGCCTGCGCCAGGGCCTGGCGGCCTGAAGGAGCACCCCATGAACGACCTGGCCGTGCACCTGAGCGTGCAACACCCCCGCGGCGCCATCGCCGGCCTGCAAGGGCTGGAGCTGGCCCTGGCCCTGCGCGACGACCTGCGCCGCCTGGGCCTGGCCCCCACGTTGGCCCGCCGCCGCCTGCGCCACGGCGCCGTCAATTTCGTCATCGGTGCCGAGTACGGCTTTGACGCCGACGCCGCCCGCGGCCACGCCTGCGTGCTGGTGCGCGGCGCGGGCGAGGCCCGTGGCCTGTCGCCCCAGGCCCGCCGCCTGCTGGGCCGCTTCCCGGTGCTCGAGGCCGACCCCGCCGCGCTGGCCTACTACCGCGAAGGCCGCGAGGGCGAGCCGCCGGTGGCCTTCTGGCAACCCGGACCCGCCGCCGACGCCCCCTGGGTCGATCCCGCCACCCGACCGCTGGGCCTGGTGGTGGAAGGCCCCCTGACCGAGCGCCAGGCCGCCGTGCTGGCCGGCCTGGAGCGCCTGGGCCTGCCCGTCACCCGCATCGCCGCGCCGCTGGCCGGCCCCGAGCGCGCCGCGCTGCTGCGCCAGTCCCGCGCCTGGCTGGCCCTGCTGCCCGCCGACGACGCCGCCCCCGACCTGATGGCCCTGCGCCTGGCCCAGCGCCACGGCGTGGCCGTGCTGGCCGAGTGCGCCAGCCACGCCGCGCTGCCGCGCGACGACGCCCACGCCGACCTCCAGTGGTTCGAGCCGGTGGCGCAGGACGTGCTGCGCGCCGTCGCCGCCGACCCCCTGGGCGCCGAATGGGCCCAGGTGGCCACCCGCCAATGGCGCCAGCGCCAGGCCCAGCCGCGCGAGGCCGAGATCGCCGCCCTGTGGCAACTGGGCGTGCAAGAGCGCGAACGCCTGCGCGAGGCCGGCGCCGCCCCCACCCGCCCCGACCGCCTGCACACCGACCTGGCCGGCCAGGGCTACCGCCCCGGCTGGTTCAACCTGGCCCCCGAGGACGGTGACCTGGACGGTCGCCTGGGCGAGGGCGTGGACCTGGGCGCCGGCGCCTGGAGCGTGATCGAGCTGGGCGAGTTGTCCCTGGCCGACCCCGCCACCGCCGCCACCCTGGACGAATCCCTGGCCCTGCTGGCCGACGGCGGCCGCCTGGTGCTGCGCTGCGCCGGCCCCGACGTGGCCCGCTGGCGCGAGGCCCTGGCCCCCTGGTGCGACCGCTTCTGGGAACGCGGCCTGCTGACCCACCACCTGGTGGCCGAACACATCGGCCACCTCGACGACGACGACCTCCCGGTCCCGCCCGCCCAGGCCCGCCGCCTGCGCCTGGTGCTGGTCAAGACCGACACCGGCCTCGAGGCCCGCAGCAGGGCGCGCATCATGCGCGGGGATTTCGCGCTGCCGCATTGAGCGGGCCGACACCGTCCGCCGAAGGGCCGCCCACGAGGCGGTCTTGTCGTCTTCATGGGGTCGCGTGATCTGCGCGGCCCCTTCGAGCCGGTCGTTCCCGTGCGGCCTTGGCGCCGGGCCCATCGCCCGGCGCGGGATTCAGCGGGTGCCGGGGGACGGGCTGAGCGGTTCTGAGGTCCAGGGCCCTGGGGCGATCGGGCGCTCTGTCACCTGGCCTTGAAGGCTCGGGTATTCCTTGTGGACCTGGGCCAGGTCGCGCGCGGCCTGGTGGCGGACTTCGGGCACGGCGCCGGCCAGGATGTCGATGCCCAGGGGATTCTTCGCCCACAGCAGACGGGCGTGCAGGTTGCCAAGGTAAGTGACCGTGCCCGCCTCCACCTCGACGCCGATGGGCGTCGGCTGCGCCCGCGGATGTGCGACCCGGGTGCCCATCGGGCCGTTGTCCTGCACCACTTCCCAGGTGGTGAACTCGATCCGGCCCGGGTCCACCTCGCGCACGAAGACCCGACCCCACACCTCGTCGAAGGGGCTGGTCATCATCGGCGACAGGGTCTCCATGTTGGAGAAGGCACGAGGCAGGGGCCGGCCGCGGGTGGCGTCGCGCAGCTCGACGAAGAACTTGACGTTGGCCCCTCGCTTGGCGAGGCTCTTGGGGTCCCGGTCGTGGCTGACGGTGAAGACCACCAAGGCCTTGTCCGCCTTGCGCTGACCGGCCTGTCGGGCATCCAGGTTGGCGGTGGATTCGCAGCCCGCCAGCATGGCCAGGGCCAGCAGGCCTCCACAGAAGAGATGACGGCGCTTCATGTGTGCTCCCCCTTCCGGGGCGATGGCCCCGTGACAGGTCCACTGTCGACCTGAAGCGCGTGGCGCTGCCATGACCGGCGTCAGGTCCGGGCCACCTCAAGGGGCGGCCTCCCACGGGTATGGGAACTGGCTGGCGGGCCTTGCCCGGCGGCCGGCGGGTCTGGCATCCGCGAGGGTCCGTCGTCGTGCCCTGGGTCGACGCCGGCCGAGGTGCCGGCTGCCGCCGCCCCAAGGCTCAGCACGGCGCCTGGGCGGCCATCCGATCCGACGGCAAGACCAAGATGCCCTTGGCGCGCCGCACCGCCTGCACCAGCGCCTGCGCCACCTGGGCGCCCTGCACCGGCCGGTAGCGGCCCGGCAACCAGCGGCCGATCAGCCGCGCCAGCGGGATGGCCAGGGTCTCGCCCAGGCGGGCGGGCTGGCCCTGCTGGCGGCGGTCGTCCAGCAGCAGGGACGGCTGGGCCAGCACCAGGGTGGGCGGGGCCAGGGCGCGCAGCGCGTCTTCCAGCTCGCCCTTGACGCGGTTGTAGAAGGCCCGTGATCGGGCGTTGGCGTCGGCCGCGCTGACCAGGCCCAGGCGCGTGGCGCCGGCGGCCAGGGCGGCGCGGGCCACGGCCAGGTTCATGTCCAGGTCCACCGCGCGGAAGGCCTCTTGGCTGCCGGCGGCGGCCAGGGTGGTGCCCAGGGCCAGGTAGGCCTCGTCCACGGCCGGCAGCGGGGGCAGCCGGGCAAAGTCCACCACCAGGGGGTGCAGCTTGGGGTGCTGCAGGGCCAGCGGGCGCCGCACCAGCGCGTGCACCGAGCCGACCTGCGGGTCGTCCAGCAGGCGCTGCAGCAGCTCGCGGCCCACCACGCCGGTGGCGCCGGCCAGCAGGGCGCGGACGGGCGTGGAGGCGGTCGGGGTGTCGGTCATGCGCGTCGGGGCAGGCGCCACCGGGCCGGTGGCGGGCGGTCCCGATGGTGCCAGAGCGGGGCGCACGCGCGGCGCAGGGAGGCGATCAGGGGCCCGCGGCACACGCCCTCGGGCCGGCAGCGGCCTGCCGCCAGGCCGCGGGCTCAGCGCAGCGCGTCGCCCACCCCGCCGGCCAGCGACCACAGCAGGGCCACCTGCTGCTGGCCGTCGTGCAGGGCGTCGACATAGGCCAGGCGCAGGTTGAAGTGGTCGCCTTCGGCCGAGATGACGTCGAACAGCGAGCGCCGGCCCAGCTGCTGCCACATCATCAGGGTGTCGTCGCGGACCTGTTCGCTGTCCTTGAGCACCCGCAGCACGTCGTGGGCGCGGTCGAAGGCGGCGGCGGCCTGGGTGTGGACCTGGGTCAGGCGGTTGCCCAGGGCGTCCAGGGTCTCTTCGCGCTGCAGGCGGGCGGCGTCGGCGCGCTGGCGGGCGGCGCGTTCGGCGCTGGCGGCGCCGGGGTTCCACAGCGGCATCGACACGGTCAGGCCGGCCTGCCAGTTGCCCTGGCGCTCGCCGGCCAGGTCGCGTCCGGCGGTGACGGTCCAGCCCACCTGTGGGCGCTGGCTGGCGGCGGTGGCGCCGGCCAGTTGTTCGGCGGCGCGTTGCTGGGCCAGCAGCTGGGCGATGTCGGCGGTGTCGGCGGCGCGGGCCTGCAGCGGCGCCAGCGGCGGCAGCTCGGTCAGCAGCGCGGCCAGCGGGGGCACCTCGGGCAGGGCTTCGCCCACCAGGCGGCGCAGCTGGGTGTCGGTCAGGGCGATCGAGGTCAGGGCCTGCTGGCGCGACAGCTGCACCTGCTGCAGGGTCTTGCGGGCCTGCACCAGCTCGCTGCTGCGGCCGCGGTCGCGGGCCACGATGTCTTCCAGGGCCTGCACCAGGGTGCAGACCTTGGCGGTGTACTGCTGCCAGACCTGGGCCCGCAGGCGCTGGCGGCTGCGCTCGAAGGCCAGGTTGACCACCTGCAGCCGCAGCTGCTCGGCGGCGCTCAGCTGGCCCTGCCGCGCGGCCTCGGCCAGCTGGGTGCGCCAGTCTTCGAGCCGATCCTGGCGGCCGCCGTCCCACAGCGGGGCGCTGACCTGCACATTGGCGCGCGCCAGGCCGCTTTGCTGGCTGCCCAGCAGGTCGCTGCGCTGGCCGCCGTGGCCGGCCAGGCCGTTCAGGCTGGCCTGGGGCTGGCGGGCGGCGCGGGTTTCGTCCAGGTCGCTTTGGGCGGCCTGGGCCAGCAGGCGGGCGGCGCCCACCGCGCGGCTGCGCGCCTCGGCCAGCGACAGCAGCTGCTGCAGGCCCTGGCGCGGCGGCGGGGCCTCGGCCGGGCTGGACAGGGCGGTGGGCAGACCGCAGCCCTCGGGCAGGGCATGGGCCGGCAGGGCATTGGCCAGGGCACAGGCGGCCAGCAGCAGGGTGGGGCGCTTCATGCCCGGGATCTTGGCGGGCGGCGGGCGGGCGCAGTGGGCCGATGAGCGGGGCGAACCGGGGGCAGATGCGGGGCCCGCGCCCGCCGGCAGCGGGCGGGGCCCGGGCTCAGCGCTCGCGGAAGGCTTCGCGGGCCTTGAGCAGCGGGCGCAGCACGAACGCCAGCACGGTGCGCTCGCCGGTGTTGACCTCCACGGTGGCGGTCATGCCGGGCGTCACGGCCAGTTCGCGGTCCTGGGCGCGCAGGTGGTTGTGCTGCACCCGCACCAGGGCGCGGAACCAGGTGCCTTCGGGGCTGCCGGGGGCGCGCTCGGCGTCGCCCAGGGCGTCGGGGCTGATCGACTCGACGGTGCCGCTCAGGCCGCCGTAGAGGTTGTAGTCGTAGGCGCTGAGCTTGACCTCGGCGGTCTGTCCGACGTGGACGAAGCCGATGTCGGCGGGCTTGATGCGGGCCTCCACCAGCACGCCGGCGCTGCGCGGCACCAGCTCGAGGATGGGCGCGCCGGGGGCGACCACGCCGCCCAGGGTGTGGACGCGGATGTTCTTGACCAGTCCGTCCACCGGCGAGTCGATGCGGGTGCGGCGCACCGCGTCCTGGCGCGCCACCATCTGCTCGTCGAGCTGGGCCAGCTCGCCCTGCACCTTGAGCAGCTCGGTGCTGGCGTCCTGGCGGAAGCGGTTGCGGCGCTCCAGCATCTGCTGGCGCATGTCGTTGATCTGGCGGCGCAGGCGCACCACCTCGACCTCGGACATCAGGCCGCGGCGCGCCATGTCCTCGGCCACGGCCAGCTCCTGACCGACCAGGGCGATGCTCTGGCGGTTGGCGCCCACGGCCTCGTCGAGCAGGCGGCGGCGGGCCGCGAAGGCCTCGGTTTCCATGGCCGCCACGCGGGGCTGGGCCTGGACCTCGGCCGGGAAGGCGGGGGCGGCGCTGCCCTGCACCTCGGCCTGCAGGCGGGCGATGGTGGCCTGCAGCGCCACGCGGCGGGCGGCACCCTCGTTCTGCTGGGATTCGGCCCGGGTGGGGTCGATGCGGGCCAGCGGCTGGCCGGCGCTCACGGCCTGGCCCTCGCGCACCAGCAGCTCGGCCAGCAGGCCGCCTTCCAGGCTGGCGATGACCTGCTCGCGGCCCTCGGGGATGACGCGGCCTTCGGCGCGGGTGATCTGCTCGACGCGGGTGAGCGCGGCCCAGGCAAAGGTGGCGCCCAGGGCCACGGCCATCAGCCACAGGGCCAGGCGCGGGCCGCGGCGGGGCTGCAGCAGCTGGGCGGCGCGCACGGCGGCCAGGTAGTCGCTGTCGCCCGGGCGCAGGCGCGGGGTCGGGGACCGGGCGGTGGCCGGCGCGGCCTGCGCCAACCAGCGCCCGGAGGCCCGCGGCGGCGCGGCGGAGGAGGGCGGGGCCGGGCTGGCCGCCGCGGGCCGGGCCGGTGCCTTGGCGCGCGGCGCGGGGTGGGGCTGCGGGGGCGGCGCGGTGGGCGCGAAGCCGTTGTCCTCGTCCACCGGCTGGTCCAGCGTGGGCGGGGTGCCGCGGCCCTCGGGGGCGCGGATCCAGCGGCGCACGTCGGGGGCGTTCATCGGGCGGCTCCGGCGGCGGGGGCGCCCGCGGGGCGCTGGGCCGGGGCGCCAGAGAGCGCGGCGAGCACCGCGGCCTTCGGGCCGTCCATGACCACGCGGCCGGCGTCCATCACCACCACGCGGGTGACCAGCTCCAGCACCGCCGGGCGGTGGGTGACCATGACCAGGGTGCGGTCGCCGGCCACGGCGGCCAGGCGCTGCAGGAACAGGGCCTCGGACTGGGCGTCCATCGAGCTGGTGGGCTCGTCCATCAGCAGGATGCGCGGGGAAGTGACCAGGCAGCGCGCCAGGGCCACCAGCTGGCGCTGGCCGCCCGAGAGCAGGGCGCCGCGCTCGCCCACCGGCAGGTCCCAGCCCTGCGGGTGGCTGGCGACCAGGCGGTCCAGGCCGGTCAGCGCGGCCACCTGCTGCAGGCGGGCGCCGTCGGCCTGGGCGCGGCCCAGCAGCACGTTGTCGCGCAGGGTGCCGGCGAACAGGCGCGGGTCCTGGGCCACGAAGCCGATCTGGTCGCGGTAGTCCACCGGGTCGATCTGGCGCAGGTCCAGGCCGTCCACCTCGACCCGGCCCTCGGTGGGCTGGTACAGGCCGGCCAGCAGGCGCAGCACGGTGGACTTGCCCGAGCCGATGCGGCCCAGGATGGCCACGCGCTCGCCCGGGGCGACGCGCAGCTCCACCTGCGACAGCACCTGGGGCGGCCGGTCCTGTCCGGTGGGCGGGTAGGCGAATCCGGCCTGGCGCAGGCCCAGGCCGCCGCGCAGCACCGGGCGCACCACGTAGTTGCGCTGGGGCTCGCGCTCCAGCGGCAGCTGCATCAGGCGGTCCAGCGCGGTCATCGCGGCGCGGGCGCCCTGGTAGCGGTTGGCCAGCGCGATCACGCTGCCCAGCGGGGCTACGGCGCGGCCGGCGAACATCACGGCGCCGATCAGGGCGCCGGCGGTGACCACGCCGTCGCGGATCAGGTACACGCCCCAGACCAGCATCACCAGGGTGACCAGCTGCTGGGCGGTGCTGCTGAGGTTGTTGCTCCAGGCGCTGACCGCGCGGGCCCGCAGCGAGGACTCGGCCGCCAGCGCGGTGGCGTCCTCGTAGCGGCGCAGGAAGCGGCCCTGGGCGCCACTGGTCTTCAGGTCTTCCAGGCCGTCCACCGCCTCGACCAGCACGCCTTGCAGGTCGGTCTGGTGGCGCAGCCCGGCGTTCATCGCGCGGCGCAGCGAGCCCTGCATCACCCAGACCACGCCCAGGATCACCGGGATCGACAGCGCCAGCACCCAGCCCAGCGGGCCGCCGACGATGAAGGTCATCGCCACGAACATCACGATGAAGGGCAGGTCGGACAGGGTGGCCAACGTGGCCGAGGCGAAGAAGTCGCGCACGGTCTCGATCTGGGCCAGGTGGTGGGCATAGGCGCCGGCCGACAGGGGCCGGTGCTCCATGCGCACGCCCAGGGTCTGGCGGAACAGCAGCGAGCCGATGATCAGGTCGGCCTGGCGGCCCGAGACGTCGATCAGGTGGGCACGGATCTGGCGCGCCGCCAGGTCCAGGCCCAGCGCCAGCGCGGCGCCGGCGGCCAGGGTCCACAGGGTGACGAAGGCCTGGTGCGGGATGACCTTGTCGAAGATCACCGAGCTGACCAGGCCGCTGACCAGCATGGTGACGTTGGTGACCAGCGCCGCCAGCAGGGCTGCGCGGTAGTAGGGAACGAAGCGGCGCAGCGTGCCCCACAGCCAGTGGCCGCCGTGGGTCAGCAGGCCGGGCTCCTCGGGGTGGGCGTCGGCCAGCTGCGGGGTGCAGGCCAGCACATGGCCCAGGTATTCCTGGAGCAGCTCTTCCTCGGGCACCAGGCAGGTGGCGCCGCTGGCGGCGGGCAACACGATCTCGTAGCTGCGGCCGCCGGTGGCGGGGGTTTCCAGGCGGCGGCGCAGGATGCAGGCGTCACCGTCGCGCAGCAGGGCCACCACCGGGAACAGCAGGGGGCTGATCTCGGACAGGGGGCGTTCGAGCAGGCCGGCGCGGTAGCCCGCCTGAGACAGCGCGCGCAGGGCCAGCGCGGGCGTGAGCGCGCTGCCGTCGATCGGCAGGCCGGCCAGCAGCGCGGCGGCCGAGCGCTCACGGCCGTGGTGGCGGGTCAGCCAGACCAGGGCCTGCAGCAGCGGGTCGTGCTCCATCGACGGCGCGCGGGGCGCGGCGCCGGGGGCGGTGGAGGCGGTGGCGGTGCTCAAGACGGCAGCACGGGGGTGGCGGTGGGGCTCAGGGGGCGGCGCGCGCGGCCAGGGCCAGCCCGGCCAGCGCGTCCTCGTAGTCGCGCACCAGGCGCGGCATGTCGAACAGCGGCGAGCGGCGCCCCTCGGTCTCGAGGTAGCGGCGGTGGCTGGCGGCCCGGCCCGGGGTGCGGCCGATGGCCACGGCCAGGCGCTCGTAGTCGGCCAGGGTCTCGGTGATCAGGTCGGGCAGGCCCACCGCGGTCAGCAGGCTGCCGGCCATGCGAGAGATGTAGCTGCGCCCCGACAGGGTGACGATCGGCAGGCCCATCCACAGCGCGTCGCTGGCGGTGGTGCCGGCGTTGTAGGGGAAGGTGTCGAGCATCAGGTCGGCCAGGGCGAAGCGGGCCAGGTAGTCGGGCGGGGCCACCCGGGGCGCGAACACCAGGCGCTCGGGCGCCACGCCGTGGGCCTGGGCGACGCGGCGCATGTTGGCCTCGGCCCAGGCGTTGTCGGCCAGCAGCCACAGCACGCTGCCGGGCACCGCGGCCAGGATGCGCATCCAGGCCGAGAACACGTCCTCGGTGAACTTGAAGTTGTTGTTGAAGCTGCAGAAGACGAAGCCGTCCTCGGGCAGGCCGTACCGGGCCCGGGTGGGGCGCTCGCCCACCGGGCGCTGGCGGTCGCTGACCTGGTAGCAGTGCGGCAGGTAGACCGGGCGCTCGGAGTGGAAGGGCTGCAGCGACTCGGGCAGCACGAAGCGGTCGGCGATGATCCAGTCGACGCCGGGGATGGCGCAGGTGCCGGGGAAGCCCAGGTAGCTCACCTGCACCGGGGCCGGGCGCTGCACCAGGATGGCCGGGCGGGCGCCGTTGGTCAGGCCCTGCAGGTCGACCAGGATGTCGATGCCCAGGCCGGCGATCAGGCGCGCGGCGGTGGCGTCGTCCAGAGCGCCGATGCGGTGCACGTGTTCGAAGGCGGCCAGCAGGCGGGCGCGCAGCGGGCTGCCGTCCTCGCGGCTCCAGCAGAAGGCGAAGGTCTCGAAGCGGCCGCGGTCGTGCAGCTCGAACAGCTCGGCGGTCAGCAGGCCCACGGCGTGCATCGCCAGGTCGCCCGAGAGGTAGCCGATGCGCAGCCGCCCCTCGCGGCGCGGGCCGCTGGCGTGCAGCGGGCGGGCCGGCGGGCGCGGCAGCTTGTCGTGCACGAAGCGCTGCGCCGCCATCAGCTGCAGCGCCGGGTCGTCACTGACGCTGAGCATGGCCAGCGCCGAGGTGCCCACCAGCAGCTGGTGGCGGGTGACCTCGCCCACCGGCTGGTAGAGCGGCCACTCGCATTGCTTCTGGCGGATGTGGACGTAGTGCTGCAGCACGTCGAACTGGTCGGGCCGGATCGACAGGCTCTGGGCCATGCGCGCCTCGGCCTCGTCGAAGCGGCGCAGCTGCTCGAGCAGCCGGGCGGTGTTGTTGAGGGCGTGCAGGCACAGCTCGCGCTGCTCGGTGCGCGGGTCCTCGGGGGTGGGGCGGGTGTCGTCGACCACGCCTTGCCACTGGGCCAGGGCGCCTTCGGTGTCGCCGCGGCGCTCCAGCGCGTGGCCCAGGTTCAGGCGGGCCTGCGGAAAGGCCGGGTGCAGGGCCAGGGCTTCGAGGTAGGCGGCCTCGGCCTCGGCCTCGCGCCCCAGGGCGCCCAGCAGGGTGCCGTGGTTGAACAGCGCGACATGGCGGAACGGCGAATCGGTGTGGCCCAGCCAGTCGGCGTACAGGCGGGCGGCCGCGGCGGGTTGGCCGGCGTCCTGCCAGGCCTGGGCGCGCTCGAGCAGCTCGGCCAGCGGGCATTGGCCGCTGCGCACGCGCGCCAGCGCGGCCTCCAGCTCGGGGGGCAGGGCGGTGGCGGGGGCTTGTTCGGGCGCGGACACGGTCATGGCGGACTCGCAGGTGGGCGTGCTGCCGATCGTAGGCAGGACGCCCCCGGGCCATGGGGCCGAAATGCCGGGGCTTGACCGGCCACTTCGGCCGGCAGGGGACGCGGGACCCGGGGGCGGCCTCAGCGCGGGCCCAGGAACTCCTGCAGCGCCTTGACGGTGCGCGGCGGGTCTTCCTCGTGGGGCAGGTGCCCCAGGTTCTGGAAGACCTGCAGCTTGGCGCCGGGGATGCGGTGGGCGAACTCGGCGCCCACCGAGGGCGGCAGCACGCGGTCGCGCTCGCCCCACAGCACCAGGGTGGGCACGCGCAGCTGGGCCAGGCGGTCGGCGTCCTCACCGGGGCGCTGGCGCTGCAGCAGCAGGCGCAGCGCGCGGCGGTTGCCCTCGCGCAGCAGCAGCTCGAAGTGGCGGTCGACCAGCTCGGGGCCGATCCGGCGCGGGTCGGCGTACAGGTCCTGCAGGCTGAGCTCGACCACCGGGCGCGGCAGCACGTGGTCGCCCAGCCAGCCCACCACCGGCAGACCGGCCAGGCGCACGCCCAGCGGGGTCTCGCCCTGGGGGGCCGGCAGCCCGCCGGCATCCAGCAGCACCAGGCGGCCGACGCGCTCGGGCGCCATCGAGGCCAGGCGCCAGGCCACCTCGCCGCCCAGGGAATGGCCGACCACGGTGACCCGCTGCAGCTTGAGGGTGTCCATCGTGGCGAGGACGAAGCGGGCCAGCGCGTCGCCGCTGTAGTCGTCCGGGTGGCCCGGGCCGGGCACCGGGCCGGTCAGGCCGGCGCCGGGCAGGTCCAGGCGCACCACGCGGCGCTGGCCGCGCAGCGGCGTGGCCCAGCCGTTCCAGTCGTGCAGGCTGCCGGCCAGTCCGTGCAGCAGCAGCACGGGCTGGGGGTCGTGGCGGGGGCCTTCGTCGCGCAGGTGGACCAGCTGGCCCTGGACCTCGATGAAGTCCGAGGGGCGCGGCGCCCAGCGGGCGACCAGGCTGTCGGGGCTGCGGTCGGGGGCGCGGGCCCATTGCGCGGCGATGGCGCTGAGCATCAGCAACACCCCGAACATGCGCAACAGCCAGGACAACATGCGGTCGATTCTAGGGTGCGCCGGCGCGGCGGGCCGGGGGCCGGATCAAGGGCGCCAGTCGGCGGCGGCCACCGGCTGCACGCGCACGCCGAAGCTGTCGATCTGCGACAGCGTTCGGCCGTGGTGGGCGCGGATCTGGGCGGCGGTGAGCACGCCATTGTCCAGCGTGGTGTGGGCATCGTCCAGCAGCGCCACCGGGTAGCCCAGCGCCAGGGCGCGGCGGATGGTGGTGTCCACGCAGAAGTCGGTCTGCATGCCGCCGACGGCCAGGCGCCGCACCTGCAGGCGCTCGAGCAGGGCCTGCAGCCCGGTCTGGTGGAAGCTGTCGCAGGTGGTCTTGGCCACCACCGGGTCGCCGGGGCGCAGGTCGAGGGCCGGGGCCAGGGCCCAGCCGGGCTGGCCGTGGCGCATCGGGTCCTCGGGGTCCTGGCCTTCGTGCTGCACGAAGACCACCGGGGCGCCGGCCGCGCGGGCGGTGGCGATGGCCTGGTTCAGGCGGGCGATGACGGCGTCGGCGTCCTCGCAGGCCCAGCGGCCTTCGCAGAGCAGGCGCTGCACGTCGATGATGATCAGGGCGGTGTCCATGGGCCGCAGGATAGACCGGCGGCGGGCTTCGTAGAATCCCGCCGATGTCTTTCGTCCACCTGCGCACCCACACCGAGTTTTCCGTTGTCGACGGCACCCTGCGGATCGACGACGCGGCGGCGGCGGCCAAGGCGGACGGCCAGGTGGCGATGGCCATCTCGGACCTGGCCAACCTGTTCGGCGGCGTCAAGTTCTACAAGGCCTGCCGCAGCGCCGGGGTCAAGCCCATCCTGGGCTGCGACATCTGGATCGAGCCCCTGCCCGACGCCGGCGACAAGACCCAGGCCACCCGCCTGCTGCTGCTGGTGCAGACCCGCCAGGGCTACCACAACCTGTCCGAGATCCTGGCCCGGGCCTGGACCCAGAACGTGCAGCGCGCCCAGGCCTGGGTGCGCTGGAGCGACCTGCAGGAGCTGGGCGAGGGCCTGATCTGCCTGTCGGGCTTCGAGCACGGCGCCCTCGGCCAGGCCCTGCTGCAGGGCGACCGCGCCCGCGCCGCGGCCATCGCCGGCCAGCTCGCCGCGCTGTTCCCGCGCCGCTTCTACCTGGAGCTGCAGCGCAGCGGCGTGGCCCCCTTCGAGGCCCTGGTGCGCGCCACCGTGCCGCTGGCCGCCGAACTGGGCCTGCCGGTGGTGGCCACCCACCCGGTGCAGTTCCTGACGGCCGAGGACTTCGGCACCCACGAGGCCCGGGTCTGCATCGCCGAGGGCGAGACCCTGGCCAACCCCAAGCGGGTGCGGCGCTTCACCGCGGACCAGTACCTCAAGACCCAGGCCGAGATGGAGGCGCTGTTCGCCGACATCCCCTCGGCCATCGCCAACACGGTCAGGATCGCCGAGCGCTGCAGCCTGACCCTGGTGCTGGGCAAACCGCGCCTGCCCGATTTCCCCACGCCGCTGCTGCCCGACGGCAGCCGCATGCCGATCGAGCAGTTCTTCCGCGAGGAGAGCTACTCGGGCCTGGAGAAGCGGCTGCAGCAGCTGTTCCCCGACCCCGCCAAGCGCGAGGCCGAGCGGCCGCGCTACGTCGAGCGCCTGGAGTTCGAGCTCGGGACCATCCTGAACATGGGGTTCCCGGGCTACTTCCTGATCGTGTCGGACTTCATCAAGTGGGCCAAGGGCCACGGCTGCCCGGTGGGCCCGGGCCGGGGCTCTGGCGCGGGCTCGCTGGTGGCCTACGTGCTGTTCATCACGGACCTGGACCCGCTCTACTACAACCTGCTGTTCGAGCGCTTCCTGAACCCCGAGCGGGTGTCCATGCCCGACTTCGACGTCGACTTCTGCCAGGGCAACCGCGACCGGGTGATCGACTACGTCAAGGACAAGTACGGCCGCCCCGCGGTCAGCCAGATCGCCACCTTCGGCACCATGGCCGCCAAGGCGGCACTGCGCGACATCGGCCGGGTGCTGGGCATGGGCTTCGGCCATGTCGACAGCATCGCCAAGCTGATCCCGGCGCCGCCGGGCAAGACGGTGACGCTGGCCAAGCTGCCGCCCAACTTCGACCCCGACAAGGCCAAGGTCATCTACGCCCGCCACGAGGCGCCGGAGCTGGAGGAGCGCGAGAAGAACGACGAGGAGGTGGCCGAGCTGCTGCGCCTGGCCGCCGAGGTCGAGGGCATGGTGCGCAACATCGGCATGCACGCCGGTGGCGTGCTGATCGCGCCGGGCAAGATCACCGACTTCTGCCCGCAGTACCAGCAGCCGGGCAGCGACTCGGCGGTCAGCCAGTACGACAAGGACGACGTCGAGGCCATCGGCCTGGTGAAGTTCGACTTCCTGGGTCTGGCCACCCTGACCATCCTCGAGGTCGCCAAGGAGTTCATCACCAGCCGCTACCCCGAGCAGAAGGACTTCGCCTACGAGGACCTGCCGCTGGACGACAAGGCGGTCTACAAGCTCTTCTCCGACGGCCTGACCGAGGCGGTGTTCCAGTTCGAATCCCGCGGCATGCAGGGCATGCTGCGCGACGCCAAGCCCAGCCGCCTGGAGGACCTGATCGCCCTGAACGCGCTGTACCGCCCGGGCCCGATGGACCTGATCCCCAGCTTCGTCGCGCGCAAGCACGGCAAGGAGACGGTGGAGTACCCGCACCCCCTGGTCGAGCCGGTGCTGGCCGAGACCTACGGGATCATGGTCTACCAGGAGCAGGTGATGCAGACCGCCCAGGTGCTGGGCGGCTACAGCCTGGGCGGCGCGGACATGCTGCGCCGGGCCATGGGCAAGAAGAAGGCCGAGGAGATGGCCGAGCACCGCACGCTGTTCCGCAAGGGCGCGGCGGAGAAGGGCATCGACGAGGCCAAGGCCGACGAGGTCTTCGACCTGATGGAGAAGTTCGCGGGCTACGGCTTCAACAAGTCGCACGCCGCCGCCTACTCCCTGCTGGCGTACCACACCGGCTGGCTCAAGGTGCATTACACGGCCGAGTTCTTCGCGGCCAACATGACGATCGAACTGGGCGACACCGACAAGCTCAAGGTGCTGCTCGCCGATGCGACCAAGAACTTCAAGATCGCCTTCGAGCCGCCCAACGTCAACACCGGCGTCTACCGCTTCGAGCCCATGCCGGGCCCCGAGGGGCGCAAGAAGATCCGCTACGGCCTGGGCGCGATCAAGGGCACCGGCCAGGGCGCGATCGAGGCACTGGTCGCGGCGCGCGAGCAGGACGGGCCCTTCACCAGCCTGTTCAACTTCTGCCAGCGCGTGGACAAGTCCAAGTGCAACAAGCGCGTGGTCGAGGCCCTGGTCAAGGCCGGCGCCTTCGACACCCTGCACCCGGACCGCGCGGCCACCCTGGCCAGCATCTCGCTGGCTTTCGAGTGGGCCGAGACCCAGCAGGCCAACGCCAACCAGGGCGGCCTGTTCGACTTCGCCGACGGCGACGGCCACGGCAGCCACACCCAGGAGCCGCCGCTGGTGGCGGTCGAGCCCTGGAGCGTGCGCGAGCGCCTGATGCTCGAGAAGGTGGCGATCGGCTTCTACCTCTCGGGCCACCTGTTCGACCAGGACGAGGCCGAGGTGCGGCGTTTCGTCAAGCGCAAGGTGGCCGACCTGATCGACTCGCGCGACCCGCAGCTGCTGGCGGGCATCGTCAGCGACCTGCGCATCATCAACGGCCAGCGCGGCCGGGTGGCCATCTTCAAGGTCGACGACAAGAGCGAGCCGATCGAGGCGGTGGCCAACGAGGCCATGATCGAGGCCCACAAGGACCTGCTCAAGGACGACGAGCTCGTCATCGTGCAGGGCCGCGTCAAGCCCGACCGCTTCAGCGGCGGCCTGCGCCTGGACGTGGCCACGCTGTGGAGCCTGCCGGCGGCACGGGCGCGCTTCGGCCGCCAGTTCCACCTGGTGCTGCGCGGCGGCCAGGTGGGCGCGCTGGCCCGCATCGACGAACTGCTCAAGACCTACCCGGCCCGCACCGAGGTGAGCGACGAGGGCGAGACCCGGGTCGGCCTGGGCGTGCGGGTGAAAGTGGAGTGCGACGGCGCGGTGGGCGAGCTGGACCTGGGCGACCAGGGCCGCTTCTGGCCGGCCGACGAGGCCTTGCTGGCCTGGCGCGCGCTGGCGGCGGAAGGGCAAGCCCGGATCGCCTACGACGAGGCTTCGCGCTAACAATTGGGCACCACTCGGCGGCGGGTGCGCGTCCTCCGGACGTGCGCCCCGGGCGTTGAGTGTTTGTTGTTGCCCAAGGGCCGGCCTTCGTGGTCGGCAGTCATCGATGAAGTCCAAGCTCACCGCCGCGGTCGTCATGGCCGCCGCCGGCACCCTGGCCGCCCTGCTGGGCGCGCCCGAGGCCCGCGCCGCCGACGTCGGCGTCTCGATCTCCATCAGCCAGCCCGGCGTCTACGGCCGCATCGACATCGGCCAGTACCCGCAGCCGGCCGTCGTGGTGCAGCAGCCGGTCATCATCCGCCAGCCCCGCGTGGTGGCGGTGGAGCCGGTCTACCTGTGGGTGCCGCCGGGCCACCAGAAGAACTGGGGCAAGCACTGCGGCCGCTACAACGCCTGTGGCGTGCCGGTCTACTTCGTGCGCGAGGACTGGTACCGCAGCCACGTCGCCCCGCAGCCGGTCTACGAGGAGCGCCGCGGCCCCCCCGGGCACTCGCAGGGCCATGGCCATGGCCGGGGCCGCGGCCACGACGATTGATCCCGGCGCGGGCCCGGCCTAGACTGGGCCCATGCAAGTCCCGCCGATCACCGGCCTGATCCTCAGCGGGGGCGGCGCGCGCGCCGCTTACCAGGTGGGAGTGCTCGCCGCCATCCAGCAGCTGGCCCTTGAGTACGGTGGCGGTCAGCGTCGGCTGTACGACGTGATCGCGGGCACCTCGGCCGGCGCGATCAATGCCGCGGCCCTGGCCGGCGGGGCCGACGACCTCGACGCCACCACCGCCCACCTGCTGCAGGTCTGGCAGAACCTGCACGTCGACCAGGTGTACCGGGCCGACTCCCTGGGCGTGATCCGCACCGGTGCCGGCTGGCTGAGCATGGTCTCGCTGGGCTGGATGCTGGCGCGCTGGCGCCGGCTCAAGCCACGCTCGCTGCTGGACAACGAGCCGCTGGGCGGCCTGCTCGAGCGGGTGACCCGGCTGGAGCGGGTGCCGCAGATGCTGGCCGAGGGTCACCTGCGGGCGCTGGCGATCAGCGCGTCGAGCTACAGCAGCGGCGTGCACCTGACCTTCTACGACGCCGCGCACGAGCCCAGCCACTGGGAGCGCTCGCAGCGCCGCGCGGTGCACCAGCCGATCACGGTGCAGCACCTGCTGGCCTCGTCGGCCATCCCCTTCGTGTTCCCGGCGCGCCAGCTCGACATCGACGGCCAGCCCGAGTGGTGCGGCGACGGCTCGATGCGCCAGGCCGCGCCCATCTCGCCAGCCATCCACCTGGGGGCCGAGCGGGTGCTGGTGGTGGGCGTGGGCCGCATGCACGAGCCCGCCGGCCCGCGTGCGGTCAGCACCGGCTACCCCACCCTGGCCCAGATCGGCGGCCACGCCATGTCCAGCATCTTCCTGGACACCCTGGCGGTGGACATCGAACGGCTGCAGCGCGTCAACCGCACGCTGGGACTGATGGGGGCCGAGCAGCGCCGCCACACCGCGTTGCGGCCGGTGGACCTGCTGGTGATCGCGCCCAGCCAGCGCCTGGACGACCTGGCCGCACGCCACCTGCAGGCCCTGCCGCCGATGGTGCGGGCGCTGCTGCGCGGCGTGGGCGTGAACGCCCAGGCCAGCGGCGCCACCAGCGGCTCGGCCCTGACCAGCTACCTGCTGTTCGAGGCCGATTACACCCGCGAGCTGATCGCCCTGGGCGAGGCCGACACCCTGGCCAGACGTGACGAGGTGCTGCGCTTCTTCGGCTGGCACCGGCCGCAGCCGCAGGTGCTGGCCAAGGCTCAGTCGGCCCAGGCCTGACCGTCGATCCGCAGGCCGGCGGCCGACAGGCGCCGTGCGCTGGCCGGCCCGACGCCGCGTACCCGGCGCACCAGGGCCCGCCAGTCGGCGAAGGGCCCGCCGCGGCGGCGCTCGGCCAGCAGGGCCTCGGACAGGGCCGGGCCCATGCCAGGCAACTGTTCCAGCTCGGCCTGGGTGGCCTGGTTGAGCTCCAGGGGGGGCGGCGCCACCGGGGCCTGGGCCGCGGCGCCGCCGGTGCCCGCCAAGAGAAGCGCCAGCAGCAGGGTGCGGCGGGCCAGGGGGCTCAACGCGCGCGCTCCCGCGGGCGGTCCAGGGCCGTCGGCTTGGCCGTGCCGGGCGGGGCGTAGTCCGGGCCCAGCAGGTCCAGCTCGGGCCGGTACAGGGTCGAACGGATGCCCAGCAGGTGCTGCACCGCGTGGTCGGCCCAGTCCAGGCGGAACGGGCGCTCGGCCAGTGCCGCCGGCCGCTGGCCGGCGGGCAGGGCGCCGTCGCGGCTCCACCAGACCACCGGGATGGCGTAACCGGCGGTGGTGGTCTCGCTGTGGCCGGCGAAGTCGGCGCCGTGGCCCACCTCCTGGCCGTGGTCGCTGAAGTACAGCAACTCCAGGGCGCGGCCCGGGCGCTGCTGGTGCAGGCGGGTCATCAGGCGGGCCAGCACGTCGGCGCCGCAGAAGACGGCGTCGTCGTAGGCGTTGCGCGCGGCGATGACCGAGGCGCTGCGGCCGGCGGCGCGCAGGGACTGGGTCACGGCGTCGTCCGGGGCCTGGGGGGCCCAGCGCTTGAGGTCGGCCGGGCAGCGTTGCTCGAAGTGGAAGTGCTGGCCCAGCAGGTGCACCACCAGCAGCTCGCGCTCGGGCACGGCGCCCGCCAGCAGGGGCTCGAGCGCGGGCAGCAGGTCGTGGTCGGTGGCGCTGCTGTCGCGCCAGTTGCCCTTGTTGATGAAGACGCTGCGGTCGGCGCTGCGCGCCATCGACGCGAACCAGCCTTCGGCGACCGGCTGGTTGGACAGCCAGGTCACGTGGTACCCGGCGGCCTTGGCCAGCAGCACCACGTCCGGGCCCTGCAGCCAGTCGTCGCGGTGCTCGTCGGTGGCCGGGGTCAGGGCGGTGCGCAGCGAGGGCAGGGTGAAGGCCTGGGCCGACCAGGCCTGGCCGAAGACCACGAACTCGCCGGGCAGCCGCGCCATCGCCCGGGCCAACGGCTCGGTGGTGTCGCGCGGGTAGCCCAGCAGGCCCCAGTTCAAGCGGGTGCCGCTCTCGCCGATGACCAGCACCGCGGTGCGCGGCGCACCGTCGAGGCGCCGCACCTGCCAGTCGGCATGGCGTTGCCACAGTGCGGCGCGGGCCTGGTCCAGCTGCGCGATCTCGCGCTGGGCGATCAGGTGGCGGCTGTAGACCACCACCCAGCGCAGCAGCGGCTGGCCGCGGCGCATGGTGGGGTTGAAGTGCAGCAGCACGCTCAGGCCCAGCAGCGCCCACAGCGCGCGGCGCGCGGCGCGCCCCTGGGCGGCGGGCGGCACGGCCCAGCGCCAGGCTGCGGCGGTGGTGGCCAGGGTCAGCAGCAGGGCGCGGGCGATCGCACGCCATTGCTCGGCCAGGAAGCCGGCGGTCTCGGCCAGGCTGGTGTGGGCGATCGACTCGGCGATCACGCCGGGCTGCGGCGCCGAGCCGAAGTAGCCCAGCAGCATCGCCTGGGTGCCGATGTCCAGCCCGAACAGCAGCGCCAGCCCGATCCAGGTGCGGCGAGCGGTCCGCGGGCCCAGGCGGGCGGCGGCCATCCAGGCCAGGGCGCCCAGGCTCAGCCACCACAGCCAGGACATGCCCAGCTCGGGCGGTCGGCCGAAGCCGAGCGCCCAGGCGCCCGCGTGCAGCACGCTGCCGAACAGGACGAAGCGCGCGCCGGGGCGGCGCCAGAGCTCGGCCGGGCCCATCAGGCGAAGGTGGTGGCCACGCGGCCCAGCAGCAGGTCGGCCACCGCCTGGCCCACCGAGGCGGTGTTGCGGGCCTCGTCGAAGTCCTTCACCAGGGTCTTGTAATGGCGCTCGACGATGCCCTCGTGGCCCTGGTGCAGGAACTGGCCCACCGCCTGCTCCAGCCGCGCGTGCTCGGGCGCCTGGTCGACGATGTCCTCGAAGCGCAGGCCTTCGCGCCAGCGCTGCACGCCGGGAAAGTCGGCGTACCAGGTGGGCCCGAAGACCAAGGCCGGCTTGCCCTTGCGCACGGCTTCCCAGCCCACGGTGCCGCTGATGCTGGCGACGAACTCGCTGCGCGCGGTCAGCTCGTGGGTGCTGGTGTGCGAGGCCATGAAAACCACGTTGGGGATGCGGCGCAGGCGGTGGAAGAACATCGGGCCGCGCTGGTAGGCGCCCTGCTTGGGGTTCTCCTTGACGTAGATCGCCACGTCGTCCGGCAGGATGCGCGCCAGCGACTCGATCGCCAGCGCCTGGTCCTTGAACGGGCCGCCCAGGGCCGAGGTGGTCATCTCGGGCTGCAGTTGCAGCGGGAAGTAGACGAAGCGGCGGCTCCAGTCGGGCTGCACGTCCTCGAAGGACAGCAGGTGCTCGAAGTAGGTCAGCTCGCTCTCGTGGAAGAAGCGGGCGAAGGGGTCGCGCCAGTCGGGCAGCCCGCCGCAGACGCGCTTCATGCGGCGCACCAGGCCCGCGACATAGAAGGGGTTGAGCGCCTGCAGCGGCCGCTGCGTGGCCAGGAAGGCCACCAGCTGCGCCACCGCCTTGGGCGTGATGCGGCCGGGTTGCACCTTCTGCTGGCCGATGCCCTTCATGTAGAAGTGCTGCAGGGTCTCGTCGCGGTTGATCGGGAAGGGCGCGCCCGACTCGGCACCGGCGCGCAGCCGGCCGTAGGCGCCGATCTCGGGCATCGAGAGGAAGCGGTTGGGGAACAGCGACTGGGTGACGATCAGCGTGGGCAGGCCCATGGCGCGCGCCACCTGGTAGACCAGGGTGTCGTGCACCAGGTGCGGCACGTTGAAGAACAGCGCGTGGGTGGCGCCGCTCTCGGCGATGCGCTGGGCGATCACGTCGGCCAGGATGTGGTGGTAGTCCCAGTAGGCGTGGAAGTCCTGCAGCCGGTGCGGCAGGTGGGCGTGGGGCTCGGCGCGGCGGTGCAGGTGGTCGATGAAGTCGTCCACCTGGGCGTCGTAGTCGGGCTGCATGAACAGGCCGTGGGCCAGGCCCGACCAGCGGGTGCCCTCGGTCAGGTGGCCGCGGCGGCCGCGGCGCAGGTTCATGCGCGAGACCGCGCTGGCCTTGAAGTCGGCGTCACCGCCACCCAGGTGCAGCACCAGCTCGATCTCGCCCTTGGCGCGGCGCACGGCCTCGTGCAGCGCGGCGTCGGTGTTGGCGGCGGTGGAGACCGCCAGCAGTCGGACCGTCATGCGAGGCCGCCCAGGTCTTCCGGGCGCACCGGGGTGTTGACGGCGATGTCGCGCGCGGCGCGCTGGCCGATCACCGATTCGAGGTGCTTGGGCGGCAGGCCGAAGCCCGGGCGCACGCTGCGCACCGCGTCGGCGGTGATGGTCTCGCCAGCCTTCAGGGCCTTGACGAAGTAGAGCGAGCGGCGGAACTGGGCGTTGCCGACCTCGCTGGACTTGCGGCCGTAGTCCACCCGGCCCAGGGCCGACCAGCAGGTGCGGGCGCCCTGGCACAGCGCGGCCAGCTCGGGCGGCTCGAGCGAGAAGCTGTCGTCGGGCCCGCCGCCGCGGCGGTCCAGGGTGAAGTGCTTTTCCAGGATGGCCGCGCCCAGCGCCACGCTGGCGATCGCGGTGGTGTTGTCCAGCGTGTGGTCGGACAGGCCGGTGACCACGCCGTAGCGGCTGATCATGTCGGTGAGGGTGCGCAGGTTGTAGTCCTCGGCCGGGGCCGGGTAGCCGCTGACGCAGTGCAGCAGGGCCAGCTGGCTGCAGCCGCCCGAGCGCGCGGCGTCCACCGCCTCGGCGATCTCCTCGGCGTCGGCCATGCCGGTGGAGATGATCATCGGCTTGCCGGTGCCGGCCACGTAGCGGATCAGCGGCAGGTCCACGGCCTCGAAGGAGGCGATCTTGTAGGCCGGCGCGTTCAGGTCCTCGAGCAGGTCGACCGCGGTGGTGTCGAAGGGCGAGCTGAAGATCGTGATGCCCAGGGCCCGGGCACGCTCGAAGAGCGGCCGGTGCCAGTCCCAGGGCATGTGGGCTTCTTCGTAGAGCTCGTACAGGGTGCGGCCGTCCCACAGGCCGCCGCGGATGTCGAAGCCCTCGCCGTGGGCGTCCAGGGTGATGGTGTCGGGGCGGTAGGTCTGCAGCTTGACCGCGTCGGCACCGGCGGTCTTGGCAGCCTCGACGATGCGCAGCGCGGTGTCCAGCGAGCCGTTGTGGTTGGCCGAGAGCTCGGCGATCACGTAGGGCGGCGCGTCGGCGGCGATGCGGCGGCCGGCGATGGCGATGTGCGGCAGGGTCATGCGGGGTCCTTGGTCGGCGGCCACTCGGTGCGCAGCAGGCCGAAGCAGTGGAGGTCGTGGTGGCGGCCCTCGGCGTCGCGGTGCTGCTGGCGCAGCACGCCTTCGGCGACGAAACCCAGGGCCTGATGGAAACGGATGGAGGCGGCGTTGCCGCCCAGCGCCTGGCCGCAAACCTTGTGCAGGCCCAGCTCGCCAAAGGCGCGGTCCAGCGCCAGCGCGCCGAGCGCCCGGCCGGTGCCGCGCGGGGCGTCGGGGGCGGCATAGAAACCCCACTCGGACACGGCCCCTGGCGCCACGCCACCGAACTGCACGAAGCCCTGCGGCTGGCCGTCGCGCTCGAACAGCCACAGGCGGCGGGTGGCGTCGGTGCTGACGCGCTCGAACCAGCGGCGGTGCTCGTCCTCGGCCACTTCATGGGTGGTGAACATGTGCCGCCGCACCTCGGGCGCGTTGCGCCACGCGCGCACCAGCGCCAGGTCGGCCAGGGCCAGCGGGCGCAGGGTGTCGGTGTGAGCGGGGGCGGTCATGGGCGGATCAGCAGGCTGAGTGCGTCGGCGGTGCGGGCGGCACCGGCGCCGTCGCACAGCACGGCGGCGGCGTCGGACAGGGCGCGCAGCGCCCCGGGGGCCGTGGCCTGGGCCAGGGCCGCGGGCAGGCTGCGGGTCAGGTCGTCCGGGCCGCCCAGGGACAGGGCGGCGCCGGCCTGCACCAGGGCCGCGGTGCCGGGGCGCTGATTGTCCGCCAGCACCAGCAGCAGGGTGGGCACGCCCAGGCAGCAGCGCTCCCAGGCGCTGCCCCCGGCGGCGCCGATGACCAGGTCGGCCCCGGCCAGCAGCGGGGCCATGTCGGGCACGGCGCGAAGCACCTGCACCTCCAGCGGCAAGGCCTCGGCGGCGGCCTGGACCCGGGCGTGGCTGTCGGCCAGCGGGCCCAGCACCACCTGCACCTGCAGGTCGGCGGGGCAGGCGCCGGTGCGCAGGGCCTCGGCCAGCGCGGCCAGGGTGCGGGCGCTGGCGTCCTGCGGGTCGGCGCCGCCCATGGTGACCAGCAGGTGGCGCAGGCGGCCGTCGGCGCGGCGCGCCAGGCTGTCGGTGCGGGCGGCGGCAAAACCCGGCCGCAGCAGGGCCCAGCGCGGCCCGATCCAGCGCGCGGCGCCGGCCGGCAGCCAGGGGTCGTAGTGACCGGGCTCGCGGCCCAGGTTCTGGTCCAGCAGCGCGTGCACCCGGTGTGGCCGGTTGGCCAGGTCGTCCAGTGCGATCAGGTGGCGGGCGCGCGGCGCCATCGCCACCTCCCAGGTGGCGTCCAGGCCGTAATGGTCCACCACCAGCGCGTCCACCGTGCCGCCCAGCGCGGCGGCAGTGGCGTCGGCATCGGCCGCGGCGGGCAGGTGGGCGGGGATCAGGGTGCAGCCGTGGCCCTCGTCGCGGATGCGGGCCGACAGCTCGCCCGGCAGGTCCTGGCAGACGAAGTGCACCGCCGCGCCGCGCCCGGCCAGCTCGGCCGCCAGCGTCAGGCCGCGCAGCACATGGCCGCTGCCCAGCGTGGTGGACGCGTCGGCCCGCCAGCCGATGCGTCGGCCCGCCAGGGGCGTCAGCCCTGCGCTTGCATCGCCCGCCACAGCCATTCGGCGCGCTCCCAGTCCTCGGGGGTGTCGATGTCCTGCACGCGGTGGCGGGGCAGCAGCACCGGCAGCGCGTGCGGCGCGAAGATCCGGCGGCCCTCGACCCAGGCCTCGGCGCGGCCCCAGTAGAACTGGCCGGCGTCGTGGAAGGCCTCTTCGAGGTCCTGCGAGCGGGTGCCGAACTGCGCCGGGTCGAACATGTCGACGCGGCCGGCGGCGGTCAGGCGGATCGCGCGCTGGATCGGGAAGGCGTAGCTGGTGACCGAGAAGGCATAGGCGGCGTCGGGCGCGGCCTGCAGCGCGGCCAGGCCGGCCTGCAGGTCCGCCGGGCGCACGAAGGGCGCGGTGGCATACAGGCAGCAGACCAGCGCGGGCGCGGGGCCGTGCTCGGCCTGCCAGCGGGTGGCGTGGGCGATCACCGGGATGGTGCCGGTGTGGTCGTCCGAGAGCTCGGGCGGCCGCACGAAGGGCACCTCGGCGCCGTGGGCGCGGGCGACGTCGGCGATCTCGGCGTCGTCGGTGGAGACGATCACCCGGTCGAAGCAGCCGCTGTCCAGTGCCGCCCGGATCGACCAGGCGATCATCGGCTGGCCGGCGAAGGGGCGGATGTTCTTGCGCGGGATGCGCTTGCTGCCGCCGCGCGCGGGGATGACCGCCAGCCGCATCGCGGGTTCAGCCCAGCAGGCGCCGCAGGGCGGCGATCACCGTGCCCTGCTCGGCCTCGGTGAGGGTGGGGAACATCGGCAGCGAGACGGCGTGGGCGTAGTAGGCCTCGGCCACCGGGAAGTCGCCCCGGGCGAAGCCCAGGCGGCGGTAGTGCGGCTGGGTGTGGACCGGGATGTAGTGCACGTTGACGCCGATGCCGGCGGCGCGCAGGCCGTCGAACAGCGCGCGGCGGCTGACCGCGGTGCGGGCCGGGTCCACCTGCACCGGGTACAGGTGCAGGGCCGAGTGGGCGTCGGGCGACTGCCAGGGCGTGACCAGGGGCAGGTCGGCCAGCTCGGCGTCGTAGCGCGCGGCGATGGCGTGGCGGCGCGCCACCGAGCCCTCGAGCTGGCTGAGCTGCGAGTGGCCCAGCGCGGCCTGCAGGTCGGTCAGGCGGTAGTTGAAGCCCAGACCGACCTGCTGGTAGTCCCAGGGGCCGTCGGGTTCGCCCTCCATCAGGGCCGGGTCGCGGGTGATGCCGTGGCTGCGCAGGCGCTCGAGGCGGCCGGCCAGCACCGGGTCGTTGGTCATCGCCATGCCGCCCTCGGCGGTGGTGATGATCTTGACCGGGTGGAAGCTGAAGACGGTGATGTCGCTGTGGCGGCAGCTGCCCACCGGCTGGCCGAGGTAGCTGCCGCCCACCGCGTGCGAGGCGTCCTCGATGATCCGGAAACCATAGCGCTGGCCCAGCGCGTGGATGGCGGCCATGTCGCAGCTTTGCCCGGCGAAATGCACCGGCACCACCACCGTGGGCCGGGTGCCGGCGGCCTCGGCAGCGGCCAGCTTGGCTTCCAGCGCGGGCACGCTGAGGTTGTAGCTGCGCGGGTCGATGTCGACGAAATCCACCGTGGCGCCGCAATACAGGCCGCAATTGGCCGAGGCGACGAAGGTGTTGGGGCTGGTCCAGAGCCGGTCGCCCGGGCCCAGCTCCAGCGCCAGGCAGGCGATGTGCAGCGCGGCGGTGGCGTTGGCCACGGCCACGCCGTGGGCCGCGCCCACGCGGGCGGCCAGCGCCTGCTCGAAGCGCGGGATCGCCGGGCCCTGGGTGATCCAGTCCGAGCGCAGGGTCTCGACGACCGCCGCGACGTCGGCGTCGGTGATGTGCTGGCGGCCGTAAGGGATCATCGTGCAGCCCCGCTCAGATGGCGCCGATCTTGCCGGCGTTGGCCTGCACCCAGGCCTGCAGCTGCTCGACGCTCATCCACTCGGTGTTGTTGTCGCTGGCGTACTCGAAGCCCTCGGGCACCTTGGTGCCGTCCTTGATGCGCTCGCTGGTGGTGTCCCAGTTGTGGATCGCCGGCAGGATCTTGAAGTGCTCGGGGTACTCGTAGGTGTAGAACGAGTCCTCGGGGCTGATCATCTGCTCGTGCAGCTTCTCGCCCGGGCGGATGCCGACGACCTTCTGGGTGGCGTCGGGGGCGATCGCGCGGGCCAGCTCGGTGACCTTCATCGAGGGGATCTTCTTGACGTAGATCTCGCCGCCGACCATGTCCTCGAAGGCGTGCCAGACCAGCTCCACGCCCTGCTCGAGCGAGATCATGAAGCGGGTCATGCGCTCGTCGGTGATCGGCAGCGTGCCCTGGTCCTTGATCGACAGGAAGAAGGGGATGACCGAGCCGCGCGAGCCCATCACGTTGCCGTAGCGCACCACCGCGAAGCGGGTGTCGTGGCCGCCGGCGTAGGAGTTGCCGGCGACGAACAGCTTGTCCGAGGCCAGCTTGGTGGCGCCGTACAGGTTGACCGGGCTGGAGGCCTTGTCGGTGGACAGGGCCACCACCCGCTTGACGCCCTTGTCGATGCAGGCATCGATCAGGTTCATCGCGCCCAGCACGTTGGTTTTCACGCACTCGAAGGGGTTGTACTCGGCGGTGGGGACGATCTTGGTGGCGGCGGCGTGGACCACGCAGTCGACGTTGTCCAGCGCGCGGTACAGGCGCTCGCGGTCGCGCACGTCGCCGATGAAGAAGCGCACCCGCGGGTCGCCTTGGAACTTCTTGGCCATCTCCCACTGCTTCATCTCGTCGCGCGAGTAGATGATCAGCTTCTTGGGGTTGTAGCGGGCCAGGGTCATCGGCACGAAGGTGTGGCCGAAGGAGCCGGTGCCGCCGGTGACGAGGATGGTCTTGTTGCTCAGCATGGGGTCTCGCTTGGGGCGCCTGGTGGGCGCGTCAGGATTCGTCGAGGTGGCGGGGCGGGAAGCTGTCCCAGCTCAGGCAGCCGGGGCATTGCCAGAAGTAGCGCTGGGCCTCGAAGCCGCAGGCGGCACAGCGGTAGCGCTGCAGCGGCCGGGCGGCCCGGGCCACGGCGTCGCGCACGGCGGCGGCGCTGGCCTCGTCCCACTGGGCGACCGGCCGCGCCAGCACGCCCTGGGCGGCGCTGAGCGTGGGCTGGGCCTGCAGGTGGGGCAGCAGGGCGGGGGCGTCGGGCAACTCGTGGCCGTCCAGGCGGGCCAGGGCGCGCAGCAGCGGCAGGCCCGGGGCCTCGTGGTAGGCCTGCTGCAGGTGGGCGCGGGCGGCGTCGGTGGCGCCGCAGGCGCGGGCGGCGTCGGCGTACTCGGTGGCCACCAGGGCGAAGGCCTGCGGGTCGCGCAGGTGCATCTCGTTCCACAGCGCCAGGGCGCGGGCGGTGTCACCCGCCTTGGCGGCGCGCTGGCCGGCCAGCATCAGGGGGCGCGGGGCGTTGGGGTCGGCGGCGCGGGCCTTGGCCAGAGCCGCCTCGGCGGCTTCGGGCTGGTCGCGGCCGTCGGCCTCAAGGGCCAGCTCGCACCAGTGGTGGGCGATGCGGGTGCCGAAGGCGCCGGTGCCCAGCTTTTCCAGGGCGGCGGCGGTCTCGGCGGCGTGGGTCCAGTCACGGGCGCGCTCGTACAGGCCGAGCAGGGCCAGCCGGGCCTCGGTGTCGAAGGGCGTGCCCTGCAGCGCCTGGTAGGCCTGCTCGGCGCGGTCGAACAGACCGGCCTTCATGAAGTCCTGGGCCAGCTCGTGCTGGGCGCGGTCGCGCTCGGCGGTGGAGAGGTCGGCGCGGCCCAGCAGGTGCTGGTGCACCCGCACCGCGCGCTCGAACTCGCCGCGGCGGCGGAACAGGCTGCCCAGGGCGAAGTGCAGCTCGGTGGTGTCGGGGTCGTTCTGGACCGCCTCGATGAAGGCGTCGATGGCCTTGTCCTGCTGTTCGTTGAGCAGCAGGTTCAGGCCCTTGAAGTAGGCGCGCGGCGATTCCTGCTGGGCGCGTTTCCACTGGCGCAGGTCCAGCCGCGAGGCCAGCCAGCCCAGGGCGAAGGCCACGGGCAGGCCGACGAGCAGCCATTGAAGGTCAAATTCCATGGACGCGGGCGTCGGTGGGGTCCTGGGGCGAGGGCGGCACCACCACCGGCGCGGTGGCCGGCGCCGGGGCCTCGGGCGTGGCGGGGGCGGGGCGGCTGCGCGCCAGGCGGCGTTGGCGCCACCAGGGCGGGGCCATGGCCAGCACGCCGACGACCAGGCCGCCGATGAAGGCGGCCAGCACGACGAAGACCAGACGGGTGTTCCAGGACTGGCCGAAGAACCAGTTCACCTGCACGCCGTGCTGGTTGTTCAGCGCGAAGGCGAACAGGGCGAAAAAGATGAAGGCCCGGGAGAGCCAGACGATGAAGCGCATGGACGAGGCGTCAGGGCAGGTCTGCCATTGTAGGCAGTCGCCGCCCTGGCGCGCGCCGCGCGTCACTCGTGGCGCAGGGCCTCGATCGGGTCCAGCCGGGCGGCCCGGCGTGCCGGGAAGTAGCCGAACACCACGCCAATGGCCGCCGAGAAGCCGAAGGCCAGCAGGTTGACGCCCGGGTTGAACAGGAAGGGCACCTGCATCAGCTCGGCCAGGCCGACCGAGGTGAGGTTGGCCAGCACGATGCCCACCAGCCCGCCCAGCGAGGACAGCACCACCGCCTCGACCAGGAACTGCAGCAGCACCTCGCGCTCCAGCGCCCCGATGGCCAGGCGCACGCCGATCTCGCGGGTGCGCTCGGTCACGCTGACCAGCATGATGTTCATGATGCCGATGCCGCCCACCAGCAGGCTGACCGCGGCCACCGCGCCCAGCAGCGAGGTCATCAGCTGCGTGGTGCCCGACAGGGTCTGGGCGATCTGCGCGGTGTCCAGGACGTTGAAGTTGTCGTCCTGGCCGTCGGCCAGCTTGCGGCGCTGGCGCAGCAGCCGGGTCAGGGCGCTGCTGACCTGGGCCGTGTCGGCGCCGTCCTGCACCGACACCAGCAGGGTGTTGATGCGGGTGTTGCCGGTGACCCGGCGCAGCGCGGTGTGCAGGGGCACGACGAGGGTGTCGTCCTGGTCCATGCCCATCGCGGCCTGGCCCTTGGAGCCCAGGGTGCCGATGATCTCGCAGGAGAAGGTCTTGACCCGGATGCGCTGGCCCAGCACGTCGGTGCTGGTGCCGAACAGCTCGCGCTGCACCGTGGCACCCACCAGGCAGACGGCGGCGCCACTGGCCAGCTCCTCTTCACTGAAGGTGCGGCCGCTGGCGATGGTCCAGTTGCCGGCGGTGAAGTAGCCGTTGGTGGTGCCGGTGACCGTGCTCTGCCAGTTCTTGCCGTTGGCCACCACGGTGACGCTGGCGCGCACTTCGGGGGCCACGGCCTTCAGGCCGGCGATCTGGGTGGCGATGGCGTCCAGATCGGCCTCCTTGAAGGAGGGCGCGCCAGCGGTGTTGGGGCCGAAGGCCATGCGCTGGCCCGGCCGGACCTGCAGCAGGTTGCTGCCCAGGCTGGAGATCTGGTGGCGCACCGCCTGGGTGGCGCCATTGCCCAGGGTGACCATGGTGATGACCGCGGCCACGCCGATGACGATGCCCAGCACCGTCAGGAAGGAGCGCAGCAGGTTGCGGCGGATGGCGCGCAGCGCCAGCCAGAAGGTGTTCGACCACATCAGGCGGTCTCCTCGCGCAGGCGTTCGTCGCGCTCGACGCGGCCGTCCCGGAAGTGGACGATGCGCCGCGCGAAGGCGGCCATGTCGGGCTCGTGGGTCACCATCAGCACGGTGATGCCCTGTTCGGTGTTCAGGCGCACCAGCAGCTCCATGATCTCGCGGCTGCGCTCGCTGTCGAGGTTGCCGGTGGGCTCGTCGGCCAGCAGCACCGTGGGGCGGGTGACGATGGCGCGGGCGATGGCCACGCGCTGCTGCTGGCCGCCCGAGAGCTCGGCCGGGGTGTGGTCGGCCCACTCGCCCAAACCGACCTGGGCCAGTGCGGCCATCGAGGCCTCGCGCCGCACCGCGGCGGGCTCGCCCCGGTACAGCAGCGGCAGCTCGACGTTCTCCAGCGCCGAGGTGCGCGCCAGCAGGTTGAAGCCCTGGAACACGAAGCCCAGGTGGTGCCGGCGCAGCCGGGCGCGGGCATCACGGTCCAGGCGCTGCACCGGGATGCCGTCGAAGGCGTACTCGCCGCTGCTGGGCGTGTCCAGGCAACCCAGCAGGTTCATCACCGTGGACTTGCCCGAGCCGCTGGGGCCCATGATGGCGACGAATTCGCCGCGGTCGATGTCCAGGTCGATGCCCTTGAGGGCCTGGAAGGCGATCGCGCCGCTGCCGTAGGTCTTGGTGACCCCGCGCAGGCGGATCAGGTGGTCGTGCACCATCGCCATCAGCGCGGGGCGGCGCCGCTGCGCTGCTCGGTGACCACCGCCAGGCCTTCGCGCAGGCCCTCGCCGCTGACCTCGGTCTGGCGGCCGTTGCCCAGGCCGGTCTTCACGGCGATCGCCACCGGCTGGCCGTCCTGCAGCACCCACAGCTGTCGCTCGGCGCCGGCACGGGCGTTGCCGCCGCTCTTGCGCGGCGCGTTGGCGCCCGGCGGGCGCGGCATCAGGCGCGAGACGATGCTGCCACCGCCCGAGGACGGCGCCGCCGCACCGGCGCCCGCCGCGGCGGGCTGGAAGTTCAGCGCGGTGTTGGGCACCAGCAGCACGCCGGCCTTCTCGGTGGCGGCGATGGTGGCGGTGGCGGTCATGCCCGGTCGCAGGCTCAGGTCCGGGTTGTCGACCTGCAGTTGCGTGGTGTAGGTGACCACGTTGTCGGTGATGGTCGAGCCGTAGGCCACGCGGGTGATCCGGGCCGGGTACTGGCGGCCCGGCCAGGCACTGACCGTGAAGCGGGCCTTCTGGCCCACCTGCACCTGGCCGACGTCGGCCTCGTCCACGTTGACCGACAGCAGCAGCCGGGACAGGTCGGGCGCCATGGTGAACAGGGTGACCGCCTGCAGCGAGGCGGCCACGGCGTTGCCGGGCTCGACCGCGCGGGTCAGGATCACGCCGTCGATCGGCGAGCGGATCGAGGCCTTGGACAGGTTGGTCTCGTCAGTGCTCAGCGTGGCCCGGGCCTGGGTGACGGCGGCGGCGGCCACGGCCTCGTTGGCCAGGGCCTGGTCCAGGGTGGCGCGCGCCGCGTCCAGCTCGTGGGCCGCGGGCAGCTTGCCGCCGGAGATGCGCTGCACCTCCTCCAGCCGCTTCAGGTTCACCCGGGCCAGAGCCACCGCGGCCTGGGTCTGGGCCAGGGTGGCGCGGGCGGAGTCCAGCGCGGCGCGGGACTTGCGCACCTGGTCGTCGAGCTTGGCGGTGTCCAGGCGCACCAGCACCTGGCCCTTCTTGACGCGGTCGTTCACGTCCACCAGGACCTCGGCCACGGTGCCCGAGAGCTCGCTGCCGATGCTGACCGAGCGGGTCGGCTGCAGGGTGCCGTTGGCGGTGACGCTCAGGGACAGGGTGCCGCGGGTGATCGGCTCGGTCACGTAGTGGGTGGCCTGGGTGGCATCGCCCGATGCCTGCCACCACAGCGCGGCCGCGACGGCCGCGGCGACCGCGCCCAGCGCGACCCAGGTGCCGGGGCGCTTCCAGCGCGGGCGCTCGTCGCCGCGCAACCAGTCGGGCAGGGAAGAGGGGGATTGGGGTGCTTGCATCGTGTTCACTCGGCGTGGGGGGCCTGCGGGGCGGGCGCGGTGGCGCTCCAGCCGCCGCCCAGGGCCTTCCAGGTGCGGATCAGGGCCAGGGCCTGGTCGGCGCGGGCGCTGACCAGGGTCAGTTCGGTGGTCAGCGCGCCGCGCTGGGCCTCGAGCAGGGTGCTCAGGTCGGTCAGGCCGGCCAGGCGGCGGGCCTGGGTCAGCTGCAGGGCCTGCTCGGCGGCGCCGGCGGCGGCGTTGAGCGAGGCCTGGCGCTCGGTGGCGCCGCGCAGCGCGGCCAGCTGGTCCTCGGTGTCCTTCAGGGCCGACAGCAGCGCGGCGTCGTAGGCGATGCGGGCCTGCTCCCACAGCGCGTCCTTCTGCTCGACCAGCGCGGCGCGCTCGCCGCCGTCGAACACCGTCCAGTCCACCGCGGCGGCCAGCGTGGCCAGGGCGGCGCCAGGGCCGCCCAGCGCGGCCAGCGAGGCGGCCTGCCAGCCCAGCGAGCCGCTCAGGCTCAGGCCGGGCCAGCCGGCGCGGCGGGTCTGTTCTCGGCGCAGCCAGGCGGCCTGGACCGCGGCCTCGGCGGCGCGCAGGTCGGGGCGGCGGCGCAGCAGGTCGGCGGGCAGGCCGGTGGACAGGGTGGCCAGGGCCTGGCTCAGGCCCGGCAGGCCGCTGTCCTCGGCCTGCAGCGGCAACTGGCCCGGCGCCACGCCGGCCAGCAGGGCCAGCCCGTGGCGGTCGGCGGCCAGGGTCGCGTCCAGGGCCAGCAGGCTGGCCCGGGTGGTCTCGGTGCTCTGGCGGGCCTGCTGCACGTCCAGTTCGCTGGCCAGGCCGGCCTGGGCGTTCCAGCGGGTCAGCGACAGCGTTTCCTCGAGGCTGTACAGGCTGGCCTCGGTCAGGCGGCGGCGCCAGAGGTCGGCGTGCCACTGCACCCAGGCCAGGCCCACCTCGGCGGCCAGGGCCATGCGGGTGGTCTGCAGGTCGGCCTCGGCGGCGCGCTCGTCGGCACGGGCGGCCTCGACCGCCGCGCCCTGGCTGCCGTTCAGGTCGGGCGACCAGCTGGCGTCGGCGCTCAGCGCATGGGTGTTGGCGGTGCTGCCGCTGCGGTGGCTGCGCTGGCTGCTGGCGCCCAGGCTGACGCTGGGGCCGCTGCCGGCCTCGGCCGTGGCGCGGGCGGCACGCGCCTGGCGAAGCGCGGCCTGGGCCGCCCGGACGTCGGTGTGCTGCGCCAGCGCCTGCTGCACCAGTTGCGCCAGGCCGGGGCTGCCCAGGGCCTGCCACCACTGCGCCAGCGCGGGCTCGTCGGCGGGCCGGGGGTTGGCGTCACCCTGCCAGGCGGCGGGCAGCTGGACGGGGGACGGCGTGGAGGCGGTCTCGGGTTGGCCGGGGGCGGCGGTCGCGGAGGAAGCCGCCGCGCTCAGCACCAGGGCCATCAGGGCGGCGGCCAGTCGCGGCGGGCGCGTGGCGGGCCCGCCGTCGGGAAGGGGTCTTGGCATGGAAGGGGTCTCGGGTTCACCCTGAGTGTCCAACCATCCGGACCGGACCACTCAAGGTTCGGTCAATGTTGCGGCGCGGTGTGCGCCGCCATGCGTCCGCTTTGTAAAGTAAATCGGCGGCCACGAGGGGCCGCCGATCGGGGTGCCGCGCGGCGCGGGGCCGCGGGTCGGGTCAGCGCTTACTGGCTGACGAAGGCGCGTTCGATGACGAAGTCGCCCGGGGTGGTGGTGCTGCCTTCCTTCAGGCCGCGCACTTCCATCATGGCCTTCAGGTCGCGCAGCATCTCGGGCGAGCCGCAGATCATCACGCGGTCTTCGGCGGCGTTCAGGTTGGGGATGCCCAGGTCGGCGGCCAGCTTGCCGTTCTCGATCAGGTCGGTCACGCGGCCCTGGTTCTTGAAGGGCTCGCGGGTGACGGTGGGGTAGTACTTGAACTGCTTGCTCACCATCTCGCCAAGGAACTCGTGGTTCGGCAGTTCCTGGGTGAGGTAGTCGTGGTAGGCCAGTTCCTTCACCTCGCGCACGCCGTGCACCAGGATGACTTCCTCGAACTTCTCGTAGGTCTCGGGGTCGCGGATGACGCTGAGGAAGGGGGCCATGCCGGTGCCGGTGGACAGCATGTACAGGCGCTTGCCCGGCACCAGGTAGTCGATCAGCAGGGTGCCCGTGGGCTTCTTGCCCACGATGATGCTGTCACCGACCTGGATGTGCTGCAGCCGGCTGGTCAGCGGGCCGTCCTGGACCTTGATGCTCAGGAACTCGAGGTGCTCCTCGTAGTTCGGGCTGACGATCGAGTAGGCGCGCAGCAGCGGCTTGCCGTCCACGCGCAGGCCGATCATCGTGAAGTGGCCGTTCGAGAAGCGCAGACCGGTGTCGCGGGTGGTGGTGAAACTGAACAGGCGATCGGTCCAGTGGTGCACGCTCAGGACGCGCTCTTCGTGAAAGGCACTCATCGCTCGGCAACGGTGTGGGGGTGGATCGGCCGCGCCGCGCCGCTCGGTGGCGTCGCCGCGTCGGTTTGGTGAAAACCCGGTATTGTCGCCCAAGTCGGGCCGCTGCGGCGCTTCACCCCCGCCGCGTGTGGCGAACCGCCCCGCGCCGGGCCTCAGGCGCCGCGGCCCAGCCAGTCGGCCAGCACCTCGTCGGTGTGTTCGCCCAGCGTGGGCGGGGCCTGGCGGTACCGCACCGGCGAGGCCGACAGGCGGATCGGGTTGGCCACGCCCGGCACGGTGCCGAAGGCGGGGTGGGGCAGCTCGATCTTCAGGCCGCGGGCCAGCACCTGGGGATCCGCGAACACCTCGGCCAGGCGGTTGATCGGGCCGCAGGGCACGGCCTGCGACTCCAGCAGCGCGATCCACTCGGCGGTGGTCTTCATCACCGTGGCCTGGCGCAGCAGCGGGATCAGCACCGCGCGGTTCGCCACCCGTGCCGGGTTGGTGGCGAAGCGCTCGTCGGTCGACCACTCGGGGTGGCCGGCGGCGGCGCCGAAGCGGGCGAACTGGCCGTCGTTGCCGATCGCCAGGATCATGTCGCCGTCGGCGGTCGGAAAGTCCTGGTAGGGCACGATCGTCGGGTGGGCGTTGCCCATGCGGCGCGGCGACACGCCGGTGGTCAGGAAGCTGGCGGCCTGGTTGGCCAGCGCGGCGACCTGCACGTCCAGCAGGGCCAGGTCGATGTGCTGGCCTTCGCCGGTGGCGTGGCGGTGGTTCAGCGCTGCCAGCACCGCGATGGTGGCGTACAGGCCGGTCATGATGTCCACCAGCGCGACGCCCACCTTCTGCGGCCCGGCGCCCTCGTCGCCGTCGGGTCGCCCGGTCAGGCTCATCAGGCCACCCAGCCCCTGGATCAGGAAGTCGTAGCCCGCCCGCGGGGCGTACGGCCCGGTCTGGCCGAAGCCGGTGATCGAGCAGTAGATCAGCCGCGGATTGACCGCTCTCAGGCTGTCGACATCCAGCCCGTAGGCGGCCAGCCCACCGACCTTGAAGTTCTCGACCACCACATCGGCCTGCATGGCCAGCTCGCGCAGCAGGGCCTGGCCCTCGGGGGTGGCCATGTCCACGGCGATCGAGCGCTTGTTGCGGTTGGCGCACTGGAAATAGGCGGCCTGGCGGCTGTCCGCGCCGCCGGCGTCCTTCACCCAGGGCGGGCCCCAGCTGCGGGTGTCGTCGCCGGCGCCGGGGCGCTCCACCTTGACCACGTCGGCGCCCAGGTCGCCCAGCAGCTGGCTGGCCCAGGGGCCCGCCAGCACGCGCGACAGATCCAGGACCTTCAGGCCCGCCAATGCACCGGTACTCAAGCTCATGTGTGATGGGTTCTTGATGCGAATCGCAGTACGGCCAAATCAAGCCGCATGCGCGGATCCGGCTCCGCCGGTCCGCTGCATGAGCCCCCTCGGGGGGCAGCGACCGGCAGGGAGCGTGGGGGCTCCATCAGAACGCCGCGATGCCCGTCATCGCGCGCCCCAGGATCAGCGCGTGGATGTCGTGCGTGCCCTCGTAGGTGTTCACCACCTCCAGGTTGACCAGATGGCGGGCGACGCCGAACTCGTCCGAGATGCCGTTGCCGCCCAGCATGTCGCGCGCGGTGCGGGCGATGTCCAGCGCCTTGCCGCAGCTGTTGCGCTTCATGATCGAGGTGATCTCGACCGAGGCCGTGCCCTCGTCCTTCATGCGGCCCAGGCGCAGGCAGCCCTGCAGGCCCAGCGTGATCTCGGTCTGCATGTCGGCCAGCTTCTTCTGCACCAGCTGGTTGGCCGCCAGCGGCTTGCCGAACTGCTTGCGGTCCAGCGTGTACTGCAGGGCGGTGTGCCAGCAGAACTCGGCCGCGCCCAGCGCGCCCCAGGCGATGCCGTAGCGGGCGCTGTTCAGGCAGGTGAACGGGCCCTTCAGGCCGCGCACCTCGGGGAAGGCGTTCTCCTCGGGGCAGAACACCTTGTCCATCACGATTTCGCCGGTGATGCTGGCGCGCAGGCCGACCTTGCCGTGGATGGCCGGGGCGCTCAGGCCCTTCCAGCCCTTCTCCAGCACGAAACCGCGGATCTGGCCCTCGTCGTCCTTGGCCCAGACCACGAACACGTCCGCGATGGGCGAGTTGGTGATCCACATCTTGGCGCCGCTCAGCTCGTAGCCGCCGTCGACCTTGCGGGCGCGGGTGACCATGCTGCCGGGGTCCGAGCCATGGTCGGGCTCGGTCAGGCCGAAGCAGCCGATCCACTCGCCGCGGGCCAGCTTGGGCAGGTACTTGCGCTTGGTCGCCTCGTTGCCGAACTCGTTGATCGGCACCATCACCAGCGAGGACTGCACGCTCATCATCGAGCGGTAGCCCGAGTCCACGCGCTCGACCTCGCGCGCCACCAAACCGTAGCAGACGTAGTTCAGGCCGGCACCGCCGTAGGCCTCGGGGATGGTCGGGCCCAGCAGGCCCAGCTCACCCATCTCGCGGAAGATCTCCACGTCGGTCTGCTGGTTGCGAAACGCGTTCAGCACCCGCGGCGCCAGCTTGTCCTGGCAATAGGCGCGGGCGGCATCCCGCACCGCGCGCTCGTCCTCGGTCAGCTGGCTGTCCAGCAGCAGCGGGTCGTCCCATTGGAAGCGGGCTTTGGCGGCGGTGGCGTTCATGCGGGTCTCCGGGGTCAGGTGTTCGATTGCGGCATCCTAGACTGGACGCTGCCGGGGATGCAAACGAGAATCTTGCACGCATCTGTGCGTTTTCTGAACTCCGAGGCCGCCATGCGCCGCAAGATCCCCTCCACCGCCGCCCTGGCCGCCTTCGAGGCCGCCGCCCGCCACCAGAGCTTCACCCGTGCCGCCGAGGAACTGGCGGTGACGCAGAGCGCGGTGTGTCGGCAGATCGCCACGCTGGAGGCCTTCGTTGGGGTGCCGCTGTTCCGGCGCGGCCAGCGCGGCGTGCTGTTGACCGAGGCCGGTCGCCGCTACGCCCGCAGCGTGGCGGCGCGGCTGGATGCGGTGGAGCGCGACACCCTGGACCTGATGGCCCAGGCCGGGCAGGAGGACGGCGGCGCGCTGGAACTGGCGGTGGTGCCCACCTTCGCCACCCAGTGGCTGCTGCCGCGTCTGGCGCGCTTCCAGGCGGCGCACCCGGGCATCACGCTGCATTTCACGCCGCGCACCCGGCCCTTCCTGTTCGACGACGAGGCTCCCTTTGACGCCGCGATCCAGCCGGCCGAGGCGCCGTGGCCCGGCACCCAGGGTCAGGCCCTGCTGCCCGAGACCCTGATCGCGGTGGCCTCGCCCGCGCTGCTGCAGGGGCGAGCGATGCGGCAGCCGGTGGATGTGGCGGCGCTGCCGCTGTTGCAGGCCAGCACCCGCCCCGACGCCTGGCGCCACTGGTTCGAGGCCCAGGGCCTGCAGGTGGACCAGGCGATGGCCGGGGCCCGGATGGAGCTGTTCTCGATGCTGGCCGAGGCCGCGGCCCATGGCCTGGGGGCGGCGCTGGTGCCACGCCTGCTGGTCGAGCACGAACTGGCCAGCGGTCGGCTGTGCCCGCTCCCCGGCCTGGAGCAGGCCAGTGGCCGCACCTACCACCTGATCTATCCTCCGCACAAGGCGGGCCTGCCGGCGCTGCGGGCGCTGGCCGAGTGGCTGGCGGCCGAGGCCGACGGCTACCGGCGCCAGGCCGCGGCCTGACGCACGGCACGCCAGCTTTCCGGAGTTCCGATGTACGAATCACGCCACCAGCCGCTGCTCGCGCGCGACCGCTTCGTCCACCGCCTGCTGGTGCAGCTGTGCTGGGCGCTGGCGCTGCTGCTGGGCTCGCTGGCGGTGGGCATGGCCGGCTACTCGTTGCTGGAGGGGCTGTCGGCCGCCGACGCCTTCCTGAACGCCGCCATGCTGCTGGGCGGCATGGGCCCGGTGAACCCGCCGCTGACCACCGCCGGCAAGGTCTTCGCCGGCCTCTACGCGCTGTATGCGGGGCTGGTGTTCATCGTCAGCGCCGCACTGCTGTTCACGCCGGTGCTGCACCGGGTGATCCACCATTTCCATGCGGGCCTGGAGGACCGATGAGCGACGACGACCGCACCCTGCAGACCACGCGCTGGCTGCCCCATGCCCCGGCCGCGGTCTACGCGGCCTTCGAGGACCCGGCCGCGCTGGCGCGCTGGTGGGGCCCCGAGGGCTTTCGCAACACCTTCGAGGTCTTCGAGTTCCGCCCCGGCGGCCTGTGGCGCTTCGTGATGCACGGGCCGGACGGACAGGACTATCCCAATGAGAGCCGCTTCGAGGCCCTGGAGCCCGGGGCGCGGGTCTGCCTGCGCCATGTGTGCGCGCCGCACTTCACGCTGGACGTGCGCCTGCAGGCCGACGGCGCCGGCACCCGCGTGCACTGGGCCCAGACCTTCGATGACGCGGCCACCGCCCGGGCGGTGGCGGCCTACGCCGGCCCGGGCAACGAGCAGAACCTCGACCGCCTGACCCGGGTGCTGGCGGGCTGAGCGCCCTCAGTCCACCGTCGCGCCCGAGGCCTTGACCACCGCCTCGTAGCGCCCGTGCTCGGCCCGCACGAAGGCGCCCAGCTGCTCCGGCGTGGTGGCGAAGGGCTCGGCCATCAGCGCCGCCCAGCGGGCGCGCAGCTCGGGGGTGGCCAGGGCCTCGGTGAAGGCCTTGTGCAGGCGGGCGGTGGCGTCGGCCGGCAGGCCGCGCGGGCCGAACAGCGCGACCCAGGTGTGGATGTCGAAGCGGGACAGGCCCAGCTTGGCGCCGGCCTCGGCCACCGTGGGCAGCTCGGGCAGGGCGCTGCTGCGTTTGGCGGTGGTCACGGCCAGGGCCTTGAGCTTGCCGGCCTTGATGTTGGCCGAGGCGGTGGCCAGGTTGTCGAAGCTCAGGTCCACCTGGCCGGCCAGCAGGCCCAGCTGCGCCGGCGCCCCGCCCGCGTAGGGGATGTGGACCATGAACAGGCCGGCCTGGGTCTTGAACATCTCGCCCGCCAGGTGGCCGGCACTGCCGTTGCCGCCCGAGCCGTAGTTGAGCTGGCCCGGGTGCGCCTTGGCCCAGGCGACCAGGTCGGCCAGGGTGGCGATCTTCAGCTGCGCCGCGCGCTCGGCGTTCATCACCAGCACGTTGGGCATCTGCGCCAGGCCGGTGATCGGGCTGAAGTCGCGCAGCGGGTCGTACGGCATCTTGCGGTAGAGCCACGGGTTGATCGCGTGCGTGGCCACCGCGCCCAGGCCGATCGTCAGGCCGTCGGGCGCGGCCTTGGCCACCAGGTCGGCGCCCAGGTTGCCGCCGGCGCCGGCGCGGTTGTCCACCACCACCGGGCCCAGGGCGGGCGCCACGCGTTCGGCCAGGGCGCGGGCCATCGCGTCCAGCGGCCCGCCGGGCGGGTAGGGCACGACCAGGCGGATCGGGCGGGTCTGGGCCGACAGGGCGAACGGGGCCAGCGCGGCGCTGGCGATCAGGTGGCGGCGGCGCATGTCGGTGCTCAGGCGCGGGCCTTGTCGGCAGCGCTGGTGAAGCTGTCGGCGAAGAAGGCGTCCTCGGCCAGGCCGCAGCGGGCGGTGAAGTCGCGCTGCGCCGCGTCGACCATCACCGGCGCGCCGCAGGCGTAGACCTGATGGGCGGACAGGTCGGGCAGGTCGGCCATCACCGCCTCGTGGACCAGGCCGGTGCGGCCGCTCCAGCCGTCTTCGGCGCGGGGCTCGGACAGCACCGGCACGTAGCGCAGGTGGGGCATGGCGGCGGCGGTGGCCTCGGCCCAGTCGTTCAGGTACAGGTCGGCCCGGCTGCGGCAGCCCCAGTACAGCACGGCCGGGCGGGTGATGCCCTGCTGCTGCATGCGCTCGACCAGGGCCTTGATCGGCGCCAGGCCGGTCCCCGAGGCCAGCAGCACGATCGGGGCCGCGGAGTCCTCGCGCAGGAAGAAGCTGCCGAAGGGGCCTTCCATGCGCACGATGTCCTTTTCCTTGACCGTGCTGAAGACCTGGTCGGTGAACAGGCCGCCGGGCATGTGGCGGATGTGCAGCTCGATCGAGGGCGGGGTGCCGAGGTTGTGCGGCGCGTTGGCCATCGAGTAGGCACGGCGGCTGCCGTCGCGCAGGATGAACTCGATGTACTGGCCGGCGTGGAAGCTGAAGGCCTGGTTGGCCGGCAGCTGCACGCGCAGCTTCATCACGTCGGCGGCCAGGCGCTCCAGCGACAGGATGCGGCCGGGCAGCTTGACCACCGGGTGCTCACCGGCGCCGGCCACGCTGCGGGCCTCGACCACGCAGTCGGTCTGCGGCGTGGCGCAGCAGGTCAGCACCAGGCCCTGGGCCTCCTCGGCGGCGCTCAGGGCCTTCTCGGCGTGCGCACCGTGCAGCACGCGGCCGTCCAGCAGGCGCGACTTGCACGAGCCGCAGGCACCGTCCTTGCAGCCGTAGGGCAGGCCGATGCCGGCGCGGATCGCGCCATTGAGCAGGGTCTCGTCGGTGGCCACGTCGAAGTGGCGCTCGGAGGGCTTGAGGGTGATGCGGAAGGTCATGCTGGGGAACGGGACGGGGCCACTACACTGCCGCGATTGTCCCCCATGCCCCCGAGGCGCCCCGACCATGCCCCGCACTCTGGACCGCCGCCCCACCTTGCTGATCGTCGGCTGCGGCGACGTCGGCCTGCGGGTGCTGCGCCTGTTGCGCGGGCGCTGGCGCGTGCTGGCACTGACCAGCTCGCCCGCGCGCCAGCCCGAGCTGCGCGCCGCCGGGGCGGTTCCGCTGGTCGGCAACCTGGACGATCCCGCCACGCTGCACCGGCTGGCCGGTCTGGCCGACGCGGTGATGCACCTGGCGCCGCCGCCGGGCCGCGGCACCGCAGACCCCCGCACACGCCACCTGGTCCAGGCGCTGCGCCGCGGGGGCGTGCCGCTGCGCCTGGTCTACGGCAGCACCACCGGGGTCTACGGCGACGCCCGTGGGGCGCGCTTTGACGAGACCCGGCCGCTGGCCCCGGCCACCGACCGCGCCCACCGCCGCGTGGACGCGGAGCGCACCCTGCGCAGTGCCGGCCGCGACGCGGGCTGGCGCGTGGCCCTGCTGCGCATCCCGGGCATCCATGCACCGGACCGCGCAGGCGGCTCAGCGCTGGACCGGGTGCGTCGCGGCACGCCGCTGCTGCGGCCCGAGGACGACGTCTACACCAACCACATCCACGCCGATGACCTGGCCCGGGCCGCCGTGGCCGCGCTGTGGCGGGCTTGGCCGCAGCGGGCCTACCACGTCACCGACGGGGCCGACTGCCTGATGGGCGAGTGGTTCGACCGCGCGGCCGACACCGCAGGTCTGTCGCGCCTGCCGCGCGTGAGCCGCGAGGAGATGGCGCGGCTGGCCTCGCCGATGAGCCTGAGCTTCATGGGCGAGTCGCGCCGACTGGACAACGGCCGCATGCGCCGCGAGCTGGGCTGCGAGCCCGCGCACCGCGAGCCCGTCTGAGCCGGCGCGTGGCCGGCCGGGCCGCTCACCAGCGGCGCTTGCCCGAGAACGGCGCCTGGCCGCGCCAGTAGCGGATCATCAGCCAGGCGCCCAGCATGCCGCCCAGGTGGGCGAAGTGCGCCACGCCAGTGAAGCCCGCCAGGCCCTGGAACAGCTCCAACCCGCCGAACACCATCACGAAGGTGCGCTGCTTCATCGGGATGGGCGGGAACAGGGGCATGATCGTGCGGTTCGGGAACAGCATGGCCGAGGCCAGCAGCAGGCCGTACAGGCCGCCCGAGATGCCGATGGTCGGGCCGATGGTGCCCGCCAGCGCCGTGATCACCATCTGGCACAGCGCGGCGGTGAGCACCGATGCGGCCAGGAACTGCATGTAGCGCTTGCCGCCCCACAGGCGCTCGATCTCGGCGCCGAACATGTACAGGCCGAGCATGTTGAAGAACAGGTGCAGCATGTCGCCGTGCAGGAAGGCGTAGCTGCCGACCTGCCAGGGCATGAAGCGCCCGGAGCCCAGAGGCCACAGACCGAACCAGACCATCATCGGGCCGCCCATCAGGAACTGCAGGCAGAACACGGCCGTGCAGATCAGCATCAGGGCCTTGGTGATCGGGGGAAGCGGCGGCATGGGCGGTGGCGTCAGGAGGGTGCGGGGCGGCGGCGGCGGCGGCACGGCGCCAGGGGCGCGCGCGCCAGCCGTTGACCGCAGCCAAAGGCCCGGCGCAGGTGCGCCGCGCCACGGTGCGCCGATTCTGCCCCAGGACGCGCGGACCCTGGCGCCGCGCCCGGATGCCATGGCCGCGCCGGCGTGAATTCCATCCTGGGACCGGGCGGTCGCGGGCGTGTGCGTGGTTACAGCTGGTCGCCCTTTGGAACGCTTGCTCGCCAGGCCAGGCCGGGGATCGGGGACTCCCCGACCTAACATCGCTGCCGCCTCGTTCCGTGCCTGCTGTTCGACGTCCGTGAAGGGGCTTCACTCGACTAGCACTCACCGGGATGTCCGCATGTCCTTCGGATCGCCATGGCCCTCGCATGGGGTCGAACCGTTTTCGCCATCCGCCGCCGCGGATGGCGCGTCACTGGCGCGCGCGCTCCAGGCCTGGTTCGGCGACGACGGCCTGAGCCAGTCCAGCCGGCAGTTCCGGCTGCGGGTCGGCGGTGCCGATGCCGTCCTGGACAACGCCCTGCACGGTCGCGCGCTGGACATCCTCGAGGCGGTCAACGCCGAGGTCTGCGTCCACATCCGGCTCCTCTGCCTGAGCACCCGCAACGACCTGGACCCCGCCTGGTTCATTGGCCAGCCGCTGTCGGTCGAGATCGTCACCGACCTTGGCGGCCTGCGTCGGGTGAACGCGATCATCTGCCAGGCGGTGCAGGGTCCCAGCGATGGGGGGCTGCACCTGTGGTTCATCGAGGCCAAGGACGCCCTGGCCCTGATGGACGAGGGCTCGCACGAGCGGGTGCTGATCAACGGCAGCGTGCTCGACGCCCTGCACACCGGCCTGTCGATCTGGCGGCAGCAGAGCCCCGCGCTGGCCGAGGTCTTCGACTTCGACCTGGACAGTCTGAACCCGCAGGACTACCCGGTGCGGTCGTTCTGCATGCAGACCGGCGAGTCCGACGCCCGCTACCTGCTGCGGCTGGCCCGCAAGGCCGGCATCAGCTGGGCAGTGGTGCCCGGGCGGCTTCAGCGGGCCCCCGACACCGAGGGTGCCGACCCGGACCTCGGTCGTGACGTCGGCCACACGCTGCGCTTCTTCTCGGGCAGTGCGGCGGTGCCGCGCAACCCGGTCGGCAGCGTCGCCTACCGGCGCGACGGGGCGACCGAATCGCGCGACGCCATCACCGACTGGAGCGAGTCGCACCGTCTGGTGCCCGGCTCCGTGGTGCGCCAGTCCACCGACTACCTGTCGCATGGCGTCGACGGCACAACGGTCCACGGCGCCCGGGCGCCGGGCGGGCCGCAGGCGGCCGCCCTGGCCGCCGGCCTGGCCGACCAGCGGATCGACCCGCCCCATTGGGGCGACAGCCCCGCCGACCACGAGCAGCTCGCGCTGCGGCGGATGCAGCACCACGAAATGCGGGCCTGCACCGTGCGCGGGGCATCCGGCGTGCGTGACCTGGCCGCCGGCACCTGGCTGGAGGTCACCGGCCAACCCAATGGCCCGCAGGGCCCCGCCGCGGTGCGGCCCTGCATCCTGACGCGGGTGCAGCACTTCGCCGAAAACAACTACGGCAAAGAGCTCAACGCCCGCATCGGGCAACTGTTCGCCCGCTCGGGCTGGACCGACTGGACGGCACAGCGGCCGACCGTCGGCACGCAGCCTGAAGCCCGCCGTTACGCCAACACCTTCGAGGCCATCCCGCGCAGCGCCCCTCTGGTGCCGGCCTTCGATGCGCGCCTGCATTGGCCCCATGTGCACCCCCGAATCGCCTACGTGGTGGGCCCGCCGGGTGAGGAAGTGTCGGTCGACGAGTGGGGACGCCCGCAGATCGGCTTTCCCGGCGTGCAGGTGCTGGACCTGGCCAGCGGGCAGCAGCAGGGCGGCATGTTGCAGGCGGGCCAGCGCCCCGAGGTGCACCCCACGGTGCGCACCAGCGCGCCGGTGCGCATGGCCATGCCCCACGCCAGTGATGCCTTCGGCTTCATCGCGCCGCCGCGCATCGGCGACGAGGTCCTGGTCGAGTTCCTCGCGGGCTCGCCCGACCGACCCGTCATCCAGGGCAGCCTTTACTCCCCCGGCAACCGGCCGCCTCGGTTCGGGCAACGGTCCGGTCTGCCCGGCAACCGCTACCTGAGCGGACTGCGTCTCAAGGAGGTCGGCAGCGAGCGCGCGTCCGACCTCCGCCTGGATGCCACCCCGGGCCAGACCAGCGCACGCCTGTTCAGCGACCACGCCCACACCCGCATCTGGGCGGGCTTCATCACCGACGAACGCCAGGATGGCCAGGCCCGCCCTCTCGGTGAGGGGGTGTATGCCTGCACCGACGCCGCGGCCACCCTGCGGGCCGCCCGCGGCATCCTGCACAGCGCCTGGCCCCGGCTGCGCGCCGGTGGTCAGCAGCTCGACTGCCTGGAGGCCATCGCCCTGATGGAGACCGGTCTGGGGCTGCTCAAGGCCATGGGCGACTACTCGTCCCAGCACCAGGGACTGCCCGTGGACACCGCCTCACAGGCCGATCTGCATGCCCGGGTCAAGAACTGGCAGGCCGGCACCAACACCGAGCCGCAGGGCGTGCGTCAGGACACCGGGCTGATCGCCCAGACCGCCCCCCAGGGCATCGCCAGCAGCACCCCCAGGAGCATCGTTCAGGTCGCGGGCGAAAACCACGACCTGGTGGCCCAGCAGCACATCCAGCAGGCCGCCGGCCAGCGCTACAGCGTCAATGCGGGCCAGGGCATCGGGCTCTTCGCCCACGGAGGAGGCATCCGCCAGATCGCCCACCAGGGCGATCACCTGACCCAAAGCCAGCACGGCGACATCGTGTCGGAGTCCGCCCGACACATCACCAGCCGTGCGGTGGACGAGGCCGTTCACATGGCCAAGACCCACACCTTCATCGCCGAGGACGGCAGCTTCATCAAGATCGGTGACGGCAGCGTCACCCTGGGCAGTCCGGGCGCCATCAAGTCCTTCGGCGCCAGCTTCCCGCACAGCGGCCCGCAGACCATGGCCGGCACCCGGCCGCAGTTCGGCAGGGGGCAGCCCGACGGCCAGTTCGTGCTGCGCTTCGGTGACCCCTTCCACCCCGACAGCCTGATGGCGCCTGACACGCCCTACGAGATCGAGCTCAGCGACGGCAGCACCGTCGCCGGCATCAGTGACGCCCAGGGCCGTACCCGCCTGGAGCAGCGCGACGCGATGCACATCGCGGCCGTGCGCATCCGCAAAGCCTGATCCGCCCACCCGGAACACGCCCATGACCTACACCCGCACCCCCTACTGCATCGGCGAAGGCCGCATGGTTCTGAGCTGTGGCCGGACGGCGCCGCAGCCCGTGGCGGTCAAGCCGGACCTGCCCGGCGCGGTCATTCTGGTGCACGGCGTCAACGACGTCGGCACCAGCTACGAAGCGGTGGAGCAGGGGCTGTGCGAAGGCCTCTCCGATCGCCTGGGTTGGCAGGGCGGGCGGGCGCCCTTCGTGCCGGCCAGCTACCGCGGCTATGACCCGGTCAAGGACGCGGACCAACTGCACGACGACCCCGACGCGGTGTTCTACCGGCGCCAGATCGGGGCGGACACGCACAGCGGGGTGATCCCCTTCTACTGGGGGTTTCGGGAGGATGGAAATGTGGGGGCGCGCACGGTCAACGGACAGAAGGTCGACCGCTTCGGCAACCGCCTGGACAAGGACTTCAGCAAGGGCGGGGGGCCGTTCGCCAACGCCACGAGCACCCTGGCCGACATGTGGAACAGCGGGGCGCCGCGGCTGCTGGGCCTGCCCGACCGGCTCGCGGCCGATCCGCTGCGTCCGGTGCTCGAGGCGCCCGGGCGGATGTACATGGTCCTGGCCGCGCGGCGCCTGGCCAACCTGATCGAGATGATCCGGGCCTACGACCCCGCCGAGGTCGTCAGCGTGGTCGCGCACAGCCAGGGCTGCCTGATCAGCCTGCTGGCGCAGGCCTTCCTGATGGAGCGGGGCCAGCGCCCGGCCGACACCCTGGTGCTGACCCATCCGCCCTACAGCCTGACCGAGAACGTCGCCGAGGCCGCCGGCCTGTGCCACGGTGGCGGCGAGGACGCGTCCATGCGCGGGCACTACCACCGCCTGAGCGGACAGCAGACCCTCAAGGCCCGGCTGGACACGCTGGTCAACATCGTCCACGGGGTGGCGGCGCACCAGAAAGCGGGCTGGAGCGAGGACGAGTTGCGGCAGATGCGCGCGACGGGTGTGCACTCGGCCCGCTGGGAAGCCAGTGGCGACCGGGACAACCGCGGCAAGGTCTACCTCTACTTCTGCCCGGAGGACATGACCGTGGCACTGCCCAACGTGCAGGGCATCGGCTGGCAGGGCGTGCCGTACCGGGTGCAGGGTTCCAGGGCGCTGGACCCGAACGAGGAACCGGAGCTCGCGCGCAACCCCAGCGCCCCGGCGATGACGCCGGTGGTGCGTGAGCCGCTCAAGGAGCTGGGCGCACGCTTCCTGCAGCGGGTCTTCACCGCCAAGTTGAGGCCCTCGGGCAGCGGCCGGCGAGAGGTCTTCAAGGTGGGGCTGCCGCCGCAGGACTTCGTGCTGCGCGAGGAGGGCGAGGACGACCATGGCCACGTCGCGCCGAAGGCCGCCAGCCACCGGGCCGACCTGCCCGAGACCGACCGCGATGGTCGTCAGCTGTTCGGGCTGCGACTCTCGGAAGACGCGCGGCGCAAGGGCCTGCGCCACATCTCGGCGGAAGCCTTGGCCACGCCGGTGGCGGCGGAGATGCACGCGGGCGCCTTGCCCGGCACGCGGCCCGTGGGCGCCTTCGAGTCGGTGGACGCCATCGACGCGGCCATCGCCGTGACCAGCCGCTACGGCCTCAGGACGCTGCCGCCCGAGGACATCGAGGACCCGTGTCCGGACAGCCCCTGGCGCCGGAGCGTCCCGCACGGGCCCTTGCCTCCTGCCGCGCTGCGCGAGGTGGAAGAGGCGCTCAACCGAGGCCGGCGCGAGGGCGAGCGGCTCCGCCTGGTCAGGGGCATGTGCAAGCCACCGGGACGGCTCACCATCGAGCGGCAGGAGACGCCCGACGAGGCGCGCCTGCGCCACCAGCACGGCACGACCGAGCGCTCGTTCCACGGCGCGATCATCGGGTCGCGGCACAACCACGCCAAGGTCACCGCCTACGACGTCGCGGTGGGGCAGGGTCTGGCGGTGTCCCATCCGGACTTCTATTGCTACCTGTGTGCGGTGGCGGATTGGCGGTTGAAGAAGCCACGGAAGACCGACCAGATTCGGCCAGGGATCCTGACATGGGGCCGGTTTCTACAGAAATTCGCGCTGTACTGGTCCGAGGAAGACGCCGAGCGGCGCCGGGTGATCGAGGGCAGTTGCGACTACTACAGCGGCGGGGTGTTGCCGAGCTGGCTTCCCGACATCACCCAGCGCCCCAGCGCGGTGGTGTGCGAAACCAGCCTGGGCGTGCGCACCGACACCCGCGGCCACGGCCGCCCACCCCAACGCCAGGCGCTGACCGAGCAGGAGCGCCAGGAACTGGGGCCCTGGGCGGGCGTGCGCGTGGCGGGGCGTGACCCGGCCGAGGACGCTCAGCACGACCAGGGCCCGCTCGTCTCATGAGCGCGCGCTCACCCCTTTCCAGGGCGTGTCGGGCGGGCTTGTGGGCCACCTTGGCGCTGCTCATCCTGATCCCCGCGTGGTCGGTGGCCCTGTGGGGGATGCGCCCCGACTTCATCACCAACCCGGAGCTGCACATGACCCCAAGAATCCTCAGTTGGCTGGGCCTGCCCGTGCTGGGCGCGCTGGCCGTCGCCTGGGCATGCGTTGCCCCAAGGGCGAGTGCAGCGGAGCCGGCGCCCCGGGAGCGCCCCCCCCAAGCGGTGATGGGCCCGGCGGGGCCGGCGTCGGGCCAGCCCAAGCGGGTG